>JBBQZO010000019.1:0-110065 GCA_038207625.1 Burkholderiales bacterium | reverse complement strand
CATGGTGGAACTTGTGGTGCTGCCTTGTGGGGGCCGCCCACCACGCCCGCTTTCAGGCGGTAGCCGGTGCCGCAGTATGGGCACTTGGCCAGGCCGTCATGGCCGAATTCGAGGAACACGCGCGGGTGCGAGGACCACAGTGGCATGGCTGGATTCGGGCAGTGCGCCGGCAAGTCCTTGCTATCGAGTTCAACCACCGGCATTGTTTTGTCGTTCATGTGTGCTCCGTAAAGGGGCTGCTTGCCCCGTTGAAAGATACGATTTTAACGGATTGCGGCAAGCATTCAGGCATACACGGCAATTCATCGGTAAAATAGCGCCTTAATAATTCGACAGCCGGCCGCGCCTGTACTGTGTAGGGTAGCGCGCACTACGCACACCATGAATCCCATTTTCAGCCAGCCTGCGCCAGCTTGCGCCTTGCCCCCGTGTCGAGAGAACCTCTGTCGCCGCGTGGTTTGTGGCGCCAAAGCCACATGAGCCACGTCGACAGCGCCGATGCGCGCCCGTCGGACCATGACGAAGCCATCTGGCGCGAAGGCCTGAAGGTGGGCATGCCGACGCTGTTTGGCATCGGCGCCTGGGGCATGGTGGTGGGCGTGGCGATGGTCAAGACCGGTCTGTCGGTGCCGCAGGCGCTGGCCATGACCTTGCTGGTGTTCGCCGGCTCGGCCCAGCTGGCATCGTTGCCGCTGATCGCCGCGCACGCGCCGATCTGGGTCATTTTTGCCACCGCGCTGGTGGTCAATCTGCGTTTCGTCATTTTTTCCGCCTTGCTCGCCCCCCATTTTGCCCACCTGCCATGGCGCCAGCGTTTTGCCTACGGCTATGTGGCCGGCGACATGACGGTGGCGCTGTTCCTGCAACGCTACCCGAGCGAGGCGCCGGCGCTGGGCAAGCTGTCCTATCTGAAAGGCTTGCTGTACCCAAACTGGGCCGCCTGGCAGGTCGGCTCGATCGCTGGCGTGCTGCTGGGTAGCGCCGTGCCGCTCGAATGGGGTCTTGGTTTCGCCGGCACGCTGGCCATCGTCTGCATCACCGTGCCGTTGATCGCCAACCGCGCCGCGCTGTGCGGCGTGCTGGTGGCCGGCGTAGTAGCGGTGCTGGCGTTCGCGCTGCCGTACAAGCTGGGATTGCTGCTGGCCGTGGTGCTGGGCATGGCCAGCGCGATGGCGGTCGAGGAACTGACTGAAAAATGGGGGAAGCGCGATGTCCGACCTTGAAATCTGGATCGTCATCGGCGTGATGGTGCTGGCCACGGCCTGCACCCGCAGCGCGTTCTGGCTGGTCGGTCACCACATCACGATACCGCGCCGGGTGCAGGAAATGCTGCGTTACGCGCCGGCCTGCGCGCTGGCGGCGATCATCGCGCCGGACCTGCTGATGAATGGCGACGGCCACGTGCAAGTGGCGCTGTCGAACCTGAAACTGGTGGCCGGCATCGCCGCGATCATCTTCTATTTGGTACGCCGCAACATGTTGCAGACGATCGTGTTTGGCATGGGTTTCTTTACCATATTGCGACTTTGGCATGTTTTCTAGAGAACAGTTTAGCCGCCGCGCCCTTGCGGTAAAATAGCACTCTTTCCTCCACTCACACCTTGGCCGCCATGCACGCTGTCCTCAATTTCACCCGTTTGCAAGACCTGATCACCCAAGGCGCACTGGCCGGCAAGCGCGTGTTCATCCGCGCCGACCTGAACGTGCCGCAAGACGATGCCGGCAACATCACCGAAGACACGCGCATCCGCGCGTCGGTGCCGGCCATCCGCGCTTGCGTCGCCGCGGGCGCACGCGTGATGGTCACCTCGCACCTTGGCCGTCCGACCGAGGGCCAGTTCAAGCCTGAAGACAGCCTGGCACCGGTGGCCGCCCGTCTGGCCGAGTTGCTGGGACAGCCGGTGACGCTGGTGCAAAACTGGGTCGACGGCGCCGGCTTGCAGGATCTGCAGGCGGGCCAGGTGGTGTTGCTGGAAAACTGCCGCGTCAATCCGGGCGAAAAGAAAAACAGCGACGAGCTGGCCCAGAAAATGGCCAAGCTGTGCGACATCTACGTCAACGACGCGTTCGGCACCGCGCACCGGGCCGAGGCCAGCACGCACGGCATCGCCAAGTTCGCGCCCGTGGTGTGCGCAGGTCCCTTGCTGGCGGCCGAACTGGACGCGCTGGGCAAGGCGCTGGGCGCGCCCGCTCGGCCGCTGCTGGCCATCGTGGCCGGCTCGAAAGTGTCGTCCAAGCTGTCGATCCTGAAGGCGCTGGCCGACAAGGTCGACAACCTGATTGTCGGTGGCGGCATCGCCAACACGTTCATGAAAGCGGTCGGCCTGAACATCGGCAAGTCGCTGGTCGAAGCCGATCTGGTACCGGAAGCGCGCGCCATCATCGACATGATGGCCGCGCGTGGCGCGACAGTGCCGATTCCCGTCGACGTGGTGTGCGCGAAAGAATTTTCGCCCACCGCCGTGGCGACCGTGAAGCTGGTGGCCGACGTGGCCGACGATGACATGATCCTCGACATCGGCCCGCAGACGGCGGCGCTGCTGGCCGACCAGATCGCGCAAGCGGGCACCATCGTCTGGAACGGCCCGGTCGGCGTGTTCGAGTTCGACCAGTTCGGCCACGGCACCAAGACGCTGGCGCTGGCGATCGCCGGCTCGAAGGCATTCTCGATCGCCGGCGGGGGCGACACGCTGGCCGCGATTGCAAAATACGACATCACCGATAAGATAGGTTATATCTCCACCGGCGGCGGCGCCTTCCTTGAATTCCTGGAAGGCAAGACCCTGCCGGCCGTCGAGATCCTGTTGCAGCGTAGCGCCAAGTAATTCCGCGCGCAGCCTTCGGGCTGCGTTTTTAGCTTGTTTTCCAGCGCACTTCACACTTCAAGGAATCCTATGTCCCGTGGTACCAAAATTGTCGCAACGATCGGCCCTGCGTCGTCCGAAATTGGCATCTTGATCCGCATGATCCGTGCGGGCGTGGACGTGGTGCGTTTGAACTTTTCGCATGGCAAGGCGCAGGACCATATCGACCGCGCTGCGCTGGTGCGTCTGGCGGCCGCCGAGTGCGGGCGCGAAGTGGCGATCATGGCCGACATGCAAGGTCCGAAGATTCGCATCGGCAAGTTTGAGCAGGGCAAGATTCAGCTGGAAAACGGCGATAAATTCGTGCTCGACGCGCGCTGGGGCGAGAACGGCGAACTGGGCAACCAGGACCGCGTGGGCCTGGACTACAAGGCGCTGCCGCGCGACGTGAAACCGAACGACGTGCTGCTGCTCAACGACGGCCTGATCGTGATGGTGGTCGACAAGATTGTCGGCAGCGAGATCTTCACCACCGTCAAGATCGGCGGCGAGCTGTCCAACAACAAGGGCATCAACCGCCAGGGCGGCGGCCTGACCGCGCCGGCGTTGACCGCCAAGGACATGGAAGACATCAAGACGGCGATGAGCTTCCAGGCCGACTACCTGGCCATCTCCTTCCCGAAAAGCGCCACCGACATGGAAATGGCGCGCCAGCTGGCCAATATCGCCGGCGAGCCTTACCACCACAAGCCGATGATGATCGCCAAGATCGAGCGCGCCGAAGCCATCCCCGTGCTGCAGGAAATCCTTGATGCGTCCGACGGCATCATGGTCGCGCGCGGCGATCTGGCTGTCGAAGTGGGCAATGCGGCCGTGCCGGCGCTGCAAAAACGCATGATCCGTATGGCGCGCGCGTCCAACAAGCTGGCCATCACCGCCACCCAGATGATGGAGTCGATGATCGTCAACGCCGTGCCGACCCGCGCCGAAGTGTCCGACGTGGCCAACGCGGTGTTGGATGGCACCGATGCGGTGATGACGTCGGCCGAAACGGCCTCCGGTCGCTATCCGATCGAGACGGTCGAAATGATGGCCGCGATCTGCGTCGAAGCCGAGCAGTCCGAGTACAACAAGCTCGACGCCGACTTCCTCAACGTGCGCTTTACCCGCGTTGACCAGTCGATCGCCTACGGCGCGCTGTTTACCGCGCACCATTTGCGCGTAAAAGCCATCGTCGCGCTCACCGAGTCCGGCTCGACCGCGCTGTGGATGAGCCGGCACAGCATCGACACCCCGATTTACGCACTCACACCTTCGATCACCACCCAGCGCAAGGCGGCCCTGTACCGCAACGTGCGCGCGATCCACCTGATGCAGCTCGAAGAGAGCGGCGTGGTGTTGAAGAAGGCTGAAGATTTGATGGTCGCCAACGGCATCGCCAAGAAAGGGGACATGATCGTGGTCACCTGGGGCGAACCGATGGGCCAGGTGGGCGGAACGAACGCGCTCAAAATCGTCACTGTGGGAGAATTTGATTAAGCGGCAAGGGGGCTGATCCAGCCCTTGCCTGGCGCCTTTGCTACCGCAAGCTGCTACCCGCGCTGCGCTACCGAAGGCACAAACCAGTTTTTCTATTGTTTGGAGTACTACCATGTCCCTCGTATCGATGCGTCAATTGCTGGACCACGCCGCAGAAAATGGCTACGGCCTGCCTGCGTTTAACGTCAACAACCTCGAACAAGTGCAAGCGATCATGGCCGCCGCCGACGCTTGTGGCAGCCCGGTCATCATGCAAGCGTCCGCTGGCGCGCGCAAGTACGCCGGCGAAGCGTTCCTGCGCCACCTGATCGACGCCGCCGTCGAAGCCTACCCGCACATCCCGGTGGTGATGCATCAGGATCACGGCCAGTCGCCGGCCGTGTGCATGACCGCGATCCGCTCCGGCTTCACCTCGGTGATGATGGACGGCTCGTTGCTCGAAGATGGTAAAAGCGTGGCCAGCTACGACTACAACGTTGACGTGTCGCGCGAAGTGGTCAAGTTCGCGCACGCCATCGGCGTGACGGTGGAAGCCGAACTGGGCGTGCTCGGCTCGCTGGAAACGATGATGGGCGACAAGGAAGACGGCCACGGCGCAGACGGCAAGATGACCCGCGAGCAGCTGCTCACCGACGTCGCGCAAGCGGCCGACTTTGTCGCGCGCACCCAGTGCGACGCGCTGGCGATCGCCATCGGCACCTCGCACGGCGCCTATAAATTTTCGCGCAAGCCGACCGGCGACATCCTGGCCATCGACCGCATCAAGGAAATCCACGCGCGCATCCCGAACACCCACCTGGTGATGCACGGTTCGTCGTCGGTGCCGCAGGAATTGCTGGCTGAAATTCGCCAGTTCGGCGGCGACATGAAGGAAACCTACGGCGTGCCGGTGGAAGAAATCCAGGAAGGCATCCGTCACGGCGTTCGCAAGATCAACATCGACACCGATATCCGTCTGGCGATGACGGCCGCTGTGCGTCGTTACCTGTTCGAGAACCCGACCAAGTTCGACCCGCGCGACTTCCTCAAACCGGCGCGCGAAGCGGCGACGCTGGTGTGCAAGGCGCGCTTCCTGTCGTTCGGCTGCGAAGGCCAGGCCGGCAAGATCAAGGTCGTGCCGATGGAAAAAATGGCCGAGCGTTACAAGGCCGGCACGCTGTCGCAAATCGTTAATTAATTGTCCGGCCGCGGTGCGTCCGGTCTTGATAGCCAGCGGGCGCACCGCTTCATTTTCTTTATATGGTGAATTTTATGTCTGAAAAAACTTTGGTAGGTATTGTCATGGGTTCGACGTCCGATTGGGACATCATGAAGGAAGCAGCCCAGATCTGTAAAGATTTTGGCGTGAGCTACGAAGCGCGCGCGCTGTCGGCTCACCGCACCCCGAAAGAACTGGAAGCCTGGCTGGCCGACATGGAAAGCCGTGGCGCGCAAGCGTTCATCGCCGGCGCCGGCGCCGCTGCCCACCTGGCCGGGGTGGTCGCTGCATCGACCATCCTGCCGGTGTACGGCGTGCCGATTCCGTCGAAGTACCTGAAGGGCATGGATTCGCTGCTGTCGACCGTACAAATGCCGAAAGGGATTCCCGTTGCCACCCTGGCCATCGGCGAATCCGGCGCTGCCAACGCGGCTCTGGCCGTGGTATCGGTGCTGGCGCTGCACGACGCGGCGCTGAAGACCAAGCTGGTCGCGTTCCGTGCTACGCAGGCCGAAAAAGTACGTAACTCGACCCTGCCGACCCTCTAAGCTTGACAGCGGGCGCATCGCCGCCCGCGTACGTGTGACAAAATTTTACAAGGAATGATGATGTCTGGAATTCTCGAAACAAACCTGAAGTCGCTGCCGTTTCTGCATCGCGGCAAAGTGCGCGATATCTACGCCGTCGGCGACGACAAGCTGCTGGTGGTGCAAACGGACCGCCTGTCGGCCTTCGACGTGATCCTCGACGATCCGATTCCCAACAAGGGCAAGATCCTGACGGCGATGTCGAACTTCTGGTTCAAGAAGTTCGGCCACATGATGCCGACCCACGAAACGGGCATCGAAGCGGTCGACGTCGTCTCGAAAGAGGAAGCCGACCAAGTCGATGGGCGCGCCATCGTCGTCAAGAAACTGACCCCGCTGGGCATCGAAGCGATCGTGCGCGGCTACATCATCGGTTCGGGCTGGAAGGATTACCAGAAGACCGGCATGATCTGCGGCATCGCGCTGCCGGCTGGTCTGCAGGAAGCGCAAAAGCTGCCGGAGACGATCTTCACGCCGTCCACCAAGGCCCCGATGGGCGCGCACGACGAGAACATCTCGTTCGCCGAAGCGGAAAAAATCGTCGGCGCCGACGTCGCCGCGCAAGTGCGCGATCTGGCCATCAAGCTGTACACGGAAGCGGCCGAATTCGCCGCCAGCCGCGGCATCATCATCGCCGACACCAAGTTCGAGTTCGGTCTCGATGCGGCCGGCACGGTGCATCTGATCGACGAAATCCTGACCCCCGATTCGTCGCGTTTCTGGCCCACCGCCAGCTATGCGGTCGGCATGTCGCCACCGTCGTTCGACAAGCAGTTCGTGCGCGACTGGCTGGAGACGACTTCGTGGAACAAGAAGGCGCCCGCGCCGCGCGTACCGCAAGATGTGCTCGACCAGACCTCGGCCAAGTACGCCGAAGCGCTGCGTTTGCTGACCCAGTAAGCACTCATGCCATGCAAATGATGTTGCCACCGCGGGGCGCTTGAGATGCGCGCTCCAACTCTGGAGATGGCACAGGCCGCCGCGATTCTCGAATCCGGCGGCCTGGTCGCTTTTCCGACTGAAACCGTGTACGGCCTGGGTGCCGACGCGGAAAATCCCGCTGCCGTGGCGCGCATCTATGCCGCCAAAGGCCGTCCGAATGACCACCCGGTGATCGTCCACCTGGCACCCGAAGCCGACCTGGCTTACTGGGCCAGCGACATCCCCAACGAGGCGCGCCAGCTGATCGGCGCCTTTTGGCCCGGCCCGCTGACGCTGATCCTGCGCCGCGCCGAACACATTCCCGCCTGCGTGTCGGGCGGCCAGGACACGGTCGGCTTGCGCTGCCCGTCCCATCCGGTCGCCGTGGCGCTGCTGCGCGCGTTCAAGCACGGCCGGGGCGGCGTGGCCGCACCGTCCGCCAACAAGTTCGGCAACGTCAGTCCGACCACCGCCGCCCACGTGCGCGAAGAGTTCGGCGCCGACGGCAGCGTTGACGCGATCCTCGATGGCGGCCAGAGCGAGGTCGGCATCGAGTCGACCATCCTCGACCTGTCGCGCCTGGCCACGCATGGCCCGGTGCTGCTGCGCCCTGGCCACATCAGCGCGCAGGCGATCTGCGACGTGATCGGCGCACTGCCGCGCGCGCCCGACGCGCAGGCGCCGCGCGCCTCGGGTACGCTCGAATCGCACTACGCGCCGCACACGCCGGTGGTGTTGCTCGAACACGCGCTGCTCGCGCCCACGCTGGCGCAACTGGCCGCGGCCGGCCGGCGCGTGGCGTTAATTCACCATACCGACGCGCTGCCGGCGCATGCCAGCATCGCCTTGCCGGCTGACGCCAGCGCGTACGCGCATGCGCTGTACGCGTCGCTGCGCGCGATGGATCACGCGGGCGCCGACCTGATCGTGCTCGAAGCAGCGCCACAAACGCCGCCCTGGCAAGGCGTCAACGACCGGGTGCGGCGCGCCGCGCACGGCTCGCACGGCATCATCAAACGCCTGCTCGGCGCAACGTAACCGGCGCATGCGCCACGGAGACTCCATGACTACCCCGCGCCTTTGCCTGCTTGTTCTCGCCGTGCTGCTGGCCGCGTGCGGCGGCGGCGGTGGCGGTAGTTCGGTGCCCGTGGTGGTGGCGCCCCCGCCGCCGGTGCGCGGGGCGCTGCTTGGCGCCGCGACCGTGGTGCCGGTGCTCGGCGCCGGCAACGTGGCCGTCAACCGGCTCGACCCGCAGGTGTTTGCGCTGCTGCTCAACGGCGCGCAGCCGGGCACCACCAGCATCACCAGCGAACCGAAGTGCGCGATCACCACCTATGCACTGCGCTACAACACCTTGGGCGGCCAGGACGAGGCGACGGACGCCTCGGCCGCCGTCATGCTGCCTTCCGGCAGCGACCCGGCCTGCGCCGGCGCGCGTCCGGTACTGTTGTACGCGCACGGCACCTCGGTCGAGCGCAGCTTCAACATGGCTGACCTGGCCGGCAACAGCGAAGCGCGTCTGATCGCTGCCATGTTCGCCGCCCAGGGCTTCATCGTCGTCGCGCCCAATTACGCCGGCTACGACAAGTCCACGCTGGCCTACCATCCGTATCTGAACGCCGACCAGCAGTCCAACGACATGGTCGACGCGCTGCGCGCGGCGCGCAACGCGTTTGCCAGCATCGGCGCGAGCGCCTCGGCGCAGCTGTTCGTGACTGGCTATTCGCAGGGCGGCCATGTGGCGCTGGCCACCGAACGCGCGATGCAGACCCGCTACGCCAGCGAATTCAAGGTCAGCGCCGCCGCGCCCCTGTCCGGCCCCTACGCCTTGCTGCGCTTTGGCGACAGCATTTTCGGCGGCAGTCCCAGCATGGGCGTGACGGCTTTCCTGCCGCTGCTGATCAACGCCGGCCAGAAAGCCGGCGCCGGCGTGTATGGCCTCGCCAGCGAGGTGTACGAGGCGCAGTATGCGAGTGGCATCGAGACGCTGTTACCGGGCGGCCTGACGCTGGGCGCCCTGGCCAGCCAGGGAAAACTGCCGGCCAGCGCCTTGTTCGCGCGCGATTCGCTGCCGCAGGGCGCCGGCAGTGGCGAGTTCTTCGGCGACCAGAACCTGGTCAAAAGCAGCTACCGCAGCGCCTATCTGGTCGACCAGGTGGCTCAGCCCTGCAACGTCAATCCGGCCGATCCGCTGGCCTGCGCACCGCAAAATGGCTTGCGCAAACTGCTGCTGAAAAACGACCTGCGCACCTATCTGCCGAGCGTGCCGATGCTGTTGTGCGGCGGCCACAACGACCCCACCGTGCCTTTCTATAACACCGACGCGGCCTATGCTTATTTCAACGCCAAAGGCATGGCGCCGGCGCTGCTGAACGTGCTTGACCTGGAATCGGCCTCGGCGCTGCTGGGCGACTACCGCGACCCGGTGCTGGCGTTTGGCGCGGCCAAACTGGCCCTGATCGCACAGGCTGCCAGGAACGGCGAGAACACCGCCCAGGCCGTCGCCAGCAACTACCATGCCGGCTTGGTGGCGCCGTTTTGCCTGATGGCTGCGCGCACGTTTTTCCAGGCGCCGCACTGAGCTCAGGTCTTGTCATGTGCCGATCGGGATGGCTTTGGCGCGCTCGCGCGGCAACGCGCGCCCCTCCTCGCACCCCACGTTTTGCTGATTGAAGCAGCAATCTTGTTAAGTCGCGCCCGGCACGCCCGTCTTGTTGCGACTATCTAACGTTCCGGACAGATTTTCTCTATACAAGATCCGGGAAGACTGGCATATTAGCTAGGTTGCGAATAGCACGAGCGTTCGCTTCACACCAACAAAAAATTCTTTAGGAGACACAATGCGTCAAACCAAATTTTCGCTGGCGATGGTGGCTGTAGCCGCCATTCTGGCAGGCTGCGGCAGCAGCACCGGCGGCGATCAAACCGTCAAGACAAAATTCAGTGCGCAAGTGACCTTCGGTGACAGCCTGTCCGACGTCGGCACCTATGCAGTAGGCGGGATCCAGCAGATCGGCGGCGGCAAGTTCACCATCAATGGCAACAACACCGCGATCAACCCGGCGTTGACGGGCAAAAACTGGACCGAGTTGATGGCCGCCCAGCTGGGCCTGCCAGCACCGTGCCCGGCGCAAACCGGCCTCACTGGCGATGCAACGGTCGGTCTGTCGGCGCCCATCATTTTCAAAAGCACCTGCTTTGGCTACGCTCAGGGCGGCGCGCGCGTGACCAATCCGGATGGTACGGACCACGCAAAGGGTTTCTCGACCGTGCCCGTCGCAGTGCAGATTCAAAATCACCTGGCCATCGTCGGTGGTAAATTCAAGGGCGACGAATTGGTGCTGGTGATGGCCGGCGGCAATGACGCGCTGCGTGCCCTGGACGATCTGAAGAACGGCGCCACCGACGCTGGCCTGGCCGCCGGTGCCGCCGCCGGTGCGCAGGCGTTCGCCGCCAACTTCGTTGGCTTGTTGGCCGCCCGCACCAGCAATGCACAAGCGGCCGCGCCGGTCATCGGTCTGGCCATGCAAACCGAGGCCGCCCGTGTCGGCCATACCGATGACAGTGTCGTTGGTGCTGCCGTCGGCGCCGCCGTCAAGTTTTCCGGTGATCTGACGTTCGCCTCGCAAGCCGTGTACGGCCCGATGGTGATCACCGCGAAAGCGGCCGCGACCGTCGCCGGTAACACCGCCGGCGCCAAAGCCGGTGCCGACTACGCCGCCGCGCACGGCGCCGATGCCGTCGCTGCGATGTCGGTCGCTGGCGACGACATGGTGGCTCTGGTGAAGACCCAGTTGCTTGCGAAAGGCGCCAGCTTTGTCGTCGTCAACAACATGCCCGATCTGGCCACGACCCCGAACGGTCTGGCGCAGGCGGCGTCGAGCCAGGCCTTGATCAACGTGATGGTCAAGGCCTTCAACGACAAGCTCACCGCCGGTCTGGGCGCTGAAACGAAGGTGCTGATTGTCGACGTGTTCGCGGCCAGCCACGACCAAGCCACCAACCCGGGTCCTTACGGTCTGACCAACGTCACCACGCCGGCCTGCGACCTGACGTCGCCGAAGAACCCGCTGAAAAACTCGCTCGGTTGCACGGCCGCCAGCCTGATCGCCGGCGATGTCAGCCACTACTCGTTCGCCGATACCGTGCATCCGACGCCGTTCACGTACTGGCTGCTGGCGCGTTATGTGTCGGAAAAAATGGTCGTCAAAGGCTGGCTGTAATTTGGCAGCGGGCGCGTCGCGGCATGTCCCGCGCGCCCGCCTTGCGCAGGTATATGGCGACTGCCACCACATATTGAATCAGGAGAGAACATGAAAGTACGTTTGAATACCGTCGTGAAACTGCTGGCGCTGGGCGCCGCAATGACGGTCGCTTCGGCCGCATCGGCGCAAAGCGCCGGTCAACTGACCGCCAAGTTCGGCATCAACCGCATCACCCCGCAAATCGAGAGCGGCGACGTGTCGGCGCCGGCTTTGCCGGGCACCAAGACCGACGTGGGCAGCAGCACCCGCCCGGTGCTTATTTTCGCCTATGGCATCACCGACAACATCTCGGCTGAATTTGCCGTCGGCACCCCGTACAAGCATGCTTTGTACGGCGCTGGCGCGATCCAGGGCACGGGCCAGCTGGGCACCGCCGAAGTGATTCCGCCGACACTGTTCGCGCAGTATCGCTTCTTCGAACCGGCCGCGATGGTGCGTCCTTACCTGGGCGTGGGCGCGACGTATGCGTACTTCCAGAAAGAAACCGGCTCCGGTCAGCTGACCAGCATCATGGATCCGGGCGGCCCTGCGACGACCTTCAAGATCGACAACAAGTTCGCCGGCACGCTGCAAGCCGGTGTGGCCGTGGCGATCAACGCGCGCTGGTTCGTCGATCTGGCCGTCACCAAGACCTACCTGACGACGACGGCGCACTACTCGACCGGTCAGACCCAGAAGGTGACGTTCGATCCGATCGCCGTCATCGCGGCCGTCGGCTACAAGTTCTAATCGTTAGGCGCGCTTTTGGCGCGATGACAAACAATCCGCCACGGTCAGCTTGACCGTGGCGGATTTTTTTTGTCCGGATGGCGGCGCGCCATAGCCGGGGCGGCGCCGTCGCGCGCGTCAGGCTGGTCCGGTACGCCCGAACTGGCCGCCGTGAAAGATCAGTCCCGCTTGCGGCGTGAGCGCGCAATCCTCCACTTCGCCGACGAAGATCACATGGTCGCCCTCCGGGTAACGGCTGCGGTTGTGGCATTCAAACCACGCCGACACGCCCGACAGGATAGGCAGGCCGGTGCGCGACAAGTCGAAGGCGACGCCGGCGAACGGATCGTCGCTGCGGCGCGAGAAGCGCTGCGCCAGTTCGGCCTGGTCGGCGCCCAGCACATTGATCACGTAGTGCGAATTGCCGCTGAAGATGGGCAGGCTGTTGGCCACGGCGCCCAGGCTCCACAGCACCAGCGGCGGGGCGAGCGACACCGAATTGAACGAGCTCGCAGTCAGGCCGCGAAAGCTGCCGTCGGCCAGGCGCGTGGTGATGATCGTCACGCCAGTGGCAAATTGCGCCAGCGCGGCGCGGAAATGCGCGCTGTCGAAGGCGCCGGCGGCGGCGCGGGGAGAGCTAGTGTTCATGATAGGCCTGATGATTTTAGCCATTATGCCAAAGAATCCCGCCGCGCAGCGGATTAGGGGGCGCGCACTGGCAATTGCTGATGCGCGCAGACGCGCTTTGCGTTACAGTTGTCACTATAGACAAATACATGGTTGGGGTGCGCGATGACGAAGCAAGCGGCAACCGAGGTGGCCGTAATCGGCGGTGGCTGTTTCTGGTGTCTGGAAGCGGTCTACCAGGAAGTGGCCGGCGTCGAGCAGGTCGAGTCCGGTTATATGGGCGGGCAAGATCCGGCCCCGACCTATGACGCCGTGTGCGGCGGCGCCACCGGACACGCCGAGGTGGTGCGCATCACATTCGATCCGGCCGTGATCAGCTATCACGACCTGCTCGAAGTGTTCTTCACGATCCACGATCCGACCACGCTCAATCGCCAGGGCAACGACGTGGGCACCCAGTATCGCTCCGTCATCTTCTACGATTCGCCGGCCCAGCAAGCGAGCGCGCGCCAGGTGATCGCCGAGATGGCCAATGTGTGGGACGCGCCCATCGTGACCGAGCTGCAGCCGGTGCAGAGCTGGTTTCGCGCCGAGGACTACCATCAGAATTATTTCGTCCAGCATCCGCTGCAGGGATATTGCGCCTTCGTGGTGGCACCCAAGGTGGCCAAATTCAAAAAGACCTTCGGCCAGCGCCTGAAACGCTAGACCGGGCGACGCTTCGACAAGACAGGACAGCGCAGTGATGAAAGTGGTCATCGTCGACGACACGCACATCAACCTGGTGTTGATGTCGCGTTTGATCGAAAAGCTCGACGACGTCACCACGGTCGCCTTCGGCTCGGCGCGCGAGGCGCTGGCCTGGTGCGCGCAGAACCCCTATGACTTGCTGATCCTCGACTACATGATGCCGGACCTGGACGGGCTCGAATTCATCGCCCAGCTGCCGGCGGACGCGCGCGGGCGCGCCCCGGTGCTGATGGTGACGGCCAGCCAGGACATCGAGGTGCGGCACCGGGCGCTGGAAAACGGCGCCAACGATTTCCTGATCAAGCCGATCGACAAGGTCGAGTTCCTGGCGCGTACGCGCAATATGCTGCAGCTGCGGCGCGCCACGGTGGCGCTGCAAAATCGCGCCAGCTGGCTGACCAGCGAGGTGAACAAGGCCACCGCCGAATTGCGCGCGCGCGAGCAGGAAACCATCTTGCTGCTGTGCCGCGCCTCCGAATATCGCGACCCGGAGACGGGCGCGCACATCCAGCGCATGGCGCACTATTCCTGCCTGATCGCCGCCGAGCTGGGCCTGTCGTCCGAGCAGCAGGAGCTGATCCTGAACGCGGCGCCGATGCACGACATCGGCAAGGTCGGCACGCCCGACCACATCCTGCTCAAACCGGGCAGGCTGACCGACAGCGAGATGGTGGTGATGCGCCAGCACGCCGAGATCGGCTACAACATCCTCAAGGGCAGCGAGGCGCCGATGCTGCGATTGGCCGCCGAGATCGCGTATGCGCACCACGAGCGCTTCGACGGGGCCGGCTATCCGAACAGCTTGCGCGGCCAGGCGATTCCGCTGGCCGGGCGCATCGTCGCGGTGGCCGACGTGTTCGACGCGCTCACCAGCGTGCGCCCGTACAAGGCGGCCTGGACGATGGAAGACGCACGCCAGTACCTGCTCGACCATGCGGGCAGCCATTTCGACCCCGACTGCGTGGCGGCGCTGCTGCGGCGCTGGCCGGCGGTGCTGGAAATTCGCGCCCGTTTCCACGAAGTGAACCCGGCCGCGCCGTGACCGGCCCGTCGCGGTGAACCGGCTGCTCCCGCGCGCGCTGCGCAAGGTCCCGTATGCAGCATAAATTGCTGCTGCGCCAGGTGTGGCGCGCGTTCGGCGTGACCAGCGCAAAGGCCTGGCAGGAACGGCTGGGCGGGCTGCGCGCGCGCGGCGACGCGGCGCTGGCGGACGGCCTGGTGGCGCTGCTGACGGCCACCGAACACACTTACCAGGGGTATGAGCGCGACCTGACGGTACGCACCCGCATGCTTGAGATCAGTTCGGAAGAACTCACCAGCGCCAACGATCAGCTGCACGCCGAAGCGGCGCGCCAGCGCGCGGTGCTGCTGGCGCTGCAGCTGAGTGTGCAGCGGCTCACCTACGGCGGCGCGCCCAGCGCACCCGAGCCGGCGCCATCGGAGCCGCGCGCGTTCGACGCCGAACTGCTGCGCCTGACCGACGCGCTCGACCAACTGGTGCGCCAGCGCGAGCAGGCCCGCGAACAGCTGGGCGCGGCCGAAGCGGCCAATCGGCGCATCCTCAACAGCCTGCGCGAAGTGGTGTTCCAGACCGATCTGGCGGGACGCTGGGTGTTCCTCAACCCGGCCTGGCAGGAGATCACCGGTTTCGAGTTGGCCGACACGCTGGGGCGGCGCGCGCTGTCGTTCGTGCATCCGGAAGACAAGCGCGCCCATCTGGCCGGCCTGAAGGCCTTGATCGAGCGCGACGACCAGTATTTTCGCCAGCGCATGCGGCACCGCACGGCGGCCGGCCAGTACCGCTGGCTCGAGGTGTTCGCACGCCGCATCGAGGACGAGCAGGGCCGCGCGGTGGGCGTGTCCGGCTCGATGATCGACATCACCGAGCAAAAGCTGGCGCAGGACCGCCTCAGCGACAGCGAGCAGCGCCTGCATCAGGCGCTGCAGGCGACCGACAGCCGGCTGTGGGACTGGGACTTGCGCCAGAGCGAGCCCTACGTCGATCCGGCCTGGCTGCGCAGCCTCGGTTACACGTCCGACGATTTGGCGCGCGGCGCCGTCGAATGGGCGCGCAAGCTGCATCCGGACGATCTGGTGCGCTGGCGCAGCCACTTGAGCGAGCACTTGCGCGGACGGCGCGCCGAACTGGACATCGAGCTGCGCTTCGTGACGGGCGATGGCCAGTGGCGTTACGCCCTGCTGCGCGGCAAGGTCGTCGCGTGGAAGGGCCGCAAGGCGGTGCGCATGGCCGGCACGCTGCAGGACATCAGTTTGCGCAAACAGGCCGAGCAGGCGGCGCTGCGTCAGCAGGCGCTCACCGAGCAGATCCTCGACCAGCTGCCGATCCCCGTGTTCCTGAAAGACCGGGCCGGGCGTTTCGTGCGCTTTAACCGCCAGTTCCAGATCTTTTCGCAGTTCACGCGCGCCGAGATGCTCGGGCGCACCATCGGTGAATTCGCCTCCAGGGGCTGGGCCGTGCTCACCGATGCCGAGGACGAACAGGCCTGGCGCAGCGGTCTGATGGTCAGCAGCGAGCGCCGTCTGACCAATGTCGAGCCGGCGCGCGACTTCCTGATCAACCGGATCGTCATCAACAGCGGCGGCGAAGCCTATCTGTTGGGGTTCGCCATCGACATGAGCGCGCCGCGCGCGGCGCGCGCGGCGATGCAACTGGCGGTCGAGTCGGCCGAGGCGGCCAGCCGCGCCAAGAGCGAGTTCCTGGCCAATATGAGCCACGAAATCCGCACGCCGATGAACGGCATCCTGGGCTTGACCGAACTGGTGCTGGACTCGCCGCTGGCGCCCCAGCAGCGCGCCGACATCGCGCTGGTCAAGGCCTCGGCCGACGCGCTGCTGACGATCATCAACGACATCCTGGATTTTTCCAAGATCGAGGCCGGCAAGCTCGAACTGGAGCAAGTACCGTTCGACCTGCGCCAGCTGGTCAATGACACGACGCGCGCGATGGCCTTGCACGCGCGCCAAAAAGGACTCACGCTCGCCTGCGCGCTGGCGCCCGAGCTGCCGGCCGCGCTATGCGGCGACCCGGGCCGGCTGCGTCAGGTGCTGGTCAACCTGCTGGGCAACGCGATCAAGTTCACCGAGCATGGCGGCGTCGAACTGACGCTGCGCGTAGTGGCCCTGCATGACGCGCATTGCGAGGTCGAATTCGCGGTGCGTGACAGCGGCATCGGCATCCCGCCCGACAAGCAAAAGCTGATCTTCGAAGCGTTCGCCCAGGTCGATGGCTCGACCACGCGCGAATACGGCGGCACGGGGCTGGGCCTGACCATCTGCCGGCGCCTGGTGACGCTGATGCAGGGGCGCATCGAACTCGATAGCGCAGTTGGCGCCGGCAGCAACTTTCGCGTCGTCGTGCCGCTGGGCGTGGCCGAACTCGAACGTGCCCCGCTGGCCTTGTTGAAGCCCCTTGCAGCGCCGCTGCCCGCGTCCGACGCGGCGGCCAGCGCGCCGGCCCAGGGCGGGCTGCGCATCCTGCTGGCCGAGGACAATCCGATCAACCAGCGCATGGCGCTGCGCCTGCTGGAAAAAATGGGCCATCGTGTCACGCTGGTCGACAACGGGCACGTGGCGGTGCAGCGCGCCACCAGCGCGCCGTTCGACCTGATGCTGATGGACGTGCAAATGCCGGGCCTGGACGGCATCAGCGCGGCGCGCCAGATCCGCAGCTGGGAAGCGCGCCACGGCGGCCACGTGCCGATCATCGCGATGACCGCGCGCGCCATGCAGGGCGACCGTGAACGCTGCCTCGAAGCGGGCATGGACGATTACATTTCCAAACCCATCGCCGGCGCCCAGTTGCGCCGGATGATCAGCCATTTCGAAGGCACGCCCGAGTTGCCGGTGCTGGACTGGCGCGCCGCGCTGCACCGGCTCGACGGCGACGCCGAGCTGTTGCTGGAACTGGCCGCCCTGTTCCTCGACGACGCCCCCGCGCTGTTGCAGGAGCTGCGCGCGGGCCTGGCGGCGCAGCAACCGGACCAGGCCGAGCGCACCTTGCACAGCCTGCGCGGCGTGCTCGTCACCTTCGGCGCCGAACGGGCGCTGGCCCAGGCTGATCAGCTGGCCGCGCGCCTGTACAGCATCCCGGCCGGGGCCGACGGTGCGTTGTGCGTGGACGCGCTGGCCGGTGCGCTCGACGACGCCTGCGCGAGTTTGCGCGCGCTGCTGGCGGGCGGCGCGCCGACCAGCCCGGCCTGACACCTAGGCCAGCGCGCCCGGCGTGCGTGAGGCGCTCTGGCTGCGCGCCATCCCCAGCGCCAGGCAATACCAGTCGATGGTCGCGTCCAGCGCGGCTGCGTGCGGGGTCGCGATAGCGCCGAAACGGGCGGCGAACTTGCTGTGATCGACCACGAAGGGCTGTTCGAGCTGATACAGCATTTCCACCATTTCGCGCGCATCGGGGATAAACAGGCCGCCGATGCGCAGCATCGTTTTGCCCATCGTGGCGATGCGCGGCGCGCGCCCGATCCGCTCGAACAGCAGCGTGGCCAGCGCGCGCTGGCTCAGCGCGGGGGCGTTCGGCGCATGCCAGAGCTGGCCCATCGCGTCCGCGCTGGCGCCCACCAGCGCCATCGCGCGCCCAAAGTCGTCGATGAACGTCATGCTGTGCGGCAGGTCCGGATTGCCCATCAGGCTGGCGCGCTTGCCGCGCAGCGCGGGCGTGAACACGCGCTCGCCGAACACCGAATGGCGCACGTGGGGACCGTAGAAATGGCTGGCGCGCACCAGCGCCGCGCGCAGCTGGCCGGCCCGGTCGGCCGCCAGCACCCGTTCGGCCAGTTGCGCGCGCACCTCGCCCTTGGCGCTGCACGGGAGCACCGGCGTGTCTTCGCGGATCGGCCCGTCGACCCGCCCGTAAGCGTACAGATTGTCGCCCACCACCAGACGCGCACCGGCGGCGGCGGCGGCGCGCAGGATCTGCGCCTGCAGCGCGCCCAGTTCGTCGCGCCAGGCGGCGGCGCTGTAGCCGGTCGCCGCGCACTGATACACCGCCTCGGCGCCGGCGCAAACGCGCGCGTTGAAACGCGCGTCGAGCGCGCTGCCGGCCAGTGTTTCCAGTTGCGCATGGGCGGCGATCGCCGGCGCGCCGCGCCGATTGATCAGGCGTACCGAGTGACCGTGCGCGAGCAGGGCGCGGGCGACGGCCAGGCCGAGTGGCCCGGCGCCGTAGACGACGTGAAGTGACATGCAGCCTCCTTGGTGGATGGGTTATCTAGACAGTGTCTGGATAAGATAGAATTAGAAATAGACATTGTCAAGATTCTTCTGCAAAATCACGCCATGAACCCATCCAAACCCGTTTCCCCAGCGCGCACGCCGGTGATCGCCCAGATCGTGCGTCCCGGCGCGCCCGCCAAGCCGGACGGCGCCCCCCCGTCCGACAGTTACCACCATGGCGCACTGCGCGTGGCGCTGCTTGCGGCGACCGAACAGATCCTGCTCGAGCAGGGCCTCGAGGGCTTCACGCTGCGCGCCTGCGCGCGCCGGGCCGGCGTATCGCACGGCGCGCCGGCCCACCATTTCGGCGACGTGCGCGGCTTGCTGACCGCGTTCGCCACCAGCGGCTACCAGCGCATGGCGGCCATGATGCACAGCGAACGCGTGCGCGCCGGTCCCGACAGTTATGCGCAACTGATGAGCGTGGGTCAGGTGTATATCGATTTCGCACTGGCGCACCGGGCCCAGTTCCAGCTGATGTTTCGCACCGACCGGATCGATGAAACCGATCCACAGTTTGCGACGGCGGCGCAGGCCACCTTCGACCAGCTCGATGGCGTGCTGGCGCGCTTTCTCAACGAAAGCAATTGTTTCGACGACGCCATTCTGGCCAAGCTGGTGCTGGCCTGGTCGACCGTGCATGGCTTTGCCTGTTTGCTGCTGGAAGGGCGCATGCAATATTTCTTCAAAGGCAAGAGTCGCGCCGATTTCGCGCGCGAGATGGGCCAGCAAATGCTTGCGCTGCTGCGCCATGCGCTGGCGGCGGGGCAAGCGGACGCCAGCTGAGCGCCATCTCGCGTACAATCCGCGCGCACGCTTACATTTACTTACCGCTGATACAGAATGCCAACAGGCGATCTCGGCTGCCGTTCGTTAAGGATAGGTAAGCACCTCACTTAACGACTCAAGGAAACCACAATGGAAACGACTCCAACCACAAAACGCATGCATCCCCTGATGGTCGGCGCTGCCGCGTCGGTGATGTTGGTCAGCCTGGTGGGCGTGGCCGCGATCACCGGCATCCTGCCGACATCACATAGCTCGGTGCCGCCATCGAGCACGGCCACGATGCCAACCTCGAGCGCACCGTTGAACGCAACGTCCGATAGCGCGCTGGCCGGATTGCCGGCGCCGAGCGCCGCGCCGGTTCAGCATCACGCCGAAGCGCCGCACCATCATGCGCCGGCGGTGCATCACAGCAGCAACGTCGCGCAAAATGAGTCGTCGCAGGGCAACCCGGCGCCTAACTATGCGCCGGCACCTGCACCTGCACCGGCACCACAAAACAGCGCGCTGGGCATCGGCGTGGGCGCCGTGCTCGGTGGCCTGATCGGTAACCAGGTCGGCGGCGGAAACGGCAAGACGCTGGCCACCGTGGTCGGCGCCGCTGGCGGCGCGTATGTCGGCAATGAAGTGGCCAAGAACTCCGCCGCGAAGAAATAAACCGCTGCGCCGCGCCGCTCTGAAACGCTAGGCCGCATCGGCGTTAGCGCGGCACAGCGGCGGATACATGAAGCGGCGCGACCAGGGCAGCAGCTCGGGCGCGCGCCCCGCTTTGGCGCACAGTATCTGGTGCACGCTGATCCAGTCATGCGCGAACGCGTAGCTGCAGCCGGCCAGATAAATATGCCAGATGCGAAAGCAACGCGCATCGGTGAGCGCCTTGATCTGTTCGGCGTGCGCCTCGAAGTTGCTGGTCCACAGGGCGCAAGTGCGCGCGTAGTGGCGCCGCAGGTTTTCCACATCCAACACTTCCAAACCGCCTTGCTGGAGCGCCTTGAGCAGCGTGCTCAGGTGCGCCAGTTCGCCCTGTGGAAACACATAGCGTTCGATGAATTCGCCCCCGCCGTATGGTGTTTCACCGTCGTTCGGGTCGGTCGAGGTGATGCCGTGATTGAGTGCTAAGCCGTCCGGCGCGAGCAGCGCGTCGATGCGCGCAAAATAATCGGCCAGATTGCGCCGCCCCACATGTTCGACCATACCGACGCTGGCGATGCGGTCAAATTGCCCGCGCACGTCGCGATAGTCTTGCAGGCGGATCTCGATGCGCTGCGCCAGCCCGGCGCGCGCGACCCGCTCGCGCGCCAGCGTGGCCTGGTTTTCTGACAAGGTGATGCCCACGCACTGCGCGTCGTAGTCGCGCGCCGCCTGCAGCACCAGCGCGCCCCAGCCGCAACCGATGTCGAGCAGGCGCTGGCCGCGCGTCAGACGCAGCTTGGTCAGGATGTGCGCG
Source organism: Burkholderiales bacterium (assembly GCA_038207625.1). Lineage (GTDB taxonomy): Bacteria > Pseudomonadota > Gammaproteobacteria > Burkholderiales > Burkholderiaceae_D > JBBQZO01. The sequence goes on along the minus strand of JBBQZO010000019.1, from coordinate 89,192 downwards.
ATCTTCGCTTGCTGGGCGCTTTCCAGGTCTTCGTCGCCGTGCTCGAAATAGGCGCACGAGTAGACCAGCTGGGGGTCCAACCACTGCGCGTAAAACGCGTTGGACACGTCGTAATGGAAGCGCACCGCTTGCGCATCGCTGTGGCGGGTGTGGCGCGCGGCGCGCACGATGCGGGCGAACTTGCCCTCGCGCTTGAGCGAACTGGCCGCCAGCGCGTTGACGACGGCGATCATGTCGCTGGCGCAGCCGCTCACCTCGATGTTGCCTTCCACGTAGGCCGAACCGAGGTTGTACAGCGACGGCGTGAACAGGTGGCGCAGCGCGCCCGGCGCCGGGATACGGATCGTCACGCGCGGCGTTTCGTGGGAAAAATCGATGTGCTGGCCGGTCCACAGCTCGATGCGCAGCGGCAGCGTCAGTCTGGCGCGCATCGTCGCGCTCCATGCGGCCAGCCTGGTTTGACTGATCAGGTCCACGGTCACCTCCGCTCGTCGTGCGCGCCGGTGACCTGCCGGTTCAGGGTTGCAGGCGCTGGCGCGTCCAGCTGCCGTCGCTGTGGCGCTCAAACACGATGCGGTCGTGAAAGCGCGAGCGCCGGCCCTGCCAAAACTCGATCCGCTCGGGCACCAGGCGAAATCCACCCCAGTGCGCCGGGCGCGGCGGTGTGTCGCCGAACTGCCGCGCCGCCGCATCGAATTGCTGCTCCATCGCGGCGCGGCTGGCGATCGCCTCGCTTTGTTGCGACGCGATCGCGGCCAGCCGGCTTTTCAAGGGCCGGCTGTGAAAGTACTGATCACTCTCGGCCGCGCTGGTGTGCTCGACGCGGCCTTCGATGCGCACCTGGCGTTCCAGCTCGCTCCAGAAAAACAGCAAGGCCGCGTGCGGGTTGACCTCCAACTGCTGACCTTTCTGGCTGGTGTAGTTGGTGTACCAGGTAAAGCCGCGCGGATCGAACTGCTTGATCAGCACGATGCGCGACGTGGGCTTGCCGTCTTGTCCCACCGTGGCCACGCTCATCGCGTTGGGCTCGTTGACTTCGGCCTTGAGCGCTTCGTCAAACCACTTGCCAAATTGCGCGATCGGGTCGTCCAGCAGGTCCGTTTCCATCAGGCTGGCCTGACTGTAGTCCTGGCGCAGAGCGGCCACTGCCTGCCCGCTGGGAAGCGGGGCGGGCGCCTCGATGATGCCGCGCCGCACCTGCATCGCCGTGCCCAGTTGCGCCATTTGCTGCGCGCTGAATAGCCGCTTGGCCATCGGCGCGATGTGCGTCTCCTCGCGTTCCATGTGGGCGGTGTAATTGTCGACGAACTGGCGCACCAGATTGGCCGACAGCAAAGCGGCGCCGCCGCCGGCCACCACCGTTAATTCCTCGTGCAAAATCTGCCACGCCGCGTCCATCTGGTGATGCTCGTCGAGGATGCCCGGCACCAGCGCGCGCAGCGTCGCCGCATCCGCGCCCTCGGCGGTGGCCTGCAGCATCGGTATCAGGTCTTGTTCCTCATCGTCGTGATGCAGATGCGCCGCCTTATCAAAGTAATTGAGTACGGCGCGGGCAGCTTGTTGCGCCTCAATGTCGGCGCCCTGAATCGGCAGATGGGTTAGCAGCGCTTGCAAGGTGGCAAGCTGCTTGCGGATCCGGTCGTGGCAATGCTTGAGAACGGCGATCGGTTGGTCAAAGCCTGGGGCGGTGTCAAACAGTGAGGTCATGGTGAGCTTTCGGCAGGGCGCCAATGCGGCGGGCCTGGCCATTTTAGAGCAGCTAGGTCCGGTCGGTCCGTTAAAATGGCGTAATGAATACTCTCAACACTGACAATTTGCCGGACGAGGCGCAGCAGATCGACTTCGCGCGTCGCTTCGGTGGCGTGCAACGCCTGTATGGCGCGCGGGCGCTGGAACGGTTTCGGCGTGCCCATGTGTGCGTGATCGGCGTGGGCGGGGTCGGCTCGTGGATCGTCGAGGCGCTGGCGCGCAGCGCGATCGGGCGCCTGACCCTGATCGACCTCGACAACGTGGCCGAATCCAATATCAACCGCCAGATCCAGGCGCTCACGAACACCATCGGCCAGGCCAAGATCGGTGCGCTGGCCGAACGGATCGCCCAGATCAACCCGTATTGCGAGCTGACGCTGATCGAGGACTTCATCACGCCCGACAACCTCGACCAGATGGTCGGCGCGCAGGACTTCGATTACCTGGTTGACGCGATCGACAACGTCAAGGCCAAGGCGGCGCTGATCGCCTATTGCCGCGACCACGCCTTGCGCCTGATCACCATCGGCGGCGCCGGCGGCCAAGTCGACCCGACCATGATCGCGGTGCGCGACCTGTCCAAGACGGAGCAGGAACCCTTGCTGAAGATGGTGCGCAAGCGCCTGCGCAACGCCTACGGCTATCCGCCGGGCGCGAAGAACAAGTTCAACGTCGAGGCGGTGTTCTCGATGGAGCGCCTGCAGCAGCCGGGCGAGGCGGACAGCTGCGCGCTCGACGGCGCGCCCGACCCGAACGGCGTGAGCGGCTTGAACTGCGCCGGCTACGGGTCGAGCGTGGTCGTCACCGCCACCTTCGGCATGGTGGCGGCGGCTCATCTGCTGCGCAAACTGGCGGCCGATGCAGCCGATTTGGGCGGCGCCGCACCGTAACAATGTGGCAAGCGGCCGGCACTTGCTATCATGGAGCCGCCGCGCTGCACCTTGAAACGCCGGGCGGCTTACTCCTCCTCCACTTTTTTGAAAGATTCAACCATGATGCGTCGCTCCATTTTCATCGCTGTCCTGTGTGCCGTGGCCGCCTCGATGGCCAGCGCGGCTGACCAGACATCGCCGGCCGCGGCCGGCGTCGTCGCCGCCCCGGCTGGCGCCGCGCCGGAGCCCGGTCCGGCCGCCGACCAGCTGATCAAGATCGACCGCGTGCTCGGCACCGGCGCCGAAGCCAACGCCGGCTCGACCGTCGAAGTGAACTACACCGGCTGGCTGTACCGTCCGATGGCCAAGGACTACCATGGGCGCAAGTTCGACAGTTCGCTCGGGCGCGAGCCGCTCGAGTTTGCGCTGGGCAAGGGACGCGTCATCAAGGGCTGGGACCAGGGCGTGGCCGGCATGAAAGTGGGCGGCAAGCGCACCCTGATCATCCCCAGCAACATGGCGTATGGCAAACGCGGTTCGGAAGGGTCGATCCCGCCAGATTCGGATCTGATCTTTGACGTCGAACTGCTCAAGGTCCAATAAGCGCGAGCGTCGCCAGCGCGCAGCGGGCGCTGTCTTCTAGCTGCTGCGCGCGGCAATGACGCGGTAGTCGGCGCCGTCCGGCGCCGACGCGAGCAGCGCGATCTGATCGACCCGCCACAGCAAGGGCGCAAACGCAGACCCGGACGGCGCCGACGCATCGCGCGCCAGCGTGACGTGCGCTTCGAACGGGCGCGCCGCCAGGCGCCATTCCATAGCGAGCCGCTGCGCCAGCGCCCCATGCAGGCGCGCCAGCGCCGGCGAGGGCGCCGCCAGACCGGCCCACACTGTGTGTGCGCGCGCAAAATAGCCGTAGCGCGATAGCTCCAGCGTGAGCGCCTCGAACGGCAGTTGATCGAGCACAGCGCACAGGCGCGCGCAGGCTGCCTCGTCCTGCGTGCCCAGAAACGCCAGCGTCAGATGCAGGTTCTGCGCGCGCACCATGCGCCCCTGCAAGGGCGCCTGCAGACGCGTCAACGCGGCGCGCGTGCCGGGGTCCGGCCACAGCGCGAAAAAAACTCTTTGGCGTGTCAATCTAGTGGTCATTTGACAGGATCGCTTGCTATCATAGGGCCGCTCCCCGCATCATCGATCGCGCGGTGGCCGCACTACCTTCCAACTCATTGAAAGATTACACCATGATGCGTCGTTCCATTTTTATCGCTGTGATTTGTGCAATGGCCGCCTCGCTGGCCAGCGCCGCCGACAACAAGGCCGCCGCGGCAGGCGTCGGCGCGAGCGCGGCGTCGGCTGGCGTGGCGGCGGTCGGCCCGGTGGCGGACCACCTGATCGTCACCGAGCGCGTGGTGGGCAGCGGCAAACTGGCCGAGGCGGGTCACGACGTGTCGGTGATGTACACCGGCTGGCTGTACAACCCGAAGGCCAAGGATTTCCATGGCAAGCAGTTCGACACCTCGCACGGACGTGGGCCGTTCAACTTTCCTTTGGGCGGCGGGCGCGTCATCAAGGGCTGGGATCAAGGCGTGGCCGGCATGAAAGTGGGCGGCAAGCGCACCCTGATCATTCCTAGCGACATGGCCTACGGTTCGCGCGCGATGGGCGACGTGATTCCGGCCGACTCGGTGCTGATCTTCGACGTCGATCTGCTCGACGTGAAATAAATTCGACTAACCACCCGCGGGAGCAGGTCATGAGAATCGCAAACGATGTCACCGAATTGATTGGCAACACCCCGCTGGTGCGGATCCGGCGCATGGCCGAAGGCGCCCAAGCCCAGATCGTCGCCAAGCTTGAATTCCATAATCCGGCCCACAGCGTGAAAGACCGCATCGGGCTGGCCATGATCGAGGCGGCCGAGGCGGCCGGCCTGATCCGGGCCGACACCATCATTCTCGAGCCCACCAGCGGCAACACCGGCATCGCGCTGGCGATGGTGTGCGCCGCGCGCGGTTACCGCTGCGCGCTGGTGATGCCCGATACGATGAGCCGCGAGCGGCGCATCCTGCTGCGCGCCTATGGCGCCGAGCTGATCCTCACACCCGGCAGCGAAGGCATGCTGGGCGCCATCAAGCGCGCCGAGGAGATGGTCGCCGCCGACCCGCGCTACCTGATGCCGCAGCAGTTCAACAATCCCGCCAATCCGGCCGTGCACCGGCGCACCACGGCCGAAGAAATCTGGAACGACACGGACGGCCAGTGCGACATCCTGGTGGCCGGCATCGGCACCGGCGGCACCATCACCGGCGTGGGCGAAGTACTCAAGGCGCGCAAAGCGGGCTTTCAGGTGATCGCCGTCGAGCCGGAAGCGTCGCCCATGCTGTCGAAGGGCGTCAAGGGGCCGCATCCGATCCAGGGCATCGGCGCCGGCTTCGTGCCGAAGGTGCTCAACACCGAGATTTACGACGAGATCATCACCGTCGCCAATGAGGCGGCGTTTTCCACCGCGCGCCTGGCGGCCACCCAGGAAGGGTTGCTGGTGGGGATTTCATCGGGCGCGGCGCTGTGGGCCGCGCTGCAAGTGGCACGCCGTCCTGACAACGCCGGCAAGTTGATCGTCACCATCATTCCATCGTTCGGCGAGCGCTATCTGAGTACGGCGCTGTACGCCAACCTGCTCGACTAAGCGCCGCACGGCGCGCCGGACACAGGTGCCGGCGCGCCGCCCGCGTTTATCCGTGCGTGCCGTGCAGCGCGCAATCATGCACCAGGCCGCCCCGTTCGATTTGCAGCGTGCAATGGTGGATCGCGTAGTCGCGCTTGAGCACGGTGACGGTATCATCGATGAAATCGTCGCCGCCCCCTTGCGGCATCACCAGATGCGCGGTGAGCGCCGTCTCGGTGGTGCTCATGGCCCAGATATGCAGGTCGTGCACATCGCTGACGCCTTCGCGCGTGCTCAGAAACTGCTGCACCTTGGCCGCATCGACGCTGTCGGGCACGGCCGCCAGCACCAGCGCGATCGCCTCGCGCAGCAGGCCCCAGGTGCTCAGCAGGATCAACACGACGATGACGATACTGATGGCCGGATCGAGCCAGTCCCAGCCGGTGCCCAGAATCACCAGGCCGGCCACCAGTACGCCCAGCGAAATGACCGCGTCGGCCGCCATGTGCAAATACGCGGCGCGGATGTTCAGGTCGTCCTTGCTACCGCGCATGAACAGCCAGGCCGACAGGCCGTTGATCAAAATCCCCACCGCTGCCACCACCGACACCGTCATGCCCGCCACCGGGCTCGGATGGGATAGTCGTTGCACCGCTTCCCAGGCGATCGCGCCGCAGGCGAGCATCAGCATCAGCGCGTTGAACAAGGCGGCCAGGATGGACGAGCTGCGCAGTCCATAGGTATACCGTTCACTCGGCGCGCTGCGCACCAGCACGCTGGCCGCCCAGCTTAGCGCCAGCGCCAGCACGTCGGACAGGTTGTGGCCCGCGTCGGCCATCAGCGCGGTTGAGTTGGCCAGCACGCCATACGTAAATTCGATGGCGACGAAGGCGGTGTTGAGCCCAATTGCCAGCGCGAACGCGCGGCCGAAATTGGCCGGTGCGTGGTGGTGCGCGTGGCCGAAACCGTGGCTGTGGCCGTGCCCGTGGTCGTGCCCGCCGTGATCGTGGCCATGGTCGTGGTCGTCGTGGGCGTCGTGGTCGTGGCCGTGCTCGTGGCCATGGTCATGGTCATCGTGCTCGTGCTTGCAATCATGCCCGTGTTGGTGCGCGTTGTGCGCGTGTTTATGCTCGTTTGCCATCAGTCAATTCCTGTCGTTGGTTCTGCAATGTGTTCCAGCATGTCGGTCAGCACGCCACTGATGTGGGCGTCCGCCGCCGAATAAAACACCTGTTTGCCCTGGCGTTCGGCCTTGACGATGCGCGCGGCGCGCAGCAGGCGCAAATGGTGGCTTACCAGCGAACTGGACAGGCCAAGCGTCATGGCGATGTCGCCCACCGCCGTGGGCAGCTCCAGACAGGCCAGCACGATGCGCAGGCGGGTCGGGTCGCCCAACAGGTGAAACAAGTCGGCCAGTTGGGCGACCGAGTGTTCGGATTCGATCATGGGTGTCCATCATTACATGTGAAGATATCTTCACATGTTAATCGAGTTGCCCACTATCGGCAAGAAAATGCTGCGTTGCGTGCGCTCTCGCGCTCCGCACAGGGTCGCTTGTGGCGTGGCAGGGGGCTGTGTGTAACAATGCTACATCCGCGCTCGCGAAGCGATGCGTATCGGCGCCGCGCTGTTGTGACGGCGCTCGCCCTGTACGACGATGTCGGCGCTACGCCACGACGATGTCGCGCGTCAATCCAGTCTTGCCACTCACTTTTGGTGACCGATGAAACGTTTATTGCTGATCGTCCTGTTCTCACTCGCGCTCGCTCAAGCGCACGCCCAGACGCAGGTGCGCACCGATACATTGACGGTGTTGTCGTTCAATATTCGCTGCGGCTCCTGCGAGAAGCCCGACGACGTCAACCACTGGAGCGCGCGCCAGCACCTGGTGACGCGCCTGATCGCGCAGCGCCATCCCGACCTGATCGGGCTGCAGGAGGCCGAACTGTTCCAGGTGCGCGACCTGGTCGCCAGCTTGAGCGACTATGCGGCCATCGCGGTAGGACGCGACGACGGCAAGCAGGCGGGCGAGGCGACGGCGATTTTGTACCGCAAGGATCGCTTTGGGCTGCTCGAACAGAACACCTTGTGGCTCAGTCCCACACCGAGCGTGGTCGGCAAGGGATGGGATGCTGCACTGAAGCGCACGCTCACTTATGCGCGCCTGAAGGATCGCCGCAGCGGGCAGGAATGGCTGATGCTCAACACGCATTTCGACCATCAGGGTCGCACCGCGCAGGCTGAGAGCACGCGCCTGATCGTCAAGCTGGCGCAGTCGCTGGGGGGCGCCCATCCCGTCATCGTGACGGGCGACTTCAACTACACCAAAGCGTCGCCCGCCTACCCGATCATCGCTGGCGCGCTGCGCGACGCCGAGCGGGTCACGCTGCATGCCGCGCAAGGCGGCGACATCAGCTTCAACGACTTTGGCAAGACCAGCCAAACGGGCAACAAGATTGACTTCATCTTCGTCAGCGACGGGGTCGATGTGCTGAGCCACACGATCGTGCTGGATCGCTTCGACGGCAATTACGCCTCCGATCACTTTCCCGTCGAAGCGACCTTGCGCGTGCGTTAAGGGCTGGGCCACCGGCACGCCGCTGCGCGTGGCTGGACGCTTGCCTGGTCCGATGCGCGCGGGGCGCGCAGCTCCCGGCTCGATGCGCGATCGTCGTCGATCGCCGCCATGGCCCATCGTTGCCCGCTCCCGGCTGGCAACTCGCAGCCCGCAGCTCGCAAATTCCAACTCGCAACTCCCAAATCCCAACTCGCAACAGGCAACAGGCAACAGGCAACAGGCAACAGGCAACTGGCAGCAGTCCATTGGGCGCCGCAACAACTTCTTGTTGACACAAAATTCCATCCTGATACTATATCGATAGCCGATATGTCGATGTGCGATATATCGCTTTGCGACACAATGGGGGAGCAATGACTGTCATGAATTTTTCAAAATATCTTCCCTTGTCCGAGGCGACGTTCTATGTGCTCGTTGCACTGCGCGAGCCTTCACATGGTTACGCGATCATGCAGCACGTCGAGGACATCAGCGCAGGCAGTGTAACGATCGGGCCGGGCACCTTGTACGGCGCGTTTGTGACGCTGGAAAAGCAGGGACTGATCGTCAAGCTCAAGGAGGAGGAGCGGCGCAAGTCGTACGGCCTCACTGCGCTGGGACGCCAGGTATTGGAGGAGCAGGTTAAGCGCTTGGCGCTGATGGTGCGCAACGGTCAGCAGACACTACAATTCTTACGCGAGGGGATGAACGATGAATGAGCACTTGGTCACGAAATTCAAATTTTACCGGGTCTGGCAGGATGACAAGAAGGAGCAATGGCTGCAAGGCATGGCGCTGCAGGGACTGCACCTTGCTGATATGAATCGCTTCGGGTGCTACCGTTTCCGGCAGGGCCAGCCGGCCAACGTGACGTATCGGCTCGATTTTGCGCGTGCGCGCGATGCCGACGGTGCGTACTTTCAGTTGTTCGAGGATGCGGGCTGGCAACATGTGACCGCGCTGATGGGCTGCCAGATCTGGCGCAAAGCGGCGCGCGCCGGCCAGACGCAGGAAATTTTCACCGACGTTGAATCGAAGGTGCAGAAATTCCAGCGCCTGTCGACCTTCCTGACCAGCGCCTTCGTGCTGCTGCCCGTGGGCGCCGCACTGGCCGGATGGCTGATGATGCGCGCGGCGCCGCCGGCCACATTCGACTCGTTTGGCGGCGGCTTCATGGTCGGCGGCGTCGGGGGCGGATTGCTGATGCTGGGCATGGCCCGGTTTCAGATCGCCCGTCGCATCGGCCAGTTGCGAGGCGCCGCCAACTAGGGCCAAGGTGCTGGCTGCGGCATCCCCATCAGAGACCGCGATGTCGGCGCGCTGGCGCGCCCGTCAGGGTTTCTGCATGTCGGCCAGCACCGCGTTGCGCGTCTTCGGATCGAGTTTCTGGACGATGCGGGCGAGCTTTTCGCCGTTCTTGAGGGCCGCGCTTTGTTCTGGCGTCAGTTCGCGCGCCTGCACGATGGGTGCGGGAAGCGCGGCCGGCTTGAACCACAGCGCCTGACCGAGCAGCACCAGTACGGCCCCCAGCACGGCCGCAGCGCCGGCGATGGCGATGCCGCGTAGCTCGCTCGCCATGGCTGGCGCTGGCGGCATGTTCGCCTTGGTTGACGTGGCGCTGGCGCTGGCGGCGTCGGGGACGGCGCTGCCGACCGGCGCGCAAGCTGGCGGCGCGTAGTCCGCGCCGTGCGGCGCGAAGCGGCAGACTGCGCCGCCGTCCTGCAGCGCGCGCGACTGCTCGGCTAGCGCGCGCGTGGCGTCGTCCAGCAGCGCCACGTGGCGCTCGACCGCCTCGGCCAGCACCGCCTCGTTCAGGGCCACCAGCGCAAAGATCGGATCGTCGATGTCGATCCGCACGCCGGTCTTGTCAAACACCAGACTGCGCAGTTTTTGCTGGTCCATGCTTACCACTGCACTTTGTCGAGTTGCTCGAACAGGTCGCGAAACACCACCTTGATGCGCTGCTTTTCCATGATGTTGAACTTGTCGCTTTGCTTGACTTCGTCGGCCGTCATGCGCGCCGTGTTCATCTTCTTGATATCGGCCCCGAAGGTGTCGGCGTTGCGCTGGGCCAGCACGATGCGTCCGACCACGCGGGCCGCGTTATCGGCATAGGTCTGCGATTCGGTAAACAGCTTGCCGGCGGCCGACTGCAGCAGGCCGAAATGCTCGTTCTCCCACAACACCAGCGGCACCGTGGTCGCTTTCGCGGTCGACACGAAGCCGGACGCGGTGTCGTGCAAGGTGTCGCCGCCACCGACGATGCTGTGGATGTAGACCTTGCGGCCCGACTCCTGCAGCAGGGCGAAGGCGTCGTTTTCGATCAGGTAACCCATCAGCGGCGAAAAGGTATTCGCGCCGTTGTCGATCACGCAGTTGCCTTCCGTTTCCAGCAGGTCGATCATCAGGGCGTCGAAGCGTTTCGGGTCGATGTTGCGCGTGTCGGTCATCACCGGCACATGCTTGACGTCCATCGCCTTGTAGCGCGAAAAAGTGGCGTTCTCCTGGTCCGTGTCGTAGCAGCGCAACGGCACCTCGTCCTTGGCGGCGATCCATTGCGCCAGGATGGTCGACACCAGCGTCTTGCCGATGCCGCCTTTGCCCTGAAGGATGAAATGAACCGTGTTTTGCATCGATATGCTCCAAATATGAGTAAAACTGACAATCCGATCCGGCTGCCACCCGAGTACGCGCGCGCGGCGCACCGACTGCAGCACTATACCGCGCGCGCCGTCAGGCATGCCGCCCGAGCGATGAGAGTAAGGCGATTTGACGCGCAAGGCAAGCGCCGTCCGGCGCCGCGCTGCGGGTTTGTGGGACGGAGCGAAGCTGCATGCGCCGCTGGCGCGGCGCGCGCTTGAACGGGCAGGTAAGCGCCCGCCGACGGTGGCGCTATTCGATAAAGCGCAGCAGGCCGCGCAGCGCATGCGCCACCGTTTGCTCGCGCACTGCCTGGCGGTCGCCGGCAAATACCAGCCGCTCGGTGTGGCTGTGCGTGTCCGAGGCCCAGCCGAAGCAGACGGTGCCGACCGGCTTGCCCGGTACCGCGCCGGTGGGGCCGGCAATGCCCGTCGTCGACAGCGCCACGTGCGCGTTGCTGTTGGACAGGGCGCCGCTGGCCATGGCCGCGGCTACTTCCTCGGACACCGTGCCCAGTTGCGCGATCAGCGCCGCAGGCACGTCCAGCATTTCGGTTTTCGAGGCGTTCGAATAGGCGACAAAGCCGCAGTCGAACCAGCCGGTCGAGCCGGCAATTTCGGTGATCGCCTGGGCCACGCCGCCGCCGGTGCAGGACTCGGCGGTGGTCAAGAGCAGGCCCTTCGCTTGCAGTGCATTGCCCACCTGGGTGGCCAATTCGATAATGTCGTTTGTCACGTCAAGCTCCTTTGCGTGATGGGTCGGGGCGCCGCTCGTTGGCGGCGTCTGTTTGCGATGCCTGATTCCACTTTACCATGCGCGAAACCGGCTGCCCACACCGGCGCGCAAATCGCTGTCGTCGTCGCCTGCCGCATGGCGTCGCCGCCACGCAGCGCCAGCCGCCGCCGGCGCCGGTCGGCCGGCAAAAACACATCGCCGTCGCGCGTGAATAGGCGTAAAGTCACATCGCATGCGCCAGCCTGGCCCGGTTCAATTACACTGCGGCGCGGCCTTTTCTGGAGACTTTAGAAACATGAAGAACCTGATCAAGGTGGTACTACTGAGCATGGCATTGGGCGCGTTCGGCGTCAGCGCGGCCGAGCGCGGCACGCGCGACGAGGCGGTGGCGATGGTGAAGAAAGCGGCGGCCTACGTCAAGGAGGTCGGCAAGGACAAGGCGCTGGCCGAATTTAGCAACCCGAAGGGCAAGTTCGTCGATCGCGACCTGTACTTGTTCGCCATCAGCACGAGCGGTGACGGCACCGAGCTGGCCAACGGCGCCAACCCCAAGCTGGTCGGCAAGGTCATGCTCGAGCTGCGCGACGCCGACAACCACTACATGGTCAAGGATTTTCTGGCGGTCGCCAACGGCAAGGCCGGCGCCGGTTGGGTCGAGTACAAATGGCCCAATCCGGTGACCAAGGCGATCGACGCCAAGATCACCTATATCGAAAAAGTGGGTGACATGCTGATCGCCTGTGGCGTCTACAAGTGAATCCTCGTTGGGTGATCGCCTGTGGCGTCTACAAGTGCGTCCTCGTTGAGGGCGCCGGGGCGTCTTGGTCGCCGCTGAAATGGTCGAAACCGCTCAGCGCCAGCTCGAGCGGCGCGCCGGTGCCGTCGATCAGCCGCAAGCCCGGCTGCGCGTCGATGTGCCCGACCCGCGTCACCGGGGTGGTGGCGGCGCGCGCGGCATCGATGATGGCGGCGCGCGCCGACGGCGGCGCCGTGAAGCACAGCTCGTAGTCGTCGCCGCCGGCCGCAGTGAAACGGCGGCGCAGATCCTGCGCCTGCAAGGCCAGCGCGGGCCCGGCCGGCAGCGCGTCCACGTCCAGCGTCGCGCCCACCCGCGAGGCCGTCAAAATGTGCCCCAGGTCGCCCACCAGTCCGTCCGAAATGTCGATCGCCGCATGCGCCAGCGGCGCGCGCGCCAGCGCCAGGCCCAGCGCCACACGCGGGGTCGGCGCGTGCATGCGTGTGCCCGCTTGGGCCAGGCTGGCGTCATCGAGCGGGCACTCGTGGCGGTAGCCGGCCAGCGCCAGACGCGCGTCGCCCAGCGTGCCCGAAATCCAGATGTCGTCGCCGACCCGGGCCGCGTCGCGCCGCAGCGCGTGGCCGGGCGCGAGCTCGCCGAAGATGGTGATGCAGATCGTCAGCGGTCCCTTGGTGGTGTCGCCGCCGATCAGCTCGCAGTCGTGCAGGTCGGCCAGCTCGAACAGGCCGCGCGCGAAGCCGGCCAGCCAGGCCGGGTCGGCCCCCGGCAGCGCCAGCGCCAGCGTGAATGCGCGCGGACGCGCACCCATCGCGGCCAGGTCCGACAGGTTCACCGCCAGGCATTTGTGGCCCAATAACTGCGCATCGGCGCCAGCGAAAAAATGCCGCCCCTCGACCAGCATGTCCGATGAAATGGCCAGTTGGCAGCCGGGTGTGGGCGCCAGCAGCGCGCAGTCGTCGCCGATGCCCAGCGCCGCTTGGGTCGGGCGCGCGCGCACGAAAAATTGTTTGATCAGGTCGAATTCAGAGAGCATGGCGCGATTGTACCGAATCGCCAGCGCCACCGGGGACCGGCCTGTGTCGCCCGCAGGGCGATTGCCTGAAGAGCCGCCGTCGCTGACTTCGAGCCGCGAAAGCCGGGTCAGAGTCATTTTCGCCATACAGCCGGCGAAAAAAAACTCTGACCCTGGTGTCGCTCGCGCCCGCGGCAAATCCACTGCGCCACTTCAGCTTCACGCAATCGCCCTGGTGTCTCCCGGCGATGCCGTGTCGGCAGGCGCGGTGGCGCCGCCGCGTCGGGGGCGCGCTCAACTGTGCGCGGATCCCAGCGCCGCCTGCAGTGACTGGCGCAGCGCCGGCGTGTGTGCCGACAGCCCGAAGCCGCGCAGTACGCCGGCGTCATCGACAAAGCGCGCGATGAGGCGCTCGCCGTCCTGGCTGTCGTGCCAGGTGCCGGGCGTGCCGGGCGCGGGCGGGGCCAGCGCCAGCCGGTAGCTGGGCGTCTTCACCACCACCGCCTCGTTGCCATGCACGATCTGGGTGGGCGTGCCGGTCAGCGTGCTGGCGATCGCGCGCGCCGCCGTCAACAGCGGCGCCACATACGGCAGCACGCCCCCGCCCTGCGCGCCGGCGTATTCGGCGCAGTCGCCCAGCGCATAGATGTCGGGCGCGCTGGTCTGGCCGTAGGCGTCGACGACGATGCCGCGCCGCGTCGCCAGAGCGCTCGCCTTTGCCAGCGCGATCGACGGGCGCAGGCCGACCGCCGACAGCACGATGTCGGCGTCCAGCGCGCTGCCGTCGGCCAGTGTGACGAGCAGCCGGCCCGCCCCGGCGTTGTTCACGCTGGCCGCCGTCGTGCCCAGCCGCAGCGCGATCGTCTGCGCTGTCCACGCGTCGAGCAGGCCGCGCGACAGGGCCGGTGCGGCCAGCGCGGATAGCGGCAGCCGATTCGGATCGACCAGCGTGACGTGGTGGCCGGCGCGCGCCAAGTCGTCGGCGAATTCGCAGCCGATCAGGCCCGCGCCCAGGATGGTGACGCGCGCCCCGCTGGGAAACTCGGCCAGCCGGGTGCGCAGCAAGGCGTAGTCGTCCAGGTGATTGACCGACATGACCTGTTCGGCGGCGTCGCCGGCCAGCGCCAGGCGGATCGGCGTGGCGCCTAGCGCCAGCACCAGTGTCGCGTAGCCGTGGCTGGCGCTCGCGGTGCGGATGGTGTGCGCGGCGGCGTCGATTTCCAGCACCTCGCTGCCATGCACGACGACGGCGTCGAGCTGGGCGGCCATCTGGTCGGCGCTGTGCGACACCAGTTGCTGCGCGCTCTTGCCCAGTGCCAGCGCGTTCGACAGCATCGGCTTGGCATACGCGTTAGCCCGGTCGGCGGAAATGATCAGCAATCGGCTGGACTTGTCGCGCCGGCGCAGTTCGCGCGCGACGCTGTAGGCGGCCATGCCGGCGCCGATGATGACGATAGGGTGCATATGCGGCTTTCTAAAGTGGCCGGGGCGCGCAGGCACCCAGGCCGGGACGACGATGTTAGATTTCGACCATGTCGAAGTCGGCCTTGGCCACGCCGCAGTCCGGGCAGGCCCAGTCCTCGGGGATGTCGACCCAGCGGGTGCCGGCGGCGATGCCTTCGTCCGGCAGGCCGGCGCTTTCGTCGTAGATGAAACCGCACACAACGCATTGATATGTTTTCATGATGATCCTAAAGAAGTGAGAAAAGGGTGTGCTTTGGTCGGGGCGGCGGCGCCAGCCTTACACGGCAGCGTTGAGCGCGTCGAGTGCGGCGCGGTAGTGGTTGGCGTGGCGCTCTTCGACCTTGGCCAGCGCGGCGAAGCGCTTGGCGGCGATTTCGAGGGTGCGCTTGAACTGGGCCGCATGCTGTTTCGACTCCGCGATCTGCTCGTCGCATTCGGCCACGAAGGCGCTCTGACCTTCTTCCACCGCCAGGTGGCGAAATTTCGGATACATCTCGGTGTACTCGTAGGTTTCGCCTTCGATGGCGATCTGCAGCGACTTGGCCGGCGTCATCTGGGCCTTCGGGTACAGCAGGTCGAGGTGGCCGAAGGCGTGCATCACTTCCTGCTCGGCCGTCTCTTCAAAGGCCAGTGCGACGTCGAGCGCGCCCGCTTCGCGCGCCAGCTTGGCGAAGTAGCGGTACTTGATGTGCGCCATCGATTCGCCGGCGAAGGCGGCCTCCAGGTTGGCGAGCGTGACGGACGGGGTGGCGTTGGTGTGGATACTCATGCTGATCTCCTCGGGTTGATTAATTAATGCAATCGGTATGAGTAGAATCATAGCTAATGATAATCGGTAGGTAAAATTGATTGTAAATATCGGATCAATAGATTTTAGGTATGGTCGCATCAGTCAAGTGCCAATTTGACATCGGTTTTCCCCTTGGTGAAAATACGTAGCTAATTGAAAGTATCCGTCTGATAAAATCAAAGGCTCTCTGAACAAGTACACAGGAAGGCTGCACAGCATGGATTCGTCATCGGATAAAAAAGAAGAGTTACGCCAACAACTGCGCTTAGCCGCCCTCGAGTACCACGAAATTCCCCGTCCCGGCAAGATCAGCGTCACTCCCACCAAGCAGTTACTCAATCAGCGCGACCTGGCCCTGGCGTATTCGCCGGGCGTCGCCGCTCCCTGCGAGGAGATCGTCAAAGATCCCGCCAATGCGTACAAATACACCGCGCGCGGCAACCTGGTGGCCGTGATCACCAACGGCACCGCCGTGCTGGGTCTGGGCAATATCGGCCCGCTCGCGTCCAAGCCTGTGATGGAAGGCAAGGGCGTACTGTTCAAGAAATTTGCCGGCATCGACGTGTTCGACATCGAAATCAACGAGATGGACCCGGACAAGCTGGTCGACATCATCGCTTCGCTGGAGCCGACCTTTGGCGGCATCAACCTGGAAGACATCAAGGCGCCCGAGTGCTTCTACATCGAGCGCCAGTTGCGCGACCGTATGAAGATTCCCGTGTTTCACGATGACCAGCACGGCACCGCGATCATCGTCGGCGCGGCCATCCTGAATGGCGTCAAGGTGGTGGGCAAGGAGCTGAGCAACTGCAAGCTGGTGGTGTCGGGCGCCGGCGCGGCCGCGCTGGCCTGCCTGGACCTGATCGTCGATCTGGGCTTCCCGATCGAAAACATCTTCGTCACCGACCTGGCCGGTGTCGTCTACAAAGGCCGCGTCGAACTGATGGACCCGGACAAGGCGCGCTTTGCCCAGGACACGCCGCTGCGCACCTTGGCTGAAGTGATGCCGGGCGCCGACATCTTCCTGGGCCTGTCGGCCGGGGGCGTGCTCAAGCAGGAAATGGTGCGCAACATGGCCGCCAATCCGCTGGTGCTGGCGCTGGCCAACCCGACCCCCGAGATTTTGCCCGAGGAAGTGAAGGCGGTGCGTCCCGACGCGATCATCGCCACCGGCCGTTCGGACTATCCGAACCAGGTCAACAACGTGCTGTGCTTCCCCTACATCTTCCGCGGCGCGCTCGATTGCGGCGCCACCACCATCACGCGTGAAATGGAAATCGCGGTGGTGCATGCGATCGCCGCGCTGGCGCACGCCGAGCAGTCCGACGTCGTCGCCACCACTTACGGCATCAGCAACCTGTCGTTCGGCCCGGAATACCTGATCCCGATGCCGTTCGACCCGCGTCTGCTGACGCACATCGCACCGGCCGTGGCCCAGGCCGCGTTCGAATCGGGCGTGGCGACGCGCCCGATCAAGGACCTGCAAGCGTATGCCGACAGCCTGACCCAGTTCGTCTACCGCAGCGGCACCTTCATGAAGCCGCTGTTCCAGGTGGCCAAGAGCACCCCGGTCGAATTGAAGCGCATCGTCTACGCCGAAGGCGAAGAGGAGCGTGTGCTGCGCGCGGTGCAGGTGGTGGTCGACGAGAACCTGGCCCGGCCGATTCTGGTGGGCCGTCCGGCCGTGCTGGAGTCGCGCATCGAAAAATTCGGCCTGCGCCTGAAGCAGGGCGTGCATTTCGACGTCATCAATCCGGAGCACGAGGAGCGCTACCGCGATTACTGGCAGACCTACTATGAAATGACGATGCGCAAAGGCGTCACGCAGGACTACGCCAAGCTGGAAATGCGCCGCCGCCACAGCCTGATCGGCGCGATGATGATCCACAAGGGCCATGCCGACGGCATGATCTGCGGCACCTTCGGCACCACCAAGCTGCACTTGCACTATATCGACCAGGTGCTGGGCAAGCGCGCCGGCGCCAATGTGTACGCGGCGATGAACTTCCTGATCCTGCCCGAGCGTCAGCTGGCGCTGGTCGACACCCACGTCAACGAGAACCCGAGCGCCGACGAACTGGCCGACATCACCATCATGGCGTCCGAGGAGATGACGCGCTTCGGCCTGCGTCCGCGCGCGGCGCTGCTGTCGCATTCGAACTTCGGCTCGGCCAATAGCGAGTCGGCCCAGAAGATGCGCACCGCGCTGGCGCTGGTGCAGCAGCGCGCGCCGGAGCTGGAAGTCGATGGCGAGATGCACGGCGACGTGGCGCTCGACTCCAAGCTGCGCGAGACGATGATGCCCCATTCGTCGCTCAAAGGTGACGCCAATCTGCTGGTGATGCCCAACATCGACGCGGCCAACATCGCCTACAACCTGCTCAAGACGGCCGCCGGCAGCGGCATCGCGATCGGCCCGGTGCTGCTCGGCTGCGCGCGTCCGGTGCATATCCTGACGCCGTCGGCGACGGTGCGCCGCATCGTCAACATGACCGCCTTGTGCGTGGTCGACGCGGTCGCCCAGCGCTAAGGAAAGGGGGCCGGTCGCACGACCGGTCCGATCAGCGTGGCGCCGCCGCCACGCTGACTGTTGTTTTTATTGCAGCACTTTCCCTGTTGAAAAAAGCGGCAGTGGCGCCGTCTGTTACAATGGGAAGTTGCTTGACACCCAAGTCGACCGATCGCGCATCTGGTCGGCGGCATGGTGCCAAGGTGCGCCACCGTTCAGGTCCATGGTCGCATCGCCGCGCAGAAGGCGTATCGGCGTCGATCCCCGCCCGCGCAAAACCAGTAATTACGAGTATCCATCACATGCAGACCACAAAAAAAGCGCTCATCACAGGAATTACCGGCCAGGATGGTGCCTATCTGGCCCAGTTGTTGCTGGAAAAAGGCTATGCCGTCACCGGCACCTATCGCCGCACCAGTTCCGTCAATTTCTGGCGGATGGAAGAGCTGGGCATCGCCGCCCACCCGAATTTGAATCTGGTCGAATATGACCTGACCGACCTGTCGTCCTCGATCCGCCTGCTGCAAAACTGCGCGCCGGACGAGGTCTACAATCTGGCCGCGCAAAGCTTCGTCGGCGTCTCGTTTGAGCAGCCCATCACCACCGCCTCGATCACCGGGCTGGGCGCGGTGCATCTGCTTGAAGCGATCCGCATCGTCAACCCGACAGTGCGCTTTTACCAGGCCTCGACGTCGGAAATGTTCGGCAAAGTGCAAGCCATCCCGCAAGTGGAGGACACGCCGTTCTATCCGCGCAGCCCGTATGGCGTGGCCAAGCTGTACGCGCACTGGATGACGATCAATTACCGCGAGTCGTACGGCATCTTCGGCTCGTCCGGCATCCTGTTCAACCACGAGTCGCCGCTGCGCGGACGCGAGTTCGTCACGCGCAAGATCACCGACTCGGTGGCCAAGATCGTGCAGAACAAGCTCGACGTGCTCGAGCTGGGCAATCTCGACGCCAAGCGCGACTGGGGCTACGCCAAGGAATACGTGGAAGGCATGTGGCGCGTGCTGCAGGCGGCCCAGCCGGACACCTACGTGCTGGCCACCAACCGCTCGGAAACCGTGCGTGATTTTGTCACGATGGCCTTCAAGGCGGCCGGCATCGCCATCGAATGGGCCGGCAGCGGCGAAGCGGAAACCGGTCATTGCAGCCGCTCCGGTCGCGTGCTGGTGCGCGTGAGCCCGAAATTCTACCGTCCGGCCGAAGTCGAACTGTTGATCGGCGATCCGGCCAAGGCGCTGCGCGAACTGGGCTGGGCTCCCAAGACCACGCTCGAACAGCTGTGCCAGATGATGGTCGAGGCCGATCTGCGCCGCAACGAACACGGCGCCTCGTTCTGACATGGGGCTGGCCGACAGCGCGCAGCAAACCGGCGGCCTGGCCACGCGTGAAGGCGAGGGCCGGCGCGCGCTGATCACCGGCATCCACGGTTTCACCGGCCGCTACATGGCGGCCGAGCTGGCCGAGGCGGGCTACCGGGTATTCGGCACCGTGATGCCGGGCAGCCAGGGTGGCCAGGACCTGTACGCGGTCGATCTGTGCGAGCGCGCCGCCGTGGCCGCGATGATCGAGCAGGTGCGTCCGGACGTGGTGGTGCATCTGGCCGGCATCGCCTTTGTCGGGCACGCCAACGTGGAACAGATCTACCGTGTCAACCTGCTCGGCACGCGCAATCTGCTCGAGGCGCTGGCCGCCTCGGCGCATGCGCCCAGCGCGGTGCTGCTTGCCTCGTCAGGCAATATCTACGGCAACGCTGACGTGGCCGTGATCGACGAGCAGCAGGCGCCCGCGCCTGGCAACGACTATGGCGTGAGCAAGCTGGCCATGGAATACATGGCGCGCTTGTGGAGCGACAAGCTGCCGATCACCATTGTGCGACCGTTCAATTACACCGGCGTGGGCCAGAGCGAGAGCTTCCTGCTGCCCAAGATCGTCAACCATTTCCGCGCCAGGGCGCCCCAGATCGAACTGGGCAATATCGCCATCGCGCGCGACTTTTCGGACGTGCGCATGGTCGTGCGCTGCTACCGTCGGCTGCTGGCAGCCAAGCCGGCCGGCCAGCTGTTCAACGTCTGCTCCGGCGTGCCCCATACGCTGGACGCGGTGCTGGCCATGATGGGCGAGATCGCCGGCTACCGCATCGAGGTGCGCGTCAATCCCGCCTTCGTGCGCGCCCAGGACGTGTTGCGTCTGACCGGCAGTCACGCCAAACTGGCATCGCTGATCGGGCCGATCGCCGTCACGCCACTTGAGCAGACCCTGCGCTGGATGTATCAGGCGTGAGCGTGCTGCGGGTAGGTCTGGGCACGAGTACCATCGAGCCGGGGCTGACCGGTGGGCGTCTGGACGGCATCGGGGTGTACACCCAGGCGCTGCTGCAGCACCTGCCGCAGGCGGGCTGCCAGGTCGATGGCTTCTCGTTTCCCGGACGCGCCGGCGGCGCCATCAGCGTCGGCCAGCGTTTGCCGTACTCCTTCGAACGCAATACGCTCTACGAGCTCGTCACGCCCAAGACGGTGCGCAGCCACATGCCGATGGATATCTTCCACGCCACCGACTACCGCATCACGCGCATGGATTGCCCGGTGGTGGCCACGCTGCACGACGCGCTGCCGATCAAGCATCCTGAATGGTGCAATGCGCGCCTGCGCAGCACCAAGAACTGGCTGCAGAAGAAGGCCGCCCAAAAGGCCGACCACGTGATCGCGCTGTCGCACTACGCCATCGCTGAGCTGGTCGACTGCTTCGGCATCGACGAGCGGCGCATCAGTGTGGTGCCATGCGGGGTGGGCGCCGAATGGCTGCAGGCACCGGCGCAGGCCGAGCGCGACGCCACGCTGGCCGCGCACGCTTTGCAGCCCGGTTACTTCCTGTTCGTGGGCACGCTGCAGCCGCGCAAAAACGTCGAACGCCTGCTGGCGGCCTATCTGGGGCTGCCGCAATCGGTGCGCGCCGAGCGCCAGCTGGTCATCGTCGGGCGTGCCGGCTGGCGTTGCGAAGAGCTCACCGCGCAGCTGGGCGCGGCCATCGCAGCCGGCGAGAACGTCGTCTGGCTGTCCGGCCTGACCGACGAGCGCGCGCTGCGCCACGTCTACGCGGGCGCCGGTGTCTTCGTGTTCGCCTCGCTGTACGAGGGTTTCGGCATCCCGCTGGTCGAGGCGTTCGCCTCGGGCGTGCCGGTAGTCGCCTCGAACACCAGCTCGGTGCCCGAAGTGTGCCAGGGCGCGGCCGTCGAAGTGGACCCGCTGTCGGTGGGCGAGATCGGCGCGGCCATGCTGGCGCTGGTGCGCGAGCACGACTTGCGCAAGCGCTGCATCGCACTTGGTCATGCGCGCGCGCAAACTCTGAGCTGGCAGGCTACCGCCTCGCAGACCGCCGCCGTGTATCATGCTGTTCTTTCTCGATGAACTGGCACCATGCGCGTCCTGCACTTCTATAAAACCTACTACCCGGACACGCTGGGCGGCGTCGAGCAGGTGATTCGCCAGCTGTGCGTGGGCACCGGGCGGCTGGGCATGCACAACGCCGTGCTCACGCTCACGCGCGACAAGCATTTGCGCCAGTTCGAGTTCGAAGGTCACCAGGTGCACCGGGTGCCGCTCGACTTCGAGATCGCCTCGACCGGATTCTCGTTTGGCGCGATCCGCGCGCTGATGCGCCTGGCCAAGCACTGCGACATCATCCATTACCACTTTCCGTGGCCGTTCATGGACATCGCGCACTTCATCGCGCGCACCGGCAAGCCCAGCGTGGTGACCTACCACTCCGACATCGTGCGCCAGAAGAATCTGCTGCGCCTGTACCAGCCGCTCAAACACCGCTTCCTGCGCAGCGTCGACCAGATCGTGGCGACGTCGCCGAACTATCTGGCCTCGTCGGCCGTGCTGGACCGCTACCGCGACAAGACCCGCGTGATCACCTATGGCCTGGACAAGGAGCTGTACCCAAGCCCCGAACAGAGTTTGCTTGACGCCTGGCGCGCGCGCGTGGGCGAGCGCTTCTTCCTGTTCGTCGGCGTGCTGCGCTACTACAAGGGCCTGCACATCCTGCTCGACGCCGTCGCCAACAGCGACTACCCGGTGGTGATCGTGGGCGCCGGCCCGATCGAACGCGAACTGAAGAGCCACGCCGAACGGCTCGGCCTGACCCACGTACTGTTTGTCGGCGCGCTGGGCGACGCCGACAAGGTGGCGCTGCTGACGCTGTGCTATGCGCTGGTGTTTCCCTCGCACTTGCGCTCGGAGGCGTTCGGCATCTCGCTGCTGGAAGGGGCCATGTTCGGCAAGCCGATGATCTCCAGCGAGATCGGCACCGGTACCACCTATATCAATATCGACCGGGTGACCGGGCTGGTGGTGCCGCCGTCCGACCCGCAAGCCTTCGGCGCGGCAATGCGCACGCTGTGGGACGATCCGCAACTGGCGCGCGACATGGGCGCGCGCGCCGAGGAGCGCTACTGGGAACTGTTTACCGCCGAACGCATGGCGTCCAATTACGCAGCCCTGTATCACGAGCTGGTCAAGCGCGTTGACGCGCCGGCACTGGCGCCGGCGCGGGTCTGATCAGTATGCCCCGGCGCGCGCCGGCAGCGTCCATTTTCCTGTATGCGCATGCGCCGACCCGGCGCGGAGACCTCTATGTACACCTTGTATTATTCGCCCGGCACCGCCAGCATGGGCGTGCATCTGAACCTGCTCGAACTTGGCCTGCCGTATGAGCTGGCGCTGGTCGATTTTGCGCACAAGGGGCAGCGCGATCCGGCCTACCTGAAACTCAACCCGGCCGGCGTGGTGCCGACCTTGGTGTGCGACGGCGTGGTGCTGAGCGAATCGGCCGCCGTGATGCTGAATCTGGCCGAGCGCCATCCCGATGCGCGCCTGGCGCCGCTGGTCGGCGAGGCCGAGCGGGCGCAATGGATCGAGTCGCTGGCGCTTCTGAGCAATGGCCTGGGCGCTGCTTACCGGCTATGGTTCTATCCGGCCGACGTCGGCGTCGAGGAGCACAGCGTGGCGGCCAAGCTGGCGATCCGCAGCCGCATCGAGGCGATCTGGAGCCGGCTCGATGCACAACTGGCGCAGCACGGACCGTACCTGCTCGGCGCGCGTTTTTCCAGCGCCGATCTGATGCTGACGATGTATCTGCGCTGGTCGCGTAATATGCCGCGCACGGCGCTGGAGTGGCCGGCACTGGCGCGCCTGGCCGCGCTGGTCAAGGCGCGCCCGAGCTGGGGCGCGCTGTATGCGCTGGAGGGTTTGAACGAGTGGTGACGCTGCGCGCCGCACGCCAATAGCGTGGCCGGCCGTTGGTCGGGCGATCTGGCGGGCCTGCGCCGCCGCGCGCCTGCTTACTTGCTGACGTAGGTGCCCACGCACACGATCGTGTCGCCCGCACCCCGTTCGCAATACGATTTTTTCAGCTCATACCCCTGGCTGTTCGGATTGGTGAATTTGTAAGGGCCGTACCAGCCTTTGGTGGACGCCTTGACGACATCGATCATGCCCTTGATGAAGGCATTGCCATCGACATCCTTGATGGCCAGCAGATTTTTTCCCACCATCTTGGGGTTGGCTCCCTGCGCCAGGCAGGTGCCGCCAAAGTCGTACACGAACACATACAGGTCGCGGTCCTTGAAAGCGCCGTCCGGATGCTCGGTGAAGGTTTTATAGGCTTTCTCGGGGCCGGCCGACTTGACCAGCGCGACGGCCTTCTTGACCATCTCCTGCACTTCCGCATCGTTGCCATGGTCGCTCTGGGCGAACACCGCTTGGGGTGACAGGGCCAGTATCAGCGCCGCAGCCGACAGGACAAACGGGGTGGAATGACGCATGGAGTACCTCCGGTGTGGTTGGTTTTCGTAGCTTGGCCAGCGCGAAGCGCACGAGATTGCGCGCTGCGCGCGACGCCAGGCGCGTCACCTTGCCTGTATATCATACGCCCGAACGGACCGGCAATGCGAGAGATCGTCCGATTCGCGCCGGTAAACCCCCAAATGTGCGCGCGGTGAGTATTTTTGACCGTTGATAGTATAATTGGCGTGCATTTGTGCAACTATGCATTCTTATTTGCAATCAATACCAAAGGATCCGATGAAGCCATTTACCCTAGTCAGTATTGCCGCGCTGTGCGCGTTGGCCGCCGGCGGCGCCGGCGCGAGCGCGACCAATCTGGTCGTCAACGGCAGTTTCGAGGCCCAGACCCAGGCCAGCGGTAGCTGGGCCAACTACGCCAGCCTGACCGGCTGGACCAGCGGCGCGCTGGGCATCGAGCTGCGCGACAATGTCGCCGGCGCCGCCTACGATCAACACAACTTCGTCGAACTGGACACCACCGGCAACAGCCGGATCAGTCAGGTCATTGGCACCAGCGCCGGCCAGCAATACACGCTCGAGTTTGCCTACTCGCCGCGCGAAAAGGTGGCGCTGGGATCGAACGGGATCGACGTCTACTGGAACAATGCGCTGGTCGGATCGTACGACGGCGCGGGCGCGGCCAGCGGCAACAACTGGAGCGTCAAGTCCTTGTCGCTGACGGCCGTGTCGGCCAGTTCGACGTTGACCTTCATGGCCAGCGGCGCCAGCGATGCGCTGGGCGGGTCGCTCGACGCCATCT
Source organism: Burkholderiales bacterium (assembly GCA_038207625.1). GTDB lineage: Bacteria > Pseudomonadota > Gammaproteobacteria > Burkholderiales > Burkholderiaceae_D > JBBQZO01. The sequence goes on along the minus strand of JBBQZO010000019.1, from coordinate 64,830 downwards.
CGCTGACGTCGGGTGTGCCGGAGCCGGAAAGCTACGCGATGCTGCTGTTGGGGCTGGGGCTGATCGGCGTCGCAGCACGCCGCAAGCAGCGCCGCTAGTGGGCGCGCGGCGCACACCCGCGGATGCCGTTCTGGCAGAGCGTTAGCTAACTGGCCCGCGCCGGCCTGCGCGGGCGTTGTCGCCGCCGCGTTGGATGTCTGCCGTGCCAGCCGCTGCCTGTATGTGCGGGCCGGCAGCGCGTTTTCCTCGATTCGGCACAGACCATTTGCAGCTTCACGCTTGCCAGGGACGCTGTTTGGCGGCGTGAGGGGGGGGCGCATCGGGCCGGGTGCCGGCTCGCTCAGGCGGGCAACACCTGCAAGGTGAAATCCTTGGTCCGACTGGTATTGTTGGCATCGCTGACGGTCAGCGTGAAGTGATAGGTGCCGGCGACGTCGGGCGTGCCGCTCAAGTGCCCGTCGCGCCCCAGCGTCAGCCCGCGCGGCAAGCCCGATTGCACGACTTTCCACAAATACGGCGCTGCTCCGCCGGTGGCGAGCAGCGGCGCGTCGTAGGCGCGCTTGGCAGTGGCGTCGCGCAGGCGGCCATCGTCATCGCGCGCCACCTGGCCCGGCACGCTATACGGCGGGCGCAGATCCTCGGCGTGTTTGGGCACCATCCGTCCCAGCGTGGCCTCGAACATGGTGCGCGTCGTCTCCCACTGCAGCACGTAATCCTTGTAGGCGATCTTGGCCGCACTTAGTTTGTCGTCGTCCTTCCAGCGCACCTGCGCCTTGTCCAGCAAGGCGGCGACCGAATGCTCGAGCGTGTCGCGCAAGGACTTCTCGGCCAGTCGCAGCGTGTCGATCTGCTTGTTCAGGTCCGCGATCGACGGCGGCGCCACCAGTTTGCCGATCACGTAGACCACCTGGCTCATGCCCAGGATGCCAAGCAGCGCCGACGGGATCTCGAACGTACTCAGGTCGGTCAGCTGGGTACCCGCGCCGAGGATGGCCATGCCGACCAGGAAGCTGAAGGTGATCATCTGGAAACGGTAGACATCGAACTCGCCGTCGGTGGTGACGATGTCCTTCCAGTGCGCGAAATTGACTTCGGCCACGCCACCCTTGGGCAGCCAGTGGCGGTTGATCAGCCACGCCCAATTGTTGAAATGGAGGCGGTTCAGGGTCAGTTCGGTGCCGGCCGAGGCGGTCGCGCCCACCCCCGAAATGCCCATCAGTAACAGCACATTGCTCGACAGCCCGGTCAGGTGGCCGGTCAGCATCCAGATATACGACACCACGCCAAATACCAGCACCGAGAAGAACAGGATCTGCAGCTTGGTGGCACTGCCCCGTCCTTGGCTGTCGGCTGACAGCACCACCGGATCGAAGTGGCGCAGCCAACTGGCGTAGTTGGTGCCGCCCGCCGAGGCGTGGTTGAGGACGATCTCTTCGTCGCTCTTGAACATGCGCTGCGCTTTGTGGATGTGGAACGTGGCGACGGCGACGGCGCAGTAGAAGGCCAGGCAAATCAGGATGGCGATCAGGCGGCAGCGGGACGAGCGCGCCACGGACGTGTCGAGCGTGCCGTAAAACTGGGGGCTGTCCCCGTTCGCTCGCGCGCAAGCGATCACAACGACGCGCGCCTTGCGCCAGATGGATAGCCCGAAACGATCCTCGTCGGCCCGGGCAGTCATCTGGCTGTCGAAGCGCAGCAGCGTCTTCGGTGACGTCGTTTCGTCGGTCATGAAGTCGCTGCCGTGCGTGCCCGTGGTCGCCGCTTCCGCCGAGATCTGGGCCGTGTCGATCAGGTGGTAAGTCGTTGGCTGCTGCGCGCCGCTGGTGGCGGCATCGAGCACGAAGATGCGATAGTTCAGTTTTTGCGCACTCCCACCCGTCTCGTCCTTGTCCGCAAACTGGCGAAACACCAGCAATTGGACCGGCCCGGAGTCGGGCATGAACAGCAGGGGACTGGCGATGCGTACCTGTGTCATGCTCGGCGCGGCACGGGTCAATTTGGCCACGAGTGCGGCCCGCGCCGCGTCGTCGGCGGCGTCGTCCGCGCTGCTCTGGCACAGCAGCGCGGCCGGCTTGGACTGGGCGGGCTTGGCCAGTGCGCCTGCCTGCGCGTCCGGCGCACTGGCCGCACCATCGGACTGCATGGCAGGCGCCACTGCCGCCTGCCCCGAGATGCTGCCGTAGAGCGTGAGCGCCAACAGCACCGTCCACCCACATCGCTTGCTCATCGACGCCTCTCCTGGATGGCGGCGCCGGCCGAGGCGGGCCGCCCAGCGACTGGCCCGGTGCGCGCCGCTGCGCCGTTCCGCGCAGCCGTGCCGGCGGGCGCCGGCCTGCTCCATCATAGGCAGGGCGCGCTTGCGCCGCTTGCGCTGACGCAAAACAAGCGCGCCGATGGCGCGTCGGCTTGCTCAGCGGCCGGTCTCTGCGCCCGTTGGCGTGGGCGGCGCCGCGGGCGCCGCCGTGTGTCCGCGGGTCAGGCGCGCGCGCAGGCCGGCGACGGCGTGTTCGATGCTGTCATAGAAGGTCGGCACCACCAGCAAGGTCAGCAAGGTCGAGGTGATCGTGCCACCGATGATGGCCACCGCCAGCGGCCGGTAGAATTCGCTGCCCTCGCCGGTGCCGATGGCGACCGGCAGCATGCCCGCGATCAGGGCCAGGCTGGTCATGACGATGGGTCGCAGGCGCATCTGGCCGGCATGCATCAAGGCGGCGGCGCGCGTGTCGCCCAGTGCCTCGCGCTTGCGCGCGCAATCGAGCAGCAGGATGGCGTTCTTGGCCACCAGCCCCATCAGCATGATCACGCCGATCAGGCTCATCAGGTTCAAACTGCCCCTGGTCACCAGCAGCGCCAGCACCACGCCGATCAGGCTCAAGGGCAACGACAACATGATCGCCAGCGGTGCGCTGAACGAGCCGAACTGGGCCACCAGGATCAGGTACATCAGCCCGATGCCCATCGCCAGCGCGGTGGCCATCGCCGCGAACAGTTCTTGCTGGCTGCGCGACGCGCCGCCCAGATAGATCCCGTAGCCGGGCGGAAAATCGATGCTGCGCGCCAGCGCCAGTGCGTCATCCGTGACTTCGCCGGCCGAGCGTCCTTGCGCATTGGCCGACACCGTCACCACGCGCTTGCCGTCGGTGTGGCGGATCTGCGCCGGCCCCTTGCCCATCGTGATGTGGGCGATCTGCTCGAGCGGCACCATCTGGCGCCCGCCGTTGACGGCGATCGGCAGGCGCTCGATGTCTTCCGCGCTGACCCGGTCGGCCGCGGCCAGGCGCACGGCCACGTCGCGCGCCTCGCCGTTCGGATCGATCCAGTCGCCCACCGGCACGCCGGCGAAGGCCACCCGCATGGTCTGCGCCACGTCGTTGAGCGAGACGCCCATCGAATTGGCCAGGCCGCGGTCCAGCTCGATCTGCAATTCGTCGTCGGGGTCCTGCTCGGACAGGCTGACGTCGACCGCGCCCTTGACGGCGCGCAGCTTGTCCATGTACGCGCCGGTCAGCGCCATCAATGTGCGCGAATCGGGGCCGGAAAACTCGATCTGCACGGTGCGCGAGTTGGTGCTCAGGTCATCGGTGACAAAGTATTCGGCGCCCACCACGCTGGCGAGCAGCTTGCGCAGGTCGGCGGCGACCTCGGCGGCCGAGCGGCGCCGCTCGGCGCGCGTGCCGATGTGCACGAACACCGTGCCGCCAGCGGCGTTGGCGCTGCTGTCGGTGGCCTTGGTGTCGGGCAGCATGCGCGCCAGCTGCGTCGCCCGCTCGACCTTCAGGCGCGAATACGCCAGGCTGGAAGTGGCCGGGCTGCGCACGTCGATCCTGAGCTTGCCGGTGTCGACGACGGGCAGGAAGCTGGTGCCGCCGAAGCCGATCTGCAGCGCGATCGCACCGCCGAAGGACGCCAGCGCGATCAGACCCATCGCCCGGCGGTGCCCCAAGGCCCAGTTGACCACCTTGGCGTAGCGCAGCGACTGCTGGTCGAACCAGCCATTGAGGCGGGCCAGGCGCAGGCCCAGCGCGCTCTTGGCGCCCTGGTGGTAGCCGGTCGGGTCGCCCCAATACGCCGACAGCATCGGGTCGAGTGTGAAGGAAATGAACAGGCTCACCAGCACCGAGAAGGCGACGGTCAGCGCGAAGGGCTTGAACCACTGCCCGGCCTCGCCCGGCATGAAGGCCACCGGGATGAATACGGCGATGATGGCGAAGGTGCTGGCGGCAACGGCCAGGCCGATCTCGCGGGTGCCATTGCGCGCCGCGCTGATGCGGTCGGCGCCCGCTTCCATATGTCGCACGATGTTTTCGCGCACCACGATGGCGTCGTCGATCAACACCCCGATCGCCAGCGATAGCCCCAGCAAGGACATGAAGTTGAGCGTGAAGCCGCACATCCACACGACGATGAAGGCGGCGATCACCGAGGTCGGCAAGCTCAACGACGTCACCAGCGTCGAGCGCCAGGAGTTCAGAAACACATACACCACCAGGATGGTCAGCACGGCGCCCAGGATCAGCGCATGCACCACATTGCCCAATTGGTTCTGCGCCTCGCGCCCACCGTCGCTGGTGATTTCCAGCGTGGTCCCGGCCGGCAAGGTCGCGCTGACCGCGGCGACCAGTTTGCGCACCTGGGTGGCGACATCGACGGTGCTGGCCGCGCGCGCGCGCGTGATGTAGATGCCCACATTGGTTTTGCCGTTGCGCGTGGTGACGTTGTCGACGTCGGCGAAACCGTCGGCGATGCTGGCCACCTGGGCCAGCCGGACGACGTCGTCGCCGTGGCGCGTGACGACCACCTGTTCGTAGTCGGCGGGCGACTTGATGCGTCCCGACAGGCGGATGCTGTGATCTTCCAGTGGGCCGTGCAATTTGCCCACCGGGGCCGTGCTGTTTTCCCTGCGCAGCGCATCGACGACATCGGCCACCGGGACACTGTATTCGTGCAGTTTTTGCGCGTGCAGCAGCACGCTCAGCTCGCGCTTGAGCGCACCGCCCACGGTGACGCTGGCCACGCCATCGAGCGCGCGCAACTGGTCGAACAGGCTGTCCTCGGCAAAATGGGAAATCTGCGCGTGGCTCTGGGAGGTCGACGACAGCGACAGGATCATCACCGGCTGGGCGGACGGGTCGATGCGCTGCAGTACCGGCTCACGCATCTCCTGCGGCATCTTGAAGCGCACGGCGGCGATCACCGCGCGCGCCTCGTCGCTCGCTTCGAGCATGTTCTTGGTGAAGTTAAACGCGATCCAGATATTGGCGCCGCCCTCATTGGCTTCGGCATACACATGGTCGACGCCGGCGATGCCCTGCAGCGGTTTTTCGATGCGGCTGACGATTTCGCGTTCGACCGATTCGGGCGAGGCGCCGGGATAGGCGATGTTGATCGACAGCACCGGCGGCTCGATATCCGGATACTGGTTGACGCGCAGTTTTTTGAGCGCAAACAGCCCCAGGCACATCAACGCAATGATGATCGACAGCGTCACGATGGGACGCTTGATACTAAAGTCGGACAGGAACATGGGCTACTCTCGATGGGGTTGGCGCTGGCTTGCCGGGGCTGCGTGTGCTGCTCAGGCCGGTGGTGCGATGGCGCGTGTCATGACCACTTTTTGCCCGTCCCTGAGCGCGGAAACGGGCCGGCGGATGACGGTGTCGCCGTCCGCCAAGCCGCTGCTCACCGCGCAGTAACCAGAACGGGGATCGGGCGCGCCCAGCACCAGCGCGACCTTGTGCACGACATCGCCCTGGACGCGCCAGGCATAGGTCTGGTCGCCTTCGCGCACCACGGCCGAGGCCTTGATCGACAGCGCCGCCGCCTGCTCGCCCTCGATGCGCCCGCGCGCAGACAGTCCGCCCAACGGCGCGACCAGACGGTTGTCGAATCCGACCAACACGGCGACCTGGCGGGTGACGGGGTTGGCGGCCGGATCGATGCGCCGTATCGTGCCCGCCAGCTGACGGCGCTCGCCGTTCAGTTCGAGGCTGACTGCCTGCCCGACGCGCACGGCGCCGATCCGCTCGGCCGACACAAAACCTTCGACCTGCATGCTGGCCGGGTCGAGCACCTTGATCAGTTCCTTGCCGATCTGGACCGTGTCGCCGGGCGACACCCGGCGCTCGCTGGTAATGCCGTCGAACGGCGCGCGCACTTCGGTGTGCTGCAATTGCTGGTGCGCCTGCGCTGCCCTGGCGCTGGTTGCGGCCAGTTCGGCGTGCGCGTCGTTGCGCCGGATAGCGGCCTCTTCGAGTTCCTGGGTCGAGGCCAGGCCCAGGCCGCGCAAGCGCTGCAGGCGCTGGTACTGGCGCTGCGCTTGGGCCAACGCCTGTTCGGCCACGCGCGTCGATTCATCGGCCGCAGTCTGGCCGGCGCGCAGCGCGGCGTCGTCCAGGCGCACCAGCAGTTCGCCCTTCTTCACCTGCTCGCCGTTGTCGCGCAACACCTGCAGCACCAGCGCCGACATTTCGGCGCGCAGATCGGCGCGCCGCTCCGGTTGTACCGATCCCGTGATGACGGTTGCCGAGGTGCGCAGCGTCGTGTGCAGCACCGCCAGATCTTCCTGCGCGATCAGAATCGGCGCCGGCGCGTCGGTGCGCATGGCAGTGTCGGTGACCTGCGCGTTGCCGCGGCCGCAGCCCGCGACGAGCGGCGCCAGGCACAGCGCCAGCAGGGCAAAACGGGGCAGCGGCGCGGCGCGGAGGAGAAGGCGGTGGACGGTGAGTGTCATGGAATGTCGATGCCGATAGTTAAATAAGAAGTCACTTTTCATCTGAAACGGAATGGCTTCCGATGCACGAATTCTGCGTGGAAAAAATTTACTAGACATCCCGATAACACCTACCTATACTAGCTGACATGTAACTTTACTACAAGAAAAACGTTAACTTGTATCGTTCTGCGCAGCGCCAAGTTCACCCTTCCTGAAATGTTGATCGTAAGCGTTATCTATTTTTGTCTAGAAATAGCAATAAATATTGCTCAAATAAAAATACTTGGCCGGTTAATTGCCTAAAAGTGCGGCAATGATCGCCCTGGATCGTCAATTGGCTGTTCGCCAGGACGATTTTTGCTGGATGTACGGGCTATTGCTCGCAAGATACTATTTAACCAGGTTCTAGTATTACTACATATTGTGCGGCCAAAAAAGCGCCAGTTGCGCAATGCGCAGCGCCCTCCGTGGGCCGAATTTTCGGCAACCTTGGACGCCTGCCAGGGCCGCGCGAGCAGCGTTGGGCAGGTATCTTGCAGTGGCTGCGCGGCCCCGTCGGGCCAGCCGCGCAGGGTGTGCGGTGGCGCCGCCGGTGACGCCGGCGCCGACTTTTGAACTGTGTTGCGTCGGCGCGGCCGAACCTTCTACCTACTAGGAATGTGTCCTTGAAAACCTGGCTCATCGTCGCCGCTGTCTGCATGTGTTGTGCTCGCCCGGCGCGGGCCGAAACGCTGTCCGACGTGTACGCCTTGTCGCTGCAAAACGACACGCAGCTGCGCGCCGCCCAGTCGGCCTATCTGGCCGGGCAAGAGAGTGTCCCGATCGCGCGCGCCGCGCTGTTGCCGAAGCTTGTCGCCCAGGCCAACTGGACCCGCTCTCAGGGCAGCACGCGCACCGAGTCGTCCAACCCGTTCGCGGCGCCCGGCAAGAACCTCACCGACAGCAACGCACCGGGCTATTCGGTCGCGCTCACCCAGCCACTGGTCGATCTCGCCGCCTTGCACGATTACCGGCGCGGCACCGCGCAGGCGGCGCTGGCCGCGACCGTGTTCGAAAGCGAAAAGCAGGCGCTGATCCTGCGCGTGGCGGACGGCTACCTGCAGGCGATCACGGCCGGCGCCAAACTGGCCGCCGCGCAGTCGGCCGAGCAAGCGTTGGGCTTGCAGCGCAAGGCCGCCAAGCTGAAATACGATCTGGGGATGGCACGCATCACGGCCTATCTGGAAGCGCAGGCGGCGCTGGACGCGGCCGCGGCCGACACGCTGGTGGCGCAGAACGTTCTCAACCTCGCCTTCGACGCGGTCAAGCAGATGACGGGGCAGGAGCTGGTCGAACTGGCGGCCTTGCCCGAGGATTTCGTGGCCAGCGCGCCGGTCCCGCTGGCGTTTTCGGAATGGCGCGACGCCGCGCTGAAGAACAACCACGACCTCCACGGTGCGACGCTGGCGGTCGACGCGGCGCGTGAAAACGCGCTGGGCCGGGCCGCCGAGCATTTGCCCAGACTGGCCGCCGACCTGAGCTATTCGGACGGTTACGACAGACGCAACTACGACACGGCGGTGCCCGACAAGGTGATCCGGCGCGGCGTTAGCGTGGGGCTGACGCTGACGCTGCCCCTGTACAGCGGCGGCGCCGTGTCGGCCAGCGCGCGCGAAGCCGATTTCCGCTACCGCGAGCAGCGCGACTTGCGCGACAGTGCCGAACGCAGCGTCGTCCAGAAAACCCATGCGAGCTACCTCAACGTGGTCTCCGGTGCGGCCGCCGTGAGCGCGCGCAAGGCGGCCATCGTGTCGAGCCAGAGCGCGCTCGAGTTCGCGCACAAGGGTTTTGACGAGGGCATCGTGGACATGATCATCGTGCTCGACGCCGAGAAAAACCTGGTGCTGGCCCGACAAAATTACGCCGACGCGCTGTACGGCTACCTGATCGCCGGGCTCACCCTCAAGCGCAGCGCCGGTGCGCTGGGTGAACGCGACGTGGTCGAACTCGATCGCCGCCTCGATCCGCGCCGCGCCGTGCGCGCAGTGCGCTGAGCGGGCCGGATCGGCGCGCCGGATGATGTTTTTGAATTGCTTCGAATGCTGTTCTCGCTTCACACTGACTAGCTATGGGTTGATTGTGTACCAAAAAATCATACAAATTCTGTTCGCAGGCGTGCTCGGCGCACTGCTCACCGGCTGCGGCAACGGCACGGCGCGCTCGGCGTCCGAGGTGGTCGTCGTCACGGCCGACAAGCAGCAAGTGCTCGGCTATTGGACGCCCGCCAACGGCGCCAATTATGCGTTTGAGTTTTTGGCAGGGGCCACCGAGGCGCCGTTCGAAAAGGCGCAAAGGACCGGCCGCATGCTGCAGAACGGCGCGCTGGTGCGCTATTTTGTGTGGGATCTGCAGACCGACGGCACCATCGTGCTGAGCCTGATCAGCCCCAGTTGCCTCAGTCGGCCTTTGACCAACTGCGCCGTCAGCGGCAGCGCGCAGATCACCGCCAGCGGCAAGACCACCCAGGACGCGCGCTGGAACATCGCCTTCGACAACGACGCCGACGGCGTCGTTGACCAGAAGGTCAGCGACACCTATCACCGGGCGGAGATCGACCTGTCGGCCATGTCCGGCGGCGAATTCTTTATGACCAACAATAACGATCCCGTGTTCGATTCGCCGCTGCACGGCGAACTCAAAGGCGCGGCGATGTCGATTCGGCTGGAGGACCTCGATCAGGCGGTGACGCTGACGGCCAGCAATGCCACCAGCCGGCAAGGTGCGCTCAGCTTCGCCAGCGACGCGGCCACGGCGATCAGCGTCACGCGCAGTTTTTATGTCGCCGGCAGCGGCTACCGCGATTTCTCCGTCAAGGAATGGTTTGCGCAGGTGAACTTGTCGGCCTCGGCCAACGGCGCCTACGCGCTCAGTTATGAAATGCACAGGCAGGTGCAACTGCCGCAGGATGTCGTGCGCGCCGCCGTGCAGATCGACGCCGGCTCGATCCGCATCGCGCTGGACGACTTCGAGGCGACCGGCGCGCAGACCCGGCTGGTCGGCATCGTCAACAAGTTTGTCGATGCGCCCACTGTGCGCGCGCAAGATAAATTTTATCTGAGCCTGGAACTCGATTTCCAGAAGGCCGGCGCCGGCAACGAGCTGCTGTTCACGTCGGCCACCGAGGGCACGGTCAGCGACACGCTGGCGCATCACCCTGAGGCGGTGTCGGAGACGCGCAATTTCACTTGGCGCAAGCAGGCCGACGGCGCCTTGCTGCTGAGCTTTCCCGCCTACGGGGATGTGGCGCTGCGCTTCATCAGGCCGATCAGCGGCGGCTACCAGGTCTTGTACAGCCGGCCCGACCAGGGCTACGGCCCGTCGTACCGGGTGCGCGACATGCTGCGCGACGGCGCGCCGGTGCTCAACGAGAAAAACCTGGCCGGACGCTACATCTTCACCAGCACCGCAGCGCAGGCAAATGGCTCGCACGAATACAGCGTCACTTTCCACCAGAACCACACCGTCAGCGGCGCGGTCGGCGGCTACTGGTTCCAGGATACCAACGGCGACCTGGTGGGCTTCGAATGCAGCAGCGTGCTGGGACAGGACATCGCCGATTACGCCAGTTGCGCCGCCGCGCTGGAGCATACCTCGACGGTCAATTTCGCGCACGTGCGCCGGTTGCGCTTCGTCGATCAGGATGGGGTCAACTTCCAGGCGAAATACAACGCGTCGGTGTACGGCACCCGCTCCTTCCTGGTGTATCCGCCCAGCGGCGACCCGGTGCGCACCAGTAAATTTTTCACCGCCGTGGGCGCGCCGATCCAGAGCGTGGCTTTGACCTACCGTTTCGTGCGGGTTGGCGATGAATAGTGCCCGGAACCGGCGCAGTGCGGTTCCTCCATCAACCTGGAAAACAGGAAGTCGAACATGAAGACATATCTTGGCGGGACAACGCGCATCGACCATGTGGCCATTGCCGTCATCGATCTGGAAAAGGCGCTGTTCCTGTACCAGACGGTGTTCGGTTTCGAGCTGCTGCAGCGGCGCACCATCGAGGGCGCGTTCTCCGGCATGAATTCGGCCGAATTGAGCGCCGGCGGATTTTCCATCGTGCTGGTGCAGGGCACGGGGCCGCAGTCGCAGGTGAGCCGCTACATCGAGGAATACGGCCCGGGGGTCCAGCACATCGCGATCGCCGTCGACGATGTGGCCGCGGTGGCGGACACGCTGCGCGCATCGGGGATGAATTTCGCCACCAATGTGATCCGCGGCAATGGCCTGGTCCAGGTGTTCACGCAGCGCGAAGCCAACTCGGGAATGATGTTCGAGTTCATCGAGCGCAAGGACCATGCCGAAGGCTTCGATCCGGCCAGTATCGCGCAGCTGTTTGGCCAGCTCGAAGCGGCCAATAATTTTTGAGCGCCGCCGCGCCGCCGCCCGTTCCGGCGCCCGAGGCGCGCGGTCCGGGCGCGCGGCGCCACTGAACGTTTGTCTGCATCTCGAGAGAAGACTATGAACATACTGATGTTTGGATGGGAATTTCCGCCGTTTATATCCGGCGGTCTGGGCACCGCCTGTGCCGGCTTGACCAAGGGTTTGAACGCGGTCGGCGGCGTGCGCACCACGTTCGTATTGCCCAACTCGAGCGGCACACTGTCCACGGCGGGCGGCGCCACACAGGCCGCGCACGCGCCGGCCGGCGGCGCCGACCACGGCTTCATCGACTCGATCCGCTTCGTCGAGATCGAAGCGGCGGCGACGACCCCGACCGCCACGTCGGCGGGCGCCCCCGCGCTGGAGAAGAAACGCAGCAGTTCGTACGCGGGCGCCTCGCTGACCGGCGAGGCGATGCGCTACGCGGGCAGCGCGGCGCGCTTGCTGGGATCGGTCGACGGCTTCGATGTCATTCACGCGCATGACTGGCTCACTTACCTGGCCGGCGTACACGCCAAGAAGGTGTCGGGCAAGCCGCTGGTGGTGCATGTACATTCGACCGAATTCGACCGCTCGGGCGCCGACTACAACAAGGACATCTACAAGATCGAGCGCTTCGGCATGGACATGGCCGACAAGATCATCGCGGTGAGCAATTACACGCGCGACGTCATCATTGAGCGCTACGGGCAAAGCCCGGACAAGGTCGTCACTATCTATAACGCGACCGAAAAGCACGCGGTGGCGCTGCCCGCGCGGCGCGCCGCCATGCAGCGTCCGGTGGTGACCTTTCTGGGCCGGGTGACCTACCAAAAGGGACCGGAGTTCTTCGTCGAAGCGGCGCGCATCGTGCTGCAAACGCTGCCCGACGTGCGCTTCGTGATGGCCGGCGATGGCGACCTGCTGCCGACCATGAAGTCGCTGGTGGCCGCGCTGGGCATGTCAAGTCGCTTCCAGTTTCCGGGTTTTCTCAACGGCGCCGGCGTGGCGGCATTGTTTGCCGCCTCCGATGTGTACGTGATGCCGTCGGTGTCCGAGCCGTTCGGCATCGCCGCGCTTGAAGCGATGAATGCGCACGTGCCGACCATCATTTCCACCCAGTGCGGGATGGCCGAGTTGGTCGAGCACGTCGTCAAGGTCGAACCGGACGATTGTGAGGCGATCGCCGCAGCGATCATCCGTCTGATCAGCGAGCCCGGCTATGCGCGCGCGCTGGCCGCCGGCGCCAGCGAGGAGTTGTGCAAGGTGAGCTGGGACGCGTCGGCCGGCAATCTCAAGGACCTGTACCGGGAACTGGTGGCCGAGCCCTGTTAAGGCCGGCGCACGCGCGCGCGTTCGTTCGAATTTCCGTTTTTTTCGATTCTAGCCAGGGCGATTGGCGACGTATGTGATCGTCCCCGGGATACCGAACCGGCCCGGTCGCGCGCGCCGCGTTTGTTTTGCGATCTCTGCACGCGCGGCAAATCGCCGCACTGCAGCGCGAACGATTTGCACTGCTCCTTGACACCGGCCGTCTGACGGGCGGAGCGCCCCGTTCTTGGAATCAGTTACTCAACACTTGATTGGATGACAGCTACGCCATGGTTCTCGTTGAATTTTTACAGCTTTGCCATGACAAGGCGATCCGCTTTTCCCTTCAGGGCGATCAGCTCAAGGTCAGCGCGCCGAAGGACACGCTCACGCCCGAGTTGCTGGCGCTGCTGCGTCAGCACAAGGCTGCGCTGATCGAGTGGCTGGGCGCGCAAGCCCATGCAAGCGCCACCGCGCCCACCCGGTTCGGCGCGATCGATGCGCTCGCACCCGGCGTGGCCGCGCGCGCATCCTACGGCCAGCAGCAATTGTGGTTGGCCCATCAGGCCGGCACCAAGGGCGACGAGTATCACTTCGTCACCGTGCTCGATTTGAACGGCCCGTTGGACCTTGGCGCATTGCGCGCTAGTTTTGCGCAGCTGATCGAGCGGCATGAACCCTTGCGCACGGTATTTTTCGACGACGCGGGTGTGCTGTGCCAGCGGGTTGTGGCGGCGCCCGAAAGCGTCGTGCCGCTGACCGATTTGTCGGCATTGGACGAGGCGCCCCGCCGCGCCGCCGCCGCGCATCAGCTGGCAGCCATCGCCGAGGAGCGCTTCGACCTGGCGCACGATCCCATGCTGCGCCTGCACCTGCTCCGCCTGGAGCCGGGGCACCATCAACTGCTGATGGTGTTGCATCACATCGCCTCCGACGGCTGGTCGCTGGGCATCTTGCTGGCCGAGTTCCAGGCGCTGTATGCGCAAGGCGGGCGTGCGGCGCTGGCGGCGCTGCCGATCCGCTACGCCGATTATGCCAACTGGCTGCGCCTGTCGATCGAGGGCGCCGGCGGTGTCGCGCTGGAGCGCTACTGGAGCGAGCGGCTGCGCGGCGTGGCGCCCTTGCACAGCGTGGCGACCGACTTCCCCCGTCCGCTCCAGCCGAGCGGGCAGGGCGCGCATCTGCACAGCCGCATCGCGCCCGCATCGTTGGCGCGCCTCAAGGAGCTGGCGCGCCAAAACGGCGCCACCCTGTTCATGGTGCTCGAGACCCTGTTCGCGGTGGTGCTGCGCCGGCACGGCCAAAGCGACGATATCGTCATCGGCACGCCGGTGGCGAACCGGCCCCATGCCGATGTCGAAGGACTGGTCGGTTTCTTCGTGAACCTACTGGCGCTGCGCCACCGGATCGACCTGACGCTGTCGTTTGCGGCCTTGCTGGCGCAAACCAGGGACGACATCGTGGGCGCCTTGCAGCATCAGCTGCAGCCATTCTCGGAGGTCGTGCGCGCGCAGGCGCAGGGGCGCAGCAACAGCCACGGCGCGCTGGTGCAAATCGCCTTCACGCTGCAAAACAATGATATCGGCGCGCTGTCGCTGCCCGGCCTCGCCTGCGCCGTCGCGCGCCCGGACAAGGCCCATACCCTGTTCGACCTGCACCTGGAGGCGAGCGAAACGGCTGACGGCCTGGCGCTGCATTGGGAATATGCGCGCGAGCTGTTCGGCGCGGCGCGCATCGCCCGCCTGGCCGGGCAATTGGCGCTGTTGATCGAGGGCGTGCTGGCCGAACCGACGCTGCCCTTGTATCAGCAGCCTGGCGTCGACGCGCGCGAGCGCCAGCAGTTGCTGCTGGCATGGAACGACACCGCGGCGGCGTATCCGCACGCGCAGTGCTTGCACGAGCTGTTCGAGCAGCAGGCAGCGCGCACACCGCAGCGCGCGGCGCTGGTGTTCGAACAGACGCAACTGAGTTACGCCGAACTCAATGCGCAGGCCAACCGGCTGGCGCGCCAATTGCGCGCTCGCGGAGTCGGCCCGGACACGCTAGTGGGCCTGTGTGTCGAACGCGGGCCGGCGATGGTGCTGGGCGCGCTCGGCATCCTGAAAGCGGGCGGCGCCTACGTGCCGCTCGACCCCGCCTATCCGGCCGGCCGGCTGGCGTACATGGTGGGCGATAGCGGCATCGATATTCTGCTCACGCAGACGGCGCTGGCGCCGCTGTGCGCGGCGCTGCGCGAGGCCAGCCCTGCGTTGTTGACGATCGCGCTCGATGGCGCTGCCGGCGAGTTCGGCGACGGTGACGGTGACGGCAACGGTGACGACACGGCGGCGCGCAATCTGGCGCGGGTGGATGGCTTGTCCGCGCGTTCGCTCGCCTACGTCATCTACACTTCGGGTTCGACCGGGCAGCCGAAGGGCGTCATGGTGGAGCATCGCGGCGCGGCCAATCTGGCCCAATGTCAGCAAGCCTTGTTCGACGTGCGCGCCGACAGCCGCGTGCTGGGCTTCGCTTCACCCAGCTTCGACGCGGCCGTCTCCGAATGGCTGATGGCGCTGCTCAAAGGCGCCAGCCTGCACATCTGCACCGAGCACCACAAAGCCGATGCGCAGGCGCTCGAAGCCTATCTGATCGAGCACGCGATCAGCCATGCGACGCTGCCGCCGGCGCTGTTGCCGGTGCTCGACGCGCGCCGCCCGTATGCGCTCGAGAGCCTGGTGCTGGCCGGCGAAGCGTTCGCACTTTCTCTGCTGGACGGCTGGATCGACAAGTGCCGCGTGTTCAACGCCTACGGTCCGACCGAAACGACGGTGTGCGCCACGGCCACCGAATTGCGCGCCGGCGACCCGATGTCGATCGGCCGGCCGATGGCGAACTTCCAGCTGTATGTGTTGAGCGCGCAGCTGGCGTTGACGCCGATCGGCGCGGTCGGTGAATTGCATGTCGGCGGCGTCGGTTTGGCGCGCGGCTACCTGCGCCGTCCGGAATTGAGCGCCGAGCGCTTTATTGCCAACCCGTTTGCGAGCGACCCGCAAGAGCGTCTGTACAAGACGGGCGATCTGGTGCGTTACCTGGAAAACGGCAATCTGGAGTACATCGGCCGGGTCGATGACCAGGTCAAGCTGCGCGGTTTTCGGATCGAACTGGGCGAAATCGAACACCAGTTGGCGGGCCACGCGTGCGTGGCGGCGGCGGTGGTGGTGGTGCGCGAGGACACGCCGGGCCAGCAGCGTCTGGTCGCCTACGTCACGCTCGGTGCCGGCGTGCCCGGCGTCGCTGTCGATCGCGCTGCCGGCGCCAGTGCCGGCACCGCTGCCGCTGCCGCTATCGACGTCGACGTCGCTGCCGCCACCGACATTGATCACGCTGCCGGCCACGGCACGGACGTTGCGCCAGCCGATGGCGACACCGACGGCGCGGCCGACCTGATCGCCTCGCTGCGCGCCCATCTTGCGGCGGCGCTGCCCGAATTCATGCTGCCGGCCCACTACGTCGTGCTGGACACGTTGCCGCTCACCGCCAACGGCAAGCTCGACAAGCGCGCCTTGCCGGCGCCCGCCGGCGCGGCGTCGCAGACGCAGTTCCTAGCGCCGCGCAGCGACACTGAACAGCGGCTCGCCCGCATCTGGTCCGCGCTGCTGCAAGTGCCGGCCCAGCAGATCGGCATCGACGCCAATTTCTTCGAACTGGGCGGACACTCGCTGCTGGCCATGCGCCTGTTGGCGGAGATGCGCCAGCAACTGGCGGTCGAACTGTCGATCAAGGATGTCTTCGGGGCGCCGACGCTGGGTGCGCTGGCCGCAGCGGCCGACACGGCCGTCGGAAGCGACGCGGCGCGCCCGCCGGTGACGGCGCGCGTGCGCGCCTCGAACCGCCTGCCGGCCTCGTTCGCGCAGCA
Source organism: Burkholderiales bacterium (assembly GCA_038207625.1). GTDB lineage: Bacteria > Pseudomonadota > Gammaproteobacteria > Burkholderiales > Burkholderiaceae_D > JBBQZO01. Next base: position 48,517 of record JBBQZO010000019.1, on the reverse strand, counting down.
ACGCCTGTGGTTCATCGACCAGTTCGACGGCGGCAGCGCGCACTACAACATGCCGGCGGCGCTGCGCGTGCGCGGGCGCTTCGACGCGGCCATCGCGCAGCAGGCGTTCGCCCGCATCATCGAGCGGCACGAGCCACTGCGCACGGTGTTTGGCCACGACGAGCAAGGCACCTGGCAGATCATCCGCCCGCAGGTCGAGTTTTCCGTCACGCGCTGCGACCTGCGCGAGCTGGCGCCCGAGCAGCAGGGGCCGGCCGTGCAACTGGCCGCGCGCGCCGACGCCGCCACCGTCTTCAAACTGACCGAGGACGTCATGCTGCGCGCCAGCTTCCTGCAACTGGCCGATGAGGACGGCGTGCTGCTGTTCAATATGCACCACATCGCCTCGGACGGCTGGTCGATGGGCATCCTGATCGACGAATTCATCACCCACTATGCCGCCCTGCGCGCCGGCCGGCCCGATCCGCTCGCGCCACTGTCGATCAGCTACGCCGACTACGCGCAATGGCAGCGCGACTGGCTGCAAGGCGAGGTGCTCGAACAACAGCTGGCGTACTGGCAGCGCCAACTGGCGCAACTGGCGCCGGTGCACAGCCTGCCGCTCGATCACGCGCGCCCGGCCCAGCAGAGTTTCCAGGGCGCCGCCTACCGCTTCACGACCGACCGGGCCACCCAGGCCGGCTTGACACAACTGGCGCGCGCGCAGCAGGCGACGCTGTTCATGGTGCTGCACAGCGCCTTCGCCGTGCTGTTGGCGCGCCACGGCCACGCCGACGACGTCGTCATCGCCACGCCGGTGGCGAACCGCCTGCAAAGCGAACTGGAAGGCTTGATCGGCTTCTTCGTCAACACGCTGGTGCTGCGCACCGACTGCGCCGACAATCCCCGTTTCACCGATTTCCTGGCGCACGCCAAGGCGGTCAATCTGGACGCCCAGGCCAATCAGGACGTGCCGTTCGAATACCTGGTCGAGCGCCTCAAGCCGACCCGCAGCGCGCAACACAGCCCGCTGTTCCAGATCATGTTCAGCATGAACACCAATCAAGGCGGCGACGCGCAATCGCTGCAGCTGGACGATGTGCGCTTCACGCCGATGGACGGCGCCGCGCCCGCCGTCAAGTTCGAACTGATACTTAACGCCAGCGAAACGGACGACGGCCTCGCGTTCAGCCTGGACTATCACAGCGCGCTGTTCGACGCGGCGACCATCGCGCGGCTGGGCGAGCATTTCACGCTGCTGCTGCAGGCGATCGTGGCCGCGCCGCACACGCCGATCCTGGACTTGCCGATGATCCCGGCCAGCGAGCGTCGGCACCTGATCGAAACGCTCAACGACAGCGCCGCAGACTATCCGCGCGATGTCTGCATCCACGAATTGTTCGAGGCGCAGGCGGCCGCCACGCCGCAGCGCACCGCGCTGGTGTTCGACGACGCCCAGCTGAGCTTTGCGCAGCTCAACGCGCGCGCCAATCAGTTGGCGCATTGCCTGCGCGCGCAGGGCGTCGGGGCCGACAGTCTGGTTGGCCTGTGCGTGGAACGCGGTCTGGACATGGTCGTCGGCCTGCTGGCGGTGCTGAAGGCGGGCGGCGCGTACGTGCCGCTCGATCCCGCCTATCCGCCGCAGCGCCTGGCACACATGCTGGCCGACAGCGGCATCGCCATTGTGCTGACCCAGACGGCGCTGCTGGCGCAGCTGGCCGCGCTCAAGCCGGACACTGGCGCGCCGACGCTGCTGGCGCTGGACGAGCCTGGCCAACTGGCCGCGTTGCGGACCTATTCGAGCTACAACCGCGCGCGCGACGCCGCCGATTCGGCGCGCAATCTGGCGTATGTGATCTATACCTCCGGCTCGACCGGGCAGGCCAAGGGCGTGCTGATCGAACATGCCAGCGTGGTTAATTTGTGGCAGGCACTCGACATGGTGGTGGCGCCCCATTGCCCGGCCCATGCGCGGGTGGGGCTGAACGGCTCCTTGTCCTTCGACGGCTCGGTGAAATCGCTGGTGCAACTGCTGTCCGGACACTGTGTCGTGATTCTTCCTGACGCTATCCGCGCCGACGGCGCCGCGCTGCTGGCATTCATGGCGCAGCAGCGGCTCGATGCGCTTGACTGCACGCCGATCCATCTGGATATGTTGATCGGCGCGGGCATGCTCGGCGAAACCGGGTATCAGCCCAAGCTGATTCTGGTCGGCGGCGAAGCGATCAGCCCGGCCAGCTGGACCTTGCTGGCCGGCGCCCGCACGCGTTTCTACAACGTGTACGGACCGACCGAGTGCACCGTCGACACGACCATCGCGCCCATCGAGGGATCGCACGGGCCGCATATCGGCCGCCCGATCGCCAACGCGAACGTGTATGTGCTGGACCGCGAACAGCGCCTGCTGCCGCTGGGCGTGCCGGGCGAATTGCACATCGGCGGCGCCGGTCTGGCACGCGGCTACCTGAACCGCCCCGCCTTGAGCGCCGAACGCTTCATCGCCCATCCATTTTCAAACGACCCGCGCGAGCGCGTCTACAAGAGCGGTGATCTGGTGCGCTACCTGGCCGACGGCAATCTGGAATACCTCGGCCGCATCGACGACCAGATCAAGCTGCGCGGCTACCGGATCGAGCTGGGCGAGATCGAACATCAGCTGACATCGCATGCGCGCGTGGCGGCGGCGGCGGTGTTGGCGCGCGAGGACGCGCCCGGCCAGAAGCGGCTGGTGGCTTACGTCACTTTGAGCGCGGCCGACGACGCCGCACAGCTCAATGCGACCGATCTGATCGACTCCTTGCGCAGCCATCTGGCGGCGCTGCTGCCCGAGTTCATGGTGCCGGCGCTGTACGTGCTGATGGATGCCTTTCCGGTCACGCCGAACGGCAAGCTGGATCGGCGCGCCTTGCCACCGCCCGACGCCGACGCCGCCAAAGCGGCCTATGTGGCGCCGCGCACCGAGACGGAAATAACGCTGGCCGCAATCTGGTCCGGCGTGCTGGGAATCGAACAGCTTGGCAGCACCGATAACTTCTTCAGCCTGGGCGGACACTCGCTGCTGGCGATGCAGCTGCAATCGACCATCAAGAGCGTGTTTCAGAAAGAACTCAAGCTCAAGGACGTGTTCGCGCATCCGACCATCGCGGCAATGGCGCAGCGGCTCGACGCGCTGGACCTGGCGGTCGTCACCCAGATCGCCCGGCTGGGCGCGAAGGACTATTACCACACCTCGTTCAAGCAGAAAGCGGAGTGGATCTACAACCAGGTCAACACCGCCTGCGACAATTCGCCATGGTGTTTCCAGTACCGCTCGAAGATCCCGCATTTCAACCTTGCGCTGATTGAAAAGACGGTGAGCTTGCTGATCGAGCAGCACGAAACGCTGCGCACCACCTTTCACGTCGTCGATGGAGAGCTGCGCCAGAAGGTCCATGCCGCGCTGCCATATTCGGCACAAGCCGACATGCTCGACCTGTGCCATCTGGACGACGCGGAATCGGCCATCGCCGATCTCGAGCGCGCCGACAAAATGACGCGTTTCGATTTTTCTCTGCTGTTCCCGTTCCGCATCAAGTTGATCGCCACGCGCGCCGGCCACCACATGATCTTCACGATGGACCATGCGCTGGCGGACCGCCAGGTGGTGTTCGCCATGCAGAACGATTTCGTCCACATCTATCAGGCCCTGTTGAAAGGCGAGGCGCCCGCGCTGCCAACCATCGACCTCACGTACAAGGACTACGCGGAGTGGGAATTCGAGGAAGTGTATGGCGCGCGCGGCGAGGAGCACCGCGCCTATTGGCACGCGCTGATCGGCCCCGGCCCGCACACCACGCTGAACCGCCATTTCTCCGACCACGATCCAGCGCTGGTGTATTCCTACCGCGATTACATCGCGCAGTGCCTTGAACGACTGCCGGTGCGGCTAGCCCCGTTTGTCGCCGCCAATGTCTACGGCACTGTGCTGGGGCTCGAGAACAGCGACGCCGTTCCGCGCCAGACCCAGCGCTACGTGTTCCCGATCCGCGACGAGGTGTACGGCGCTTTGCTGCGCGCGGGAGCCGCCTCGGGCACGCCGATGAGCGCGCTGATGCTGGGCGCGCTGAGCATCCTGCTGCACAAATTGTCGAAGGCGATGCAGGTGATGGTCGTCACGCTTAGCGGCACGCGCGTGTCGGAGCAATGGGCGCAGGTGGGCGGCCACATGGCCAACGAGATTCTCGCGGTGGCCAAGTTCCGCGCGGGGATGAGCATCGACGAGCTGATCCTGGCGACCAACATCCAGATGGCCGAATCGGACGAGCACAAGATCTACCCGCTGCCGAAACTGCTCAACGAACTCGATGTGTCGCACGATGCGCTGGGCACGGTGCGCTTCAACTATCTGAGCGCATACAGCACGGACGATCTGCCCATCGTGGCCGGCGCGCACGAGCAGGTGGACGCCTTCGGCTTTGACATGGAGCTGGCGCTGCGCTGCTACAAGAACGGCATCTACGTGCTGTGCGATTACCGCACCGACCTGTTCGAGGCGGCCACCGTCGAAGTGATGATGGCCAAGCTGCTGCACGTTGTCAGCGAGATCGGGCGCGACGGCGGAGGCAGCATTGACGCCATGTCGTTCGACGATGCGAATGCGAATTCGGACGCCAACGCCGCCGATGCCGATGCCGAAGCCGAAGCAGAAGCAGAAGCAGAAGCAGAAGCAGAAGCAGAAGCAGGAGCCGCCGCCGCCGATGCAGACGCCGCGTCGGCTCGCGCGATGAACTTCAATCCCGGCTAGGACGACCAGACCATGCAACTGCACAACCATGCGCCGTCATCACCCGCCGCGATTGACAAGACGCCGCGCGCACCGGTGCCCGATGCGGTGTTGACGCCCGGCGTCGCTGCGCCGCTCACGCCGGCGCAGCGACACGAGCTGCTCTACACGCTCAACGCGACGCGTGCCGACTACCCGAAAGAGCTGGGCATACACGAGATGTTCGAAGCTCAGGTGCGCGCCACGCCGCAGCACGTCGCGCTCGTGTTCGACGGCGAGCAACTGAGCTACGCGGTGCTCAACGCCCGGGCCAACTGGCTGGCCCGCCACCTGCGCGCGCAAGGCGTGACCAGGGACAGCGTGGTCGGTCTGTATCTGGAGCGGGGCATGCCGGTGATGCTGGCCATCCTGGCGATCCTGAAAGCGGGCGGCGCTTACCTGCCGCTGGACCCGGCATATCCCGAAGCGCGGCTGCGCTACATGGTCGAAAACAGCGCGCTGACGCTGATCCTGAGCCAGCCAACGCTGCGTCCGGCGGCGGAGCGCTTAGCCGGTGCGGGCCGCTCCGTGGACGTGCTCAGTCTGGATTCGGACGCCATCGCCGCCGCCAGCGCGGGACAGGACAACGCCGATTTGCCCAGCTTGGTCGGCCAAAGCAGCGCCGATCTCGCATATGTGATCTACACCTCCGGATCGACCGGTCTGCCCAAGGGCGTGATGATCGCGCATCAAGGGGCGGTCAATCTGGCGCTGTCCCAGCAAAGCCTATTTGGTGTGCAGGCCGACAGCCGCGTCATCGGCTTCGCCTCGTTCAGCTTCGACGCGGCGTGCTCGGAATGGCTGATGGCGCTGCTCAAGGGGGCCACGCTGCTGATCTGCGGCGACGGCGAGCGGCGCGATCCGGCGATGCTCGAAGCATTCTTGGTGCACCAGAAAATCACCCACGCGACCTTGCCGCCAGCGCTGCTGGTTCACCTGTCGGTGCGGCGCCCGTATTGCCTGCAAAGCCTGATCCTGGCCGGCGAAGCGTGCCCGTGGCCGCTGGTGCAACCGTGGCTGGCGCGCTACCGGGTGTTCAACGCCTACGGACCGACCGAGACGACCGTGTGCGCCAGCGCCGCTGAGCTGCGCGCGGGCGGGCCGATTTCGATCGGGCGCCCGATCGCCAATTTCCAGTTGTATGTGCTCGACGCGACGCACGAGCTGGTCGCGCGCGGCGAGCCGGGCGAACTGTATATCGGCGGCGACGGCCTGGCGCGCGGCTATCTGAACCGGCCCGACCTGACGGCCGAGCGCTTCGTCGTCAATCCGTTTCACGAGCCGGGCGACGGCGTGAGCGGGGCGCGGCTGTACCGCAGCGGCGACCTGGTGCGCTATCTGGCCGACGGCAATCTGGAATACCTGGGGCGGATCGACGACCAGGTCAAGATACGGGGCTTTCGAATTGAGTTAGGCGAGATCGACAGCCAATTGCTGCGCCACCCGGCGCTGGCCAGCGCGGCGGTCCTGGCGCGCTCCGACGGCGCCGGCGCGCAGCAACTGGTGGCGTATTTCACGACCAGCGAAACGGCCGAGGACGGCGCGCGCGCGCGGTCGGACGTGGCGCTGATCGCGCTCCTCAAGGCCCATCTGCACGCGGCGCTGCCGGCGTACATGGTGCCGGCGTTGTTCGTGCGGCTGGACGCGTTTCCGCTGACCCCGAACGGCAAGATCGACAAACCTGCCTTGCCGGCGCCGGACGTGACGCTGCTGCAGGGCGACTGGCAGGCGCCCACCACCGAGACCGAGCGCGAACTTGTCACGGTGTGGGCCGCGCTGTTGGGCGTGCGCGCCGAGGCGATTGGCGCGAGCGCAAACTTTTTTGCGCTGGGCGGCGATTCGCTCTCGCTGATAGCGCTGTGCGCCGCGCTGCGTGCGCGCTTTGGCAAGCCGGTGCGTCCGGCCGACGTGTTCGCCGGCGCCGATGTCGGCGCGCTGGCCGCGCGCATCGACGCGCTGCCCGCGCACGCGCACGACGACATGCCGCGGGTGGGCGAGCATTCGAGCTACGCCGTCTCGAGCAAGCAAAAGATGGACTGGATGTCCAATCAGATCAGCCGGGCGAAAAACTTCCCGTCCCTGTGCTGCCAGCTGACGCTGGAGATCGCCGACATCGACGCGGCGCTGCTGGAGCGCACCTTGCAGATCCTGCTTGATCGCCACGAGATTTTGCGCACGCGGATCGCCGTCGTTGACGGCGAACTGCGTCAGACGGTGTGCGCGCAAATCACTTTCGCGGCGCTGGGCGGGGTGCACGATCTGCGTGAGGTGGGCGACGCCGAGGCGGCATTCGAGGCCATCACGCGCACGGAAAACAGTCGGCTGTTCGACTTCGCCACGCTGCCGCTGTTCAGCGCCCAACTGGTGCGCATGGCGCCGGCCGACCGCCTGTTGTTCACCGTCGACCATGTGTGCGGCGACCAGCGCTTCTTCGACGTGTTCCTGCGCGAAGCGGGCAGCGTGTATGCCGCCTTGCAAGCCGGTCGCGCGCCGGCGCTGGCACCGATCGCGCTCGACTACAAAAGCTACGCGCAGTGGGAACATGCGCAGTTGCATGGCGAGCAGGGCGAGGCGCACCGCGCGTACTGGCACGGCCTGATCGGCACCGATCCCTATCCGCCGCTCAGTCGCGCCTTCTCGGACGCCGATGTGGCGGTGCTGGCCTCGTACCGGGCGACCATCGCGCAGCAGATCGGGCAGCTCGGCGCGGATCTGGCGCCGCTGTTCTACACGGACGTCTACGGCGCCGTCGTCAACGCCTATGCGGCGCCCCAGCAAACGGCGCGCTACCTGTTTCCCATCGATGCGCAGTTGTTGGGCGCGCTGCAGGCGAGCGGTGCGCGATCAAACGCGTGGCTCAGCTCCGTGATGATCGCCGGCCTGCACATCCTGTTGCACAAGCTCACGGGGCGCGAGCGCGTACTGATCGGGATTGTCGCCGACGGGCGCGACAGCGAGGCGCTGCAGGCGCTGGGCGGCTGCCTGATCAACGATATCTTCAGCGTCGGCCAGATCAGCGCCGGCATGCGCGGCGATCAGGTGATTGCAGGCGTGCAGCGCCAGATGCAGGAGTCGGCGCAGCACAAGATCTACCCGTTCGCGCGCCTGCTCAGTGAACTCGACCTGTCGCTCGATGGCCTTGGCCTGCTGGAGCTGAACTATGTCAGCGCACCTGCCGACGTCGCCATGCCGACGCTGAACGCGCACCACAAGGCGGGCGGCTTTGGCGCCATGGACTTGAACATCGCCATGACCAGCTACACGAACGGCATCGCGGTCGAGTGCAACTACAAATGCGCACTGTTCGAGGCGTCCACGATCGAGGCCTTGATGGCCTATTACGTCGACATCTTGCGCCAGCTGGGCAGTACGCCGCACAGCGACATCGCCGCCATCGGCGCATCTGCCTGGCGCGCGCGCGCGCGTCCCGGTGCGGCGCCGCCGCAGCTGCGGCCCGCGATGGCCGCTTGATGCACGCGCCCGCCGCGCCATGCGCATGCCCATCCACTTTTTACCGACACCCGAGCCGCTCATGAACCGCGACCAATCGAACTTGCAGCACAGTACCCTGGCAGCGCCGCTGCGCGCGGCCCTTGGCAAATGGCTGGGCAGCGCGCCGATCGCGTTCGAGGTCGTGCGCGCCGAGCTGGCGGTTCTGCTCGAGTGCGCGCCGCCGGTGCCGGTGGAGACAGCGTCGGCGTCGGGCGCACTGCGCGCGCCGCCGGATGCCGACACGGACCTGCGCGCGCTGCTGCGCCTGTGCGGCGATCTGCTGTCCGACGGCGTCACCGTGTTCGCCTCGGCGCGCGCGGAACTTGACAGTGCAATGCGCCAAACGCTGGTGCTTGAACGGGTGACGCGCAGCGGGGCGGGGCTGCGCAAGACGGTACTCAAGGCGGGACCGGGCGCACTGTTCGCCGATCCGCGCGCGCGCGCCCACTACGCGGGCGAGCCGGCCATGCAGCTTTACGACAACCCGATCAGCATCGTCGACGAGCCGGGGGCGCACGACGCCGACGCGCCCGCGCGCCTGCGCGAACAGGACCTGGCCGAATTTTTCCGCAACAAGCAGCGCATCGTGGACGGCATCGCCAGCGCCATCGGCGCGCACCACGGGCAGGACGAAACAGCCTGGCGCGCGGCGGTGCGCGCCAACCGCGCAATGGTGCTGCGCACGTTCGAGCAGCTGCGTGCCGATCCTGCGCGCCCGGCGTCAAAGGTGACACGGCTGTCGCATCCGGCCATGAAACCGATGCTGCACGTCTTGCCGCGCCTGCTGGTGAGCGGCGACGGCGACGGTGTGCTGGCGCTGCTCAAGGGCGGCCTGGCGCAGCTGCGCGAGATGGGCTTTTCCACGCTGATGCTCGGCTGCGTGGACAAGCAGGCCAGCGACATCCATTTCGGCGAGGACGACTACGGACATATCTTCACCTACGCGAACAATCACGGCTATTGGAGCAGTGGTGAAGCGGGCCTTGACCCGATGCTGGGCAGCGCGCAGGATTATCTGGCCCTGGCCGACAGCGCCAGAGAGCACGATGTCCTGCTGATGCAGGACACGGTGCTGGCATCGCTCGGCTACCCGGCCCAGCTTGGGCGGCTCGCGCGCGTTGCGCTGAACGAACCGGCCCACTGCCTGATGCTGGGGCAGGATGAAGTGTCAATCTGCAGCGCCGACGCCTTCCTGCACGCCAGCTGCGTGCCCGAGGAAGACAGCCTCGACGAGCAGGTCACGCCCGAGCTGTATGCCGACGTGGTGGCGCAATCGCATTGCGGTTCGCTGTACGCGCTGCCCAAGCCGAACCTGTTCGATCCGGCCGTGCTGGAGGCCACGCTGGCGCGTGCGCGCTGGCAGATCGGGACGGCGCGCATCAGCGCGTTTCGGATCGACATGGCCAAGCACATCGGCCCCTTGCAACTGCAGACGATCATCGCGACGCTGCGCGCCGAGTGCGCGCAGGCCGGCACTGGCGTCTTCTCCGTTTTGCTGGAATATTGGACGACGCGTTATCGCGACCTGAAATTCGCCATGTTGAGCATCGCGCCGGAGAGCGCCGGCGCCTACTTTTACGACTTCCCGCTGGCGCAGGCCTTGCAGGACATCTTGATCAAAAATTGCGATGTCGGTGAGACGCTCGCCGAGCTGGTGGGCCAGCGCGCGCGCTGGGGCATCGATCTGCACCAGATGATCCCCACCTTTATTGACCACGATTTCAGTTTTCGCCCGATCTACAACGGCGACAGCGCGACGCGCGCGATGGTGGTGGTCGGCTACGCCTTGGCGGCCATGCTGAGCGCGAATGCGCCGTACGTGTATTTCGCCTACGACAAATCGGACTGCGCGCTGTCCGAGCACGAGGAGTTTTCGCGCACGATGGTGTCCGAGCTTTTCGCCCATTCCGACCAGGGTTCGCCGGCCGATCCGATCGCCGATCTGTTGCACGCGCTGGCGCGCCACCCGATATTTTCCAGCTGGTCCGACGGCGCCATCGCGGTGGATGGCGACGTGTACTCGGCCACGCTCACGCGTACTTTGCTGGACGCGGCGGGGGAAATTGTCAGCACGGTGGAGGCGCATTTTTCCCGCTTTTGCCAGAACGCGCCGGCGCACGACGACGGGTCCGTCATTTTCTTCTACGGCCACGGACCGTCGATCCTGATCCGGCAAGTCGATGGCGCGCCGTGAGCGCGCGGAGGCACCAATATGAACTGTGTGACTCGGCGCCCGAAACCCGCCCGCGCGAATGCACTCCCAACGATGAACCAGCAGCCATGCGCGCCACGCGCAGCTTAACCCGGGGAAGTTACCGATGAGTTTTACGATAGTCGACCGTCTGCACCAACATGCCACGTCCCATCCCGACGGCACCGCCTTCCGATTTCTGGCCGACGCCGAGCGCGCCCCGCAAACGCTGACGTATGCGCAGCTGTGGCGCGAGGCGGCCGAGGTGGCGCACCTGTTGTCCGGGCTGGCCGCGCCGGGCAGTCGCGTCATGCTGCTGTTCCCGCCCGGGCTGGCGTACATCAAGGCGTTCTACGGCTGCCTGTTGGCCGGCATGGTGGCGGTGCCCTTGTACCCGCCGCGCCGCAACGTCAAGTCGGACCGGATCATCAAGGTCGCCGAGAGTTGCCAGGCCCGTATCGCGCTGACCACGGTATCCGAACTGGCCACCGTGCAAGCGGCCTGGGACGAGCAAAACGGCAACGGCCTGGCGCTGACACTGCATGCGATCGACGCCTCGCACGCCATGCCCGCCGTTGATGCGCGCGCGCAGCAAGCCGGCCTTGCCCCTTGCCGTTCAACCGATCCGGCCGCCGTCGCCTTCCTGCAGTACACCTCCGGTTCGACCGGCACGCCCAAAGGCGTGATCGTCACGCACGCGAACATTGTCGCCAACGCGCAGCTGTTGACCAGCATGGCGCCGACCGGGCCGGACGACGTGTTCGTCAACTGGGTGCCGGCCTTTCACGACCTTGGCCTGGTGATGGGCGTGCTGGTGCCGGTGCTGCTGGGCGCGCCGTCGGTCCTGATGGCGCCGGCCAGTTTCGTGCGCGATCCGGTGCTGTGGCTGCGCGCCATCAGCGCGTATCGCGGCACGCGCTGCGGCGCACCCAATTTTGCCTACGACCTGTGCGTCGACCAGATCGCCGACGCCGACCTGGCCGCACTGGATCTGAGCAGCTGGCGGGTGGCCTACAACGCTGCCGAACCGGTGCGCGCTGACACGCTGGCCAGGTTCAGCGCGCGCTTTGCCGCCTGCGGCTTCCGCCCGCAAACCTTCTTTCCCAGCTACGGTATGGCCGAGGCGACGCTGGCCATCAGCGGCCCCGCCGTGGACGCGCTGCCACGCGTGCTCAACGTGGAGCGCCAGGCGCTGGCAGAGATGCGCGTGTGCCCGCTGGCGCAGCACGACCCGGCCGGCACCGAACTGGTCGGTTGTGGCGCGGCGCCCGCGCCGCACGCGGTGCGCATCGTCGATCCGAACAGCGCGCGCACGGTGGCGCCGGGCCAGGTGGGCGAAATCTGGTTCAGTGGTCCCAGCGTGTCGCCCGGCTACTGGGGACTGGACGCCTTGTCGCGCGCGACCTTCGGCAACGCGCTGGCCGACCAGCCGGACGACACGCGGCGCTATCTGCGCACGGGCGACCTGGGCGTGCAGTCCGAGGGCGAGCTGTTCATCGTCGGACGCATGAAGGACTTGATCATTCTGCGCGGTCGCAACTACTACCCGCAGGACATCGAGCTGGCGGCGGCGCGCGCCCATCCGGCCGTGCGGGCTGGCCACGTGGCGGCGTTTGCCGTCGACGACGGCGGGCGCGAGCGGCTGGTGGTGGTGGCCGAGCTGGAACGAACCCAGTTTCGAAGCGTGGACACGCAGCAGGTCATCGGCGCGATCCGCCAGCAGGTCGGGCGCCTGTTCGGGCTGGCGCCCGAGCGGGTGGTGCTGCTGCGGCCGTACAAGATGCCGATGACGTCGAGCGGCAAAATCCAGCGCCGCCAGACCCGCGCCATGCTGGTCGACGACACGCTCGACACGCTGGCGCAATCGGCGCCACAGCAGGATGCGCCGGTGCGCGCGCCGGCCACGGCCACCGAAGCGGCGCTGGCCGCCATCTGGAGCGCGGTGCTGGGGCGCGGCCCGGTCGGGACCGACCAGAATTTCTTCGAGCTGGGCGGCGATTCGCTGGCCGCCGTCGAGATCGCGGCGCAAGTGGAGCGCGCCTTCCCCGACGTGGCGCTCGATCCCGCGCACATGCACGACTACCCCACCGTCGAAACGCTGGCGCGCTGGCTGACGCTGGCGCTGGCCCATGCGGCCATCAAGGCAGCGCCTTCTTCCACCATGAAAACGATCGCCCTATGAACACAGTTGAACTGCTGGAAACCCTGTATGCACGCGGCGCGCAGCTGGCCGTGCAGGACGGACAACTGCGCCTGAGCGCGCCCGACGGGGCGCTCGACGAGGCCTTGATCGCGCTGGTGCGGCAGGACCGCCAGGCCTTGATCGCGTTGCTCGAGCAGCTCGACCAGGCCGGCGGCGTTGGCCCGTCCGCTCCGCCGACCGCGCATCCCGCGGCGTACACCTCGCTCGCTTCGTTGGCACAGCAGCGCATGCTGTTCATGGAAGAACTGGCCGGCGGCAGCTCCTACTACAACATGCCGCTGGCGTTTCGCCTCGACGGGCCGCTCGACAAGGAGGCGCTGGCCGGCGCCTTGAGCGCGCTGCTGGGCGCGCACGACATTTTGCGCACCGTGTACGGCCATGCACGCGGCGCCGGACAGGCCGAGCCGCAGCCGCTGCAAATGGTGCTGGCACCGGCGCCATGCGCCATTGTCGAACACGACCTGCGCGGCGCGGCCGACCCCGAAGCTGAACTTGCTGCCATGTTGGCGGCGGACGCCGACCACCGTTTTGATTTGACCTGCGCGCTGCCGATCCGGGTCGTGCTGATCACGCTGGGCGCGCAACAGCATGTGCTGAGCATCAATCTGCACCATATCGCCGCCGACGGCCACAGCGCGCGCACGCTGCTGGCCGATCTGGGCGCGGCTTACCGCCACTGCCGCGCGCAGCCGGCGGGCGGCGCAGCGGCGTTGGCGCGCCGCCCGCAGTACGCCGATTTCGTCGCGTGGCAGGGGGCGTGGATCAGCTCACCGCAATATGCCGCCGCGCGGGCCTACTGGCTGAGCGCGCTGGCCGATGCGCCGCAACTGCACAGCATCATGCCGGACTATCCGCGCCCGGCGGTCCAGGCGGTGGCGGGCCGGCACCTGCGCCTGCCGCTGGCGGCGCCGCTGGCGCAGGCGACGGCGCAACTGGCGCGCGCGCACGCCACCACGCCGTTCGTGATTTATCAGGCGGTGTTTGCGGCGCTGCTGGCGCGCTACAGCGGCGCCGGCGACATCGTGTTCGGCACCGCGTCCGCCAACCGCCAGCCGGGCCAGTTCGGCGCGACCGTCGGCCTGTTCGTCAACACGCTGGTGCTGCGTTACGCGCTCGACGCCGACACCGGTTTTGCCGCACTGATCGAACAGGCCAAGGTGGTCAACGCGGCGGCCTCGCGCCATCAACAGTTTCCGTTCGATGCGCTGGTCGAGCAATTGCGTCCGGCGCGCAGCCTGGCCTACAACCCGCTGGTCCAGATCATGCTGGTGATGCAGGACGAGGATGGGCAGGCGCTGGCGCTCGACGGCGTCAGCGTGCGCGCCTGCGGGCAGCAGCAGGCCGTCTCGAAGTTCGACATCGCGCTGCATATCCGCAGCGGCGCCGACGGCGTCGTGCTGGACTGGGAATTCAATACAGGACTGTTCGCCGCCGCCACCATCGAACGCATGTCGGCCACCTTCGCGCATCTGTTGCAAGCGTGCGTCGATGGCAGCGCCGGCGCCATCGGTGCGCTGGCCTTGCCCGGTCAGTACGACATCGACGCGGCAGCGGACCTGCGCGGCGACGCCGGCGCGCCAGTGTGCGTGCATCGCCTGTTTGAGCAATGGGCGGCGCGCCAGCCGGAAGCTCTGGCCTTACGCGACGGCGAGGACAGCATCAGCTACGGCGAGCTTGATCAGCAGGCCGAGCGCGTCGCGCGGCATCTGGCGATGGCGGGGGCGGGGGGCAATTCAGCGATCGCCGTGTGCATGGAAAAATCGGCGGCGCTGGTGATCGCCATGCTGGCCATCTACAAGGTGGGCGCCACCTATGTGCCGCTGGACCCGCACTATCCGCCAGAACGGCTGGCGTTTATGCTGCAGGACGCCGGCGCGATGCTGCTGCTGACTGACCGCGCGCGGCAAGCGGGCGATGCCATCGACAGCCCGGTCGCGCGGCGCGATCTGGCGTACATGCTGGACACGCCGATGGCGACCGCCTACCCGCCGTGCGCCAAGCCGGAGCAGGGCGCCTACATCATTTACACCTCCGGTTCGACCGGCAAGCCGAAGGGCGTGCTGGTGACCCACGCCAATCTGTACTACTCGCTGCACGCCAACCGCGCGGCCATGGGGATAGTCGCCAACGACCTGATGCCGACCATCGGCTCGCAGGCGTTCGGTGTGTCGCTGCTCGAAATCATGCTGCCGCTGACGTCGGGCGGCACGGTGCTGCTGGTCACAAAAGCGCAGGTGCGGGATGTCGAACAACTGGTGCGCTCAAGCGCCGCCGTCACCGTGCTGCACGCCGTGCCCAGCCTGATGCGCCAGTGGCTGGACGTGCTCGACGCGCGCGCCGACGCGGCGCCCGACCCGTACCCCACTCTGCGCCTGCTGCTGGTGGGCGGCGAATCGGTGCCGGCCGGCCTGCTCAAGCGGCTCAAACAATGGCGTCCGGCGGTGCGCGTGCTGGCGCTGTACGGCATGACCGAATCGGCCATCGTGTGCAGCAGCTTCGAAGCGGTGCTGGCGCCGGACGGGCCGCAGGCCCATTACGGCATCGGCAAACCGTACCGGCACGCGCGCTTTCATGTGCTGAACGACGCGGGCGGGCAGCAGCCGGACGGCGTGCCGGGCGAGCTGTACATCGGCGGCCTGTCGATCGCGGCCGGCTACGTCGGCCAGCCGGCCATGACGGCCGAGCGTTTCCTCGCCAGCCCCTTCGATCCGGGTGAGCGGATCTACCGCACCGGCGACCGGGTGCGCCGCCTCGCCGACGGCAGCTTTGAATTTCTTGGCCGGGTCGACCATCAGGTCAGCCTGCGCGGCGCGCGCATCGAGATGGGCGAAATCGAAACGCTGGCCATCGCGATCGACGGCGTGCGCCAGGCGGTGGCGCACGTGGCCGGCGCCGATGGCGCGCTGGTGCTGTATTACACGTCGGCGCTGCCGGCCGACGCGCAGGCGCAGCTGGTCGAGGCGATCCGCAGCGGCCTGGCGCGCAGCCTGCCCGACTACATGCGCCCGTCCATCGTGCAGCGGCTGGACGCCTTCCCGCTCAACCCAAACGGCAAGGTCGACCGCAACAAGCTGCCCGCCGCGCACACCGCCGATGCGCAGGTCGAACCCGCAGGCGCCATCGAGCGGCGCCTGCTGGCGCTGAGCCAATCCCTGCTCGGACGCGACGACTTCGGCGTGACCGCCAACTTCTTCGAGGTCGGAGGCCATTCGTTGCTGGCCGCGCGGCTGGCGACCCGCATCCGCGCCGAGTTCGAGATCGCCTTTCCGCTGACAGCGCTGTTTTCCTCGCCCACCATCCGCGCGTGCGCGGCGGTGATCGAGGATGGGCTGAAGGAGAAATTCGCCGCCAGCCTGATGCTGCCGGCGCACGCCGACGCCAATCTTGAAGATGAGGTCATCCTGTGATGCGCGCCGACGTGAACGGCCCGGCGGCGCGCAACCCGGCTGCGCCCGAACCGGCTGCGTCCGAGCTGAATGCGCCCGAACCGAATGCGTCCTGGCCGAATGCGCCCGAACAAAATGTGCCCGAGCCGGCTGCGCCTGAACCGGCGCTGTCGATACTGACGCTGCTGCTGCGCCAGGCGCCCAAACTGTTGACGTTTGCAGTGCTGCTGGGCGCGCTGGCCGGTGCGCTGTACAGTCTGATCATCCCCTTCGTGCTGGCCGAGTTGTCGCGCCAGTCCGGCGCGCCGGCGCCGACCGGCCAGCTGGCGGCGCTGGTGGGCCGGCACGGCGGCGCGCTGTTTTTCGGTATGTGCCTGCTGATCCTGGCGGCCAAGGCGCTGTCGGTCATCCTGGTCAACAACATCGCCAAGGCGGCCACGGGCGAGCTGCGCCTGACCATCGCCGCGCGCATCGGCGCGATGACCACCGACGGCGTGGAGACGGTCGGCTTCGCGCGCCTATTGAACGTGCTGGTGGACGACGTGAACACGGTGGCCGGCGCGGCCGGCGCGATCCCGATGCTGATCGTGTCGGCGGTGACGGTGGCCGGCATGCTGGTGTACCTGGCCACGCTGGACCTGCGCGTGTGCGCGCTGGGCGTTGCGGCCATCGCCGTCGGCATGACGATCTTCCAGCTGCCGATGGCGCGCTCGGCCGTTTTGTACCTGCGCGCGCGCGCGCTGCGCGACGTGCTGCAAGAAGGCATGCGCGGCCTGATCAGCGGCGTGTACGAACTCAAGCTCGACCGCAGCAAGGCGGCGCGCCATCTGCACGACGAGCTGGCCACGCCGCAGCGCGAATCGGTGCGGCTCGAACAGCTGGGCGACGCGGTGATCCACCTGGCCGGCACTGCCAGCGACCTTCTGTCGCTGTTCATCATCGGGCTGATGGTGTTTGTGCTGCCGGCGTACATGCAATTGCCGCCGGCGCGTTTGTACGGCGTGGTGATGGCGCTACTGTACGCGGCCGCGCCGGTGGCCGCCATTCTGGGCACGGCGCGCCAGCTGCAGATGGGGCGCGTGGCGCTGGCGCGCATCGTCGCGCTGGGCGGGCACGCCGAGCCGGCGGCGGCGTCGGAAACGGCGCCCTGGCTGGATGATTGGCAGCGCTTCGGCGTGCGCGCGGCCAGCTATCGCTACGCCGCGCCGGACGGCGACGGCGGCGGCTTCGCGCTGGCGCCGGCCAGCCTCGAATTCGAGCGCGGCCAGATCAACTTCATCGTCGGCGGCAACGGCTCCGGCAAGTCCACGCTGAGTAAACTCCTGTCGCTGCACTACCAGGCGCTGGCCGGTCACGTGTACTTCGACGAGGTGGCGGTGGACGCGTCGAACCTGACGGCGGCGCGCACCCGCATCGGCGTCATCTTCTCCAACTACTACCTGTTTCGCAAGCTGTACCGCCCGCTCACCGATGCGGACCGGGCCGGCATCGACGGCTGGCTCGATCTGCTTGGCCTACGCGGCAAGACAGAACTGGTGGGCGACGAATTCACGACCACCAAACTGTCCGATGGACAAAGGCGCCGGCTGGCGCTGCTGGTCGCGCTGCTCGACGACAAGGACATCTACGTGTTCGACGAGTGGGCCGCCGACCAGGACCCGGCCTTCAAGCAGATTTTTTACCGCGATATTTTGCAGGGCATGAAGCGTAACAACAAGCTGGTGATCGTCATCACGCACGACGACCGCTACTTCGATTGCGCCGACCGCGTGATCTTCATGGACAGCGGCGCGATCACCGAGGTGCGCGAGCAGAGGCGATCGTTGGCGCGTGCCGGGCCTGAACCGCACGAGTCGCGCATCGCCCTGTGCGCCGTTGGCGGCTAGTCGCCCACACTGAGTCGGTCGATGCTGGCCGTGTCGCGTAGAACCAATTGAACCGTCATCTACGCGACCAGTCCTTGCAGTACGTCTGGGTGGCGCAGCGCTATCGCGAGCAAGGTTTTCGCCACAGCAGATGGATGGCGTCGCCCTTGCTCCTGTATGGCAATCGGGGTAAGCCATTGTGCAGTGAAGGCCGAACTACATCTGCCTGAACAGATGCAGAAAAGGGCGGCTGACAAGTAATTCCTCGCTTCGTTGCTTCAGTCTGAGCAGCGTGCGGCCGCGGAAGTCGCGCGTGGTGCCGGCGATATGCTTGACTGCCACGACGGTGCCACGGTGCACCTGCCAGAAGCGATTCGCATCGAGCCCGTCGATCAATTCTTTCAGCGGCGTGCGGATCAGCGACTCGCCCGCCGCGGTGAACACCGACACATACTTGATGTTGGCTTCGAAATAGATCACCTCGTCGATGGCGATCACGCGCGTCTCATTGCCGTGCGCCGCCCGTATCCACTCCAGACGGGGCGTCGTTGGTGTTTGTGCCACCGCTGCCGCCAGCCTTGCCAGCAGTTCGCCAGCCGCCGGCGCACCATTCGTCATGGCAAGCTGGCGCTTGAGCTTGTTCACGACGCGGCCCAGGCGCTCGCGCGTCGGCGGCTTGAGCAGATAATCGGCCGCCTCGCGCTCGAAAGCCTCCACCGCATACTGGCTGTACGCGGTGACAAACACCACATGCGGCGCAACTTTTTCATGCTGTAACTTGCTGGCCACCTCCAGCCCGGTCAAACCAGGCATGCGGATATCGAGAAAGGCGACCGACGGCGACAGCTCGTCGATCAGACGCATGGCATCGACCCCGTTGCCGGCCACGGCGACAATCTTCAGCTCCGGCCAAAGCACCGCCAGTTCATCCTTGAGAAAATCGACCAGCACCGGCTCGTCGTCGGCAATCAGTGCGGTATGCATGTTGTCTCCGCATTGGGCGTATCGAGTCCGGAGGTCTGCTGGACGGACGGCGGCAGCGGAATACGCAAGGTCACGCTGACACCGCCCCCGGCATTGTCGGCGATGCTCAGCTTGCCATCGCCGCCGTACAGCGCGGCAATGCGCTCGCGCAGATTGGACAGACCGACGCCGCCGCCTGGCTTGCTCGAAACGCCGATCTGAAAACCCACGCCGGTGTCGCTGATCACGATGTGCAAATGGCCCGCCTCAATGGTGGCGGCCACCACGATGTCGCCGCCGTCAATTTTTGGTTCCAGTCCATGGCTGATCGCATTTTCCACGATGGGCTGCAGCAGCATCGGCGGCAAGCTGACGTTCGCTGCCGCGTCCGTCACCTCGATGCGGAAGCGAAGGCGCTCGCCCATGCGCAATTGCATCAGCATCAGATAGGCGGTGATCGTGTCGATTTCGCCTTGCAACGGTGCGTCGGCGCTGCGGCTCGCTGCCAGCGTTGCGCGCAGGTAGTCGATCAAGTGCTCGAGCAAAAGGCGGGCGCGCTCGGGTGCCGGCTGGATCAGGCCAACGGCGTTGGCCAGCGTGTTATAGAGGAAATGCGGTTCGACCTGCGCCTGCAGCATGCGTAGTTGCGCCTCCAGCGCACGGCGTTCGGATTCCAGGCCGCGGCGTTGTTCATCGGCCAGGCGTTGTTTGGCCAGCAGCTCGCGTTCGCGTATCAGATACGCGAACACGAGCACGCCGGAGACCAGCACGGCGGCGATGGCGACACTGAGAATGACGCTGGGCGTGAAGATATGGTGGCGAGCCGCGGCCGGATTGACGAGCGTGATGCCGATGACGTAGCCGGCGAAGACGCCGCTGGTCGGCACCGCCAAATAGTAGAGCGCGCGCCACCAGCGATGCGCTAAGCGCAGCCATCGCCCCAGCAACGCCTCGCCCAGCGCGTACAGTGCGTGGATGGAAAACGCGATCGCCATCGCGATGACAAAGTCGATCCACAACTGCTCGGCCATCCGACCGCGCGGTATGCTGCTGGCATATAAGGCGAAGAAAAGCAGGCAGAACCCCACCCCCAGAATGAATGTGTAGACCACTTCGCGCGCCATGCTTGACGGCCAGGCGCGGAAGAACGGAATCAACTCCAGAGGATGAGCGCTGGCCATCTTGTCGCCGTGCGAGGCGGCTGTAACGCTCGTTTGTATTTGGTTCATGTTGACAGTCTAATCAGGTCGCTAAACGCTGACAAGCCTTGACGCCGACAGCCTTGACGCCGGCAGGGTAGCCATGCGCCACTGGCGGCCGCCGCATGCTTCATGCTGGCGCCGGGCCGGCCTCAGGTCGCCAGAAAATTACCGTGGAAACAAAGCGGCGCGGCATACGGCAGGCGCGCGCGCGCCACCGGACCATGCGACAGATGCGTGCCGTCAAATGCGGCAAGGACGGTCTGGCGCCTTTTCACGTCATAGGCCGCGCCGAGCAGCCATTGGCCCTTGCCCGAGGCCTTGGGCACTGGAATGTGCTCCTCCACAATCCAGTCCGCACCATACTCGAAGCGATCCACGCGCCCGCTGTCGATGTCGATGCGCGCCACGCCGCTCATGCCGAATTCGGTCGTGCTGTGGCTTGTCGCCACGAACAACTGACGGTGGCGACTGCCGACGTCGGCGGGCGCGACACGTGGAAACTCGGTCCCGCCGAGCAAGGCATCGCTGCGCGCCGTGCCGCGCGCCAGATCAAGTGTGATGAGCACGCTGTCGGTGCTCGCCTCCCGCCAGGTCTCGCCGCGCATGACGCCCCCCATCGCCCGCAGGCCGCTGTCGTCGGCCGTGATGCACGCGTCGAAGCGGACGATATTGCCCTCGTCCCAGCCGTTACCCAAATGAAAAACCATCGCCGCGGGCATTTCCACCACGCGCCGCAGCGTGAAGTTGGCGCGCTCGACCACCAGTGCGCGCAGCGGGCGCTTGCCATTCCAGACATGCGCGCCCAGATACGTCGTGTGCGGCAAGCTGTGCATGTCGAATGGCGGCACCAGAAAGACCATATAGCGTGCCGTGACGACGAAGTCGTGCACCATCGGAAGGTGGGGGACGTCGATCATGCCGAACTTTCCCAGACTGCCATCGGGGTCGACGCGCCATAGCGCCAATTTGTCGGCACCGGGCACGACGCCGAAATTCCACAGTGTGCCGTCGGGCGTGATTTTCGGGTGAGCGGAAAACGGCATGGAAGTGAGATCGTCGCGCCAGCTCTTGACCGCGCGCGTGGCGAGATTGGCCGGGTCGAGCTCGGTCGCCGAGCCGCCTTCCCAAAGCGCGTAGAGCTTGCCCGCGTGCGGCACCACATTGGTGTTGGCGGTGTTAATCGTATCGTTGTTGCCCACCGGGCGGCGCTGGATGTCGGTGTCGAAGGCGGGATAGAGAAACTGACCGGCGCCCGACTCTTCCACATATTTCCGTGTCTGGGCGAAGCGCGCCTCGTGCCGCACGCGGCCGGCGTCGATGCGCCAGGCGTGCACCATGCCGTCGCCGTCGAACCAGTGACGATAGCGCTCGCCGCCCAGCTCAAAGCGCGCCGGGCCATTGCGATAGAAAGTGCCGCCCAGCTCCGCCGGCCAGCGGCCCTCGACGACCGCCGTGCCGCTCAGCCTGTCGGCCGCGCAACCGTTCAGCGCAGCGAGACGCGGATGGCTTGGCAAGTTCGCCAGATAGGCGTCCCTGGTCTCGTCCGCGCGCGCCCGTAGCGGCAGCGCCAACATCGCACCGCCCGCCGCCACGCCGCGCAGGAAATTTCGCTTGTCCATGATGTTGTCAGCGCAGGTTGATCGTGGCCACGCTGCCCGCTTCAGGCAGATGCACGAGCGACTGCTTAAAGCTCGGCGGCCCGTAGTTGCCGGCCGCGTCGTTGCTGAAACCGTAGGGTTCGATCGGCATGCCGGCCGGGTTGGCATCGAGCTCGCCATTGCCGTTCTCATCCTGGAACACACTGAGCGCATAGTCGCCCGACGGCAGGTCGGCGATGACGGCGCGTACCGTGCCCGCACGCGCATCGACGGCCGCCGTGCGCAGTGGCTGCTTGAGAAAATCCTCGGCGCGACTAAAAACGGCAACCAGCACCTTGCCTTTGGCGTTCTTCAGTCCCGCCACGTCGATGGTCAGGTCGGCGGCCTGCGCGATGCCGGCGCTGAAAAATGCTGCGGCTGCTACGAATCGAAAAAACTGTTTCACGGCTTTGCTCCCATGGGCTGCATCGCGGATTGCGATGGCCGCATAGTGAGCCGCAGGCGGCGATTGCGCTTGGACATGCGACGAATCGACCGCCACATGGTGTCAATTGCGCTGGCGCTTCGCGAATCACTTCCACGGGGAGCGAGGTGGATCGAATTTTCTCGAATTTCCGACGAGGCCGTGCACTAGCCAGCGCAGGTTCTTGATCGCGTTTCCCTGGAAACACTGGCGCGATGTACTCTGTGGCCAAGTAGGCTGTATCGCTAAGGGCTTAAATTTGTTCTGGTGCGAATTTACAGTGGGCGCCGGATCAGAGGGGACGCCGCTTGAACGATCTCGGGGCAGGCGCCCCAAAGATCTATGAATGTCGAGACGGCGTATACCAATAGCCATTAACAAAAAACCCGCATTCTCACGAGGAGAGTTGCGGGTCATCGGATGCTGCTGGACTGCTTCAAACATGATCTTGGTGCCGGGAGCCGGAATCGAACCGGCACGCTGTTTCCAGCGCGGGATTTTGAGTCCCGTGCGTCTACCTATTCCGCCATCCCGGCAACGCGAGTCGCATTATGGCTGATTTGAGCGAATCAGGCAACTGTTCGGCTGAGAAAGACGCGCTGTTCTTTTTCGGATGAGCACGACAACGTTTGAGCAGGCATCGCACGAGGCTTGTGGGATGCCTGCGAAGCGTTGCCGAGGACACTGCCCGCCGGAGTCACCGCTGCCTTACTTGCCGCGCCGATACAGCCGGAAACGCTCGTCGCGATCGGACGGACGGCGCCCTTCCCACAGCTGCACCCAGGCCTTGTCGCGGTACTCGCGCAGCAGCTCGGTGTCGTCCTTGCGCTTGATGCTGTCCTGCAGCAGCAGCACGTCGCAGCTGGCGCCTTCGACGCCGGTGAACGGCAGGTTGCCGAAGTAGGCGAACGCTTCGCGCTGGGCCGGGCCAACATTCGACTCGATGCAGCCAGTCTTTTCCGGCAGGTGGGCGGCGATCTGCAGCGCCACGCGCGCGTAGCTCTTGCTGTAATTGAGCTCGGGCAGGAACAGCGTCATCAACAGCACCCAGATCAGAATCAGGCCGCCGGAGGACAGCACCACGGCGCGCCACAGCACGGCCGGCTGGCGCGACAAGCGCCAGTGCACCAGCGCGAACCACAGCACCGTGGCGCCGGCCGCCACCATAAAGGCGACCGGTCCCAGCGAGGGCGTGAAGCCGGGCACCAGCTTGAGCGCGTTCTTGGCCAGCTGGGCCGGCCAGCCGGTCAGCGTGGCGATCCAGAACAGCCAGATCAGGCCGGCCACCATGGTCAGCACCATCACCGAGAACCAGTCGATCGCGTTGATCGCGCCGCGCTTCATGGTCGGCAGGCCGAACGCGGCCATGATCGACAGCGGCGGCAGCAACAGCAGCAAGCTCCATTGTTCGGGCGTCGGATCGCACAGCGCCAGCAGCGTCAGCGCGCCGATCACCGTCAGTGGCAGCACGATGTGCAGCAGGCGGCTCTGGCGGCGCCACGCGTAAATCGCCCACAGCGCAAACGGCCAGGCCGGCCAGAAGAACCAGATGCCCTGGCGCAGGAAGAACGAGAACGCTTTCACGCTGGGTAAGCCGACCTGTTCCATGTTCCAGGTCTGCCACGCGTCGATCGGCGACTGGTGGTAGGGGCGCAACAGCATGGCCGGCACCATCCACAGCAGCGCGACCAGGCCGGCGGTGGCCAGCGTGACGCCGAAGTCGCGCAGCGTGGTGCGCACTGGCAGGCGCAGGAACAGTGTGCAGGGCAGCAGCGTGGCCGCCAGCGCGGCCGGCACCACCCAGCCGCGCGTGAGCGTCAGCGCGCCCAGCGCCAGCCCGACCAGCGCGGCGTTGCGCACGCTCGCCACTTCGACGTAGCGCACCGTGCGATACAGGAAATAGGCCAGTAGTGACACCTCCAACGTGGCCGCCACAGTGGAGTGGCTGTGCAGCAGCAGGCCCAGGCAGCCCAGATAGAACAGCAGCGCCGTGTCGGCCAGCGTGCGCCCGTAGTCGCGCGGCTCGGGCTGGCCGCCGAAGGCCAGTCGCAGCGGCTGCGCGTCGGGCCGGCGGCCCAGGTGGAAGGCGGTGTACCACACCGACAGCGCGCCCAGCACGAAGGCGGCGATGGTCGACATGCGCGCGGCCATCACGTCGCCCAACGCGAAGCCGAACAGTTTGATGCACAACGCGCCCAGCCAGAACGCCAGCGGGCCGTCCTCGGGGATCGGCATGCCGGCGATGTTGGGCAGCAGCCAGTCCGACAGCGTGCCGTGCGCCATGGTCCACATCAGGCCGAAGCTGCCGCCGTCGTCTTTCCACGGGTCGCGTCCGATCAGGCCGGGCAGGATGTACAGCATGCCGAGCGCGTACAAGGCCCAGCGTGGCAACGCGAGGGTGGCGGCGGCGGGAAGACGGACAGGCTTCATCGGTTGCTGGGCAGACGTAGTGAGAAGTAGTGGGAGTATCAACGAAAAAAAGGCAGCCGTGGCTGCCTTTTTCGCAGCCGAAGCTGCTGCTACAACACAGCGGCGGTAAATTAACCTGCTGCGATGGCGGTTTTCGAACCGACGGTACCGAATTTCTGACGGAACTTCTCGACGCGACCGGCGGTATCGACGATCTTGTGCTTGCCCGTGTAGAACGGGTGCGATTCAGCCGAAACCTCGATCTTCACCAGTGGGTATTCTTTACCTTCGTGGGAGATCATTTCGCGCGTTTGGATGGTCGAACGCGTGACGAATTTGAAGTCGCACGACAGATCGTGGAACAACACTTCGCGGTAATTTGGATGGATATCTGCTTTCATGTATGCCTCAGTAGTGTTGGTAGCCAAACTGCACTTCGTCGGTCGACTCGCTTCTTGACCCGATTGCCGCTCACTTGCCAGGGTTGAAATAATGCAACCGACGATTATACAGCCGTTTTGGCGCGCCGTGCAAATACGCGCGCGCCGTTTGCATAAAAAAAGGGCGCCGTTCGCACGGCGCCCTTTTTGTCGCGGCCGTGGCCGCCTGATGCGCGTGGGGTGTTTAGCCGCCGCGACGCATCATGTCGAAGAACTCACCGTTGTTCTTGGTGGCCTTCATCTTGTCGAGGATGAACTCCATCGCTTCGATCTCGTCCATCGAGTACAGCAGCTTGCGCAGGATCCAGATTTTCTGCAACTGGTCTGGCTTGATCAGCAACTCTTCGCGGCGCGTGCCCGATTTGTTGAGGTTGATCGCCGGGTAGACGCGCTTCTCGGCCAGACGGCGCTCGAGATGCACTTCCATGTTACCGGTGCCCTTGAATTCCTCGAAAATCACGTCATCCATGCGCGAACCCGTTTCGATCAGCGCGGTCGCGATGATGGTCAGCGAGCCGCCTTCTTCGATGTTACGGGCGGCGCCGAAGAAGCGCTTCGGACGTTGCAGCGCGTTGGCGTCAACACCACCGGTCAATACCTTGCCCGAGGCAGGGATGACGGTGTTGTAGGCGCGCGCCAGGCGGGTGATCGAATCGAGCAGAATCACCACGTCTTTTTTCATTTCGACCAGGCGCTTGGCTTTTTCCAGCACCATCTCGGCGACCTGCACGTGGCGGGTGGCCGGCTCGTCGAAGGTCGATGCGACCACTTCGCCGCGCACCGAGCGTTGCATTTCCGTCACTTCTTCCGGGCGCTCGTCGATCAGCAGCACGATCAGCGTGACGTCAGGGTGGTTCGCCGTGATCGCATGCGCGATGTGCTGCAGGATCACCGATTTACCCGATTTTGGCGAGGCCACCAGCAGGCCGCGCTGGCCCTTGCCGATCGGCGCGATCAAATCGATGATGCGGCCGGTGATGTTTTCCTGGCCCATCATTTCGCGCTCAAGGCGCAGCGGCTCGTTCGGGTGCAGCGGCGTCAAGTTCTCGAACAGGATGCGGTGCTTCGACATCTCGGGCGATTCGCCGTTGACCTTGTCGACCTTGACCAGCGCGAAATAGCGCTCGCCGTCTTTCGGGGTGCGCACTTCGCCTTCGATCGAGTCGCCGGTGTGCAGGTTGAAGCGGCGGATCTGCGACGGCGAGATGTAGATGTCGTCGGTCGAGGCCATGTAGCTGGCGTCGGGCGAGCGCAGGAATCCAAAGCCGTCCGGCAGCACTTCGAGGGCGCCGTCGCCAAAAATTTGTTCGCCCGATTTGGCGCGTTTCTTCAGAATCGCGAACATCAGTTCCTGCTTGCGCAGGCGGGCGGCGTTTTCGATGTCAAGACCGATGGCCATCTCCAGCAGGGCTGAGACGTGCATGGCCTTTAGTTCAGATAAATGCATGTTTGAATCCCGTGACGGGAGGTAAAGGTAGGGGAGGGAGCTACGTGGGTTATTCATCTGGGAGACGGCCGTCTGGCGCGCCTCCCGGCCGATCAGACGTCAGCGCGGGCGCGCTGGCGTCGACATGGGGTCGTTAGATGTTGCTATCGATAAAGGACGTCAGTTGACCTTTGGCCATCGCGCCGACCTTCTGGGCCGCCACGACACCGTTCTTGAACAGGATCAGGGTCGGGATGCCGCGGATGCCGAACTTGGCCGGAATGGCCTGGTTGGCGTCGACGTCGAGCTTGGCGATCAGGATCTTGCCTTCGTATTCTTTGGCCACTTCTTCCAGGATCGGGGCGATCGCCTTGCAAGGACCGCACCATTCGGCCCAGAAGTCGACCAGCACAGGGCGGTCGGCTTTAAGGACATCTGCTTCAAACGATGCATCACTGATGTGTTTAATATTTTCGCTCATGTTTTCCTCAGACGAGGGTAGGGGTGGTTCAAATTGGGGGACTCTGCCATCCTGCTTGGGTTCGCCGGCTTACCTTACTGTTACAACACACATGATGGAGGCGTTGTTCGCAAATTCAATGCGTGGAAGGTGGGGCTAGAGGGTGTCAGGCGGGGAATTAGACGAAATAATAACCTATTTTTTTAAAAAGTGGCGTCTGTTTATCGAATTTGTTGCGGCCACGTAAGCTTGCCCTGTGCGTCACCGGGCCACCGGCCCGTCGGCCAGGCGCAGCACGCGCTCGACCTGCAAGGTCAGCTCGTCGCCCGAGAACGGTTTGACCAGCGTCGCATCCACCAGCGGCGCGGCCATGCGCAGAAAGTCCGGATTGACCGAGATGGCGATGATGGGCACCTCGGCGTGGTCGCGAATCTGGAAAATCGCCTCCATGCCCTCATGGTCGGGCATGATCAGGTCGGTGATCACCAGGGCCGGCGCATGCTGTGCGAGCAGCGCGACGATGTTGCGCCCGCTGGCGGCCGACACCATCGTGTAGCCAGCCTGGCTCAGGTGCAAACTGTACAACTCGCGCAGGAAGGGATCGTCTTCCAGCAAGATGATGGTGCTCATAGTACGGGGCTTTCTGTATCGGGGAGGGCCTGGCCCGGCAAGCCGGCCGCGGCCAGCGCCTCGCGCAGTTGTTCCAGGCTGATCGGTTTCATCACGGCGCCCACCACCTGCAGGCCGTGGGCGCGCGCCAGCCGCTCGGCCGTCATGCGCAGGCCCGCGTCCACGCCCGACAGCAGCAGCACCTGGCCGCGGTACAGCATGGCGGCGGCCGCGCGCAAAAATTCGATGCCATCCATGTCGGGCATCGACACGTCGCAGATCAGCAGATCGGGGCGGCGCACGGCCAGCGTCTGCAGCGCGCGCCGGGCGTGCGGCTCGGCCAGCACGTCGTAGCTGCCCAGTTCGTCGAGCATGTCGGTGAGCAGTTCGAGCATGAAGTGGTCGTCGTCGAGCAACAGGACGCACGGGCGGCGCGCGCTGGCGTTCGGTGCGTCCTGGAAGTGCTTGTGCATACTAGCCGGTCCTGTCAGTGGCAGCCTGCGGGCTGCAATCTTGTTAAGGGTATCACGCCTGCGCCCGACTAGGTGTCGTGCGCGAACGTGGTGTGCTGCATGATTTGCTCGGTGATGCGCTCGAGCAGGGGCCACAAC
Organism: Burkholderiales bacterium; assembly: GCA_038207625.1. Classification (GTDB taxonomy): domain Bacteria; phylum Pseudomonadota; class Gammaproteobacteria; order Burkholderiales; family Burkholderiaceae_D; genus JBBQZO01. The sequence goes on along the minus strand of JBBQZO010000019.1, from coordinate 20,419 downwards.
TGCGCCACGATGGCGGCCGCCGCAGCCCGTTCCAGCGCGATCTCCTCGACCGGCAGCGCTTCGAGCCGGGCGCACAGCTCGGCCATGCCGAGCGCGCCGACGGTGCGCGCGGCCGACTTGATGCGGTGGCCCAGCTCGCGCACCTGGACAATGTCGTCGGCAGCCAGCGCGCGCCCGATCTCGTCGAAGCCATCCTGGGTCGATTGCAGGAACTTGAAGGAGAATTTGCGCACCTTGTCCTGATTGTATCCCAGCAGCTTGGCCAGGATCGACAGGTCGATCACGGCCGGATCGCCCGCCAGCGTCAGGAACGTGGGCGGCGCGCTCGGCTCGGGCACGGGGGCGGCGCGTTTCGGCAGCCAGCCGGCGATGGTGCGACACAGCAGCGCCGGCTGGATCGGCTTGCTGATGAAGTCGTCCATGCCCGCCTCGCTGCAGCGGGTGCGGTCGGCATTGGTGGCGGTGGCGGTCATGGCCAGCACGCGCAGGTGCGCCAGTTGCGGATCGGCGCGGATGCGCCGGGTCGCCTCCAGCCCGTCCATCACCGGCATCTGCACATCCATCAGCACGCAATCAAACGGGCTCTGACGCAGCAGGTCCAGCCCTTCGGCGCCGTTGTTGGCCAGGCACACGCTGGCGCCGGCCTGTTCCAGCACCTCCAGCGCGATCTGCTGGTTGAAGGGGTTGTCCTCGACCAGCAGGATGCGCACGCCGACAAGGTCGGCGCCCGCGCCGTCGGCCATCGGGTCGGTGGGCGGCGCGGTCGGCGCCAGCAGCTGGCCGGGCGCCACCAGGCCCAGGCGCGCGGTGAACCAGAAACAGCTGCCGCTGCCGCTGGTGCTGTCGACCCCGACCGTGCCGCCCATCAGCTGGGCCAGTTGCTTGCAGATCGCCAGGCCCAGCCCGGTGCCGCCGTATTCGCGCGTGGTGGACGTGTCGGCCTGCTGGAACGACTGGAACAGCCGGCCCACTTCCTCGGCACTGAGGCCGATGCCGTTGTCGCACACGTCAAAGCGCACCAGGCAGCTCGTCGCGTCGCGCTCGGCCTGGCGCGCGCGGATCGTGATGGCGCCGCGCTCGCTAAACTTGATCGCGTTGATGGTGTAATTGATCAGCACCTGGCCCAGGCGCAGCGGGTCGCCCAGCATCACCCGTTCAAGCTGCGGGTCAAGCTCGAACACCAGCGCCAGGCTCTTGCTGGCGGCCTTGGGCGCGACCACGGTCGACAGCGTTTGCATCACCTGGTCCAGGTCGAACTGCACCGTTTCGATCTCCAGCCGGCCCGCTTCGATCTTGGAAAAATCGAGGATGTCGTCGATGATGCCCAGCAGGTGTTCGCCGGCGAAGCGGATCTTCTCAAGGTAGTCGCGCTGGCGCGGATTGAGTTCGGTCTTCAGGGCCAGGTAGGCCATGCCGATCACCCCGTTCATCGGGGTGCGGATCTCGTGGCTCATATTGGCCAGGAACTGGCCCTTGGCCTGGCTGGCTTCCTCGGCCACTTGCTTGGCCAGGTCCAGCTGCACGGTGCGCTGCGCCACGCGCTCCTCGAGGTGTTCGTTCAATTCGCGCAGCGCCTGTTCGGTGTGCCAGCTTTCGGTGATGTCGACCGTCATGCAGATCAGGTAATCGGGCCGGCCCTGCATGTCGAACACCGGCTTCTTGATGGTGCGCAGGTGCGATTCGCGCTGCAGCGTGGGGTTCCACAGGATCTCCACGTAGTCGATCAGCACGCCGTCGTTGAAGGCCTGGCGGTCGCGCGCGCGAAATTCGACCAGCTGGGCCGGCGTGTAGCAGTCGGCCGCGCCGCCGTTCTGCAGGCGTCCCAGGTTGAAGCCGAGCTGCTGTTCGCAGGCGTGGTTCATCAGCAGCAAGCGGCTGTCGGCGTCCTTGATGAACAGGCCGATCGGCATCATCTGGATGATCTCCTGCAGCCGTTCTTCACCCTGGCGCAGCGCGTCCTCGCTGCGCTTGTGGAAGGTGATGTCGGTCAGGCTCGACACCACCAGGTCGACCTCACAGGCGCTGTCGCGGATCGGCTCGGCGTTCACCGACAGCCAGCACAGCGTGCCGTCCGGCTGCAGCACGCCCATGATGACGTCGCGCACCGAGGTGCCGCTGGCGATGGCGCGCTGGACCGGCTGGCTGGCCAGCGCGAACGCGCTGCCGTCTTCGTGCACGGCGTCCCACAGCGGCGCCAGGCCTGCGCCGAGCATGCGCGTGGCGGCCGCGTTGCTGCTGATCAGGCGGCCCGTGCGGTCCTGCACAACCAGACCGTTGGTGGCGGCGTTGAACACGCTGGCCAGGCGCTGGTTGGAGTTCTTCAGCGCCGCCTCGGCCTGGCGGCGCGCGCTGATGTCGGTCAGCATGGCCAGGCTGCCGCAGTAGGCGCCGTCGTCGGCGTGGATCGGGGACGACGACAGCAGCGCCCACAGCGCGCTGCCGTCCTGGCGGCGCAGACAGAAATCGTCCGCTTCGCTCTGGCCCTGGCGGCTGCGCAGCAGGTGCTGCTCGAGCGCGGCGTGGCCGGCCGCGTCGATGAAACGGCTGATCGGCTGGCCGACCATGTCGCCCGCCTGGTAGCCGAACATCTGCGCCAGTTTCGGATTGACGAACGAGGTGACGGCATCGGCGTCGAGCATCCAGATGCCCTCGGCGGCCGTTTGCACGATGCGCCGGTAGCGCTCGGCGCTGGCCACCAGCGCCAGTTCGGCGCGCTGGCGCTCGGTGATGTCGCGCAGCGCCACGATGGTCAGGCGCTGGCCGTAGGTTTGCATGGGCGACTGGTTCACTTCGGCCGGGAAGCTGCTGCCGTCCAGGCGCTGGGCCAGCAGCACCCGGTTGACCACGCGCGCGCCGTCGCCGGGCAGGCAGGCGCCCGGCGCCAGGCGCGCGATCGGCAGCTCGATCAGCGCCTCGAGCCGGTAGCCGAAGCTGCGCGCGCTGATCTGGTTGGCGTAGCGCACGCGTCCGTCGGCATCGACCAGCAGCATCGCGTCCGAGGCCGCCTCCAGCACGGCGCGCACGCGCGCCTCCTCGGCCTGCATGCGGTCGCTGATGTCGGCCAGCGTGCCCGACAGGCGCAGCACGCGTTTGCGCGCGTCGTGCGCGATCGCCATGCCGCGCGTGAGCACCCATTTCCAGCTGCCGTCCTGGCAGCGCATCCTAAATTCGCTGGAAAAACTGCGCCTGGCATGCTGCGGCTCGGGCGCGAAATAGCGCCGCATCTCCTGCTTGACGCGCGCCACGTCGTCCGGATGGACCTGGCCGGACCAGTCATGCACGGTCAGCTGCAGCTGGCCGGGCGCATAGCCGAGCAGCAGCTCGCTGCGCGCCGACAACAACACCGCGTCGTTGCCATGACTCCACTCCCAGACCCCGTCGCCGGAGCCCTCCAGCGCGAAATTCCACATGCTTTCCGCGCTCGAGAGGCGGTCCTCGGTGGCGCGCAGCGTGGCCCGCTCGGCGCGCAGCGTGGCCGTCAGGTGGGCGAAGCGCCAGGCCGCCAGCCCGGCCGCCAGCAGCAGCACGATCGAGGCGCCCAGGCTGGCATACAGCAGCGCCAGGTCCGGTTCGGGCGTCTTGTACAGGAAACCGTCCAGCGCCATGTCGGGCGGCACCAGGCCCAGTTCGGCGTACACGGCGGCGATGCGGCGCCAGCGCTCGGGATTGCTGTAACCGAGTTCGATCACGTCGGCCTGCAGCAGCGGTGCCATCTGGCGCGCCTCGAACAGCAAGTCCTCGCGCGACAGTCGGTGCGGGTAGCGCGCGCGGATCAGGTCGATGATGTCGGCCTGGTGGTGCAGCGCGTACTTCCAGCCGCGCAGCGTGGCCGCGCGCAGTGCCGCCACCCGGGCCGGGTGTTCGCGCAATTCGGCCTCGCTGGTAAACAGGTTGTCGCCGTAAAAGTCGATGCCCAGCGTGCGCGGCGAGAGCACCTCGACCTGGCCCTCGACGAGCGCGCTGCGCCGGTCGGTGCTGTAGGCGGTCATCGCGTCGGCGCGGTCATCGAGCAGGTCGTCGACCTGGTAACTGGCCTTGATTGGCGGGGTGTTGTCCGGCGTGATGCCCTGCTTTCTGAGGAAGGCCTGGATCTCGCCGTTGTTAATTGGCACCATCAGGCGCGCGCCACGCAGCGCCACCGGCTTGCCGGCGCCGTCGCGTCGCACCAGCAGCACCGACGGCGAATGCTGGAAGATCGACGCCAGCAGCACCAGCGGGGCGCCGGCGCCGCGCTCGATCAGCAGCCCGCTGGCGCCCACGCCATACTGGGCCGCGCCGGACTGCACGGCCGGAACGGGCGAGTTGCCCGGTGTGAGTTCGCGCAGCGTCACCTCCAGCCCGGCGTCGCGATAATAGCCCTGCTCCTGGGCCGCGTAGTAGCCGGCGAACTGGAACTGGTGGGTCCATTTCAGTTGCAGCGTGACTTTTTCCAGCGCCAGCGCATTGGCGCTGAGCAGCAACGCGCCCAGCAACACGCAGCGCTGGGCGCGGCGTAGACGGAAAACCACAGCGGTCGACAAGGAGCAGCGCGGCACGGCGTCTCTTTCGGTGGATGGCGCGGGCGCACGGCCCATGGTCGAAGCTGCCACGGGGGCGGTGAGCCCTGCGAACGACTATAGCATTGAGTCCGCGGTCGCTGGCAACTTTTGCTGCGTGTGCCGGGCTGTCCCGACGTCCTGCGCGCGCCGGTGGCGCCGGCTCAGGAAAAGCTGCCGGCGAACTGGTAGCGGTGGCCCGGATGCCACATCGTCGCCACCGACGCGATGCGCCCCTGCGACTGGGTCTTGCGCTTTAGCACCAGGCAGCTCTGGCGCGGATCGATCGCCAGCATGTCGGCGATCTCGCGCGGCGGCGCCAGCGCCTCGATGCTGAAGGTGGCGCCGGCCAGCGGCGCGGCCTGCATCAGGTATTCATTGGGCGTGATGCTGGCGAAATCCTGCGTCATGTAGTCGGGCGCGCAGTCCGGATTGACCCAGCGGTCCTCGACCTGGATCGGCAGCTCGTTCTCGAAGTGCACGATGACCGAATGGAACAGCGGCTGGCCGGGCGCCAGTTCGAACTGCTTGGCCAGCAGCTCGGACGCCTTGGCACGCTCGAGCAGGTGCAAGCTGGAGCGGTGCACGTGGCCGCGCGCGCGGATCTCGTCGGCGATGCTCTTGATCTCGACGAGCGTGGCCTGGTATTTTTGCGGCGCCACGAAGGTGCCCGAACCCTGGCGCCGGGTCAGGATTTGTTCGCTCGTCAGTTCGCGCACGGCCCGGTTGACCGTCATGCGCGAGACGCCGAACTGTTTGACCAGCGCCTGCTCGGACGGAATCACGTCGCCTTCCTTCCAGTGCCCGGCCACGATCTCGGCCAGCAGGTAGTCTTTGATGCGCTGGAAAATGGGGGTACTCGCTTGCGGTTGTTGATCTTCCAAACTACTCTCCAAGAGGGGCGGCACGGCGAGGTCCGATTTTAGCACCGGCTGCGCGGGACTACGCAGGCAATTCAACAGCAAGGAGCGGGGTGTTTTGCCGCGCCTGCCCGGCTATGATGTCTGTGATGCAGGCCAGACGGCTTGCGCCTCGCTCCAGGAAAATCGTCATGAATACTGTCATCCGCGCGCCATCGTATTGCAGCGACACCGAGCGCTGGGCCGCCGTCCAGGCGCGCGACGCACAGGCCGACGGCCAGTTTGTGTATTCGGTGCGCAGCACCGGCGTGTACTGCCGCCCGTCGTGCGCCGCGCGCGCCGCGCTGCGCCGCAACGTCGCCTTCCACGCCGATTGCGCGGCGGCCGAGCAGGCCGGTTTTCGTGCCTGCCTGCGCTGCCAGCCGAACGGGCCGTCGCTGGCCGAGCGCCATGCGGCGCTGGTGGCCGACGCCTGCCGCACCATCGAAACGCAGGACAGCGCGCCCGACCTGGCGCAACTGGCTGACGCGGCCGGCCTGAGCCGCTTTCATTTTCAGCGCGTCTTCAAGCGCTGCACCGGCATCACACCGAAGGCCTACGCGGCGGCCACCCGGGCGCGCGCCGTACAGCAGCAACTGGCCGGCGGCGCCAGCGTGACCGAGGCGATCTACGCGGCGGGCTTCCAGTCGAGCGGGCGCTTCTACGCCAGCGCGGCGGACCGGCTGGGCATGGCGCCGGCGCGCTTTCGCTCGGGCGGGCGGGGCGCGGCGATTCGTTTCGCGATCGGCCAATGCTCGCTGGGCGCGATCCTGGTGGCGGCCACCGACGTGGGCTTGTGCGCGATCCTGATCGGCGACGACCCGGACGTGCTGGCGCGCGACTTGCAGGATCGCTTTGCGCACGCCGAGCTGCGCGGCGCCGATGCGCAGTTCGAGGCCACGGTGGCACAGGTGGTGGGACTGGTCGAGGCGCCCGCGCTGGGGCTGGACTTGCCGCTGGACGTGCGCGGCACCGCCTTTCAGCAGCGCGTGTGGGAGGCGCTGCGCCAGATCCCGGCCGGCCAGACCACCAGTTACGCGGAACTGGCCGCGCGCATCGGTTTGCCCACCGGCGCGCGCGCGGTGGCCGGCGCCTGCGCAGCCAATGCGCTGGCGGTGGCGATTCCCTGCCACCGCGTGGTGCGCAATGACGGCGCGCTGTCCGGTTATCGTTGGGGCGTCGAGCGCAAGCAGGCGCTGCTTGAACGCGAGGCCGAGCAGGCCGCCGACGCGCCGGCCAAGCGCCCGCGCGGATCGGTGCTGGCATGATGGGCGCCGCGTTGCCGGTCTGGGCCGGCTACCGGCTGGTGCCGATGAAGGAGGCGTTCGTGCGCCGTGCCAGGGGCGAGCACGTCGATGATCAGCTGCAGCCGGTCGAGCGCACGCTGGCGCTGGGCGGCGAGCCATGCCGCGACGTGCTGCGCGGCGCGCGGGCGGGCGAAGCGATCCTGCTGGCCAGCTACTGTCCGTTCACGCTGGCCGGGCTGTACCGGGAATACGGTCCGGTGTTTCTGCTGGCCGAGCCGAGCGCCGAGCCGCTTGAGCTGGCGCGTCTGCCGTGCGCGCCGCAGGGCGATTATTTCGGCGCCACGTTCGTGCTGCGCGCATATTGCGCCGCCGAGCGCATCGTCGGCGCCGTGCTGAGTACGCCGCTGCAGGCCGAGGCCGACCTGCAAAGCCTGTTCGCGCGCAGCGACGTCGCCTTCGTGCTGGCCCGCTTTGCCGCTTACGGATGCTATGGCGTGCGCATCGAGCGCAGCTAATCGGACGCAATTCGTCGGATGCAATTCATCGGACGCGATTCATCGAACGCAGCGACGGCCGGGCATGACGCGCGGCGCGCAGTGTTCGCTGCTTCCTGCGCGCCTGCCCGGCGGGCGCAAGGCGCGCCTAGTTTGACGGCTTGCGCGCGCTCACGCGCCAGGTGGGCGGAAACATCAACAGCGGATTGATCAGCGTGCGCCGCACGTCCTGCAGTCCGGCCGCCGTGAGTGCGCCGGCATACTCGTCGCAGTGACGGAAATCCTGCAGCAGCACGCGTCCGCCCGGACGCAGCACGCGCACGATTTCGTGCATGGCCTTGGCGCGCCCGTCGGCCTGCTCGATATTGTGGATCGCCAGGCTCGACACCACGCAATCGAAGCTGGCGTCGTCAAACGGCATCTGGCGCATGTCGCCGTCGTGCACCTGCACGCGCGCCGTCAACCCCAGCGCCGCCGCATTCGCTTCGGTGGCCGCGCGTGCGTTGCCGGACAAGTCAACCCCGCTCCACAGATCCAGTCCAACGGCCGCCCCGCGCGGCAATTGCTGCGCCGCGTGCAGCAGCAACAGGCCGCGCCCGCAGCCCACGTCGAGCACGTGCTCGTCGCCGCGCAAGGCGGCGTGCGCGATCAACTGGCGCGCGGCGACGCGCTTGCCCACCAGACTGGTCCACAACATCAGCAGCGCCTGAATGCCAAAACCGCAGCCGGCCCAGGTGCCGATGCTGCGCACGCTGTTGATGCCGGCCGCGCCCAGCGGCAAATACGGCGCCGCCACGGCCAGCGCCGCACAGGCGAGGCCGACTAGCGCCAGATTGCGGATCACGTCGGGCGCGTCGATGCCGTAGTTAACGTTGGCCATGCCCGTCCTCCGACGCGTCGAGAAACAGCACCATCCGGTCTTCGTCGTGGTAAACGCCATCGATCAGCATTGAGCGCCGGTCGACGCCGGTCTGTATGAAACCCAGGGATAAGTACAAGGCTTTGGCCGCGTCATTGGTGCTGCGCACGCACAGCGTCAGTTGCACGACGTCGGGCAGCGTGCGCGCGTGCGCCAGCAGCGCGGCCATCAGCAAACGCGCCCGTCCGCCGCCGCGCGCCTGCGGCTCGACGTAGATGCCCCACAAATTGGCGCGGTGCGCAATCTTGGCGATCCGATCGCGCCGAAACCCGGCCACCGCCATCAGCTGATCATCGATGAAGCCGCCCAGCACCGTTTGATACGGCGTGGCGACCAGCCGTTGGGCCATCTGATCGAGCGGAAGCGCATTTTCTTCGTCGTAGCTGGCCCACACGGCGGTGGGCGACTCCTCGGTGGCGAGCAGGCGCAAGCTGCGGTATGCCGCAAGGTCGGACGGGGACAGGGCGCGAATTTTCATGGGACTGGGCAGCGTAATGGCGACGCATGCAGGATGCATGCTGGTAGCGCCACTGTCAACGTCGCGCGTGCGCCGGGGGCTGGCGCCGATTTGACCGGCGCGTCAAATTCTATACACTCTGCTTCTTGCGGTTGAATTGCCCGTCCGATTAAACACCACACTTCAGGAGTTGCCCATGCCTTTCCCTCGCCGTCAGCTTGCGCCGTGCTTGTTCCTTGCGCTGGGCGCCTGCGCGCAAGCGAGCACCGTGATCGACAACGCCAACGGCTATACGCTGGACGGTGCCAATGCGCTGCGCCAGTTTGGCTCGCTCGCGTTCGACGATCACGGCAAGATCATCGCCGTCGGCAGCGCCGCCGAGGTGGCGGCCAAGGCACCCGGCGCGCGCCATATTGATGTGCACGGCAAGACCGTGCTGCCGGGATTGATCGACGCGCACGGCCACGTGTTTGGGCTGGGCGAGGTGGCCACCCAACTCGACCTGCGCGGCAGCGCTTCGCTCAAGGATGCGCTGGCGGCCACGCGCGCCTACGCCACCGCCAATCCGCAGCGCAGTTGGCTGCGCGGGGGCGGCTGGAACCAGGAAGTGTGGAAGCTGGGGCGCTTCCCGACAGCGATTGAACTGGACGCCGTCGAAAGCGCGCGTCCCGTGTGGCTCGAGCGCATCGACGGGCACGCGGCCTGGGCCAACAGCCGCGCCTTGCAACTGGCCGGCATCAGCAGCGCCACGCCTGACCCGGCCGGCGGCAAGATCATGCGCGATGCCAGCGGCGCGCCGACCGGCGTGCTGGTGGACGCGGCGATGGCGCTGATCAACCGCGTGCTGCCAGCGCCCACGCCGCAGGAAAGCCGCGCCATGCTCGACGGCGCGCTGGCGCAGTTGGCCAAACTGGGCCTGACCAGCGTGCACGACGCCGGCATCGGCATCGGCCAGGACACCTTGTACCGCGCCTACGCCGACCATGGCAAGCTGAGCGCGCGCATCTACGCGATGATCGGCGGTGTCGACGGCGACTTCGCGCAACTGTCCAAAAACGGCCCGCTCAAGTCCTACGCGGGCGACATGTACGCGCTGCGTGCCGTCAAACTGTACGCCGACGGGGCGCTGGGCAGCCGGGGCGCGGCGCTGCGCGCGCCGTACAGCGACGATCCGTCCACCAGCGGCCTGTTGTTCAAGAGCGACAGCGCCATCGCCGCGCAGATGGAGACGGCGTTCAAACTGGGCTACCAGGTCAACGTGCATGCGATCGGCGACGCGGGCAATCACCAGATCCTGGACGCCTACGAAAAGCTGGGCCTGCGCTATCCGGCGGCGGCGCTGCGCAACCGCATCGAGCATGCGCAGGTGGTCAGCGTGGGCGACATCGCGCGCTTCAAAACGCTGTCCATCATCCCGTCGATGCAGCCGACCCACGCCACCTCGGACATGAACATGGCCGAGCAGCGCGTGGGCGCCGAGCGCATCAAGGGCGCCTACGCGTGGCGCACCTTCCTCGATCAAGGCTCGCGCATCGCCTGCGGTTCGGACTTCCCGATCGAGTCGCCCAACCCGTTTTTCGGCATCCACGCCGCCGTCACGCGCCAGGACGCGAGCGGCCAGCCGATCGCCGGCTGGTATGCCAATCAGGCGATGACGTTGAAGGAAGCGCTGCGCTGCTTCACGCTCGACGCTGCCTATGCGGCGCACCAGGAAACCGTGCTCGGTTCGCTCGAAGCGGGCAAATGGGCCGACTTCATCGTCATCGACCAGGATCTGTTCACGCTGCCGGCGCGGGATATTTACAAGATAGGCGTGTTGCAAACATGGGTCGCCGGGCGCCAGGTCTTCGAGAAACAGTGAGGCGCGACTGGCGCAGAAATGATTTGACTTAGTTGTATAGACAACTTAGACTTTGAGCATGCAACAAGCGCGTGCCGAGTCGTGCTGCGCCAGTCATCCACCCCATTTCAGGAGCCGCCATGAGTATCGCATCGACCATTATGGATTTTGACCCACGCTTTGACGCCACGCGCGAAATCCGCGCCCCGCGCGGCACCGACATCGTGTGCAAGAGCTGGCTGGCAGAGGCGGCCTACCGCATGCTGCAAAATAATCTCGATCCGGAAGTGGCGGAAAACCCGAAACATCTGGTGGTATACGGCGGCATCGGGCGCGCCGCGCGCAACTGGGAATGCTACGACCAGATTCTGGCGTCGCTGCGCACGCTGGAGGACGACCAGACGCTGCTGATCCAGTCGGGCAAGCCGGTTGGCGTGTTCCAGACCCACGCCGACGCGCCGCGCGTGCTGATCGCCAATTCCAACCTGGTGCCGAAATGGGCCAACTGGGAACACTTCAATGAACTCGACCGCAAGGGCCTGTTCATGTACGGCCAGATGACGGCCGGCAGCTGGATCTACATCGGCACCCAGGGCATCGTGCAGGGCACCTACGAAACCTTCGCCGAAGCGGGCCGCCAGCATTTTGGCGGCGACTGGGGCGGGCGCTGGATTTTGACGGCCGGCCTGGGCGGCATGGGCGGCGCGCAGCCGCTGGCCGCGTCCTTCGCCGGCGCCGTTTCGCTCAACATCGAATGCCAGCAAAGCTCGATCGACTTCCGTCTGCGCACCCGCTATGTGGACAAGCAGGCGGTCGACATCGACGACGCGATCGCGCTGATCAAGCACCACTGCGAGAAGCGTGAGGCAATCTCGATCGCGCTGCTCGGTAACGCGGCCGACCTGCTGCCCGAACTGGTCAAGCGCGCCAAGGCCGGCGGCCTGATCCCGGACATGGTGACCGACCAGACCTCGGCGCATGACCTGATCAACGGCTATCTGCCTAGCGGCTGGAGCGTCGAGCAGTGGAAGGCGGCGCAAAAAGACGCTTCGCAACACGCGCGCCTGACCGCGGCCGCGTCGGCGTCCTGCGCCGTGCACGTGCAGGCGATGCTCGATTTCCAGGCGATGGGTTCCAAGGTCGTCGACTACGGCAACAACATCCGCCAGGTCGCGCTGGACCATGGCGTGGCCAACGCGTTTGCCTTCCCCGGTTTTGTGCCGGCCTACATCCGCCCGCAGTTCTGCGAAGGACGCGGGCCGTTCCGCTGGGTGGCGCTGTCGGGCGACCCGGAGGATATCTACAAGACGGACGCCAAGATCAAGGAACTGTTCCCCGAACAGAAGCAGGTGCACCACTGGCTCGACATGGCGCGCGAGCGCATTGCCTTCCAGGGCCTGCCGGCGCGCATCTGCTGGCTTGGCCTGGGCGAGCGCCACATCGCCGGCCTGGCGTTCAATGAAATGGTGCGCACGGGCGAACTGAAAGCGCCGGTGGTGATCGGGCGCGACCACCTCGACACAGGCTCGGTGGCCAGCCCGAACCGCGAAACGGAAAGTATGAAAGACGGCACCGACGCCGTGTCTGACTGGCCGCTGCTGAACGCGCTGCTCAACACCGCCGGCGGCGCCACCTGGGTCTCGCTGCACCACGGCGGCGGCGTGGGCATGGGCTATTCGCAGCACTCGGGCATGGTGATCGTGGCCGACGGCAGCGAGGCGGCCGCACGTCGGTTGGCGCGCGTGCTGGTCAACGACTGCGGCTCGGGGGTGATGCGTCACGCCGATGCGGGGTACGATACGGCAGTGGCCTGCGCCAAGCGCAATGGCTTGAACCTTCCAATGATTAAGTAACGAGAGAGCACCGATGAAATCGAAACCAAACAACGGCTGGACCCTGCAACCGGGCCAAATGACGCTGGCCGACCTGCGCGCCGTGTGGGCCGCGCCGGCCCACCTGACGCTGGCGCCGCAGGCCTACGCGGTGATCGAACAGTCCGCTGCGGCGGTGCAGAAAATCGTCGCCAAGGGCGACGCCGCCTACGGCATCAACACCGGCTTTGGCATTCTGGCCAAGACGCGCATCCCGGACGAAAAGCTCGAGCAGTTGCAGCGCAACCTGATCCTGTCGCATTCGGTGGGCACGGGCGAATTGCTGTCGGACGCGGTGGTGCGCCTGATCATGCTGATGAAAATCGGCAGCCTGGCGCGCGGTTTTTCCGGCGTGCGCCCGGTCATCATCGACACCCTGATCGCGCTGTACAACGCCGGCATCATGCCGGCCATCCCCGGCAAGGGCTCGGTGGGCGCCTCGGGCGACCTGGCGCCGCTGTCGCATATGACGCTGGCCATGCTGGGCGTGGGGCCGGTGCGGGTCGATGGCAAGCTGCTGCAGGCGGCCGACGCCTTGAAAGCGGCCGGCATCACGCCGGTGGTGCTGGCGGCCAAAGAAGGCCTGGCGCTGATCAACGGCACCCAGGTGTCGAACGCGCTGGCGCTGCATGGCTTGTTCATGACCGAGCGCCTGCTGGAAGCGGCCATGGTGGCCGGTTCCCTGTCGCTGGACGCGGCCAAGGGCAGCGATGCGCCGTTTGACGCGCGCGTGCATGCGGTGCGCGGCCAGCCGGGCCAGATCGCCGCAGCAAGCATTTATCGCCAGCTGGTGGCTGCCAGCGCGATCCGCGCGTCGCACCTGGAAGGCGACGAACGCGTGCAAGACCCGTACAGCCTGCGTTGCCAGCCGCAAGTGATGGGCGCGGTGATGGACTTGATCGTCAACGTCGGTCGCACGCTGCTGATCGAGGCGAACGCGGTCACCGACAATCCGCTGATTTTCGCTGACACGGGCGAGATCATCTCGGGCGGTAACTTCCACGCCGAGCCGGTCGCGTTCGCGGCCGATACGCTGGCGCTGGCGATCGCCGAAATCGGCGGCCTGGCCGAGCGCCGCATCGCGTTGCTGATCGACGCCACCTTGTCCGGCCTGCCGCCGTTCCTGGTGCGCGACCCGGGCGTCAATTCCGGCTTCATGATCGCCCATGTGACGGCTGCCGCGCTGGCGTCGGAGAACAAGTCGCTGGCCCATCCTGCGTCCGTGGACAGCCTGCCGACGTCGGCCAACCAGGAAGACCACGTCAGCATGGCCACCTTCGCGGCGCGCCGTTTGGACGATATGGCGCACAATACGGCGGTCATCGTCGGCATCGAACTGCTGGCTGCGGCGCAGGGCATCGACTTTCACCGTCCTTTGAAAACCTCGCCGCATCTGGAGCATGTGCATCAGCAGCTGCGTCAGCGCGTGCCGTTCTTCGACACCGACCGCTTCTTCGCGCCGGACATCGAGGCGGCCAAGCAAATGGTGCTGCGCGGTGAGTTGTCGGCGTCCTGCAAATCGATTTTCACGGCGCTTTACCAATAAGGCGCGCCAGGAGCGAGGTATGGATTTTCAGTTCAAGCCAGGCAGTATTCCGTTGCTGGTATCGATGCCCCACGTGGGCGTCGAGATTCCCGAGCAGATCGCCGCGCGCATGTCGCCCGCGGCGCTCAGCCGGATCGACACCGACTGGCACCTGACGTCGCTGTATGCATTTCTCGAGCAGATGGGCGCGTCGACCATTGCGGCGCGCTGGTCGCGCTACGTGATCGACCTCAATCGTCCGCCTGAAGACACCAATCTGTATCCGGGCATGGACACCACCGGCCTGTGCCCGGTCGATACCTTCGGCAGCGTGCCGCTGTATCTGCCGGGCCAGCAGCCGGACCAGGACGAGATCAAGCAGCGCCTTGAACTGTACTGGCGTCCGTATCACCACCAATTGCGCGCCGAACTCGATCGGCTGCTGTCCATGCACGGGCGCGTGATGCTGTGGGACGCGCATTCGATCGCCTCGGTGGTGCCGCGTTTTTTCGAGGGCAAACTGCCCGACCTTAATTTTGGCACCGCCAGCGGTGTCACTTGTGCGCCCGGGATGGAGGCGGCGATCGTCGACACCGCGCGCGCGCAGGAGCGGTTTTCGGTGGCCGTCAATGGCCGCTTCAAGGGCGGCCACATCACGCGCCACTACGGCCAGCCGGCCAGCAACGTGCACGCGATCCAGCTGGAGATGTGCCAGTCGCTGTACATGAACGAAACCGAACCGTTCGCGTATCGGCCCGATCTGGCGGCCGAAGTGCAGCCGCTGCTGGCGCAGATGACCAACGCGGCGCTCGCATGGGTGGCGCAATGAACGCACTGTTCGCGCGTCACGCGCTGTTGCCCGGCGGCTGGCACAACGACGTGCTGCTGGAGTGGGACGCCAGCGGCAGTCTGACCGGCGTGACGCCGAATGCCGCCGTACCAAACGGCGTCGCTGGCGCCGACTACGTGTTGCCTGGCATGATCAACCTGCATTCGCACACCTTCCAGCGCGCGCTGGGCGGGCTGACCGAAAAAGCCGGCGACGGTCCGGACAGCTTCTGGACCTGGCGCGACCTGATGTACCGTTTTGCGCACAAGATCACGCCCGAGCAGATCGAGGCGATCGCCGCCCAGCTGTTTTCCGAATGCCTGCGCCATGGTTACACGGCGATCTGCGAATTTCACTACGTGCAGCGCGACCAGAACGGCGCCATGTATGCGCGTCCGGCCGAGACGGCCGAGCGGGTGCTGGCCGCCGCGCGCCTGAGCGGCATCGGCGTGACGGTGCTGCCAGTGCTGTACAGCTATTCAGGTTTCGGCGAAGCGCCGCTCAGACCCGAGCAGGCGCGCTTCAAGACCGATGTGCAGGATGTGCTCAACATCGTGGCGGCGCTCGAGCCGCTGCGCGATGCGCAAACCGAAGTGGGCGTGGCACCGCATTCGCTGCGCGCCGCGTCGATCGCACACATCAAGCAGGTGATGGACGTCTTGCCGGTCGGGCGTCCGCTGCACATCCACATCGCAGAACAGCAGCAGGAGGTGGCTCAGTGCCTTGCCTGGAGCGGATTGCGTCCGGTGCAACTGCTGCTCGACCAGATCGACGTCGATGCGCGCTGGTGTCTGGTACACGCGACCCACCTGAATGACGATGAAGTGGCCGGACTGGCCGCCAGCGGCGCCGTCGCCGGCCTGTGCTTGACCACCGAGGGCAATCTGGGCGATGGCCTGTTTCCGCTGAATCGGTTTCTGGCCGAGGGCGGGCGCTTTGGCGTGGGCAGCGACAGCCACATTTCGCAAAGCCCGGTCGAGGAATTGCGCTGGCTCGAATATGGCCAGCGTTTGCAGCACCAGCGCCGCAACGTGGCCACCTCCGATACCCAGCGCAACGTGGGCGACTTCCTGTGGCAGAGCGCCTTGCGAGGTGGCGCGCAAGCGTCCGGCCGTCCGCTGGGCGCTTTGGCGGTGGGCAAACGGGCCGACCTGATCGTGCTCGACGGCGAGGCACCCAATCTGTACGGCATCGCGCCGGCCGATGTACTGGGAACCTTCGTTTTTTGCGGCAACGACAACCTGGTCAAGGATGTGATGGTGGGCGGGCAGTGGGTGGTGCGTGATTTCCGCCATGTGGCGCAGGACGCAATCACGGCGCGCTATAAACAAACGCTGGCCGAACTGCGCAAGTTCTGACGATGGCGACGCTGATCCCTTACGCCAGCCTGCTGGCCGCGCCGTGGAAAAACGGCGGCGGCAGCACCACGGAAATCTGCATCGCGCCGGCCGGCGCCGGTTTCGACAATTTCGACTGGCGCATCAGCCTGGCGACGATCGCGCACAGCGGACCGTTCTCAAGCTTCGCCGGCATCGACCGCACGCTGACGCTGGTCGCTGGCGCCGGCGTGATGCTGCAGATCGAGCATGCGCGCAACGTCGCGTTGTGCGCGGCCACCCCGATAATCGAGTTCGCCGGCGAGGCGGCGGTGCATGCCACGGTCACCGAAGGCGTCACCACCGACTTCAACGTGATGACGCGGCGCGCGCGCTGCCACCACCAGCTGGAGCGACGCAACATCGCCGGCGCGTCGACACTGGCGCGCCGCAGTGCCACGACCCTGTTGTTCGTGGCCGAGGGCGAGCGCGTCGACGTGGGCGCCTTCACGCTGGGACACTTCGATGCGCTGATACTCGATGCAGATGACCGTACCGACTGGACGCTGACGGCGCCCGGCGCGGCGCTGCTCTTCATCGTCGACATCATTGAATGCGAGTAGCCATGCCTGACAATGTGCACTGGGACGTATTATTTACCAACGTGAATCTGGCCACGATGGTGGACGGTTATGGCGAAATCCGCGATGGCGCCATCGCCGTCAAGGATGGCCAAATCGCCTGGCTGGGCGCGCGCGCCGACGCGCCGCATGGTGCGGCCACGGTGCATGACTGCGCCGGCCGCTGGCTCACGCCCGGGCTGATCGACTGTCACACCCACATCGTCCATGCGGGCAACCGCAGCGACGAGTTCGAGGCGCGTCTGAACGGCGCCGGTTACGAGGAAATCGCCAGGAACGGCGGGGGCATCATGTCGACCGTGCGCGCCACCCGCGCGGCCAGTGACGACGAACTGCTGCGCCAAAGTCTGCCGCGCGTGGCCAGCCTGTTGGCCGAAGGCGTGACCACCATCGAGATCAAATCCGGCTACGGCCTGACGCTTGAAGCGGAAGCGAAAATGCTGCGCGTGGCGCGCCGCGTCGGCGCCGTGATGCCGGTCACGGTGGCCACCACCTTCCTTGGTGCGCACGCGCTGCCGCCGGAATTCGCCGGCCGCGCCGATGACTACATCGAGCACATTTGCGACGCCATGCTGCCGCAACTGGTGGCCGACGGCCTGGTCGACGCGGTCGATGCATTTTGCGAGCGCATCGGTTTTTCCAGGGAGCAGACCGAGCGCGTGTTTCTGGCCGCGCAGAAGCACGGCGTGCCGGTCAAGCTGCATGCCGAGCAGTTGTCCGACCAGGGCGGCAGCGCGCTGGTGGCGCGCTTTGGCGGCCTGTCGGCCGACCACCTCGAACATTTGAGCGACGATGGCATTGCGGCGATGGCCGGCGCCGGCACGGTGGCCGTGCTGCTGCCCGGCGCCTACTACTTTTTGCGCGACACCCAGCCGCCGCCAGTGGCCGGCCTGCGCGCGGCCGGCGTGCCGATGGCGGTGGCCACCGACTGCAACCCTGGCACCGCACCGATGACGTCCTTGCTGCTGGCGATGAACATGGTGTGCACGCTGTGGCGCCTGACCCCGCTCGAGGCGCTGGCCGGCTGCACCATCCACGCGGCCAGGGCGCTGGGCATGGACGCCGACGTGGGGAGTCTCGTGGTCGGCAAGCGCGCCGACTTTGCGCTGTGGGACATCGCCCGGCCGGCCGACCTGTCGTACGGGATCGGCTTCAATCCATGCCGCGCTGTCGTCAACGCGGGCGTGCTGCGCGCACCGGTGGTAAGCTTGCCCGACTGACCTTATCGGGAGCGCGCGTGCGCATCACACACAACATCGTTGCAGGTTGCCTGGGCGCGCTGCTGTTGGCCATGTGCTGCGCATCGGCTCGAAGCGCTTCACCGAATCCTACATTCTGGGCGAACTGCTGACCCAGAGCGCAGCCGGGCAGGGCAAGGCCGAGCACAAGCAGGGCCTGGGCAACACGGCGATCGTGCTGGCCGCGCTGCAGGCGGGCGACATCGACCTGTATCCCGAATACGTGGGCACCATCGACCGGGAAATTCTCAAGCACGACAAACCATCCTCGCTCGAGCAGATTGCGCGCGAGCTCAAGCCGCTTGGCCTGGGCGTTGGTGTGCCGCTCGGTTTCAACAATACCTACGCACTGGCGATGCTGCCCGGCGCAAGCGGCATCGACAAGCTGTCCGACCTGGCGCGCCACCCCGAACTGAAACTGGGCCTGTCGCACGAATTCATCGGCCGCGCCGACGGCTGGCCGGGCCTGGCCGCGCGCTACCGGCTGGCGCAAACACCGACCGGACTCGATCACGGCATCGCCTACGAGGCGCTGGTGCAGCACCAGGTCGACCTGATCGACGTGTATTCGACCGACGCAAAAATCGGCCAATACAAGCTGCGCGTGCTCAGCGACGACCTGGCCTATTTCCCCCGCTACGACGCGCTGCTGCTGTACCGGCTGGACGTGCCGCGGCGCTTTCCGCAGATGTGGCGCGCGATCGGCCAGCTGGAAGGGCGCCTGTCCAGCGCCGACATGATCGCGCTGAATGGCGCGGCCGAGATAGACGGCAAGAGCTTTCGCCAGATCGCCCATGACTGGCTGGCGCCGCGCGTGCTGGGCACGCCCGCGCCGGCGCGCGACGGTCTGCGCGCAAAACTGTTCGATGACAAGCTGTGGCTGCTCACGCGACAGCACGTGACGCTGGTGTTGCTGTCGGTGCTGCTGGCGTGCGCGCTCGGCATTCCGCTTGGGATCGTGGCCGCCTTCGCGCCCCGCCTGCGCCAGGGCGTGCTGGCGCTGACGGGCGTGCTGCAAACGGTGCCGTCGCTGGCGCTGCTGGCGATGTTGATCCCGCTGCTGGGCATGATCGGCACGCTGCCGGCGCTGGTCGCGCTGTTCGTCTACGCGCTGTTGCCGATCGTGCGCAACACCTGCACCGGCATCCTGCAAGTGCCGGCCGGCCTGCGCATGGCCGCGCGCGCGCTCGGGCTGGGCTGGCGCGATCAGCTATGGTCGGTGGAGTTGCCGCTGGCCCTGCCGGTGCTGCTGGCCGGCGTGAAAACGGCCGCCGTGATGAGCGTGGGCACGGCCACCATCGCCGCCTTCATCGGCGCCGGCGGTTACGGTGAGCGCATCACGATCGGCCTGGCGCTGAACGACCATGACATGCTGCTGGCCGGCGCCATTCCGGCGGCCTTGCTGGCCTTGCTGACGCAGGGGATGTTTGAGTTGGCCGAGCGGCTGTGCCTGCCCAGGCCGCCAACGCGCTAGGGCCGTATCAATTCAGCGATTGCAGTTTCGAACGCATTTCGGACATCTGGCGGTGCAGCATCCGTTCGGCGTGGAAGTCGTTTTCGCGCTGCGCGGCGATGAAGGCCAGGTCGCGGCTGCACACGTCCAGGCGTGAGCGCAACCAGGCCCGATACAGCAGGGACGTGATCGGTTTGGCGCTAAGTTTCATGTCGAATTCCCCGAGGTCTGGTCAGGAATCCATTTTGTGGGACGAGCAAGTGCGCACTTTGCGGAAGATCAATGAGTGCCGTGCCGGGTCCGATATTGAGTCAAATCAACACCTGCTCGCGGCCTTGCTGCGATGATGCAAGCTAGTGCGCCGCATTCTGTGCAGTGGTAAGCAATTGTAAAGAATCGAGTCAAGCGAAGTCACCAGTCGTATAGTGGCTTTGCAACTCCAATCTCCCCTCCCCACGTAAAAATGGGTTCACCCACGGCGCCTGCGTCGTGGGATTTTTTTATGCCGACGGCGCGTGTGCCATCTGGTCCAGCGCCGCGCCCGCGACGCGGCAAATATTCCATTCCTGCAGCAGATCGGCACCCATGCCCTGATACATGCTGATCGCTTTTGCATTCCAGTTCAGCACCGTCCACTCGAAACGCCCGCAGTCGCGCTGCAAGGCCAGTTGCGCCAACGCCACCAGCATCTGACGGCCGTAGCCGTTGCCGCGTTGGCCGGGCTGGACGTACAGGTCTTCCAGATACAGGCCTTTGCGGCACAGGAAGGACGAAAAATTGTGGAAAAATAGCGCGTACGTGACAAGCTCGCCGGCCACTTCGCCCACCAGCGCTTCGCAAGCCGGCTGTGCGCCGAACAGCGCCGTATGCAGCAGCGCTGGCGTGGCCACCACCAGATGTTCGAGTTTTTCGAACACCGCCAGCTCGTGGATCATGCCGAAGATGGCATCGACATCGGCCGCTTGGGCCGGGCGGATAGACAGGGCAGGAGCGTCGCTCATAAGGGTTCCGGTTGCTGGTTCAGGTGAAGGGAGGCGGGCGTCGGCATGGCCGGCGTGCGGACCGCCCAGGCGACGCTGGACAGGCACAGGATCATGCCTAGCCATACCATCGGCCCGGGACGGAAATGCTCAAGCTGGATCGACAGCAGCACCG
>JBBQZO010000018.1:0-113055 GCA_038207625.1 Burkholderiales bacterium | reverse complement strand
CGGTGGCGAACAAAGCGTCCTGACGCACATGGCGGCAAGCGCCCCGGCCAGCAAGGCGCGCGTCAGTGGGCGAAGCGCGCGCCGATCCAGTCGCTGATCGCGCCCAGCGCACTCGGGGCGAAGGTCTCGCTGATCTGCGCGTATTCGGCGATGGCGCCGCTTGTCGCGTGCTGGAACAGGTGGTTCAGTCCCTCCAATTGCAGCGTCGTCACGTCGGCGTTGTGCGCGCTGGCCCGGCGGATCGCGTCCAGATTGGCGTCGGCGGGCACCTGCCGGTCCAGGCTGCCGTTCAGGGCCAGCAGGGGAATATGCAGCGCGCCCAGCGCAGTTGGCGCGTCGTAGCGCAGCACGTCGCGCAGCCAATCGTCGCTCAGCTCATCGACGATGGCCGGCTTTTGCGCCTCGCTCAATCCCATCGTGCGCAGCAGTGCCGGCGTCATCAAGGTCGTCAGTTGCGCGCGCGCCGCCGCGCGGTCGGGCGCCTTCGCGCTGGCGGCAAACAGCACGCTGAGCGCCGCTTCGTTGCCAGCCAGCGCCGCGCCGCTTTGCCCCTGCATCACACCGCTTAGCCGGCGCTGCGCCAGCAGCACCTCGGCCAGGCTGGTTGCCGGCGCGGCCAGCAAGACCAGAAACGCCACGTGCGGATTGTTTGCGGCGGCCAGCGGGCCGACGATGCCGCCCTGGCTGTGTCCGATCAGCCCCACGGCGTGCGTGTCGATGCCGGGCTGGATGCGCAGGAAATCGACGGCGGCCCGCACATCGGCGGCGAAATCGGCGTTGCCGGCGCCGTCGAATCGCCCGCCCGATTCGCCCACGCCACGGTCATCGAAACGCAGCACCGCGATACCGTGGCGCGTCAGATGATCGGCCAGCACCGCAAACGTCTTGTGGCCGAACAGCGTCTCGTCGCGGTCCTGCGGGCCGGACCCGCTGATCAGCACCACGCCCGGAAATGGTCCGCTGCCCTGGGGCACGCTCAGCGTGCCGGCCAGCGTCAGGTTTGATTGAGCATTGGCAAAGCGCACCGGCTCGGCGCGGTAGGCGAACGGCGCTTGCGGCGTTTGCGGGCGCACTGGCGCGGCCGTTGGCGCTGGCACAGCCGTCGCTGCAGGTGCCGCCGGGCGCGCAAAGCGCACCGTCGCGTCGGGCATGCCCTGACGGCGCCAACGCCCGCTCAAGCTGGTGGCGTCGTCGAATAATTTGCCGTCAAAGACTACGTCGGCCATCGGCACGCGCAGGTGGACGCGCTCGCCGTCGCGGCGCAAGTCGGTGACGTCCATCCCGGCCAGGCCCATGTCGGGCGAGTCGAGCTTGGCGGTGGTGCCGCGCCGGGACGTGCTCACATGCAAAATCAAGCGCAGCTCGGTGCCGTTGCGGTTCAGTGTCGCGCGCCAGTCGCCGTCGATGCCGGCCACGTTCGGCAATGGCGGCAGCGCGCCGCGCAGCCACGTCAACGGCAGTACGCGACCCTGGCGCCAACTGCCTGCCCACGTGTCGTGCTGCGCGTCGAAGCGCCCCTCATAGACCGCGCCCAGCGCTTGTATATCGAGCGTCAACTTGTCCTGATCGAGCGCGACGCGGCTCACGGGAATGGCCTGACCGGGCGCCTGGTCGACGCTTTCGATGGACGCGGCCAGCGCACCCTGTGCATCCTGTTTGACGGTCAACTCCAGCGCATAGCTGCCTGCACCGGTTTGCATGGTGGCGTTCCACTGGCCGGGCAGGGACGGCGTTGGCGCGCTGTCGGCGGCGCACACCGCGCCGGCCGCGCCAAGCAGGCAGGCGTACAACATACTTCTGATCGCATCAAATTGGTTCATGGTGGTGGCTCGCTTTGGACGTGGGTGCTCGCAGTCCAGGGTTGCCCCTGGTCTGTCAGCGTGGAAGAAAAAGTGGAAGTATTGAAAAGACGACGGTATTCGACGTCGCGTTGTCAGGCCGGCACTTGTGCGGGCTCGGCGGGCGACGACCGCAGCGGCGCCGCGCTAGCCGGGGCGTGCCGGCGTGGACGGGCGTTGCGTCAGACGTGACCAGCCGATGCGCACGATGGCGTAGGACAGGCCAAGAAACAGCGCCGCCGTCGCCGCCAGATTGGCGACACCAAGCGGCAGCAGCAGCCAGGCCAGCGCGTAACCGAGCCCGCCCAGCACCAGCGACCAGCCGGCGATACGGCGCAGCGCCAGGGCGCGTGCCGAACCGGCACGCTTGGGAATGACGTTGGCAAACGCGATCACGATCACACCCATCATGACGCCGCTGCTGCGCGCGGCGAACTGGCCGCCGGACCAGCCCAGCGGAACGATCAGGGCCAGACCGAGCAGCGAACCGGCCAGCACGATGGCCAGGGTGGCTTGGCGTCGGTCGGCCTGAAACGCCTGCTGATCGGCGGGGCCAGCGCGCAGCTGTCGCGCCGTCCACGCCAGCGCGATGACGGCCGGCGCCAGCAGATAGGTCCACGGACGGGCAGGGCTGACGGCGCACAGGTAGACGCTGGCGCCCACCACCCACGCGCTGATCGCAACGGCCAGCACGCGCAGTACTTTATCGGAGAAGAGGTTCATCACTTTCCTTCAGGTTTGGACGAGGGGGATTTGGCATCGTGCTGGCCTGGCGCGCCTTGGGTGACCTGGCTGCCGAGCAGCTGCGCAAAGCCCAGCAAGGCCTCTTCGAGCACCGACAGCTTCAGGCAGTACACCACCGTCTTGCCTTGTTTGGTCGAGTCGATCAGGTCTGCTTCGCGCAGCACGGAGAAATGGGCGGACATGGTCGGCTTGGACACGTCGAAGTGGTCGGCCAGTTCGCCCGCCGTTTGTGGGCCGTTGCGCAGCAGGGCAAGCACCTGGCGGCGGGTCGGGTCGGAGATGGCTTTAAAGATCTGGTTCATGCTTAGAAGATTAGCTAAGCGTCGAAATGAAGTCAAGCGTTTTATTTAGTTAAATGACTAAATAACGGTGTACGCCGACGTCAGTTGGGGCACGTGGCCGTCCGACACGGGCGACCGCGCGCGGGCACGCCGCCTACTGCATGTCCTCGGACAGGGTCAAGGTGTCGTCAAATTTCCAGATGCGGCGGATCTCGATCACGTCGAAGCGCGCCGCGATAGTGGCGGGGAAGGCCGCGTAGCGCGCGTTGACGCGCACGATGCGGCGCACCGACTCGTCGAGGTCGTTGCGTCCGCTGGAACGGGTGATGATCACGTCTTCGACGCTGCCGTCGCTGCGGATGGACACCGTCGCGATGGGGTCGTTGCGCGCCTGCGCACGCGCCGATTGCGAGTAATTCAGGCTGCCGTTGCGTTCGATCTTGGCGCGCCAGCTGTCGATGTAAGCGCGCAGCGACACGTCCTGATTGGCACGGGTGGACACCCGGTGGCGACGCGGGTCTTCCTGTTCGCGCTGGCGCAGCATGGGCGGCGCGCCGGGCAGCAGATCCAAGCCCTTGATCTGCTCGCGCGCGCGGTTGGCCATGTCGCTGCTAAACAGATTTTTCGGTATCGTGCCAGCGCCCGTGGCGGCCTGACCGGTGCCGCGCGTGCCAGCACCGGTGCCAGCACCTTGCGCGGGAGCGGGGGTGCGCTCGCTTTGTTGGGATGCGAGTTGGGCGGCGTTTTGGCGCGCGGCCAGTTCGGTCGCCTTCTGGCGCGCCGCCTGTTCGTCCGACGCTTGCTGGGCGGCCAAGGCGTCGGCTTTTTGCTTAAGCGCCAGTTGCTCGGCCTTTTGTTTGGCGGCCAGTGCCTCGGCCTTCTGCGCCTGTGCCAGATCGTCGGCTTTCTGTTGGGCCGCCAGCGCATCCTGTTTCTGTTTAAGCGCCAACGCGTCGTCGCGCTGCTTAAGCGCCAGCTCATCTTCGCGCTGCTTGAGTGCTAACGCTTCCTGCTTGCGCTTTTGTGCCAGCTCGTCTTCCTTCTGCTTGAGCGCGAGCGCCTGGGCGATCTGCGTGGCGGCTTTTTCCGCAGCCAGTTTTGCGGCCGCTTCATCGGCTGCGCGCTTGATGGCCAACGCTTCGTCCTGCTGTTTGAGTGCCAGTGCTTCCTGCTTGACGGTCAGCTCGCGCGCCTTTTGCTGCTCGGCCAGCGCTTGCGCAATTTGTCTGGCGCTTTGCGCCGCCAGCTCGCTCTGGCGCGCAGCCTCGCGCTGCGTCGCCAGTTCGCTGGCGGCTTGGCGCGCTTTGTGCTGCTCGTCGCGCAGCTTCGCTTCTGTGAGCCGGGCGGCATCGGCGCGCGCCTGCTGCGCCTGTTCGGCCTGGCGCTGTGCGTCGGCGCGCTGCTGCGCTTGCGCCACCTGCTGGCGCGCCAGCTCGTCGGCCTGCTTGCGATTGTCGTCTTCGCGCTGCTTGGCGGCCTGCTGCAGCTCGGCCGCCTTGGCCAGCGCCTGCTGTTCGGCGGCCAGTTGCTCGGCCGCCTCGTGCGCCAGCCGGTCGCGTTCGACACGGGCCGCCAGGGCGGCGCTGGCGCGCAGTTCTTCGGCCCGTTCGGCGGCCTGCTCGGCCAGCTTGGCCGGCTCGGGATCGGCGCTGGCGATGGTCGCATTGGACGGTTCGTCGGCGCCGTGCTGCGCTTCGGCTCGGTCGATCGTCTTCGCGATTGCTTCGTCGGGACTTGGCAGCGGCACCGAAAAGCTGTCATCGCGATGCTGGTCCTGCGTGATCAGGCGCGGCGCGAGGGTTGGCTGCGGCAACGGCAGCGGCGCGCTGATGCGACGCGACTGGGGCCGCTTGGTCTTCTCGGGCGCCTGCGGTAGCGGCGGGGGCGGGCGCGGCAACAGCCAGGCCATCGCCGGCGCGTCGTCCTCAGTGGAGGTGGCGCTGTCGGCGCTGGCCGGCAGCGGCGGGGTCGGCGGCGCGGGCGCGCTCGGCTCGGGCGGCACGACGGGATTGGCGAGCTGCACGCTGAGCGGTTCGATGACGGGTGGCGGCAGCTGCCACGGCATCTTCAGGCCAGGCATGGCCAGGCCGGGAATGCCAAATTGCAGCGACAGGATCAGCCCGTGCAGCAGTATTGACAGCAGTAAGGCGCCGATCAGACGCCGGTTCGCCGGGTCAGGGAAGGGCGCGCCGCGAGTTCCTGTCACAAAAGTCATTCAGCTGGAGATGGGTTTGATGGAAGCTGCAGTTCGCCATTATCGCATGGCGCAGGTGAAATCTTTCCAGCCATTTGGGCCGGCGCCGTGCCGCCATCGCGGGCCGATGGCGCAGTGCACATCTGGCAGCGCCAGGCCTGGCGCTGCGCGGTGGTGGCGGGGAGGAAATCGGTATTGCCTGAATGGTCATTTTTCTGAATGTTGCGGGATACGCACGGCGGTCCTTATGCAAAAGCCGAAATTCAGGATAATATCTGCATTGGAACTATTATCAGACGCTGGCATCGGCATTCGGAACCCGGAACGGAGCTAATTTGAGAGCAGTCATGCGAACCAGTGGCGCAAGCTTGGTTTCGTCTCGGTGTGTCGTGCTGGCGGCGCTGATGCTTGGCGCCGTGTTGGCGCGCGCGGCGGCGCCGGCAGTGCCGGTGGCCACTTTTGAACCGATCCCCGTGTTTGCCATCTTTCCGCCCTTGAAGCGGCAAGGCTCGGCCGACGACGCCTTGAGCAGTGGACGGGTGCGCGAGCAGCGGGTGGCGATGGCGGCGCCGGCCAGCAAGCGCTGGCGCATCGCTTTTTTGTTCCCCCATATCAAAGACCCGTACTGGATAGGCTGCAGTTACGGCGTGATCAGCGAAGCGCAGCGGCTCGGCGTGGCGGTCGACATTTTTCCCGCTGAGGGTTACGACGATCTGATCGGCCAGCTGCGCAAGATGGACGAGGCGATCGCCGCCAAGTACGACGCGATCGTCGTTTCGCCGCTGAGCATGACGGCCATTAATGCCTCGATCGGCAAGGCGCGCGCGCTGGGCATTCCGGTGTTCGAGCTGGCCAACGACAGCAGCAGCGACGACCTGACGATCAAGGTGACGACCTCGCTCAAGGGCATGGGCGTGAGTGCCACCGAGTGGGTTGTGCGCGACGCCCAGCAGCGCGGTCTGACGTCGATTAACCTGGCCCTGCTGCCCGGTCCGGCAGACGCAGGCTGGGTCAAGGGCGAAGTGGAGGGCACGCGCGAAGCGGCTCGCAGCGCCGCCATCAAGGTCAATATCGTCGATATCAAATACGGCGACAGCGACCGCATCGTCCAGTCCGAATTGGCCGCGCAGTTGTTTGCGCAGCATGGCAAGACGCTCGACTACCTGCTTGGCTGCACCGGCTGCGCGCCAGCGGCGTTGCTGCCGATGCGCGAGGCCGGGCTGGACAAAAAAATCCGCGTCGTCGCCTACGACCTTACGCGCGAGATCGCCAACCTGATCCGCACCGGCGAGATCGTGGCCGCAGCGGACACCAAGGGCGTCAGCCAGGCCCGCGTGACGATCAATGCGGCCGTCAACGTGCTGGAGGGACGCAGCAAGGAGTTGCCGCACACCTTGCTGATCAAGCTGGGGCTGGTCGACCACAGCAACTATGCGCAGTACAAGTTTGACAGCTCGATTGCGCCGGAGTCGTATGCGCCGGTGTTGTCGTACTTTCCGGCCAGGAAATAGGGTATGACGGACGCGGCACTGTCGTCGCTTTTGCTATCCCGTCGCCGCAGCGCCGCTGGTGGCGCACGCGCATTGCCTGACCGCCCGCCCGCCAAACCGACGCGTCTTGGATCATGATCTTCAAGCGCCTTAGAGACAAACTGTTGCTCGGCGCTTTTGCCATCAGCCTGGTGGTGACGCTGGCGTCGATGCTGGCCGTGTCGAGCGTGATCCGCCAGCAGTTTCTGGACGAAGCGAACGGAAAACTGCGCAGCGCGTCGCGCCAGGTCGACGACGCCTTGAGCGAACGCCAGGACAATCTGCTGGGCGCGTCGCGCCGGCTGGCCGGCCAGAAGAACCTCGGCTCGACCATCTGGTACCTGACCCAATATGCGCAATCGGGGGTGGACCGCGAAACACTGGTCAACACTTACCAGCAGCTGGCCAAGGATACCCACAAGCTGGGGCACGCGGGCAAGTTGTCGAAGGTGCTGATCTACAACGCCGCCGGCGAGCTGGTGTCGTTCGCCGTGCTCGACGCTGGCAGCGAGCTGGCCGGCTTCGTCGAGCGGCACCCGGAACCGGTATTCCAGGTCGCCGCGCTCAAGGGCAGCGAAGAGATCAGTCGCCAGGCGCTGCATGCCAGCGCATCGCTCGAACGGGTGGCCTTTCAGTTTCCTGGCCACCTGCCGCAGCAGGAAAGCGTGCATTATGCGATCGTCGACGGCGCACTGGCGATCGAAAGCGTGGTGCCTATCGTCGGCATGGCGTTCGATCCCGGCAGCGGCGCACTGGAAACCAAACAACTGGGCCTGCTGGTGGCCTCCCAAGCGCTGGACCAGGGCTTTGTCGAACGCCTGTCGCGCGCGACCGACATCAAGATCAATGTGTTCAGCGCGCAGGGCCTGAGCAGCGGCAGCGTGGGCGCTTACAGCACGCCCGATTGGGGCGGCGCGCCCAGCGAGGCAGCCGGTCAGGCGCGCGCTGTCACGTTCAACGAAATCAGCGTCGGCAGCGATTCCTACTATCAGTGCTTGATTCCGCTATACACCGACAAGAAGCTGGTCGGCACGATCGCCGCGCTGCACTCGAAGGAAAGCGTGCGCAAGAACACCCGGCAGATGCTGGGCATTCTGGCGCTGATCGCCATCGCCTGCCTGCTGTTCATCTTCCCGCTGGCCTGGTATTTCGCCACCACGATTTCGCATCCGCTGACGGTGCTCAGTCGGATCTTTCGCGATGTGGCCGGCGGCGTCCAAACGGACACGCTGAGTGACGCACTGCGTGAACTGGACAAGGAAAAACGGCGCCACGACGAGCTTGGCGACCTGACACTGAGCTTTATCGCGATGGATAACGCGGTCAAGCAGAAGATTTTGCAGATCAACGAGATCAACGCCACGCTGGAGCACCAGATCGAGCGGCGCACGCGCGAGCTGTCGCACGCCAACGCCGAATTGACCAAGCTGGCCATGCACGACGCGTTGACGGGGCTGCCGAACCGGGCCCTGTTCAGCGACCGGCTCGAGCGCGCGCTGGTGGCGGCCACCCGCAACAAGTCGCGCATGGCCTTGATGTTCATCGACCTTGACGTGTTCAAGGTCATCAACGACACCTATGGTCATGCGATCGGCGACCTGGTACTGAAGGAAACGGCGCGCCGCGTGCAGGAGTGCATGCGCGAATCGGACACGGTGGCGCGCATCGGTGGCGACGAATTCATGGTGCTGCTGCCCGTCATCGACACGGAAGTGGACGCGGAGACCGTGGCCGAAAACATCCGCCTGGCGCTGGTCGAGCCGTTCTACCTGGCCGGCGAACGGCTGCTCATTTCCTCGTCCACCGGCATTGCCATCTTCCCCGACCATGGCAGCGACGAGCACACCTTGTTCCGGCGCGCCGATACGGCCATGTACAACGCCAAGCAAAGCGGGCGCAATACCGTGCGCACGTTTTCGGCAACTGCCGTCTGAGACGGCGCCGAAGGCACGCGCTGCGCGTGCGTCACGTCGACAACGCGTCCCGTTATGTGGCCGCAAACAGCACGGTGTCGCTCGCACATCTGCGCGCTGACGGTGCTGCGCCCAAAGTCTATCGTCCCCGTGCCCGACCTGCTGCCCGAAGCGAGTCTTGCGGCGCGACCTGTCGTGAGCTGGCGCGAAGCTTTCGCATCGCGAGCGGCGCACAAGAGCGTGGATGAAATCGATCGCTTCCACTTGATTGCGGCGCCTGGCTCAGGCATACTCTTGTTTATGTTTTACTAATGTTGTTCGGCGCGCACAGACGTCGCCGAATCACTTTCGTTGCGTACTGTTCGTCGCAGTGACCTTCACGGTGGACAGTGCAACGTTCTCCGAGACCATCCGTTCGCCCGATTGGGAAACCATGAAAATTGTTAGACTCATTGTGTCATTGGCCGCATTGTGCACTGTGGGCGCCGGCGCCGCACATGCTGCGACGAGCGAGGTGGATCGTTTCGATACCGAGGAGTGGCGCACTTTCCAACTGCTGCCTGTCGAGGAAGTGGGGAGCGATGTGAAGATATTTAGATTTCATGGCGGTGGATTGCTCAGCCTGACGGATCGTCAACTGCACCTGAAGGCAAAGATCGCCATTCTGCGCGGGGTCATCTCGATCAATGGCAAATCGTATGGCCCGGCGACGCCGAATAATCTGATGACCTATGTGGTGACAAAAAGCCGGAAAACGCTTTATGTTGATGATCAGGTGAGAACGCCGGACGATGTGTACGTTGTGTGCCCATCGACTAGGTCGCGATGTGGCCGATGAATTGTTCCAGACCGTGTTCTGTGAACCGCGGCGCATTCCACCTTGCCGCGGCCCCGGCCGGCGCGCCGCGCAAACCAGGTCGGCCAGCCTGGTTTTCGCCGCGCATGCTTGCGCACGCGTTCGAACGCACTTTTGCAGCGGGTGTCAGGCTGTTGACCACAATCCCATCTACCATTTGAAGATCAGTGATGCATTCGCGCTCCCCAATTCCAATTCTTAGCATCGCTCTAGCGATCAGTATCGTCGGCGCCTGGGTGCTGGTGGCGATCCACCTGCATCAGCCCGTTTTTGCCAGCCAGAAGTCATCGCTGCTGCTGACGGTGGGTGCCATTGATGGCGCCGCGCTGGCGCGTGGCCAAGCGTGGCGCCTACTGACGTCGCAGTTCTTGCACGTGCACGTCATGCATATGCTGTTCAATGTAGCCGCAATTGCGCTGATCGGCAGTGCGATCGAACGGCGCGCCGGCACGCTGGCGCTGACGTTGACCTACTTTGTCGGCGGCACGGTCGGACAGTATTTCAGCGTCATGCTCAATCCGGAGTTGGTCAGTTCGGGCGCGTCTCAGGCGATGATGGCGCTGTGCGGCTTCGCGCTGATCGGCTTGCGGCGCTTTTCACTTCCGGCCTATGCGCTGATCATCGCGGCCATCGTCGCGGCAGGCCAATTTGCGTTGGATGTGTACGTCAGTGGCGCGATTAAACCCGGGCACAGTGTCGGGTTTGCGGCCGGAATGCTGGCGCCGTTCGCCGCGCTGGTTCTCCGGCGCGGGCGGGCCGCGGCGATGCCGTCCCCATGAGTCATTTCAGGTCGCGCCAGGGGAGAGTGGCTGTGTTGTGTCGTTTAGCGCTGGTCCGAGCACAGCACGCCGCCGGTGGCCCAGTTTTCGCGCTTGACGTCGGTGAAGATGATCTCCACCGACTCGCGCGGGCAAGCCAGCGTGGCCACGGTGGCGGCCGTGACGGCGTCGACAAAGGCGCGTTTCTGTTCGCGCGTGCGGCCCTCGAACAGTTGTACGTTAATGGTTGGCATGCGGGGTCCTCGGTTTAGTTGCGGTAGGTGGGGCTGTGCCGGTCGAGCTGGCGCAGCAGCGCCGGCCATTCCAGCGCGCCTTCGACGCTGCCCTCGCCAACCAGCGCCAAATGCGTTTGGCGGCACAGCGCCGGCGCGGGCTGATGCAGTTTGACGCCGCCGCTTTGCGCCTTGAGCTGGATCGCGCAGGCCTTGTCGAGCGTTTCCATCAGCACGAACGCTTCGGCGATGCTGCGCCCGCACACCAATGTGCCGTGGTTGCGCAACATCATCGCGGCACGTGCGCCAAGGCTGGCGATCAGGCGGGTCTGCTCTTGCGACGACAGCGCCAGGCCTTCGTAGTCGTGATAGGCGAGCTGCTCGTAAAAGCGCAAGGCGTGCTGCGATAGCGGCAGCAAACCGTCCTGCTGGATGCCGACGGCGATGCCGTTCGGATTATGCAGGTGCATCACGCAGCCGGCGTCGTGCCGCGCCGCGTGCACCGCCGCGTGGATGGCAAAGCCGCCCAGGTTGATGCGCCGGGCGCTGCGCCCGACGACATGCCCAGCCAAGTCCACCTTGACCAGATTCGATGCGCAGATCTCATCGAAGCGCTGGCCGAACGGGTTCAGCAAAAAATGATCCGGCTCGCCCGGCACCGCCGCCGAGATGTGCGTGTAGATCACGTCATCCCAGCCGTACAGCGCGCACAGTCGGTAGCAAGCGGCCAGGTCGATGCGCACCTGCCACTCGACGGCGCTGATCGGCGCCACCGGCGCGAGGCGCCCGGCGGCCGCGGCGCGCCGCTCGTTCATGCCGGCGTCATGAAGGCGGCGCCTGCGCGCAGGTGCACTTGGCGACCGCAGGCGTAGGTCGCTTGCACGCTGCGGTCGTCGCCCAGCATTGCGATGGCGAACAGCAGTTCTTCCATGCTCTGCGTGCGCTCGGTGCGACGCGCCAGCAGCGGCGTGGCCTGAGGGTCGAGCACGATGAAGTCGGCCTCCGCGCCGGGCACGAAATTGCCGATCGTCCCTTCCAGTTGCATGCTGCGCGCGCCGCCCAAGGTGGCCAGGTAGAACATGCGCAACGCCTGCAGATAGGTGCCGCCCATGCGCGCCACCTTGTACGCTTCGTTCATCGTTTGCAGCATCGAAAACGAGGTGCCGCCGCCCACGTCGGTGGCCAGCGACAGCGGTACCTGGTGCGCGTCGGCGCGCTCGAAGTCGAACAGGCCGCTGCCCAGGAACAGGTTCGAGGTCGGGCAGATCGAGATCGCCGACTGGGTTTCAAACATGCGCGCGCGGTCGGTGTCGTCGAGCCAGATGCAGTGCGCGTACATCGCGCGCGGGCGCATCATGCCATAGCGGTCGTACACGTCGAGGTAGCTGCGCGCCTGAGGAAACAGCGACTTGACCCATGCCACTTCGTCGGTGTTTTCGGCCACATGGGTTTGCAGGTAAGTGTCCGGGTAGGCAAGCGCCAGCGCGCCGGCCAGTTCCAGCTGCGCTTCGCTCGACGTGGGCGCAAAGCGCGGCGTGATCGCGTACAGCTGGCGCCCGCGTTTGTGCCATTTCTTGATCAGCGCCTCGGACTCGCGCGCACCCGACTCCGGCGTGTCGCGCAGGAACTCGGGGCAGTTCCGGTCCATCATGACCTTGCCGGCCACCATGCGCAGATTGCGCGACTCGCTCTCGGTGAAGAAGGCTTCGACCGACTCGGGATGCACGGTGCAGTACACCATCGCGGTGGTGGTGCCGCAGCGCAGCAGCTCGTCGATGAAAAAATGCGCCACATCGGCCGCGTGGGCGGGGTCGGAGAACTTGCGCTCGGTGGGGAAGGTGTAGGTGTCGAGCCACGGCAGCAGGCCTGGTGCGGGCGAGGCGATCATGTCCGTTTGCGGATAGTGCACGTGGGTGTCGATGAAGCCGGGGATGATCAGCTTGCCGCGATAGTCGTGCAGCGGGGTGTCCGCCGGCAGCGTGTCTTTCAGCTGCGCGTAGTCGGCGCAGGCATGCACGCGACCGTCTTTGACAACCAGCAGGCCGTCTTCGTGCCATGCGTAGGCGTTTTCATGAAACGCGGGGTCGGCCGTGAAGTGCAGCACGCTGGCGCGGTAAGCCTGGAAACCGCTTGGCGAGTTTGGAACGTTGGTCATCGAAGGACCTCCTGTATGAGTGTGATTTGAATTCGGGCGTGCGGGCGCAATCGGCGCACGCTCGCAGCAACGCGCGCGGCGCAGCCCTTGCAGGGATGGCCGGCGCGCGCCGGGTGTGTCAGTCGGTCGTTAGATCAGTTGGCGGCCATCGCCTGCACGGCGCTGATCGCCTTCAGAATCGCTTCGCTGGTGGCCGGTGCGTTCAGCGGTGGGTTGATGCGATAGTCGGCCACGCTGGCGACGGCGTCACGGATCGCGAAGAACACCGAAAACGGCAGCAGCAGCGGCGGTTCGCCCACCGCTTTCGAGCGGTGGATGCTGTCCTGCACATTGCGGTTCTTGAACAACTGGACGTCGAAATTGTCGGGACAGTCGGACACGCCGGGGATCTTGTAGGTCGATGGCGCGTGCGTCATCAGTTTGCCGCCCGGGTTCCACCACAGTTCTTCGGTGGTCAGCCAGCCCATGCCCTGGATAAAGGCGCCTTCCACCTGGCCGATGTCGATGGCCGGATTGAGCGACTGACCGGCGTCGTACAGTGCGTTCACTTTGAGCAGCTTCCATTCGCCCGTCAGCGTGTCGACGATCACTTCGGACACCGAGGCGCCGTAAGCGAAGTAGGAGAACGGATTGCCGCTCATCGTCTTCGGGTCCCAATGCAGGCCGGGGGTGGCGTAGAAACCGTCCGACCACAGCTGCACGCGCGCCAGGTAGGCCTGCTGTACCAGCTCCGGGAACGGGATCGCGTGTTCGCCCGTGTAGACGAAGCCGTTTGCAAAGCGCACTTCGGGGGCGCTGCCGCCGTAGCGCGTCACGGCGAACTGCGCCAGCCGTGTGCGGATGGTGTGCGCCGCATCCTGCGCCGCCTTACCATTCAGGTCGGCACCGGTCGAGGCGGCCGTGGCCGAGGTGTTGGCGACCTTGCTGGTGTCGGTGGCGCTGGCACGCACCATCGCCAGGCCGATGCCCAGTTCGTGCGCGACCACCTGACAGACCTTGGTGTTGATACCCTGGCCCATTTCGGTGCCACCGTGGTTGACCAGCACCGAGCCGTCGGTGTACACGTGCACCAGCGCGCCGGCCTGGTTGAAATGGGTGACGTTGAACGCGATACCGAACTTGAGCGGCGTCAGCGCCAGGCCTTTTTTGAGCACCGGGCTGGCGGCGTTGAAGGCCACCACGTCGGCGCGCCGCGCGCGGTAGGCGCTGCTCGTTTCCAGTTCGTCGACCAGCGCGTGGATCACGTTGTCGACCACTTTCTGGCCGTACTGGGTGACGTTGCGGCCTTCCTCGTCGTTGCGTCCGTAAAAATTAATCTTGCGGATGTCGAGCGGGTCGCGCCCCAGATTGCGCGCAATCTCGTCGATGATGTACTCGATTGCGATCGCCCCTTGCGGGCCGCCGAAGCCGCGAAAGGCGGTGTTCGACTGGGTGTTGGTCTTGCCGCACATGGCGACGATGTCCACGTCCGACAGGTAGTAGGTGTTGTCGAAGTGGCAGACGGCGCGCGTGGCGACGGGCGCCGACAGGTCGGCCGAATAGCCGGCGCGCGAGACCATCTCGACGCGCGCGGCGCTGATACGCCCGTCGTCGCCGTAGCCCACTTCGTAGTCGTAGTGGAAGCAGTGGCGCTTGCCGGTGACGAGCATGTCGTCGTCGCGGTCGGCGCGCAGCTTGACGGGGCGTTTCAGGCGCGCCGCGCAGATTGCCGCCAGCGCGGCCCACAGCGCCGACTGTGACTCCTTGCCACCAAAACCACCACCCATGCGGCGGCATTCGACGACGATGTTATGCGAATGCAGACCCAGCGCGTGCGCGACGACGTGCTGCATCTCGGTCGGATGCTGGGTCGAGCACAGCACCAGCATGCCGTTCGCTTCCTTGGGGATCGCGTACGAGATCTGGCCTTCCAGGTAAAACTGCTCCTGGCCGCCCACGTACAGCTCGCCCTTGACGCGATGCACCGATGCGGCGAACGCCGCTTGAGGATCGCCGCGCTGCAAATGCATCGGTGGCACCACGAACGATTGCGCCGCCTTGGCCGCTTGCGGGGTGAGCACCGCCGGCAGTTCCTGGTAGCTGATCACACCCTTGCGGGCAGCGCGGCGGGCGTTGTCGTGCGTGTCGGCGACGACCACAAAAATCGGCTGACCGACATACTGCACCAGGCCTTCGGACAGGATAGGGTCGTCGTGGATGATCGGGCCGCAGTCATTGGTGCCGGGGATGTCCTTGTGCGTGTACACCGCCACCACGCCGCGCGCGCTGCGCACCGCATCGAGATCCATCGACAAGATATTGGCGTGCGCCTTTTGCGACAGGCCGATGGCCGCATGCAGCGTGCCCTGGGCTTCGGCAATATCGTCGGTGTAGGTCGCTTCGCCGAGCACGTGCAGCACAGCCGATTCATGCGCGCGCGACTGGCCCACTTCGGCCCAGGCCGACGGCGTCGGTGCGGCCGGCGCGTCCGGGGACAGGAATGCTTCAGATTTAGTATTCATCGGGGTCAATCTTAGACGTAGGCGAAAGCGTTGACGCACTGGGTCGCCAGCGGGCTGTCGAGGCGGGTTTCCATCCAATAGCGGCGCAGCAGGTTTTGTGCGGCTTGCATGCGGTAGGTGCTCGACGCGCGCGCGTCCGACAGCGGCGTGTAGTCGGTGGCCAGTGCGGTCATGGCCGCAGTGAGGTTGGCCTCGGTCCAAGGCTGGCCGTTCAGCGCGGCCTCGGCCAGCGGGGCGCGTTTCGATGTGGCGGCCATGCCACCGTAAGCGATGTGGGCGTCGCGCACGATGCCGTTGTCTAACGTGATGGCGAACGCCGCGCACACGGCCGAGATGTCCTGGTCGTAGCGCTTGGCCAGTTTATAAGTGCGGAACTGGCGACCGGCGCGCGGCAACGGGATGCGCACCGCTTCGACGAATTCGTCCGGCAGCAGGTCTTTTTTCATGTAGTCGAGGTAGAACGCTTCGAGCAGCATCACGCGCTGCCCGCCGGCGCCGCGCAGCACAATCTCGGCGCCCAGCGCGATCATCCACGGCGCCGAGTCGCCAATCGGCGAGCCGTTGGCGACGCTGCCGCCCAGCGTGCCGCTGTTACGGATCGGCAGCGACGCGAAGCGCTGCCACATCTCGGTCAGCTCATCCTTGTAGTAGTCGCACACGGCGCGGTAGGCGTCGTCGAGCGACACGGCCGCGCCGATTTCAAGCATGTCGTCGCGCACGGCGACGGTGTTCAGCTCGGCCACCTGGCGCACGTAGATGACGTCGCCCAGGTCGCGCATCTGTTTGGTGACCCATAGACCGACGTCGGTCGAGCCGGACAGGATGCACGCTGTCGGGTGGGCGCTGCGCACCGCGACCAGTTCGGCCAGCGTGCGCGGCGCGTAAAACGTGTGGCCTTCGTGGGTGTAGCTGAACATGGTGCTGCGTTGCAGGGGGCGCAGCGCGGCGGCCAGCGCGGCCGTGTCGAATGTCACTTCAGGCAGTTCGCCCATGCGCTTGGCCGCTTCGATGATCGGGCGGTAGCCGGTGCAGCGGCACAGATTGCCGGACAGCGTTTCGTCGATCTGCTTGCGGCAGGGCGCGGTTTTCTGGCCTTCGTTTTTGAGGTACAAGCTCCACAGCGACATCGCAAAGCCGGGGGTGCAAAAGCCGCACTGTGAGCCGTGGCATTCGACCAGCGCTTCCTGCACCGGGTGCAGTTTGCCGTCGGCCTGCTGCAGGTCTTCCACCGTGAACAGGGCCTTGCCGTCCAGTGTGGGCATGAACTGGATGCAGGCGTTGACCGACTTGAGCGACAGTTGTTCGCCCTGCAGCTCGCCGATGACGACGGTGCAGGCACCGCAATCGCCTTCGGCGCAGCCTTCCTTGGTGCCGGTGCAATGCAGGTCCTCGCGCAGATGCTGCAGCACGGTTTGCGTGGTCGCGCCGCCGGACACGGTGTGCACTTCGCCGCGATAGAAAAAACGAATTGGTTCAGACATGACTACTCCGGGCTGATTTCTGATTTCTGATGCTGTCAGGTTAACATCCAGGCCGCCCGCAACCATACGCGGGGGCCAATTGATGCTATCGGCAATGCACTATAGCGTGGCGGGTGGCTGGCGTGGGCAGGGCGCGCACCGATGCTCGCTTATGGCTTGGGCTGGAAGTGGCGCAGGAAGTCGAGCAGCACCTGGGCCGACGTTTCGGCGTCGTCCGCGCTCATCGTCTCCAGCGGATTGTGGCTGATGCCGCCATTGCCGCAGCGCGTGAACAGCATCGCCACGTCGGTCAGCTTGGCCATCGCCATCGCATCGTGGCCGGCGCCCGAGCCCAGTTCAAACGGCACGATGCCGGCCCGTTCGGTGGCGGCGGCCAACTGCCGCATCAGCCACGGTGCGCACGGCGCGGCGGGCGCGGCGACCACCTTGTTGACTTCCAGTTCGATGTGGCGGCGCAGGCAGATCGCGTCCATTGCGGCCAGGATGTCGGTCACGGCGGCGTCGCGCGTGGCGTCGTCGCTGGCGCGGATGTCGAGCGAGAAGTTGCAGGCGCCCGGAATCACGTTGACCGAACCGTGCGGCACCTGCAGCTGGCCGACTGTGCCCACCAGCGACGGCGCCGTGGCGCAGCGCTGTTCGACATACAGCACGATTTCGGCGGCGGCCGCGGCGGCGTCTTTGCGCATCGTCATCGGCGTGGTGCCGGCGTGGCTGGCCACGCCGGTCAGGCTGCACAGGAAGCGGCAGCTGCCGGCGATCGAGGTGACGATGCCGACCGGCAGATCGCGTCCCAGCAGCACCGGCCCCTGTTCGATGTGCACTTCGACGAAGGCCAGCACGTCTTCGCGCTTGCGCGCGATGGCTGGAATGTCGTTGACGTCGTGGCCGGCCGCTTGCAAGGCGGCGCGCATGCTGATGCCGGCGCTGTCGGTCTTGTCCAGCAGCGCGCTGTCGAACTGGCCGATGATCGCGTTACTGCCCAGGAAAGTGCTCTGGAAGCGCACGCCTTCTTCCTCCGAGAAGCCGATGATCTCGACGTTGAACGGCAGGCGTTCGCCGCGTTCGTGCAGATGCTTGACGATGGCGATCGGCAGCAGGATGCCTTCGCGACCGTCGTATTTGCCGCCGTTGCGCACCGTGTCGTAGTGCGAGCCGGTGAGTAGCGTCTTTGCGTTCGGCTGGTCCGACAGATAGCGGCCGACCACATTGCCGACCGCGTCAATATGCACCTGCATGCCGGCGTCCCTCATCCAGTCGCCCAACTGTGCGGCGGTTTTGCGGTGCGCCTCGGTCATGTAGGCACAAGTGAGGCCGCCTTCCTCGTCGCTCCACGCGCCGATCACTTCTGACCAGGCCATGATGGTGTCGCCGAACTGGCGCACATGGCCAAGCAGATCGTTCAAGCGCATCTCGGCGATGCGGCTGATTTGACGCAGGCATTCGGCCAGCTCGTCGCTGCGCTGGCATTGCAGACGACGCGTAAAAGTGCTGATGATGGCCTGGCGGCTCAGACCTTTGCCGTCCGGTCCCTTGACGGCGACGATGAACGGAAAACCGAACTTGCTGTTGTAATCCGCGTTAAGCTGATGCAGCGTCGCAAACTCGGCCGCACTGCACAGGTGCAGGCCGGCGCTGCTTTGCTCGCCCGTCGATTCGGCCGTCAGTTCGCCCGCCATCGCCGCCTTGCCCGCCAACTCCGGGTGGGCCCGCACCAGGGCGAGCTGCGCATCCTCGCTCGATGCGCTGACCACGCCCTGCAGCGCTTGTTTTAGCGCCAGCAGCGTGCGAAACGGGCGCTGCTGTACGGCGCGCTGCGGGATCCATGGCGAATGCTCGTAAATGCCGTGCAGGATGGCGATGAATTCGTCGGACGGGCAGTCGTTCAGGTGTTGCAGCGTTATGCTCATGGCTTGTCAAGGCGGGTCCCACCGGCCTGTGTCCTCGTCGTGAAATGGTCGGCGGGTGGGACCCGTCGTCGTGCTCAATGGGTGCACTGGAAAGCTGCGTTGATGTCGTGGTGCGGTCTGCGATGAATCGTGCTGCGTCATGCTTCGTATATGAGTAATAGTATATTGATAGCGACGCTCCGATATATGATTTGACGGATAGGTAATTTCACCTTGGCGATATGGGAGACACA
The DNA here is from genome assembly GCA_038207625.1 of Burkholderiales bacterium. Taxonomy (GTDB): domain Bacteria; phylum Pseudomonadota; class Gammaproteobacteria; order Burkholderiales; family Burkholderiaceae_D; genus JBBQZO01. The sequence continues at coordinate 94,432 of JBBQZO010000018.1, read as the reverse complement.
ATGGGTAAGCTCAGCACACATGTATTGGACATCACACTCGGGAAGCCGGGCGTGGGCGTGACGGTCGAGTTGTACGCCGTGACCGCGCAAGGCAAGACCTTGCTTAAGACGCAAGTGACGAATCAGGATGGGCGCTGCGACGGTCCGCTGCTTGAAGGCGATGCCGTCAAGGTGGGACAGTACGAACTGGTGTTTGCGGCCGGCGACTATTTCGATGCGCAAGGCGTCAGCTTGCCTAGCCCAAAGTTTATCGACCGTGTGACGCTGGCCTTCGGCATCGCCGATCCGACGCAGAATTATCACGTGCCGCTGGTGGTGTCGCCCTGGGCGTATTCGACCTATCGGGGTAGTTAGACCGACCAGGCGCTGGCGCGGCTTTCCTCGCCTCGACGGCCATGGCGCGGCGCGCGCTGTGCGGTGCCGTGGCGAGAGGGGGCAATAAAGGGCGTCATATCCGACCTGTATGCGCGGGTTTGCGCGCGCCCACCGCCGCCTGCACTTTGCCAGGGATGGGGCGATTGACATGGAAATTTCTTTGCGATAATATTGGCTTAGAAGTAATTGTATCCGCCTTGCGCGCCGTATGGCCTTCCGACAAACGGGACGGACCGACGCGATGGTCGGCCCGTCGATGTGCTGCTGACGGGCCACAATGGCCACGCGACGGGCGCCATGCGCCGCGCCATGGTCGACAGCCGATTTTGTTCTCGCTTTACCAGCTCTGGAGAAATATGTTGAATCAGAAGGCCTTGTATCGCATTTGCTGTGCGTTCGGTTTCGCACTGCTTGTTCCGTCGGCGCACGCGCAGACGAGCTTTGGCACTACCCACCTCATCGGCACGGCCGGTGTCACCTATGGCGGCGACGCGTGGGCGGTGGCCAAGGCGGGCGATGGATCGCCGGTCAATATCCGCGCCGGCGGCGTTGTGCAAGTTGGTGCGGGCGTGCTGTGGGATGCGCCGACATGGCCGATGTCGGCGTCCTTGACGGCCAACTACCATTACACCAACGCGGCTGGTCAGGACGGGCGCAAGGCGAGTTTTTCGCGCTTCCCGATCGAAGCCATCGCCTATTACACGGGAATGGAGAAGCTGCGTTTCGGGCTTGGCTTGCGCAGCGCCTTGTCGCCCAGCGTGTCGATCGACAACGTGCCAGGGCAGGGCAAGGTCACGTTGGCCAGCGGTAAGGGCAAACTGGTCGAAATCGGTTACGCCGTGACACCGCAAGCCTGGCTCAATATCCGTGTGGTGTCGGAAAAATTTGACCCGGCCTATGCGGGCGGTGAGCGTGGCGATGTGTCCCACCTGGGCATCAATCTGTCGTACAAGTTCTAACGCGCGGGGAATGTGATCACTGGGTTGGCGGCGCCGGCAGAGCGCCTATGGCACGGGCCGGCGCGACCTGCGCCGTTTCAGGCGCCGGCAGCCGGGCCGTCGAGTAGCAATTCCCAGTAGCCGACGTCGACCCACCGGCCAAATTTATGGCCGACCTGCTTGAAGTGCGCCACTTTCTCGAAGCCGAAGCGCTCGTGCAGGGCGACGCTGGCCTCATTGGGCTGCGCGATTCCGCCCAGCACCACCCGCACGCCGCGTGCGCGCAGATCCTCGAGCAAGCGCGCATACAATGCCGAACCGATGCCTAGGCGCGGATGCGCCGGCGACACATACACCGTGCTTTCGACCGAGAATCGGTAGGCACTGCGCGCCCGCCAAGGGCTCGCATAAGCATAGCCGATGACCATGCCGTCCTGTTCAAACACATACCAGGGCATGCCCGCGCTCAGGTCGGCGATACGGCCCGCCATCTCGTCTGGCGTGACGGGGCTCTCCTCGAAACTGATCGTCGTGCTGGCGACGTAGTGGTTGTAGATGGCGCAGATGGCTGCGGCGTCGCTGTGCAAGGCGGCTCGTATCATGGTCGGTGGGTTCAGTGAGGGAAGGCTCAGATTGGAGCGGGGGCGTCGAGGCGCAAGCGCATCGCGGTCGCGGACGCTGGACAGGCGCCGTGAAATTGCTGCGACTGCTGCACAGAAGCAGCAACGGCATCACGCCCAATAGCCGCGAAGCCCAGTGCGGAAAAATATGCCTGCGCGCTCGTCGTTAGCAAATACAACTCGGTGGCGCCGCGCTGAATGGCCAGTTGCAGCAACTGCCCGATCAACTGTTTGCCATAGTGTCGGCCTTGCAACTGCGGCTTGACGACCACCGAACGCAGCAGCGCGGCGTTGCCATAGAGCTCCAGCGCACCCGCGCAGACCGGTTCGGCGCCCAGCTGCCCAATCAGAAACAGCCCCAACTGTTCGCGCGCGCCGTCCAGCGGCAAGCCGGCCTGTCGAAGCAGCGCGTCGATCGCCGGCCAGTCGTGCGGCTCGGCGGGGCGCAGCGTCAGTTCCACGTTCTGGGCGCCGCCTGCGCAGCCGTGCGCGCCGGACAAGGCTTGCTGTAACAGTTGCAGCGCCTGATGCAATTGCGCATGGTTGGCGGCGGGGATGCGCTCAAGCACGCTGTGTGCGTGGCTGTTGACGGCCTGCTCGAGCGCGCCGGCGCGTGCCCGTCCTAGCTCGGTCAGCGTCAGCGTGACGCTGCGCCGATCGCGTGCGCTGGTCTGCTTTGACACCGCCCCTTGCGCGACTAAGGCATCGACGGCGCGACTGATCCAGGCTTTGTCCAGGCCCAGTCGCGCCACCAGCGTTTGCTGGGACAAACCTTGTTGGCGCAGCAATTCGGTCATCACATGGCATTGCACGGTCGAGGCGCCGTCGTCGCACGCTGCGTGGGCGCGTTGGGCACGCACATAAAGGCGCACGACGTCGCGCAGCAGTGGTGCGGTGTGAGTGGCTTGATTCATTTGGATAATGGTTGTCAATAACAAGCATAAATATAGTTGAAGTGCTATTTGCTTGTCAATGACAAATATTTCGCTCCTCACCGATGCGGCACCGTCAACAAAGTTTGATGAAAACTGCTTGTGATATTCTATGTTTCGAGTATTATCGAATTATAGAAATTGAGATGAGGTAGAGATGGATACCAGCGATGCATTGAGTGCCCTGGCGGCACTGGCCAACGATACCCGCCTTGCCGTATTCCGGCTGTTGGTGCAGGCGGGCCCGCAGGGGATGTCGCCCGGAAAAATCAGCACACAACTCGATATTGCCGCCTCGTCGCTATCGTTTCAGCTCAAGGAGCTCAGTCGCGCCCGACTGTTGACGTCGACCCAGGACGGGCGGGTCATCACCTATGTCGCCAACTTCCCGGCCATGAACGAACTCATTATTTTCCTGACCGACAATTGCTGCGGCGGCAATCCCTGTTCCAGCGTCGGCCTTCCTTCCTGCTGCACTACACCACAAGGAGTCACACCATGAAGCGCCTGCACATCCATGTTTCAGTCGATAAACTTGCTGACAGCATTGGCTTCTATTCTGCCATGTTCGCCGCCGCGCCGAGCGTGCAGAAGGACGATTACGCAAAGTGGATGCTGGACGATCCGCGTGTCAATTTCGCCATTTCCCAACGCGGCATGACGCCGGGCCTGAACCACCTTGGCATCCAGGTCGAGTCCGCCGCCGAATTGGACGATATGCAAGCGCGCCTGGAAACGCTGCAGCCGGGTGTCCAAAAAGAGGCCGACGCGGCCTGCTGCTACGCCAAGTCCGACAAATACTGGGTCGCCGACCCGCAGGGTATCGCATGGGAAACCTTCCACACGCTCGACAGCATTCCCGTGTTTGGCAAGGACCACGGTCCCCAGCCGGGCAAACTGGCTTGTTGCGTTCCGCTGGCCAAGGAGGAGGCGGCAAGCGCGGCGTCGTGCTGCGCGCCAGCGGCGAGCAAGACCGCGCCCACGTCGTCGTGCTGCTGATCTCAATGACTGCCAAGCGGCACCCTGATGCATGTTTAAACTGAGGAGTAATCGATGAGCGAGAAAGTGTATAACGTGCTGTTCCTGTGTACCGGCAATTCGGCGCGCAGCATCATGGCCGAGGCCTTGATCAGCACCATGAGCAAAGGGCGGTTTCGTGGCTACTCGGCCGGCAGCCAGCCGGGCGGCACCGTCAATCCGTATGCAATCGAGCAGGTCAAAGCGACCGGCTATCCACTCGATGGCCTGCGCAGCAAGAGCTGGGACGAGTTCGGCGCGCCGGACGCGCCGCACATGGACTTCATCATCACCGTGTGCGATAACGCGGCCGGTGAAACCTGCCCGTACTGGCCGGGCCACCCAATTTCGGCGCACTGGGGTTTTGAAGATCCGGCCGCCGCCGTGGGCAGCGACGAGGACAAGCGCGCGCTGTTCCACCAGGTGTTTCGTCAGATCATGGCGCGCATCAACATTTTCCTGAGTTTGCCGATACCTTTGCTGGAAAAAAATACGCTGGCGCAAAAGGTTCGCGACATTGGCGCGACAGCCGCGTGAACCATCGCGCTTGGGATGCGCGCAAGTTGAAGCGTGCGCACCGGCGCGCGCTTATGATGGATTTATCTTCTTACTGAAACGGGGCGACAGCATGACGAACATACAAATTTTTGATCCGGCGCTGTGCTGCAGCAGCGGCGTGTGCGGCGTCGATGTGGACCAATTGCTGGTCGACTTTGCGGCCGATATCGACTGGGCCAGGAACAATGGGGCGCACATCGAACGCTTCAATCTTGCCCAGCAGCCGATGGCGTTTGCCGATAGCGCGCCGGTGAAGCGTTTCCTGGAACGCTCCGGGGCGGACGCCTTGCCTGTGATACTCGTCGATGGCGAAATCGCGCTGGCGGGGCGTTATCCGCAGCGCGCCGAACTGGCGCGCTGGGCCGCCATCTCACTGACGCCCGCTGACAGCAAGCCTGCGTCGGGTTGCTGCGGCGGTGCAAAATGTTGACGACGCAGCGGCCGGGCGTCGCCGGCGCTTTGCGCTTTCTGGATCAAGCGCCGCCGTTCCTGTTCTTTACCGGCAAGGGCGGCGTCGGCAAGACCTCGCTGGCCTGCGCCCACGCGGTGCTGCTGGCCGACCAGGGCAAGCGCGTGCTGATCGTCAGCACCGATCCGGCCTCCAACCTCGCGCAGGTGTTTGGTCTGGCGATCGGCAACCAGATCACTGCGGTGGCCGACGTGCCCGGCCTGTCGGCTCTGGAGATCGACCCGCAGGCCGCCGCCCAGCTGTACCGCGACAGGATCGTCGGCCCGGTGCGCGGCGTCTTGCCGGAGGCGGTCGTGAAACACATCGAAGAGCAACTGTCGGGCGCCTGCACGACCGAAATCGCCGCCTTCGATGAATTCACCGCCTTGCTGACCGACCCCGCGCTGATCGCCAGCTACGACCATATCGTGTTCGACACGGCGCCCACCGGCCACACGATCCGGCTGCTGCAGCTGCCCGGCGCATGGGACGATTTTCTCGACGACGGCAAGGGCGACGCTTCCTGCCTGGGGCCCTTGGCCGGCTTGCAGAAACAGCGCGAGCGCTACCATGCCGCCGTGGGCGCCTTGTCGGACCCGGTGCGCACCCGCCTGATTCTGGTGGCGCGCGCGCAAGTGGCCACGCTGCGCGAGGCGGCCCGCACGCATGATGAACTGAGCGCGATCGGCTTGACGCAGCAATACCTGGTCATCAACGGCATCCTGCCCGAGCGCGAGGCGGCGCACGACCGGCTGGCGGCGGCGGTGTATGCGCGCGAGCGCGCGGCGCTGGCGCAGCTGCCCGCCTCACTGAGCAACTTGCCGCTGGACCGCGTCGAGCTCAAGCCTTTCAATCTGGTTGGGCTGGCGGCCTTGCGCAGTTTGCTTGGCCCGCACGCCCCTGCCAGCGACGAGGCTCCCGTGGTGGCGCTCGACGCGCCCGCGCTGGCTGGCCTGGTCGACGAGATCGGCCAAAACGGGCATGGCCTGATCATGCTGATGGGCAAGGGCGGCGTCGGCAAGACGACGCTGGCGGCCGCCATCGCGGTGGCGCTGGCCCAGCGCGGCCACGAGGTGCACCTGACGACGTCCGACCCGGCCGCGCATCTGGCACAAACCCTCGATGGCAGCCTGGCGCACTTGGCCATCAGCCGCATCGATCCGCACAGCGAAACTGAACGTTATCGCCAGCATGTGCTGGAAACGAAGGGCAAGAATCTGGACGCGGCCGGCCGCGCGCTGCTCGAAGAAGACTTGCGCTCTCCCTGCACCGAAGAAATCGCCGTGTTCCAGGCGTTCTCGCGCGTCATCCGCGAGGCGGGCAAGAAATTTGTCGTGATGGACACGGCGCCGACCGGCCACACCTTGCTGTTGTTGGACGCAACCGGTGCCTACCATCGCGAGGTGGCGCGCCAGATGCAGGATACGCAAATGCACTTCAGCACGCCGATGATGCAACTGCAAGATCCGCAGCAGACCAAGGTGCTCATTGTCACGCTGGCCGAAACGACGCCGGTGCTCGAAGCGGCCAGCCTGCAGGATGAATTGCGCCGCGCCGGTATTGAACCGTGGGCCTGGATCGTCAACAACAGCCTGAGCGCGGCCAATCCGCAATCTGGCTTGCTGCGCCAGCGCGCCCGCAATGAACTGGCCCAGATCGCCTTGGTCGCCGGCCAGCATGCCCGGCGCTATGCGGTGGTGCCGATGCAGGCCGAGGAACCGGTCGGTGTGGCGCGCCTGGCGGCCTTGTGTGAGGCGGGAAAAGCGCGCTGAAAACGCCGCCGCGCACCGCCAACATGCGCCCACTGCGAAGCGCTGGCGCAGCCGCGCCAGCGCTCAAGCATACCTATTCGGCGTGCAAGCGCGGCGTGCCGCGCACCAATGCTACGCCGCTGCCCAACATACGCGCCACCGGCGCGCCGAACAGCATCAGCATCGCGATGCCGGTGATGGTGGCCACCAGCGGCGTGTTGACAAACACCAGCAAACTGCCGCTCGAACCGAGCAGGGATTGGCGGAAGGCGTTTTCCGCCATGTCGCCCAGCACCAGCGCCAGCACCAGCGGGGCCATCGGATAATCGAGTTTCTTGAACACGTATCCCATGATGCCGAAGGCCAGCATCAGCCACACGTCGAACATCGAACTGTGCACGGTGTAGGCGCCAACGGCGCAAATGACCAGGATCACCGGGGCGATGATGGAAAACGGGATGCGCAGAATCGCCGCGAACCAGGGCACCGTCAACAACACGACGATCAGGCCGGCGATATTGCCCAGATACATACTGGCAATCAGGCCCCAGACAAAGTCCTTTTGCTCAACAAACAGCAGCGGGCCAGGTTGCAAGCCCCACACCAGCAAGCCTCCCAGCAGCACGGCGGCGGTCGGCGAACCGGGAATGCCCAGCGTCAGCATCGGCAGCAGCGCCGCCGTGCCCGCCGCGTGAGCGGCCGTTTCCGGCGCAATCACGCCTTCGAGATTGCCTTTGCCAAACTGCGTCGGGTTGCGCGAGAAGCGCTTGGCAATCCCATAACCCATGAACGAAGCCGGTGTCGCGCCGCCCGGGGTGATCCCCATCCAGCAGCCGACGATGGCACTGCGCACATAGGTGAGCCAGTAGCTGGGCAGCTTCTTCCAGGTGGCAATGACCACCTGGCGGTCGATGCGCGCCGATTTGCCCTGGAAGGCCAGGCCTTCTTCCATCGTCAACAGGATTTCGCCGATGCCAAACAGGCCGATGACGGCGATGAGGAAATCGAAACCCTTCATCAAGGGCTCGAAGCCGAAGGTCAGGCGCAATTGACCGGTGACATTGTCCATGCCGATCGCGGCCAGCGTGAAGCCGAGGAACATGGCGGCCAGCGTCTTCCACGGCGCACCTTTGCTCATCCCGACAAAACTGCAAAAGGTTAATAATTGCACGGCGAAAAATTCAGGCGGCCCGAACTTCAAGGCGAAGCGCGCCACCAGCGGTGCCGTGAACGTGATCATCACCACGGCCACCAGGGCGCCAACAAACGAGGACGTGAAGGCGGCCGTCAGCGCCGTGCCGGCTTCACCCCGCTGCGCCATCGGATAGCCGTCAAACGTCGTCGCCACCGACCATGGTTCGCCCGGAATATTAAATAGGATCGAGGTGATTGCTCCGCCAAACAAGGCGCCCCAGTAGATGCACGAGAGCATGATGATCGCCGACGTGGGATTCATGCTGAAGGTCAGCGGCAGCAGGATCGCCACGCCGTTCGCGCCGCCCAGGCCCGGCAACACGCCGATCAACACGCCTAGGATAATGCCGATAAACATCAGCACGATATTGATCGGCGTCAGCGCGACGGAAAAGCCCTGCATCAGTGCTTGAATTTCGTCCATATGATTCTCTTTATTATCCTGTGACCGGTAATTTAGTAACCCAGCATTGCCTCAAGCGGGCCTTTGATCAGCGGCACTTTGAAGAACACTTCAAACATCAAAAACAGCACGACGACGACGCCGATGCCGCATACGCTAGCCTTGAGGTAACTGTATTTTCCCTGCCAGCGCATGAAGCCGATGATGAAGATGGCCGAGGCCACGTAAATCCCCAGAAACTGCATCACCGCCAAGTACACCAGGCAGGGGAAAAAAATCGCCAGCACGGGGCGCAGTTCAACTTTGGAAACAAATGATTGACCGGACTTGGTGCGAAATACGCTAATCAGGTTGGCACAGGTGGCCAGCACCATGAATAGCGACACAAAGAACGGAAAGCAGCCCGTTTCCGGTCCATCAATGCCCCAGCCCGCACCGATGCGCGCACTGTCCCACATCACCAAGGCGCCCAATACCAGGAAAAAAGCAGCGACGATCACTTCGACGGTGCGGGTTGATACGGCGCTGTCGGCTTGCGCGCTTGCTTGATTTTCATCGTTCATGCTTTGATTCCAGCAAAAAGTAATTTGGCAAGACAATCGGGATTACCTTGGACGACATCGCGCGCGGCGAGGCACGCGCTCCCGTCCATCCCATCGTCGTTCGATGTTGACGCTTATTTCGCGATGAAACCGGCTTCTTGCATCAACAGGCGGTGACGAATATCTTCCGCCGCGACCCAGCGCACGTAATCGGTGCCGGACATGAACACCTGGTTAAAGGCGCCTTCTTCCATGAATTTTTTCCATTCAGGCGTGGCGCGCACTTTTTGCATCAGCGCGACGTAAAAATCGGTTTGCTCGGCGCTCACGCCCGGTGGCATGAAAATACCGCGCATCATCAGGTACGACACGTCCAGACCGCTTTCCTTGCAGGTCGGGATGTCGCCCCAGGATTTGTCGGCGATCTTTTCGCTGTACGGCATGCGTTTGCTGTCAAACACGCACAGCGGACGCAGTTTGCTGCCGCGCCATTGTGCGACCGCTTCGATCGGATTGTTGACCGTCGAATCAACGTGCTTGCCCACCAATTGGACGGCCACTTCACCGCCGCCTTTGTACGGGATGTAGATGAATTTATCGCCGCTGGCTTTTTCGATCAGCGCAGTGATGATCTGGTCTTCCTGGCGCGAACCGGTGCCGCCCATTTTCAACTTGCCGCCCGCGCTTTTCACGGCAGTCAGATACTCGCGCGCCGTCTTGTACGGTGTATCCGCATTGACCCACAGCACAAATTCGTCGAGCGCCAACATCGCCACCGGCGTCATGTCTTTCCAGTTGAAGGGCACGCCAGTGGCCAGTGGCGTGGTGAAGATGTTCGACAAGGTGATGATGATCTTGTGCGGATCGGCCTTGCTGTTCTTGATATCGAGGAAACCGTCGGCGCCGGCGCCGCCCGATTTATTGACCACCACCAGCGGGGCCTTCATCAGCTTGTTCTTGGTAATAATCCCTTGAATCAGGCGGGCCATTTGATCGGCGCCCCCGCCGGTGCCGGCCGGAACGATAAACTCGACGGTCTTGGTCGGTTGCCAGGCGGCATAGCTCATCGACGCGTGGCACAGCAAGGCGATCGCCGAGATGGCAGGCAGGAAACGTTTAAGTTTAAATAATGCCAAGATAGAGCTCCTTTGAGGGGAAATAGCGGAACAAGGGACATGTAACAAAAAACAAGCATGTGGAATTTATCACGTGCGCAGGAGTATCCTAGACGCAACAGCTTCTGTCAATCCACCTTTTGCTTTGCAAGCTGACAATTTATTTATTGCGACTCAGGCAATATATCTGGCCCGATTGTGGCTGCCCGTTCGCCCTGTGGTCCGGCACTTTATGCGCGCGACTTAGCACGGCGAAACGTGGCGTCGATGGGATGGACGAGGCGACACCGGCCGGCAATGCGAAGCGGTGGTTGCGCAAATGCCGGTCGGCAATGCGGGGCGGTGGGCGATGAGATACCGGCCGACCATGCAGGGCGGTGAGGGGGGCGCGCATGCGCAGGGCGGCGATCGGCGTCGCGGGCCTTCCATACGCGCCGCATTCTCTCGCGGCGTGGCGCTTGTTTGCCGGTTGGTCAGAACGGCACCGACGCGGTCGGCAGCGTTATGCGATGGTGGGCGTGGTGGGCGTGCGCATGCTCACTTGATGATCAGCGCGGTGGCGGCGGCGCTGACCTGATCGCGCAGCCATTTGTGCTCGGGCGCGGCATGCACACGCTCATGCCACAGCTGGTAGAAGCGCATCGGCGGAAACTTGATCGGCACCGAAAACGTCTTGATCGGCAGGTTACGCTCGTAAAAGCGCAGGTACTGCCGGCCCGTTGTCAGCACCAGGTCGGTCTGGGTCAACATGTGCGGCATCAGGCCAAAATACGCCGATTCGACCATCACATTGCGCTGCATGCCGTGCTGCGCCAGATAACTGTCGATGACGCCGTGGTTGCCCGGCAGCATGGGCGAGGGCGCCACATGGGGCAGCGCCAGATATTCGGCCACCGTCATGTCGCCCGAGCCGGTGCGCTTGGCGTAGGGATTGTCGGCGCGCATCGCGCACACGATCGGGTCCTCGAACAGCTTGGACAGGTGCAGGTGTTCGGGCGGCTCGTCCCAGTTGGCGATCAACAGGTCGAGCTCGCCGTCTGACAGCATGCGCACGTAGTCGACTCCCGTGCCCAGACTGTGGATCACCACCCGGCTCTTGGGCGACTCGCGCCGCAGCCGCGCCACCAGGCTGGGCAGGAACTGGATGTCGAGGTAGTCGGGCGCGGCGATGTGGAAGGTGCGGCTTTCCTCCTGCGGCGCAAACGGCAGTTTGCGCAGGAACAGCCGATCGACCTCGTCGAGGATGCGCTTGGCCGGTGTTTTCAGGCTCTCACCATGCTGGGTCGGCACCATGCCGCGCCCGCCGCGCACCAGCAACGGGTCGCCGGTCAGCTCGCGCAGCTTGCGCAGCGAGGCTGAAATCGACGGCTGCGGCTGGTTCAATTTGAGCGCCACGCGCGAGACGTTACGCTCGCACAGCAGCAGGTACAGGATGCGGATCAGGTGGATGTCGAGGTGGTCGGGCAGGTGGGCCATGGCGAGGTCTATAACGATTTAGCTATTTTTAATATACGCCAGGTCGCATGAGGAGCGCCACAATTTTGTTTATCGTGTGTTCACTTCCCGCCACGTCCGCAGCTGCCACGCAGATGCATTAGCACTGGCGGAAATAGCGTCATTCGCAGGCCAGGCAATCCGGGGTTACACCGGGCAAAGGGCAGGGCGGGGGCGCGCGTCTTGTTGTTCAAATCGGTCGCAGCGGAGCTGTCTACAGTTCGCGGCCACATGGGGAGCCATCCCCGTCGTCTGGAGAGCCCGCGGTGGCAGACGAGTTTCAATTCTATCGTGAGGAAGACATGGAAATGTTCGCATACAGCCTGGACTGGCTCAATCTCGTGGTGCGCTGGTTGCATCTGATCACTGGCATCGCCTGGATCGGCGCCTCGTTCTACTTCGTCTGGCTCGACAATAGCATTCGCCCGCCCAAGCCGGGCTCGGACCTGGCCAACAAGGGCGTCTCTGGCGAGCTGTGGGCCGTGCACGGGGGCGGCTTTTACAATCCGCAAAAATACCTGGTGTCGCCGCCCGAACTGCCGGCCGAGCTGCACTGGTTCAAATGGGAAGCTTACGCGACCTGGCTGTCAGGCTTTGGTTTGCTGACCATCGTCTACTACTTCAACGCGCAGGCGATGATGATCGACAAAACGGTGGCCGACCTGTCGAGCTGGCAGGCGGTCGCCATCGGTCTGGGCACGCTGGTCACCGGCTGGGTTTTCTACGATCTGCTGTGCCGCTCCAAGCTGGGCAAGCGCGACGGTCTGTTTGGCATCATCATGTTCTGCTTCATCGTGCTGGTGGCTTTCGTGCTGTCCAAACTGCTCAGCGGGCGCGCGGCCTACATCCACGTCGGCGCCATGATCGGCACGATGATGGTGGGCAATGTGCTGATGCTGATCATCCCGGGCCAGCGCAAACTGGTCGCCGCGATGATGGGCGGGCGCGCTCCGGACCCTATCCACGGACAGAAAGCCAAGCAGCGCAGCGTGCATAACAACTACTTCACGTTGCCGGTGCTGTTCATCATGATCAGCAACCACTACGCGATGACCTACAGCCACGCCTACAACTGGCTGGTGCTGGCCGCGATCATCGCCGCCGGCGTGCTGATCCGCCACTTCTTCAATCTGCGCCACAAGGGCCAGGTGCAATGGGGCTATCCGGCCGCCGGCGTGGCCTTGCTGTTGGCGGTGGCGGTGGCGATCGCGCCGCATCCGGCAGCCAAAGTGGCAGTCGAGGCGGGCGCCGCGCCGGTGGCCGCCGTCGACTTCGGACATGTCCAGTCCATCATCACCCAGCGCTGCGTCAGTTGCCATGCCAGCGCGCCGACCCAGCCCGGCTTCGCCACCGCGCCGGCCGGTGTGGTGTTGCAAACGCCTGAGTTGATCCGCCAGCACGCCGGCAAGATCTATCAGCAGGCCGTGCAGCTCAAATCCATGCCGCTGGCAAACCTGACCCAGATCACGCCGGAAGAACGCGCGGTGATCGGCGCCTGGTTCGAAGCCGGCGCCAAATGAGGCCGTGCCGGGCAGCGTGCCCGGCGTCGATGCCGCCCCCCCCATTTCTGAACGAAAGACAATCATGACTACGATCACCATAGACGGCTTTACCCTGACCCCGGCGCAAGTTGTTTCGGCGGCGCGCGACGCGGGCGTGCAGGTGGCACTGGCGCCATCCTCGCGCGCCGCCTTGAAGGAGAGTCGCGACTACATCGAAGCGACCTGGATGCACGACGAGGCGCCGATGATGTACAGCTTTAACACCGGCGTGGGCATGTTGAAAGACACCCGCGTCAAAGTCGAAGACATCGTGCTGTTCCAGACCCAGCTGATCCGCGCGCACGCGGCCGGCATGGGCGAGCCGTTCTCGGAGGAAGTCTCGCGCGCCACCATGCTGCTGCGCGCCAACGCGTTCGCCAGCAATTATTCGGCGCCGCGCGTCGAAGTGGTCGATCGTCTGCTGGCGTTCGTGAACGCCGGCATCCACCCGATCATGCCGCAAAAAGGCTCGGTGGGCGCCTCCGGCGACTTGGCGCCGCTGGCCTATCTGGCCGCCGCCGTGGCCGGTTTCGACGAAGCGGAAGTGATGTATAAAGGCCGCCGCATGCATGCGCCGGAAGCGATCACGGCAGCCGGCATCAGCCCGGTGGTGTTTGAGCTGAAGGCGAAAGACGCCTCGGCGCTGATCAACGGCTGCACCGTGTCGCTGGCGGTGGCCTTGCTGGCCGCGCACGACGCGCGCATGTTGCTGTCGGACGCCTGCCTGTCGCTGGGCCTGACGCTGGAGGCGATGCGCGCCGAAATGTCGGCCTTCGATGCGCGCATTCATCAGGCCCGCCCGCACGCCGGCCAGATCAAGACCGCCAGCGTGATGCGCAATTTGCTCGACGGCTCGACCCGCACCACCCACGAAGCGCGCGCCGTGCAGTTTCCCGAAGAGCTGCGCCGCACCGACATCGCCTACACCGCCCGTATCCAGGACGTGTACTCGCTGCGCTGCGCACCGCAAGTGTATGGCCCGGTGTTCGATGCGCTCGACTATATAGACACCATCATCAGCAAGGAAACCAATTCGGCCACCGACAATCCGCTGATCTTCGGCAAGGACGGCGGCGGCTTCGAGATCATCTCCGGCGGCAATTTCCACGGTCAGTACCTGGCGCAGGCGATGGACTTGCTGGCCATGGCGGTGGCCGACCTGGGATCAATCTGCGAACGGCGCGTCGCCCGTCTGATCGATCCGACCTTGTCATGGGGCTTGCCGCGCAACCTGATGTCGGGCGTGCGTGGCGTGAACACCGGCTACCCCGTCGTGCAGTGCTCGCTCAGTAGTCTGGTGATGGAAAACCGCACGCTGTGCATGCCCGGCAGCGTCGACAGCATTCCGGCCAAGGGCAATAGCGAAGACCACGTGTCGAACTCGACCTGGTGCGCGCGCAAGGCCGCCATCGTCGTCGCCAACACCCAGTACATCATCGGCGTCGAAATGCTGCTGGCCGCGCAGGCGCTGACGATGACCGAGGCGCTGCTGCCAGGTATTGTGCTCGGCAAAGGCACCCAGGCCGCCTACGACGCGGTGCGCAGCCAGATTCCCGCCTGCCTGGACGGTGACCGCTGGTTCCACAATGACATCGAAATGGCCCGCTCGTTTGTCACCACCGGTTCGGTGCGCAAGGCGGTCGAGCAGAAGATCGGCAGTTTCGTCTAGGCGGCCACACGCCGCACGGACAGTTTCAAGCCACGCCCGACCCGGGCGTGGTGGGAATAACGGGGCGCTCAGGCGCCCCATTGCGTGACATACATATAGAAAATAACAGATATCACCTATGTCTATGGGCAGGGTTGGGCGGGACGTGACTGGGATATTGTCATCTCTGAGAGCGGCCCGACTCATCCCCGTCCGTCGGCTCCCGGATCAAAAAGATATTTAGGAGACCAGCATGTCCATATTAGAAAACTTCTTCAAGCTCAAAGAGAACGGCACGGATATTCGCACCGAACTGATCGCCGGGCTGACCACCTTCCTGACGATGGCTTATATCATCTTCGTCAACCCCTCCATTCTGGGCGACGCGGGCATGCCCAAGGATGCCGTGTTCGTCTCCACCTGCATCGCCGCCGCAATCGGCACCTTGATCATGGGTCTGCATGCCAACTACCCGATCGCGCTCGCGCCGGGCATGGGCTTGAACGCCTACTTCGCCTACGTCGTCGTCAAGGGCATGGGCCTGCCTTGGCAAGTGGCGCTGGGCGCAGTGTTCATTTCCGGTTGCCTGTTCATTCTGGTGAGCGTATTCAAGCTGCGCGAAATGATCGTCAACGGTATTCCCCACTCGCTGCGCACCGCCATCACGGTTGGCATCGGCTTGTTCCTCGGCCTGATCGCTTTGAAAAGCGCCGGCATCGTGGTTGGCAACGCGGCGACCCTGGTGGGCGTGGGCGACTTGCACAAGGTCGAGCCGATCCTGGCCATCGTCGGCTTTTTCGTGATCGTCGCGCTGGACCGCTTGCGTGTCAAGGGCGCCATCCTGATCGGCATACTGCTGGTGACGGTGCTGAGCTTCTTCTTCGCAGGCAATCATTTCGTCGGCATCATCTCGCCGCCGCCGTCGATCGAACCGACCTTGTTGAAACTGGACATCACTGGCGCGCTGTCGGTGGGCCTGCTGAATGTGGTGCTGGTGTTTTTTCTGGTCGAATTGTTTGACGCGACAGGCACCTTGATGGGCGTGGCCAATCGCGCCGGCCTGCTGGTGAACGGCAAGATGGAGCGGCTTAACAAGGCCTTGCTGGCCGACAGTTGCGCAATCGTGGCCGGTTCGTTGCTGGGCACGTCGAGCACCACCGCGTACATCGAAAGCGCGGCCGGCGTGCAGGCCGGCGGGCGCACCGGCTTGACCGCTGTGGCTGTCGCGATCCTGTTCCTGGCCTGCTTGTTCATCGCGCCGCTGGCCGGCGTCGTGCCAAGCTACGCCACCGCGCCGGCCTTGTTGTATGTTGCCTGCCTGATGCTGCGCGAGCTGGTCGACATCGACTGGGACGACACCACCGAAAGCGTGCCGGCCGCAATCGCCGCACTGACGATGCCGTTCACCTATTCGATCGCGCTGGGGGTGGCCTTCGGTTTCATTGCGTATGCGGTGCTCAAGCTGCTGACGGGGCGTGGCAAGCAAGTCAAGCTGATCGTCTGGGCCATCGCCAGCGTATTTACCTTCAAGTTCATTTACCTCGGCGCCGGATAAACGATTTGATACAGCCAGTACCAGCGAACGCTTGAGGGTGTTGTTTTTTTGAGTGTTGATGCGAGTACATATGGCGTTCTTGGTGCCTGAAAAGGTATCGCGCCGGGCAAGTGCACGGGCCCGCAAGCGAATAATTAGCATTTCGCTATCAAATAGTTTTGACGGATAGAAAATATCATATTGATAAGTGTATGGACAAAATGTAATGTCGAATCGCTTCAATTTTGTTCATCATCAACCTGTCACTTGAGAGGAATTAACATGAAAATGAAATCGGCCGCTTCCGCTTTGCTCTTCGCAGTCTTGTCCGCAGCAGCCATGCAGGCTTCCGCACAGACATCGGTGAGTCTTTCGTCCTGTAATCTCAATATCGGCCCCTTTGGCGGGATCGCATCGCCGTCCGGTTTTGACGAGGCTGTGTGTAGTTTTTCGTCGACCACCACGTCCTCGCTCGATGTCTCCAATATTGGCAGCGGCATGATCGATCCGTCTTTCCATGGCCCGTATGGGGTAGCGATTGATCTGTGGGATGGCACCAGCTGGGTGAATGTCTTCACATCGGCCACCTATGCGACCGATACGGCATTGACGGATATTTTGGGCAGCACGATTAGCTACTCCGCGATGACTGCGGATCAACTGCGCTTGCGCTCGGACAGTGACCACAGCTGGAATTTCCACGGACTTAACGGCGACACGACGTTTACCGTGAGCAGCGTACCGGAACCTGAATCGTATGCACTGATGTTGGCCGGTTTGGGTGTGATGGGCCTGCTCGCACGTCGGCGCACAGCAAACAAAGCGTGACGTCAAGCGATCTACTTGAACGGGAGCTGCGGCTCCCTTTTTTTTGGTGCGCCTGACCAGGCGCGCCGCTGCCACGATGGCTTGGGCACCGATGTCGTGACCGATGAATGCATGAGACTCACCCGGCTGCGTCCCAAACATGGGGGCGCTCGCTCCCCGCGCTGGCGCTGGCCAGCGTGTTGATGGACTGCGCCGACCATGCCACTGCCCGCGATGCCCACTAGTGCGGCGTCGTGCCGCTCGCTGGACGGCGATAGCGCGTTCCTCGCATAGCCTGTTGCGGCCGTCTTCCCTGATGTCGCGCGGTATTCGGCGCACCACGGCGCCAGGCCAGGCCGCGTCCCCGCCGCGAAGGGCGCCAATGCGGCGTCGATACGTTACAGTGTAGGGCGGGCTCTGTCCGATTCTTGCTGGCGCGCCGCGCCGTCATGGACGAGCAGCGCTGACGCGATCCCACTTTTAGATACCATGAACACGAGCAATCACTCCCGCTTTACCCCGCGCGGTCTGATCCCGACCCGGGAACAGACCGCGATCCAGCTGGCACAGGACAAGGTTGTGCTGGTCGACGCTAATGCCGGCGCTGCCAAGACGACAACGCTGGCGATCCGCATCGGCGAAGCGCTGGCGCGCAATCTGGCACCCGAGCTGATTCTGGCGCTGGTGTTTACGCCCGAAGCGCGCGACGTGATGCGCGAACGGTTGATCGACGTAGGCATCCCGCGCGCCACCGCGCTGCGTATCGAGGTGGCCACGTTTGAGGACTTTGCCGCCAAGACGCTGAAACTGATCGAAGGCGATGTGCCGCAACGCTGCGCGCAGGCCAAGGATTTGCGCAAATATGCGCTCGACGCCATCGAGCAGGTCGGCCTTAGCTTCGTGGGCAAGGTCGAGTATCTGGATCTGAAGACGCATAACATCGCACTGAGCCAGTTCCTCGACGTGCAGCTGGGCTTGAAGGCGACCATGGCGCTGGACGGCGACTTTGAATTCATGGGTGTCGAAGAGGCGGCGGCGATTCTCAACGTGCCCTTGGCCGATTATCTGACGACGCGCGAATTCGAGCGCATCCGGCTGGGCGGCTTCGAGGGGCCGCTGTTTCGCGGCCCGTACGACGCGACCTACGACCTGGCGCGCAAGCTGGGCGAGGACGTGGCGGCGGCCGCGCACATGCCCGCCTACCGGGTCGTCGTGTGCGACGAGCTGCACGACTTGAACGAGGCGGCGTTTCGCATTTTGAATGCGCTGCTGGCGCGCCCGCAGTGCTACTTCATCGGCGCCGGCGACAAAGACCAGGTGATTCACTCGAAACTGGGCGCCAGCGAAAGCTATCTGAAGCGACGCTTCGTCAGTAGCTATCCGGCGCTGGTGCGCTATCCGCTGACGCTCAGTTATCGGCACGGCCCGCATCTGGCCTATGCGATGGCCCAATTCAAGCGCAAACCGGTCGACTCTGATCTGCCGCTGCATACCGAGATCCGCCACAGCCACTATGAGGACAGCGCGGACGCCTGCGCGGCCCGGGTGGTCGAGGCAATCGGCGCGTGGCGCCGCGACAAGTTGCCGCTGGACGGCTGCGCGATCCTGGTGCGCGACCGGCACCAGTCGGTGGCCATCGAAAATGCGCTGATGCAGGCTGGTATCGCCTACCGCACCGGCGACATGCCCGGCTATTTGCAACGCGAGGAAATTCTATTTTTGCGCGGGATGATCGCGATCGCGCTGAAAAACCTGGGCGCGGTCAAGTCGGACGCGGTGCGGCGCGCCATTGTCGAGTCGCTGGCCATTTTTGGCGAAGTCGCGCTCACGCCAAGCCAGATGGAGGAGGCCAAGAAAACCATCGCCAGGGATCCTGAAACGCTCAGCTATTTTTTTAGCGGTCAGCTCCAGCGTAGCCAGGCCGAGGGTGTGCGCGATCAGATTTCCGACACGGTCGCCTACGTCGAGGCGGTCGACCCGGAGGCCAAGGCCGATCTCGTGCTCAGTGAAATCTGCGCGCGGATGAATCTGGAAACGCTGGCCAAGCGCATTTACGTGCACCCGTACGACGCGAGCGTGGTGTCGAAATCGGTGGCCGGTTTCATCGCGGCGGCGGCCAAGTCGGGTTTCAATCTGCGTCAGTTTTCTGAATGGCTGGGCGGCGCCGAGACGTTGGCGGGACAAAAAACCGACAAGCACCGGGTGCTGCTCGAATGCGTCGCGAATGCGAAAGGCAAGGAATTTGACCACGTGATCCTGCCGTTTCTGGAAGCGGGCGAGTTTCCCAGCCCGATGTTCGCACAGCGCGAAGAGGAGAACCTGTTCTACGTGGGCGCCACGCGCACGCGCGCGCGGCTGACGCTGATTTCACCGCAACAGGAACAGCGGCGCAGCCCGTTCATCGCGCAGATGGGACTGGGCGCCTCGCTGGCGCGCGCCAACGTCGCGGTGGCCAACAACAGTGCGCGCGCCGACGTGGCCAAGCCCAAGCGACACGATTTGAAAGTGGCGTTTGCCGACAAAAACGAGGTCAAGGCGCTGGGCGCCGAATGGGATCTGGCGCGGCGCGTCTGGTTTGTGGCCGGCGACAAGGATCTGACGCCGTTCGCGCCGTGGTTGCCGCGCTGAGAGAAGGCGCGGCGCCGGCACCGTTGGTCGGTGCCGGCGCCGGGGATCTTGACGCGCGGTAGTGGCGGGGGCGACAGCAGCGTTTTTGCTGCGCGCCACGGCATGCTTGCATTGATGCTGCCGCTGTCAGCACACTTGCCTGACAGCGGCAGCCCGCGCTGCGCTTAGGGAATCATCCAGGGCAGCAGATAGGCCTGTGCCAGCGTGATGAAACCGACCAGCGTGGCCAGCATCAGACTGTGCTTGACGGTGAAGCGGAACAGATCCGATTCGCGTCCGACCAGCCCGACGGCGGCGCAGGCGACGGCGATCGACTGCGGCGAAATCATCTTTGCGGTGACGCCGCCGGTGGTGTTGGCCGCCACCAGCAAGGTGTCGGAGACGCCGATCTGGTGCGCGGTGGTTGCCTGCAGATTGCAAAACAGCGCGTTCGACGAGGTGTCCGAGCCGGTCAGGAATACGCCGAGCCAGCCGAGGAAGGGCGAGAAGAACGGGAAGGCGGCGCCGGTGCCGGCCAGCAGCAACGCCAGCGTGGACGACAGACCCGAATAGTTGGCCACGAATGCGAATGCGAGCACCATGCCGATCGAAAAAATCGGTTTGGACAGTTCGCGCACCGTTTCGCCGAAGGTCTTCACGGCCTCGAGCGGCTTCATGCGCAACATCAGCAAGCTGACGATGGCCGCCAGCAAAATCGCGGTGCCGGTGGCGGCCAGCCAGTTAAACGAGTAGACGGCCGAGTAGGCGGTGGCGACCTTGACGATCGGTGTCATCTTGATGACCATCTTGTCGAGCATCGGCACCGGCACGTTGATCACCGTCCAGGCCAGTTCGCCGCCTTTGGCAAACAGCGCCTTGAACGGTTTGAGCGACCAGAGCGTGACAAACACCGTCAAGATCAAAAACGGCGACCAGGCCTTGAGTACCACGCCAAGCGGCTGGTTGGCCACCTTGGCGCTTACTTCCTGGCCGGGAAAACGGAAGATGCGCTTCGGTTTCCAAAATTTGAGGAAGGTGGCCAGCGAAATCAGGCTCACCAGCGCGGAGGTGATGTCGGGCAGCTCCGGGCCGATGAAGTTGGCTGTAAAGAACTGGGTGACGGCGAAGCTGACGCCCGTGACCAGGATCGCCGGCCAGGTTTCGCGCACGCCGCGCCAGCCGTCCATGATCAGGATGACCCAGATCGGGATCAGCACCGACAGCAGCGGCAACTGGCGCCCGGCCATCTGGCCGATCTTGAACGCGTCGATGCCGGTGACCTGGCCGGCCACGGTGATCGGAATGCCCATCGCGCCAAACGCCACCGGCGCGGTGTTGGTGATCAGGCACAGCCCGGCCGCATACAGCGGATTGAAACCCAGTCCGACCAGCAGCGCGGCGGTGATCGCGACGGGCGCGCCGAAGCCGGCCGCACCTTCCAGGAAGGCGCCGAAGGCAAACCCGACCAGCAGCATTTGCAGGCGCTGGTCTTCGGTCAGCGACACCACCGAGGCGCGGATGATTTCGAACTGGCCGGTCTTGACGGTGACCTTGTAGAGGAACACGGCGGTGACGATGATCCACGCGATCGGCCACAACCCATACAGGAAGCCGTAACCGGCCGAGGCCAGCGCCATCTGCACCGGCATGCCGTAGAAGAAAATCGCCACCATCAGCGCCAGGATGACGGTGATGGTGCCGGCCACGTGTCCCTTCAGGCGCAGCAGCGTCAGCGCGACAAAAAAGAAGATGATCGGTATCGCTGCAACCAGCGATGAGAGCCATAGGTTGCCTAAGGGGTCGTAGGCTTGCTGCCAGATTTGCATGGTGAGTCTCCTCCAAGTGATGAAAATAAGTCTAGTTTTAGTGGTGTTGCAACGTCGGTGATGCGGTGTTGGCGGCTTAGCACAGCTCCTTGCCGTCGGGACGGCTGCATTCTTCGAGCAGGTAGGCGACCGAGCGGTAGTTGCGCCCCGTCTCGGCCGTCAGCCCGATTTCGCAGGTGCGATTGGTCGACACGCCTTCGCAACAACTGGCCGGCAGCGCCGCGTGCACCCGACGCAGCGCATGCGCGTTCAGTTCGGGGACGACAAATCCGCGGTCGCCGCCAAAGCCGCAGCACAGCACGCCTTCCGGCTCGATCACCTGCTCGGCGCAAGCCTGCACCAGCGTGCGCAGCTTGGCGTCGGCGCCGCTACCGCGCACGCTGCAGTTCACATGCAGCGCCAGCGGTCCGGGCGTGCGCGCAATGCGCAGGCGCGGCAGCAGCGCGTCGTGGGCGAATTCGTGAAAGTCGTACAGCCGCAGGCGACCGGCCAACTGCGCCTGCATGCGCGCTGAACACGAACTTGCGTCCATGATCACCGGGTAGTACCCGCCGTGGCCGTCGTCGGCCGCTTTCAGCAGCGCCGCGCACACGGCGTCAGACATCTGGTCGGCGCCGGCCTGCATGCCTTTGCTGGCCAACATCTGGCCGCAGCACAGCGTGTCGACCTGTTCGGGCAGGCGCACCGCGTAGCCAGCGCGCGCCAGCAGCGTCATGACGACGTCAGGCAGACTTTGCTCGCCAGCCTGGTTGGCGCCGAAGATGCGCCCGGCGCAGGCGGGGAAATACACCACCGGATCGCCGCCGTTTGGCTCGGGCTGGCGCGGCGTGCTGCCCGCGCGCGGCATCGCGCGCTTCCAGGCGCCGCCCGACAGGCGGCCCAGCAGCGATTCACCGAGCACGCCGGCGGCCAGGTGGCCGGCGCCCAGAGCGACGCGCGAGACGCTTGCCAGCGCGCCCGGATGCTCAGCGCTCCATTGCCCGACGGCGTAGGCCAGCGGGCCGTGCGCGCGACCGCGCAGCAGGCGGATCAAGCCGCCGGTGTCGATCCCGACCGGGCAGGCGCTCGCGCACAGGCTGCAACCGACGCAGGTGTCGATGCCGTCGTAGTCGAACGCCTTGGTCATGCCTTCGTCGTCCTCGCCGGCAGCGGCCCGTTGGCTCAGCGCGCGCCAACTGACGATGCGCTGGCGCGGCGACAGCGTCAGTTGGTGCGACGGGCACAGCGGCTCGCAAAAGCCGCACTCGATGCAGCGGTCGATGCTGGCCTCGGTGGCCGGCATCGGCTTCAGGTGTTTCAGGTGTGCTTGCGGATCGTCGTTGAGGATCACGCCGGGATTGAGCAGGTTCAAAGGGTCGAACGCGTGCTTGATCCGGCGCATCAGCGCCGTCGCCTGGCTGCCCCATTCCTTCTCGACGAAGGGCGCCATGTTGCGCCCGGTGCCGTGTTCGGCCTTGAGCGAGCCGTCGTATTTGTCGACCACCAGCGTGCACACCTCGTCCATCAGGCGCGCGTAGCGTTCGACCTCGGCATCGCTGCCGAAATCCTGGGTGAACACGAAGTGCAGATTGCCCTCCAATGCATGGCCGAAGATGATCGCTTCCTGGTAGCCGTACTTGTGCAGCAGTGCCTGCAAGTCCAGCGTGGCCGCGCCCAGCACCGCAATCGGAAAGGCCACGTCCTCGATGATGACGGTGGTGCCGGCCGCGCGCACCGCGCCCACCGAAGGGAAGGTACCTTTGCGCACCTTCCAGTACATCGCGCAGGTATCCGGGTCGGTCGAGAACGCGGCCGGGTGCACGGTGGCGACGCCGGCGATTGCCTGCAGCGCCAGCGCCATGCGCTGTTCGAGTAGCTGCGCGGTGGTGCCGCGCACTTCGATCAGCAGCGCGGCTGTCTGGGGACCTAAGGTGCGCATCTGGGCCGGCAGGCCCGGCGTCTCCTGCACCGAGCGCAAGGCGGCGCGGTCCAGCAATTCGACCGCTGCCACCGCCTGCGGTTTGAGGCACAGGACGGCCTGGCAAGCGCTGTCGATGTCGGCAAAAAACACCAGTGCGCTGGCCTTGAACGGGTCTTCGAGCACGGTGGCGTAGCTGATCTGCGCGATGAAGCCCAGCGTACCTTCCGAGCCGATCATCAGATGCGTGAGGATCTCGAGCGGGTCGCTGTAGTCGAGCAGCGCGTTCAGGCTGTAGCCGGTGGTGTTCTTGATCTTGTACTTGTGCGCGATGCGCGCGGCCAGCGCGGCGTCGGCGCGCGTGCTGTGGCCAAGCTTGGCCAGTTCGTCGAGCAGTGCGGCGTGGCTG
Organism: Burkholderiales bacterium; assembly: GCA_038207625.1. Lineage (GTDB taxonomy): Bacteria > Pseudomonadota > Gammaproteobacteria > Burkholderiales > Burkholderiaceae_D > JBBQZO01. The sequence goes on along the minus strand of JBBQZO010000018.1, from coordinate 70,776 downwards.
ACGCGAAACTGCGCCACGCTGTGCGCATCCTCGGTGTCGAGCAGGGTGCCGTCGGCCAGCACCACGCGCATGCCGATCAGCGTCTGGTAGCTGTTTTGCGCCGTGCCGCAGCACATCCCGGAGGCGTTGTTGGCGGCGATGCCGCCGATCTTGCAGGTGTTGATCGAGGCCGGATCGGGACCGATCTTGCGCCCGAACGGCGCCAGTCTGGCGTTCACGGCGGCACCGATCATGCCGGGCCCGCAGCGCACCGTGGCGCCGTCCGGTCCAACGGCGCAGCTGGCGAAACCGTCGCCGATCAGCGCCAGCACGCTGTCGGTGACGCCCTGGCCGGACAGGCTGGTGCCGGCCGCGCGAAACGTGACAGAGCGCTGATGTGCGCGCGCCGTGTGTAGCAAGGCTTGCACCTGCTGCTCGGATTCGACGATCGCCACCAGCGCTGGCGTCATCCGGTAAAAACTGGCATCGGTGCCGTAGGCCAGCCGGCGCAGCGGATCGGTGATCAGCTGCTTGGCGGGCAATATGCGCAACAGCGCAGCGGTCAAGGCCTTCATGATTGACGCTCCTTGAGCAGATCGCGCAGCCGTTTCGGTGCCGGCTGAAGCGGGGTGCGGCTTTGCGTCCACGCGCCCTGGTCGATTGGCGTGAGCGCGCGGGCGCGGCTGAGCAGCCACGACGTCGCGCGGTACATGCGCAGTCGGCCGTACACCATCGACCAGAGCCGCCAGACGGCGCTGCCGACGCGCGTGCGCCCGGCGCCGCTGCCGCGCAGCGACGCGTCGGCGCTGGTGGCCTGGGCTTCGTTGCGCAGGCGGACCAGGATCTCCGTGATGGGGATTTTGACGGGGCACACTTCGACGCAGGCGCCGCACAAGGTTGAGGCGAACGCCAGCGGATACGTCGCGTCCAGTCCCAGCATGTGCGGCGAGATGATCGCGCCGATCGGGCCCGGGTAGGTGGTGCCGTAGGCGTGCCCGCCGATCCGCGCGTACACCGGGCAGTGGTTCATGCAGGCGCCGCAGCGGATGCATTGCAAGGTGGCGCGCAGCTGTTCGTCGGCGTAGGCCTGGCTGCGCCCGTTGTCGACCAGGATCAGGTGCACCTGCTCGGGGCCGTCTTTCTCGCCCGGCTGGCGCGGCCCGCTGATCATGTTGAAGTAGGTGGTGATCGCCTGGCCGGTGGCCGAGCGCGTCAGCAGGCTTAATAACGGCACCACGTGTTCGAGCTTTTCCACCACCTTTTCGATGCCGGTGATGGCGATGTGCACGCGCGGCACGGTGGTGCACATGCGTCCGTTGCCCTCGTTTTCGACCAGGCACAGCGTGCCCGTCTCGGCGACGGCGAAATTGACGCCGGACAGGCCGATGTCGGCGTCGGCGAATTTGCGCCGCAGCACCCGGCGCCCGATCGCGATCAGCGCATCGACGTCCTCGGTGTAGTCGACGCCGGGAACCTGCTGGGCGAACAGCGCGGCGATGTCCTGGCGCGTCTTGTGAATGGCCGGCATGATGATGTGCGACGGACCTTCGCCGGCCAGCTGGACGATGTACTCGCCCATGTCCGATTCGAGCGCTTCGATGCCCCCCGCCTCCATCGCGTGGTTGAAGCCGATTTCCTCGCTGACCATCGACTTGCCCTTGACGATGCGGCGCGCGCCGCTGGCGTGCGCGATGTCGAGCGCGATCTGGTTGGCCTGCGCGGGGGTGTCGGCCCAGTGCACCTGCACGCCGTTGGCGGTGAGCCGGGCCTCCAGTTGCTCGAGCAGGCGCGGCAGGTGGTCCAGGCTGTAGCGGCGGATTTGCGCGCCCAGTTCGCGCAGGCCGGCCAGTTCGTCCGGGTCGGGAAACTGCGCGCTGCGTTTGGCTTGCAGGAAGTCCATCGCGCCGCGAAAGTTCTGGCGCTGGGCCGGGTCGTCGACCGCCGCCTGGCTGCGCTCCTTGAAGCTGGCGGCGGGGTGGAAATGCAGTGGCTGGCTCATGCGGCGCCTCCTTCTGGATGCAGCAGCAGCACGATCAGCTCGCGCGGACCGTGCGCGCCGTAGGCCAGCGTTTGCTGGATGTCGGCAGTTTTGGACGGGCCCGAAATGAGCAGGGCGTTGCTGGGCAGGCCGTCCTGCCACCGCTCGGCGTGCATCGCCGCGTGGAAGTCGGGGTAGATGCTGGCCGGGTCGAGCAGCACGATATGCACCGCCGGCACCAGTGACATCAGGCGCGGCTCGCTGGCGTCGGGCCACAGGATCAGGCTGCCCGTCTCGGCGATCGCGCTGCGCGCGCGCGTCAGGCCGGCGTCGATCCGCTCGAACAGCGTGTCGCGCCAGCGCTCGATCGGGTCGCAGTAGCGCACCAGGCGCAGGCCAGCGTGGGGGTGTGCGCCGAGCGCCTCGCCGTCGGGCGTGGCGTCGCCGATCAGCAAACTGCTCAGGCCTTTGGCGGCGGCGACGCGCAGCAGCACGGCGGGCCAGGCGTCGGCCGTGGTGTCATGCACCTCGGCGTGCGATGCTTCGAGTGCGGCGCGCAGCCGTGCCACGCGCTGGGTGCGGCTCTCGGTGCGGCGCTGCGCCGCGTACCAGCCTGCCACGTCGGGCAAAACCGCGTCGGCCGGCGCCTGTGCGCCGCGCAGGCGCGCCATGATCTGGTCGCGCGCCGTCATACCGCGCTCCCATTGGTGCGTTGCCACAGGAAGCTGGCCAGATGCTCGCCCGGCAGCGTCGCCTCGCTGCGTCCGGCGATCTGGTCGAGCCGGGCGGCGCGTCCGAGGATATTGCACAGGCAGCCGCTGTCGGCGCTGACCACGCGCTCGGCGCCGCTGGCGCGCAAGCTGGCGACCTTGTCGCTGACGATCGCCGCCGAAATGTCTGGATGGCGCACCGAGAACGTGCCGCCGAAGCCGCAGCATTCTTCACTGCGTGCCTGCTGCACCACCGTCACCTGCGCCAGGGTTTGCAGCAAGGCCGCGCTGGTCAGATGCGCGCCCATTTCGCGCCGCGCGTGGCAGGACGTGTGCAAGGCGACGCTGCAGGGCTGGCCCCGGTCGTCGTGCGCGAAGCCGGACACGTGGACCAGAAATTCGCTCAGCTCAAAAATGCGTTCGGACAGCGCGCGGCTTTGTGCGAGCAAGGCGGCGTCGTCGGCGAACAGGGCAGGGTAGTGGTGCCGCATCATGGCCGCGCACGAGCCGGACGGTACCACCACCGGCCACGGCTGGGGAAACAGGTCGAGCTGGGCGCGCGCCACCTGGCGCGCCTGATCCGGGTAGCCGCTGGTGTAGGCCGGCTGGCCGCAGCAGGTCTGGCCTTGCGGGAAGTGCACGCGGATGCCTTCACGCTCCAGCAGGTCGACCGTGTCGAGTCCCGCCTGCGGCGTGAACTGGTCGATCAGGCAGGTGGCGTACAGGTAAGCGTCGCTGGGCTTGGGCGGGTAGATCCGGCTGCTCGGGTGCATGATTGTCTCCTTCTATTCTCATTTTTGGTAAAGTGGTCTGACCACTTTTCTTAAAATAACTATAGAATCAACAAGACCCCTTGTCAACGGGTTTTCGTTGGCACGTTTTTTGGCTTGACAGATCTCGGTCGCAACCATATTCTGTAAAGTGGTCTGACCACTGGAAAGAAATATGCTGCAACGCCCGTCCGTGCCCCGCCTGTCCGATATCGTCGCTACGGATCTGGAAACGCGCATTCTCGAAGGCTCGCTCAAGCCGGGCGACAAGCTCGGCTCGGAGCGTGACCTGGCGCTGGAACTGGGCGTGTCGCGCCCGTCGCTGCGCGAGGCGATCCAGAAGCTGGTGGCCAAGGGCTTGCTGACCACGCGCCACGGTGGTGGCACGCATGTGACCGACCGGCTCGAGGCGCACTTTGTCGACCCGTGGCAACAGATGCTCAGCGGCCATCCGGCGCTGCAGCGCGACTTGCTGGAATTTCGCCAGATGCTCGAAGGGCAGGCGGCCTATTTGGCGGCCGAGCGCGCCACCGAGGCCGACATCGCCCGGCTCGACGCCGTCTACGCGGGGCTAGACCGGGTGTATGCGAACGACGACCTGACTGCCTGCATCGACAACGACGTGGCCTTCCACCAGGCGATCGCCGAGGCGGCGCACAATGTGCTGATCGGCCACCTCAGCGCCAGCTTGATGAAGGTGATCCACGGCGACGTGGCGCGCAATCTGGAGCATCTGCACGTGCGCCCGCAGCGCTGGAACAGCCTGCAGGAACAGCACCGCGCGATCTGGCTGGCGATCCGCGAGCGCCGCCCGGACGACGCGGCGCGCGCGGCGCGCGAACACATCGATTTTGTGCGCAAGAGCATGGCCGACAACGCGCAGGAGGACGAACGGCGCAACAGCGCGCTGCGCCGCCTGGGCGAAACGGTCTAGCGGCCTGTGGCACCGAACGCGCCGACGGTGTGGCACGTCAAACAGGGCGGCCCACTCGGCCGTCCCGCGCGCACCCGGCTCGTTGCAATGAGCCGGGCGCGCCAAACGATCAATTGAGCGTGATCACGCCGTTGACCACCGACCAGTAGTGGGTGGTGCCACCCGTGCCGGTCCAGGTCGTTACGTTGAAGGTGTTCGTGCCACTTGGCGTGCCCGGCACCTGATAGACCTTCAATGCCTTGCCGGCCAGATTCCACGTCAACGCGGTGTTGGGCGCCAGCGTTTCCGGCGCGCCCGTCGGGCTGACGAAATTGACATTGCCCGTGCCAAATACCTTGCCTGCGCCGTTCGCGTCGATGGCATAGGCGGTCGCCTCATCGGCCGAGATGCCGCGCATGGTTTGCCAGCTCACCGCGTAGTTGTACTGCGCACTGGCGATGAACGAGGTCAGCCGCGGTTGGCGCGCGCGCTGCGCGAAATGCGGCTCGGTGACGACGTTGTTGAGCAGGCTGTTGTTGAGGAAGTTGTTGCCGATGGCGATGGCCGTCGGATTGCCCAGCACTGTTGAATCTTCCGCCGCGCCGCCCGGATGATAGTACTGGCCCATGATGGCCATGCCGGCGCTGGTGCCGCCGATCGGCACCTTCTTGGTGTTGATCAGGTAGTTCAGCGCGTCGCCCACCGCCTTGCCCTTGAAGTAATCGATGTAGTTCTGCTGATTGCCGCCCGCGATGAACACCATCTCGGCATTCTTGATCGTCTGTGCGACGCAGGCATCACTGCCTTTGGCGACCGAATCGATCAGCAAGGTCTGCACCGAGTTGACCGTGCCCAGCCCGTTCAGATAGCTGTTATAGGCGTTCGTGCCGGTCGAGCGCAGCACGACGACGTCGCCACCGCCGGACTTGGCGATCATCCATTGCATCGCCGCGTCAACGTCCGTTCCACCACCCATCAGCACGAAACCGCCCGTGGTCGTGGTGACCTTGTCGGTCGCGCTACCGAGCTTGCCCAGGTCCACGCCCGCCGGCAGCGTGCAGGGACCGCTGCCACCGACGGTGCCGGCAGGGAAGGTCGCTTGCAGCGTATAACTGCCCGATCCGGAGTAACGGTGTACTTTGACGAAATAGGTAGCTGCCGCCGTCACGCTATAGCTGCCCGTTTCAGGGTTGTTGCTGCTGGCGGCCGAGCGCACGTACGCGCCGGTGGATGGATACAGATACCAGTCGGCATCGAGCCCGCTGCCATTGGTGAGCGTGATAGTGACCGTGCCTGGCCCGGTCACATCGAGGCGGAACCAGTCGTCGTCGGTCCCGCTGAGCGAGCCGGTGATGTTGGTGCCCGAACACACGCCGGTGTTGGCCGCCGTGTCGCTGTTGTTCGGTTCCGTTTCGGCGGTGCGACAGGCCGCTTGCGAGGCCTGTACGCACAGCAAGGCCATGCTCGCCAACAGTAGTTTTGCAAAATTACTATTCATTCAATTCTCCAGAATGTGATTGTTACCGGGCATCGATGGTCCGGTATTTTTTTGTTGATGAACTGCATGCTCTCCCCTGTGTGTCAACGTGATCGGCCTCCTTGGAGATGAAAATAAATTTACATTAATTATTGCGTGGCGTTTTATTTTCATTGACTCTATACTGATTAAACCGCCAACACAACCGAAAGTTGATGTTTTATTTTCATGCTAAATTGGCACCGGATGCCTGAATGGAGAATCCGTTGAGTACACGCGAAGTGGGGTTTTCGTTGGTTGAACTGATCGTTGCGATCAGCATCTGCGCGCTGATGGCGGTGCTGGGCTGGCGCGCGTTGGACGGGCTGACGCGCGCCCGCGTCAGGCTCACGGCCGAGATGGAACAGCAGCGCCGCGTGCAGCTTGCGTTTGCGCAGATGGAGGCCGACTGTGCGCACCTGGCTGAGTTCGACGGCATGGGAGAGCGTACGGTGCTGCTCGGGGGCAGCGCCCGACTGGTGCTGGTGCGCGGCGTGGGCGAGCAGGGCCGGCCGCTGCAGTTGCAGGTGGTCAGTTATCGCCTGGTCGACGGAACGCTGCTGCGTGCTAGTTCGGCGCTCACGCGCGACCTGGCGCGGCTCGACATGCTGTGGCGCGACGCGCTCGACGACGCGCACCCGCAGCCGCAGCCGCAGACGGCACTGCAGTCCGGCCTGACGGGCATGACGATGCGCGCCTGGGTCGGGCAACGCAATGAATGGCGCATTGGCGCCAATGTCGCGGCCGACGCACCGTCGGGGCGCCCGCGCGTGCGCTCACCCGAGAACGGCCTCGAGGTCGCGCTCGAGGCCGCTGGTGGTCGGGGCACCGTGCGCAGGCTGTTCATGCTCGGCCCCGGCTGAGCGGGGGCGCGCAACGCCCGCGGCTTGCTGTGCGTCCTGGTGGCGAGTATGACGACGGTCGTGACGCGACGGGGAGGTGATCGGGTGTACGATCTGAGGCGGCCACGGGGTTGCGTGCTGCGGTGTGTGAATCGATCGATCGCGTATTGAACTGGTCGCGCTGATCGCCGCAACGCGCGCACCGACGCGGCGCCCGATGTCACTGTGCCGAGGTTCGGCGCAGCGGCGTGCACATGCGGCCGGACACGCTTGCCGCACCATGGACGGTAACGACGAAAGAACACGATGCATGATGCTGTTCTCCAGCGCCAGATGACGCACCCTCACTGCGGTTTTGCCAAGCGGCACGCCATGCGCACCGACGCCGGGCAGGTCCTTGCGGGCGCGGCATCGCCGGAAGGGCGCTGCGGCGCTGGTGCGGCGACGCCCGCGTCACGCGGTCGTGTGAGTCCCCGGTGCGCGCACCAATGTGGTGGCGCCGTCGTTGCTGTGGCAACTGAGCCGGGCGCAATCGACATCGGCGGTACACCCGAACATCGCCGCGTCACACGATGCACCAGCCCATGACGGCGCGCAACATCGGCGCCACGCTGGGAAAAATTCCGCTCGGAATCTGGATGCTGGGCTTCGTCAGCATGCTGATGGACATTTCCTCGGAAATGGTGCATAGCCTGCTGCCGATGTTCATGGTCGGCACGCTCGGTGCGAGCGCAGTCACCGTCGGTGTGATCGAGGGGCTGGCCGAATCGACCGCGCTGATCGTCAAAGTGTTTTCCGGCGTGCTGAGCGACTACCTGGGCAAGCGCAAAGGCTTGGCCGTGTTTGGCTACGCGTTGGGCGCGTTGACCAAGCCGGTGTTTGCGCTGGCGACCAGCACCGGCAGCGTGCTGACAGCCAGATTGCTTGACCGGATCGGCAAGGGCGTGCGCGGCGCGCCGCGCGATGCGCTGGTGGCCGATCTGGCGCCGCCGGCGATGCGCGGCGCCGCATTCGGACTGCGCCAGTCGCTCGACACGGTAGGCGCGTTTCTCGGCCCTTTGCTGGCGACCGGTCTGATGCTGCTGTGGGCCAACGATTTCCGACGCGTATTCTGGATCGCCGTGATTCCCGGCGCGATGGCGGTGGCCTTGTTGCTGTTCGGCGTGCGCGAACCGGCGTTGGCCGCCAGCGCCAGGCGCAGCAATCCGCTGCGGCGCGCCAACCTTCAACGCCTGCGCGCCCCGTACTGGGCGGTGGTGGGCTTGGGCGCGCTGTTCACGCTGGCCCGTTTCAGCGAGGCTTTCCTGGTGCTGCGCGCGCAACAGGGCGGCATTGCGATGGCGCTGGTGCCGCTGGTGATGGTGGCGATGAACGTGATTTACGCCGCCTCGGCCTATCCGTTTGGCAAGCTCGCCGATCGTGTCAGCCATACCACGTTGTTGGCGATTGGTCTGGTGGTGCTGATCGGTGCCGACCTGGTGCTGGCCGCCAACGACCATTGGGCCGTCGTGCTGGCCGGCGTCGCGCTGTGGGGCTTGCACATGGGGATCACCCAGGGCCTGCTGGCGACGATGGTGGCCGAGACGGCACCGGCCGATTTGCGCGGCACCGCCTTCGGCGTGTTCAACCTGATCAGCGGCATGGCGATGCTGGTGGCGAGCGTCGTGGCCGGTCTGCTGTGGGATCGGCTGGGCGCGCCGGCAACGTTCTATGCCGGCGCCGTGTTCAGCGTGGTGGCGCTGATCGTACTGGCGCTGTCTCGCCTGCGCTCGGCGGCGTTGCGCCGGTGAAAAGTTGGTCGCTGATGGACAGGCTGCTGCTGCGTGCGCGGCGCTCAGCACACGTGGCGCAAGGGGCACAAGGGGCGCAAGGGGCGCAAGGGGCACAAGGGGCGCAAGGGGCACAAGGGGCACAAGGGGCACAAGGGGCGCTGCCAGCGCGCGCATTGGCGATGCGCCGACATCGCCGCGCAAGCATCTGCTCAGGTGCGTATGAACGCGTGTGTCAATTGTGCTAGCTTTTTTTTGAAATAGTGCCATTATTTTATCTATGGTCCCGCGCGAACGCTTGTCCTCGCGTCGCGGGCCTCCTCTGTTCAAGCGCATCGATGCACGTGATGGCGTCATGGCGCCCGCGATGGTCGATCTCTGGAGCACAGGCAAGGTCCGGCCGCCGAGACGGCCTTTGATACGTGCATTCCGCATCTCGGAAGCCGGTATGCAAGCATGGAGGATGTGGCCATGGCACAGTTTCAAAATCGTACAAAAATCCCCGGAAGCGAACGTGGCGCGCCACTGCATGGCGCGCGCGTCATCGGTCCCGTTCCGTCCGATGAACGTCTGGAAGTGACGGTCAGGGTCAAGCGGCGCACAGCGCTGGCAAGCCTGCCCGATCAAAGTTATCAATCCGATGGGCCAAGCTCGAAGCGGCGCTATCTGACGCGCGAGCAATACGCCAGCCAATACGGTGCCGATCCGGCCGATCTGGCCAAGGTCGAAGCGTACGCCAAAGCCTGCGGCCTGGTCGTGGTGGAAAGCGACCCGGCCCGCCGTAGCGTGTTTTTGTCCGGCACGGCTGACAAGATCGGTCAGGCATTCGGCACCGTGCTCGAGCAACATGAGCATGACGGCGGCACCTATCGGGGACGCAGCGGCGAGCTGAGCGTGCCGGCCGAGTTGCTTCCTTTGATCGAGGGCGTGTTCGGCATCGACGACAGGCCGGTCGCCACACCGCATTTTCAGCAACAACGGCCCGAGACCAGCATCGGACTGGCGCCGCACGCCGCGCAAAGCGCGTACACGCCACCACAGCTGGGTGCCTTGTACAACTTCCCGTCCGACCAGAACGGCACCGGACAATGCATCGGCATCATCGAGCTTGGCGGCGGATACCGCACGGCCGACCTGAAGGCGTATTTCGGCAAGCTGCAGATGGCCGTGCCGAACGTGCTGACAGTGCGTGTGGACGGCGGGCGCAACGCGCCGTCCACCGCGCAGGGTGCCGACGGCGAAGTGATGCTCGACATCGAGGTCGCCGGTGCGATTGCCCCGAAGGCGCGCATCGCCGTCTACTTTGCGCCGAACACGGACAAAGGCTTTCTGGACGCCTTGACCAAGGCCATCCACGACAGCACCAACAAGCCGTCGGTGCTGTCGATCAGTTGGGGTTCTGCGGAAATTAACTGGACCGCGCAGGCGAAGACCTCGTTCAATCAGGCACTGCAGGCGGCGGCCGCGCTGGGCGTGACGGTGTGTGTGGCGGCCGGCGACGGCGGCTCCGGTGATGGCGTGGCCGACGGCAAGGCCCACGCCGATTTCCCCGCCAGCAGCCCGTACGTTCTCGCTTGCGGCGGCACCAAGCTGCTTGCGGCGGGCGCCAAGATCGCCAGCGAGGTGGTGTGGAACGAGTCGAGCAACAGCGCCACCGGCGGCGGCGTGAGCGACTTCTTCGATACGCCCGATTACCAGCTCAAGGCAGGCGTGCCGCTGTCGGCCTATCCGCATGCACGGGCCGGACGCGCGCTGCCGGATGTGGGCGGCGACGCCGACCCGGCTACCGGCTACCAGGTGCGGGTTGACGGTCAGGACATGGTCATCGGCGGCACCAGCGCCGTGGCGCCACTGTGGGCCGGTCTGGTCGCGCTGATGAACCAGCGGCTGGGACACGCGGTGGGTTTCATCAATCCCTTGCTGTACGGTTCGGTGCGCAATACCGGGTCATTCCAGGACGTCGTCGATGGCAACAATGGCGCGTTCGCCGCCAAACCGGGCTGGGATGCGTGCACCGGATGGGGGTCCCCGAACGGCGTCAATTTGCTGCAGGCGATCAAGGGATAGCTGGAGCTTGATCGTTGGCGCTTGATGGGCACAGACGGAGAGGGCAGTCCTGCGGGCGGCCCTCTCCACGGTCGCTACCGGCACTTGCCTAGTCGGCGCGCGGCTGATCGATCTGCACTGATTTGCAGTTGACTCGGAACGCGGGCAGGCAAGCCTGGCTGTGGTGTCAGTGCGGCGACATCAGCGCTCGGCTTGTTTCTTGAGCAGGCTGAAGATCTGGTCCTTCAGCGTGATGCGTACCTTCTTGAGGTTTTCCAGTTCGATGTCGCCCAGGTGGTCCAGGCCGTTTTCGGCCCGGTTGATGGCCTTGTCGCTGGCATCGTATTCCTCATACAGCTTGGAAAAATGCGGGTCGCCCAGTTTCAGGTTGTGGATCGCATCTTTGAATTCGGGGAACTCGGTGGACAGCGGGTGGTGGTCGATATGCATAGGGGCTCCTTGATTGTATTGAAACAATTCGTTCTAAACCAGTTCGTAAAGACATTGTTGCATGACAGTGCCAGACGATGGCGCACGCATTCTTTGTTCTAGGTCAAGACTGTGGCGTGCTTGGTCAGCGCCACCGCGCCGATGTAGGCAAAAGTGGCCAGCGCGCCGACGAAGGCGCTGGCGCGGATGGTCTTGCTGCGACCACGCTTGAGCGCCACCGTGCCCAGCGCAATGTACACCAGCAGGGCCAGCACCTTGGCCGTGAGCCAGGCTTGCACGAACGGATATTGTCCGCTCCAGAACACCAGCGTCAGCGCGCTGCCCAGCAGCAGCGTGTCGATCACGTGCGGCGCGATGCGCACCCAGCGCCGCGTGCGCATGGTCGAGTCGTCCAGCATCCACAGCCCGCGCAGCAGAAACAGGCTGCCGCTGAGGATGGCACAGGCGATGTGGAAATGCTTGACGGCGAGATAACTCATGGATGCGCAATGCTAGCCTGCCGCGACCAGAAAGTCGATCACGATTTCGCCCGGATTGCGCGACACATAGGCCATTTTGACGCGCGGGCCGAAGTAGCCATCGATTTGCGACAGCAGCGGCAGCGGATCGTGGTCGTTACAAAAGCGCATCGTCTCGCCAGGTTCGAGCGCTTCGAGCGCACCGAAGATGGCGGCGTGGCGAAACCGTTTGGCCACGCCGCGCGCGTCGAAAGGGTAGATGCCGTTGCTGCCGACGGGGTGGGAACAATTGTGGGTCATGTCTATACTCCTGTGAAATAGGAACAGGGCGAAGGGCGTCGCGGCCCCCGCCCAAGTTTGCAACGGTCGGTCAGACCCGCCCGTCGCGTGGCACCGGCACCAGTACCGGGGCGGCGCGCTTGGCGCCGGTCAGCAGGCGGATCGCGAACAGGGCCAGGAACAGCACCCCGACCGAGAACACGACGTCACCCGGCACGCGCATCCACACCAGTGTTTCCATCAGCTGCGAATGGACCACGTCGGGCGAACGGGCGAACCACATGCCCTTGGTGATGCTGGCCCAGGCTTGATAGATCCCGGCCGGCACCAGCGAGATGAACACCATCATTGCCAGACCGATATTGAGCGACCAGAACATCGGCGCGAGCAGCGTGTCGGACCAGGCGGCGCGGTCCGACAGACCACGCAGGCAAAACAGCATCAGGCCGATGCCCAGCATGCCGTACACGCCGAACAGCGCGGCATGGCCGTGGCCGGCAGTCAGGTTCAGGCCTTGCATGTAGTACAGCGCGATCGGGGTGTTGATCGAGAAGCCCAGCAAGCCGGCGCCGACCACGTTCCAGAAACCGACGGCGATGAAGCACAGGATCGACCACTTGTACGACTGTACCCACGGTGCCGCTTTCGAACGCTCATAGTTGCGATAGCCTTCCACGCCGATCATCGCCAGCGGCACCACTTCGAGCGCCGAGAACATCGCGCCCAGAGCGATCACGACGGTTGGCGTACCGGTGAAATACAGGTGATGCAAGGTGCCCAGGATGCCGCCGAACAGGAACACGATGGTTTCCAGCACGATGGCGCTGTTGGCGGTGGAGGCGCGGATCAGGCCAAGGCGGGTGAACAGCAGCGCGATGACAGCGGTGGCGAACACTTCAAAGAAGCCTTCGACCCACAGATGCACCAACCACCAGCGCCAGTACTCGATCATCGAATAGTGGGTGTGCGGACCCCAGGTCAGCGAGGTGGCGTAAAAGGCGCCGATGCACATCGCCGACAGGAACACCATGGCGATCAGGCCGCGGCTTTCCGATGGTTTCTTCAAGGCCGGCAGCAAGCCACGACCGAGCAGGGTGACCCAGAACAGCAGGCCGACGAACAGCAGCACTTGCCAGACGCGGCCCATGCTGGTGTATTCGAGGCCCTGATTGCCGAGCCAGAAATTGAAGGTGTTACCGATGTGTTCCAGACTGCCGATCCAGCCAAACGCGGTCGAACCGACGACGATGAACAGCAAAGCGTAAAACAGCACGTCCACGCCCAGCTTCTGGAACTTCGGCTCGTGGCCGGAGATGGCCGGCGCGATGTACAGGCCGGTGGCCAGCCAGGCGGTCGCGATCCACAGCACGGCGAACTGGGTGTGGATGGTGCGGCTGACCGTGAACGGCAGGATTTGCGCCAGCGGGTAACCGAAGAAGCTGTGACCTTCGACGGCATAGTGGGCCGTGACGACGCCCATCAGCACTTGCGCCAGGATCAGTCCGATGACCACATAAAAATACTTGCGCGTGGCCTTCATCGACGGGGTCGGTTTCAGGTCGAACAGCGGATCGGTCTTGGGTGGCGTCGGATCGCCTTCTTCCTTGCTGATGGAGTGGTAGAAGATCATGCCGGCGATGGCAGCGATCATCAGGATGATGCTGGCGACCGACCAGATGCCGGCGCCGGCGGTGGGCGTATTGTCGACCAGCGGTTCATGCGGCCAGTTGCTCGTGTAACTGAGGTCGGTTTCGTCCGGGCGGTCGGTGGCGGCGGCCCAGGCTGACCAGAAGATAAAGGCGGGCAGTGCCTGCAGGTCGTCCTTGTTGGGCAAGGTGCCGGCGTTCATCGCATATTGCTCGCGCAGTTTGTCGAGTGCCGGCGCGTCGCCGAACAGGTCGATATAGTGCTTGGTCACTTGCTGCACGGCCTCGGCGCGTTCGGGCGAGAGGGTGATCGTGTTGCTGCTCGCATCGTAGCTGTTGTGACGCATTTCAGTCTTCAGGCGCGCGTTCAGCTCGCCCTGCTGGCCGACGCTCAGTTGCTCGTAGCTCTTGCCAAACTGATGCTGCGCCCACACGCCGCGCAAGGCCAGCGCCTCGCGATGGAGCCAGTCTGCCGACCAGTCCGGCGCGACATAACTGCCATGACCCCAGACCGAGCCGAGTTGCTGGCCGCCGGCCGACAACCATGCTTCCTGGCCCCGTTGAACTTGTCCTTCGGAGAACAACACAGTGCCTTTGCTGCTGAGCACCTGGTGGGGGATGGGCGGGGCGGTCAGATAGATTTCGGTGCCGACCCAACCGAGGACGGCGAAGGACAGGACGCAGATGATGCCGAGCCAGGTCCATAGTTTGCGCGTAGCGTGCATGGCGTGGATTCCTTATTGTTGGAGTGGAGGTGCGGGCGGGCCGGGCAAGTTCTGCTGGTCCGTTAAAGATGCATTTTATCCACAAGTATTAGAAGATGCAAGTTACATGCATCTTAAAAATGCCAGCACAGCGAGCAAAATCGCATGTCGTGCGCAGCGCGCGCACCCGGATCGTGCGACGCCGGCGACGCAGCGCAAGCCACCGAGCGGCGCCATGTACCTATGACGCCGTGCGCATGGGCAGCGTTGCGACGGCCCGTGCGCTGCGTGCCGCTTACACCGCACGACGTAGCCGCACAACGGGCGCGCTAGTCACTTTGGCCTAGCGCGCTAGCCTGATTGCTTTCCTAAAATACCCCTCCGGCTAATAGTGGTGTTGTGCCGCGCAACGTACTCTTTCGGTATCGGCTCATGCGTCTATGGAGAAGTATCGTGGCAACTAATCATCAACGGCTTTCGGTGTTAATCAGCAGCACCTTCGCCTTCACCATCTGTTTTGCGGTATGGATGATGTTCGCAGTATTGGGCATCCCCATCAAGACCCATCTGGGGCTGAACGAAACCCAATTTGGCCTGCTGGCGGCGATGCCGGTGCTGACCGGCTCGCTGGTGCGCGTGCCGCTGGGCATCTGGACTGACAAGTTCGGCGGGCGCATCGTGTTCTTCCTGCTGATGCTCTCGACCGTGCTGCCGATCTACCTGATCAGCTACGCCACCGCGTATTGGCACTTCCTGGTGCTGGGCCTGTTCGTCGGCCTGGCCGGCGGCTCGTTCTCGGTCGGCACGCCCTATGTAGCGCGCTGGTTCCAGCAGGAGCGGCGCGGTCTGGCGATGGGTATTTTCGGCGCGGGCAATTCCGGCTCGGCGCTGACCAAGTTTGTCGCGCCGGCCATCATCACCGCCTTCGGCTGGCAGATGCTGCCCAAGGTGTATGCCGGTGCGATGCTGGTCACGGCGCTGCTGTTCTGGTTTTTTTCGTACACCGACAAGTCGCACCAGGTGCCGGCCGGGGTGTCTTTCAAAGAGCAAATGAAGGTGCTCAAGGACCCGCGCGTGTGGCGCTATTGCCAGTACTACTCGGTGGTGTTCGGCGGCTACGTGGGGCTGGCGCTGTGGATGACCAAATACTACGTGTCCGAATACGGCTTCGACATGCGCCTGGCGGCCTTGCTGGCGGCCTGTTTCTCGCTGCCGGGCGGCGTGCTGCGCGCGCTGGGCGGCTGGATCGCCGACCGTTTCGGCGCCTACAAGGTGACCTGGGCCGTGATGTGGGTGTGCTGGGTGTGCTTCTTCCTGCTGTCGTATCCGCAAACGAATATGGTCATCAAGACCGTCAGCGGCGACGTCAGCCTGCATGTGGGCGTGACGCCGTGGATGTTTACCGCGCTGCTGTTCGTGGTCGGCGTGGCGATGGCAATCGGCAAGGCATCGGTGTTCAAGTTCATCGCCGACGATTTCACCCATAACATCGGCGCCGTCTCCGGCGTCGTCGGCCTGGCCGGCGGCCTGGGCGGCTTTGTGCTGCCGATCATGTTCGGCGCCCTGGTCGATTTGACCGGCGTGCGTTCGAGCGCCTTCATGCTGCTGTACGGCACGGTGTGCGTATCGCTGGTGTGGATGCACTTCTCATTCAAACCGGAGCGCCTGCTTGCGGCGCAGCCGGCCTAAGGTTTCAGGGGCGCCGTGTCGCCCGCGTCCATATCAGCGTGTATCGAGGAGAGTGTGATGAGTAAATATGTGATCAATACCTGGGAGCCGGAGACCACAAGTTTCTGGCAACAAAGCGGCAAGGCCACGGCCAACCGCAATCTGTGGATTTCGATCCCCGCGCTGCTGCTGGCGTTTGCCGTGTGGATGGTGTGGAGCGTGGTGGTGGTGAATCTGCCCAACATCGGCTTCAAGTACAGCACCAACCAGTTGTTCTGGCTGACGGCGCTGCCCGGCTTGTCGGGGGCGACATTGCGCATCTTCTACTCGTTCATGGTGCCCATTTTCGGCGGACGCAAATGGACCACCATTTCCACCGCCTCGCTGCTGATTCCGGCGATCGGCATCGGCATGGCCGTGCAGGATGTCAATACCAGCTATCCGACGATGCTGATCCTGGCGCTGCTGTGTGGTTTCGGCGGCGGCAACTTCGCCTCGTCGATGGCCAACATCAGCTTCTTTTTTCCGAAAGCGCAAAAAGGCTATGCGCTGGGCATGAACGCGGGCCTGGGCAATCTGGGCGTGTCGGCGGTGCAGTTCGTGGTGCCACTGGTGATCACCGCCGGCGTGTTCGGAGCCATCGGCGGCGAGCCGCAACTGTGGGCCAAGGCCGCACAAACGAAGCAGATGTGGCTGCAAAACGCCGGCTTCATCTGGGTGCCGTTCATCGTCGTCACCACCTTGATGGCCTGGTTTGGCATGAACGACCTGTCGTCGGCGAAGGCTTCGTTCGCCGAGCAAGCCGTCATTTTCAAGCGCAAGCACAACTGGCTGATGTGCTGGTTGTACACCGGTTGCTTCGGCTCCTTTATCGGTTTCTCGGCCGGTTTTCCGTTGCTGATCAAGACCCAGTTCCCTGACATCAATCCGCTGCAGTACGCCTTCCTGGGCCCGCTGGTCGGCGCGCTGGCACGCGTGGCCGGCGGCATCGTGGCCGACAAACTGGGCGGCGCCAAGGTGACCGTGTGGACCTTTGTCGTGATGATGGGCGCCGCCTACGGCGTGATCGCGTTTCTGCCGCACGGCGGCGTTGCTGGCAATTTCTGGGGCTTTTTTGCAATGTTCATGTTGCTGTTTGCCGGCACGGGCGTCGGCAACGCATCGACGTTCCGGATGATCCCGGTGATCTTCTTGACCGAACGCCAGCGCGCCGCCGCCGGCAAAGGCAAGGCGGCTCAGGACCAGGCCATCGTCGATGCCAACAAGGAGGGCGCCGCAGTGCTGGGCTTCACCTCGGCTGTCGCAGCGTATGGCGCGTTCTTCATTCCGAAGAGCTACGGCACGTCGATCGCGCTGACCGGCGCACCCGACGCGGCGCTGTGGTGTTTCATCGCGTTCTACGCTTCGTGCATCGGCATCACGTGGTGGTGCTATGCGCGCAAGAATGCCGCGATGCCCTGCTAAGGATTGCGTGCTGTCGGCAAAGCGTACAGCTGCTTGCGCAGCGTTGCGCGATACCGGCAGGGCAGTGCGGGCCTATCTTTTCAGCGCTGCGCTGCCGGTAGCGTGAAAATTTCAAAGCCGGTTTCGGTCACCGCCAGCGTGTGCTCGAACTGCGCCGACAAGGAATGGTCTTTGGTCACCGTGGTCCACTTGTCGGGCAGTACCTTGACCTGATAGCTGCCGGCATTAAGCATAGGCTCGATCGTGAAAATCATGCCCGGTTCGAGCACGATGCCGGTGCCCGGTTTGCCGTAGTGGGTGACCTGAGGCGCATCGTGAAACACCTGGCCGACCCCATGCCCGCAAAAGTCGCGCACCGACGAGAACCCCTGGGCGCGCGCCACCGCTTCGATGGCCGCACCGACATCGCCCAGCGTGGCGCCCGGTCGCACCAAAGCGATCCCCGCCATCATCGCTTCATACGTGGTTTTCACCAGTCGGGCGGCCAGGATCGACACCGTCCCCACTTCAAACGTGCGGCTGGTGTCGCCATGCCATCCGTTCAGCTTGGGCGTGACATCGATGTTGACGATGTCACCATTGCGCAAAATCTTCGCGTCGGACGGGATGCCGTGCGTTACCACATGGTTGACCGAAATACAGCTGGCATGTTTGTAGCCGTGATAGTCGATGGTGGCCGGAATGCTGCCTGCCGCACGCATGAATTCTTCACACAGCGCATCCAATTTGGCGGTCGACACGCCCGCTATCACGTAAGGTGCAATAAAATCCAAGGTGTCCGCGGCAACGCGGCCGGCCGCGCGCATGGCTTCGAAACCCGCTTCGTCATGTAGTGGAATTCGTCTTCCTGAGTCGGTTTGAGTGGAATAGCGCATAGTTCGTTTAGTTGGCTTGGGTTGTCCATGCGCACACGGCGTCGTGCGACGCGCGCAAAACCATGTCGACATGGGGGGGGATGGACTGATTTTGCATCAGATAGGGTTTGACGATGGCGATCGGCGCATCGATGAGCGCAAATCGGACCGTATGCCTGGCGTCGTCGGTGTTGCAGCGTAAAGCGTGCGTACAGCGCGCGAAGCAGGCGTCGAGCTGCAATTGCTCGGCATCGAGACGATCGATCAGTTCGGCTGCCAGCGCGCCGCCAAAGTCCGGGCAGTCGTCGTATTGCAACAGGAAGCGGGCGTACACGGGCTTGGCGCGGCACCAGCTCAGCAGTGCTTGCACGCCCGCCCAGGTGTCGGCCTGTTCCCACAGCGTGGCAACCTCCAGCCGGAAGTCAGCCTTTACCGTTACCCATGCGCGCGCCAGTATCGTGCTGCGTGAATCGAAGCGGTGATACACCGATCCGATCGGCGCGCCCGCTTTGGTGGCAATGGCCGACATCGACACAGAGGCGATGCCGCATTGGGATGCGATCTCGATAGCGGCGTCAATGAAGGTGTTTTCGTTGTATTTTGCGAGTCTGACCATACAAATAGAATATAGATTCTATTTGGTGGCGTCAAGCTCAAGTTGGCGTGATCATCGACAAAATAATTGACCAAGCCATCTGTCGCAACGCGGCAATACTCAAGGAGTTCTGGTGCCGACTCGGTCTGGATTATTTCTTGTTCAGATCAATGATTTTGCCGTTTTTTGTCAGGCATTCGGAGGCTTTGGTGCTCACGAAGCCATGACCCTTGCAGACATTTTGACCCTTGCATTTGTTTTCCGCACTTGCGCATTCACTGGTGCCCTTGCAGCTATTGATGCCGCTGCAATGGACTTTGTCGCCTGCGCTAATGGTATCGGTAGCGGCAAAGACGGAGCCCGATACGGCCATTGCGGCGGCGGCGGCGATCAAGGTACCTGTTTGAAGAGCTTTTTTCATCGTATGCCTCAAGTTAGGGGGGGCTATCAATGGCCAAGTGCAGCTCTGGCTTCGTGGATAGTGTCTTCGTTGTCTTGCAATTGCAGTGCAAGGACAGTGTACATCGAAGCGCTGCGTGAGCAACGACGTGGTTGCTCGTCCGCAACAACGCGCGCGCCCGTCGGGGCCGGAGCCGATCGCCGGTGCTGCAAAGGTGTTGTCCATCGCTTGAGGCGCACGCGACACGGATCAACAAGGGAGCGGCCCGATAGCGCTGTGAATACGCGTAATCGGCGTGCGTCTGCGCTCCGGATGTCGTCATTGTCGATGCGGCGTCGTTCAGGCACGCCATTTCCGTGGTGATGGTGACGATGGCGTGCGCGATACAGTCCAGAGAAATCGTGTTCGGGATAGAGTGTCTCGACTTGCGACACCTGCCGTTGTTGGCCGCATGCGTGTTGGCGTTGGGCCCGGACCGATGGTGGGGTGGGGCGTCCCCACGGCAGATCAGGCGACGTGTTGCCAGGCCGGTGCGCGCGGCGTAGCCCAAAATGCCTAGGCGGCGTAGGTCGTCTGCGCGCTTCGTGAACACGGCGCACATGGCTATGATACATATCAATGAATTGTGCATTGCACCGTTGCAAGACTGCCCTTGGACGGATCGCGCTCCATGTCCCGGAGCGACTGGCAGACGGAGCACACGATGACTATTTCTTCCTCAGTAATTGCGCTGGTCCCGTCGGTGGAATTTGACGCCGCGCTGATCCGCAAGCTCAATCAGATGGGGCCGCGCTACACGTCCTATCCGACCGCCGACCGCTTCTCGAAACACTTTCCCGTGCCTGAATACGAGCAGGCGGTCACGCGCGTGCGCGCTGGCGAACACCATCCGCTGTCGCTGTATGTGCACATCCCGTTTTGCGAGTCGCTGTGCTACTACTGCGCCTGCAACAAGATCATCACCAAGGAACACGACAAGGCGGTGATCTACCTGGCGTACTTGAAACGCGAAATCGCCATGCAGGGCCGGCTGTTCGCCGGCATGAACCAGCTCGAGCAACTGCATTTCGGCGGCGGCACCCCAACCTACCTGAGCGACGAACAAATGGAGGACTTGCTGGCGTGTTTGCGCCAGTGGTTCGCGTTCGCGCCCGACGCGCAAGGCGAATATTCGGTCGAGGTCGATCCGCGCACCGTCACGCCCGAGCGCATCCGCACGCTGCGCAAGCAGGGTTTCAACCGGATCAGTCTGGGCGTGCAGGATTTCGACGCCGACGTGCAGGCCGCCGTCAATCGCATCCAGCCCGAGGAGCAGACGGTCGAGGTGATCGAGGCGGCGCGCGCGGCCGGTTTTCGCTCGATCAGCATCGACCTGATCTACGGCTTGCCCAAGCAGAGTGCCACGACGATGGGGCAGACGTTGACCAAGGTGATCGCGGCCAATCCGGACCGCATCGCGATCTACAACTACGCGCACATGCCGCACCTGTTCAAGTCGCAGCGCCTGATCGTGAGCGAGGATTTGCCCACGCCCGACGCCAAGCTCGATATGCTGCACCTGTGTATCGACCGGCTCAGCGCGGCCGGTTATGTGTATATCGGCATGGACCATTTCGCCAAGCCCGATGACGACCTGGCGGTGTCCCAGCGCGAAGGCAAGTTGCACCGCAATTTCCAGGGCTACTCGACCCACGCCGAGAGCGACATGGTGGCCGTGGGCGTGTCGGCCATCAGCGCCGTGGGCGGCAGCTACAGCCAGAATGACAAATCGCTGACGGGCTACTACGCGCTGCTCGACAAGGACGTGTTGCCGATCGCGCGCGGCATCACCTTAAGCGCCGACGACCTGTTGCGCCGGCGTGTGATTGGCCAGCTGATGTGCGATTTCGAGCTGTCCTACGCGTCCGTGCAGATGCCCGGTGGGACTAGCTTCGTACAGTATTTCGCCGCCGAACTGGAGGCGCTGCGCCAGCTCGAAGCCGATGGCCTGGTCGACATCGGCGCCGATGCGCTGGTGGTCACGCTCAAGGGCCGGCTGCTGATTCGCAATGTGTGCATGGCATTCGACGCCTATCTGGGCGGGCACAACGTCAGTCCGGCGCCGCTGCGCTACTCGAAGACGATCTGAGGCGACGCCCATCATGGAAAAACCCACCAAGATCAAGGTCCAGACCTTCCTCGCGCGCCTGCCCCTGTTCAATGCGATGGAGGAGGCAGAGCTCGACCGCATCGCGCTGGGCACCACCGAATCGCATGTGGAGCGGGGCGACACCATCTTCATGCGCGGCGACCCCTGCGTCGGTTTTCACATCGTCATCTACGGCCAGGTCAAGCTGTCGTTTACGTCCGCGCAAGGCAGCGAGAAGGTGATCGAGCTGATCGGTCCTGGCCACAGTTTCGGCGAGGCGCTGATGTTCATGGAAAAGCCCTACATCGTCACGGCGCAGGCGCTGGCCGACTCGCTGCTGCTGCATGTGGCCAAGCACACCGTGTTCGACGAGATTGCGCGCGACCCGGCGTTCGCGCGCAAGATGCTGGCCGGGCTGAGCCAGCGCATGCATGGCCTGATCTGCGACCTCGAATCGTATTCGCTGCGCTCGGGCACCCAGCGCGTGATCGGCTACCTGCTCAAGGAAGAGTCGCACGAGGACGGCGACCGGGTTACGCTACCGGTGGGCAAGGCGGTGGTGGCCTCGCGCCTGAACCTCACGCCCGAGCATTTTTCGCGCATCCTGTCCGACCTGGTGGCGCACGATCTGATCAGCGTGAACGGGCGCGACGTCACCATCATCGACGCGCACAAGCTGCTTCAGTACGCCGGCTGAAGGCGCAGCGTGCGTAGCAGAATGTAGGCCAGTTGCAGCGATGACGCGAGCAAGGCCAGCGCGCCGAGTCGGCTAAGTAGCGCCGGCCAGACGGTGGCCGCGCACAGCAGCAGCAGCGCGGCCAGATGTCCCTTGAACTGGCGCACCGCCACGGCGTCAGGGATCACCAGGCGGATGCTGGCCACCGGACGCCCGCCCGGCGAGCCTTGCCAGTGCTGCCACAGCAGGAAGGGCACGATCTTGTAGAGCATGCCCAGTACGGCCGAATAGGCAAAGCCAAGCAGGAACAAGATCCCCAGCAGCAGCGCGCGCGCCGCGCTGTCGGGCGGGGCAAACCACAGCACCGCGCCAGCCAGCAGGCTGGCCATCGCCAGGCGCCAGAACATGGTGGTGGCGTCCGGCGCCGGCCGCTTGCGCCGCGCCAGCAGACGCAGCGTGACGACGGCAAAGCTGACAAAGATCAGCAACAGCAGCGCCTCCAACAAAGGCAGCGACCAGTGCCCGGCCAGCAAGGCCACCGAGCACGCCAGCAGCAGCGCCAGCAGCGCCGCGCCCAGCACCTCGGTGAGCGCGCGCGGATACAGTTCGGTTACCTGAAACATCGGTATGACCTGGAACGCCACACCGATCACCAGCGCGCCGATCCAGCCGAATACACCCCACAGCACGTGCAATTCGGTGAACGTCATCAGCGGCACTGGCAGCGACCAGGCCAGCGCGCCGGCCAGCGTGGCGCCTACCACCAGCGTGGGCAGCAGCGCGCCCAGTGCGATGCGAATGCCGCGCACGGTGGCGTCGGCGCCGCTGGCGCGCGCATGCCACAGGCCTTCGGCACAGGCGCCCAGCAGCGTACACAGGGCCAGCGCCAGCTGCGGCAGGGCCAGCTTGAACAGCCAAGGTTGGTTGGTGAGGAAGGCCAGCGCCAGCGTCAGCGTGCCTGTGCTGAGCAGGGTGTGGATGATGCTGGCCGACAGGCGCGGGCGCACCACGGCGACCCCGGCCACCACGGGCAAAATCTGCAGTAGCGCGCCGACCATCGTCATGCTCAGCACGCCCAGCGTGAACAGGTGGGTGGCAGCCAGCGTGGCGCCGCTCCAGCGCGAGCTGAACGCATCCGGCCCCTGCCACAGCAGCAGTGCCGCGGCGAGTAACGCGAACACGGGCGCGCTGGCGAAAAAACGCAGCGGCAGCGACAGCGGCGGCGTGTCGTCGAACGCCAGCACGCGCTGCATCAGGCGTCGGACCAGATGTACAGGTTATAGCGGTGGTCGTCGCGCAGTTCGATGCTGTGTCGATAGCCGTTGCGATCGAGGATGCGGTATAGCGGATGGGGTTCACGGTCGATCAGCACGGCCAGTCGGCCGTTCTGATTAAGCGTAGACAGCGCATCGAGCACGCGCTCCATCGGCTCGGGCGGATCGAGGGCGCAAACGTCGATGTGGGTATCGCTCATGGTGTTGCCTCACAGAGTAAGCGTTGATTTTGGCACTCGCGTAAGCAATCCGTACTTGATCTACCTCAAGGACTTGAACACAGGCGCCTCGCTATAGTGTTGCCTCAGGAAAAGCCAAATACAGGCAACAAACACACCATGAATTCTACCTCCCACAGTGTGGAAAACCGCGCACCGCTTGAACTCGTTTGCCCGGCCGGCAGTCTGCCGGCGCTGAAGGCAGCGGTCGACCATGGTGCGAACTGCGTCTACCTCGGCTTTCGCGACGAGACCAATGCACGCAATTTTGCCGGCCTCAATTTCGACGACGCCGCCATCGCCAGCGGCGTGCGCTATGCCCACGAACGCGGCGCAAAGGTGCTGCTGGCGCTAAATACCTATCCACAGGCCGACGGCTGGGCGCGCTGGCGCACGGCGATCGACCGCGCCGCCGCTGCCGGCATCGACGCGGTGATCCTGGCCGACCCGGGCCTGATGGCCTACGCCTGCGAACGCTATCCGGATCTGCGCCTGCACTTGTCGGTGCAGGGCTCGGCCACCAACTACGAGGCGATCAATTTTTACCACCAGCGCTTTGGCATTGCGCGCGCCGTGCTGCCGCGCGTGCTCTCGCTGGTGCAGGTCGAGCAGGTGGCCAAGAACACCCCGGTCGAGATCGAGGTGTTCGGTTTCGGCAGCCTGTGTGTGATGGTCGAGGGGCGCTGCGCGCTGTCGTCCTACGTCACCGGTGAAGCGCCCAACACCTTTGGCGTGTGTTCGCCGGCGCGCGCGGTACGCTGGCAGCAGACCCCGAAAGGACTCGAATCGCGCTTGAACGGGGTACTCATCGACCGCTACCAGGACGGCGAAAATGCCAGCTATCCGACGCTGTGCAAGGGCCGTTTCGACGTGGCCGATGAAAACTACTACGCGATCGAAGAGCCAACCAGTCTGAATACGCTCGAATTGCTGCCGCAACTGATACGCATGGGGGTGCGCGCCATCAAGATCGAGGGCCGCCAGCGCAGCCCGGCTTATGTGGCGCAAGTGACCAAGGTGTGGCGCGAGGCGATCGACAGTTGCCGCGACGGTCTGGCGCGCTACTCGGTCAAACCGGGCTGGATGGCCGAGCTGAACAAGGTGGCCGAAGGTCAGCAGCACACGCTGGGCGCCTATCACCGGGCCTGGAAATGACCCACACCGCAATTTTGGAGTCAGGCATGATCAAACTCGCTTTAGGACCGCTACTGTACTACTGGTCGCGCGATACCATTTTCGCGTACTACCAGGGTATCGCCGACAGTGCTGTTGACATCGTCTACCTGGGCGAGACGGTGTGTTCGCGCCGCCACGAGGTGCGCGCTAGCGACTGGCTCGACATTGCCGACCTGCTCGCCGCAAGCGGCAAGGAAGTGGTGTTGTCGACCCAGGCCTTGATCGAGTCCGGCAGCGAGCTTGGCACGCTGCGCCGCATCGTCGACAACGACCGCTACACGATCGAGGCGAACGACATGGGCGCGGTGCATTGCATCGCCGGGCGCGCGCCGTTTGTGGCGGGGCCGCATCTGAACCTGTACAACGGGCCGACACTGCAGCTGATGGCCAAGCTGGGTGCGCGGCGCTGGGTGATGCCGCTGGAAATGGGCAGGGACGGCCTGGCGCTGATGCAGCAGGCGCGCCCCGAGGGACTTGAGACGGAGGTGTTTGCCTACGGACGCATGCCGCTGGCGTTTTCGGCGCGCTGCTTCACCGCGCGCAACCGCAACCTGCCCAAGGACGATTGCCGCTTCAGTTGCCTCGATCACCCGAACGGTTTGCTGTTGCAAACGCGCGAACAGCAGCCTTTTCTGGTCCTCAACGGCACCCAGACGCAATCGGCACTGGTCTACAACCTGGTGCAGGAACTGGACCAGATGCACCGCATGGGCGTTGACGTCGTGCGCATCAGCCCGCAGGCGCACAACACGCTGGAGGTGATCGACAGCTTCGACCAGGTGCGTCGCCAACTGATCGATCCGGCGCTGGCCCATGCACAGATGACAGAATGGATGCCGGCCGATCCCTGCGACGGCTACTGGTACGCTCGTCCCGGCCTGGAACAACATCAGCACGCCGTGCATGATTGAGCAGAGACAAGGATCACCCAATGCAAGCTAGCCGTTACGCCGTGCCCGATACCGTTGCCACTTTGCTGGCGCGCCTGCCGGCCTATCCGGGTTCGTGGCTGTTCGTGCAAGGCCTCAATCTGGCGCTGGTGCGTCACCTGCCGGCCGATGTACGTGCCACGCTGGAGGGCAAGAAACTGCGCCTGCGCGTGGACGACGCCCAGCTCGCCTTCGATTTCGAGTGGCAGGGCGGCGCCTTCGTCGCTTGCCGCAGCCACGCGCGCCCGGACCTGACCATCGGCGCCGGCGCGCATGACTTTGTGCTGCTGGCGCGCCGCCAGGAGGACCCCGATACCTTGTTCTTCAGCCGCCGCTTGGCGATCGAAGGCGATACCGAGCTGGGATTGCTGTTCAAGAACACCCTGGATGCGATCGAGGTACCGGCGTTTGAGCTGTCCCAACTGGCGCCGCACAAGGTGTTTGCCCGACTGTGGGCCCATCCCGGGACCTGAGCTAGCGCGCATGTTGGGGCATGTGGCGTAGCGCGTGTGGCGTGTTGCACGGGGCCAGCGTGTCGTCGCGGCGCGACGTCCGCCGCCCCGTGACGCATGCAAAGCGCTAAAACCTGAGCCGACGGGTGTAACATTGTTTCGGTTCTTTACGCTACAATTGCCCTTAGGTAATTTTGATTGGCGGGTTAGGTCGTCCTGCTTATCGTCCTTGCTGACGCCGCTTGCTAATATCGATTGAATCGACTCCCCGGGCCGCACGACATGGCCGCGGAGTGGACCTATCCGTTCTGGGAGTTATTCATGTTTACAAACCTTACCATCAAGACGCGACTGATCTTTGTGATCAGTTTCCTGTCCGTGTTGTTGATACTGGGTGGTGCGATCGGGCTGGTCAGCTTGTACTTCTCCAACCAGGCGATGCGCACCAACTATGACGCGCACATGGTGCCGATGGGACAGATGGATCAGATCGTCCGGCTGATCAACGCCAACCAGCTGTCGTTGGCCGAGGCCTTGAACGATGATGCGGGCGCCGTTGATACGGAAATGGCGAACGTCGAGCGCCGCATCGGCGAGATCAGCCGTCTGTGGGATGTCTATCAGGCGCGCCCGATGAGTCCGCTCGAAAAAGAGCTGGCGCAAAAATTCATGCAAGCGCGCGGGCAGTTCGTCGCCGAAGGTTTGCGGCCGTCCGTGGCTGCCATGCGCGCGCATGATATGGCGCAGGCCAAGCTGGTGATGTACGGTCCGATGCGCACCCTGTTTGCCCCGGTGCGCGAGGCGGTCGATGCGGTCATCGCGCAGCAGCTCAAGGCCGCCAAGCAAGAGTTTGACACGAACGAATTGATCTACAAGTGGGTGCGCATCAGTTGCTCGCTCGGCATCGCGTTTGGTGTGCTGGTGTCGGCGATCATCGGTGTGTTGCTGCAACGGGCCATCGTGCGTCCGCTCGAGCAAGCTGTGCGCATCGCCCGCAGTGTCGCCGCCGGCGACCTGACCCAGCATATCCAGGTTGGCGCGCGCGACGAGACGGGCCAGCTGATGCAGGCGTTAAAGGACATGAACGAGTCGCTGGTGCGCATCGTCGGTGAAGTGCGCGGCGGCACCGACACCATCGCCAGCGCGGCGCATCAGATCGCGCAAGGCAATATCGACCTGTCGGCGCGCACCGAACAGCACGCCAGTTCGCTCGAGCAGACGGCCGCCTCGATGGAAGAGCTGACCTCGACCGTCAAGCAAAACAGCGCCAGCGCGCTGGAAGCGAATCAGTTGGCCCAATCGGCCTCGCAGGTGGCGCACAAGGGCGGCGCCGTGGTGGCTCAGGTGGTCACCACGATGGGCTCGATCAACGCCTCGGCCGGCAAGATCGTCGACATCATCGGCGTCATCGATGCGATTGCTTTCCAGACCAATATTCTGGCCCTGAACGCGGCGGTCGAAGCGGCTAGAGCCGGCGAGCAGGGACGCGGTTTCGCCGTCGTCGCCACCGAGGTGCGCCACCTGGCGCAGCAGTCGGCGGCAGCTGCCAAACAGATCAAGGAACTGATCGGCGACTCGGTCGACAAGGTCAACATCGGCGCGCGTCTGGTCGACGAAGCCGGCGCGACGATGGCCGAAATTGTTGCCAGCGTCGGCCAGGTGACGACCATCATCAGCGAAATCAGCCGCGCCAGCATGGAGCAGACGGCCGGCATCGAACAGGTCAACCAGGCGATCAACCTGATGGACGATGGCACGCAGCAAAACGCCACCTTGGTCGAGCAAGCCGCCGAGGCGGCCACCGCCATGCAGCAACAAGCCGACAGCCTGGCCGCCGTGGTTGCCGTCTTCAAGCTCGACACGGTGTTGGCCGCGCACCAGCCTGCGGGGCGCGGCAAACCGCCGGCGCGCCGTGCCGCGCAGCCAACGCTCAAGCTGCGCGCCTGATCGCGCAGCGAGCACGCGCGCCGTTCGCCTGACGAGATCGAGCATGGAAGACTTGGAAAAATTCGTGCGCGGCTTCAGTCGCTTTCAACAGCAGTATTTCGGCGAACCGCAAACCCTGTACGACAGTTTGCGCACCGGCCAGCGGCCCACCACCTTGCTGATCGGCTGCTGCGATTCGCGGGTCGACCCGATGCTGCTCACCGGCAGCGACCCGGGCGACATGTTCGTGGTGCGCAATATCGCCAACCTGGTGCCGCCGTGCGCGCCCAACGCGCCACCGGGCGTCAGCTCGGCCATCGAGTTTGCCGTCTGTAACCTTGAAGTGGCGCGCGTGATCGTGCTCGGCCATGCGCGCTGCGGCGGCATCCGCGCCTTGCTGGCACCCCAGAAGCTCGCGCCCGAGACCGACTTTGTCGGCCAGTGGATGAAGATCGCCGATCCGGTGGCGCAGCGCGTCAAGCGCGAGTTGTCGCACCGCAGCTCGGACGAGCAGCACAAGGCCTGCGAGCTGGCCAGCATTTTGCAGTCGCTCGATAACTTGTTGACCTACCCGTGGATCAAGCGCCGGGTGGAGAAGGGCCTGCTCAAGCTGCACGGCTGGTATTTCGATATCGACAGCGGTGCCCTGCTGGCGTACTCGGTGCGCCAGCAGCAGTTCCTGCCGCTGGTATGTCCGATCGAGCGCCCGCTGCATCTGCCGGCGCGCGCCGCGCCCTGAGCAATGGCGCCGATGCACGGCTGACGCCAGCGCCGCTTGCCCCGGCGCATTGCCGACGCCAGTGCCGACAGCGGCCGCCCACTCGCCGGCGCCGCTAGCGACAGCGCGCCACATGCTGCTCCGCCAGACGCAGGTAGCCGTTGGCGCGGCGCGACCACTCCGGTGAATAGCGAAATTTTTCCTCGTCGAGGTGGCTGATGGCAATCGCTGCGCGTATGCCGGCCCGGTAACTCTGATAGAAGTGCACCAGCGCAGGCGGCGGCCGGTCGCCCGATAGGTCGCCATAGGCGCGCAGCAGGTGCGCGCCCAGCCCGCCGGCACCGAGCCGTTCGCATTCGAGCGCGAGGAAGGCCAGCTCGTCGATCGGGTCGACCGTGCGCAACTCGCGCGAAAATTCCAGGCAATCGATCATCGCCAGTGGCATCAGGCAGATGTGCTCCGGGCGCAGATCGCCATGGCCTTCGACGAGCATGCCGGCCGCTGCGCGCGCTTCCAGCACCGCACACTGTTGGCGCAGCGCGGCGCGCTGCGCCTTGTCGATGCGCGCCAGCCACAGCGGCGGCAGGTGGTAGGCCAGTTTGCCCAGCCTGCGCATGGTGTCATCGAGACGGCCGTGCAGCCGCGCGCAATACTGGAGCGGGTCGGTCGCGAGCGGCGTGCAGGTTCGGTACAGGCCGGCAAGCTGGCCGGCAACGCGCTGCATGTCGCCGGCCGACACGCTGCCGTGCCGGATCGCGTCGTCGAGCATGTGGCGTCTGGGCAGGCGACGCATCTTGACCAGCCAGTCGAGCACCGCGTCGTTGCCGCCCAGCGCCAGATGGCCGTGCGCGCCAAGCGTCAACGCCACCACGCCCAGATAGATATCGTCGGACAGGCGCCGGTTCAGGCGCACTTCCTCGGCGCAGTAGTAATGGCGCGCCTCGATGGTGGTGAAGTCGAGCTGTTCATAGCGCACCGGCTTCTTGAGCTTGTACGCAAACGACTTGGTCAGGAACACCCACGACATGTGCGTCTCGATCGATTCGACCCGGAAAGTGGGCTCCGCAAAGCTGCCGGGGTGGCGCAGGAAGGCCACTTTCGATTCGAGCGGCACCTCAGGGATGGGCGCTGGCGGTAGTGCATACATGGGCGGTGGCGCCATCGGCGCAACGAAGGGCGGACGCTACACGGCGAGCTCGGCCTGCTCAGTTACCCTAACAGCACGCTACGGCGGCGCATTTGCGAACGCGCAAAGCGCTTTTCGCCGCGGCGCTCATCGTGGATGCCAGCGACCGCCACCGATGGAGATTTCACCATGAAAACTGCACAGCCGTCCCCAGCCACGTTCCAACCAGGGCGACACTTGGAAATGTTCGACCCCGCCGGTGTCGATCCGTATCAGGCGCGCGCCAAGCTGTCCGGGCCCGCCACCTGTCCCGACTGTGGCGTCGTCTATCACGATGGCCGCTGGCAATGGCTGGCAGCGGTGCCGGACGCGGCGACCGTGCGCTGCCCGGCGTGCCACCGGATCGCGGACAAGATGCCCGCCGGGTACGTCTCCATCGACGGCCAGTTTGCCCTTGAGCACCAGGACGAATTGCTAGCATTGATACGCAAGCTCGCCGCACGCGAGAAGGCCGAACACCCGATGCAGCGCATCATGGCGATTGCGCCGCAAGGCGAAGGCTTGCTTGTCACGACCACTGATTTGCATCTGGCGCGCGGCATCGGCCAGGCATTGGAAGACGCCTACAAGGGCGAGCTGGAATTCCACTACAATCGCGACGAACACCTGCTGCGGCTGCACTGGAAGCGCTAGCATTACCCGTCGCCCCATAGCGCGCACGAACGGTGCTAGGCCTGCCAGTTGGACCGCGTCCGGCCGCCGGCCGGCAAGCGGATGGACGTACCCGTGGATCAAGCGCACAGACGAGCAGGGCTGGCGCACGTTGCGCCGTTAGTCGTGGGCCGGCACGTTCGCAGCTACGGTAGCGTCGCACGGGCACGCCATCGTCGTCGATCAGGGATGGTTGACCCATCCCTTAAATACCTGCTTGCTGGTGAATGTATATTTGAAGAAGGGCAAGGAAGTATGCGCTTCAATGTCCATGCGACTTGGCAACCAGCGCCCTTGCTCATCGCGGTCGAATACCACCGTATAGGTCAGTGACTTTGCCATAGGGGAGGCGTCGACGTTGTAGTCCACTTTCAGCGGCAAGCTCGTCGCCTCTTCGATCCAGGCCTTCGCTTTGAACGCCTGATTCTTTCGCGTTCCGGTGACGTTGAACAGCACGCACGGCTTTTGATCGAGCATTGTGTTGCCGGCCCGTTCCACGGTGCCATTGTCGATCATGGCCTCGTCGGGATGGTTGGCAACGCCGAACTCGAATTTCAGTTCGCCCAAGCCGCTTTTCCTGGCTTCGCTCAGCGACACCACCGAGCGCACCGCTTGTCCGTCTTTCCATTGCGTCAATTTGACGCTTTTGTGGATGGAGTCGACAAGTGCGCCATCGGCGTCGATGATCTGGGTATCGGAAACGATTTCGCTCGCGGTCAGTGCCCGGTTGGCCTGTAGCGCCGCTTGAGCGCGCATCCAGAGTGGGTCGTGCGATTTGGTCGGCGCCGGAACCGGCTCGACGGAAAGGGCAACAACGGCAAGAATGGCAGGGAGGAGTGTCATGGGGCAAAGCCTTGCTTGGTTTGAGGAGCCCGGCCAGGTCGTCGCGCGAGCGCGTCGGCCTGCGCGCCAAGCGGTGATCGGGAGTGACTATCGTGCAGTTATCTGGATGATTGCGCCGCCGATCACCAAGCCAGCGAAGCTGACGACCCATAGCGTATATAGCAGGTTCGCCGTCGTTGCCTGGCGCCCTGGCAAGGTGCACTTCAGCGTTTCGCCAACCAGCTCGGAGGCGATCCAGTAGCCGTCGAATCGATAAATTGGCAACAGGTTTGCCAGTCCGATCGCAAGCGACCATTCGGCGGCGGCCTCGGCGACTTTATACTGGCCGAGCATGCTGATGCCGATGATCGACATGGAAATTTGCAGCACGCAACCGCTGGCCGAGATGATGATCTTGTCTAGCCGCCCCAGTGTGGCCGTTTGTGGCGCTGCAGTGGACAGGCCTGGAAGTAAATGGCGAAAATCAAGTGTGACCGCACCGCACCTGCCAAGGCGATAATGGGCGGCCGCGGCATGGGACAACTCATGGAACACCAGCAATAACATCACGATGGCAGCGCTGCCAAAGCGCTCGCCGATCGACAATGATCCGAGCGGAATCGGATGGGTAATGTGCTCGTATCCGTATAAGGCCAGCCATGCGCCGTTGCACAATCCGATCAAGCCGATACATGGCCATGCCGTCAAGCGGGCCCAAGGGTGAACCAGGTGTCCCGTTGCGGTCGCTGAGAGAAGGGTAAACGCCAGGCGCTTTGACGCCAGCGCGCTCACGCGTGCAACAGCATTTGCGCCGGCCAAGATGGCAGCAACTAGCGGTACCGGCAAAATTGCGGCGATGTTTCGTACGAGGCTGACGAGAAAGACGCGCGAGCCAGCCCGGAACGCTGACATGCGTCGTGGCGTACTGCCTTGTTCGCGCAGCAGTCCTGCGCGCTGCAGCGGGAGTACCAAATCGCCGGGCAACCGGTCCAGCAAGAACGCCGTCTTTGCACCCACGAGCGTGGCGATCAGTGTCAGAAGGCCTGCCGATGGACCGGTCAACTCTACTTGCCGGCGTCCTTGGATAAAGATACCACCTTGCTGGCTTAGAATGAAATCGTCGCAGTCAAATATATATAACTGTGTCATGATCGAAGTTCGTTATTTTTTTAATTTCGTCGCGGATTAAAACAGATGCCTGAACTTGATCGGATGACTCAGCAAGCTTGCTTTCAATTGCGCTGCTCAACGACTTGCTCAGTTTCCAGGATTTGAAATCGCGGCCGCGCAGGCAGTAGCGATGTTCGTCAAGGCGAAACGTCACCAGTTCGTTCGAAGAATTTCCGCCTTGAAAATAATTGTGCAGTTCGCAGAATCTTTCAAAATGATCGGGATTGCGCCGAACAGCGGTATTGAGTCGTTCAAAACATTCTTGTTGATTCAGCTCGCCATAGTTGACGATATTAAAACCATCCGCAACGGGTTCGCACAGTACCAGATTCGTCTGCAGATCCAAACGATCGGCCAACTGGAAAATTGATTTAATTGCCTGAATCTTTCCGACGCCGAAATCGAAGCTGGCAAGTTCACGTTCCGGTATCTTTAACCTGGTCCACGGGACATCGATCAACGATACGACCAGCGCTCCCGCATCGATCGCCCGTCGAATATTTTTCAGCAATGAAAAGTCGCTACGAATGATGATGGCGGTGGCGCCGGCTCTGGCTACGCTGTTGACGATGGCCTGTTCGAACTCGACTGGCGGCGTGCCGACAACGATATAAATCGGCTTGTTAAAGTGGCGGGCCAATGCGATGGTCACCAATGTGTAGGCCGAAAAGTGCGCGGTGACGTACAGGATACCGTGGCGGGAAGTTGTTGGAAAATTGGTCGTACTAATGCGCGCCGCGCGGTATACCTGGTCGGCCACATCCTGTGAGAACAACGTCGGAAAATGCTTGACCCAGTTTAATGCGCAACGATGCGACTCTGCTTCGGACAGCCCGTAGCGCCGTGCGTTGAGGTAGACAAGAGAGGTCCTGAGCTTTTCCATAGTCGATATAGGTAGGTCGAAAGTTAGTGGTCAGTTTGCCGCCATGCGCGCAGCCGATCGACGCGAACGCCAACGGTGTTGACAGTCGGGGGGCAGAGTGGCGGCTTGCACCGACCACTCCTGGTGACGTCGCCGACCCGGCGCATCCCAACTAGCGATGCGCTCAGGCCGTGCGAGGCCCCGTTTACCGCTTGTTACGGGAACGTGTAGTTGATGCAAGACGTTGCCGTTCCAATCAGGCAGACGGCCGCCGGCGCGGCAGCGCGCTCGGTAGCCGAGATTTCATTCAAGCTGATTTCAACGGTTTCGTCGTTAATTTTGCTAATTGAATCGTTCATTTTTAATTTCCAAAAAAACATTTAAGAATGATGGATTTAAATTTCCATCGGAGGACATGCCGCGTCGCACCGGATCCCCGATTTTTGCTGGCTACCGTTGCGCCTGCGACAATCTGTTTTGATCAATACATTCCAAAATAGCGTTCGCACACTGTGCGAATCGAGTACAAAGAGCGCTCTCTCAAATCAACACGCGACAACTTTCACTTTGCACTGGAACAAATTGATCAGTGAATAATTTTCAAGGCTGTATAATCTCCAGTGAATAATTTATTGTATATACATATCGACCGTCCAACTGTAAGGGCACGTGCAGCGTATGGATTATCAATATGACTTAACTATTCGGTCGCTGTGTATTATTAAAAGCGCCATGTGTTAAAAATATCATCGGCGATTTAATAGGTCAAGACAGTGTGTCGTCACGCAGTCGATTTATGCCGAATTAGCTAGATTGCGGCGTGAAATTGAACCGTCCAGCTGCGTCCTGGTCGGTACCCTGCTGCGCAGTCGACGGCGCAGCGTTTATCGCTTGCAGCTCGCCTGGTGGCGCATCGTGATGATGCGCAGCGAGCGCGCCCGATGGCGAGTTGACAAAGGACGCCACACTGCCGTTCCCAGCCACGGTCCACTACAGTGGGCAGCTGGAAATGGCGGCGCCGTTGCCGATCCGTGTCACGCGCGCCTCACCGATGCTGCCCGAGTCAGCCGGCATGCGCGGTATCGCCGCCGCCGTTGCCAGAGGGTGTGCGCAGGTCGCTGTGCACGCGTCCGTCGCACAGGCGCACCACCCGTTGGCAGTGCGCGGCGATGTCCGCCTCGTGGGTGACGATGATGACGGTCTGTCCGTCCGCGTGCAGCGCGTCGAACAGCGCCATGATGTCGGCCGTGGTGGCACTGTCGAGGTTGCCGGTGGGCTCGTCGGCCAGCAGGATGGACGGTTCGCCGCACAAAGCGCGCGCGATCGCCACGCGCTGGCGCTGGCCACCCGACAGCTGGCTGGGCAGGTGGTCCAGCCGGCCCGACAGACCGACTCGCTCCAGTGCCAGCAGCGCGCGCCGTTTGCGTTCGGCCGGGCCGATGCCGCGGTAAATCAGCGGCTGCATAACGTTTTGCAGGGCGCTCGCGCGCGCCAGCAGGTTGAAACTCTGGAAGACGAAACCGATTTCCTGATTGCGCGTGCGCGCCAGGGCCACATCATCCATGCCGGCCACATTGTGCCCGTTGAGCATATAGCGTCCCGCGCTTGGCGTGTCGAGGCAACCGATGATGTTCATCATGGTCGACTTGCCCGAGCCGGAAGCGCCGATGATGGCCAGATAGTCGTTGCGGGCGATCGCCAGATCGACGTCATTGAGCGCGCCGATCGTTTCGCCGCCCATCTGATATTGCTTGACGATCCCGCTCAGCTGTATCAACGGGGGCGCGCCGGCGTTGGACTGTGGTTGGTTCATGCACACCTTCCTGTGATCTTCAATGAAAGCGTGCGGCGCGCGCGGGCGGCCAGCCTGGCGCGCGCTGGCCGGATTGCTCATTCCTTGGACAGCGCCAGCACCGGGTCGAGCTCGGCGGCGCGCGCGGCCGGCAGCGCGCCCGACATCAGCCCGACCAGCAGCGCGACGGCGACCGAGCTGAGCACCGCCCACGGTGCCAGGCGCGCGCCGTCGGCATGGGGTATCAGTTGCACCAGCAGATTGGCCAGGCCCCAGCCGAGCAGCACCCCGAGCAGCGCGCCAAGACCGGACAGGATGCTCGCCTCGACCAGGAACTGGACCCGGATATGCCGCTTGGTGGCGCCCAGCGCGCGCATGATGCCGATCTCGCGCGTGCGTTCGGTGACCGACACCAGCATCACGTTCATGATGCCGATGCCGCCCACCAGCAGGGAAATCGACACGATCAGCAGCAGCACCAGCGACACCAGGCCGACGATGGCGTCGTTGGTGCCGCGAATCTGGGCCGCGTCCTCGATCCGGAAATCGTCCTCGTCGTCGGACGGCGTCGCTTGCGACTGGCGCAGCGTCTGTTTCACCTCGCGCAGCACCTGGGCGTGGCGGGTCGCGTCGAGTACCCGGAAACCGAATTCGAGATGATTGCGCTTGCCGCTCAACTCTTCCGCCAACGGCAAGGGCAGGTACAAGTCGCCGATCTGGCGCACCGCGCCGCTGCTCTGGCGCCCTGCCGGCATCACGCCGACGATTTCCAGGCGCAGGCGCCCCAGCCGAAGTTGGCTGCCCAGCGGCGCCTCGGGCAATCCCAAGAGTGCGATGGCGTGGCTGCTGATGACGCACACGCGGTGATGCGCGGCCTCGTCGCTGTCCATCAGAAACCGCCCTTGGGTGGGGAACTTCCGGTATAAGGCCGGCAGTTGCGCGGAAGCGGCGACAACCTTCAAAGCGACCGACTGGTCGCGGTAGCTGACTTTGCCGGCGCTCACGTTCTGGGTCGCCACCAAGGTGCCGATGCCGCTGACATGGCTGCGCAAACCATCCCATTCGCGCCGGCCCAGCGCGCTGATGCCGCTGCCAGTCATTACCTTGTTGAAATTCGGGCCGATCATCACGTTGTCGCTGCCCAGTTTGGACAATTCGCTGTTCACGCCCGCCTGCAAACCCAGCATCACCGCCGTAATCGTGATCACGCCGGTGACGGCAATGACAATTCCCAGCGCCGTCAAAGCGCTGCGCAGCGGGTAGGCGCGAATCTGTCCCCACGCCTGCAGCACGATCTGTACGTACCAATGCATGTGCGTCTACTTGCGCCGCCGGGCGCTGCGGCCGGGGGCGCGCGCGCGAAGCGTCACTGCGACCGCCGTGTCGACTCTGCACTCAGCGCGTCGCCTTCGCGCAGGCCGTCGAGCAGCAGCGCCGGACCGCTGACGACCCGGTCTCCCAACTTCAGACCGCGCCGCACCTCTTGCTGATGTTCGTCGGCGAAGCCCAGCGTGACCGCGCGCTTGACGGCGCGGCCATCGACCGCATGCCAGACGAAGTAGTTGCGCTTGGCCCCGAACGCCAGCGACACCATCGACAGCGCCTCGTCGTCGAAGCGCACGGCGCTCAGGGGAATCAGCAGGGCGCTGTCCTGGCCGGCTTCGGAAAACGACAAATCGCAGCTCATGCCGGCGATCAAATCCGGGGGCGGCGCGGCCAGTTCAATGTCAACTGGCACGGTGCGAATGTCGCCATTGTCGCTGCCGCCGCGGGTTTCGGCACTCATGCTGCGCGCGACGCGCACCACGCGGCCCGCATAGGCCTGATTGGGCGCGGCGCGGGTGGTCATCACCGTCATCTGGCCAACGCGAACTCGACCGATATCAAATTCGGAGATCAGTGCGCGCACCAGCATGCTGCCCGGGTCGGCCACCACCATCAGATCGGAACCCGCCATGCTCATCGCGCTCGCCACGGCGGTTTCGCCCACCTTGATCGGAATGCTAATGACGACGCCATCAATGGGCGAGCGGATCACCGTCTTGGCCAGCATCTTTTGACGCTGCATCAGCACGGCGCCTTCCTGGAGTTCGGCCTCTTGCCCCGCCTCGAGTTGAAATTGGGCGTTGTCGAGCGCCAGCATGGCCATCTCGGCAGCCTGTTTGGTGATCATGCCGCGCCCCATCAAGTCGCTGGTGCGGCGCCATTCCGTGGTCTTGTTGTCAAGGTCGCGCCTGAGCCGCTTCACCTCAATCTTGCTGCGCGCCAGTTGTGCGTCGGCTTGGGCGATCTCGGCCCGCACCGACGAGTCGTCAAGCTGAATCAGGGCCTGCCCCTCGCGCACGCTTTGGCCTTCGCGCACATGAATCTGGGTAACCCTTGCCACCAACTCAGCCGACAGTCGCGCCTGTTTCCGATACGCGAGTGTTCCGGAGGAAAAGAATTTCGATTCGATCTTGCCACTGACAACGTCGCTTAGTACGGTCGATGATGGTGTCAGTGCGCGGATCTTAATCCAAAATACGCTCCCGAGGAGCAGGCATATGCACATGCACGCCAGCCAGGCAATATGTTTTGGTTTCAAAAACATGCTCCCTGACTAAATCAGAGACAATAGGTAATACTGACTGCCAACGCAGAGCGTATATGGAAGCATTGCAAAAATACAGCTGTGTAGCCAACTGCGCCCGCTCAATTGTTTGAATCCCCAGGCGAGTATTGCCACGCTTAATACGATGGTCGGACTTTGGATGGAGGCTAAAAACGGCAGCGGTCCGGGCTTTTTGAAATCCATCAGGTAATACCAGGACAGAGGATTGAGCGCATCGGTTTGAATATGCGTCGGCAGGTCTTGCAATGCCAGGCGCAGCACGATCGCTAGCGCGCCGAGTAGAAATGGGGATTTCGACCACAGTCCCAGCAAGAACAGGTGACGCAATTTTGCGTTCACGCCGAGCAGTTGGCCGGTTGCCGTGCATAGCATGCCAATCGCCAGCGTTTCAATACACAAGAGAATAATCGGCCAAAAACCGTTTTTGCCGAGGTGCCACCATAACCCGTGAGCGGCCATCTGGTTTGCTAGTTCAATGGCGGAATGATTTTCTGTGTTGGTCGATAGATACGATAGGTATAACCAGTTCATATCGACTAACTGCAGATGCAGTAGATAGGTGAGCAGTGCACTTATTGGCAATGCTAATAATAACCACCAGCCGAAACGGTTCTCAAAGAATGGTTTCTGCGAAAGGCATTCTAAATTCTCGGCGCTGCTTGTCTGCGGGCAGATATTGCTTGCGAATTGTTCTGTCATTGGACTTGATTGTTTCGTCAGTACTATTTTTGACGCGCCATGCGTGCGCGCGAAATCGTCGGTCTCAGCGTGACAAACCAGCGACTAGCCACGATATAGAACCGCCGAATTATCTCGGCGTGGCAACAACGGTCGCTGTGCCAATTATCGCGGCGACGAGCGCCAACAATGCAAAGGAATGAAGCTGCGCGTTTGTTTTCGTAGCGGACGCATTGAAATAAAAATATTCATTCATGATTATTTGTTATTCAGGCAGATAGCGAGATAAATGTTTCTATCGAAGTTGCTGTTCTACAGTTGGCGAGTATCGTATGAATTGACCTGAAATATTTGATGCGAATGAGGTTAATCTATGGCCCTCACTATGCGCGACGACTACATTTGCAATTTTATTGAGCGGTATCAGCGATTGCCTATTATTGGATTGGCAGGGCATCAAAAATATCAGAGTGGAAGGCTTGAATTAATTTTGTATCAGTCAATATGATTGGAATAGGTCCGCCGCCCAGTTGCGCATCTTGCCGCGCACCTGGGTCAGTTCTTTTAATACCAACTTCAAGGAACTGTATGTCTCTCTGATTGAAGTGGGTGCGCGTCTTTGTGCAACAGTTTCACCATGTTGTTCTGTAAAGGATTATCTTTTTTAGCTTTTTCAGTGAAGTTGACACGGTAATCACCAAGTTGTGTATTGGGCGAATTATGCGTGTTATGTCTGTTGTGTGTCGCTGTATACGCGATGATAAGCAGGGCAATCAAGCCAGAAACGAGTATTGACACGTAGCCGCGCATGTTCTCAAAATATTCTTTCATCTGCGTTTGAATGGCTTTGTTAGATGTTGATGAACTAATATTTGCAATTTAAGCATTCGTGCGGTGGAGGCGTCAAGCCGGCCTGACGCGGGAAGCTGTGCTTGTGCCGATTTACGGTGAATTGATCGAGAAAAACGGCTGTTGCCTTTATGCCGAGGCAGGTGCGCGCCGCATTGGCGGCGAGCGGGCTTAGCGCGTAAACGTGCAAGCAACCGTTCCGCGACGTGCGCCTGAGGGGGCGTCGCGTCGCGCGGCGTGTGCGCGTGAGCATTAATCCGTGCTTCGGGCAGGCGAATACGATGGGGGAGATTGCCGCAATGCCCTTCAGTTAGAAACGACGCTGGCACAACGCGCGACCGTAGGGGGGGCGGCCACGTTGCGTAACGTCAGGCGGTTTTTGCAGGAAGGCGAGCGCGCGCTTTATGGCCCGGACGCTAGCAGCGCTCGACGGCGCGGATTCCCGTTCGGCGATGCTCACTTAGTGGAACCGCAGCAGTTCGCCGTCGCGGTTGAATGCGAGGAAGTTGGAGAATTGTCCGTTGCGGATCGCTTCGACCATGTTCTTCAGCGGCGCTTCGGCGTCAGCGGCATCGGGCGTGTTGCCGTCGCGCCCGGACATACTGGTGACGAACACGATATCCCAGCGTGCGCCGGCGTGGCGCGACTCCTCCACCAGCGCGGCGAAGCTGCTCAATTCGCTGGCCAGTTTGTCGACGCACATCACCGGCGCCAGCGTGCCGCCTTCTTTGGCGGCGAAACGCTGCTGCTCGGCCGGTTTGGCGTCATTGGGCAATTCGGCGGCCGCAAAGGTGAACAGCATGCGTTGCACTTGTGCCTGCGCATTGGCGATGTCCACCAGGTCGGTGTAGCTGGAGATGGTCATGGTGTGCCTTTCAGTTGATTGTGGTGCGTTGCGCCGGCGCGCGCTTCCCATGGCCTGCGCACAGCGTGTCAACGATACCCTACACAGAGACCGTTCCCTATAGGTACAAAGAGCTAGGCGGGCTAGTTCTTCTCGCGGCGCGGAACCGACTTCTTGCCAATACCCGTGCGCAAGCGTGCTGCGTAGACTGGATGAATCGACGTGGGCATCGCATCTGCTGTTGCTACGTTTTCATTTCCAAGCGCCCGTCGCGGCGCACGTGTGGAGGCAGCATGAGTCATTTTCTGGATCGGCTAAAATTTTTTAACAAGCCCAAGGAGACGTTTTCCGATGGTCACGGCGCCGTCGTGCACGAGGACCGCACCTGGGAGAACGCGTATCGCCAACGCTGGCAACACGACAAGATCGTGCGCTCCACGCACGGCGTCAACTGCACAGGGTCCTGCAGCTGGAAGGTGTACGTCAAGAACGGCCTGATCACCTGGGAAACCCAGCAAACCGATTACCCGCGCACCCGTCCGGATCTGCCCAACCACGAGCCGCGCGGCTGCCCGCGCGGCGCCAGCTATTCGTGGTACGTGTATTCGGCCCAGCGCGTGAAATATCCGATGGTGCGCGGGCGTTTGATGGAAATGTGGCGCGAAGCGCGCCTGACCATGGCGCCGGTGGCCGCCTGGGACTACATCAGCCAGAACGAAGAACGCGCTAAACAATATAAATCGATCCGTGGCCTGGGCGGCTTTGTGCGCGCCAAGTGGGACGAGGTCAATGAAATCATCGCCGCCGCCAACGCGTTGACGATCAAAAAATACGGTCCGGACCGGATCGTCGGTTTTTCGCCGATTCCCGCCATGTCGATGGTCAGCTACGCGGCCGGCACGCGCTACCTGTCGCTGATCGGCGGCGTCGCGCTCAGCTTCTACGACTGGTATTGCGACTTGCCGCCAGCCAGCCCGCAAGTGTGGGGCGAACAGACCGACGTTCCCGAATCGGCCGACTGGTACAACTCGACCTATCTGATGGTGTGGGGCTCGAATGTGCCGATGACGCGCACCCCCGACGCCCACTTTTACACCGAGGTGCGCTACAAGGGCACCAAGACGGTGGCGGTGTCGTCCGACTTCGGCGAAATGGCCAAGTTCGGCGACATCTGGCTGGCGCCCAAGCAGGGTACCGACGCCGCGCTGGCGATGGCGATGGGTCACGTGATCCTCAACGAATTCCACACCAAGGGCCAGTCGGAATACTTCCGCGGCTACGCCAAACAATTCACCGACTTCCCGATGCTGGTGCTGTTGAAGGAAAAGAACGGTACGCTGGTGCCGGAATACTTCCTGCGCGCCTCGCACCTGGCCAACAATCTCGACGAAATCAATAACCCGGAATGGAAAACCCTGGTGATCGACGATACGACGGGCGACATCAGCGCGCCGGCCGGGTCGATCGGTTTCCGCTGGGGCGAGTCGGGCAAGTGGAATCTGGAGATGAAACAGGGCAGCAGCGGCAAGCCGATCGATCCGCGCCTGTCGCTGATCGACTGCAGCGACGCCGTCATGCCGGTGGGCTTCGCCTACTTCGGCGGCAAGGACGCCGACGACATGTTGATGCGTAACGTGCCGGTGAAGAAGGTGCAACTGGCCGACGGCACGACGGCCATCGTCACCACCGTGTTCGACCTGTCGCTGGCCAATTACGGCATCGACCGCGGCCTGGGTGGCGGCAATGTCGCCACCAGCTACGACGACGACGTGCCGTACACCCCGGCCTGGCAGGAAAAACACACCGGCGTGAAACGCGCCGATGTCATCACCGTGGCGCGCCAGTTCGCCGAGAATGCCGACAAGACCCATGGCAAGAGCATGGTCATCGTCGGCGCCGCGCTGAATCACTGGTATCACATGGACATGACCTATCGCGGCATCATCAACATGCTGATGATGTGCGGTTGCGTGGGTCAATCCGGTGGCGGCTGGGCTCATTACGTCGGCCAGGAAAAGCTGCGCCCGCAAACGGGCTGGACGCCGCTGGCGTTTGCGCTCGACTGGAACCGCCCGATGCGCCAGATGAACGGCACCTCGTTTTTCTACGCCCACACCAGCCAGTGGCGCCACGAAAAGCTGCACGTCGAGGAAATCACTTCCCCTTCGGCCGACGGCAATCTCGCCTCGATGGCGCTGATCGACTACAACGCCAAGTCCGAGCGCATGGGCTGGCTGCCGTCGGCGCCGCAGCTGGAAACCAATCCGCTGGAGATCACCCGCGCCGCCGAAGCGGCCGGCAAGGACGTGGCCAGCTATGCGGTCGAGCAGATCAAGGCCGGCAAG
Source organism: Burkholderiales bacterium (assembly GCA_038207625.1). GTDB lineage: Bacteria > Pseudomonadota > Gammaproteobacteria > Burkholderiales > Burkholderiaceae_D > JBBQZO01. The sequence goes on along the minus strand of JBBQZO010000018.1, from coordinate 28,428 downwards.
CTCAATTTCTCGTGCGACGACCCGGACAATCCGGCCAACTTCCCGCGCAATATGTTCGTCTGGCGTTCCAACATCCTGGGCAGTTCCGGCAAAGGTCACGAATACTTCCTCAAGTATTTGCTGGGCACCCAGAACGCCTTGATGAGCGACGAAGCGAACTGCGTCAAGCCGCGCGACGTCAAAATGCGTCCAGCCGCAGAAGGCAAACTCGACCTGCTGGTGGTGCTCGACTTCCGCATGTCGACTACCTGCCTGTATGGCGACATCGTGCTGCCAACGGCCACCTGGTATGAAAAGGATGACCTGAACACGTCGGACATGCATCCGTTCATCCATCCTTTGTCGGAAGCGGTGCAGCCGCTGTGGCAGTCCAAGTCCGACTGGGAAATCTACAAGGGCATCGCCGAGAAGTTTTCCGAAATCGGTGGCGAATATCTCGGCACGCAAAAGGATCTGATCCTCACGCCGCTGCTGCACGACACCCCGGGCGAACTGGGCCAACCGTTCGATCCGAAGGACTGGCGCGCCGGTGAGTGCGAGCCGATTCCCGGCAAGACCATGCCGAGCATGACGGTGGTCGAGCGTAACTACCGCGACGTCTACAAAAAATTCACCTCGATCGGGCCTTTGCTGGAAAACCTGGGCAATGGCGGCAAGGGCATCGGCAGGAAGACCGGGCATGAAGTCGACGTGCTGCGCGGGATCAACCGCACCGTCGAGGAAGAGGGCGTCTCGCAAGGTCAGCCGCGCCTGAACACCGCGATCGACGCGGCCGAAATGATCCTGTCGCTGGCGCCGGAAACCAACGGCCACGTCGCCGTCAAGGCCTGGGCCGCGCTGTCCAAGATGACAGGGCGTGACCATACCCACCTGGCGCTGCCGCGCGAACACGACACCATTCGCTTTCGTGATGTGCAGGCGCAGCCACGCAAGATCATCTCCTCGCCGACCTGGTCGGGACTGGAGTCGGAAGAAGTCAGCTACAACGCCGGCTACACCAATGTGCACGAATACATCCCTTGGCGCACGCTGACCGGTCGCCAGCAGTTCTACCAGGATCACCTGTGGATGCGCGATTTCGGCGAAGGCCTGTGCGTCTACAAGCCGGCCATCAACACCAAGACCACGGCCTCGATGCTGGGGGCGCAACCGAACGGCAACAAGGAGATTGCGCTGAACTTCATCACGCCGCATCAGAAGTGGGGTATTCACTCGACCTATTCGGACAATCTGCGCATGCTGACGCTGTCGCGCGGCGGGCCGCACGTGTGGCTGTCGGAAATCGACGCGAAGGTGGCCGGCATCGTCGACAACGACTGGATCGAAGTGTTCAACGTGAACGGCACGCTGACGGCGCGCGCCGTGGTCAGCCAGCGCGTCCCCGAAGGGATGACCTTGATGTACCACGCCCAGGAAAAAATCATCAACGTGCCCGGCGCGGAGATGTCGGGCAAGCGCGGCGGCATCCATAACTCGGTCACCCGTACGGTCACCAAGCCAACCCATATGATCGGCGGCTATGCGCAGCTGTCCTACGGCTTCAACTATTACGGCACCGTCGGCTCGAACCGCGATGAGTTTGTCCTGATCCGCAAGATGAACAAAGTCGACTGGCTCGAAGGGCCTTTGAAGACCGACACCAACGACCAGCACAAGATTCGGAGTCAAGCATGAAAATCAGAGCGCAAATCGGCATGGTGCTGAACCTGGACAAGTGCATCGGTTGCCACACCTGTTCGGTCACCTGCAAGAACGTCTGGACCAGCCGCGACGGCGTCGAGTACGCGTGGTTTAACAACGTGGAAACCAAGCCCGGCATCGGCTATCCGAAGGAATGGGAAAACCAGGACAAGTGGAATGGTGGCTGGATCCGCAAGGCCAATGGCAAGATCGAGCCGCGCCAGGGCAGCCGTTTGAAAATCCTGGCCAATATTTTCGCCAACCCGAATCTGCCGCAGATCGACGAGTACTACGAGCCGTTCACCTACGACTACGAGCGCCTGCAAAACGCGCCGCTGTCGGAGACGCCGCCGACGGCGCGCCCGATCTCGGTGTTGACCGGCAAGAAGATGGACAAGATCGAATGGGGCCCGAACTGGGAGGACGATCTGGGCGGCGAGTTCGCCAAGCGCAGCAAGGACAAACTGTTCGACAATATGCAGAAGGAGATGTACGGCACCTTCGAAAACACCTTCATGATGTACTTGCCGCGCCTGTGCGAGCATTGCCTCAACCCGACCTGCGTCGCATCGTGCCCATCGGGCTCGGTGTACAAGCGCGAAGACGACGGCATCGTGCTGATCGACCAGGACAAGTGCCGCGGCTGGCGCATGTGCATCTCCGGTTGCCCGTACAAGAAGATCTACTACAACTGGTCTTCCGGCAAAGCCGAAAAATGCACCTTCTGCTATCCGCGCATCGAAGCGGGCCAGCCGACGGTGTGCTCGGAAACCTGCGTCGGCCGCATCCGCTACCTGGGCGTGCTGCTGTACGACGCCGACAAGATCGAAGCGGCGGCCTCGGTGCCGGACGAGCGCGACCTGTACAAGGCGCAGCTGGGCCTGTTTTTGGATCCGCACGATCCGGCCATCATCGCGGAGGCGCGTGTGCAGGGCATTCCCGACTCGTGGCTGGAATCGGCCAAGCGCTCGCCCGTCTACAAGATGGCGGTGGACTGGAAGATCGCCTTCCCGCTGCATCCGGAATACCGCACGCTGCCGATGGTGTGGTACGTGCCGCCGCTGTCGCCGATCCAGGCGGCGGCCGAATCGGGCAAGCTCGGTTTGAACGGCATCCTGCCCGATACCAAGAGCCTGCGCATTCCGGTCAAGTACCTGGCCAACTTGCTGACCGCCGGCGACGAGCCGCCGATTCTGGGCGCGCTCGACCGGATGCTGGCCATGCGTGCCTACATGCGCAGCAAGACCGTCGACAAGGTTGAGAACCTGACGGTATTGAAGCAGGTCGGCATGACGGTCGCGCAGATCGAGGACATGTACCACATCATGGCGATCGCCAATTACGAAGACCGTTTCGTGATCCCCAGCAGCCACAAGGAGATGGCCGAGGACAGCTTCAACGAGAAGGGTTCGTGCGGCTTCAGTTTTGGCAACGGCTGTTCCGACGGCGTCACCGAGCCTAGCCTGTTCGGCAAGAAGAAGTCGGGTTCGGCGATCTTCATGGCGATGCCCAAGTCGCGCAAGAAGAAAGACGCGCAGGACGCTTAAGGCCGCGCCCCTCCCGCGCATTGCGGGGGAGGGGCCAAGGGCAGCCGCTCACTTTACCGAGGAAACACGATGAAACACTACCAGGCCTTATCCGCGTTGCTGCTGTACCCCGAGCCGGCGCTGATTGAATATTTGCCCGAACTTGAACTGGTGTTGGCCGAAACGCCCGCGCTGCACGCGCCGCTGCGCCCGCTGCTGGACTACCTGGCCACGCATGACCTGATCACGCTGCAGCAAAACTACGTGATGACGTTCGACCGCAACCCGTCCCACTCGCTGCACCTGTTCGAGCATATCCACGGCGAGTCGCGCGACCGCGGCCAGGCGATGGTCGACTTGATGGAGGAATACAAAAAGCACGGGCTGGAGATGACGGGCGACGACCTGCCCGACTTCGTGCCCCTGTTCCTGGAATTTCTGTCGCAGCAGGACGAGGCCGAGGCGGCGCGCCTGTTGTCGGACGCGATCCACGTGCTGGTGCACATCGGGCGCAAGCTTAACGCCAACGCCAGCGCGTATCACGTGGTGTTCGACGTGCTGCAACTGCTTAGCCCCGTCATCGCCGAGGAGCTGTCCGAGCCGCCGGTGCGCGACATGGACGAAGCGCTGGAAACGTTCGGACCGGGCGTGGACGGGGTCGAGCCGTTGTTGAAAAACACGCTGGGCGCCGGCGCGCACCCGATCAATTTTTATCCGAAGGCCGCACGCGGCGCGGATGCGGCTGCTTAAAGGAGCACATCATGGACTACCTGCATCAATTCGTATTTGGCATTTACCCGTATATCGCGCTGGCGATTTTCCTGCTGGGCAGCCTGATCCGCTTCGACCGCGAGCAATACACGTGGAAGTCGGACTCCAGCCAGTTGCTCCATCGCGGCAGTCTGCGCGCCGGCAATATCCTGTTCCACGTCGGTATCATCGGCCTGTTCTTCGGCCACATGGCCGGTCTGCTCACGCCCGTGTGGGTGTGGGATACGCTGGGCGTGACGCACGGCGCCAAACAGCTGGTGGCGATGCTGGCCGGCGGCGTGATGGGCAGTCTGTGCCTGGCCGGCATATTGATTCTGCTGGTGCGCCGCTTCACCAACGAGCGTCTGCTGGCGGTGACGACCTTCAAGGACAAAATCGTGATGCTGTGGATTCTGGCGACGCTGTCGCTGGGCTTGTCGTCGATCTTCGCGTCGGCTTCGCACATGGACGGCCACATGATGGTGCTGTTGATGACCTGGGCCCAGCATGTGATCACCTTCCGCGGCGACGCCGCTGCCTTCATCGTCGATGCGCCGCTGGTGTTCAAGCTGCATCTGTTCATGGGCATGTCGCTGTTCGTGATCTTCCCGTTCACCCGCCTGGTGCATGTGTGGAGCGGCTTTGGCGCGCTGACGTATCTTGGCCGCGCTTTCCAACTGGTGCGTGCGCGCTAATCATTGAACCGACAGGGAGAACAGCATGGGAATTTCGGTAAACGGCGTCGACATCAGCGACGAGGCGATCGAGCGCGAACTGCCGCACCATCAGGCGGCGGCCAATCCGGTCAAACAAACGGTGCATGAGCTGGTGCTGCGCACCGTGCTGCTGCAGGAGGCGGACCGGCTGGGCATTGTCGCGCCAGACGACGACGCCCGCGTCGAAGCGTTGTTCGCGCAAGAGGTGAGGGTGCCGCAGGTGGACGACGCCGCTTGCGCCACGTACTACCGCAACCAGCCGGCGCGGTTTACCAACGGCGCCATGGTCGAAGCGCGCCACATCCTGTTTCAGGTCACCACCAGCGTGCCACTGGAACTGCTGCGCGAAACGGGCGACGCCGTGTTGAACGAGCTGCGTGTGCATCCGGAGCGCTTCGCCGAACTGGCGCAGGAGTATTCAAACTGCGCGTCGGGCGCCCTGGGCGGCAACTTGGGCCAGCTCTCGCGCGGTCAGACGGTGCCCGAATTTGACGCGCTGGTGTTTCGCCTGGCGCCCGGCGAAATGGCAGACCGGCTGCTGGAGACGCGCTTTGGCCTGCACATCGTGCAAGTGCTGCGCCGGGTCGACGGCGTGCTGCTGCCGTTCGATGCCGTCAAGTCGCAGATCGCCGAGCAGTTAAGTCAGCAGAGTTGGCAGCGCGCGCTGCACCAGTACCTGCAAATTCTGGTGGGGCGCGCGCAGATCGACGGCGTCACGCTGGAAGGGGCCGACACGCCGCTGGTGCAATAGCCTAGTCTGCGCGCGCAACGCGTACTGTTGGCACAACGAGGCCATCGTCCGGAATTTGTCCGGCCGATGGCCTTGTGTCATTCGTAGGCGGGCAGGCGGCGCTGCTCTTCGGCGCTGAACTGGGCGTCGCGCAATTGCTGCAGCAGCGCCTCCTGATCGGCTTCGCTGCGCTTGGCGGCGTCGCCGACGATGGCGTTGCGCTGCACCAGGTAAGCGGCGATGCGGCTCTTCCACACCTTCTCATCGCGGTCCAGGTCCGACAAGCGCGCTGCCGCCTCGGGCGACATGGCCGCCGCGCGCATCCGGTACACCTCGTCGTCGGTGGCGCCCTGGGCGCGCATGGCCAGCACCGACTCTTCCATTTTGACGATGCGGTTGGGGGCATCGCGCTCTTCGCGCTGGGCGGGCGTCAGGCGCGCGTCCAGCGCCGCCAGCTTCTGGGTCCGCGCGGCTGCGCTCAGCGTCTTGTCGCCGCTGATCTCCAGGCGCGCCAGTGCGTCGGCATCGTAGGCGTCGCTTTGACCAAACAAACCCTGTATCTGTTCAGCGCTGAAATAATTCAGACGCAGCTGGCGCATCGCCTCCATGCGCGCGCGCGCCGCTTGCGCCAGCGGCAGGCCGCGCGCGAGACTGTGCTCGACGTCGACCAGCGCGCGTTTGTAATCAAGATAGCTCGCCAGCAGCCGCTTGGCCTCGGCGGCCGGGGCGGGTTTCAGGCGCCGCTCCAGCTCATGTTCAATTTCGGTACGGATCGCGCCCAAATCCTTCTCGCCCAATCCGGCCAGGTAATAGTCAAACAGATAGCCCAGTTCGGCGTCGACCACCAGCCGCTCGCCAGGACCGAGCGTGAGGGCGCCGTCGGGCTTGGTGCCTTCCATCGAGCGGACAAACGCGAAGTAGTTCGGATCGGAGCGTGGCGCGGCCACCTCCGGCGCCGGGCGCAAAGCCAGGTACAGTGTGCCCAGCGCCAGTGCGACGCCTCCGATGGCCAATACACGCGCGTTTGTCCGCATCATGCCCCCTTACAGGCCCAGACCCTGCAGCCGGTTCGCCTGCTGGCGGAACACGGTCACTGGGCTCGTTTCAAACAGATTGACGATGCCGATCAGCTGATTGATCTCGTCGGCGTGGTTCATCGCATAGTCGTCGCGAATTACTTTTCCCAGATGGCTCGAGCAGCTCGCCACCAGACCGTCGTTCTTGGCGCCGCCGAAAGCGAGCGAGGTCACCGCCAGGATAGGGTCGATCGCGTCGAACACATTGGTGTACGGTTGCGCGCCGCTCCACGAGAAGTAATACACGCCGCGCGCCTGGTAGGCGCCTTCACCGCATGCGCTGGTGGGCAAGCCTTCCGGATGGGCCGAGTTGAACTTGGCCGTGCCGGCGGTGCTCAGCGACACCATCGCCGCCTTGGCGTTTTGCGGCAGCGTCGGGCTGCCCGACAGGAAGCTGATCAGGCTGGCCAGTCCATTGGCCAGCGCGGCGGTGACGTTGGGCACGGCACCGATCAGGATGTCGGCCACGGCCGAGCCCTTGTTGACGCCGGCCACCGAGCTGACCGAGGCGACCAGGTCGGGACGCACCGAGGCGACGTAGCGGGCGGTGGGGCCGCCGTGGCTATGGCCGATCAGGTTGACCTTGGCGGCGCCGGTGGCGGCCAGGATCTGTTTGACCTGGGTGAGCAGCTGTTCGCCGCGCACTTCGGTGCTGTTGGCGGCCGACACCGACGTGACGTACACGTTGGCGCCGCCGCTGCGCAGTGCGCCCGGTATGCCGTAGAAGTATTCGACGGGACCGAGGTTGTCGAATCCGAACAGGCCATGTACCAGTACGATCGGGTACTTGGTCTGGGTGTAACCGGTTGCCCATGACGGGGCCGGCAGGGCGGTGAGGGCAATCAAGGCAATGCTGAGGTATTTATAGATACGATTTTTCATCTTGTCTCCGTTACTGGACAGCTATTTTGCTGACATCTTGATGAGAGGAACCCTGCTTGAAAGCAGGGCGACTCCGCCTGCCGAAACACCTGCTTTGTCAGCGCCCCGTCGATGCTGCCAGCGGAGGTTTGAATTTAGAGCGAGCGCTCGGTTTCTAAAATGTAGCACTTTGTATCGGAAATAGCATGACGCACCGCAATAATTTTTGAACAACTTTGAGCTGGGCGCTTGATCAGTTGTTTTCCCGGGCTATAATCGTTCCCGAAACCAATACCACGAGCGCCTGGCGCTGAAAGACATGACCCTGTCGCCCCAGTTCACGTTTGCCCAGTTCGCCACCCATGCACCGCTGACGGCGGACAGCATCTGGGCCTATATCCTTGACCGGCATGCCGAGCGCAGCGGCGGACGGCGCCACAAGCGCGCGCTGGAAAACCTCGAGCGCATCTTTCTGGCCACCTTCCGGCTGGCCAACGACGTGGGTTTTCGTGCGATGACCTTGCGCCACCTGTGTCAGGAAACGGGGCTGTCGATGGGCGGCTTGTACGGCTACATCGACAGCAAGGACCAGCTGGCCGAAATGATCGAGGATGTGGTGCGCCACGCCAGCATGCAGTTGCCGCTGATGTTCGACCATCTGGCCTCGCCGGTGGCGCGGCTCGAAGCGCTGGCGCGCGCCATCATCTACCAGTCCGAGATCCTGCAGCCGTGGTTTTATTTCGTCTACATGGATTCGCGCGTGCTGTCGGTCGAGCAGCGCAATATGGCGAAAACGTCCGAACTGCACGTCCAGAGCCAGCTCGCCGCACTGATCGGACAGATCGTTGCCCGTCCGCCCGGTAGCGCGGAACTGCTGGCGTCGCACTGCCTGGCGCTGCTGCAGGACTGGTACGTCAAGCAGTGGAAATACCGCACCTCGACGGTGGGGGTGGACGAGTTTGCCGACAGCACCATCAGCCTGATCCGCATCTGGCTGAGCGCGGACAGCGCCGTCATGGCCGCATAGTCAGCGTGCCGGACCCGAGCATGCGCTGCGGCGCTACCCTAGCGTAACGAGCTCTGGAACTCGGCATCGAGCACGGTGCCGAACGCGTAGCCGTCTGCCACCAGCGCGACGACGATTTCCTCGAGCCTTTTCAAGGTGTTCGGATGGATTTCGTGCATCAGGATGATGCCGCCTTTGTGGGCGCGCACGGCCGACATCACGTGGCCGACGTAGTCGTTATGGTACTGCGCCAGCACGCCACACGAGAGCGCTTCCTTGATGTCGACTGCGCCACTCTTGTCGAACGCCCAGTCGCAGGAATCGATATGCCAGCCGACAATCTTGTAGCCGCGCGCGCGCGCGAAGTCGTTGGTCGCGCACGATGAATTACCGTAGGGATAGCGGAACACTTTGGCCTGCGTGGCGTCGTTGAGCACGATTTCGTCGCGCAGCACTTCGCCCTCCTGCTCGGCCACGCCGATGTCGTGGAAATTCGGATGGTCCCAGGAGTGATTGCCGATCACCGTCTGGTGCGCCGCGCGCACCTGCGCCACCAGTTCGGGGTGGCGCTGCACTTTTTGCCCCACCATGAAGAAGGTGGCGGGAATCTTGTATTTCTTCAGCACTTCCAGAATCAGCTCGGTACCGCCCGGTGTCGGGCCGTCGTCAAACGTCAGCGCGACCCGCTTGAGCGGCGGATGGGTGGCGATGTCGGACTCGTAGCGACAAGTTTGTTCCAGTACTGCGGGTTCGACGGTCAGTCTTTCGGTCAGGCGCTTCAAGTGATGTGCGCGGATGTGTCCGGTATCTTCCTCGTGCGTATGCTCGCCGGCCACCTCGGTACGCGCTTCTTGTCTGGCCGCGGTGCTGGTCAGTGCCGCGGCGGCGCCGCAGTACAGGCCAATCGCAAGCAGCACGCCAACCGCGCGCGGGGTAGGGAAGCTGACAGTCATGATGATGAGTCCGATCGGGTGAAATTTCGCCGACACTATAGCGCAAATCGTCGGCGCGCTCGATGCATGGCGCTGTCCACGCAAATATGTAGCAAAAATGCATCAACATATGTCTTCATGTTGCAACTTTTGTTTTATATACTCCGAATTGACACTACTATCAGGACAGATCTTTGTGGCGTATGCATGCGGTAGTGCCAGGCAGATCGTTTTTTTACAGGGAAATGTCTTGAACATCACCAGCGTTGCTGCTTCCGCAGCCTGCATCCCGGACGCCAGCGACCTTCTTTCACTTGAACAGAATCATTCATCACCACCATCGGGAGATTGAAATTGAATAAGTCATTGATCGCACTGTTTTTACTATCACTGTCGTTGTCCGCATCGGCAACGGAACAATCAACGTGTACCGCCGGCGGCGGCGCTTTCCTGACCGGCAAAGTGACCACGGCACCGAAGTTCGCATCGGGATCGTCGCTGAAAGGCGTAGCACTGTCGCACACCCACGTCAGCCTGCGTGCCGATCAGGACGGCAAGACCTACGACGTGGCAATGGACAATGTGTATGCGGTCGACTACGTCAAAAATTCCAGCTCGATGCCCAAGTCGCTGGCCGCGATCAAGGTCAACGACCGGCTCGAATTGTGCGGCGCCAAGTACACTTCCGGCGTCGGTATCCACTGGGTGCACGACAACTGCAACGCCACGCCAAGCACCTCCACGCCGACCGGCTGGGTCAAGGAAATCGGCGCCACCTCGCTGGGCAGCAATCTCGAGCGTAGCCAGACTTATTGCTACCTCTGGAACTAAGTAATCCCCATAGCCGGATGACGCCTTGCATCGATCGGCAAACGCTGGTCGATGCAAGGCGCAGGCAACGAAAGGCAGCATGATGGGTTTAGCGCCAAGATGACACCGACTCGTCGCACCGTTTTCATCGCAGCGCCGGCGCTGCTGTCGCTGGCCTTGTGGTACGGCGCGCCATGGAGCGATGCTTCATCGCCAGATCGCGTCAGCGTCGTTGCGCCCGCGCGCGCGCCGGCGCCGGCCCGCCAGCAATGGTTCGACACCTCGCTTGACGGTGGGGCGGGCGCTTTGCCGTTTGGCAATCAGGTCGCCATGGCCGGCGCTGCGGACACCCCCATCTATGGCCGCAACGGCCGGGCGATCAACTTCGCCGGCAACAGCGCCGCTCAGGTCATCGACGCGCACATCGCGGCCGCGCGCAGCGGCGACGTCAAGGCCGCGTACGCGGTGTATCAGGCCGAATCGGCCTGCGCCAACAGCGACGAGCCGGTGGCCGATTATCAGGACCCGGCCGAGCGCGAGCAATTCGTGCTGCAACGCGAGCGTTTGAGAAAACTGTGCATCGGCGTCTCCCCGGCGCAGGTGCAGGAGCGCCTGGCGTTTCTGACCCTGGCCGCGCGCGCCGGCGACCCGCAGGCGCGCGTCGATTTTTACCTGGAGGGCCCGAACGGCATGCCGCTCGACAGCGTGGCCGATCACAGCGATCCCGGTCTTATTCAGTGGAAAGAGGACGCCGTCGGCTATCTGAAGAGCGCGGCCGGCCAGTGCGACCAGTTCGCGCTCGGTTTGCTCTCGACCGCTTATGATGCCGGCCAGCTGGTCGAGCGCGCACCGAAAGTGGCGCTGGCCTACAGCGTGGCCGCCACGCTGGCGCACGGTGTCACGCCCACCAAGGACCAGTTGCAGAGCCGGTTCGGCGACCAAATGTCCGCCCAAGAGTTGGACGACGGCCTGCAAATGGGAATGCAAATCGGGCGCGCATCCTGCAAGTGACGGGTAACAGGTGATGCGTAGGCCACCGTGCTATGCGGGCAAGCGGCGCCGGCGTTCTATGCGCAATGAGCGGCGCGCCATCGACGATCTCGCCCTGTCCCGCGACGACATCAACGCGGTGCGCAGCGCGGTGCGCGACTATGCCGCCGCCACATTGATGCAGTGACATGCACAGGAACAAGAGCGTGAAACGGTAGTACCGCTGCTCGACTGATTGCAAAAGAATGCAGCATTAGCGAACAGATAATATTCCTGTATGATGGTCCGCAGCCGTGAGTGCTCGTCGATGACTGCTCTTAAACCAGATAATGACGGGGATCGGACAATGCAAGTGAAGAAATCGTGTACAGAATGTGGTGGTAACGACCATTTCTCAAAAGAAGTCGTTCCAGGTGCAACAGGTGAACTGCTCCCGGTGGGAAGCCTCCATGGCGCTAAATACCGGGTCGTTGTCTGCGGAGCTTGCGGATTCACTCGATGGTTTGTCGCGGAGCGATTTCTATCGCTTGTAAAAGAAAAATTTGAACCCGTGCAGTGATTTCAAATTACACCTCCTGTGCTGAGAGCAATGTTGGGGCAAGTGACAGTATTCGCCAGAAGGACTGTGAATCACCATTTAAACATCGAAGGATGCACTTCTCATGAACCACGCGCTCGCGATGTCAGTGCCGCACCTTCACACGGAACGACTTACGCTTCGGGAATATCGTGTTGAAGACTTCGACTTATTTGCAGACCATTTGTTGAATCCTGAAAGCTCAGCTCACCTAGGCTCAGCAGACTGCCAGACCGCTTGGCGCATCTTCAGCTCACATGCTGGCTTATGGCTCCTAAGCGGGGCTGGTTGGTGGTCAATCGAGGATCGGCAGACGGGGCAGCTAGTTGGCAGCGTGGGAGCGTTCTTCCGCTACAAATCAACTGTGATGGAGATGGGGTGGAATACCTATCGAGCGTTCTGGGGAAAAGGAATTGCGAACGAAGCGGCTGCGGCAGTCTTGAATTATGCGTTCGAGGTTCGACGTGAACCGAAGGTTCGGGCACTGATCGCTGCTGGGAATGAATCATCGCGTCGTGTTGCCGAGCGCCTGGGAATGACGTACGAAATGGAAACTGAGCTGAACGGCAAGGGCATCAATAGCTACATGCGTGAGCGGCGCTCCGAAACGGGGTGTCATTCTTGACGCCGGCGCTGTCGAGGGCCCGCTTGAGTCAGGGGCCGGTGATCATCAGTGTTCCGGTCTGACAACAGGGGGCTGCCCCTAATATTCGTCGAACAGCGATATCGCGCATGAAGGTGTAATTAAATTGCTTAACGAAAATTCTAACAGGATCAATCCATGAAATTTAGATTTGCCTCGCCGTCCTCGTTGCTCGCGCTGGGGCTTGCCGCATGCGCGCATGTGGGGTGGGCCAGCGATGTTTCTGCCTTGGCCGGCGTCTACAGTTCAGCTCACCAAGTCACGATCAACGGCGTCAAGCTGTTGACCACGGGATATATTGAAATCAATCAGACAGGATCGATCACGGCCTTTGAGCAAGAGGGCGAAGGCCCGGCTGCGGTCGGGAGCGGATGCTATCTGTTGGCAAGTGGAACGGCGACCAACGCGGGGCTACAGGGGCGTACGCTGATGCTAGGTGAGTCGCCGATGGGTGACGCGGTGTATCAGACCATCGCTGGCGACAAGGATCTTTTCGGGATTTTGGTTGAACCGGCCGCCAATGGAGACATGCGGTGGTTCTTCCACTGGGGTAAGCCGAACAGTACAGTCACTGTCATCGGAAGTCAAAATGTCGTGAATGCGTCGAACCAGGCTTCGTATTCTATCAACGGTCCAGCGCTGTCGTCACCGACGCCCGATCAGTTGCGCAGCATGCTCTGCCGGTAGGGAATGTGATTGCGGCACGTCGATCGTAAAGCCTTGCAATTGGACGACTCGGCAGCCGTCTCTCCATACCTTTGATGGACATTTTGGGGCGTTAGCGCGCCTTTCGAATTGATCGGCCGGGTAATACTGCGGACCAGAACATCGGCGCGCTGGCGTCACGCGCGCCCGCACTGCTACGGCGGGGGACGCGTTGATCGCCCACCTGCCGGGGGGCGCGAGTCGCTTACTGGCACATCCCCCATTTTGCCAATTCGGGTATCCAGTGCTGATCGGCGATCTTGTCAAAGCCGGACCGGGTCGGATGCAGTTCGTTGGCCCAGTCGGTCTGGTAGTTCGCCCCGGTACTGAGTGTGCCCAGGGCTTTCACGAAGACCACGTGCTGGGCCGGATCGTGAAATTGCGCGAGCAGCACGTTGAGGCGCTTGATCAGTTCGCCGACGACGGCGATCCGAAACGGCGCATCATTTTTGACGCCGGCGCTGTCAAGGGCTGGCTTGAGCCAGGGGCCGTTGATCTTCAGTTTGCCCATAGCAAAGCCGCGCCCGTCGGGCACCGGGTTGTCGTAGCCGTTGATGAAGATCGGCCTGGGTTGCACAGTCTCGTCCTTGTAGGCCCAGCGTATCTCATGAATCAGGGCTCCCATCGCTGTCGCGATCAACCTGAGGAAATTGTCGATGCCGTCCGGATCGATGCAATCGCTGGCAACGTCGATTCCCCGGCAGTCCTTGCGCAGCGCGAGGTCGTATTTCACTGCGTCATTGCCGGCGCCGCTGATCATGAAGACGTTGAAGAAATTGCGATTTGCCGGCGACAGGAAGTTTTGAACATCGGCCGCGTACGTGCCGCTCATGACATATTCTTCCAGCCGGGCACCGCTAAACCCAAGCGCCTGGATGTTGCTGTAGTCGCTGCGCAGCTGTTTGTGCCGGCTGATCGATTGCAGCAAGTTGTTGTCCGGGTACCAGAACCAGGAATCGCCAATGGCCAAGATGGCCGGGTATTCGCCTTCGACCCAGATATCGCCTTTTTGATATACGTTCATCTTCCATACTCCTTAGCGTGACAGACCAAGAACCGGATGCGACGGCAAGCCGTCCATCCACCGTGATTCGGTTCAGCGGCCGCGGCCCGGCCGGACGCGGCGGCCTTCGCGCATCCCGGACTGATCCGCGGGACGTTGTCGATGGCGGCGGCCTTGTCAGCAACCTGCTCGGCACAGCGGTGTGCCGCCCGCGCCCGTGCCAAATAGTTGTGGCAGTTTCATCCACCTGACTGGGTGGAAATGCATCGCGCAGCATCCGCAATGACGCGCGAATATCAAGCAAGCGCGACAGCTAACAAAGAGATAAATATACTATCAAATGATATTTTTAACATCATGTGATTTTAAATATTTTTGTGGTGCACGCGAACCTGGTCTGCATGCCCGCAGTGCGGCCGGACGGCGCGGCAAGCGAGAAAAAATAGGCGCCCTGCGACGACGTGGGCGGCGAGGACTGGCATGCGCGCGCATCGACACGGCACGCCCTGCTCACGCGTGGGCGCGTGCGGCGCGTCAGCGTGCCAACGACCGGCAACGCAGAACTTGCCTTCGAGCGCCGCGCGCACGCCGCTCATGCTCGGGTCGGCCGTGTAGCGCGCAACGGTCCCCGACCCGTCCGTGAAGTTAAGCGTGGTGAGCTTGTCCTGATGCCGAAGGTTAAAACCGGACAGGCGCAGCTGGATCGCCGGCGTGAGCTTGTAGAGCGCGTACAGGTCCAGCGTGTGCACGGTCGGATTGTCGATCGACAGGTTGGCCGACGTTGACGAACTTGCTGGCGCTGTCGCTGCGGCGCTGCTCGATGCGCGCCCGCCACATCGACGCTGGCGATCGGCGCGCTTGGCGTGGGGAGGGGCTTGGTGTCGGCATTGCCGACAGCTGCGCCGCTGGCAAGCAGCAAGGTGGCGCAGGGGAGTAGCAACGTACGGATGCGCATCGAAAAGACACTGGTGTTCGGGAGGAATCGGCGGCCTGCATTGGGCAGTTTCTTGCAGCCCGGGAAAAAAGATCGCCATTGTAGTGCAAATTAATTTTGTGTATTTGGCATTCCGCCATGGATTCACAGGACGAATCCATGCGCGACAAGCCAGTGTGGCATTTCCACCATTGGATGGGCCAAGTCTCTGCCTCAGAAAGTTATTCTTCATGCATAATGTTTAGAAACTAACACTATCTTCTTCTCTTTGAGAGCACTATGCATCCCGTCGTTCTAAAGCAAGTTGGCAAGACTTATCATCTCGATTCGGTGGACGTACCAGCACTGTCCGACATTAACCTCGAAATCCGCTCGAACCGTTTCACCGTCATTTCCGGCGCCTCCGGCAGCGGCAAGACGACCTTGCTGAACTTGATCGGCTGCATAGATCGGCCCGACCATGGCGAGGTGATCATCACCGGCCAGCACGCGCAGCAGATGTCGGACGATGCCTTGTCCGATTTTCGCGCGCGCCACCTGGGCTTCATCTTTCAGAACTTCAATTTGCTGCCGGTGCTGACCGCCTACGAAAACGTCGAGTATCCCTTGCTGCTGGCACGCGTGCCCGAAGCGCAACGGCGCGAGCGGGTGATGGCGCTGCTGGACGCGGTCGGCCTGGCCGACAAGACGCGCAACCGGCCCGGCCAGTTGTCGGGCGGGCAGCGCCAACGGGTGGCGATCGCGCGCGCGCTGGCACCGGCGCCGCAACTGGTGCTGGCCGACGAGCCCACCGCCAACCTCGACAGCCAGACCGGCGCGGCGATCATCGCGCTGATGCGCAAGATGCAGCGCGAGCACCACGTGTCGTTTGTGTTTTCCTCGCACGACCCGCAAGTGCAGGCCGAGGCCGATGACGCGGTATTCCTCAAAGACGGACGCATCGTGTCGATCGAACGGCGCGGCGAAACGGCGGAGGCTGGCGCATGAAGACCTTTTCGCTTGCCCTGCGCAATCTGCTGCGCAACCGCCGCCGTTCGCTGACCACCTTGCTGGCGATGATCATCGGGCTGACCGCGATCCTGCTGTTCGGCGGCTACAGCGGCAACGTCATCTACGCGATGCAAACTGGCTACGTCCAATTGAGTGGCCACCTGCAAATCCAGCACAAGGATTACTTCCTGTACGGCAGCGGCAATCCGGCTGCCTACGGCATCGCCGACTACCAGCGCATCATCGACCTGGTCAAGCGCGACCCGGTGCTTGCGCCGATGCTGACGGTGGTCACGCCGAAGCTGAACCTGGGCGGCATCGCCGGCAATTTTGCCGCCGGCGTGTCGAAGACGGTGATCGGCGCCGGCGTCGTCGTTGACGAACAAAACCAGATGCGCCTGTGGAACGACTATGGCAACGCCAGTTACTCGCGTCCGCTGGCACTGACCGGCACCGCGCCGGACGCGGCCGTGATCGGCACCGGCGTGGCGCGCGTGCTGCAATTGTGCGGGTCGCTGAACGTGCCCAATTGCCGCCAAATGCCGCCCAAGCCGGTCGGCACGGGTGCCGCCGCGCCGGACGATATCGCGGCCCTGTCGGCGCTGGAGAAGCCAGCCCCGACCGTGGTGGGCGAAACCCGTATCGAAATTCTCGCTGCCAACGACCATGGCGTGCCCAACGTGGCCGGCCTGACCGTGGTGAAAGCGGAGAACCAGGGTCTGAAAGAATTCGATGACATCTATCTGGGCATGCACCTGGCTCAGGCCCAGCACCTGATCTACGGCAGCGACGCGCCGCAGGTCACCGCCATCCAGGTGCAACTGCAACACACCGACCAGATCCCGCTGGCGCGCGCCCGCCTTGATCAATTGCTGGCGACGACCTTGAAAGACTCCCCGCTGGAAATCCAGGACTACGCCACGCTGAGCCCGATCTACGGCCAGACCATCCAGTTCTTCAATTCCGTGTTCGGCTTCATCGCCACGCTGATCGGCGTGATCGTGCTGTTCACGGTCGGCAATACGATGAGCATGGCCGTGGTCGAGCGCACCGTCGAAATTGGCACGCTGCGCGCGATCGGGCTGCGCCGCGACGGTATCCGCCGCCTGTTCATCTGCGAAGGCATCCTGCTCGGTTCGATCGGCGCCGTGTTGGGTGTGCTGTTTGCGCTGTTCGTGGCCAACCTGATCAACCATAGCGGCTTCACCTGGACGCCGCCCGGCTACGTGTACGCGTATCCTCTGCGGGTGCGGGTCTGGGGCGACCTGAACCTGATCGGCGGCAGCGCCATCGGCCTGATCATCGTCGCCGTCATTTCGGCCTGGTGGCCGGCCAACCGCGCCTCGAAACTGAATATTGTCGACGCGCTGCGGCACGTCTAGGAAAACCATATGCAACGACTGACGATGACTTTGCTGGGCTTGTGCCTGGCCGGCGTGGCGCAGGCCGCCACGCCGAACGCGCAGGAAGTGCTGGCCGCCAGCGACGCGATCCGCAATCCATCCAAACCGTTCAGCCTGACCACCAAGCTGATTGAATACCGCAGCGGCAAGGAGACGGCCAACATGAGCTTGGACATTTACGCCAAGGCGGAGGCCAACAGCGGCCAGTTCCGCAACCTGGTGCGCTTCGTGGCGCCGGCGCGCGACGCCAACAAGCTGATGCTGCGCACCGGCAACGATCTGTGGTTTTACGATCCGTCCAGCAAGGCCAGCATCCGCATGTCGCCCCAGCAGCGCTTGCTGGGGCAGGCCGCCAATGGCGACGTGGTCACGGTCAATCTGGCCAAGGACTACGACGCCAAACTCGAAGCCGAAGAGGACGTGCAGGATGGCGACCGCCAGATGCGCCACTGCTACAAGCTCGGTCTGGCCGCCAATTCCCCGGACGTGACCTACCACCGTATCGAAATGTGGATCGACAGCAGCAACAACCGCCCGGTCAAGGGGCGCTTTTACGCCGAGAGCGGACGTCTGCTGAAAACCGCCTACTACCGCCACTATGAAAAGCAGCTGGGCGTGGACCGGCCGACCGAAACGGTGATCATCGACGGGCTCGATCCGAACTGGGTCACGGTGATGCGCTACGCCAACTGGGCCTGGCGCGACGTGCCGGACCAGTGGCTGCAGCGCGATTACCTGCCACGCTTCAAGCCGGAATAGCATGCGCCTGACAATACCGCTGGGCCTGGCGCTGACGCTGGCCGTGGGTGCGCTTCAGGCGCAAACGGTGCCGGTCCAAAATGAACTCGACGCGCTGACGCTGGCCGACCAGGTGCCCGCCAAGGCCGAGACTGCGCGCGACTGGCAAGCCTCGGTGGAAGGGGCGCTGGGCCAGTCGACCTTGCGCAATGGCGACGACGGGCACGGCACCGAACGCCTGTCGTTCGACTTTTCGCTCGACAAGACGTTGGCCAAGGGCTGGCGCGTGGTACTGTCCGATCAGCTCGACTTGCGCTGGCAGCGCCGGCTGGACGACCAAACCAGCGTCAACACTCTGCGCGAAGCCTATCTGAGCTGGCAGCCGCAAGCCGAACACGCGCTCGATGTCGGGCGCATCAACGCGCGCTACGGCGTGGCCTACGGCTACAACCCGACTGATTTTTTTCGCGCCGGTGCCAACCGCTCGATCGTCTCACTTGACCCCAACACGCTCAAAAAAAACCGCCAGGGCAGCGTGATGCTGCGCGCGCAAACGCTGTGGAGCGGCGGGGCCTTGACCGCCATGCTCTCGCCCAAGTTGGCCGAGCAGCGCAACGACGGCGCCTTCAACCTCGATCTGGGCGCCACCAACGCGCAGGACCGCTGGCTGATCGCCGTTAGCGAGCAACTGACACCGAATATCAACCCGCAATGGCTGCTGTTTGGCGCCAGCGGACAGTCGCCCCAACTGGGCATGAATCTGACCGCCTTGCTGGGCGAAGCGACGGTGGCGCACTTTGAATGGTCGGGCGCACGCAGCGCCTCGCAACTGCGCCAAGCCCTGGGCGGCGTGGACGACACGGCGTTTCGCACGCGCCTGGCCAGCGGCCTAAGCTACACGACCGAGAACAAGCTGGCGTTGACGGCGGAATACGAGTTCAACGGAGCCGCACCCGACGGCGCCGTGTGGGACGCGCTGGCGCACCGCTCGCTCGGCGCCTACGGGCAATACCGCCAGTGGGTGCAGAACCGTTTCGACCTGCCCACGCGCAGCTCGGGCTTCCTGTACGCCAGTTGGCAGGACGCGATGCTCAACCACTTCGACGTCAACGCGATGCTGCGCGTGAACCTGGACGACCATAGTCGGCTGGCATGGCTGGAACTGCGCTATCACTGGGAGCATGCCGACCTGGGACTGCAATGGCAGCACCAAAGCGGCTCACCGGCCAGCGAGTTCGGCGCCTTGCCGCAGCGCCATGTCGTGCAGCTGCTGGGAAAATACTTCTTCTGATGCCCGTTTGTTAAATAGTTGCACTCTGGTATAGTTCCTCAAAAAGCAAGATAGCCTGCCGCACATTGCGGCGGGGCCGCGCGTGCGAGCGCGGGACGATCGCCGCTTCGATTTCTGTCCATTCCATGCAGGACCTTGAGGAGAAAGTGTATGACCATGTTTGTCCGACGCAACGCGGTGTTGGCGGCCTCGCTCGCCCTGATTTCTTTCGGCGCCATCGCCCAGTCGGCCGCGCCCGCCGCTGCCAAGCCGGCCAGCGCCGCCGCCAAGCCGGCCGGCAAGGTCGAGATCGGCATTCCCGATATCGCCTACACCAAGTTCGTCCTCAAGAATGGCCTGACGGTGCTGGTGCATGAAGACCACAAGACGCCGGTGGTGGCTGTCAACACCTGGTATCACGTGGGCTCGAAGAACGAAAAGCTGGGCAAGACCGGCTTCGCGCATTTGTTCGAACACCTGATGTTCAGCGGCAGCGACAACTTCAACAAGACCTACATCAACGCGATGGAGCGCATCGGCGCGACCGACCTGAACGGCACGACCAATAACGACCGCACCAACTATTTCGAGAACGTGCCCACGTCGATGCTCGACCAGGCCCTGTTTGCCGAGAGCGACCGGATGGGCCATCTGCTCGGTGTGCTGGACCAGAAGAAACTGGACTTGCAGCGCGGCGTCGTGCAAAACGAGAAACGCCAGGGCGAAAACCAGCCTTACGGCGTGGCGCGCCAACTGCTGGTGGAAAACACCTACCCGGTCGGGCACCCGTATTCGTGGACCGTGATCGGTTCGATGAAAGACCTGGACGCGGCCTCGATGAGCGACGTGCAGGAATGGTTCAAGGCCAACTACGGCCCCAACAACACCACCCTGGTGCTGGCCGGCGACATCACGCCCGAGCAGGCGCGTCAGAAGGTGGAAAAATATTACGGCGACATCCCGGCCGCCGGCCCGCTGGCGCGCCACGAAGCGTGGATCGCCAAGCGCACCGGCACCCACCGCAGCAGCGTGCAGGACCGCGTGCCGCAGGCGCGCCAGTACCGCATCTGGAACGTGCCAGGCGCCCACACGCCGGACGAAGCCTTGCTTGACCTGGCCGCGCAAGTGCTGGGCGGGGGCAAGACGTCGCGCCTGTTCAAGCGCCTGGTGTATCAGGACCAGAGCGCCACCAGCGCCAGCGCCAACAACGAGTCGCATGAAATCGCCGGCCAGTTTGGCATCACGCTGACGGCGCGTCCGGGCGGCGATCTGGCCAAGGTCGAAAAAGCCGCCGACGAAGAGCTGCAAAAGCTGCTCAAGGGCGGCATCACGGCCGCCGAGCTGGAGCTGGCCAAGACCAGCATCACCGCCCAGTACGTGCGCACCGTCGAGCGGGTGGGTGGTTTCGGTGGCAAGAGCGACTTGCTGGCCAGTTGCATGACCTACACCGGCAAACCGGACTGCTACAAGGATTACCTGAAAGCGATCAAGGAGGCCACGCCCGCGACAGTGCAAAAATCGGCGCGCGAGTGGCTTAGCGACGGCGACTATGTGTTGTCGGTGACGCCGTTCCCGAACGGGCTGACGACCGGCCCGGCGCTCGACCGCAGCCACGAGCCGGCGATGGGCAAGGCCGAAGTGCTGAACCTGCCACCGATGCAGAAGGCGACGCTGTCGAACGGCCTGAAAGTGGTGCTGGCCGAACGCCATGCGGCGCCGCTGGTCGATTTGCAGTTGATCGTCGATGGCGGTTACGCGTCTGACGCGCCGGCATTGTCCGGCGTGGCCAATCTGGCGATGCGCATGCTGTCTGAAGGCACGCCAACGCGCGGCTCGATCAGGATCAGCGAGGAATTCGAAGCGCTGGGCGCCAATTTCGGCGCCGGCACCAATCTCGACAGCGGTTTTGTCGATCTGAACGTGCTCAAGGCGACGCTGCCGGCGGCGCTGGACATCTACGCGGATGTGGTGTTGCATCCGGCTTTCCAGCAAAAGGAATTTGATCGCCTGAAGAACGATCGCCTGGCCGTGATCCAGCGCGAGAAGTCGACGCCGGTGTCGATGGCCTTGCGCGTGGTACCTGAACTGCTGTACGGTAAAGGTCATCCTTACGGTTTCCCGATGGGCGGCATCGGCACCGAAGAGTCGGTCGGCAAAATGACGCGCGAGGACCTGGTCAAGTATTACAAGGCCTGGGTCAAACCGAACAACGCGACCTTGCTGGTGGTGGGCGACACGACGCTGGCCGAGATGACGCCGATGCTGGAAAAAGCCTTCGGCGGCTGGAAGGCGGGCGACGTGCCAAAGAAAAATATCACCGAGGTCAAGCAGCCGGCCGCCACCAGCGTGTACCTGATCGACAAGCCGGGCGCCGGCCAGAGCGTGATCGTCGCTGCCCAGCTGGCGCCGCCGCGTAATTCGCCGGAAGCGGTGCAACTGCAACTGGTCAATGCCGTGTTCGGTGGCACCTTCAGCGCGCGCATCAATATGAACCTGCGCGAGGACAAGCACTGGTCGTATGGCGTGTACTCGCAAATCAACTCGGCGGTGGGTCAGCGCGCTTTCCTGAGCCGCTCGCCTGTGCAGACCGACAAGACCAAGGAGGCGCTGCAGGAACTGGTGCAGGAATACGCCAACATGGCCGGCGCCAAGCCGATCAGCGCCGCTGAATTGCAGGATGCGCAAAGCAACGAGACGCTGGGTCTGCCGGGCTCGTTCGAGACGGCCAGTCAACTGGCCAATGCCTACTCGACCATCATCCAGTACAAGCTGCCGGAGAACTACTACAACGAGTTCACCAAGACGGCGCTGGCGCTCACCCCGGATCAGGCCAATGATCTGGCCAAACGCGCGATCCTGCCCAAGCAACTGGTGTGGATCGTGGTGGGCGACATGAGCAAGGTCGAGGCCGGCATCCGGTCGCTGAATCTGGGCGAGGTGCACAAGATCGACGCGGACGCCAATCCCGTTAAATAGACGCCGCCGCCAGTTGGCAGTCAAACAGCTCGCCAGGAGTGTTCCGGCGGGCTGTTTTATTTTGCGCGTCACGCACAGCGCACCAGCGCCGGCCACTGCCGGTCGGCGATGGCGCGACACATCGCCGACGTCGATTCGCCAAACTGGCCCGGGCGCACAGTTACACGACACGCGAGCGCACAAGCCCGTCACGCCGCGATCAGGCTAGTCGGCGCAGAATTCTTGGCCAAAATCAATATGCCACACGCGCATGCTGCGCATCCTTGCAAAGTCACATTGCAGGTATTGCAACGGCGGCGCGCCACGGCAGCATGTCCGCAACGCGCAGCCTCTCACCCCTAGGAGTTAATATGAGTGAAATGGCTTTGATTTTGCAGGGCGGCGGCGCGCTGGGCGCGTATGAATACGGCGCCGTCACGCGCTTGCTCGAACTGGGCTGGACGCCGAAGGCGGTGACCGGTGTGTCGATTGGCGCCATCAACGCGGCCGCCATCGCGGGCGCGGCCAACGGTGACATCGCCACCAGCTTGCGCCGGGTCTGGGAAGCGATCACCATGCACGAGGTGGGCTGGCTGCCCGCCACCAGGCAAGGTGCGCTGTCGATGCTGGGCAATCCGAATTTCTATACGCCGCGCATGGATGTGTTCAACCTGCCCACCTGGACCAATCTGTACGACACGTCGCCAATGTACGCGACACTGAACACGATCTGCGATTTTCGCCAGATTAACGACGCCAGCCATATGCGCATGGCCGTCACGGCGACCGACCTGTGCACGGGTGGCTTGACGACGTTTGCCAATCATCTGGCGCACGAGGACGCGCCGACCAAGTCCCATCACGTGGCGCAGGAAGACGCGCCGACCAAGTCCCACCACGTGTCGCGCAAAATGACGCTCGACGCAGCCCACGTGTTGGCCAGCGGCAGCCTGCCACCAAGTTTCCCCGCCACCGAGATTGACGGCCACCATTACTGGGATGGCGGCCTGTTCAACAACACGCCGATGGACGCGCTGCTCAACATGCTCGAGCCTGACGAAGTGCTGAACTTGCCGATTTTCGTGATGGACCTGTTCCCTAGCGCCGGACTGCCGCTGCCGGCCAATCTGATGGACGTGCAGAACCGCACCATGATGCTGCAGTATCAGAACCGCTTCTGGGCGCAGTACGGTGGTGGCGAACAACTGACTGGCTACGTCGACATGCTCGAAGGCGTCGATGCAGAATTGTCGACGACGAGCGCGCTGCGCAAGCGTCCCGCTTTCCAGTGGTTGATGCGTCAGCGCGCATTGAAGAACATGCATGTGATCGAGGCGGTCGAACCGGCGTCGAGCGCCACCTACGATTTCTCGCCGTATGCGGTCGAATGTGAATTTCAGCGCGGCAAGAGCGCCATCGACCACCATTTCGCGTCGCACACTGCGCGCCCGCATGCGCGCGCGGGCAGGGCCGGCGGGCACGGGCTGCACGTGCCGCCGGCGCCCGCGCGCGACGCCGCACACGCTGCGCGCGGCTAGAGGTCGGCCCGGTCGCAGCGCAAGCGGGCCGACCGGGCCAGTGACAAGATGCGGCCAAGGGCAGTGGTGGCGCCGCGCCGGCGCGTTCCTGCAGAGGCGGCGCCGATCTGTCTTACTTGCTGGCGTCGATTTGCCAGAAGCCGTCCTTGCCCGCGGTTTTATGGTCGAGCATGGCCGACGGCAAGGCGATATGCAGCGCCGCGATGCGCAGCGGGTCGATCAGCACGGTCGGCTGGTCAAGCTTGAGGATCGGCAGCGCATCGACCAAGGTGTGGTTCTTGATGATTTTCACCGCTTGCGCACCGGCCAGGCGGCCGACGGCGCCGAAGTCGGCTCCCACGTACATCACCGCGCCAGGCACGCGTACCATCGCGAAACTGACCACGGGCACGCCGTTCGCGACGCTAAATTCGCCCAGCTGATTGGCCGGTTCGTATTTGCGCAGGCCGTAGTAGGTGTCCAGCGGCACGGCGAACATCTGCACGCCGCCGCCGTTCTGGTACATCGCCTTGACGGTCGGAATGATGCCGTCCTGCTTGCCCAGCAACTGCGACGAGACGTTGATGCCGATGTGCTCGGCGTCGCGCCGGGCCGCTTCGACGTTGGCAATGCCGTTCTCGTCATCGGTGTGGATCATGCCGATTTTCTTCACTTTCGGGAACACCTGCTTGATCATCGCCACCTGGTCGGACATGTCGGTGTACAGCGTCGAACCGGTCACGCCCGGGCCGCCATCGACCAGCGAGACGCAGCCGGCGTCCTGCGGGTTGGCCACCGCAGTAAACACCACCGGAATATGCGCCACCTCCAAAATGCCACGCGCGTACTTGGTGGCTGGCGTGCCGATCGTCAGCACCAGGTCGGGCTTGCTGAGCGCGATGCGCAGCGCCTCTTCGCGCACCCGCATCAGCACGCCCATGCGGCTCCAGAAGCCGCCGTTTTCCAGATCGAAGTCGATCTTGACGCGGTTAATCTGCAGGTTTTTACCCTGCACTAATTCGCTGCTCTGAAGCACGCTCAGGAAACCATCCAGCGACTCCTGATAAGGCGCGATATCGGTGACCTGCAGCACTTCGACGCGGTAGATGCGCGACTCATCCATCGACGCGGGCGCCAACGGTTCCATGGCGACAGCGGGCAGCGAACCGACCAGCATGAGCAGCGCGGCGACGCGGGCAATCTTTGACATCTTTTTCCTTTCCATTGCGAGTACGGTGCCAGGCACCATGGGCGGCGCGCGTGCGCGCACCGAGCCGGCGGACCAGCTTGTCCTCAAAGTAGAACAGAAGGCATATCAATTGTGCAATTTATCTACTGACCCGCGAAGCCAAGTTCGCATACCCATGAGCCAACGATGCCAATTCGCCACACCTGTGTGTGCGCGCGTGAACGTTTGTCGCCGCGCCGAGCGGGTTGTGCAGCCTGCCCGTTGCACGCGTCGCCGTGTAGGGCTTCCCTGTCGAGCGAGAAGAAAACTAGCTCGAAATGACTAGCCGCCTTAGCCTGTCAGGCGCATCGGCAAAGCCGCGTGCGCCCGCTACAATCGAGTCATCTGAATTGAACGGGAGTGCCGCGATGTTAAGCGACCGGTTTGGTCGATCCATCGACTATGTGCGTCTGTCCGTGACCGACCGTTGCGACTTGCGCTGCAGTTATTGCATACCCAAGGGTTTCAAGGGTTTCGAGGAGCCCAAGCACTGGCTCACGTTCGACGAGATCGAGCGCTTGCTGGGCGCGTTCGCGCGCCTGGGCACCTCGCGCGTGCGCCTGACGGGGGGCGAGCCGCTGCTGCGGCGCAATCTGCCCGAACTGGCTGCCCGCTTAGCCGCCTTGCCCGGCCTGCGCGACTTGTCGCTGTCGACCAACGCGACCCAGCTGGCGCGCCACGCGGTGGCGCTGAAGGCGGCCGGGGTCGCGCGCATCAACGTCAGCCTCGATTCGCTCGACCGCGCCTGCATGGAAAAGATCACCGGGCGTGACAGCCTCAGTCAGATCCTGGACGGCCTGAAGGCGGGCAAGGCGGCCGGATTTGCGCCCATCAAGATCAATATGGTGGCCATGCGCGGCGTGAACGACGACCAGATCGATCAGATGGTGGCGTTTTGCATCGAGCAGCAGTTCATCCTGCGCCTGATCGAGGCGATGCCGATGGGGTCGACCGGGCGCGACACGGCCTATCTCGATCTGGGGCCGATCCAGGCGCGCTTGCAGCGCAAGTTTGGCCTGCTGCCCCAGGCGCGCGAACTGGGCGGCGGGCCGGCGCGTTACCTGGCCACGCCCGACGGCAGCGCCAGCGTGGGCTTCATCACGCCGATGTCGCAGCATTTCTGCGCCAGCTGCAATCGGGTGCGCCTGGCCGTGGACGGCACGCTGTACCTGTGCCTGGGACAGGAGGAAAAATTCGAATTTCGCCCCCTGTTGCGCGGCGGCGCCAGCGATGCGGAGCTGGAAGCGGCGATTCGCCGTGCCATCGAACTCAAACCGCAGCAGCACGATTTCAGCGTCCAGCCGGACAAGATCGTGCGCTTTATGGCGCAGACCGGCGGTTGAGTTTTCGGCCCGCACGCCAGGCCTTGTTCGATGCATTGGACGTATATACTGTGGGGGCAGGGCACGCCGCTGTGGCGCATGCTGCGCGGCGCTATCAACCGGGGAACAATGATGTGGTCAGATCGACTTGAGTGCGCGCCGGCGCGGGGCGTGCGATGACGTTTCAGCCACCGGGCCCCGGCCGGCGCAAGCTGTCGACCAAGATCGTCGGCGCGCTCATGGCGTTCCTGACGCTGGCGCTGTTTTCGATCGGTCTGACTTTGTTCCTTTCCTGGCAGCTCGAAGGCAGCGCTGCGGCGATCAACGACACGGGCAGTTTGCGCATGCACACCTACCGCCTGAGCATGCTGCTGGCCCGTTCGCCCTCGTCCGGGCAGTCGGCGCTGACACGCGCCGGCGCCGAGCAGGAGATACAGACGATCGACGCGACGCTTTCGCAATTGCGCCGGGGCGATCCGCAACGGCCCTTGTTCTTGCCGCCGGCGGCCAATATCCAGGCCGATTTCAAACTGATCAATCAGCAATGGCAGCGCAGTTTGCGTCCGCTGGCGCGCGCGGTGCTGCAGGCGCAGGCAACGTCGTCGGCAGGGGGCGCGCAATTTGGCGATCAGGCTGACCGTTTCGTCGGCACCGTCAACAACCTGGTCCACCTGATCGAGCAAGATAGCGAGCAGCGCACCTTCTGGCTGCGCTCGTCGCAGCTGGCCTTGCTGGCGCTGGCGCTGGTGGGCACGGTGAGCCTGATCTATCTGATGTTCATGCTGATCATCGAACCGGTCAGCCGCCTGCAGCTGGGCATGCAGAGCATGACCGAGAAGGATTTCACGGTGCGTCTGGCGGCCGAGAGCGATGACGAATTCGGCCAGCTGGCGCAGGGTTTCAACCAGATGGCCGACCGGCTCGAACAGTTATACGGCAACCTCGAAGGGCTCGTCAGAACCAAGACGGCCACGCTGGAGGCGCAGAACCGCGAGCTCGCTTTGCTGTACGACAGCGCCGCCTTCTTGCAGCGCCCGCAGGCGGTGGAAGGCTTGTGCGAGGGCTTCATGCAGCGCATCAGCGCCCATTTCGGCGCGGACGGCGGCTCGGCGCGCGTGCTCGACGCCGGGCGCGGCAATTTGCACATGGTGGTCCATCACGGCATCTCGCCCGAGATGGTCGAGTCCGAGCATTGCCTGAAGGTGGGCGATTGCCTGTGCGGCGCCGCCGTCGAGCAGAAAATCACGGTAGTGCATGACCTGCGCAAGATGGACCGCAAGCATCAGCTGCAGTGCCACCGCGAAGGCTTTGTCACCGTGTCAGTGTTCCATATCCATGCGTTGCAGCAGCACATCGGTTTCTTCAATCTGCATTTTCGCAAGCCCAAGGGGTTCAGCGAACACGAGAAGGAGCTACTTGAGACGCTGGGCCAGTTGCTCGGCGTGGCGATCGAAAACCAGCGCCTGGCCGCGCGCGAGCGCGAGATGGCCATCTCGGAAGAGCGCAATCTGGTCGCGCAGGGACTGCACGACAGCATCGCGCAAGGCTTGAATTATCTGAACCTGCAAGTGCAGATGCTCGACGACTCGCTCAAGGTGGGCAAGATCGACGAGGTCAGCGACATCGTGCCGGCGCTGCGCGCGGGCGTACAGGAAAGCTACGAGGATGTGCGTGAGCTGCTGCACAATTTCCGCAGCCGCCTGGTCGAAGGCGACCTGGTGGGCTCGATCGAGACGACGATCGACAAATTCCGTCGCCAGACCGGCATCGCCGCCGAGCTGGTGGCCGATCTGGACGGCGCGCCGTTCCCGCGCGAGCAGCAGTTGCAACTGCTGTTCATCGTGCAGGAGGCGCTGTCGAACATCCGCAAGCACGCGCTGGCGAGCCGGGTCGAGATCCGCCTGCAGGACCAGAACGATTTTCTGCTGACCATCCGCGACAACGGCATCGGCTTTGACGCTGCCACCTTGCTCGAAAAAAGCGACAGTCACGTCGGCATTCACATCATGCGCGAGCGCGCCCAGCGCATCGAGGCGTCCTTGCGGTTCGACTCGATTCCCGGCTCG
>JBBQZO010000017.1:0-114137 GCA_038207625.1 Burkholderiales bacterium | reverse complement strand
ATAAAAATGGCTCAGTGTTGCGCTGGCGCCGACACCGCTGGCGTAACCGAGCACCAGAGCGCCGTCGGCGGCCGACACATGCACCGTCGGCACTGAATGGCGCTCGGCGATCAGGCCGGCGCCGTTGTCGACCAGCACCATGCCGACCCCGCCGGCGTTCAACACGGTCAGGCTTTTTTCGACGCGCGCATTGGTGCCACGGGTGCAGACGACGATCTTGCCTGCCGCCTTGGCCGGATCCAGCGTGGGCTGGCCGCCGCTGTTCAAAAAGCACAGCTCGGCGTCGCTGCTGGCGGCGCTGGCGGCCTTGGCGTCGACCGAGCGGATCAAGGCCTTGGGCGGCACGGCGCTCAGGTTGAGCGAGGCGCCCGTGTACTTGGCGCCATTGCCCAAACTCACATCGGCGCTCAGCGCGCGTGCGTGGGTGGACGCGGCCACCGTGGTCAGCCACGGACTGATGTGGGCGACCATGTTGTCGGGTCCGGCGTTGCCGGCCGAGGCGGCCACGAACACGCCGGCCGCGGCGGCGCGCAGGAAGGCTTGCTCGACCGGGTCGTTGACCGAGGTCTGGCTGCCGCTGATGGAGAAATTGAGCACCTGCACGCCATCCTGCACCGCCTGGTCGATCGCGGCCACCGAGTCCGACTCGAAGCACGCGTTGCTGCTGCCGCTGCCGTCCGAGGCGCTCGGATCGACATAGGTCCAGCACACCTTGTACATCGCCAGGCGCGCGCGCGGCGCCATGCCGGACGCGTCGCCCATCGGAATGCCGTTCAGGATGACGGCGTTGTTGCCGTTGCCGCCGGCGGTGGACGCGGTGTGCGTGCCATGTCCGCCATGGCCGGCGGCCCCGCCCACCGAGTCGCGCGGCGAGTCGGCGAAGTCGCTCCAGTGAAGCGTGAGGCCGGTGGCCTTGAAGCCGGCGTTGAAGAACTGCGCGCCGATCAGTTTGTTGTTGCAGTCGCGCGCGGGGAAAAAGCCGGCGCCGGCCACGCAGTCGCCATGCCAGCCGGCCGGCGGTGCGCCGTACACCAGCACGCCGCCCGTATCGTGGCTGGGCAGGCCGCCCACCTCACGGTCGGCGAAGGCGGGGTTCTCCGGCCAGATGCCGCCGTCGAGCATGCCGATGATGACGTCCTCGCCCCGGTCCAGCCCGCCCGCCACGGTCTGTGACCACAGGCCGCCGGGCGCCGACAGGCCCAGGAAGCCCGGGGTGGTGACGGTGACCAGGCGGCGCGCCTGGTCGGGCACGATACTGGCCACCAGACCGCTGGCCTTGAGCGTTTGCAGTTCGGCCTCGGACAGGCTGGCGGCGAAGCCGTTGAGCACCGTCGTGTAGCGCGCCAGAATGGGCGCCTCGGGCACCAGCGCGGCCAGTGCGTCCTGGCGCGCGCTCAGGTGGCTGACGTAGGCGCGCACGGCCGGGACGTGAAAGCGAAAGCGCTGGCCGTTGGCGGCCTGGGTGCGCGCCAGCCCGGGCAGCTCGCCCGTGTAGGTGGCGGCCGGCTGGCCGACCAGTTGCACGATGTAGGTGTGACGCTCGACGGCCTGGGCATGGCCGGCCAGCAGGCACAGCATGGCCGCGACGGCCAGCGGAAAGGGATGTGATTTCATGGTCGATTCCTGGTGGGTGGACGAAGGCGTGGCGTATCAGGGGGCGCGCCGGCGGCGCGCGCGTGCCCACAGGGCGGCCAGGCCGACGCCCAGCATCGCCAGGCTGGACGGCTCGGGCACGGCGGCGATGTTGATGTTGTCGAGACCGAACTGGGCCTTGTCGAGCGTGCGCGTGCAGCTGCCGGTGGCGTTGCAGGCAAAGCCGTAGAACACCAGTTGGTCGAGCGGCGTGCCGGCGAACGCCCCGTTCAAGCTGTAGCCGGCAAAGCTGTAGGCACCGTTGACGGGGCCGGGCAACAGGAAGTCCTCGCTGGCAACCAGACTCGCGCCCAGATAGCCATCGACGCGCAGCACCAGCGCCATGTCGGGCACCACGTCGCCCGAGGCGGCGATGAAGCTGGCCTCGAACTGGGTCAGGCGGAACTGGCCGCCATCGAGCTTGCCCAGATACAGCTGGGAGTCGTTCAGCGCGCCGTAGAAGTTGCTGGCGTGTCCGGTCGGGCACACCAGAGCGGCGCAGATGTCGGCCGCTGCGGCGCCGTCGATGATGGCGCCGACCAAGTCGCCGTCCTGGGCGCCGGCCTTGTCGCTCCACGGGTCCAGCCACATGCCGGCCTGGTAGAACTCGTCGCCGTGCGCCAGCAAGGGCATGTTCAGCGCGTAGGGTGAATCGTCCAGGCCGTCAAACGTGATGACGTCCGCGTGGGCCGCTACGCTCGCCGCCAGGGCGGCGCCAAGCAGGCTGTGTCGTATGAGTTGTTTCATCGTGATCCTCTCTGAAGGTCAAGTTCGGCTTTGCACTCCGGCGGCGGCATGGACGGCTGGTCGGGACCGGCCGGCGCGGTGTGTATTGATGAGTATTATTGTCACAAATTTAACTGTCAAGATGCTAATTCGAGGTCATGCAAGGCAAGACAAACAATGTGTTGATCGTGTCGAGTTCGGTCCGGGGCGGCGTGCGTGACCGGCCGCTCTCAGCGTGTCCGCTGATCGAATCGGACAGCGATGCGTTGGTGCTGAGCGGCTCGCGTGGCATCATTTCGGACCTCAACGCGCCGACGATGCCGCCAACTGCGTGCACGCGGCGGGTTGGGACGGTGCCATCGAAACGCCGATCGACGGTACCGACTCGGTGGTCGATACCGCCGCGCCGCGACCGGGCCTGGCCGTTGCCGGGAGGAACGCGTAACATCCGCTTACAGCTGAAACATGGCGTCGCTTGGGCCGTTTGCGTGGCCCGTGTATAAATGACCATCGCCAGTCCGCGCCGGACTGGCCCACTTCGACGAGACCGCCCATGACACCGTACCGATCACTCGCCTTGCTGGCGGCCCTCTTTGCCGCCAGCGCGCTGGCCGCCGCCACACCGGCTGCGCCGGCCACCCCGTCCGTGGCCGAACAAGTGCTCGCGCCGGTTGCACCGCCCACGGCCGAACAACTGGCCGTGCATGTGCTTAACCGGCTGGCCTATGGTCCCCGCCCGGGCGACGTCGAGCGCGTCACGCAGATGGGCGTGCAGCGCTACATCGACAGCCAATTGGCCAACGATCCCGCCGCGCTGCCGTACCCGCCGGCGCTGAACGAGCGCCTGCGCACGCTGGGCGCGGCCAACCGCGCCGCCGGCGACGTGCTGGGCGAGTTTGTCGTCTTGCGCCAGGACGTCAAGAACGAGGAGGAGGGCGCGAAACAGAAACGCCGCGCCGGCGTGGCGCGCATCGCGCTTGAAACGGACCAGGCGCGCCTGCTGCGCGCGATCGACAGCCCGCGCCAGCTCGAAGAGGTGATGGTCGATTTCTGGTACAACCATTTCAATGTCTTCGCTGGCAAGGGCGTCGACCGCGCGCTGATCGCCAGCTACGAACGCGACGCGATCCGGCCCTATGTGTTTGGCAATTTCCGCGAGCTGCTGGGCGCGACCGCCAAGCACCCGGCCATGTTGTACTACCTCGACAACCACCTGTCCACGGCGGCCAATTACCAGCCCGTCAAACGGATGGGACGGCGTGGACAAATGTCGCGCGAACCTGTCAAAAACACCCCGCACGGCCTCAATGAAAACTATGCGCGCGAACTGATGGAGCTGCATACGCTGGGTGTCAACGGCGGCTACAGCCAGAAGGACGTGACGGAACTGGCGCGCATGCTGACCGGCTGGAGCTACGAGCAACGCGACCTGATTCGCGCCAACCAGGGCTTTCACTTCGCGCTGGAGCGGCACGACAAGGGCGACAAGCTGTGGCTGGGGCGCAACATCAGCGCGCACGGCCAGAGCGAAGGCGAACAGGCGCTCGACGTGCTGGCCCAGCACCCGGCCACGGCGCACCACATCAGTTTCAAGCTGGCCCAGTACTTTGTGCAGGACCAGCCGCCCCCGGCGCTGGTCGAACGCATGGCGCAGACCTTCCTCGACAGCCACGGCGACATCCGCGCGGTGCTGCGCACGCTGTTTGGCAGCGCCGAATTCGTCGCGCCCGGCGCGCTGGGCGCCAAGTTCAAGACCCCCTACCAGTTCGTCATTTCGGCCGCACGGGCCAGCGCCGCACCGCTTTCCAACATCAGCCCGCTGCTCGGTACGATGAGCCAGCTGGGCATGCCGCTGTATGGCTGCCAGACGCCGGACGGCTACAAGAACACCGAGGCGGCCTGGCTCAACCCCGACGCACTGAGCCGGCGCATCAGCTTCGCCAGTGCACTGGCCGGCGGCAAGCTGACGCTGGCCGCGCCGCAGACATTGAAGGGCCAGCCGGCCCAGAGCGCGCCGGGCGAGGAGGTGGCGGTGATGGCGCCGCTTGACGCGCAGGCGCTGCAGACGACACTGGGTGCGGCGATCTCGCCGCGCACGCGCGCGGCGGTGGCGGCCCGCCCGGCGCCGCTGCGCGCGGCGCTGCTGCTGGGCAGTCCCGACTTCATGCAACGCTAACCGGAGAGACCCATGACACGCAGAGATTTTTTACAGACACTGGGCGCGGGGCTGTTGCTGCCGTTCGGACGCAATGTGTGGGCCGCCAGCGGCGCGCCGGGCACGCCGACCAAACGCAAACTGATCGTGGTGATGCTGCGCGGCGCCGTCGACGGCCTGAACGTGGTCGCGCCGGTGGGCGACCCGAACTACCTGCGGCTGCGCCCGACCATCGGACTGGCGCGCGCCGGCGCCGACGGCGGCGTGCTCGACCTGGACGGCTACTTCGGCCTGCATCCGGCACTGGCCGCGCTCACGCCGCTGTGGCGTGAACAAAAGCTCGCCTTCGTGCATGCCAGCGGCTCGCCCGATCCCAGCCGTTCGCACTTCGACGCGCAGGATTACCTGGAGTCGGGCACGCCGGGCGTGAAGAACACCCCGGACGGCTGGATGAATCGGCTGGCCAGCGTGCTGCCGGGCGCCGCCACGCCGAGCCGTCTGATGGGCATCGGCCCGGTGCTGCCGCGCATCCTGGCCGGCGGCGCGCCGGCGATGAACCTGGCCAACGGCGCGGCCGGCACGCGCGCCACGGTGCTCGACCGGCCCGCGGTCGGCGCCGCCTTCGACCAGCTGTACGCCGACGACCCGCGCTTCGGGCGCGCCTACGCCAACGGCAAGAGCGCGCACAAGGAGGTGATGGACGCGGCCGCCGGTCACGAGATGCAGGCCGCCGACGGCGGCGCGCCGCTGCCCAACGGTTTTCCCGACGACGCCGCGCGCCTGGCCGGCCTGATGCGCAACGACCCGAACATGCAGCTGGTGTTCGTCGCGCTGGGCGGCTGGGATACCCACGCCAATCAGGGCGGCGCGACCGGCCAGCTGGCCAATCGGCTGGCGCCGCTGGGACAGGGGCTGGCGACGCTGGCGCAGCGGCTCGGCCCGATGTTCGACGACACGACCGTGCTGGTGATGTCCGAGTTCGGCCGCACCGCGCGCCAGAACGGCAATGGCGGCACCGACCACGGCCACGGCAACGTGATGTGGCTGATGGGCGGGGGCGTGGCCGGCGGCAAGGTCTACGCCGACTGGCAGGGACTGGGCGAGGCCCAGCTCAACGAGGGACGCGATCTGCCCGTGACGACCGACTTTCGCAGCGTGCTCGCGCAGGTGGCTGAACGCCATTTGCAGCTCGGCGAGCGTCAGCTGGCCCAGCTGTTTCCGGCCTTGCCGGCGCGCGCGCCACGCTTCCAGTTGTACCGAGGCTGAACGTGTCTGCGCCGAAGAGAATTTCAAGGTGGTAGTTCTACGGTATTGCCGACCAGAAAAAAAGGGAATATATTAGAACTGTCTCCTCCTAGTCTGTCTTCGAAGATAGGTTTATCGCCCGCGCCGCAAGGCCAGCGGGCATTTTTTTTGATCGGCGCGATTCTGCGGTATGCTTGTTGGGATGCCGTCAACGCAGTCCGGCCCTGCGCCGGTCCAAGGAGTACCCATGCGCTTGCGCTCATTCAGATCTTCGCTTGCGCTGCTGACGCTGCTGCT
This sequence comes from Burkholderiales bacterium, assembly GCA_038207625.1. Taxonomy (GTDB): domain Bacteria; phylum Pseudomonadota; class Gammaproteobacteria; order Burkholderiales; family Burkholderiaceae_D; genus JBBQZO01. Next base: position 108,082 of record JBBQZO010000017.1, on the reverse strand, counting down.
GTGCGGCGCCCAGGCGCTGGCGGCCCCGGCGCGCACCATCGTGCTCGTTGGCACCACCGGCACGCGCCAGTCGGTGCACGGGCCATGGCTGGAGCTGATCTACCGCGAAGCGTTTCGCCGGCTCGGCTATGGCTTCAGTTATCAGGCCTATCCGTCGATGCGCGCCAGCGCGATGGCCGACGCCGGCCAGGTGGACGGCGAAATCCACCGCGTGCACGACTACGCGGGCGAACATCCCCATCTGATCCGGGTCGAGCAGGCGCATTTCGCGATGCGCTTTGCCGCCTACGCGGCGCGCCCGCTACCGCTGGCCGACGGCTGGGACAGTCTGCGCAACAGCCCCTACCGGATCGAGTACCACGCCGGCACCGCCTACACGACGGCGCGCTTGTCGGGTGTGGTGCCGGCGCGCCAGTTGTCGTCGGTGGCCAGTGTGCGGCTGGGCCTGCGCAAGCTCGAACGGGGGCGCACCGATATTTTTATCGATGTGGCCGACGTCATCGATGCGCAGCTGGCCAGCGCCGAGTTCCGCAGCGCCGCCGCGCCGATCCGGCGCATCGCGCGCATGGAGGACGTCAACGGCTACGCCTACCTGCACAGCAAGAACCAGGCGTTGGCTGGCCCGCTGGCGGCGACGCTGGCGGCGATGAAAAAGGAAGGCTTGATCGAGGTGTATCGGCGCCAAGCCAGCCTGCAACAGGCCAATGCGGCGCCGCTGGCCGACTGATAAGGCTTGACGGGTCTGTGTCCATCGGCGCTGCGAACCGGTGGGTGCGCGAACGGACCGCTTCATCGACGTCGCTTGCGGGCGGGCAGGGCAACGCAGTCAGCGAAGCCAAAGCAGTCAGCGCAGCCGACGCAGTCAGCGAAGCCAACGCAGTCCGCGCAGCCGACGCAGACTATGAATTGAACGCAGTGGGCGTCATTGGCACGGTCGCCACGTGATGTCTCGCGCGGCGTAGTGCTTACGCCGGCTCGCTCTGAAAACCGCCGGCGCGAAACGTCAGCACCAGCGTGTCGCGGTGGCCGGCGGCGCCGTCGCGCAGGTCGCCAGCGGCGTCGTCCGGCTGGATCGGGGTCGATTCGTGGATCACGCCGGCGTCGTCGAGCAGCAGCAGCGACCACGGCTCGGTGAGCGTGAAGCGCTTGCCGTTGGGGCCATCGGCCTCGAAGATGCGGGTCTCGCCGCCCTTGATGTTGTGGCGCCCGACCAGCAGTACGGCGACAAAATCGACCCCGTCGCGGTGCGCGCCTTCCGGGGTGGGACGGCCAATGCCGTCGGCGGTGTCGATGCGGAACTGATGTGCTTCGACATACCAGGGCTGGGCGCCGCGCAAGCTCGAGCACACCTGGCCGAGCGCGATGATCAGGCGACGCCAGCCGCGCTGCGCGACCGTGTCCGGCAATACCGGCTCGAACAGTCGCTGCATGCCGCCGTGTAGCGCGTTGTAGGAAATCGGTTGCCAGTGCGGTCGGTGCGGCGTTTGCGCCAGCGCGTCGCCATCCTGCACGAAGCAGGCGTGCCGGCGGCGCCGGTAACGCCCGCCATCCTTGAGATAATTGTCCAGCGCCAGCGCGTCCCAGCTGGGCACCATCGCATTCAGTTCGTCCAGGCTGGCACCGGTCAGCACACACAGATCGGCGGGGCGCAGCAGCGCATAGCCGTCGCTGCGCAGCGCCTGGGCAAGGTGGGCGGGGTCGGTAAACAGCGGAGCGGTGGTCGTCATCGTCGTGCGTCAGTTGGTGAGTGTGCCGATAGCGTAGCATTTTTGCGCGCCAAGCGTGGCGCCGTCGCCGGCCCGCACAGCTGCCTCGCGCAGGCGATCGGTCAGCGCCGGGTGCCGGCGCGTCGACACGCCGGCTGCGAGCAGCGCTGTGGCGCGCCGGCGTGCTGCACGGTACAAAGGCGCGCCGGCGTGCTGCGGGTGACAACGGTGGCGCGGCGCGCATCGGAACGCGCCGCCGTTTGGCGCGCGCATCGAGGACGCGCCGCCGGCCGGGCAGTGCTAGCGTATGAATGCGCGCGCGGCGCGCAGCAGCGTTTCCGGATGGGCCGCGCCGTGGTAGGTCGGCGTCAACGGTTTTTCAATATGAAACAGCTGGTACACCGCCTTTTGCGCCGTGCGCACCGAGTATTCCATCGTGTAGGTGGTGCCTTCGCTTTCGACGTACTGGCCCAGGAAGGCGAGGTTGCGCGAACGCTCGGGCAGCACTTCGGGCCGGTCGCCCGGACTGCGGCACAGGAACTGCGCGTGCCCGGCCGGCAGCACCGATTTGCGGCAGATGGTCTTGGCCACCAGACGAGGCACGTCGTCCAGTCCCAGCAGCGAAAACAGCTCGGTGAGGATCTCCTCGGGGCTGCAATCCTCCATCCGCTTGGGCACGAATTTGCCGATCCCTTTGGGCCAGATCCCGTAGCACCACAACACCCGGGTGTCGGCCGGCTGGTCGGCGAACCACGGCTGCTTGGGCACGATCAGCGACAGGCTCCACGGCGAATCGATGAAGGTGGTCAGGCGATTGACGTCCGGCTCCTGATGCAGCACGTCCCTGAGCTTGTCGTAGATTTCCAGGTCGTTCATCGTGATGGTGCAGGTGGTCATGGTCGACTTGTCGGCCTGCGAGGTGAACACGGATGGATGACCGAAGTCGTCGCGTCCCTTGGCCAGCGTATGCCACAGCGTCCATGCGCCCGAGTCGAACGGAGCGGCGATCGAGCCCAGCGTGACGAACACTTTGTCGTCCTCGGCCAGGGGGATTTCGACGTGACTGCCGCCCTGTCGGCAGATGATGGTTTGCACGATGGTGTCCTCGCTGTCAGGGGCGAAGGCCAGGTTGATCACCTCGGTGTCCATGACAAAGTTGACGCCCTGTTTGCGCAGGTAATCAACCATCGGGCGCACGATGCTTTCCTGGTTGTTAAGCACGCTCGAGCGGATCGAGTTAAGCGTATCCATGTCCTGCACGTTCTGAATGAAGGTGTGCAGGTAGCGGCGCATTTCCTGCGCGCTGTGCCAGCGGCCGAACGCGAAGATGGTCGAGAACATCCACCAGAACGGTGACGAGAAAAACTCCTCGCTGAAAAAGTCGCTGATCGGGCGCTCTTTGAGCGACGTCTCGCTGCCTAACAACAGGCGCGTGATGGACATCTGGTCGCGCAGGCTGACGCCGTAGGAGTCGATCGCAACAGGCACGCCGTTGGCCATCAGGCGCGTCTTGGTGTCGATCGTGAAGCCGTCGCCAAATTCATGGATCTGCTCGTTCAAGGTTTTGTCCGGCACGCCCAGCGCCGGGATCGATGCGAACACGTCCTGCATGCACGGATAGGCATGGTAATCGAAGCCGCGCGTGCCCCGGCACAGATAGCCGTCGCTGGCGTTGCCTTCGGCGTCGAGGCTGCCGCCCAGCTGGTGGAAGTACTCGAAAATGGTGATGTCTGAACCGGCGACAGCGCCGTCGCGCAGCATGTAGAGGGCAGCGCTCAGGGAAGCGATGCCGCTTCCGACCAGGTAGTTCTTTGCCATGGGGGGATCCTTGAAATTGGGGTGGGGCCGGTGCGCGTAAGATCGGGCGCAACGTCGGGCCGCGCAATCTTCGCACGCGCCGAAGTCAACTGTGAATGATGTAGATCATGTCGGCCGCAGTCTGTACGTTGCGGCACACAGCGCACCGTGCCAGGCACTTGGCGCGCATCGGGCGCCGATGCGGTACGCCGTGCGCGGCAACATCGGGATGTTGATGTCCAAATAATACATTCGCCCGGGCGGCGCGTCCTGCAATGCAGCGCCAGCTAATCGATCGACCATTGGCGTGCGACCGATTGGCACGGCGATTGCTGCAGGTCGGCGGGCGGCAGGTGATGCGGTACCCGAAAGCCGCTGGCCGTGTGCTATTTTATGAGCATGACAGAACCTCACAAATATCAACGTTGCATGGTCATGGCCGGCGGCGGATTTCGATTTGGCATTTACCTTGGCATGCATGCGGCCGCGCGCGCGGCCGGGCGCGCGCCCGACCTGCTGCTGGCAACCTGCGGCGGCGCGATTGCCGCCGCAGTGATCGGCGCGCTGCCCGACGACGCGCAGCGCAAACAGTGGATCGGCTCGCCGCAGATGTACCGGTTCTGGTGCGGCTTGCGCTCGGCCGAGCGGGGCGGCATCCTCGGTGCCGCGCGACAGGCCTTGATGCGCCGCCTTTCCTCGGCCAATGCGCCCACCATTCCAGATTTGTTCGACGACTACCTGTTCGACATGCCGCTGCAGTTGCCGCTGCCACCCGGGTACACCCGCACGCCAGACGTGGCGGTGGCGATCATCGGCGGCAAACTGCTGTTTTCCGGCGCCGACGTCGGGCAAGCGCGCGGCGCGCGCAAGCTGTTCGCCGAAACCGTGTTTTGTCAGCCACGCACGGCGCAACTGCTGCGCGGCGCAACCTCGGCGCTGCACCACCCTCGCTGGGGCCAGCACGCCATCGCCGAGCAGGTATTGACCGATGTGACGATGCCGCTCGAGACGGCCGCACGCATCTCGGTGTGCGATATGTACTACTTGGCTTGCCATGCCGCAGGCGCGCATCATTACATGGGCGGGGCCGTCAACCTGTTCCCGATTGAAATGGCGAGGCAACTGGCCGATGTAGTGATGATGGAATTTAAGCAGGGTTTCGACCAGGTGTTCGCCATCCCCGCCTGGCGCTCGGTGCTTGGACTCGACGGCAATGCGCGACTGCGCTACGCCAACGGCCAGTTCGCCGATATTCGCGTCGATACCTCGGACATCACGCGCGCGTTGGCACGCCAGACTATCCACCAGAAACTGGAGTGGCGCCGTAATCGTGTCGCGCTACGCCTGCCGGAAGACTATGCGACGTTCGTGCAGTATATGGATGACCAGTGGCAGTACGGCTATCAGCGCTGCATAGAGGCCTGCGAGCGCGCCGACGCGGGCCAGCTGGCGGTCATGCGCCAGGTCGATCGCTACAACGCGGGCAGCCGATAAGCGTGCCGGTTGAGGGCGGCAATGGCGGTGCCGGCGTGGCATGCTTGTCCGCTGAGAGCGCTTCAAGCTGCGTGCATGCGCACGCCAGCCGGTGTGCGGCGGTTCAATGCAACGAATACTTCGTTGACCTACACCAGTTTGGCGTCAATCTTGAATCGGACACGCGACGGCCGCTGATATAACTGGTGGTCCCGCTGCGAAGTGCATCAGTGCATCAGTGCAGCGGGCAATCGTTGCCGGGATAGGAAACGGTTGTCGACAACGTTGCTCGTTCCCAGAGCGGGCTAGGAGAACGCCATGCCAAAAGCCGCCGTCATCAACGAGCCGAGCGCGATCGCCGACCTCGACATACAGACAATGCTGCCTGGCTTCAGTGAGCAATGGAACGCGGATCTACAGCCGGTCTGGCACGTCGATCCCGCCGAATTCGTTTTCATTGCGAAAGGCAGTGCGCCCGATCCGCAAACGTGGTGGTTGGTGTTTTTCGACAACAGCGACCAGGCCAATGCGCCCGCCTATCACGACCTGAGCAATCAGGGCCTGCCGATCTCCAAGGTGTTCGTCAAGACGATCCTGCAAGACAGTGCCAGCGTCAGTGTGTGCGACCCCCATGAACTGAGCGAAATGGCCGTCGACCCGTGGTTGAATGGCGCCTTCCAGGATCGCTCCGGCAGCTTCTGGGCGGCCGAGGTGTGCGATCCGGTCGAAAGCGATAGCTACGCCTACGAGTCCGCCGGCGGCGTGCTGGTAACCGATTTCATCACGCCCAATTGGTATGCCCAACGAAGCGGTCAGTAGACGATTGATTTTCGCAAGCACGCCCATGCGCCGTTCGAGATACTCGGCGGCGGTTACGCCCAGCGCTTCGATCCCGACGCTGGCTGGCAGCAACTAACCGGCACCAAGGCCGCACTCAGCGCGCGGTGGCCGTGGCCGGCACGCGCCGGGAACGCCGGGCGCGCCAGGTGCGGCAGAACCTGCACTTCAGCGAAGTACGTCGGTTCCAGTAAGCCCGGCTGGCGAGCGCAGCGCGTATGCGGGTATGCGCGCACCGGCGTGACCGGTTGGTCGCATGCTGGCACAATCATGTCAGGAAAATATCGCTGCCGACAGCAATATCGGGATGCGATAGCGTGGGTCTGCAGCGCGTGCGCGGATCGATAGGATTAAAACGACATGCATCCAAAAACGTCGCTTGCGACACCGAAATCGACATTGACTTAGCGATCTCCATCAACTTAAATGGTCGAGTAGCTTGTTCGTTCTCACATGACAATCAATCGCTCGCAAGAGGCTAAATCATGTACAAAGAGATATCATCGCTGATGACGCATAAACCGATCGTCGTCAACATGGACAGCCCGATCGAGCAGATCGAAAACATGATGGACCTGCACAGCATTACCTACGTGCCGGTGGTGGACAACGAGGGCGTGGTATTTGGCATCATCACCGCGCGCGACTTGCTGCACTTCCACTCATCGAAGAAAAATGCGAAAGCGGTGTTCGCGTGGGAAATTTGCACGCACCGACCGGTGATGGTCGAAGTGGCTTGTCCGATTGTCGATGCGGTGAGCTTGATGGTCGAGCGCAAGATCCATCATATTCTGGTGACCGACCATGGTACGCTGGTCGGTATCGTGTCCTCGTTCGACCTGGTGGAAAAATACATCCTGGGCAAGCACCGCACCGACACCGAGGAGCGCAGCGAACGTGAGTTCGCGCCGGTGCCGGCCTCGACCTTCATCGTTCACTGACGCGCCCTGCGTCAGAAGTGCTTGCTCACTGTCAGGCGCAGCGAGCGCGCTTCGAGCGGATGGAAGTGCACATCGGCCAGCGCTGTGGCCTCATTGGCCAGGCGCGACAGGTAGTAATAATCGATCGTCGAATCACGCCGATTGCTCAGATTAAAACCTTCCAGTTCAATGCGCAGGGTCGGACTCAGTGCGTAGCCGAGCTGTCCGTTCAAGGTCAAGCTTGCATGTGAGCGCACACTATTATCCTCGACCAGCGGGCGCGGCCCGAAGTAGCGCAGGTGCAGCGCGCCCGACCAAGGGCCGAGCCGGTCCAGCGTCACCCCCAGCTGTGCCACCCCTTCGACCGCTCCCGCAATGAAATTGCCGGACGGCGCCGCGTCGCGCGAGCGCGCGTGCGCGTAGGCCGCGTCGGCGTCGACCGTCAGCCACTTGGCCGCCCGCCACGCGTTGGACCACTCGAAGCCGACGCGCCGGCTGGGCCGGCCCGCTTCGGTGCTGCCGGCGTCGCCCACGAAAGTCAGTTCGGAGTCGAAGTCGAGCCGGTACAGCGACAGGGCGCTGCGCAACGTGGGGATCGCTTCGCTGCGCACGCCCAGTTCGAAGCCGCGCGAACGCACCAGACCGGCCACCTTGTCCTGCGCCGCACCGCTGCGCGGATCGACGCTGATGCTGGTGCCGCGCGCGTCGTTGCTGTGAAAGCCGGTGCCGCCATTGACATATAACTCGGTCGCCGCCCACGGCCCGAAGATCAGGCTTAGCGACGGGCTGGCTAGCTGGGCGCTGCTCTGCCCGCTGTTCTCGATCCGGTCGCTGCGCACGTCGAAGCGGTAGTGGTCAAAACGCAGGCCGGCGTTGCTGCGTAGCGCGCTGCTCCAGCGCGTGCTGGTGTCGATATACAGACCCACGCTGTCCTCGACGATGTGGTCGCTGCGGGTAGTGGCCAGCAGCGTGCGCGCGCGGGTCTGGTTCAGACTGTTGAAGATGTTATCGAGCTGCAGCTGCGCGCCCACCGTGACATCGGTGTTGCGCCCGCCCACATGGCTGTGCCAACTGTGGCTGGCGTTGGCACCGCCCGTGACGCGCCGGTCGGGCTGGCTGAACTGGTCGCCATTGACGGGGTCGTCGAGGAAGTAGGTGAAGTTGGAATACAGGTCCAGCTGATTGCGGATCAGGTAGGCGCTGACCTTGGACGCTTCGTCGCTGTCGCTGCGCCGCCATACGCCGGACAGGCTGAGCCGGCGCGCGCTGCCGCCGTCGCTGGGGTCGATCGCGTCGAAGCGGCTGGCCAGTGCGCCATCGGCCAGCGCGCGCTGCGGAATCTGGTCGGTGGCCGACCAACTGCCGTGGTAGGCCATCGCGCTGACGCTGAAGCCGTTGTTGGCATAGCCTTCGCTGTAGCGCAGCACCGCGTTGATTTTGCGGTAGTCGTCCGGATGGACGAAAGGGCCGTCGTTGTGCAACAGTTCCAGCGCATACAGCAGGCTGCCGCGCCCGAACTCGGGCGAGTCGGCCAGCAGCGTGCGCGCGTAGCCGTTCGGCCCCGCCGTGGCGCTGGCCACGCCCTGGCCGAGCCGGTTCGCGTACACCACGGCGGCGCTGCCGGCCGAGGCGAAGTCGCCTTCCGCGGCGGAGTACGGCCCCTTCTTGTAGTCGAGCCGGGCGGCCAGTTCGGGAATCAGAAAATTGAGGTCGGTCCAGCCCTGGCCATGCGCGTGGCTGCGCTGGTTGACCGGCATGTCGTCAAGCGTGGTGCGCAGGTCGGTGCCGTGGTCCAGGTTGAAACCGCGCAGATAAAACTGGTTGGCCTTGCCTTCGCCGCTGTGCTGGCTGACGATCACGCCGGGCACCGCTTCGAGCAGTTCGCCGGGACGGTACACGGTGCGCTCGGCCAGTTGCTGCTGGCCGACGCTGCCGGCGTTGGCCGCGTCGCTGACGCCCAGGCCGCTGGCGCGCGCGCCGTTCACCAGCACGCGCGCAAGCACGTCGTCGTCCGCGTTGGCGGCGGCGTGGACCAGCAATGCTGCGATCAGCAGACGGCGTGCATGCTTCATGTTCATTTCAGGTGGGGCAGGAAAAAGGATGGCGCTGGCCGGTGTGGCGCGCGTGCCATTATGTCAGGGCAGGCGCTGTTCGACGTGGGCGCGATCAAAGGTCAGCGTCTGCACGGCGCCGCTTCGATTGATGTTGACGGTGTTGGTCTGCTCGGCCAGAAAATCGGACAGCACCGCGTCATGAATCAGCGCGGCGCCGGCCAGCGGCGTATTGAGCACTTCCTGGTAGATGATGACGCTTTCGGCATCGACCTTGACGCCCACCCAGGTCAAAGGCAGGCGCTGCTGGTTCGTCCCGATCAGGTAGAACTGTTTTTCCAGGTACTTGCGCAACAGGCGCGCGTCGTCCTGGTCAGCCAGGTCGAACGGACGCTGATACAGATTCGTCAGCAGCGTCTCAAGGTCATGCGCGGTATAGGTGTGCACCAGCTCGATCGAGCCGGTGCGCGCATTGAAGGCGATGTCGGTGATCCCCGCATGAAAGCTGTGGCCGTGCGCCGCCGTGCCCAGGCACAGCAGCACACCAGCAAGCCAAGGCCGCCATGCGAGAAGCATCATTCGTCCTCTTTCTCCGCGCTTTTTTCACCTTTTTCGGACTTGGCGCCCTTGACCTTCAGCGGCGTCTTGAACTCCTTCATCAAGTCGCCCTTGGTCGGATCGCTCTTGAACAGTTCAAGACGCGACGGCGTGATCTTGCGCGGCCACGCGTTGTTGCTGGTGTCGATGTCGGCGGTTTCCCAGTTTGGATCCTGGGTCAGGCCCACCATCGGCTCGTCGGTGACGATCAGCTTGGTGATCTTCTTGGGCGAGTAGCGCCACACTTCGGCCGGCACGCGCTCGATGTACTTCTTGCCGCTCTTGAGTTCAATCTCCAGGATCAAGGGCATGACCAGCCCGCCCAGGTTGGAGAAGTCGACCAGGTACAGGTGCTTGCCCTGTGCCAGCAAGGCCTTTTCCCAATCGTCGAGCTTCTCGACCGAGTCGTTGAACTTGTTGCGCTCCTTGTTGGTGACAGTGAAGTCATCATGCTCGTTGTAGAAGTCCTTCAGCTCCGGATGCGCATCGACGCGGCGCGCCAGCGTGCCCTTGTTGCGCAGGTCGGCGATCGAGGCCGGCTCGGCGTCGCGCTGGGCTTTTTTCCAGGCTTGCTCGGTCTCCGGATTCTTGGTCGACACGCCATATTCGCTGATGCCGTCGATGCTGATGTCGACCGCGTCGGTGCTGTAGAACCAGCCGCGCCAGAACCAGTCCAGATCGGTGCCGGAGGCGTCTTCCATGGTGCGGAAGAAGTCGGCCGGGGTGGGGCGCTTGAACTTCCAGCGCTGCGCGTATTCGCGGAAGGCGAAGTCGAACAGCTCGCGTCCCAGGATGGTCTCGCGCAGGATGTTGAGCGCGGCGGCCGGCTTGGCGTAAGCGTTGTTGCCGAACTGCAGCAGCGACTCCGAGTTGGTCATGATCGGCACCTGGTTGCGGCTCTTCATGTAGTCGACGATGGTGCGCGGCTCGCCGCGCGAGCGCGGATAGTTTTCCTCCCAGGCCTGCTCGGCGAGGTATTGCACGAACGTGTTCAGCCCCTCATCCATCCAGGTCCACTGGCGCTCGTCGGAGTTGACGATCATCGGGAAGTAGTTGTGGCCCACCTCGTGGATGATCACGCCGATCAGACCGTACTTGGTGCGCTTCGAGTACGTCAGTTCGCCAGTCTTCTTGTCCTTGTTCGGACGCGGACCGTTAAACGAGATCATCGGGTATTCCATGCCGCCCACCGGACCGTTGACCGACAGCGCGGTCGGGTACGGATAGTCCAGGCTGTACTTGTTGTACTGCTCGACGGTGTGGATGATGGCCTGGGTCGAATATTTCTCCCACAGCGGATTGCCTTCCTTGGGATAGAACGACATCGCCATCATGTCGGTGGCGCCCTTCTTGTAACCCTGCGCGTCCCAGATGAATTTGCGCGACGAGGCCCAGGCGAAATCGCGCACGTTCTTGGCCTTGAAGTGCCAGGTTTTGGTGGCGGTGCTGTGCACTTTTTCGGCCGCCTCGGCTTCCTTCTGGGTGACGATGATCACCGGTGCGCTGGCGGTGCGCGCCTGTTTGAGGCGATCACGCTGCGCCGCCGTCAGCACCGCATCGGGGTTTTGCAGCTCGCCCGTGGAGGCGACGATATGGTCGGCCGGGACCGTCATCTGAATGTCGTAGTCGCCAAATTCAAGCGTGAACTCGCCCGAACCGAGAAACTGCTTGTGCTGCCAGCCGGCCACGTCGTAGTAGGCGGCCATGCGCGGGAACCACTGGGCGATCTCGAACAGGTCGTTTTTGTCGTCGTCGAACTTTTCGTAGCCGGAGCGCCCGCCCAGCACCTTCTGTTCGTTGATGTTGTACTGCCATTCGACGTTGAAGGCGATGTGGGCGCCCGGTTTCAACGGCTGCGGCAGGTCGATGCGCATCATGGTCTTGTTGATCACGTACTTGAGCGGCGCGCCGTTGGCGTCCTTGACGGCCTTGATGTCGTAGCCGCCCTCAAAGGTGCGGCTCTCAAGAATGGTGCGCATGCCGTCGAACTTCATGCCTTCCTCTTCGCCGCGCGCCTTCATCCAGGCGTCGCGCGAGGGCACGGTGGCGCTGCGGCGCGCATCCGAGTCCGGCTTGTAGATGTTCTGGTCCAGCTGGACCCACAGATAGTTCAGCGTGTCGGGCGAGTTGTTGTGATAGGTGACTGTCTCGGCGGCGCTGATGGCGCGTTTCTTCTCGTCCAGCGTGGCGCGGATCGCATAGTCGGCGCGCTGCTGCCAGTAAGCGTGACCGGGCGCGCCGGAGGCGGCGCGGATGGTGTTCGGGGTCGGCAGCAATTCGTCGAGCTGACGGAATTTGTCGTCGAAAGGATCCGCGGCGAAAGCGGACACCGTCAAGCACAGTGCTGCTACGCTGATCGGCAAACGTATCATATTTACCCTGACATTCATGTTGAAAATGGAGCAGGTATTCTAATCGGCAATGTTCGTTCGTGCTCAGTCATGTTTGTAAAAAATCTGAAACATGGCGCCGTCGGGGTCTGGCACGCTGCGCCGCTTGTGCAGAAATCGGCATAAGCGCCTGCTTTTTCTGGCTACCTTGACGACTGTATTGAATCTACAATGCGATGCTGGCGCGCTGCGCCCATCATCCCGACCCGGAGCTCCCGATGAAAAAACTGATCCTGATCGCGCTCGCTGCGCTGATCTGCGCACATGCCGGCGCGGCCGACACCAGCGCCGAACGCTGGAACCTGGCCGACCTGTATCCGAACCGAGCGGGCTGGGACGCCGACGCACAGCGCCTGGACGGACAGCTGGGCGAGTTCGGCCGCTGCAAAGGCCAGCTTGGCCAGTCGGCCGCGCGCCTGCGCGCCTGCCTGGACCTGAACGCCGACCTGCTCAAACGCTACGCGCGCCTGTCCAACTACGCCAGCCAGCTCAACGACGAGGACACTGGTCTGGCCAGCAGCCTGGACCTGAAGCAGCGCGCCGACCTGATCGGCAGCCGGGTCGACCAGGCCAGCGCCTTCCTGGCGCCCGAGCTGCTGGGCCTCGGTTCGGTCAAAGTCGGCGCGCTGCTGGCGCGCGACAAGGGGCTGGCGATTTACCGCCACCAGCTCGACGAGATTTTGCGCGCCGCGCCGCACACCTTGAACGCGCAGGGCGAGCAGCTGGTCGCCGCGCTGGGCAGCGCCACCGGCGCCGCGCAGGCGGTCTACGCGACGCTGGCCAACGCCGACATGCCATGGCCGAGCGTGACGCTGTCGGACGGCAGCCGGGTGCGCATCGACCCGGCCGCGTACACCAAATACCGCGCGCTGGACAACCGGGCCGACCGCAAGCTCGTGTTCGACGCCTTTTGGGGCGCCTGGAAGCAGTTCGAGCACACCTATGGCGTGACGTTTTATGAAATGCTGAAAAAGGACAGCGCCTACGCCAAGCTGCGCAACTATCCGGACAGCTTGTCCGCCGCGCTCGACAGCAACCGCCTGCCGCCGGCCGTGTACGACATGCTGATCGCGCAGACCAACGCCAACCTGCCCACGCTGCACCGCTACTTCAAGCTGCGCGCCAAGATACTGGGCGTGTCCGACATGCAGTACATCGACATCTACCCGCCCTTGGTCAACAGCGCGCACAGCTACCCGCTTGAGCAGGGCGTGTCGATGATGCTGGCGGCGGTCGCGCCGCTGGGGCCGGACTACGTGGGCGCGATGCGGCAGGGGCTGGCGCAGCACTGGATGGACGCCTACCCGCGCGCGCGCAAACGGGCCGGCGCCTATATGAACGGCACCGCCTACGACGTGCATCCCTACCTGATGCTCAACTATAACGACGACTACGAGTCGGTCTCGACGCTGGCGCACGAGTGGGGCCACGCGCTGCATTCCCACCTGGCCAACAAGACGCAGCCCTTCATCAGCGCCGATTATTCGAGCTTCGTCGCTGAAATCGCCTCCACCACCAACGAAGTGCTGCTGCTCGAGCACGCGCTGGCCCAGGCCAAGACGGACGACGAGCGCCTGCTGTACCTGGGCTCGGCGCTGGAGAGTTTGCGCCTGACGTTCTTCCGCCAGGCCATGTTCGCCGACTTCGAGCGGGCCGTGCATGCGCGCGTGGACAAAGGCGAGTCGCTGACGGGCGAGGCGCTCAGTGCGCTGTACTGCGAAACCTTGCGGCGCTACCACGGCGATGCGCAAGGGGTGCTCAAGATCGACCCGCTGTATGCGATCGAATGGGCCTACATCCAGCACTTTTATCAGCGCTTCTACGTGTTCCAGTACGCCACCTCGATCGCCGCCGGCTCGTTGTTCGCGCAGCAGCTGCTGGCCGGCGGCGCGCCCGAGCGCGAGCGCTACCTGAACATCCTGCGCGCCGGCGTCTCGACCTACCCGTATGAGCTGGTCAAAGCGGCCGGGGTGGATCTCGCCTCGCCGGCGCCCTACCAGGCGGTGTTCGCGCGCATGAACCGCATCATGGACGAGATCGAGAAAATCCGCGCGCGCCGCTAAGGCCTGGGTGGGTGCCAGCCAGCGCTGCTGCGGCGCATCACCGACAGCGGCGCTGACATGTCGTTGACGCTTGACCAGGCGGCACGGCGCCATGCTATTGTCGGCGCCAGTGCATTGCCCGCTTGACCGGGCTGGCCGATCAAGTGCATTGCCCGCTTGACCTGGCTGGCCGATCAAGTGGGAGCGTCTCAATGCGGGCACACGGATACCTTGCGTTTGTCGCCGGAATGTTCCTGACCTTCTGGACCTGCCTGCAGGTGCTCGAGGCGCAGGACGAGCAGATTGGCCTGCGCTTTCGGCGCGACACCGACAAGGTGGCCAACGACACGCGGGTGCGCCTGCAAACTTATTTCGACATGGTGCTGGGTCTGAAGGGCGTGTTCGCGCTGTCGGGCACGGTCACGCGCGCGCAATTTGGCCAGCTGGTGCGCGACCTGCACCTGGCCGAACGCTACCCCGGCTTTCAGGCCGTCCAGTTCGTGCAGCTGGCCACCCCCGAGCAGCTCGCGCAACTGACGGCGACGGTGCGCACTGATACCAGCATCGCGCCCAAGGGCCATCCCGACTTCACCATCCATCCGGCGCTCGACGCGCACGAACACTACATCATCGCCTTCGTCGAACCGATGGCCGGCAATGAAGCGGCCTTCGGCCTGGACCTGGCCGCGCTGGCGCCGCACCGCAAGGCGATCGAACAGGGGCGCGACAGCGGCGACGTCGTCGCCACCGGGCGCGTGATTCTGGTGCAAGACAGCAGCAAGCAGCCCGGCTTTGTCGCGCGCGCCCCCTTGTACCGTCCGGGCGCCCCGCTGGCCGCGCCGGTGCAGCGGCGCGCCGCCTTCAGTGGCATGGTGGCCATTGTGTTCCGGGTCGACGCGCTGATGCGCGCACTGATCGAACCGGCGCTGCTGGCCGACTTGACGATCCACATCGACGACGTCGGCGCGACCGATGCGCCTTCTGTGCCGCAGCGCCTGTTCGACAATGGTGGCGCGGCGCAGCTGCCCGGTTTGCGCGCGCTGGCCCGGCTCGACGTCGGCCAGCGCCGCTGGGAGCTGCGCTTTGGCGCCGTGCCGGGCGAACGCTACGGACGCGCGTGGGGCACGGTGGCGCTGATCGGGGCGGCCGGCAGCCTGATCAGCGAGCTGTTCGCCGCCGTGTTGCAGGGCGCGCGCCGCAGCCGCGCGATGGCGGCGCAACTGCGCGCGGCACTCGACGAGCAGCGCGCGTTCCAGGACAGCGCCAACGTGGGCATCGCCTTGTTTGCCGATGGCGTGATTGTGCGCTGCAACCGCGGTCTGGAGGAGCTGAGCGGTTACGCGCGCGGCGAACTGATTGGGCAGCCCAGCGCCATGCTGGTGCGCCGCGCGCTCGGCCAGCAGCGGTCGTTCGCCCCCGTGTCCGACTGCCGTTTCTGGCAGGGCGAGCTGGAACTGGTGCGCAAGGACAGCAGCGCGATCTGGTGTCTGGCCAGCGGCAAGGCGCTGCAGGTCGAGCGCTTGGTCGACGGCGCCGTGTGGGTGATCCAGGATATCAGCGCGGCCTGGAAGGCAACCTGGCCGAACTGGCGCGCGAGAAGGCCGAGGCCGAGGCGGCGCGCGATCAACTCGAAGGCGCGCTGGGCGCGCTCAAACAGGCCCAGGCCAGCCTGGTCAGCGCCGAAAAGATGGCCGCGCTGGGCGCGCTGGTAGCGGGCATCGCGCACGAGCTAAATACACCGATCGGCAACAGCTTGCTGACGGCCACCGCCTTGTCCGATCTGGCCGCGCAATTCGAGCGCAAACTGGTCGATGGCGGCACACGCCGCTCGGTGCTGGACGCGTATCTGGGCGATACCCGGCTCGCCTGCAGCATCATGGCCGGTTCGCTTGGCCACGCGGCCGACCTGATCATCTCCTTCAAGCAGGTGGCGGTCGACCAGGCCAGCGACCAACGCCGCAAGTTCGACCTGTGCGCGGTGCTGCGCGACACCATGACAGCCTATGCGGTGCAGCTGCGCCGGGCGCGCTGCGAGGTGCACCTCGAGCTGCCCGGCGTGATCCTGTGCGACTCGTATCCGGGCAGCCTGGGGCCGGTGCTCAACAACCTGATCAACAACGCCTTGCTGCATGCGTTTGACGGGCGCGCGACGGCGCGCATCACGCTGCGCGTGCGCGAGCTCGATGCGGGCACGGTGCAACTGGCGTTCAGTGATGACGGCGCGGGCATGGGCGCGAAGACGATGCGCCAGATTTTCGAACCCTACTTCACCACCCGCATGGGACAGGGCGGCTCGGGCCTGGGCATGACGATCGTGCACAACATCGTCACCAGCATCCTGGGCGGACGCATCGACATCGCCTCGCTGCCAGGACAAGGCGCCACGATCACGCTGACGTTGCCGAAGGCGGCGCCGGCGCGCGCGCCTGAGGCCGACGCGCTGCTGGCTGGCTAGCCGGAGCGCGGCGCTCGGGCGACGGGGCGCACTGCGCTCAGACGAAGTCGCGCTGCGACCAGGAGCAGCGCCGCACTGCGCTCAGACGAAGCCGCGCACCGGCAGGCGCGCGTCGCGCTGGATCCAGTTGCGCGCCGAATAGGCGGTGGCGCCGTCGGTGACGTGCAAGGTGTAGGCGTGGCGCGACACGGCCGAGCGGTTGGGCGCGCTGTAGTGCGGTAGCAGGCCGTGAAAGCACACCAGACTGCCGGCGCTGGCCTCGAGCGCGACGGCGCCCGGGCCGCTCGGCCAGGGCGTGCGGTCCAGCGTTTCCATGCTGACGACGTCGCCGTCGCGCACGAATCGCTCGCGTAGCGGACCGCGCTGGCCGCCCGGCTCGACCCACAGGCAGCCGTTGTCGATGGTGGCGTCTTCCAGCGCAAACCAGAACGTCGTCACGCTGATCGGACTGGTGTCGAAGTAGCTCGCGTCCTGGTGCCAGCGCACTTCGCCGCCGATACCCGGCTGCTTGAAAATGTACATCGACTGCCAGATCTGCGGCTCGCTCAGACCCAGCTCGCGCGCCACCGCATCGAGCCGGGCGTCGCGCGAGAACGCGTCGAACACTGGATCGAGGTCGTGCAGCGCATGGCCGATTTTGTTGATCGACAGCGCCTTCGGCTGGCGCAACTGGCCCTGCTGGTCGAACGCCTCTTCTTCGAAAAAGCAGCGCACCGTGTTGTCCGAGCCGAGAAAATAGTCGTCCGTGGTGGCGGCCTGGTCGCGCGTGCTGAAGATGGCGCGGCTGGCGGCCGGATCGAACTGCTCGACAAGGTCGCCGGCGCGCGCGCGCAGCGCGGCGATCTGTTCGGCGCTCTTGAAGCCGGGCAGCACCAGATAGCCGTCGCGGACAAACTGGCTGCGTTGTTCGGTGCTTAACATCGGGCGGCGCTCCTGCGTGATGGATCGAGCGGCCATTGTACGGCCTCGCGTCAACGTGGACAATATGCTAACGCGCCGCCATCGCTAGACTTGCCAGGCGCCGTCCTGGTAGATCCGCTCGTCGTCCAGGTACACCGCCTCGGTGACGGCGAACACGTCGACGTGGTAGCGCGCGTCCTTGCGCTTGAAACCGGGCTTTTGATAGATGCCATGCTTGGCGCCCAGCGACAGGTGGATGCCGCACATGCGCTCGTAAGTGCCGATGTCGTCGACCCGGCGCTCGCGCGTGAAGGCGCGGTTCATGCCAAAGCCCAGTTCGCGCAACCACACCTCGCCCTCGACGGCGCGGATGGTGTCCAAGACCAGGTCGAATTCGGGCGTGCTGTCTTCGGTGCCGACGACGCGTCCGCGCGCGACGGTCAAAGTGATCGGCTTGGGCGGACAGTTGACCAGAAAGTCGATGTCGCCGAATACGTGGATGCGCACCCGCCCGTTGACCGCTTCCAGATCCTGCGCCTCGGTGAACACTTCGCCGATCGGAAACTGGCCGCCGATGTTGGTCATGCCGCTGTAGTCGCCGACGTTGAGCTTGGCCGATTCAAGCGGCGAGCCAAACACCAGCAGCTCGCCGCCGCTGTCGAGCACGGCGCCGCCGGCCTGGTCGATGCGCGCCTTGAGCGCCAGCCCGACCCCGCGGTAGTAGGCGGGATCGTAGGCCAGCGCTTCGATATAGTGCTCGGCCTGGCTGCCGGTCATGCGCGCCAGGTGCACGTGCTCGACCACTTTCAGCGCGCGCTTGAACAGTTCGATGCGCAGGCGGTAGCCGTCCAGCCGGAAGTTACTCGACTGGATCAGCACCACCAGGCTGGCCGGCGCCAGTTCGGCAAAGCGCGTCAGGATCGCGTCCGGCGCGACGGCGTCGAAGTCGATGAAGCTGGCCGTGGGCAGGCTACGCCGGTAGGCTTGGGTGAGCGCGCACGCCAGCGTGCAGCCGCTGTCGTACACGACCACGGCGTCTTG
This sequence comes from Burkholderiales bacterium, assembly GCA_038207625.1. Taxonomy (GTDB): domain Bacteria; phylum Pseudomonadota; class Gammaproteobacteria; order Burkholderiales; family Burkholderiaceae_D; genus JBBQZO01. The sequence continues at coordinate 89,873 of JBBQZO010000017.1, read as the reverse complement.
CGCGCTGGTGTGCAGCAGCGCCAGCGCAAGCATGTCGCTCACATGGGTGGTGGCGGCGTCGATGACGGCGGGGGAGAGCGCGGTGCTCAGGTCGGCGGTACAGGTGGTCATGGGAGGCGGGGCGATCATGGCGTAGGGCAAGACGCCATTATACGAGGTGGCCGGGTGCAGTTGCGCGCGGCGCTCCCGTCGGCGGCGCGGCGCGCAGGTTCGGACGGTGCGCTGCCCGGCCGGGCGCACGGCGCGCCGGCGCCGAGTTTGACCGGATTTGTCCTCGTTGTTGCTTGCATTTCTGAGAATCCACTCGCCGTCCACCGGCGCTTGTTTCGCTCCGAACCGCCGGCGGCGCGCAACAAGGCGGACAAACGATGAGCATCGGGGCGACCGCCGCAGATGCGCCAGCACAGTTGTATTGCGATCGGCCGCACCAATTTTTCGCGCAGCCGGGACGGCCTGCAACGCGCAGGAAAACTTAGTCGACCCCTTGGGTGTTGTACGCCGGCTGAAGATGGTCGATCAGGCGTTTTTCCAGCGCGGCCGGGGCCGGGTCGAGCGACCAGCGCACCCAGATGCCCGACGGCGCTGCGCCCCGGCATTTTTGCTGTATCTCCACCAACAGTTGAACTTTGCCAGCGTGGCGCAACGACGTGTTGATGCGCGGCACGCCGGAACGCGCCGACATGACCATCATCGTGGCGGGATCGACCAGATAGCTCTGGACGCGCTGGGACAGACTTTTGGCCTTGCCGATATACAGTACGCCGGTGTTGTTCTCCAGCGGGCCGGCATAATTGGAAAACGCATACACGCCCGACGCGTGCGGCAACAAGCTGCGCTGAGCGCGCAGCGCCTCCAGCGTCACGGGCGCCGACCAGGCGAGCGACGCGAACCATACAGGGGCTGTCATAGTGAGCTACTCCTTGAGTCGGTGCGTGGGACCAGCGGTGGCGCTGCGCGCGCCTGCTGGCAGTGCCGCCAACATTAATGATCCGCCAATTTGGCGCCGCGCGCAATCGTTCGACGCGGCGCAGCGGCGCGCGGCTTCCTCGTGGCGCGCGCTGGCGCCGCTTTGCGCAGGGCAGGTGGCGCCGATGCGCGCGCTGGCGGCCAGTGGAAGCGGCGCGCCGCGCTGCCGGCGAGGGCGTGCGACGGTACCGGGCAATTAGCGCCACCGGGTATGCCAATTGCGCTATGATTTGCCAAACAAAAGCGGCCCCCGTAACAGGCGGACCGCATCGCGCCGGCAATCTCGCCGGCTGCGCACCGATCAAGCGATGAACAGGTGATATGGCATACCGATGGGAAACGCCCACCAGCGTCTGGCTGGAAGACGCGACGAGCGGCCAATTTGCGCCACCTGCGCCCGATGGACTGAGCCAGATCGACTGGCCAACACAGGCCCGTGGCCGCCTGCCCGACATTGCCCAATTGCTGGGCGCCGCGTTGCCGGCCAGCTGCCAGTGCGCACCGCTGTACCCGGACGATTTCGCTTACTGTCCGCAGTGTGGCGCAGCGCTGACGCCGCCCGCAAGTTTGGCGGCGCGACCGGACTGGTGGGGCGGCGCCTGCGAGCCGGCGCTGCCGCGCCAGGTGCCGCGCGGCTTGCCGGTCACCGCGCTGGCGCTGGGCGAGGCGCTTGAGCGGCGCAGCCCGGACGCATCCGCGCGGCCCGATTGCAGCATGCCGACCCCGCCCAATTCGCAATGCGTGTTTGGCGCCGCGCATGTCGGCTTTCCCGTGCAGCGCCTGCTGGCGCTGGCCTACAGCCGCAACGTGCTGCAATACTGGGACCCGCAGGCGCGTCTGTGGCACCTGATGGCCGGCGACGATCACGCGGCCGACCTCAGTTTCACCGCCGCCGATTACGCCTGGCTGCCGGCGACCGGCGCGCGGCGCGGCGAAGTGGCGCTGGTGCCGACCCGCCAGGGTCTGTGCCGGCTGTGGATCAATCCGATCAATGAGACGTATCGCACCGAGACGGTGTTCGATGCGACGCTGGCGAGCGCGCCGGGCGCCGTGCGCAAGCATATCGCCTGCCTGTTCATCGACGCCGGGCGCACCCATTTGTGGAGTGCCTTGGCTGACGCGAGCGCGGTTGAACTGATCGATTGCGGCGCGTTCGAGTTGCCCACCGACGGCTGGTCGCGCCCGATCAGCTACGACGATAAACTGATCTGGCTGCACGAGCAGGGCCATCTGTGCTGGCAGCCAGGCGGCGCGCCGCAATGGCTGGCGTGGCCGCAGCTGTGGAGTCCGCGCCGCGCTTTCGGCGGCCCGGTCCAGAGCCGCGACGGGCGCCTCTGGCTGATCGGTCACGACGGCCAGGCCTACAGTTTTCTCGAACTGGGCGTGCCGGACGGCCAGCTTGAAGCGCTGGACGGGGCCCGGCTCGGCTTTGGCAAACTGCTGTTTCGGCGCGGCCACGCCGTGATCGGCGACCCGTGGGAACCGGAGCATGTGGAAGATCCGCACGAGGATGACGCGCTGGTGCTGCCGCTGCTGTGGGCCTACAACAGCGAGCGCGCGCAGCCCGGCGGCCTGGTGCTGCGCTGTCACAAATACACCGGCAAGGCCGAAACGGCGCTCGACGCCGCCGTGCTGGCGCGCGTCAGCGTCGAGTGGATCGGGCGGCGCAACGTGGTGCTCGACGAGCTGGTGCGGCTGGCCCGCCCGGGCGAATGTCTGCCGTTTGTGTATGACGGCGTGCTGTGGTTGCACCACCCGGACTGGCACCAGCTGCGCGGCTGGCGCCTGGACGCGCCAGCGTGAGCGCGCGTCTGGTGCGGGCCGCCGCCTGCGCGGCCATGCTGTGCGCGGGCGGCGCGGCGCAGGCCGTGTCGCACGTCTTCCTGGTGCAGAACTCGGGCTGGATGGAGCCGTTTTTCAGCGACCCGGCCTCGCCCTACAAGGCGCTGGTGACCGAACTGGCGCTGGCGGTGACCGGCCCGGACGACCAGATGGTGCTGGCCGCGTTCAACCAGAGCCGGCCGGGCGCGCCGTCGCCCAAGGCGCTGCTGTCGCTGACGGTGGGCGCGGCCGGCGCGCGCGCGCAGATCAGCGCCGCGCTGGCCGGTTTGAACACGGCCACCAAGCCGGGATCGAGCGTGCTGGCCGACACCGACCTGAGCGAAGCGGTCAACGCCGCGATCGGCCAGGCGCTCGACCATAAGAGCGGCTTGGTCTGGCTGTTCACCAACAACCGCAACAGTCCGAACAACGACCAGTCCACCGCGCAGCGCAACCGCGACTTTTACACGCTGATCCACCAGGGCGAGGCGATCAGCAAGGCGCTGGCCTTCCCCTTGAAAATGCCGGTGCAGGGCGCGCACTACCGCGCCGGCGGCCTGATGGTGTACGTGTTGGCGATCGGTGCGCAAGGCGCGCGCGCGCTCGACGCCTTGCTGGCCGGCGGACGCATCCAGAAGGTGATCACCGAAACGCCGGCGCGCCTGAAGCCGCTCGACCGCGACACGGTGCGTCTGCTGCCGACCAAAGTGAGCGACGCGCCCGGCGTGGCGTTTTCGATGACGCCCGGTGGCATGCTGCGCGCCGACATCGACGCGGGCGCGCGCGCGCCGTTCGCCAACATCGACTGGCACCTGGAAAACACCATGTATCCGTACACGATCAAGCACGCCAAGCTGGCCGCGCACGCGCTGTTGGGCGGCCAGGACAGCGCCATCACGCTCGGCAGCGACCAGGTGGCCGAGCTGGTGCCGGGTGTGGGCGCGGCGCTGTCCTCGCGCTTGGCGCTGCCGGTGACGCAATTGCCGGGCAACTGGTCGCTGGCCGCGCTCAAGTCGGCCGGCTCGGCCTACGTGCTGCCGGGCCGCATCGAGCTGCAACTGAGCGATCAGCAACTGGCGTTGTCGCAGCCCTTCCGCGCGCGTATGGCGGAACTGTTCCCGGGCGACCCGCTGCCCGACATTTTCACGCCGCCCAGCCAGTTGCACGGCTCGACGGCGCTGCTGCCGCTTGAAGTGCGGGTGCATTTCGGCGTGGCGCCGCTGCTGGCGCTGATCGGTGGCGTGCTCGCCGCGCTGGGGCTGGGCGCGGCGGCGACCTTGGCGCTGACGCGCCCGCGCCGCGTGCTCGTCACCGTCGAGGGCGAACTGCGCACCATGCACGCCAGCGTGGGCAGCAGTTTGCCGCTGTACGACAAGGCCGGCAATCAGGTCGCGCAACTCAAGACTTCCCTTTTCGGCCACCAACTGACGGACCTGCGCGACGGTGCGCAGGTGCGTCTGGGCCGCTGACTTTTTCAGGAATCCGCAATGCAAACATCAGCTACTCCGGCGGCCAGCGCCGACCCAGGTTTCAAACTGCCCGGCGCGGCCAGTGCCGGCGCCAGCGCCGCAGCGAGCAAGCCGGCCGACGCCAGCGCGAGCGCCGGCGGCGCGACGATCGAAGTGGCGCCGGTGGCCGGCGCCCCCGTCACCGACACCGCGTCGCGCGACGTGGCCATCGGCGGGGCGATCTTCGCCGTGCTGCTGATCGTGTATTTTTTCATCCGCAACGCCTATGTGCACCACCTGGTGCGTGCGCGCGTGGCGCCGTCCTCGGCCGGCTCGGCCGGCTGGCTGCTGTTCGTCGCGCTGTCCTTCCTGAGCGGGGCGGCGGTGCTGGCGATCATCAACCCCGGCAAATTCCTGACCCTGGCCGTGACCGGCCCGCTGGTCTTCCTCGGCGTCGCCGCATTGATCGGCGCGCTGCTGGTCGGCCGCCGCTGATACCCCAAACCGAGAGACCACCATGGCAGAATTCCCCACCCCGGGCGCGAGCGACAAAAAAGCCGAACTGAAGGTCGACCTGCGCCCGACCTTGTTCATCGGCGCCGGCGGCACCGGCATGGAGGTGATGCTGCGCATCCGCCGCCACATCCTGTCGGCCGTGTGGAACCCGAAAAACCCGACCCGGGTCGATGCGATCGGCCAGTTTCCGGTCGCGCGCTTCCTGCACTTCGACCTCGATAACAACGCCATCATCGACGAAGGCAAATCGCAGCGCACCGACCCGTGGTACGAGCTGGTCAAGCTGTCCGACGAGGAGCGTCTGGTCGAAACCATCGACCTACCGCAATATCATGAGTCGGACGACAGCCTGGCGCGCTTTCCGCTGATCGAATCGTGGATGCCGCTACGGCCCAAGAAGCTGCGCTCGCTGGGGATCGACCCGTCCAAGGGCGCCGGCCAGATCCGCGCGCTGGCGCGTCTGTACCTGTTCGACAAATATCCGAAACTGCGCGGGCGCATCAAGGGCGCGCTCAATTTCTTGAGCAGCAACGCCGGCAACGAGCGCAAGGAAACCTACCAGCGCCTCGGCCTGCAGGTCGATACCTCCAAATTCCGCATTGTCGTCATCGCCTCGTGCGCCGGCGGCACCGGCGCCGGCAGCGCGCTCGACCTGGGCTGGATCGCCAAGGCCATCGCGCGCCAGGAAGTGACAGCCAACCAGGTCGACCTGGTGATGTTCATGCCGTCCGGTTACGCCAAGGCCAACAAGGAGCGCACCGAGGCCAACGCCTACGCCACGCTGATGGAGCTGGAAACGGCGATGCGCGACATGAACGCGCAAGTGCGCTGGGCCGACCCGGACAGCCTGGTCGGCAAGGGCGCGCCGTTCGACGATGTGTATTTCGTCGACACCGCCAACCTGGCCAACAAGGCCACCGGCGACGTCAAAGACATCTATCAAATGGTGGCCGACACGCTGTTCGAGGATTTCGCGTCGGCCGATTTTGCCAACCGCAAGCGCTCGGTGGCGGTCAACCAGCAGCAGCACAAGCTGGGACCGTTCAATCCGCGCGTGCCGGAGCAGCGCTTCGGCGACATGCGCTTGTCGTACTCGAAGGTGTATTCGGCCTTCGGCCAGTCCGTGCTGGACACCCAGCAAAGCCTGCGCGACGACATTCGCGCCTACGAATTGTCGGCCCTGATGGTGAAGGCGTTCTTCGGCCTGGTGGGCAGCGACGGGCGCGCCGCGCGGCGCGCCGGCGACTTCGAGCGCGACGTGTTCATGCGCGAGCAGATGGCGCTCAACGAACACACCTTCGCAGAATTCCCCGACTTCAAAAAAGGCACGGTCGACCAGACTCCGTTCCAGGAATACGCGCTGACCGACGCGCTGTTGATGGACAAGGACCAGCGCTCGCTGCTCGAACGCGTCGAGAGCAAGGTGCAGATGGAGATGGACCGCATCATGGGTTCCTACGATCTGAAGGTGTGGCGCGAAAAGGTGGCCGAGCTGCTGCCGCAACTCGAGCGCGACGCGATCCGCGAGGCGGGCGCGGCGGCCGAAACGAGCGAGGACCGCATCAAGCGCCACACGGTCGAATTGATGACGAGTCTGAAGGCGCGCGCGCGCACCCAACTGTTTGCGCTGCTGGACGACCGCAAGCAGGGCGGGCTGGAATTCGTGCTGTCGCTGCTTGAACAGATCAAGGCGCGCCTGTCGCAGCGCGACCTGGGCATCGCCGAGCGCAACGGCAAGCGCTACCGCGACATGCGCGATGCGCTGCGCACGCGCCAGGTCGAGGAGTCGCTCAATAATCTGACCCAGGCGGCCGGCAAACTGTTCGGCAAGGACGCCCAGGCGCGCGAAGTGATGACGCATTTGAAACGCGACATCGCCGATTATCTGCGCTTCCACCTGCTGGCGGTGGCGGCCGGGCAGGCCATCGAAGTGATGCGCGGTTTGTCGAGCTGGCTGGGCGAGCCGCAATCGCCCGACGAGCACGGCCAGCCGGTCTGGAGCGGCATCGCCGGCGAATTCCAGGAGGGCCGGCGCTGCGTCGAAGCGATGCTGGTCGCCTGCGACCAGCGCATCGACCAGCTGCGCGCCGACGCGCGCCACGAACACGCCACCTACATGAAACTGGCCAGCGACAGCGTGCCCGATCCGGTCAAGCTGACCGGCGACATCAGCGCCTGGAGCGAAGAGGTGCTGCTCGAATTTGGCGGCTCGAGCCGGCTGTTCCCGCAACTGGGCGACGAGCGCCTGCGCGCGGCGCTGCTGCTCAAACTGTTCCGGCGCGCCCAGACCCAGTTGTCGGTCGACAGCCTGGGCGAGGACGCCCCGCAAGATCCGCTGCTGGAACGCTTGAACGCGATGGCGCCGGCCGAACGGGCGCGCATATTCAACGAATGGATCAAGAGCGCGATGCCGTGGGTGAACGCGCGCTTCTCGGCCGAGTTCACGCCCAACGCCGACCAGTTCAAATGCTTCATCGGCGTGGGCGACCCGCAGGCGTGGCGCAAGATGGAGGCCGAGATCAAGGCGGCCGTGCCGACCGGCTCCTTCCACGGCGACCTGGTTTCGATCGTCAACACCGGCATCAACGGGCGCGCGGTATGCTACATCGAACTGTCCGGTTTTCCGATGACGGTGCTGCGCGGCCTGCCGACCTGGCGCACCTCGTACCAGATCGAAAACCCGAAGATTCCGACCCATCTGCATTTCGATTCGACCCGCTTCCGCCATCCGATCGCGCCGTCGATGGACGAACTCAATCGCCTGGCCGACGACTACGAAACCTTCCTGCAGGCGAACGCGCTGGGCATCCTCAAGCGCAAGACCGACCTGGCCGAGCGCGAGGCCTTGTTCCAGCCGCGCGGCCAATACCTGTTCGAGGTCGAAGCCGGCTCGGGCGAGTGGCTGCAGATCGGTAACGAGTTCGCGATCCGCTCGAACGGCCTGCCGGCCTATTACCGCGAGCAGGTGATCAATGCGGTGCAGCAGCGCCTGGCCACGCTGGGCGCCAACCAGTTGACGTTGCTGGCAGCGCTGATGCGCCACTTCCAGCACCGCGTCTACCAGCCCAAGCTGGAGGTGGACGAAACCGGCGCCGAGCTGCCGTCACCGTCGCTACCCAACATCACCGCGCGCCGGTTGTACGAGCAGTGGTTCAAGCGCGCCCGCGCGATGAATCCGGCGCTCGCGTCCGGCCAGATCGACGCCGCGCTGGACGGCATCGCCGTGTGGAGCGAAACGGTGCCCAATTCGGCCAGTGACGCGTATGCGTGGGAAGTGCAGAACAGCGTCGACAAGCGTGCGATCCGCGCCGATTACCTGGCCAGCGACGCGCTGGCGGCACAGGCACTGGCCGGATTGACGGGGGCGCCGGGCGCCACGTTCGCAGCGGCACCGCTAGCGCCGGGCATGGCGGCGCAGGCCGGGCGCTACAAGGTATTTTTGAACAAGGCGCAGCAAGGACCATTTTCGTTTGACGAGATCGCGCTGCGCATCGCGCGCGGCGAACTGGAACCGTCGACTAAAATCTGGAACATGCAGTGGGATCCGAAGAGCGACAAGTGGCAGGCGGCCGGCGCGCTGCCGGAACTGGCGCGCCTGTTCGATGGCGCGATCCCCGACCCCGAGGACGCGATCCCCGATCCCGAGTGACGCCGCAGCATAGCCAGGCCGGGCCCGCAAGCGTCCGGCCAGACAGGATTTGAACAGTGCAACATGACGTGCTTGACCGTTGTATCAACCCCGCGTGCGCGCGCGCTCTGGCGCGCCCGGTCAACTTTTGCCCCTATTGCGGGGTGAGGCAGCGCGCCGGTACAGCGCCGCTGCCGACGCCGGCTGCGGCGCCTGCCTCCCAGGGGTCGCAGCCGGCGCCGGCAGTACCGCAACCGCCGCCCGCCGCGCCGCCGCCCGCGCGGCCACGTTTGCCGATCTTCGGCCGCGCGCCCGGTGTGCCGGCTCAGCTGACGCTGCCGCTGACCGGCGCCCCGTCAGCAGCCCCACTAGCAGCAGCTGCACTAGCACCAGTCGCACCAGCAGCCGCTCCAGCGGCTGCAGCGGTGGCGGCACCGCCCGCGCGCGCGCCCGTGTCTGGCCCACCGCGCGTGCCGGCGGCGCCCATGCGCAAACCGATCCTGCTGCGCCACTGGCTGCTGGTGTTGCTGGGTTTATGGCTGATCTGGATGATCACCAAGCCGGATAACGCGAAGAAGTTCGACAGCCGGATCGAGGCCGCCATCGCGCAAAGCGTCGACTGCAAACTCGATGAGGCGCGTGCCGAACTGGCATCCTTGAAGTCGGCCAAGGCGACTGCCGAGCAGTTAAAACGCCTGCACAAGGCGATCAATGATGCGACGCCTTCCTGCGAGCGACGGCAGGCGCGCACCAAGGCCTGGGGCGACACCGTCAGCGCGGTCGATGCGGCGCTGACGGCGGCAAGTTTCGAGCTCGCGCGCGCCCGCCTGGGCGCGTTCACGCGCCGTTGGGGCGAGGGCGCTGACACGCGCGAACTGAAAACCCGCATCGACGCGCGCCAGGCTGAAAAAGCGCAGGGGCCCGGCGCAACGGTACAAAGAATCTTCGGTGACCTGATCGGGCGAAACAGCGCGTCGGCGCCGCAGGCGGGCGAGCAGTCGCAAAAAATCATCGCGGAGGCCGAACGAGAAATTGCGCAAGGCAATTACAAGGCGGCCATCGACAAGATGGATGTGTGCGCGATGCTGGTCGATAACGGCGCTAAAGCCTGCCTGGTTCTCAAGCAAAAGGCCGAGCGCCTCAACGGCGAGATGCAGCGCTGCCTGGCCGCGCACAAGGACTGGATCAACGACCGTTGCGAATAGACGTCGGCGCGGCGCGCTTGACACACGCCGTCATCTCCTCTACTTTGCCGTTTGGTTCAATGGAGGCGATGGCATCCGCATGCAGCACGATACCCTTAGTGTGACCTGGTCGGCGCTGGCCGGCCCGCCCTGGCGCGCGATCCTCGTCCACTTGGCCGTGGGCGAGACGACGGTGGGCGAACTGGCCACGCCGTTTTCGATGAGCCTGCCGGCGCTGACGAAGCACCTGAAAGTGCGGCAGTGCGCCGGGCTGATCACGCAGGGCCGCAAAGCCCAATGGCGCCCGTGCCGGCTGGACGCCAAGCCGATATGCAGGACGTCGCCGAATTGAACGCGCCTTACCGACACTTCTGGGAACACCGCTTCGAACGCCTGAAAGACTACCTCAACGAACTGCAACGCAAGGAACAACCATGACCGACACGCATAGCGCCAACCGCACAACGAGCGCGCCCGCCGCGCAAGAACAGGCCGGCACCTTCGTCATTTCGCGCACCTTCGACGCCCCGCGCGCGCTGGTGTTCAAGGCCTGGACGCAGGCCGAGCATCTGGCGCGCTGGTGGGGGCCGACGGGCTTTCGGATCGAGATCGCCAAGCTGGACTTGCGCGTGGGTGGCGAATTTCATTACTGCATGCGTATGCCGGACGGCAATGCAATGTGGGGCATCTTCGTCTACCGGGAGGTGACGGCGCCGCAGCAGCTGGTGTTCGTCAATGCCTTCGCCGACGAGCAGGGTCATATCGTGCGTGCGCCGTTTTGCGCCACCTGGCCGCTCGAAGTGCTGTCAACGCTTAGCTTCACTGAACATGATGGCAAGACCACGCTGACCATGCACGGTGTGCCGCTGGGCGCCAGCGCCGAAGAGTGCAGCATGTTTGAGGCGGGCATCGGCTCGATGGAACAGGGCTGGGGCGGCACGCTCGACCAGTTGGCCGCACACTTGGCGCGCATGCAAGCGTAGCCATGCCGGCGTGCCTTGCGTGCGCGCCGGCATGGCCGCACGGCACCACCGGACGGTGCGCCGACGCGGCAAGTCGTCCCTTGCCAAGCGCAGCGATCAGGGACAGGCGCGTGCGCGCGGCGCGTCGCAAAGCTTGCGCCAAAACAGGTAATTAGTGCGGCAAAGCCTCTATGCTCGTTGTATCGACGCAGGCCGGCGAGCGCGATGATGGCTTGCCGTGGCGCGCATGGACGTCAGCGTGCGCGCCGGATCGAGCCTGGCGCCATGCGCGTGCACCCGCTGCACAGCTTGGCGCCTTAGCCTGGACAACCACGACTGGCTGCGCTGTCAGCGCGCGCCGATGGGGATACCCTTCGCGATGAACACTCACCACCAGCCCACCCCGCATCAGGCGACCCTGAACATCAGCAACAATGCCTTCGTGTTTGTGCCGCCCAAAATCCGGGTGCTGCTGGTCGACCCGCAAGCGACGCTGGGACAGGCGCTGCGCGCGGCGCTGCGCGAACTGGCCGACGTTGAATTGCACCTTGTCACCGATGCGCACGGCGCGCTGGCCGCAGCGCTGAAGATCCAGCCGACCGTGCTGATCCTCGATCCGGACGCGCTCGACGGCGACGGCCTTGGCGTCGTGCGCCAAGTGCGCGCCCATGCCGAGACCCAGCAATTGCCGGTCATTCTGATGTCCGGCGCCGACGATCCCGCCTCCAAAGTGCGCGGCTTCGACGCCGGCGCGAATGACTATCTGGTCACGATGCCCGACCGGCGCGAGCTGGTTGCGCGCATCCGCTACCATTCGATGTCGTATATCGGTCTGATGCAGCGCAACGACGCCTACCGCATGCTGCAGGACATCCAGCGCGAATTGAGCGAGGCCAACGTCGCGCTGCACAAGCTGACCACGCTCGACGAGCTGACCAGGATCGCCAACCGGCGCCGTTTCAACGAATTCATCGACCATGAGTGGCAGCGCGGCAAGCGCGAGCGACGCAGCCTGGCGGTGCTGCTGTGCGATATCGATTTCTTCAAAGCCTATAACGACACCTTTGGCCATCTGGCCGGCGACGCCTGTCTGAAGAAGGTCGCCATGTTGCTCAGCGAGGTCGTCAGGCGCCCGGCCGACCTGGTGGCACGCTACGGTGGCGAGGAGTTCGCGCTGGTGCTGCCCTGCACCGACATGGCCGGTGCGCTGCGCGTGGCCGAGGCCTGTCGGCGCCAGCTCGAGACGCTGGCGCTGCCCAATCCGGGCTCGTCGGTGGCCGGCGTGTTGACGATGTCGATCGGGGTGGCCTGCACCATACCGGCGAACGGGGGCAGCGCCATCGATTTGCTCGACCTGGCAGATCACGCCCTGTACGCGGCAAAAGACGGCGGGCGCAATCGGGTTGCCGGCGCCCCGCAGCCGGTGTCTGACGGTGCGCCGACCCCGCTGCTGGCCTGACGCGCGTCGGCAGATAGGCAGCGTGTACCAGCGGGCATGAATAGTTCATTGTGGCAACTGTGCGCCACCATCAGACGGAGTACACTAGTGGTCTGCGTCCGCGTCGCGGGCGCCCAGTTGAGCGCACCCGCGATGCGGGCGTTGCCATCGCCCGATGCGCAGTTCCAGCCTTTGTGCTCGAGTTGGCAACCAGGCGCAGTGTCGGTCGCGTTTTTTTGAACGCCATCGGCGAAGAGAATGTTGATGCACGAATGTACGCAAACCGGGCCCGCGCCGGCGTCAACGGCGGATCAGCCGCCCGGTGACGTCGAACGGCGCTATGCGGCGACGCTGATCGAACACGAGCGCGCGGTGCACCGTCAGGCCGAGGTGCTCAGCGCCGGCCAGAACCAGTTGCTGGAGATGATCGCGCAGGGCCAGCCGCTCAAGCAGACGCTGGCCGGCCTGATGCGGCTGATCGAGTCGCAATCGGACGGCGTGTTGTGCTCGACCTTGCTGCTGGACGAGGACGGCGTGCACATCCGGCCTGGCGCGGCGCCCAGCCTGCCCGAGCAGTACACGCGCCAACTCGACGGGCTGGCGATCGGTCCGGCGGTCGGCTCCTGCGGCACGGCGATGTTTCGCAAGGAACAGGTGATCGTCACCGACATGCTTGGCGATCCTCTGTGGGCGCCGTACACCGGCCTGATCGAACCATACGGGCTGCGCGCCTGCTGGTCGACGCCGATCTTCCTGAACCGGGACCAGCTGCTGGGCGCGTTTGCCATGTACCACCGCACGGTGCGCAGCCCGAGCGCACACGACCTGCAGCTGATCGCAGTGGCGACCCATCTGGCCGGCATCGCCATCGAACGCACCCGGCGCGGCGACGAACTGGCGCGCCACCGCGAACACCTGGAGGAACTGGTGTTGCAGCGCACCGCCGAATTGCGCGACGCCAAAGAGCGCGCCGACGCGATCAATCGGTCGCTGAGCGCGGCCAACCAGGATCTGGCCAACGCGCTCAATAACCTGAGCATCACGCAGGTCGAGCTGATGCGGCGCGACAAACTGGCGGCCTTGGGCGCACTGGTCGCCGGGGTGGCCCACGAACTCAATACGCCGCTGGGCAATTGCCTGATGGCCGCCACCAGCCTGTCTGGTCAGGCGCGCGCGTTTGCCGAGCTGTCGGCGGCCGGCCTGAAGCGCTCCGAGCTCGACGGTTTCGTCGGCGACACGGTGTATGCCAGCGACGTGCTGGTACGCAATCTGACGCGCGCAGCCGACCTGGTGACCAGCTTCAAGCAGGTCGCCGTCGACCAGACCAGCTCACAGCGGCGCAGCTTTGCGCTGGCTGACTATATCGCCGACCTGATGCTGACGTTGCGCCCGTCGCCGATGCACAGTGCCGTCGTCATCGAGCAGCACATCGGCGCGGCGCTGCAAATGGACAGCTATCCCGGTCCGCTCGGTCAGGTGGTGACGAATCTGGTCGATAACGCGCTGCTGCACGGCTTTGCCGGACGCGCCAGCGGTGCCATCGTCATCAGCGCGCGCCTCGATGCGCCAGGCTGGATCGCGCTGACCGTGCGCGACGACGGCTGCGGCATCGCGCCCGAGCATCAGACGCGCATCTACGACCCGTTCTTTACCACCCGGCGCAACGCCGGCGGTACCGGGCTCGGTTTGCACATTGCGCACAACATCGTCACCGGTCTGCTGGGCGGACGCATCGCGTTCCACAGCCAGCCAGGGCAGGGGACGTCGTTCGTGCTGTCGCTGCCGCTGCTAGCGCCCAGCATCGGCGTGGCCGCGCCCGCCAGCGCCACCTAAGGCAAACGCGCCGTCACGGCGTGCGCGCACAGCGGCGCAGCCGGGCTGCGGCCGTGTCGATCTGACAGCGTTGCCGGATCGATGTTTCCCTGTTATTCTCGTGCAACGTCTTGGCGAGAGGAAATTTTCCGCGCGGACGCACTCCCGGAATGCTGCTGCGCTCGCCATGCCTGGCGTGGCCGGCGCGATCTTCTGCACGCCCACCCCGTCATCGGACCGACCTATGCGACAACACGACAGCAGCCCCGATCTTGCGATCATTTCCGATGCGGCCGCGCTGCCGCCGAGCGCGCCGTCGGCGTGGCGCCAGGCCAGCTGGCTGGCCGTGCCGGTCGCGCTGGCCGGCTGTGGCGGCGGCTCGGGCGGCAGCGCGCCTGCCCCCACACCGCCCCCCACGCCGACACCGCCGCCGACGCCGCTGCCGGACTGGAGTGCACCGGCCAATCCGGCCCAGGCGGCGCGCTTCCTGGCTCAGGCGAGCTTGGGTGCCAGCAAGGCCGACATCGTCGCGCTGCAGCCGCTCAAGTTCGGCGCCTGGATCGACGCGCAAATGGCCTTGCCGCGCAGCCAGGGGCATTACGACTGGATGATGGAGAAGGGCTATAGCGTCGACACGGCCATCTTCAGCATGGGCGGCCTGGACAATTCGATCTGGCGCAAGCTGATCAGTTCGCCCGATGCGCTGCGCCAGCGCATCACGCTGGCCCTGTCGGAGCTGTGCGTGGCCTCGGCGCAGGGCGTCAACAGCAGCTGGCCGCAGTTCGCCATGGCCAACTATCTCGACATCATCGACGCTAACGCCTTCGGCAACTACCGCGTGCTGCTCGAGCAACTCACGCTCAGCCCGGCGATGGGCATGTACCTTACTTTCCTTGGCAACGCCAAGGCCAACCCGGCCACCGGCAGCCAGCCGGACGAAAACTATGCGCGCGAGCTGATGCAGTTGTTCACGCTTGGCCTGGTGGCGTTAAATCCCGACGGCAGCGTCAAACTGGTGGCCGGCAAACCGGTCGACACCTACGCGCAGGATGACGTCAGCGGCCTGGCGCGGGTGTTTACCGGCTGGGACGTGGATGCCACCGGACTGACCAAGCCGTATCCGGCGGAGCTGCGCCGGCGCCCGATGGTGCAGGTCGCCAGCCGTTATGAGACGGGTGCGAAGAGCTTTCTGGGCGTTAGCGTGGGCGCCGGCACGCCGGCGCCGGACGCGCTCAAGGTGGCGCTCGACACCTTGTTCAATCATCCGAATGTGGCGCCGTTCGTCAGCAAACAATTGATCCTCCGGCTGGTCACCAGCAATCCCAGCGACGCCTATGTGGGGCGCGTTGCGGCCGTGTTCGCCAACAACGGCGCCGGCGTGCGCGGCGACCTCAGCGCGGTGCTGCGCGCACTGCTGCTCGACGCCGAGGCGCGCGACCCGGCGCTGGCGCAGGGCAGCAGCTTTGGCAAGGTGCGCGAACCGGTGGTGCGCTTTCTGAACTGGGCGCGCGCTTTCGGCGCCGCCTCGCCGGGCGGCTTGTGGCCGGTGGGCGACTTGTCCGACCCGGCCACCAAACTTGGCCAAAGTCCGCTGCGCGCGCCGTCCGTGTTCAATTTTTTCCGACCCGGCTACGTGCCGCCGGCCAGCCCGATCGCCGCGGCCGGCCTGCTCGGTCCGGAGTTCCAGATCACCACCGAGTCGTCGGTGGCCGGCTACGTCAACTTCATGCAAAGGGCGATCGCCGGCCAGGGCATCGGCGACGTCAAGGCGGACTACAGCACATTGCTGGCGCTGGTGGGCGACAGCGCGGCGCTGCTGGCCGAACTGAACCTGGTGCTGGCGGCCAACCAGATCCCGGCGGCCACGCTGGCGACACTGAAGACGGCGCTCGACACGATCGCCATCGTCACCGACGCGGGCAAACTCAACCGGGTGCAGGCGGCGCTGACGCTGGTCATGGCCGCCCCCGCTTACATCGTTCAGAAATGAGGCAGCAACCATGACACGTTTCCGCGACTTCGCCCCCGCCAACCAATCCCGGCGCGCCTTTCTGCAACGCGGCGCCGCGCTGTCGCTGGCCGCCAGCGCCACTCCTTGGGCGCTCAGCCTGGCAGCGATGGGCGAGGCGGCCGCCGCCACGGCCACCGACTACAAGGCGCTGGTGTGCGTGTTCCTGTACGGCGGCAACGACTACGCCAACACCTTGCTGGCCTACGATCAGCCCAGCTACAACAGCTATTTTTCGCTGCGCGGCAATATTGCGCTGGACCGCGCGCTGCTCACGCCCACGCTGCTCACGCCCACGCTGGCGCTGCCCGACGCGCGCCAGTACGCGTTGGCACCGGGGCTGGCAGCGTTGCTGCCGGCCTTCAACGGGGGCAAGCTGGCCGCGATTCTGAATATCGGCACGCTGGTGCAACCGACCACGAAACTGCAATACACCAACAAGTCGGCGCCGCTGCCGCCCAAATTGTTTTCGCATAACGACCAGCAATCGTTCTGGCAGGCGGCCGCGCCCGAAGGCGCCAGTTCCGGCTGGGGCGGGCGCATGGGCGACTTGTACGCCGCCGGCAACGGCAATGCCACCTTCACCTGCATCAGCGTGTCCGGCAACGCGGTCTACCTGTCGGGCAAGAGCGCGGTGCAATACCAGGTCACGCCGAACGGTTCGGTGCCGGTGGCCGGCATCAAGAGCGCGCTGTTCGGGTCGAGTGCCTGCTCGGCCGCACTGCAAGGCTTGATGACGGCGCAGGGCAGCCATCTGTTCGAAAACGAATATGCGCGCGTGAGCAAACGCGCCATCGACGCCAACGACCAGCTCAGCGCCGCGCTGGCCACGGCCAGTGTGACGACGCTGTTCCCCAGTGCCAACAAGCTGGCCGACCAGCTCAAGATGGTGGCCAAGATCATCTCGGTGCGCGCCACGCTGGGCACCAAACGGCAAGTGTTTTTCGTCTCGCTGGGCGGCTTCGACACGCACGACAATCTGGCCACCGACCACCCGGTGCTGATGAAAACGGTGGGCGATGCGCTGGCCGCGTTTTACCAGGCCACGGTGGACTTGGGGGTGGCCGATTCGGTCACCAGTTTCACGGCCAGCGATTTTGGTCGCACGTTGGTGTCCAACACGGGCGGCTCGGATCACGGCTGGGGCGCGATGCAGTTCGTGCTGGGCGGCGCCGTCAATGGCAAAGCCTTGTACGGCAGCGCGCCGGTGCTGGCCAACAACGGTCCGGACGACGTCGGCCAGGGCCGTCTGCTGCCCACCACCTCGGTCGATCAGTTCGGCGCCACGCTGG
The DNA here is from genome assembly GCA_038207625.1 of Burkholderiales bacterium. Taxonomy (GTDB): domain Bacteria; phylum Pseudomonadota; class Gammaproteobacteria; order Burkholderiales; family Burkholderiaceae_D; genus JBBQZO01. Next base: position 72,798 of record JBBQZO010000017.1, on the reverse strand, counting down.
CCAACTGGTTCGGGGTATCGGCCACCGACCAGGCGCTGGTGATTCCCAATCTGGCTCACTACAGTTTGACGAACCTCGGCTTCATGGCGTAAGGGCGCCTGCGTGCGCTAGCGAACTGAGGCGTTTTCCACGCGCGTTTATGCTCACACAGCACAACGCGGGAGATGACGGCAATGGTCAAGGCAATCGGAAAACACTGGCTCAGCAGCTTGCTGCGCGTTACCGCGAAGCGACAACGGGCGGCTGGCAAGGCGCTCGGCAAGCTGTTGGCGCCGTCCAAGGCGCGCACCAAGGCGCTTGGCAAGCCGAGCACCAAGCGCAGCGTCAAGGCGAAAGCCAAGCCGCAGGGCAAAGCGCGCGCTGTGCCGCTTGCCACGCCGGGGGCGCCGTTAAAGGTGTCCGCGCCGCGGCAAACGTCAGCGCGGGCGCAGACGCAGCGCGCATCGGCTCCCGGAAAATGGCTGGCGTCGCACCACACGGCCTTGTCGTCGCTGGGCGGTTTGCCTGCCCGCAGGATGGGCTATTTCCTGTATCTGCCTGAAAAAGCGAGCGCCGAGCTGCCCTTGGTGGTGATGCTGCATGGCTGCGACCAAAGCGCGCCGACGTTCGCGCACGGCACCGGCATGAACGCGATGGCCGAGCGACGCGGCTATGCGGTGCTGTACCCGCAGCAATCCTTGGGCGAGCATCCGCATCGCTGCTGGAAATGGTACGACCGGGCTAGCCAGGACGGCGCCGGCAGTGTGCAGATGATCGCCGCCATCATCGAGAAGGTGGCGCGCGCGTATCCGATCGCGCGCAACCGGATCTACATTGCCGGCATGTCGGCCGGCGCGGCGATGGCCAATCTGGTGGCGCTGCATCATCCGCATCTGATCGCCGCCCAGGGCCTGCATTCGGGGCCGGCGTTCGGCGTCGGACACGGCCCGATCGGCGCGCTGTCGGTGATGCAGCGCGGCGCCGCCAGCCGACTGCACGGCGCCGTCGCACGCATCGAGGCGGCCGATCCGGCCTTTCCAAGCATGCCGACGATCCTGATTCACGGCGAGCGCGACCGCGTCGTGCGCCCGATCAACCAGCTGCAACTGGCGCTGCAGATGCGCGCGCTGAACCACCTCGACCGCGCCGCCACGGCGGCGCCGCTGTATAGGCCCGGCACCACGCGCAGCCACCCGTATCACGTGCAGGACGACCTGCAAGGGCGCAAGCCGACGCTGCGCGTGGTGCGCGTGGAGCAGCTCGAACACGCGTGGAGCGGTGGCGCCGCCGGCCTGCCGTTCAACGATGCGCACGGACCGAACGCAAGCAAACTGATGCTCGATTTTTTCGCGCGCCACGAACGCGCCTCGGCCAGCGCCAACGCGCCCGCCGAACGCGTGTTGCGCGCGCGCCGGCGTGCGCCGAACTCGCGCGCGGGCCTGGCGCCGCTGTCGGGCAGCTGAGGCGGCGCCCACGCCATGTGCTCTGGCGTACAGAACGCGCCGGCCGCGCGCGGTAAGGTGCTTGCAGGGCGTCGCCGATGCGGCGCGATTTTCAATCCCGTACCAGGAGGTTTTTATGTCCGAGCAAAACAAGGATCCGCGTCAGAATCCCGCCCAGCCCCACCCTGCCACTTCCGACGAAGTGAACAAGCAAAAGCAGCTGGCTGAACAAAAAGAAGTCGCTGGCCGACACAAGAACGATGGCCAGGATGACCACAAGGGTGCGCGCTAAAGCGTAGCCCGATCCGGCGCGGCGTGTCCCTCACGGCACGGCCGCGCTGCGCCAACTGCGCAAACAGCGCCCGTTGTGCCAACGGTGCCACACAGTGCGCCAACAACCCCAACCGCGCGCCAGCGTGGTGACCAGTGCCAACGTCAGGTTCGGTTGACCTGCACGCACGCGCCATCGCTTACAACACATCAGGCTAGACGCGCCAGCTGATCGCAAACGGCGTCGATCGGCATCGTCGACGTCAAATTCCCGCCGTGCGCGCCCGTTGCGCATGTTCACCATTGCTGCCTGCCTTAACGGCTATCAATCGTCGTCTGCCTGATGGCGGTAACGGCGGCGCTGCTGCCGTGCGTGTGCAGGTCCAGCATGGCCACGGAGCGCAATAATAAATACATATCATTAATATCAAAAACATATTGATGCATAGATAAATGATGTAAAATAGACATGCAATAAATGCAATCATCTCTTCCTTCTACCCATTCCTGGAGTCCTTATGAATAAGAAGTTCTATCTGGCTGCAGTCACGCTCGCCATGGTCAGTCAACTGTCGTACGCCGATGGCTTTCTCAACGGCGGATTCGAGTCCGGCACCACGGCCAACTGGGTGACCGGTGGCGGCTATCGCGGCGACACCCTCAACGCGGACCTGAGTCCGTCGATGATGTTGCCAGGGGGCAGCCTGTACGACGCCAGCGTCGATCACTCGGCCATCATCGCGGCCGGCACGGTCGATCCTTTGCTGGGCGCGGCGCTCGGTAGCACCGTCTACAGCGGCAATTACTCGTTCCGCGCGGAAGACACCGTCAACGGCGGCTACGCGTCGACGATCAGCCAGACGGTCAGCAACTACAGTGATGCGAATATCTTCTTCGCGTGGAAGGCCGTGCTTGAAAACGGCGGTCACGCGGACAATGAATCGGCGGCGATGATCATCACCTTGCGCGACGACACCACCGGCTCGGAACTGCTGCGCCGTACCTTCAATGCCGGCGCCGACGGCGTGGGCGTCGATGCGCGCTTCAATTCCGAAGGTGATCTGTTCTACACCCCCGATTGGCAAGTCGAACAACTGACGATCGGCCCTGGGCTGGCCGGGCATGATTTCACGCTGTCCTTGATGGCGGCCGATTGCAATCCGACCGGCCACGTCGGCTACGCCTATCTGGACGGTTTCGGCAGCGTCGCGCCGCCGGTCCCGGAACCGGAAACCTATGGCATGTTGTTGGGCGGTCTGGCGCTGCTGGGCATGATGGCTCGCCGCAACAAGCGCGCCTAAGCGCCACGCGGGCGCGCGCCGACCGGCCTGGCGCCCCGGCGCGCGCCGCTTGGCCGGTGGGTGCGGCATGGTGCCCTTCGCGCCGCGCCGCCGCCTCGCCCGGCCGGCCGCGCCATGGCCTAGCTCTGCGCGAAAGACACAAAAAACGCCGCGTCGCCGGCGTGGCCCTCTGCGCGCGCCGATGGCCGGGCGACCTCGATCGCAAAACCCCATGACATGTCATTATTGTTATAAAATTGCCCGCTTATCATTGAGCGTGCGCCGGAGGTCGGATCGATGTCCCGTCAACTGTTGACCTTGTTCGTCGCCGCCGTCTGCGCGAGCAATCTGGCCTTGGCGCGCCCGGTGCCCCCGCCTGGCCCACCGACGCTCAAGACGATGCCGCCGGCGACACTCAAGCGCCTGCCGGTGTCGGCGCTGACGCTGGGCAGTCTGAAAGTCGAGTTGGAACAAACTACGCTTGCCGAGGTCAAGGCGCTGGCCGGCAATGGCCGCATCGACGCATACGGCGAACAGGGCAGCCGACTCTACTGGCTGTGCTACACCGTCGAATCCCAGGACACGCTGCAGCAGGTGTGGTTGATTTCGGACGCCGAGATGGGCGGGCCGGAGCACCGCATCACCGAGGTGCAGGCGCAAAGCGCGTCCGATGTCGGCCGCGCGCCGACCGCTTGCCCGTTGCTGGCGGCCAATCTGCAGCCGCTGGCGCTCGATGGCCGGCTGTGGCTGGGCAGTTCGCAAAGAATGCTGCGCACGGCGCTGGGCAGACCGAGCGTCGCGCAAGCGGGTCGGCTCGGTTATGCCTATGCCGGCAAGGTCAAGCTGGCACGGCCCGATGGCAAACGCCTCGAATACGACCGGGTCAGTTATCTGACGGCCAGCTTCGACGACGGCGTCGTCACCCGCATCGGGGTGGCCCAGATCACCAGTTATTGACAGGCGCTAAGCGCCGACCTCAGCGCAGCGGATGCATCTCGACGGCGACCCCGGACAGCACCGCGTTGCCCGACAGCGGATCGCGCAGGTTCTCGTCGAATAGCGCATTGAGGTTCACGCCAGGGCGCTCGGCCGCCACCTGCAGGGCGCTGCCCGGCAAGTCGTGACCCCAGCCGTGCGGCAGGCTGACCACCCCGACCATCATCTGATCGCTCAGTTCGACCTGCACGTCGATCTGGCGCGCACCATTGCGGATGCGCGCGCCGGCGCCGTCGACCAGTCCCAGCCGCTGTGCGTCGTGCGGATGCACCAGCGCCGTGCAGCGGAACGCGCCCTTGGCCAGCACCGGCAGATTGTGCATCCAGCTGTTGTTCGAGCGCAGCTGGCGGCGCCCGATGATGACCAGCGCCGGCACCGGCCGCGCCAGCTCGGCGTCGACCCGTGCCAGGTCGGCCAGCAGCATCGGCGGGGCCAGCTCGATCTTGCCTGAGGGAGTGCGCAAGGCCTGCGGGATGCGCGCCGTCATGGCGCCCAGGTCGATGCCCGATGGCGCTGCCTTCAGCTTGGCCAGCGTCAGCCCGCCGGGAACGCGGCCGAACTGGTCGCCATACGGGCCGCTGCGCAAGCCCAGGTCGAGCAGGCGCTCGGCGCCCCGCTGCGGGGCCAGTGCCGCCAGCACGGCCGGCGCGTCGGCGCCTGCCGTGCGCGCCAGCTCGTCGTCCAGCAGCGCGTCGTCCAGCGCCACGATGTCGGCATCGGCGCCCAGTCCCTTGGCGATGGCGGTCAGGCGCAGCAGGCTTTCCCACTCGTCGGGCACGCCGTCAGCGCGCGCCAGCGTCGGGGCGCTGTAGCGCGCGTGGTTACGCTGCGAAAATTGGGTGAAGCTGACGTCGTAATGGCCGTCTTCCAGCGGCGACACGCCGGGCAGGATCACGTCGGCGTGACGCGAGGTTTCATTGAGGTAGATGTCCAGACTGACCATGAACTCGAGCGAGTCGAGCGCCTTCGACAGGCGTGCGCCGTTTGGACAGGACAGCACCGGATTGCAGGCGATCGCGATCAAGGCCTTGATCTGGCCGGGGCCGGGCGTGTCGATTTCCTCGGCCAGGCAGGTGAGCGGCAATTCGCCGCTGACCTCCGGCGCGCCGGACACCCGGCTGGTGTAGCGCCCGCTGACGACGCCGCGCCCGCTGCCATCCTTGCCGCGCGTGTTGGCGGCAAACGCGGCCGCCTTGGGAAACATCGCGCCGCCCTCGGCGTCGAGGTGGCCGGTGAGCACGTTGATGACGTCGATCAGCCAGGACGACAGCGTGCCGAACTCCTGGGTGCAGGTGCCGATGCGCCCGTACACGCAGGCGCGCGGGCTGGCCGCCAGCGTGCGCGCCAGCGCGCGCATGGTGGCCGCGGATATCGCGCAGCGCGCCGCCATCAGTTCGGGCGCGAACGGCAGCACGGCCGCGCGCACCTCGTCCAGCCCGGCCGTGTGCGGCGCCAGCCGGCCCAGCCGCACCAGCTGCTCGTCGAACAGCGTGTGCGCGATCCCCAGCAGGAAAAACACGTCGGCGCCGGGACGGATGAAGTGGTGCGCGTCGGCCACCTCGGCCGTTTCGCTGCGGCGCGGATCGATGACGACGATCTTGCCCCCGCGCGCGCGCAGCGCCTTGGCCTTGGCGCGAAAGTCTGGCACCGTCCACAGGCTGCCGTTCGACACCATCGGATTGGCGCCCAGGATCAGCAGAAAGTCGCTGCGTTCGATGTCGGGCACCGCTATCGACAGCCAGCTGCCGAACATCAGGCCGCTTGACAGCATCTTCGGCACCTGGTCAACCGAGGACGCGGAAAACATATTGCGCGTGCCCAGCGCGCGCGCCAGGCGGGGGAAGTACAGCATCAGGCTCATCTTGTGTGACACGGGGTTGCCCAGTACGGTGCCCAGCGCGTCGGGACCGCCCGCCTGTATGATCGGCAGCAGGCGCTGCGCGATTTCGCGATACGCCTCGTCCCAGCTGGCGGGAACGAACACGCCGTCGCGCTTGATCAGCGGCGTGCGCAGGCGGTCCGGGTCGTCGTGCAGGTCTTTCAGCGCGACCGCCTTGGGGCACAGGAAGCCGGCCGAGAACACGTCGTTGGCGTCGGCGCGGATGCGTACCACGCGCTGCCCTTCCAGTTCCAGTTCGAGGCCGCAGCAGGCCTCGCAAAACGGGCAGATGCGGTGGGCGATCGTGGTTGGCTGAGGCATGGAGGTCCTTTCTGGACGCGAGGCGTGAATGGCAAACTTGTTTTGATTGTCAGGATGTGGCGCGCCGCTGTCAATCGAAATGCGCCGTCAGCACCGGCGCGCCGTGCTCGCGCTGCTTGCGCCCTTGCGTGTCACGGCGCGCAAGGCGCGTTGCATGGCCCACCCGCAGCGCCATAATCTGCCGGGCAAGCTGCCAGCGACGAAGGCGTGCAAGCGTTTATGCGGCGCCGGTGTATGCTTGCAGCGGAGCTTGTTTGAACGACCACAACGTAACGGGAGACGCAATGAAAATGCCAACAGCAGTGAGTACGATTCTGACCTTGGGCGCGCTGTGCTGCGCGCTGAGCGCTTGCCAAAAAAAGGACGATGCGCTGAAGGTCGAATCGGCATCCGCCTCGGCCGAGACCGCCGGTGAGAAGATTTCACGCGAGCTCAACGCGCCTATCCAGGCGGCTCGCGACGTCGAGACGCAGCTGGCCAAGGGCGCGCAGAACACCCGCGAGCAGATCGACAAGGCTACCGACAGTGCGGGCAAGCAGATTGACAGCGCCGGCAAGCAGCTCGAGCAGGCCGCCGACAGCGCGAATGCGAAGCTGGACAAGGCGGCCGAGACGGCCAGCACCAACATCGGCAAGGCGGCCGAGGCGACCGGCAAGACGGCTGTGGCGGCTGGCAAAAAGCTCGAGAACGCGGGCGCCAAGCTGGAAGAAGCCGGGCGCGGCCAGCAGCAAAAATAGGTCGCACCCAGCCGGCGCCGCAAGCGGATCGGCGCGCGCGGCGCCGACGCCTCAGGTGCTGGCGGGCACGATCAGCGGCGCGCTCGGACAGCTGGCAACGCTGCTCACCGGCTCGGTCGGCGCAGGCTGCTCGGGCTGGTTGCCCAGCACGATGGCCAGATCGACGAAGCCGGCGCGCCAGGCGCGTTCCAGGTCCTGCTCGATGGCCTCCATCGAGGTCTTCTCGAAGTTGATGAAGCCGCGCACGCCGTACGCGCGGTTGCGTCCGTGCGCCTTGGCCAGATACAGCGCCATGTCGACCAGATTGACGGCGCGCTCCCACGGCAGCGGGTGCTGGGCCGGGATCAAGGGGTAGGGCGCGAAACCGACCGACACGTTGACCGAAATCTTGTTGCCCTGGTAGTCGATCACGTGGCTCGAGATGCCGGCCAGGATGCGCCGCGCGATGTCGTCGACGCCGCTGCGCGGAATGGCTGGCAGGAAGGCCAGGAATTCCTCGCCGCCCCAGCGCACGATCATGTCGGTCTCGCGCAAGATCTCGCGCAGGTTCTCGGCGATCATCTTCAGCACGGCGTCGCCGGCGGCGTGACCGTAGCCGTCGTTGACGTGCTTGAAGTGGTCCACGTCGAGCAGGAACAGGGCGCCCACGATGTCCTCGCCGGTCGGGCCGCTGCCGCGCTGCTCAAGCTCGGTGTGGGCGCGCATGAATTCCTGGAAGTGGCGCCGGTTGTACAAGGCCGTGAGCGGGTCGCGCGAGCTTTGCGCCTTCAGTTCCAGGTTCTTTACCTCGAGCTGGGCATTGGCGTGGCGCACCTTGCGATACAGCAGGCCGACGATCACCGCCGCTAGCGCAAACACCACCGCCAGCAGCCACCAGACGCGCTGCTGCAGGCGTCGGTTGTCGATCTCGGCGGTCTTGACCTGATTCTCGCGCGACAGCAGCAGGATCTGGCGCAGCTGCTTGTCGGCCTCGTATTTCTCTTGCAGCTCCCAGACCGCTTTCTGGCGCTGCTTTTCAAACAATTCATTCGAGATCGTGCGCTCGCGATGGTAGATCGCCAGGGCGCCGCCGATGTCGCCGGCGTGCTCGAGCGCCTGGCCGTATTCCATCAGCACCGATTGCAGTTCGGGTTTGTTGCCCGATTTTTCATACTGCGCCATGCCCGCTTCCATGCTGCGCTTGCCGTCGGCCAGCCGGCCCATGCCCATATAAGCCTGGCCGATGTTGATGTAGGCAGTCGCTTCGGTGTCGAGGTCGTTGCGCCCGCGCGCCGCCGCCAGCGCCTGGTCGGCATAGCGGATGGTGTTCGGGTAGTCGTGCGCCTTCAGGTAGCTGTCCGACAAATTCACCAGACACAGCGAGATCAGATTGGTGGCGCCGATCTGGCGCGCCAGCACCAGCGCCTCTTGCTGGGCCTTGAGCGCGCGCACCGGCTGATTGGTATCGATCGACAGCGAGTACTCGGTGATCTTGGCCGACGCCATGCGCCCGGGCGATTTGAGCGCGCTGGCCAGCGCCCAGGTCTCGTCGAGATTCTCGAAGCCCTTGTCATACTGCTTCATCTGGTCGTACAGGTCGATCAGCGCCGACAGCGCCGACAGCAGTGGCAGCGGCGCATTGGTGGTGCGCGCCAAGGCGACCGCTTCCTGCATTTTTTTCAGCGCGGGGGGGAAATTGCCGTCCTCGGCAAAGGCCTGTCCGGCGCTCATGGTGGCCTGTACACGCAGCGGCAGATCGGTCGTGCTATTGGCCACCTTTTCCGCTTCGGCCGCCAGTTGGTGCGACGTCTTCAGGTCGGCCATCCCATAGCGCACATAGGACTGCACCAGCAAACCCTTGGTCAGCGCCACGTTGTCGTGTTGTTGCTTGCCCAGCGCGACAACCTCATTGGCCAGCAGCAGGGCCTTGTCGCGCTGTCCGATGCGCATGTAGGTCAGCGCCAGCTGGCTGATGAATTCGGCGCGGGTGGGCACGCCGGCGGCGCGCGCCTGGGCCTCCAACTGCAGCAAGGTCACCTGGGCTTTTTCGGGGACGTAACGGGCGCTCTCGCGCAGCTCGGCCAGTTGGGCGTCGAGCGGGCTTTGGCATAGCCCCGCGCGCGGGACACAGCAAAGCAACACCAGCGCGATGCTGATCCGTATTAGCGACATGTCTTTCGAGCCAGCCAACATTGTTTCCCTTGCTAAACACCCTACGCCATAGTCATTATATGCGGAATGCCGACAGCAATTATATTCTTGTTGCAGGGTGGAAATGCCAGTATAACGATAAATTTTACCCCGAGGCGACGTTGACGAGCGCGGCCTTGGTGGCGATGCGCGCGGGGCACCGCTGCGGGCCTCGGTGAAGGTGCAAAATCGGCGTTCCATGCTGCCAATTCGGCGCTCCATCCGATTCTTCGCGGTGGCGGCGCCGCTTTGCGATATCGTGGCGTCATTGGAGGATTCGACATGCTGGAAATTCGCAATGTGGTCAAAACGTACGGCAAGGGTGTCAACGCCGTCGATGATGTTACGCTCACGCTCGAGCGCGGCGTGGTGGGCCTGATCGGCCATAATGGCGCCGGCAAGACCAGCCTGATGCAGATGATTGCCACGCTGACCCGACCGAGCAGCGGGCAGATCCTGTTCAACGGCATCGACATCGTCAAGCAGCCCGACGCGATCCGCGGCCGGCTGGGTTTTTTGCCGCAGGACTTCGGGGTGTATCCGAACCTGACGGCGCTCGAATTCATGCAGTATTTCGCCGCCCTGAAAGGGGTGCGCGACCCGGCGCGCATCGAGCACCTGCTCGAACTGGTCAACCTGCACGAGCATGCGCGCCGTCCGGCTGCCAGTTTTTCGGGCGGCATGAAACGCCGGCTGGGCATCGCCCAGGCACTGCTCAATGACCCGGACATCCTGATCGTCGACGAGCCGACAGCGGGCCTGGACCCGGAGGAGCGGCTGCGCTTTCGCAACCTGCTCGCCGAACTGGGCTTCAATAAGCTGGTCATCATGTCGACCCACATCGTGTCCGACGTCGAGAGCATCGCCAGCGAGCTGGCCATCATGCGTGCCGGTAAGCTGATCGCCTTCGAGACGCCGGACGCGATGCTCGGCCTGGCGCGCGGCCAGGTGTGGGCGGTGCAGGTCGACACGGCCCACTACGAGGTGCTGCGCCACCAGGTGCATGTGCTGCACGCGCAGCGTCAGGGCGGCCGGGTCAGCCTGCGCATCGCCCATCCCGAGTCGCCTTGCCAGGGCGCGCTGCATGTCGAGCCCAGCCTGGAAGAGGCGCTGATGGCACAGCGTTACGCGCAGCAGGAGCTGGCGGCATGAACGCGCGCCTGTTCGGCGTGCTGGTGTGGAACGAGATGCGTTTGCGCCTGCGCCGCACGTCGACGCTGGTGGCGCTGCTGGTGGTGGCCTCGATCGGCCTGATGCTGATACCGGATCCGGCCGGCGGGCGCTCGATGATCGTCGTCGAGCACGCGCGTATGCTGTACACCAGCGCGGCGCTGGCGCTCGGCAGCGCGATTCCGTTTGGACTGATATTCACGCTGGGCAGTTTCTATCTGGTGCGCGGACGGGTCGGCGAGGACATCCGCAGCGGCGTCGGGCTGGTGATTGGCGCGAGCCGGATCGGCAGCGCGCAGTTCGTGTTCAGCCGCTGGCTGGGCGCGCTGCTGTATCTGCTGGCGCTGGCCGGCGCGTTCACCGCTTCGATGCTGTTTTGCCACCTGCTGCGCAGCAGCGAACCGCTGGCGCTGTGGGTGTATCTGAGCACCTACATCTTGTTGCTGCTGCCGGCGCTGATGTTCAGCGCCGCCTGCGCGACGCTGTTCGACAGCTTTGCGCCGCTGATGGGCAAGGCCGGCGACGTGTTGTACTTCTTTGTGTGGATCGCGCTGTGCTCCTTCGTCGGCATGCTCGGGCACGACACCGACGCCACGCTGCGCTATGGGATGGCGTTCGACTTCTCCGGCGTGACGATTGCGCTGAGCAATCTGAAACTGCATCTGCACACCAACAATATCGCAATCGGCTCGCACCCCTTCGATGCGCGCCTGGCGCCGCTGCTGGTACCGAATCTGTTCTGGAGCGCGCAAGCGGTGGCCTTGCGTTGCGCGGCCGCCGTGCTGGCGCTGCTGCCCCTGGCGCCGGCCTGTGTGCTGTTTCACCGCTATTCGCCGGACCGCGTCAAGGCGTCCAGTGCGCGGCTGCGCCGCTCGCCGCTGGCGCTGCTCGACAGCTGGCTGCGTCCGCTGTCGCGCCTGAGCGCGCCGCTGTTCCGGCTGGCCGGCGCGCTGCCCGGCCTGGCCGGCCAGGTGCTGGCCGACGTGGCCTTGACGCTGGCCGCCTCGCCCAGCGCGGTGGCCGCGCTGATCGCGGCCCTGGCCGGCTCGCTGCTGGCGCCCACGGCCAGCCTGGGCGCCGTGCTGACGGCCATCGTCGCGTTCTGGGGTGTGCTGGTGGCCGACCTGTCCACCCGCGATTTCCAGGCCAGTGCGCTGGACATGACCGGCGCGCTGCCGGGCGGCGCGCCGCGTCGTTATGCGCGCCAGCTGGCCGCGACGATGCTGATCGGCCTGATGTTTGTCGGTGTGATCGCGCTGCGCTGGAGCGTTCTCGACCCGCTGCGCGCCGGCGCACTGCTGGCCGGTGTGGTCTGCGTGTCGGCCGTGGCCAGTCTGCTGGGACGCTGCACAGGCACACCGCGCACCTTCGTGGCGCTGTTCATGCTGATGGTGTATCTGGCGCTGAGCGCACACGCGGTGCCGGCCTTTGACGTACTCGCCTTCAACGGTTCGGCCACTGCCGGCACGGCGCTGGCGGTGCTGGGCATGGGCGTGCTGGCCGCGCTGGCCGGTGTCGCTTACAACCGGCGCGTGGCGCATAGCGCGCTGCGCGCTTGAGCGTGGGGCGGGCGCTGTCTGCTCGCGGATGCGCCGCTCGTCAGGCTTGCGCGCTGCGCGCTTGAACTTTACTCGGACGCCCCTGCGGTTTTGTCGAACAGCTTGAACTTGAGCTGGAACGAGATCGCGCCATACAGCCGATCCCGGTAACTGGGAACGAACGACAGGTTCAGGCCGACGCGCTGGTAGTCGATGCTGAGGACCGGGATGGCGGCCAGAAACCAGCCGCCGTTTTTCATGTGCGGATAGCCGTCGAAGGCGCCGGCGACCAAGCCCAGGCGCATCGGACCGACAGCAATTGGCTGGTAATACGCGCCCGCATAGTTCGAGTAGAGCCGGTCGCTGTTGTAAAAGCGCCCAGCTGTGAGCGCGCCGACGCTGGAAAAACGCCATTCGGCGCCCAGGCCCGGATTGCGGTCGTTCAAACCCTTGTCGCGCTGCGTGTGATACGAGTAAAAACCGGCATTGAGCCACAGTTCGTTGAGCGGCTTGGACTCGATCAGGCCGAACGGTTCCGGCTCGGACGCGCGCGCCGCGCCGCTGGCCAGGCACAGGGCAAGGCCGGCGCACAGGACGCGCTCAATGAAAGACAACATAGCCATGCTCGGTCCTCTGGCGTTGCGGCGCCACGCGCGCCTGGCCTGCGCCCAGAAATGGGCGCAACGACGTTGACGCTGCGCCATTCTACCCGCTCCCGGTGGCGCGCTGTGTGCGCCAGATCGTGCGCGCACAGCGCGCCGGGCGCCTTCAGGCGCTGCCGTCTGCGCGGCCGCGTCAGGCGCGCACGGGCGCGTGGCCGTGGCCGCATCGCCGGCGGGGCTGATCCGGCCATCATTGCGTTCAGTCGGCCAGTTGCTGCAACAGGTACAAGCGCTGGTACAGGCCGCCGTCGATCTGCATCAGCGCGTCGTGGCTGCCGCTTTCCTGCAGGCGTCCGTGGTTGAGCACGATGATCCGGTCGGCCGCGCGGATGGTCGACAGGCGATGCGCGATGGCGATCACGGTGACGCGCCCGCGCAACTCGTCGAGCGCTTGCTGGACGATCTGCTCGGTCTGACTATCGATGTGCGAGGTGGCCTCGTCGAGCAGCAGGATGTGCGGCTGGCCGGCCAGCGCGCGCGCGATCGCCAGCAACTGCTTCTGGCCGGTCGACAGGCGCGAGCCGCCTTCGCCCAGTTCGGTGTCGTAACCGTGTTCGAGCTGCGTGATGAATTCGTGCGCGTGGGCCGCGCGCGCGGCCGCTTCGATCGCCGCCTGGCTCAAGCCGCGCCCCATGTCGATGTTTTCGCGCGCCGACGTGGCCAGCAGGAACGGGTCCTGCGGCACCAGCCCGACGGTGGCGCGAAAGCGCGCATTGTCGATCCCCGCCAGCGGTTCGCCGTCGATCTCGATCGTGCCCTGCTGCGTCGTGTAGTAGCGCAGCAGCAGCGACAACAGGGTCGACTTGCCGCTGCCGGTGTGGCCGACAATGCCCACGAAGGCGCCGCGCGCGATCTCCAGGTTGAAATCGTGCAGCACTGGCTGGCCAGGCACGTAGGCGAACGTCAGCGCGTTGATGCGCACCGCCGGCGCGCTGCCGTGCGGCGCCGCCGCGCCCGTGTCGACGCGGCCGGGCGCATGCTCGGGCGCGCTGGCCTGGTCGAGCAGCGTGGCCACGCGCGCGGTGGCCACCACCGCCTGCTGCAGTCCGCTGAACTGCAGCGTGATCTGGATCAGCGGCTCGATCACCCGCGCGATGTAGCTGATGAAGGCGTACAGCAGACCCACTTCGGGTGCGCTCATCTGGCGCTGGCCGAAGCTGTAAATGACCGCCACCAGCAGCACGATATTGAGCAGGTCCAGCGCGGGGCGCAGCAGCCAGGCGTTGGCGCGCAGCTCGTCCAGGCGCGCCGCGTAATGGCCCGCGTTGGTGGCGCCAAAGCGCTGCGCGAAGCGCGTCTGGGCATTGTTCGCCTGCAGTACGCTCATGCCGCCGATCGATTCGGCCAGCTGGCCGTTGATGTCGCTGCGCAGCGCGCGTGCGCGCGTCACCGCCGGCGCCGACCAGCGCTGGTACAGCCAGACGATGCCGATTACCGCCGGCACCAGCGCGAGCACGATCAGCGCCAGATGCCAGTCCAGCCACGCCATCGCAGCGAGCATACCGAACAGCACGATGCTGCTGTCGAGGATGACAAACAGTACCTGGATGTACAGCGTCTTGACCGCCTCGGTGTCGTTGGTGACGCGCCCGACCAGCTGGCCGATCTGGGCGCGGTCGAAGAACGCCATCGGCAGCTCGAGCACGTGGGCGTAGACGCGTTCACGCAGCCGGCGCACCGAGCGCATCGCCAGGCCCGACAGGCGCACCAGCTGCAGATAGCGCAGGCCGCTGGCGGCCCAGCCGCTGAGCAGGCAGCCGCCCAAGAGTGCGGCCATGCGCGGCCAGTCGAGCACGCGCGGCAGCAGATGCTGGTCGATCAAGGCCTTGCCCAGAATCGGGCCGAGCACTTCCAGGCCGGCCGCGATCAGCAGGAACAGCACGGCCCAGCCGAGGTGGGCGCGGTCGTCGTGCGCGGCGTGGCGCAGCAGCGCCAGCGCGCGCCAGGTCTGGCCCGGTGCGCGCACCGGTGGTGTGTCAGAGTGCATCGAGGCTCGCTTCCAATTGTTGATAGCGCCACTGGCTGGCGTACCAGCCGTCCTGTTCGAGCAGGCTGGCGTGGCTGCCCGATTCGCTGATGGCGCCCTCGCGCAGCACCACGATCAGGTCGGCGTTGACGACCGCGCTGAGGCGGTGGCTGGCGATCACCACGCTGCGTCCGGGTTGCGCGCGGCGCAGCTGTTCGAGGTGCTCGAGGATGCGCGTTTCGGTGCCGGTGTCGACCGCCGACAGCGCGTCGTCGAGCAGCAGCAGGGCGCTGTCGGCCAGCAGCGCGCGCGCGATCGCCACGCGCTGGCGCTGACCGCCCGACAACGTCACGCCACGCTCGCCCACCTGGGTTTCATAACCGAGCGGGAAGCGCAGGATGTCGGCGCCGATCGCCGCCATCTCGGCCGCGTGCTCGATCTGCGCGCGGCTGGCCTGCGGGCGCGCCAACGCGATGTTGTCGGCGATGCTGGCCGAGAACAGGAACGACTCCTGCGGCACCCAGCTGATGGCCGCGCGCAGCGTCTCGAGCCGGTAGGCCGTCAGCGCCTGTCCGCCCCAGCGCACGCTGCCCGTTTGTGCACCGATCTGGCGCAGCAACAGGCGCAGCAGCGTCGATTTGCCGGCGCCGGTGGGGCCAACCAGACCCAGCGTCTGGCCCGGCTGCAGCGACAGCGACACGTCGGCCAGCGCGGCGCGCTGGGCGCCCGGGTAGGTGTAGCCAACGCGCTCGAGCGTCAAGGCGCCGGGCGCAATCTGCGCCAGCGTGCCGTCGTCCTCGACCGTCAGGGGCGCCTCCAGTATCGGCTGCAGACGTGCCAGCGCGGCGCGCCCCCGCTCGATTAGCGACAGTACCCAGCCGGCGGCAAACATCGGCCAGATCAGCTGGCCCAGATACATCGAAAAACTGGTCAGGGCGCCGATTGTCAGCTGGCCCTGCCACACCAGGTAACCGCCCACGCCTAGCGTCAGCGCGCTGGCCGCCGACAGCGTCAGGCCGACCGCCGGTTCGTAGGCCGCCTCCCAGCGCTGGGCCGTCAGGCTGGCCTGGGCGGCCTGGCCGGCCAGTTCGCCAAAGCGCGTCGCGTTGCGCTGCTCGAGTCCCAGCGCGCGCAGCGTGCGCACGCCCGACAGTGATTCCTGCACATGGTCGTTGAGCGCGGCGAAACGGGTCAGCGAGTCGGTCGAAGCGCTGTGCACATGGCTGGAGATGCGCCAGAACGCCAGTGCCATCAGCGGAAACGGCAGCAGCGCCACCAAGGCCAGGCGCCAGTCCACGCCCAGCAGCATCATCGCCAGCACCATCAGCAGCGTCAGCGTGCCGTCGAAGCCGGCCAGCATCGCCTCGCCGGCCGCCATCTCGATCGCGTCGATGTCGTTGGTGGCCAGCGCCATCAGGTCGCCGGTGCGCTGTTGTTGGTAGAAGGCGGGGCCTTGCAGGGCCAGCCGCGCATAAAAGCGCGTGCGCAGTTCGACCCCGAGCCGGAACGCGGCGGCGAACAGGCGCAAACGCCAGCCCACCCGCAACAGATAGATGGCCAGCCCGATCGCGCCCAACTGGGCCAGTTCGAGCAGCAGCGCGTGCTGGCCCAGGCTGTGCGTGGCCAGGCCGTCGATCAGTGCGCCGACCTTGCGCGGTATCCATACCGTCAGTGCCGCGATGGCGAACAACATCATGGCCGAAGCCACATAGGCGGGCCAATGCCGGCGCACGAAGTGGCCGATCAGGCGCGATAAACTCATTGCGATCCTTGCGTGGACGGCGCGCCTGGGCGCGCCGCAATTGATGCTCCCGCGATGCTGACAAACGACAAGCGGGCCGAAGCCCGCTAATTTACACCGATTGTCGCGCTTGTGCTGGGGAGCGGCCGCACGGCGTGCTGTCGCTGCTTGCCGTGCAAATGGCCGCGCCCGTGCCTTCTGGCCGGACACGGCCGCGCTGTGGCCGTTCAGCTACCCGAGCCGGGCTTGCGCGTGCTGCTCGCTTGTTGCGATCCCGTGCTGCCGGATGGCTGGCGCATCGGATCGCGCGGCTGGCTCTGGCCGCCCGTTTGGCCACCGCTGCCCGAGCCTGCACTGCCGCTCTGGCTGCTGCCTGGGGGGGCCTTCTGGGTGAAGTTGCCGGTCTGGCCCGGGTCCTGTGCGCCGGTTTGAGGTGGTTTCATCCTTTCACCAGGTTTGCCTTCGCGCTGCTGCTCGGTCTGGCCGGCGCTGGCCGGGCGCTTGGTGCTGTCGCTTTGCTGGCTGGCGCCCTGTTGGGTGGTGTATTTGTCGTTCGGATTGGGGGTAGTCATGATCGACCTCCTGATGTCATCACTGCAAAAGACATGCCGCGCACAAGGTGGTGCCAACCCGCTTAGAGCGTGCTGGTCGCGGCGCTCAGCCGGCATTTGGCTTACCGGCTGTCCCATCGTAGTACGCGACAGCAGGCGGCGGAAGTGGTCATGTTCCTGTGTAAATGTAGGATCTGTCCCGCAAGCGGTATTGTTGCGCGTGGGAGTGTCGGTCAACTTCGGCACGTGCATGGAAATGCGCTGTGGGACGAGCGATCTGAAGTCAAGCGACACAGCCGAGCCGCATGGTGAACACGGCGTAGCGGCGCGCCGTGCTTCATGCTGGCCGCGCCGGGTATCGAACAGGCAAACCCGAACCCGGCGACATCGGACTGTGCGCCGACGGACGGCGCAGCAGCCCTTATTTGCGCGGTTCTGGTTTCGCGCTCAGCATGTCGAGTTGCGTCGGCACTGGGGCCGCGACCGGCGCACTGGCGGCCTTGACTGCTGATGGGGGCGCGCTCACAGCCGGCTTGACAGGGGCGGCGACACTGGCCTTGAGGGGCGCCGTTTCGGCGCGCGTTGACGGCGTCGGGAAAGGCGCTGGTTTGTTCACTGCGACGACCGGTGGCGGCGCCGCCGCGGGCAAGCTGGCTGGTTTTGTGGCGCTCGCCTTGGATGTGGCAGGGTTTGTCGTCTCGCTGACGACGGCCTTGACCGCCAGCGCTGGCTTGACCAACGCCGCTTTTACCGTGGGCGCCAATGCGGTCGTTGCGACGGTTTTGAGCGCGCTAACCGGTGTCGACTTGACTGCTGATTTTGCGGCAGGCGCTGGCGAGGCCGGCACGCCAGCCTTGACGGCCTTGACGGCCGGCATCGCTGCCGTCTTTGCAGCCGACTTCGACGCTGCGGCTGGTGCGGCGGGCTTCACCGCTGGCCGAGGCACTGGGACAGGCGCTTTCGCCGCTGGCGTCGACGCCACTGGTGCTGCCGCTTTTAACGCTGGCTTGGATGGCGCAACAGGCGCAGCCGCGCCTGCTTTCGCTGCTGGTGCAGTCGCCTTCACCTGGGGCTTCGGCGCTGGAGCGCTTACCTTGGCGACCGGCTTGGCCGGCTGTGCGGCAACGGGCTTGCTGGCCTGTCGCGCGGCGACGGGCGGCGCCGCATGGCTGGCCGCTTTGGTCGGCGTGAGCACGTGCGGCGTCGCTGCCGCCGTGCTGATCAGTTCGGCCTGCGCGCCCGAGGCGATGCCAAACAACTGGCGACCGTATGACAACAGCTGGTCGAAGTTCGGTTGCACGCGGCTGCCCAGCGCGAATAACTCGCTCGGGCTGGTCAGCGTCAACAACTGGTGCACGGCGGACGACGATTTCTCCACCGACGCTTTGGTCGCGCTCAGATTGAGGGCGATGATTTTTTCTGCGCTTTCAACGGCCTTGCTGGCAAAACTGCTGAAGAAGTTGATGTGTACTTCAACCTGGGACTTGGTCGCTGCGGAAATCTGTTCGGGTATCGTAGGCATGGCCTCTCCTGGTGGTCCGACGTCGTATCGGTATGGCGATTGAGAGCAAATGCAGTTTAATTGCTCAATATATGATGCAATGCAATATGACTAGTTTAGCCTTGAAATCAAGGGTTGGAAAGCGATTTCTTGCAGTGTTCACAGGATGACGCGGCGCCGGATGGCATCGTGTGCGCGCGCCCGCAGCGGCGCCGCAATGCGCGAAAAATCTTGCGGTGCAGCATTGTCGATGGGTCGTCGGAAAGTTGTCGGCTCCGGAAGGCGCATCCCGGCGACGCTTTTCCATTGCGCGAATCGGCCCCATCTGCCTACAATCGCCCTGTCCCAGTGTTTACAGGAGTGCAACATGGATCTGGTCATACGCAACGCCACGCTGCCCGATGGCCGCCGGCACATCGACATCGCCATCGAGGGCGGACGCATCAAAGCGCTCGGCCCGGCCTTGGCGCTGACGGGCGCACGCGAAATCGACGCCGAAGGCGATCTGGTCACGCCGCCGTTTGTCGATGCGCACTTCCACATGGACGCCACGCTCAGCGTCGGTCTGCCGCGCGTGAACCAGTCCGGCACGCTGCTCGAAGGGATCGCGCTGTGGGGCGAACTGAAGCCGCAGCTGACCCAGGATGCGCTGATCGAACGGGCCATGCAGTATTGCGACTGGGCCGTCGCGCGCGGTCTGCTGGCGGTGCGCTCGCACGTCGACATCTGCGACGAGCGCCTGCTGGCGGTCGAGGCGCTGCTGGAAGTGCGCCGCCGGGTCGCGCCGTATCTGGACCTGCAACTGGTCGCGTTTCCGCAGGACGGCCTGCTGCGCAGCCAGGGCGCGTTCGACAATTTGAAACGCGCCATCGGCATGGGGGTCGACGTGGTGGGCGGGATTCCCCATTTCGAGCGCACCATGGCCGACGGCGCGCAATCGGTGCGCCTGCTGTGCGAGTTCGCCGCCGGCAAGGGCCTGCGGGTGGACATGCATTGCGACGAGACGGACGACCCGCTGTCGCGCCACATCGAAACGCTGGCCAGCGAGACGCACCGGCTTGGCCTGCAGGGCAGGGTGGCCGGCTCGCACCTGACGTCGATGCATTCGATGGACAACTACTACGTCAGCAAGCTGCTGCCGCTGATGCACGAGGCGGGCGTGGCGGCGATCGCCAACCCGCTGATCAACATTACTTTGCAGGGGCGCCACGACAGTTATCCGAAGCGGCGCGGCATGACGCGCGTGCCCGAGCTGATGGCCGCCGGGATCGACGTCGCCTTCGGCCACGATTGCGCGATGGACCCGTGGTATAGCCTGGGCTCGGCCGACATGCTCGAAGTGGCGCACATGGGCCTGCATGTGGCCCAAATGACGGGCCAGGCTGCGATGCACGCCTGTTTCATGGCCGTCACCGACACCCCGGCGCGCATCCTCGGGCTGGACGGCTACGGCCTGGCGGTCGGCTGCTACGCCGATCTGGTGCTGCTCGACGCCGCCAGCACGGTCGAGGCGATCCGCCTGCGCGCGGCGCGCCGCATGGTGATCCGGCGCGGCGAGGTAATCAGCCAGAGCGCGCGCGCCGAAGCGTCGCTCAGTCTGCCCGGACGTCCCGAACGCACCGGTTTCCGGCTGGGCCGCTAGGCGAGGACGCGGCGACAAGTCTCAATCAGGCTCGTCGAACATGGGCAGCCGCGCGCCGTCGCCGAGCACGCGTGGATCGATCGCTGCGAGCGCGTGCCGCACTGCGCCCGATGAACGAAGGGAGTATCGGCACTGCGTGCTGGCGCGGCGCAGTCACAGGCGCCCGAGATCATGTTGCAGGCGCACGACGTCGGACGCCGACGACGCATCGTACACACCACGCAAATGATGTGCGCGATCGACCAGGAAGGCGCGGTTCAGGTGCACCGGCAGGCCGTCGCCGGCAGCGCTGTCAAGGTCGCTGAAGAAGCCCTCGCGGGCCAGCTGAACAATGTTCTTCGGCGCTCCGGTCGCCAGACGCCATGGCGCCGGCAAACCCAGCCGTGCGGCGTAGGCGCGCAAGGCCGGCGCGTCGTCGGCCTGCGGGGACACCGAGATCGACAGGAAACGGGCGCGCGTCTTGCGTTGCGCGCCCAGCAGCAGCTCGGTCGATACGGGACACACCGACACGCAGGCGGTGAAAAAGAAACCGACCACCGTGGGGCCGTCATCGAACAGGTGCTCATCGATGTGACGGTCAAACTGGTCGCGCAGCGCAAACTCTCCCACCGTGTGGCGGCGCGACAGCCAGTCCCAGTGCGGGCGCAGCGTCGCGTCGGCATAGTAGGGCAACTCGGTGTGCGCCAACACCGAATCGGATTTGCCGTGCTCGGCCAGGACCAGCAGCGCGCCGGCCACGGCACCCGCGGCCAGAGCGCTGACGCAGCGACGCAAGGTCATGACGCGCATGCTGTCGCTCCCCGTCAGTCGATGCTGGCCGGTTTGCCCTTGTAGCAACCGATCGTGTATGGATACTCCTTGCTCATGTGGTAGTGGTAGCGCACGGCGGCGACGCCGCCCACCGTCAGCAGGTGGGCATGGCCATGGCATTCGTCGAGGTCGGCATTGGTGAGCGCTTTGCCCTGCTCGCCGAGGTTGCCGTAGATGCCGAAGCCATCGGCGATATACCCGATCAGGGGCGAATGCGCGCCCGCGGTGTCGGACTGGGCCAGGCAGCTCGACAGATTGTGATAGTGATAGGTGCCCATGCCTTGCGGGTGGCCGCCGCAGACGTCCTGCACTTCGTGGGCGGCCGCGTCGCGCCCATCGGCGTCGAGCGCGTTGTACAGGCGCGCGCCGCTGAGCATGACGCCGATCGCGCCCAGTGACGTGCAGCTGGGGCTGGCCGCCACCACCGGATCGCCCGGCAAGCCCCACGCGATCGCCGCGCTGCTGATGGTGTTCGGATTGCGATCGTACTGGTAGGCCGGGTCGCCGGGGCTGACGGGGAAGGTGCCGGTCGGATGCGCCGGCAGGCCGTTGCCGCTCAGGTTGAGGATGCCGTTGCTCAGGTTGGCGCTGAACTGCGACAGCCAGCTGACCGATCCGCGCACGGCCGTCTTCACGGTCGCGTCCCAGGTCAAACCGTCGGCGCTGATCCACGGCGCCTTGCCTGACGGGTTGCTGCTGTTGGGCAGCGTGCAGGCGAACACGTAACCGACCTGCGGCGCGCTGGTCGACACTTTGCCGTCGCCGATCGGCAAATGGGTCGGGTCGATGGCGAGCGTGCCGGCCACCGGTGGCGTCGGCGTTGTCGGCGTCGTGGTCGTTGTCGCTGTCGTTGTCGGCGTTGTCGGCGATGTCACGGGGGTGTTCGCGCTCGCGCCGGAACTGGAACCGCCGCACGCGACGAGCAGCGAGCCGGCCAGACAAACGAGGGAAAGCTGCGTGGGTAAGATTGTCATCGTTGAGTCCATGAAGAGCTTGGTGGCGGCCTGCAAGCGAGGCCATGGAGACGAGTATCTTGTTCAATTGTGCAGGTAATATGCAGCGAAACCAGACGTTACAAATCTGTCCTGGGCGGCCGGCACGCCCCGCCATGTGCGCACTGCCATGCCAAACGATGAGTCGTGACGCGCGCATTTTACGGTGCTAGACTAACGCGTACTACGCCGTATCCGCCCCCATCCACGCACGCCGAGGCCGCCGTGAAAGACATCCTGATCCGCCCAGCCAACGAGGCCGACTTCGACGCCATGTGGGACATTTTCCACACCCTCGTGGCCGATGGTGAAACTTACAATTTTGCGCCCGACACCGACAAGGCCAGCTGTCACCGCTACTGGTTCGGCGATGGCATCGCCTGTTACGTGGCGGTGCACGCCAATGAGCGCCTGCTGGGCATGTACAAGCTCAGCGCCAATCAGGCCGACCTGGGCAACCATGTGGCCAATGCCTCGTTCATGGTCAGTCCGCACGCGCAGGGAATCGGCATCGGCCAGATGCTCGGTCAGCACTGCCTGGCGCAGGCGCGCGCCGACGGCTTCCTGGCGATGCAGTTCAACTTTGTCGTCAGCACCAACGTGGCCGCCGTCGTGCTGTGGAAAAAGCTCGGCTTCGCCATCGTCGGCACGTTGCCCAAGGCGTATCGCCACCACCGCCTCGGCTATGTCGATGTGTACGTGATGTACCAATTGCTCAGCGACGCCGCCAACTGGCCGGTCGTGACCGACTGAGCCGGCGCGATGACGATCCTGCACAGCGAACGCCTGCGCCTGCGCTGCGTCGATCCGGGCGACGCGCCGTTTTATTTGGCGCTGCTAAACGATCCGGCGTGGATACGCAACATCGGCGACCGGGGTGTGCACACGCTCGAGCAGGCGCGCAAGGCGATCGCCGACGGCCCCGTCGCGATGTACGCAAAGCTGGGCTTTTCGCTGTACCTGGTCGAGCGCGCCGCCGACCGGCTGCCGCTGGGATTGTGCGGCCTGATCAAGCGCGACGCGCTCGCCGAGGTCGACATCGGCTATGCCTTCCTGCCCGAACACCGGGGCCAGGGCTATGCGATCGAAGCGGCCCGCACCGTGCTGGCGCACGCGCGCGACACGCTGGGCATGCGACGCCTGATGGCCATCACCTCGCCCGACAACGTCAGCTCGAACCAATTGTTGGGCAAGCTCGGTTTTCGCTTCGATATGCTGACGGTGCTGGCCGGCGAACAGCGCCAGAGCAATCTGTACAGCATCGACTTGGCGGAGCGGGCGGCGTGTTGATATGCGGGCGTACCGCCCACGCTGGCGCGCGCACGGGAGCATCAGCGATTGCTTTTTTCTTGCAATGGCGCATCCTATACGGTGAGCCGTGTGCCCGCCAGCACGCACATGCTTGTCGTTTCAAACAGATTGTGCTTTCCTGGCGTCGGGCTTGCCGAGATGTCCGTCACGCGCTGCGGTTCATGTTGTTCAAGGAGCGGTCAAATGAAACTCGCCAATCTCAAAATCGGAATGCGCCTGTGCTTGATGGGCGCGTTCTTTTTCATCGCGCTGCTGGTGGTCGGTTTCGGTGGCTGGAATGCGCTCAACGCGACCGATGCGCGCAGCGCGCAAGCGATGCAGCAGGCGGCCACGCTGGCCGACGCCGTCGATACGGCGCGCAGCGCCCAGGTCGAATTCAAGATCCAGGTGCAGGAGTGGAAGAACATTCTGTTACGTGGCAATGACAAGGCGCAGTTCGACAAATACCGCGCCGCCTTCGACAAGAGCGGTGCGACCACCCGCGCCGAACTGCAAAAGGTTAATCTTCTGCTGGCCAAACTGGCGCTGCACACGCCGCTGGTCGATGATGCGCTCAAGCTGCATGCCGACCTGGGCGTGAACTACCTGAACGCGCTGGCCCAGTTCGACCAGGCCAACGCCGACAGCGCGCACGTGGTTGACGCGGCAGTCAAGGGGATGGACCGGCCACCGACCGCCAAGATCGACGAGATCGTGGCCTTCATCCAGACCGAGTCGCATCGGGTGGGCGTTGAGATGAGCGCCGCCATGGTGTCGGCCAAGCAGCGCACCACCTGGCAGATGGCCGGCACCGTGCTGGTGACGCTGGTGCTGGGCATCGCGATCGTGTGCTGGCTCACCAATTCGATCGTGCGTCCCCTCAACGAGGCCGTGCTGATCGCGCAGACGGTGGCTTCGGGCGACCTCAGTTCGCATATCGACGTGCATGGCAGCGACGAGATCGGCGTGCTGATGCACGCGCTCAAGGCCATGCACGACAGCCTGGGCGAGATCGTCGGCAAGGTGCGCGCCGGCACCGACACCATCGCGCTGGCGTCCGGCGAAATCGCCGACGGCAACCAGGAACTGTCGGCCCGCACCGAGCAGCAAGCCAGTTCGCTCGAGGAGACCGCCTCGGCGATGGAGCAGATCACCGCGACCGTCAAGCAAAACGGCGACAACGCCAATGAAGCGAGCAAGCTGGCCGGCGTCGCCTCGACGGTGGCGGTGCGCGGTGGCGAAGCGGTGGCCCAGGTGATACACACGATGGGCTCGATCAACGACTCGTCGCGCAAAATCGTCGACATCATTGGCGTCATCGACGGCATCGCATTCCAGACCAATATCCTGGCGCTCAACGCTGCCGTGGAAGCGGCGCGCGCCGGCGAGCAGGGGCGCGGTTTTGCCGTCGTCGCCTCCGAGGTGCGCAACCTGGCCCAGCGCAGCGCCGGCGCGGCCAAGGAAATCAAGGCTTTGATCGGCGCTTCGGTCGAGCAGGTCGAGGCCGGCAGCAAGCTGGTCGGCCAGGCCGGCGTGACGATGGACGAGGTGGTGGCCAGCGTGCAGCGGGTCAGCGCGATCATCAGCGACATCGCGGTGGCCAGCGGCGAACAGGATGTCGGCATCGGCCAGATCAACGACTCGATCGCCCAGATGGATACGGTCACGCAAAAAAATGCGGCGCTGGTCGAGGAGGCCGCCGCGGCAGCAGACACCATGCGCCAGCAAGCGTCCAGCCTGGCGCAGTCGGTCAGTATCTTCAAGATTCATCCCGACTTCGTGCAGGAGGCGCCGGCCGCGCGCGTGGCGCACCGTGCGCCAGCGCCGCGCCATGCACCGATCCGGGCGGCGAACAAAGCGGCCCCCAAGGCTGCGCCCCGGCTGGCCAGCGTCGCACCGGACGACGAGTGGGAAACCTTCTGACACGCGCGCGGCCGGACGGATCGGCCGGCGCCAGCGCTTAGGGCTGCGCGCGCTGCACGCGCACGCCGTAAATGTCGAACTGGTTGGCCGGCCCGCCAGCGCCTCCGGCGGCGCTGAAGCCGGCGTTGCTGGCCAGGTAGCTCATGTTGTAAAAGTCCGACAGCGCCAGCCGGTACACGCCCGCTGGCAGGCTGGCCGCTAGCGGGGTCGAATACACCGTCGGCGTATTCGATTTCTCCACCCGCGCATGCGGCAGCTGCACGACGCCCTGGGCCACCACGTGCCCGCCCGCATCGGAGACGCTCAACCATTTGACGCCGCCGCTGATGCCCAGGTTGATCATGTTGGCCGCATTGTGATAGTGGATCTGGAAGCGGTAATTGCCCGCCTCGGCGAGCGCGATATCGTTGACGCTAAAGCTGTCGCCCGGCTTGCCCCATGCGGCGATGTGCGGCGCCGCGAAACGCGCATTGGGTGCGCTCAGGCCGATGTTCGCGCGCACGCGCGCGTCGCTGGCGGCAATTTCGACAGCGCCATCGACGCACTGCGGCGCGCTGTGGTGGCTGCGGTTGCCCGAGTCGGCGAACTGCGCCTCGAGCGCATAGCAAGTGCCCGGCGCAGGGGCCCGCTCGATCCAGCTGCCCGGCGCCAGACGCGTCGCCACCAGCTGGCCGTCGCGGTACACGTTGTAGACGGTGTTGGCGGCGCCGGCACCAAACGTCAGCGTCACGGCGCGCGCATCGCCACGCGTTAGCACCAATGCCGGTTCAGGCGGTCCGAACACGGCGCTGCTCTGTGCGGCCGGTTCGGCGTTGACGCGGACGATGCCCTGTTCGCCGGCGCGCACTGCGCCCAGCCGGATCTCGATATGGCTGTGCGCTGCCAGTGCATTCCAGCCGATGTCGGCTGCGACTGGCTTGCCGTTTTGGGTGATCGCGGCCACGCTGTAATAGCCGGGCGCGTCCGACGCTGCCGGCAGCAGCAAGGTGACGCTGATCTGCTTGTCGCGCAGGCGCAGCGCCGACAGCGTGATCTGGCGCGCCTGGCCGAACTGCTCGCGACGCAGTTTGGTGGTGACAAAAGGGCGCAAGCGGATGCCATCCTTGGTGGTGGCCACGCCAAACACATCGCCGATCACCATGCCCAGGTAGGCGCCGACCGACCATAGCTGGCGGCGCGAATTGATCACCGGCCCGATCAAGCCCGGATGCGCCTCGTCGAGCAGCAGCGGCTGGCCGGACAGCCATTCGAGGTTTTCCATGTTCGACAAATTGAGCGCCGCGCCGCGCAGCAGCGTGTCATAGGCGGCGTCGGCCACGCTGACGTTGCCGGCCAGCGCGGCCGCCTTCAAACCGTAGGCGGTGACGAACGGCCAGATCGCGCGGTTGTGATAGATCGGCATGTCGGGCTGCTGCGGATAGATCACCGGCGCGCCCATCGGGCCGTGCGGATAATGGGCCAGGATCTGGCGCGCGCGCGCCGGATCGGCCACCCCTGTCAGGATCGCCAGCGACTGGCCCAGCCAGTCAAACTTGTGCAGCGGCGCGCCGTCGAAATGGGCCGCTGTCAAGCTGCTGTACATGCCGGCGTCGGGCAGCCACAGGCGCGTGTTGATCGCCTCTTTCAAGGCTTGCGCCCAGCCGTCGTATTTGGTGGCGCGCGCCGCATCGCGCTGCTCGCGCGCCAGCGTGGCGGCCAGCGTCAAGGCCTTGTAGTGGCCCACGTTGGTCGACAGCGCGCGCGAACTGGCCAGGCTGGCGATGTCGTTGACGATCCACGCCGCATAGCTCTGGTCGCGCCAGTCGAGAAACGATTGCTCGCCGCTGTACAGACCCGAGGCGACATCGTACGCGGCCAGCCGGTCGTTCTCGATGGTGTTGCTCAGCGCCGCCAGCGCGCGCTTGGCGAACACGGCGCGCTGCGCTGGCGCGAGCGTCTTGAGCACCTCCTCGGCGCCGAACGCCCAGCTGACCCGGTCGGTGCTGACGGGCCAGCTGCCGCCGCTGCCGGTGTCCTGGATGATCTGCAAACCGTCCGCGCTGCCGGCCACGTTGGCCGGCCTGGGCACGCCGGCGCGGTAACCGGACAGCTTGAAATTGAGCGAATTGACGGTGCGCTGCGGGTCCAGCATGGCCAGCCCCAGCGTGGCCGCGTAGGACAGGTCGCGGGTCCACACGTAATGCCATTTTTCGCCCGTTTCGAAGCAGTCGCAGGCGATCGGATCGCCGCCGTTGTAATTACCGTCGCGGATCTCGCGCACCGAATCCTGCGCCATTTCGGCGCCGGCCAGCGCGAACAGCGCGTCGAAGGCGAGGTTGCCGCTGCGTACGCGCGGCCGCTGGGCGCTTTCCTGATAGGTGACGTATTGCGCACCGGGGTCGCGCAGCTGCTGGGTCGTCGACTGCGCGTAACTGCGCAGCGCAGCGCCCGCGTCGGGGCTGGAAAAGCGCGCCGTCTCGCGCTGGCCGTCGAAGGTGGCAAACGTCAGCGCGGCGCGCGCCGCGTGGCCGGCGTGTGGATCGTGCGGCGCGAGTGCGGCGGCGTCCACGCGCGTCACGCGCAGCACCGGCACGGCGGCGTTGGAGAGGTCCAGCCGAAACGTGTAGGCGGCGGTTTTTTTGACGAACAGGTAGTCCTCGGGGCCGGGATGGGTGTCCATCGGGTAGTCGGTGGCCAGCGCCAGCGTCATGCTCGCGTTCGGGTTGAGCACCCACTCCGCGTGCCAGTCCTTGTCGCCCACCTTGAACGCGTGGTTGCCCGGGCTGATCACGATGTCGGTCTGGTAGATACCCTTGCCCAGATAGCGCAGCGCATTGTCGGTGCCCCAGCCGTTGAAGGCGCCGCGGATGTACAGCGCCTGCGGTGCCGGTGCCGGCGCGGCGTCGGCCGCTTCTGCGCCGCCAGATTGCAGCGCCGCGCCGAGCAGCAAACATGTCAGAGGTATGGTGAGGTTTTTCATGGGATCCGGTCGGTGAGCAATTAGCGGTATTCGTTGCGCAAGATGATGTCTTTCAGTACGTCGCGACCCTGCAGCACAGGGAAAGGGCCGTTGCCCGGCGTCTGAAAATGCAGCTCGCCGATGCTGGCGGCGAACGACGCCTGCACCGGCGTCAACGCCAGCGCCTTGCCATTGAGCGTGGCGCGCCCGTTGGCCAGATCGAGCACGACCGGCTTGCCCGGCATCAGCTCGACGTGCAGTTGCGCGCGGCTCTTGTCGGCATTCATCGCGGTGAATTCAAGCGTGCGCGCGCTGTTGCCGTTCAGATGAAGCAGCCAGCGCTGGCCCGTGCGGGTGCGCGCGAAGTCGAGCACCAGCTGTTCGCCCTGCCCGAATGGCAGCTCGGCGTGAAAGGTGCGCCATGCGCCGGGGATGGCGGGACGCAAAGCGAGCGTGTTGGCCAGCAGGTCGGGGTGAAAGCCCACGTAGTCCTGGTAGGCGTTGCGCGCGTATTCGGCCACGCTCCACGATTGGGCAAACGTGCCCGAGGGCCTGAGTGCACCATGCTGGTCCGGCAGCGCATCGAGCAGCTCGCTCATCGTGCCCAGCGTGCCCAGGTGCAGTATCTGCTGGCCCAGGTTCTGGCTCAGTTGCCAGGCCAGATCCTGATAGCCGAACTCGTTGAGCGCGCCCACCGTAAAGCCGGCGTTCCAGCCCCAGATCGTGCCCTGGTGGTAGGCCGCGTCCTTGTGATAGTGCGCGGGATTCTCGTGGCGCGGATGAAAATAGGGATCGTTCTGGCTCAGCGACGCGATGCCGTAGGGGTAGAGCAGCTCCGAGACGGCGTTCTTGAGCACCTTGGCCTGCACCGCACGGGGCACGAACTCGTCCGTCGGGATGGTGATCAGCATCAGCTGGTTGGGGCGCACCTTGGTGTCGCGGCTGGCGTCGGCGCGCAGCCGGTCGGCCATGCTGGTGCCGTCCCAGAACAGACGCAGAAAACTGGCCTGCGCGGTGCGCGCCAGCGCGCGCCATTGCTGCGCCCTGGCCTGGTCGCCCGCCTCGCTGGCCAGATAGGCGCCCGTTTGCAAGGCGCTATACCACAGCGCCTGGATCTCGACGGCGCGCGGCCCGCGCGCCGACCACGGCTGGCGGTTGTCGATGCGCGCGTCCATCCAGGTGTCAGCGTCGTCGTGGCGCAGCAGGCCGTCGGCATCGACGTCGTTGGCGATCGCGCCGTCGAAGTAGGGCAGTGCGAGCCGGTACAGTTCTGCCGCAAACGCCTTGTCGCCCGTGTAGCGGATGTATTCCAGACCTTCGCGCAGCATCCACGGCGTGCCGTCGACGCTGTTGTAGATGATATCGCCGCGCGAGACCCGGTTCGGGATGCGCCCGTACTGCGCCTCGCGCGGTTCGCGCAGGTTCTGGTAGCGTGCAAAATTGGCCAGCACCGCGCGCGCCTGCGCGAACTGGCCCGACACCAGCAGCGTGCCGGGCAGCGCAATGAAGGTGTCGCGTCCCCAGTTGTCGCGAAACCACGGCAGGCCGGCCCAGATGCCGGTGCCGAACTCCTCGACAACGAACATGCGGCTTGACGCCTTGGCCCAGTTCAGCGCCTTGTTATAGGCCGCGTCGTCGGTGGCCAGGTAGCTGTTGGTGAGCGCTGCGTACAGGACGGCGCGTTCGGCGGCGATCGGGCGCGTGTGCGCCAGCGCGCGCGCGCCCGCACAGGCCTGGTCGGCGCTGTCGCCAAATGCGACGACCACGGTCAGTTCGGTGGCCGGCTGGACGCTGGTGAGCATTAGCGCCGGCCGTGCCGTTGGCGCTGCTTGCGTGAGCGTGACCGGCTGGTCGGCCGCCAGCACCATGAAGGGCGCGGCGCCATCGCGCGGCGTGAGCAACACCAGTTCGCCGACCCGGCTGATGGTGAAGCGCTCCAGCGGCAGCGCGAGCAGGCTGTCGATGGCCAGCGTGCTGGCGCTCGGTGCGCTCACGCGCAGGGCGAGCGCGCGCTGCTTCGACAGCAAGGCCATTTCCTCGTCGCCACCGTCGCGAAAGCGCGCCCGGTGGCCGTAGGGCAGCACTTGTTCGGCCGCGTCACTGCGCTCGTTGCGCAGGCCGTTGCGGTAGCTGGCGTAGTCCTGGAACAGTGCCGTCGTGCTGAGCTGGTAGCCGGCGCCCTTGGCGTAGCTCTGGGTATATCCCTCGAAGTAGCCGGCCAGGTTGTCGCCCACCACGAAGCGTGCCTGTTCGCCGGGGGCCACGTCGATCGCCATGGCATCGAAAAATGCATCGACGCCGGGTTTTTTATCGGCAGCCGAAGCCAGCGGCAGCGTCAAGGCCAACACCAGTGTGGCGCAAAGTTGTCTCATTTCAGTGTGTCCTGTGTGTAAGGCGCGGGCCGTAGTCATACAACACGCACATTTTTCTTGTCTGAATTGGTATGTCAGAGGTAGTTCTGCTACATCGCAGTGTGCCTGAACGCCAATGCCGGGACCGATTATTCTGTATTTTTTAGTATTCAAGGATACGGTAATCACAAATATGCGGCAAGCCTGGAGGTGGCGGCTTGTTTGATGGGCCGTCATCGAATCTAGTTTGGATACAAACGATGCTCTTCCTCATGCGCCGCGCCGTTCGCGGATGCGCGGCGCAGGCAAAATCGCCGTAGCAAGCAGTGGGCGTGACTGCAAGGTATATATTTCCATACGGAATTACGCACCAGCTGAGTGCAAATTTCGGCCGTTTTGGTGAGAAAAGCTAAAAATGTAGTCGCACTACAAGGTCGCAACAACGCTTTTGTAGCTGAAATACAACTTGAAATTGGCAAAAAGCGAAAAATAGGCGAGAAAAAGACGGTTTTTGGTACAGGAGTACGACGCGCGTTGACAGTGCATCTAGTTTTAGTACAGAATCAGTTCAGAGCGTCTAAGAACGTTTTATTTGGGGTCCCGTGATGTGGTTTATCGGCTTCGGAAAGCCGAACTGTCGGTACGGGCAATTTTTTCTGGTTTTGAGATGAGGGGACACATGAAGACTTCCACACACCAACAAGGGCAGCCATCGCGCCGCCTGGCATTTAAAATGAGCCCGGTCGCCGCTGCATGCGCCGTGCTGCTGTCGGCCATGGCCGCCTCGGCATTTGCGCAACAAGCTGAACCAACCAAACAAGAAGCGCCAGCCGCTGCTGCCGCGCCTGCCAACGACGCCGCCGTCAAGAAGGCCAAGGCCGCCGACGCCGAGCCTGTCGTTCAGTCCGTCAAAGTGACGGGTATCCGCCGCGGTATCGAAGACGCGATCTCGGTCAAGAAAAATTCGACCTCGATCGTGGAATCGATTTCGGCCGAAGATATCGGCAAACTGCCAGACACCAGTATCGCCGAGTCGATCGCCCGTCTGCCAGGTCTGGCCGCCCAGCGCGTCGCCGGCCGTGCCCAAACGATCAGCGTGCGCGGCATGTCGCCAGACTTCGCCACCACCACCCTGAACGGTCGCGAGCAAGTGTCCACCAGCGACAGCCGCAGCGTCGAGTTCGACCAGTATCCGTCTGAGCTGCTCAGCGGCGTGACGATCTACAAAACCCCGGACGCAGGTCTGGTCGGTCAAGGTCTGTCCGGCACCATCGACATGCAAACCGTGCGTCCGCTGTCCTTCCCTGGCCGCACCGTGTCGCTCAATGCGCGCGGCGAGAAAAACTCGCTGGGCCCGATCGCCAACGCCAAAGACACCGGCCACCGCATCAGCGTCAGCTACATCGACCAGTTCGCTGACCGCACCGTCGGTATCGCGCTCGGTATCGCCGACCTGGAGTCGCCTGTGCTCGACAACGAGACCGGCGCCTACGATCCGTACAACAAAAACTCGCTCGCTGGCCTGCCGGCCGGCACCGTCAAACCGGACGGCGTGAAGTCGCTGGCCAAGAGCGGCACGTTGAAGCGCACCGGCTTCATCGGTGTGCTCGAGTACCGTCCGTCGAAAGAATGGCGCAGCACGGTCGACGTGTTTGCCTCGACCTTCAAGCAAGAAGACACCAACAACCAGTTCGAAGTCAACCTGGGTGGCTACAACGGTAGCAACAACCCGATCGGCTTCAAGTATGTCAGCACCAACATCGTCAACGGCACCCTGCTGGGCGGCGTGGCCGAAGGCGCGCCACCGCTGGTGCGCGGTCAGCACAACGATCGCAAGGATTCGATCAACACCATCGGCTGGAACAACACCTTCAAGCTCAACGACGTGACCCTGGTCGCCGACGCCAACTACTCGCACGCCAAGCGCGACGAGCTGTATTTGGAAAACAATCTGCAATTGCAATCGCCGACCGGCGGTCTGCTGAATGACCCTGCGCTGACGGTTGGCTGGACGCCAGGCAACTTCGCCACCTTGGCCGGCAAACTCGACTACAGCGACGCCAGCAAGCTCTACACCGGTAACTCGATCTACGGCTATGGCAGCTTCTTCGCCCCGCACATTGAAGATACGCTGAAAGCATTCAAGCTGGTGGCCACGCTGCCTGCGCCAGGCGCGATGGAAAGCATGCTGCACGGCATCGACGTGGGCGTGAACTTCAGCAACCGCACCAAGTCCAAGCGCCAGCCTTCGGGCAATATGTTTGCCGACGGCTCGCCGACGATTTCGAGCGACCTGCTGTACGCACCGGTCAATCTGGGCTTCTCCGGCGGTGGCATGATCCCTTCGTGGGATGTTCCTGGCGTCATCGCCAAGTACTTCCACCCGATCGGCTTCACCGAAAACCACAGCGGCGAGGCGATTTCGCGCACCTGGGACGTGACCGAAAAGATCACGACGGCGTTTGTCAAAGCTGATCTGGACGCCGAACTCGGTTCCGTTTCGCTGCGCGGCAATATCGGCTTGCAAGCGGTGCACACCGATCAATCGTCGACCTCGATCTACGCTGACGCGGCCGGCAATGTGCAGCCTATCACCGACGGCAAGGTCTACACCGACCTGCTGCCGAGCATGAATCTGGCGTTCGGTCTGGGTGGCGAGCAAACCGTGCGCGTCGGCCTGGCCAAGCAAGTGGCCCGTCCACGTATCGACCAACTCAATGCCGGTTTCGACTTCTCGATCGACAAAACCTCGCGTCTGCCAGGCGGTAGCGGTGGCAATGCGCAACTCGATCCATGGCGCGCCAAGGCGTTCGACGTGTCGTACGAGAAGTATTTCGGCACCAAGGCTTACATCGCTGCCGCGATGTTCTACAAGAAGCTCGACAACTACATCTACTCGATGTCGGAAACGCGTGACTTCTCGCAGTTCACCGCAGGTTCGAACGCGATCAGCAATTTTGGTCAGTACACGGCGCCACACAACGGCACCGGCGGCAATCTGAAAGGTCTGGAACTGTCGGCGTCGTTGCCACTGGAAATGCTGACACCGGCACTGAGCGGCTTCGGTATTCTGGCCAGCACGACCTACGCTGATAGCTCGATCGACATCGGCGAAGTCAACAGCGTGATCGGCAAGATTCAACTGCCAGGCCTGTCGAAAAACGTGTCGAACCTGACCCTGTACTACGAGAAGAGCGGCTTCGAAACGCGTATCAGCGTGCGTGACCGTTCCGATTTCGTCGGCCAGATCAGCGACTACAAAGGTGATCGTCAACTGCGTTACGTTGTCGGCGAAGACGTGGTCGACTTCCAGATCGGCTACACGTTCAAGGAAGGCGCTTACAAGGGCCTGGGCATCATGTTGCAAGTCAACAACCTGAACAATTCCGCTTACGAAACCTATGCTGATCGTAAAGATCACCAGATGGAATACGCGAAATACGGCCGTACCGTGCTGCTGGGTGCCAACTACAAGTTCTAAGTTGCTTCAGTAGGACACGTTAAAAAGGCCCCGTCGTGCGAACGACGGGGCCTTTTTCATTCATGCCAGCGTTGCGGCCGAATCGGCTGGCGCGCCGCGTGCAACCAGGACAGCAGGGCGATCAGGACAGCAGGGCGATCAGCGCGGTCGGGTGGATGCCCCAGCCGATCAGACCGGCCAGTCCCATCAGCACGCCGAAGGTGATCGGCACCAGCGCGGCCACGAACAGCCAGCGCTGGCGCGTCAGCGACGTCACCGCCAGCAGCGAGATCGAAATGGCCAGCAGCGCGTCCGACAGGTCGAACTGGTCGTCGCGGAAATTGGCTGCATCGTAGTCCTTCTGGGCTTGCTCGGCCTGGGTCTTTTCCTCTTCCTTCTTGCGCTTCTGGTCGTCGGCCAGTTGCACGTAGGTCTTGATCGCTTCCTGGTAGGCGGCCTGTTCGGCGGCCGGGTGAGTCGCCGCGGCCAGGCGCATCTGCACGATGGTCGAGCGGGCCACTTCTTCGCGGATATTGCGCGCCTGGTAGAAGGCCCAGTGGTCCAGTTTGTTGGCCTGGGCCTGTTGCATACCCTGGCAGATGTTGTCATCCTTGACCTTGCAGATGCCCATGAAGGTGGCCAGGATGGCCACCGTCACGGCGACCTTCATGTTCAGTGGATCGGACGCGGCCTCATCGGTTGGCACGGCTTCGGTGATTTCCATGGATAATCCTGTCTGTTATACAAATTTCGATCATACAACGAACCAAACTGAACTGAATACATGAAACCCATCAAAGTTGGCCTGCTTGGCCTGGGCACGGTCGGATCCGGCACCTTCCACGTCCTCAAACGCAATTGCAAGGACATCTGCGGCAGGGCGGGGCGCCCGATCGAGATCGCGATGATCGCCGTGCGCGACGTGGCGCGTGCGCGCGCCATCGTCGGCGACGACGTCGTCATCGTCACCGACAGCACCCTGGTCGTCGATGCGCCCGAGATCGACATCGTCGTCGAGGTCATCGGCGGCACCGGCGTGGCCAAGGATCTGGTGCTGCGCGCGATCGCCAACGGCAAGCACGTCGTCACGGCCAACAAGGCGCTGCTGGCGCTGCACGGCACGGAGATTTTCGCCGCCGCCCAGGCCAAGGGCGTGGCCGTCGCGTTTGAAGGCGCCGTCGCCGTCAGCATCCCGATCATCAAGGCGCTGCGCGAAGGGCTGGCCGGCAACCGCATCGAATGGGTGGCCGGGATCATCAACGGCACCACCAATTACATTCTTTCCGAAATGCGCGACAAGGGCTTGAGCTTTGAGGCCGTGTTCAAGGAAGCGCAGCGACTGGGCTACGTCGAGGCCGATCCGACGCTCGACATCGAGGGCGTCGACGCCGGCCACAAGCTGGCCATCATGTCGGCGCTGGCCTTCGGCACCTCGGTCCAGTTCGACAAGGTCTACATGGAAGGCATCACCAAACTGGCCGCGATCGACATCGGCTACGCCGAAAGCCTGGGCTACCGCATCAAACTGCTGGGCATCGCGCGGCGCACTGCGCACGGCATCGAGATGCGCGTGCATCCGACGCTGGTGCCGGCTAAGCGCCTGATCGCCAACGTCGAGGGGTCGATGAACGGCATCATGGTCAAGAGCGATGCGGCCGGCGTGACCATGTACTACGGCGCCGGCGCCGGCTCCGAGCAGACTGCCTCGGCCGTGATCGCCGACCTGATCGACGTGACGCGTCTGGTCAACGCCGATCCGGCCTATCGGGTGCCCTATCTGGCCTTCCATCCGAGCGATGAGCCGGAGGCGGCGATCCTGCCGATGGGCGAGGTCACCACCAGTTACTACCTGCGCATGCAGGTTGACGACACGCCGGGCGTGCTGGCCTCGATCAGCCGGATTCTGGCCGACGCGACCATTTCGATCGACGCGATGATGCAAAAAGACCCGGCCAGCGGCGTCAATCAGAACGGGATCGTGATCCTCACGCAACAGACGCAGGAAAAACACATGATGGGCGCAATCGCGCGCATCGAGGCGCTGGCCACAGTGACAGGGCCCGTTACCATGCTGCGGCTGGAGAATTTGGCCTGACAAAACGGCGGGGAATTGTCGCACGGGCAGCGAATAGCGGCCCGCCCGCGACGGCAACAGGGTAAACTAGAGCTTACGCTTGTCGCATAGTGCGAGACAAGCAAACCTGTGAGCGATACCATGTCTTCTGAATCCCCCGTCCCTTTGTTTTCCGATCTAAACCTCTCAGCCCCGCTGCTCAAGGTGCTCAAGGAGGTCGGCTACGAAGCGCCGTCGCCGATCCAGGCAGCCACCATCCCGATTTTGCTGGCCAACCACGACGTGCTCGGCCAAGCCCAGACCGGCACCGGCAAGACCGCCGCGTTCGCGCTGCCCATTCTGTCGCGCATCGACATCAAGCAGACGGCGCCGCAGGCGCTGGTGCTGGCGCCGACCCGCGAACTGGCGATCCAGGTGGCCGAGGCGTTCCAGACCTACGCCACCCACATTCCCGGTTTTCACGTGCTGCCGATCTACGGCGGCCAAAGCTACGGCCCGCAACTGTCGGCGCTGCGCCGCGGGGTGCACGTCGTCGTCGGCACGCCGGGCCGGGTCATCGACCACCTCGAAAAAGGCTCGCTCGACCTGTCCCAGCTGAAAACGCTGGTGCTCGACGAAGCCGACGAAATGCTGCGCATGGGTTTCATCGACGACGTCGAGATGATCCTCAAAAAAACCCCGGCCACTCGCCAGACCGCGCTGTTCTCGGCCACCATGCCGTCGGTGATCAAGCGCATCGCGAAAACTTACCTGCGCGATGCGCAGGAAGTGACGGTGGCCGCCAAGACCGGCACGGCCGACAATATCCGCCAGCGTTACTGGCTGGTGTCGGGCATGCACAAGCTTGACGCGCTGACCCGCATCCTGGAAGCCGAACCGTTTGACGGCATGATCATCTTCGCCCGCACCAAGCTGGGCACCGAGGAACTGGCCAGCAAATTGCAGGCGCGCGGTTTCTCCGCCGCCGCCATCAACGGCGACCTGGCGCAAGCCCAGCGCGAGCGCACCATCAACCAGCTGAAGGTCGGCCAGATCGACATCCTGGTGGCCACCGACGTGGCCGCGCGCGGCCTGGACGTCGAGCGCATCAGCCACGTGATCAACTACGACGTGCCGCACGATCCGGAAAGCTATACCCACCGCATCGGCCGCACCGGCCGTGCGGGCCGCAGCGGCGAGGCGATTTTGTTCATCACCCCGCGCGAAAAACCGCTGTTGAAAGCGATCGAACGGGCCACCCGCCAGCCGGTTGAGCCGCTCACGCTGCCATCGGTACAAGCGGTCAACGACGTGCGCATCGCCAAGTTCAACGACCAGATCAGCGAAACGCTGGCGGCCGGCGGGCTGGAGATGTACCAGAAGCTGATCGAGGATTTCGAAGCCGAGAAAAACATCCCGGCCGTCGAAATCGCCGCGGCCCTGGCCAAGATGATGCGCGGCGACGTGCCGCTGCTGTTGGATAAAAACCAGCGCGAACCGGCGCGTGACACCGCGTGGGCCGACAACCGTCCGGCGCGCGACACCTCGTGGTCGGACAACAAGCCGGCGCGCCCGGCCAAGTTCGAGCGTCCCGAGCGCGGCGACGCGCCGAGCTTCCCGAAACGCGAGCGCGTGGCGCGCCCGGCTGATGCCGGCATGGCCACCTACCGTATTGAAGTCGGCCACGCGCACGGCGTCAAGCCGGGCAACATCGTCGGCGCGATCGCCAACGAAGCGGGCATGGATTCGAAAAACATCGGCCGCATCGAAATCTACGACGACTACAGCGTGCTCGACATGCCTGACGATATGTCGGGCGACTTGCTCGATCATCTGAAATCGGTTTGGGTCGCCGGTCAGCAACTGAAGATCACCCGTGACGGCGGCGCGCCAGCCGCGCCAAGCGCCGCCAAGCGCCCGGCACCAGCAGCGCCAGCGCGTCCGGCGGCCGCTCCCGCAGCACCTGCCGCGCCGCGTGCGATGGCCGACGTCGTGGCCGCCGCCGACCGTTTCGAGCGCAAGGAGCACGCGGACAGTTTTGATCGTCCGGCGCCAGGCAAGAAGGAGCGCGGCGATCGCAAAAATGACGTGCTGATGCAGTCGTTCCGCATCGAAGTGGGCAGCGCGCATGGCGTGAAGCCGGCCAACATCGTCGGTGCGATCGCCAACGAAGCGGGACTCGAAGCGCGCCACATCGGCCGCATCGAAATCTTCGAAGACCACAGCACGCTCGACCTGCCCGACGGCATGCCGAAAGAGCTGATGGAACACCTGAAAACGGTGTGGGTCGCCGGCCAGCAACTGCGTATCAGCCAGAGCGGCAGCGGTCCCGTGCCGGGCACCTCGAAGGCCAGCTTCGGCAAGCCATCGTTCGCGCCGCGCAGCGCCGGGGGCGACCGCCGCTTCGCCGAGAAGAGCGAAGGCGCCAAGCCGTCCGCGCGTCCATCGTCCGGTTTTGGCGGCGACAAGCCGAAGACGCCGCATCGCAAGGGCCCGAAACCGGGCTAAGCGTGTGACGCCGCCAGCGGCGTCGCACTGATGTGAAAAAATGGCCCCGGATATCCGAGGCCATTTTTTTTGCGTCCGTGAATCCGCCGGTTCCTGGCCGGCGCTGCGCCAGGAGGTTGCAGCCGCGTCCTCGCCGCTGACATGTGCCGATCATATTTTTAAATACATAGGCTCACAGGTACGCTGCCGGTACGCATACAATGATGCCGCTCTGACGAGCGGGGTGCAAAGACGGCTCCGAGCAGCGCGCGTGCGATGGCTATCCGTGCACGCCGACACCATTTTAGGGGCTTTTTTTGAAAATACTGATCCTCGGCGGCTATGGCAATTTCGGCGCACGCGTGTGCCGCGCGCTGTCCCACGATCCGGCCATCGAGCTGGTCGTGTGCGGGCGCGACGGGCAGCGCGCCGCCGCCTTCGCGCAGGAACTGGGCGCTGGCGCGCGTGCGTTGGCGCTCGACATCACGCGGCCCGATCTGGCGCAGGCCTTGCAGGCGGCCGGTGCCGAACTGGTGCTGCACACGGCCGGGCCGTTTCAGAACCAGCGTTACGATGTCGCGCTGGCCGCCGCGCAGGCGGGCGCCCACTACATCGACCTGGCCGACGCACGCCGCTTCGTCTGCGATTTCGCCGCGCAGACCGATGCCGCATTCCGCGCGGCCGGGCGGCTGGCCATCAGCGGCGCGAGCACCGTGCCGGCGCTGTCGTCGGCCGTGATCGCGTCGCTGACGGCCGGTTGGCGGCGCATCGACAGCATCGACTGCTGCATCGCGCCGGCGCAAACGGCGCCGCGCGGCGTGGCAACGATGGCGGCGGTGCTCGATTATTGCGGCGCGCCGATCCAGGTGTGGCGCGACGGCGCGTGGAGCACACAGTACGGCTGGGCCGCGCCGAGCATGGTGCGCTTTGCGCGCTTGCGCCCGCGCCTGGGTGCGCTGTGCGACATCCCGGATCTGGAGCTGTTCCCGGCCCGTTATCCGGGCGTGCGCTCGGTGATGTTTCGCGCGGCGCTGGAAATTGGCTTGAGCCAGCGCGTGTTTGCGCTGCTGGCCACCTTGCGCCGCGCCGGCTGGCTGGTGCGCCCGCAGCGCCTGGCCGACCTGCTCAATCGCGTTGCCGCCAGATTCGACTGGATGGGCAGCAGCCTCGGTGGCATGGTGCTGCGCGTCAGTGGTCTGGACGCGCATGGCAAGCCGGTGATGCGCGCCTGGCATATCGCCGCCGACCATGATCATGGTCCGGAGATCCCGGCGATGGCGGCGCTGCTGCTGGCGCGCAAGCTGGCGCGCGGTCAGATCAACGATATCGGTGCCTCGGACGCGGCCGGTTGCCTGACGCTGGACGAATTCGCGCCCGAGTTTGCCAAGTGGGGCATGCAGACCGATGTCGTCGACGAAGCGGTCGGCACCTGAATGCGCGCCAATCTGGGAGTGCGCATGACAACGCTCGAGCGACGTCTCACGCGCTGCGTACTGGCGAGCGTCTGGCTGGTCACCGGCGTGGTCGTGCTGTGCCTCTACCCGAAGACGGACAGCCTGGCCCTGCTAGCGCGGGTGGGCTTGCACGAGCGCGTGGCGCAATGGCTGCTGACCGCCAGTGCACTGCTCGATGTGCTGCTTGGCCTGCTGACCTTGTGCGTGCACAGGCGTTGGCTGTGGCGCGCGCAAGCGGCATTGATCGTCGGGTATACCTTGATCATCACGCTGTGCTTGCCCGAGTTCTGGCTGCACCCGTTCGGCCCGATAGTGAAGAACCTGCCGATCTTGCTGATCCTGTGGTCGCTTGATCGGGACGTCGCGCCGGCGCAACCTGTGTCATGACTACCTACCTGCTGCTAAAGCTGTTGCATATCCTGTCCAGCGTGGTCCTGGTCGGCACCGGATTTGGCAGCGCATTCTACCTGTACTTCGTCAATCGCCGTCGCGACGTGGCGGCGATTGCGCCCGTGCTGCGGCTGGTGGTGCGGGCCGACTGGTGGTTCACCACGCCGACGGTGATACTGCAGCCGGCCAGTGGCCTGGCGATGGTCTGGTTGGGCGGCTGGCCGCTGAGCCAGCCCTGGCTGCTGTGGAGCTACGCGCTGTATGCGCTCGCCGGCTGCTGCTGGCTGCCCGTGCTGTGGCTGCAGATCCGTATGGCCGCGCTGGCCGATCTGGCGCTGGCGCAGCAGCGCCAGCTGCCGCTGCTGTACTGGCGCTACGCGCGCTACTGGGAGTGGCTGGGCTATCCGGCCTTCGTGGCGATGATGCTGATCTATGCGCTGATGGTCATCAAACCTGCGCTCTAGGGCAGGTGCCCGGCGTGCACGGCTAAGCGTGCTGGCGCACCGACCCACGTCTTGCCTGCGCGCACAATTTGATCGGACTCATCGAATACGTCGGGTCCCGGCGTCGCAGGCACTTTGCCGGGCACGCCGCACACACCGAGGATAAGCAAAATGAATGCAACTAAACTGATCGGCGCGCTGTTGATTGTCGCCGGCGTACTAGGCTTGGCCTTCGGCGGCTTCAGCTTCACAAAACAAACCCATCAAGCCCAGATCGGACCGATCGCGATCACCTCGTCCGAGCGTGAAAACGTCAACATTCCCCTATGGGCCAGCGTGATCGTGATCGCCGCCGGCGCCGGCATCCTGATTTCGAGTTCGCGCAATAACTAGCCGGCTGGCGCGTCGCCCGGCATCGGGTAGGCGCGTCCATCTTTGTGGGTAGGAATCCAGCCGGCCTCGGTGGCGAACCAGGCCAGGTCGTCGTCCGGATAAAACGCGGTGTCGCCCGA
This sequence comes from Burkholderiales bacterium, assembly GCA_038207625.1. Lineage (GTDB taxonomy): Bacteria > Pseudomonadota > Gammaproteobacteria > Burkholderiales > Burkholderiaceae_D > JBBQZO01. The sequence goes on along the minus strand of JBBQZO010000017.1, from coordinate 31,851 downwards.
CACGCGCGATCCGGCCACGATGAAGCTGGCCGGCGCCGCGCTGCGGTTGAGCAGGTTGTGCGCATTGCGTGTGCCGGCCTTGAAGCCGATGCACATGCCCGCCGTCAGTATCGATTCGCCATCATTGGTGCACACCGTCAGTTCGCCGGCCAGCACGTACACCATCTCATCGTTATCGGTATGCCAGTGGCGCACCGATGACTGGTCGCCCGGATCGAGTGATTCGAGGTGAAAGCCAAACTGGGTAAGGCCGAAATGGTCGCCCAGCGCGCGCCAGTTGTGATTGCCCAGACGGGAATGGAAGGGCTCCGGGTAGGGGGAGCCGGATTGAAGTTCGACATCGGTGGCCGCAATGGCGCCTTGATGGATCATGCTGGTATGCTCGCTGAAATAGGGGAGGCGGTGGCGCAAACGCCGCCAGCTCCCCCGCGCCGGCGGCTGCCAGATGACTGCGTTTAGTGCGGCGCCGGCACCAGCGTGCGCTGCGCCAGCTGGTCTTCCTTGACCAGCAACCACAACACCGACGACACCGCCAGGCAGGCGCCGCACAGCATGAAGATGGTGCCCTTGTCGGGCGCGTCCAGTATCACCTTGCCCAGCACCATGCTGGCGAACAGCTGCGGCAGCACCACCGACAGATTAAACATGCCCATGAAAAAACCCATGCGGCTGCGGTCGACCTTTTCGCTCATGATCGCAAACGGCAGGCTGACGATGGCGGCCCAGCCGATTCCCACCACGGCCATCAGCGCATACATGGTGGCCGGGGTACGGGCCGTGAACGCGATCGCGAAATACGCCAGCGCCATGATGCCCAGGGATAAAGCCTGGGTGCGCACGCGCCCGATGCGCGCCGCCAGGGGCGCGAGCACCAGCGCCGGCAGGATGAAGCCGACCGTGCTCATGATCGCAAACGAGAAGCCGATGATCTGGCCCGACTGCGCCGCCATCTCGACCTTGGTCGCGCTCGACGAGATCAGGTGTTGCTGGATGAAGGCGATAATGTAGACGAACATCGACTGCACGCCGATCCACGAGAAGCCGTGCGCGATGTAGATGCGCCACAGCTGGCCCCAGTCGGTGGCGCTCTTTTCTTCGTCGGCGACGGTGTTCAGCTCGCGCGGTTCGGCGATGAAGAAGGTCGGCACCACCGAAAACAGAAACACCACCACGATGCCGAAGTCGATCAGGATGTAGTTGTCAAGCTGGCCGCCGATCACGTAGGCCAGCACGCCAAAAAAACCGGAGATGGTCTGCATCCAGGTGTAACCGCGCATGCGCGGCGCGCCGTCCGGCGTGACGTCGGCGATGATCGCGCGCGTCGGATTGAAGCTGATGTTGATCGCCAGGTCGAGCGTGATGGCGATGATGACGGCGACGACCACGATATTGCCGATGCCCAGCAGGCGGCTGACGACGTCGATGCGCGGCAGCAGAAACAGCATCAGCGCGGCCAGCGCGCCGCCGACCATGATAAAGGGGCGGCGCCGTCCGCCCCAGAACCAGGCCTTGTCGCTGATCAGGCCGATGATCACCTGGCCGAAGATGCCGGCCAGCGGCCCGGCCGCCCAGACGATGCCGATTTCATGGATATCGAGATTGTATTTGGTGCTGAGCAGCCAGCTTAGCGCCGAAATCTGGATCGACAGCGCGAATCCCATCGCCGTCGATGGCAGGCTGATGATGGCGTAAAAAGAATTGCTCAGGCGCTTTTGCATGTCCAGCATGGTGTCCTCGTCGGTCTGACTGTCTCGATGTGCGCGCGCTGTTGCGCGCTTTCTATGTATGGCTGGCCCATGATGTTGTTTGACTACAAAACCGTCGTGAAATGAGCGCAGCAGCGGGAATTTTACTATGGAACTGTTTAGATTGACACATAAGTTTCGTCATGTTATTTTCCTACAAATTGATTTATTCGTCTGGCGCAGCGCTGTTTTCTTACGGCGGCGCCACTCCGTCACCGCAGCGTGGCAAGCGCGCCTTGCCAGCCGCAGGGCCTGTATGAAAGTTACCCGATGATTGCAAGCTGGAGAACCTGCTTCGTCCTTGGCGCGTGCGCCGTGAGCGTGCTGGCCGGCGCCGCCGAGCCGGTGCGTGACGTGGGCGAGGTGCGCGCAGTCGAGGTGCACGGCCAGCAGGTGCGCCTGCACGCCGCCGGCGGCGAGGTCGAGCTGACCGTCTACAGTCCGTCGGTGATCCGGGTGCGCATCGACAAGCAGCCGCTCGGGCGCGATTTTTCGTACGCCGTCGTGGCCAAGCCGCTCGACAGCCGCATTGGCGTCACGCAAAACGCGCAGGAAGTGCTGATCACCACGGACGCACTGCGCGCGCGCATCGGCAAGCATCCGTTCGCGCTGACTTTTTCCACGCTCGATGGCAAGGTCATCAACGCCGATGAGCCGGGCCTGCAAACGTCGTGGATCGGCGACGAGGTGACCAGCTACAAAAAGCTGCAGGACGGCGAGCGCTTCATCGGCCTGGGCGAAAAGACGGGCGACCTGGACCGGCGCGGCCACGCTTACACCAACTGGAACACCGACGCTTTCCGCTACGGCAGCGGCACCGATCCCTTGTACGCCAGCGTGCCGTTTTTCATCGGCATTCACGACGGCCTCAGTTACGGCATCTTCCTCGACAACAGCTACCAGAGCGACTTCAATTTCGGCGCCAGCAACGACCGCTTCGCCTCCTTCTCGGCCCAGGGCGGCGAGATGAACTACTACTTCATCCACCATCCGCGCGTGGCCGACATCATCTCGTCGTACACGGCGCTGACCGGGCGCATGCCGCTGCCGCCGCTGTGGAGTCTGGGTTACCAGCAGAACCGCTACAGCTACTATCCGGAGACGGAAGTGATGCGCATCGCCCAGACGCTGCGCGAGAAGCGCATTCCGGCCGACGGCATCACGCTCGACATCGATTACATGGACGCCTACAAGCTGTTCACGTGGGACAAGAGCCGCTTCAAGGACCCGCAGGCGATGGTGGCCAAACTGGCCGCGCAGGGCTTCAAGACCACCGTCATCGTCGACCCCGGCGTCAAAGTCGAAAAGGGCTACGGGGTGTACGAGCGCGGCCTGAAGGACGACGTGTTTGTGCACTACCCGGATGGCACAAACTACACCGGCGAAGTGTGGCCTGGCTGGTGCCATTTCCCCGACTTCACCAGCAGCAAGGGGCGCACCTGGTGGCGCAAGGAAGTCAAAGCGTTTGCCGACATCGGCGTGGCCGGGCTGTGGAACGACATGAATGAAGTGTCCACCTGGGGCCAGCGCATGCCCAACAACGTGCTGTTCGATTTCGACGGCGCGCGCACCACCCACAAACAAGCGCGCAACGTGTTCGCGCTGGAGATGACGCGCGCCAGTTACGAAGGCATGAAGGAGGCCACCAAGCTGCGCCCGTTCATGCTGTCACGCTCCGGTTTTGCGGGCCTGCAGCGCTACAGCGCCATCTGGACCGGTGACAACGTGGCCGAAGAGGAGCACATGCTGCTGGGCGTTCGCCTGCTCAATAGCCTGGGCGTGTCGGGCATCGCGTTCACTGGCATGGACGTGGGCGGCTTCATGGGCGTGCCCACCGAATCGCTGTACGCGCGCTGGATGCAGATCGGCGCGTTCACGCCGTACTTTCGCAATCACGCCTCGCGTGGTTCGAAGTCATCCGAGCCGTGGACCTTCGGCGAGGATGTGCTGACCATCGCGCGCGACTACATCGGGCTGCGCTACAAGCTGATGCCGTATCTGTACTCGGCCTTCTTTGATGCGGCCAACAGCGGCGCGCCGGTGATGCGCACGCTGGCAATCGATTACACGCACGACGCCAAGGTCTACGACACGGCGTTTCAGAATCAGTACATGTTCGGCCCGGCGCTGCTGGTGCTGCCGTTCGACAGCACCAAGACCTTCGGCAAGGCCCATTTCCCGGCCGGTAAATGGTACAAGCTGTACGACGACACGGTCGAGGCGGGCGGGCAGGACAAGATCCTTGAACTGGTGCTCGAACAGCTGCCGGTCTACGTCAAAGAGAGTAGCATCGTGCCGATGCAGTCGCTGGTGCAGTCGACCATGCAGCAGCCCACCGACACGCTGGCGCTGCACCTGTATCGGGGCGACGTGAGCAACAGCTATGTCTACTACGAAGACGACGGGGCCAGCTTCGGCTACCAGAAAGGCCAATTCTACAAGCGCCGCATCAGCTACGATCCGGCCAGCAAGCGCCTTACGTTCGACGCCGCCGAAGGATCAATCAAGTCCAGGTTTGCCAATCTCGAAATCATCCTGCACGGCTTCGGCGAAGCGCCCGCGCTGTCCTTGAACGGCAAGGCGCTGGCGCCCGTGGCGGCGACGTACTCGTTTCTGGACGCGCCGGTACAGCCGGGCTGGATCAATCAACAATGCAAGGTCAGTAAAGTAGTGGTCAAGAACGATAGTGGCGGTTTTTCTATCGCTCTTTGACCGTCTGTAGGGAGGCTGGCGTTTCGTCCAGCCCAATTAAAAATGGGGACATCAGGATGAACATTTCTTCACTAAAACCGCGCCTCTCGTTCTGGCAGTTATGGAACATGAGCCTGGGCTTTTTCGGCATTCAATTCGGCTTCGCGCTGCAAAACACCAACACCAGCCGGATCTTTTCGACGCTGGGCGCGGACATGCAGAACCTGTCCTTCCTGTGGCTGGCCGGCCCGTTGACGGGCCTGCTGGTGCAGCCGATCATCGGCCACATGAGCGACAACACCTGGCACGCCAAGTGGGGACGGCGCCGCCCGTTCTTCTTCGTCGGCGCGATCCTCGCGTCGATCGCGATCGCCTTCATGCCCAATTCGAGTACGTTGTTCATCGCCGCCATCATGCTGTGGGTGATGGACACGTCGATCAATATCTCGATGGAGCCGTTTCGCGCTTTCGTCGGCGACAAGCTCAATGCGGACCAGCAGACCGCCGGCTTCGCGATGCAAACTTTCTTCATCGGCTGCGGCACCGTGATCGCCTCGCTGCTGCCGACCATCTTCACCGACTACCTGGGCGTGAGCAACGACTCGGTGGGCGGCGCCATTCCTGACACGGTGCGCTACGCGTACTACGCAGGCGCCGCCGTGTACTCGCTGGCGGTGATCTGGACCGTCTTCACCAGCACCGAAATCCCGCCGGCCGATCTGGCAGCCTTCCGCGCCGAGCGCAAGCAGGCGCAGGGCATCGGCAAAGCCTTCGTCGAGATCATCGGCGGCTTCACCAAGATGCCCAAGACGATGGTGCAACTGGCCTACGTGCAGTTCTTCAGCTGGTTTGCCTTCTATTCGCTGTGGGTGTACACCACCCCGGCCGTGGCCAATAACGTGTTCCACGCGGTCGATGCGCACTCAGCCAATTACCAGGAAGGCGGCAACTGGGTCGGCATCATGTTCGCCGTGTACGGCGGCGTGTCGGCGCTGGCCGCTTTCGGTCTGCCTTACCTGGCGCGCTTCACCACCCGCAAAGTGGTGCACATGTTAAGCCTGGTGATCGGCGGCGTCAGCCTGGTCAGCATCTTCCTGATCTCGTCCAAGCAAATGATGCTGTTGCCGATGGTGGGTGTGGGCATTGCGTGGGCCAGCGTGCTGACGGTGCCGTACGCGATCCTGGCCGGCTCGCTGCCTGCCAAGCGCATGGGCTACTACATGGGCTTGTTCAACTTCGTCGTCGTGATTCCGCAACTGATCGCTGGCGTCGTACTGGGACCGCTGGTCAAGCACGTGTTCGGCAACAATCCGGCCATGGCGCTGGTCGTTGGCGGCGTGTGTCTGGCCATCGGCGGCGTGTTGACACTGCTGGTGCAGGACGACGCCGTCGAAGCGGCGCCAGGCGAGGCGCTTGAGCCGGCTGCGGTCGGCAGCGCACGCGCCAGCGCGCACTAAAACAGCAGGTGATCGCCACTGACGCGCCGCCGCAGGTCGGCGCCGCGTCAGTTTGCCCGGCAGCGCATGCTGCCGGCGCTACCCCACAACGTTGATCAGGATGGATACGCATGAAACTGTTGTCGCTCGCCGCCACGCTGGCGCTTTGCTTTGGCACACTGGGCGCGAGCTGCGGCGCGCTTGCCGCGGCGGCGCCGGTCGCCGCCCATAAACCGTTTTTGTGGGAAAACGCCACCGTCTATTTTCTGCTGACGGACCGTTTTAACAATGCCAATCCGGCCAACGACCATGCTTACGCACGCAAGAGCGACGGCGCGGCGCAACGCGCCTACGCGGGCGGCGACCTGGCTGGTGTCACCGCCAAAATCCGCGCCGGCTACTTCGCCGACCTGGGTGTGGACGCGATCTGGATCACCCCGCCGGTCGAACAGATCCATTCCGGCACCGATGAAGGTCAGGGCAAGTCCTACGGCTTTCACGGCTACTGGGCGCGCGACTTCACCAGCGTGGACGCCAACCTGGGCACCGAGGACGACATGCGCACGCTGGTCGACACGGCCCACGCGCACGGCATGCGCGTGCTGCTCGACGTGGTGATGAACCATACGGGCCCGGTAACGAAAGCTGACCCGGTCTGGCCTGCTGACTGGGTGCGCACCAGCCCGCAATGCACCTACAAGGACGCGCACACAACGGTTGACTGCGTGCTGGTCAAAAACCTGCCCGATGTGCGCACCGACAGCAACGCCCATGTCGCGTTGCCGCCCGCGCTGGTGGCGGCGTGGAAGAAAGAGGGGCGCTACACGCGCGAAGTGAAGGAGCTCGACGAGTTCTTTGCGCGTACCGGTTATCCGCGCGCGCCGCGTTATTACCTGATGAAGTGGCACGCCGACTGGGTGCGCAAATACGGTTTCGACGGTTTCCGCTGCGACACCGTCAAGCATGTCGAACCTAGCGTGTGGAAGGACTTGCGCAGCGTCGCCAGCGCCGCCTACGAGGACTGGAAGCGCGCCAACCCGACCAAGAAGCTGGGCGACGACAAGTTCTACATGACTGCCGAAGTGTATAACTACACGCCGGCGCAGGGCGTGAACTTCGATATGGGCAGCGGCGATCACGCCAATTTCTATGCCAATGGCTTCGACAGCATGATTAACTTCGGCATGAAGGTCGATGCCGAACAAAGCTACGAGGCGCTGTTTGCCGACTATTCGGCCAAGCTGAACGGCCCGCTCAAAGGCTATTCGCTGCTTAACTATATGAGCTCGCACGACGACGACAAACCGTTCGACGCGGGCCGTGTGCGGGCCTTTGAAACGGCCACCAAATTGCTGCTCGCGCCGGGTGCGGCGCAGATCTACTATGGCGACGAAACGGCGCGCCTGCTGCAAGTGCCGGGTGCCGCCGGCGACGCCGTGCTGCGCTCGTTCATGAACTGGGACGAGCTGGCCGCCAACGCCACGCGTAACGGCGTGCACCTGGCCGACGTGCGCCAGCACTGGAGCCGGCTCGGCCTGTTCCGCCAGGCGCATGTGTCCGTCGGCGCGGGCGTGCATCAAAAACTGCAGGACCAGCCGTACACCTTCAAGCGCAGCTACGACCAGGGCGATATCCACGACAAGGTGGTGGTCGCGCTTGATTTGCCGCTTGACCGGGCAACGGCGGTGACGGTGGCCGGCGTGTTTGCCGACGGCGCGCGCGTGAAGGACTACTACTCGGGTCAGAGCGCGATCGTCGCGGCCGGCAAAGTGCAGTTCGACGCGCACAACGCGATTGTGCTGATCGGGCAGGAATAGCCGGCGCCGGCGCGGCGACGCGTCGTTGATGGAGGCCGGCCCGCAAAAAACGGGCCGGCCCAGGACTGCCTTCGACCTCGGTTTCGCGCCGTATCTTGGTGCATTTCATACAATAGGGTAAGCTACGCGCGTTCGCCGCATGTACGTTCGGCGCGCCTGCCCCTATTGATGACGATGATCCCAGACCTCGATACCGAACAAAAACACAGCCGCACGGCCTACGCCGACGGCCCGCGCCTGCTGGCCGACATTGGCGCGACCCACGCGCGCTTCGCGCTGGAAACCTCACCCGGCGTCTTTCGCTCGGTGCGCGTGCTCAAGTGCGACGACTTCGCCGGCATCGTGCCGATGCTGCACAGCTACCTGGCCGACCACGCCGGCACGCGCCTGAACCACGCCGCCTTCGCGGTGGCCAATCCGATCAGCGGTGACTATGTGCGCATGACCAACCGCGCGTGGGAATTCTCCACCGACGCGGTGCGGCGCGAACTGGGCCTGCACACGCTGTTGATCGTCAACGACTTCACCGCGCTGGCCATGTCGCTGCCCGGCCTGTCGGGCGACGACCTGATGAAAGTTGGCGGCGGCACGGCCACCCCCAACGCCGTGATCGGCGTGCTGGGCGCCGGCACCGGCCTTGGCGTGTCCGGCCTGATTCCCACCTCGGACGGCTTCGTCACGCTGGGCAGCGAAGGCGGGCATACCAACTTTGCGCCCTGCGACGAACGCGAATTCTTCATTCTGCAATACGGCTGGCGCTCGTGGTCGCACGTCTCGTGCGAGCGGCTGATCTCCGGCCCCGGCATGGAACTGATCCATCGCGCGCTGGCCGAGCGCAATGGCGTCGCCGCGCCCGAGCGCAGCTCGCAGGCGATTTTGGAAGGCGCGCTCAACGAGCACGATGCGCTGTGCCTGGAAGTGCTGGATGTATTTTGCGGCATGCTCGGCAGCGCCAGCGCCAACCTGGCAGTGACGCTGGGCGCGGTGGGCGGCATCTTCATCGGCGGGGGCATCGTACCGCGCATGGGCGAGTGGTTCGCCACGTCGTCGTTCCGCACACGCTTCGAGGCCAAGGGCCGCTTCACGGAATACATCGCGCAAATTCCGACCTACGTGATCATGACGCCCAACCCGGCTTTTTACGGCGTGGCGACGATCCTGTCCGAGCATCTGCGCGGACGCAGCGGCGCCAATACGCTGATGGAGCGGGTGCAGCATTTGCAGCACGAGTTGTCGCCGGCCGAGCAGCGCGTGGCCAGTCTGGTGCTGGCCCATCCGCGCATGGTGTTGAACGAGCCGATCGCCGAAATCGCGCGCCTGGCCGACGTCAGCCAGCCGACCGTGATTCGCTTTTGCCGCTCGCTGGGCTTTCTCGGCCTGGCCGATTTCAAGCTCAAGTTTGCCAGCAGCCTGACCGGCACAATCCCGGTGCGCCACAGTCAGGTGCGCATCACCGACAGCACGCATGACTTGTCGGCCAAGGTGATCGACAACACCGTGTCGGCGATCCTGAAGTTTCGCGGCCAGCTTGACGTGCAGTCGATCGACCGCGCCATCAACCTGCTGCGCAAGGCGAAGCGGGTCGAGTTTTACGCGCTGGGCAATTCGCGCGTGGTGGCGCTGGACGGTCAGCACAAGTTCTTCCGCTTCCGCATTCCCACCTCGGTGTATGGCGACGCGCACTTGCTGCAATTGGCCGCCGAACTGCTCAATCCCGGCGATGTGGTGATCGTCATTTCGACCTCGGGCCAGTTGCCCGAGCTGCTGGCGGCGGTGGATGCGGCGCGCGCCGCCGGTGCCGACGTCATTGCCATCACCAGCAGCAAATCGCAGCTGGCCAAGAAGGCGACAATTTGCCTGGCGGTCGATCACAGCGAGGACAGCACAACGTTCCTGTCGATGATCTCGCGCATCCTGCAGCTGCTGCTGATTGACATCATGTCGGTGGGGATCTCAATCGACGCGGACAACGGCAAACTAATCGGCGACAACGAAGCGGAACGGCGCCGCCTGCTCATTTCTCACCTCGACACCTGATACGGCCCCCGGCAGAGGCAGGTGGCAGATTTCGGCCAAAAGTCGTCATTTAGTATCGGTCGGGATCATTGTTTTTGGCACTGACCGCTCTGCTGATCGTGAATAATTGGCGTGAACAATTGAATCGAATTGCTGTCGACTTTTGGTGTGACGTTGGCGCGATAGATGAGCTGCCAATTATTGCCGATGCGGCCAATAACGACTTGGGCGAAGCGCACCCGGATATTTGGGATTTCTACTCCTGCACGACCGGCGCGGAAGCGACCGCTCTTACATTGAAAGTAGCGTTGCATCTGAATGGATTTGTTCCGGAGTCCTGGGATGCGCTGCCGTATGCGCAGGATGCGCTCAAGCGCGCACTGGAGCGGTTCGTTGGGCGACGGATGTCTGTGCAGGCTTTGTGTATGCTGGTTGAAAAATTGGACTCCACGTTCAACGTCTACCTTAGTCGTTTCCCTAGATCGGAGACCGCGTACGACTTGAAGCAATGGTGGATGGGGAACCTGTGGAATAACTGCGATTGGTGCGGCGAGAACAGGACGCATGAGAATCATCCTTCGTTAGTTGTGGAGGCTAGCCGCGTGGTCGCGTTATTGTCGGAAATTTCGACTGCCAGTTCGAAACGTGTTTGATCGGGAAACGAGGCCTGGTTTGAGGACGCGGGACCAAGTTCCGAGTGGAGGGAAAACGCCCCGGTGCGATCCATGCTGTACCTACCGCTTCATTGTCAAATAATTGATCCTGACACCTTAGATTTTGAAGAATTTATCAAGGCATTTTTGCCGGTTCGTCCTGATGTTTCGTTTGAATCAACGCGAGCCTGGTCCTTAAATCGGTCCTTAAATCACCTTAAACATTGCTTGAAATCCGGATTGCCTGTTGCTATTCTTATGACTACCGACATGTGACTATGGGCGTATCATGAGTGGCAATCAAGTATCGAAGTCCCAGTTCAAGGCCAGGGCGCTTGAATACTTCCGCCAGGTGGAAGCTTCAGGAAAGAGCGTAATCGTGACTGATCACGGAAATCCGGTTCTGGAGGTTCGCCCGTACCGTGATTCCGCGCGTCTTCCCCTAGAAGTTTTGCGTGGTTCAGTTGTGCGTTACGACAATCCCACAGAGCCCGTTGCGGTGGATGAATGGGCGGCCGCGCAGTGATTGTTCTGGATACGCATGCGCTGGTTTGGTGGGTTAGCGGTGATCCAACACTGAGCAAGAAGGCGAAGGCCGCGATTGCGCTAGAGCAGGACGGCGGTGCAATCATCATCTCCAGTATCACGGCGTGGGAAATCGCAGTGCTGGTCGAACGCGAGCGACTGCTCCTGTCGATGGATGTGCGGCGCTGGCTTGCCACGGTTGCTGAAATCGAATCTGTACGATTTCTCCCGGTAGACAATGAAATCGCGCTAAATTCTGTTGCGCTGCCGGGAGCGTTTCACAAAGACCCGGCAGACCGCATGATCGTGGCGACCGCGCGCAAATTAGCGGTACCGCTTGTAACAAAAGACGAAAAGATTCGCGCTTATGCGAATGTAAGAACCATTTGGTAGGCGAGCAAGGGCCGACTTGCGTTCTTGTGACTTCGGCGCTTGCTCACGCCACAAACCCATCGAAGTTAGTCCGGGCTGCCGGCGCTGGACAGTTCTGTCGAAGGCGCAATCGGCGCATCGGCGCCGTTCAGCGCGCAGCGCAGGCGCAGCTTCGTATTCCCATATTCGCCTTGCCGGGGCCCGGCGACGTGACGCGCGCGCATGTCTGAAAAGGCGGCGCGGCAAGCGACCGAATGAAGCAATGATCGGGCGATGCGCCGCCGTATTGAACGCCACTGGCCCCAAAAATAGGGCAGACTTCGTGGTCGGCACGTTGTATTTGTCATCCATCGGAGAGCAAAAATGGTCAGCAAAAACACGATTTGTCTTTGGTTCGACGGCACCGCAGTCGACGCCGCGCGCTTCTATGCCGAGACGTTTCCGGACAGCGCGGTGGGCGCGATTCATCGCGCGCCTGGCGACTATCCGGCGGGCAAACAAGGGGACGTCTTGACGGTCGAATTGACCGTGATCGGCATCCCTTGCCTCGGGCTCAATGGTGGCCCGGCGTTCAAGCACAGCGAAGCCTTCTCCTTCCAGGTCGCAACCGACGATCAGGCCGAAACCGACCGCTTGTGGAATGCGATTGTCAACAACGGCGGCCAGGAAAGCGAGTGCGGCTGGTGCAAGGACAAGTGGGGGATATCGTGGCAGATCACGCCGCGCGCCCTCATTGCAGCGATCACGGATCCTGACAGCGCGGCGGCCAAGCGTGCTTTTGATGCGATGATGCAGATGGGGAAAATCGACATCGCTGCGATTGAAGCGGCCCGACGCGGTTAACACTGATTGATCGGTCTTTGCCACTGTCGGCGAGCGGCGCCGTTTGACCGAGCAGAAGCTCTGCCGCGCGGGACGCGCGCGGCGGTGTCTATTGCGCGACGACATGCCCATTCGTCAATCGCCCCCCCCCAATGACCTTGCTTGGTAAGGTCAGATGGTCGGCACAAGAAATCGAATCTGCTTGTTGCTCGCCGGAACAGGCGCCTTTCTGGGTGGCGCGCTGCATGTGGCCGCATGGTTCAGCGGGCTGAACTGGATTGCTTTTCTTCACGCGCCGGAAGCGGTGGTGGCGTCCACGCGCGAGGGGACGTGACTCGCCCCGGTGGGTAGCGTCGTGATCACGGGCCTGATGTGCTTATGCGGTGTGTATGCGTCTTTCGGGGCGGGTTCCGTTCGGCGCGTACCGCAATAGCGTACGGGGCTTTGTGCGATCGCTTTGGTTTGCGTCCTGCGCGGCGTCATTTTGATTCCCCTGACGCGATGGCACCGGCCATTGTTGACGCACATAGACACGTTTTAACTCGTCGCGTGGCTTATTTGGCTGGCGGTCGGCCTCCGTATTGGGATCGGCTAGCACGGTATCTGGAACATGCCATTCGAGCGTGCGTCTTCGACCGTACGATGCCCGATCGTCGGACCTGCCCTCACTGTTTCTGCTCGCGCCGCTTGCGTTTCGTCTGATCAGGCCACCCGCCCCGCACTGATATAATCCCCTGTTTTGTGGAAATTTTCCACTTACTCGAGAAGTCCATGCATAGGTTCCATTCAATGATCAGTCGTTTTTTTTGTGCCGTCGCGCTCGCTTTGCTTGCGGGTTGTGGCGGTGGTGGCACGGGCGGCAACACGCCCAACGGCGATTTGGCGCTCAGCTATTCCTACGCTCCCAATCCGATGCCGTTCCAGCGATTTACGCCGCTCAGTATCAAACCGTATCTGGCCGCATTAGGCAGCAATAAAGCACACTTCAACTTGGCCTCAGGGCGCTTGCCTGATGGGCTGCAACTGAGCGAGAGCACAGGCGAGATTTCGGGTGTGCCGACCAGTTTGCAGACGACCGCACCATTTAGCATCGCGCTGCACGTGGATGGATTTTCGGGCAGCCTGACGTCGGCGCTACAGCTTAGTTTTGTGGATGTGAAATTTTACTACGGCGGCTCGCCGATCAGACGGCAACTGGGCGAACCCATTGCGTCTGGGACGCTGTCCGTCGCCGCCTCGAAATTGCTGGAGCATCCTGAGTCAACCGTCGGTGCGCTCGCGTTTAGCGTCGATCCTGCCACGCCGCTTCCGGCGGGCTTGAGTCTCAATCCCGCCACGGGGGAAATTACTGGCGCACCGATGCAACTGCTGCCCGCTCCCAGCGATGTCACCATTCGCATCGTCCTGAACTATGGTGGCGCCAGCTATTCGTATTCAACGGTGGTGAACCTGACCGTCTATGCGCCCTTTTTCGTGGCGGGCTATCCTCAGACTCCGGGCACGACCTTTACTTTTTACGCGGATAACAACAAGGTTTTCAATAGCGGGACGCCGCGTGTTATCGGGGGATATGCAGGCGATACTGTCGACAACTTCCAGCTTGTTCTCAATGGCCCCAATCCGAATATCCAATCAGCGATCAACGCCTTGCCAACTGGTTTGGTCTTTGATTCCGCCACCGGCGTCATTTCAGGCACACCTAACGTTGTTCACACCGCGAACGTGTTTGGCAAGCCATGTACGGCATCGGACCTGGCCAACAGGAGTTGCCCGCAACTCTACTGGACGACCGTTTCAGCAACTGTTCACCGTGGCAGCTATTCTGAAAAAGTAAATATTCCCGTATCGTTTGACATGAACTAGAAGTCGGCATACCGGTCGATTCTGAGGTGTAGGGGCGACCAGAACGGGGTGTCACCAGTCGGGCTCGCCCGCCCGCCGACGCCAGTCGATGTTCAATGTCAATCGATGGCAAACGGCCAGAGACTGGCCGTGGCAACCGAGTGGGAGTGGACAGTTGATATCCATGCGCGCAGCGAGCATGAGCGCTTGGCGCCGGTGCTGTCTGGGCACGGCAAGCTGGGATGGACTCCCCGCCTGGTGGCGCGATTCGACAGTCGGCTTTGTCGTACATCGACGCTTTCGTGTGGGGCGAAAGCCGATGCGTCCTTCCGAGTCCGAGTCAAAGAAGCGAGGGGGGGGGCTCGTCACCCGGATACCTCCCGTCGTCGCGTGCTGAGCTTTGCGCCATCGTTACTCGATCATTCCACAAACACCACGGCGCTGCGCGCTGGCACGTTGAAACTGCCGGCCGCGCCGTCGTAGCTGGCGCTGGCCGCGCGCCGGTCGGCGCCGCCCGGTGCTGCCTGCACGGGATGGAGGTGATAGCGTCGTCCCGCGTCGCCCTTGATGGTGTGTGCGACCTTGTCGACGTTGATCAGATACACCAGCCGCGTGTAGCCCGCGCCGGGATAACCATCGCCATCCAACTTGGCGGCGATCACCCCAGGCTGCTGGTCCGGGCCGACGTTGAAAAACTGCAGACGCTGCTTGATGTCGGCGGCGCTGCGCAGACGGAACAGGGTCGAGCTGGCGCGGATCGCCAGCAGGTCGCGAAATACGTCGCGCGCGAAACCGATGTCGGCTGGCGTCGGCTTGATGGCGGCGTTGGCCAGCAGCGGCTTGATGATCGCGTAGTCGCCGCCATTGTCCTCGCGCGGCGGCGCGCCGGTGCCGAAATAATTGTCCTGGTAGGTCCAGTCGATGCGGTTGAACCAGTCGCCCGAATTGAAACTGTTGCGGTCCAGCGATTTGGAGCGCAGCGTGTCGATCCCCGCGTGGAAGTAGGCCACGCCCTGGCTGAAGGCATTGATCGCCGCGCCCAGCATCTGCACGCGCGCGCGCTCAACGCTGCTGGTGGCCAGCGGCAGCTTGAACACGTTGATGTCGAACAGGGTCTGGTTGTCGTGGTTCTCCACGTAGTTGACCACCTCGCCCGGTTCGCTGGCGTAGCCGGCCGGCTGGCCGTTGTAGTCGATCGCGTCCAGCGTCTTGACGGCGCCGCTGTGGGTGATCAACGGATAGCTGCGGATCGAGCCGGCCAGCCCAAGCTTGATCATGTCGCCCGCGTCCAGCAGTTCGGCGACGGGGCGCGCGCCGGCATGCCCGTTCGGGTCCAGCACCAGGCCGTTGATGAAGCCCTGGCGCGCCTGCAGCGCCGCGCCCGCGTCGCTGGCCGCGCCGCCGCGCACGACGTCGCGCGCCCGGTCGCTGAAGGTGCCGATGCCGCTGCCGCCCAGCGAGTTCTGCGATGCCTGCACGAAGCGCGCGCCGTCGGCCACCTCGCCGAAATTCCAGCCTTCGCCGATCAGTTGCACCGGCCGGCCCGCAGCCGCGTTCACGCGCACCTGCAAGCGCTGCATCGCCGCGCGCGGCTGGTGGCCCATCAGGTCGAAACGAAACGAGTCGATCCGGTACGCGCTGGCCCACTGCGCCACCGAATCGATCATCAGCTTTTCCATCATCAGGTTTTCGGTGGCGGTGTTGTCGCAGCAGGTCGAGCGTTCGATCGCGCCGCGCGCATCAAGCCGGTGATAGTAGCCCGGCACGATCCGGTCGAGCACCGATTGCTGTTGCTGGCCGCCGGTGAAGGTGTGGTTGTAGACGACGTCCATGCCCACCCGCAGGCCCAGCTTGTGCAGCGCCGTCACCATCTGGCGCACTTCCAGCACGCGCCGCGCGCCGTCCATCGGATCGTTTGAATAGCTGCCCTCGGGCGCGCTGTAGTGGTACGGGTCGTAGCCCCAATTGAAGCAGTCGGTCTCGCGCGTGGCGCTGATCAAGGCCTGCTGGCTGTCGCCGTCGGCGCTGCCGCTCGGCTTGGGCGTCGCGCAGGCGCGCTCGGGCACGCTGGCAAAATCGAAAATCGGCAGCAGATGGATGTCGGTCATGCCGGCGCGCGCCAGCGCTGCGAGGTGGCGCATGCCGTTCGAGCCGGTCTCGGTGAAGGCGGCATACTTGCCCCGGTTGGCCGCGCTGACGCTGGCGTCGTTGATCGAAAAGTCGCGCACGTGCAGTTCGTAGACCACCATGTCGGTCTGCGCCTTGACCTTGTCCGGTGTGGCGACGTTGTCCCAGTCGGCCGGTTTCAGCGCGGGGGCGTCGAGATTGCCGACGTAGCTGCGCAGCGAATCGGTCGACAGACTGATCGAATACGGGTCCGTCACGCGGTTGCGCACGACGCCGTGGCCGTTGACGAACACGTCGACCAGATAAGTGTAGTAGCTGCCACTCTGGGTAGCCGGCGCGCTGAGTGACCAGACCCCGCTGGTGCTGTCAAAGCGCATCGGCGTCGCCGACGTGGCGCGCGCCGTGCCGCTGGCGTAGCTGCACAGCTGCACGCGCTGCGCGTTCGGTGCCCACAGTGCAAAGCTGGCGCCACGCTGGTCGACATGCACGCCGAGCGCCTCGGCGTTGGCGGCGCTGGCATACAGGTCGTCGAGCGCGCCGGCCACTTGCAGCGCGCTGACGTCCTGCACGATGCCGGCGCGATCTTGCCGCACCAGCAGCAGCTGTCCTCGATGCAGGCCGGCCAGCTTGCTCTGGTCGGCGGCGCGTACCGCCAGCAGCGCACCAGCTTGCAGGTAGCGAAAGCGCGCCGCGACGGCGGCGGGAACGCTGGCGTGCGACAGGTCAAGCGCCAGCGCGCCGTCGGCGCCATGCACGCGTGCGCCGCGCCGTGCGTCGATTGCGCCGCTGGCCGAATAATAGAGTTTGAAGGTGCCGCTGGCGCTGCTGCCGGGCCATTGTGCCAGTTGGGCGTTGAGCCAGACGGCCCGCGCATCATGGCGATCGCTCGAGCGCTGCAGCACGGTTTGAAAGCTGGCGGCGTCGCAGGCGACCGGTGTCGCTTGCGCGCGCGCGTTCCCCAGCGCCAGCAACGCCAGCGCGCAGGCGCCCAGGCAGGTCAAATTGAAGCTCATGCTGATGATTCCCGGTGGTGGTTGATCGAGCGTGGACTTGCGCTGCATCGCTGCAAGGTAGCTTGATTACACGCGGAATTGGCCTGTTTCAGCGATATCGTTCGCGCATTTCTAAGCTACGCAAGCCCTACTGGCGTATCCGTCGGGTATGGTAGCGCAAGAAATGTATTAATACTACATATTCAATGCTGTCTGCACGACGTGCAGTAGCGCCTGGGTGGCAAGCGGCGTGTCGAATACGGCGAGGCTGCCCATGTCGAGCGCGCTGCCGACGCTCCGGTCGTCCATGTCGGTGCCGACGAAGATCAGTGGTGGTCGCGCTGGCGCGCCTAGCCAGCACTCCTGTGCGCGCCGGCCGGTCGGGCTGTGCAACGCGATGCCGAGGATCAGGCAGGCGCAGTCCGGCAGCGCGGCCTGGCCGAAAAATTGCTCGGCGCTGTCGAAGATCTGCGGTGTCAGTGCGGCCTGCTGCAGCAATGCCAGTGCGCTGGCAAGTGCGGCAGGATCGTTCTCGATGACGATCGCGATGGGGTTCTTCTTCATGGTCGGGTCTTTTGCCGGATGCTTGTCTGCTGGTGCGCCTATCCTAGTCGGGTGTGCTGACACCCCGCTGACGGCGGTTGCTCTGGCGTTGTCGGCGCCGCCGTCGTGCGGCCGCGTGCGCCGGGCTCAGCTCTGCGGTTGGCGTATCCATGCGGCGATCTGGTTGACGACATCGGCTTCGACGCCGATGTAGCCGTGGTAGTGAAATGCGCCGCAGTTGTCGCCGCTGGCGCCGGTGCCGGCGCTGATCATCAGCGTCTTTTTTATCGGCGCATTCTTCAAGGCGCTGGCGATATTCTTGGCTTCCCATGGGCGGCAGGCCCAGCAGGCATCGTGCTCGTGGTACACGACCAGCGTCGGTACGCGTATGCCAGCCAAGTCCTGGGTCGGGACGGCGCCGCGGATCTTGTAGGCGGTGATGGAGGAGCTCAGCACCAGGCCGGCGACCAGCGCCTGTTGATCGGCGATGGCGGCGGCGGCGGCCGAAATGGTGCCCATGCTGGTGCCGATCAGCCAGATCGGCGCCGCGCTGTTGAGTTTGACGGCCTTGATGATGGCGATGTTGTCGAGTCCATGGCTGATGCCCGTGCGTACCCGGCCGTCCGACAGATCAATGTCGTCGCTGGGGCGCCCGACCATGACGATATTAAACGGGTGAGCCGCCCACAGTTTTCCGGTGCGGATCAGGAAATTGCCGCTACCGGGCCAGCCGTCGGCGCCGATCGGGCCATAGCCGCCAGCGCCGCCGGAAAACAAAATGATGGTGGCGAGCGCGTCGCTGCGCCAGACGGTGTAAAGGGGGACGGTGACGCCGGTCCGCGTTTCGATGCGCACGACGTTGCCGGCGGGTGAGTCGCTGGCGTGCGCGCTAGGCACGCTGCTCAGCAGCGCGGCAACGATCAGCAGCGCGCGCAGTCGCTTCATTTGCCTGGTTTATAGATGCCGCAATTGATGATGATGTCCTGGTAGGTCTCGAAGTAAGCCGACTTCGGTTCGATCTGCTTGGTCACTGGATTGACGAACTTGTAATCGACCCAGCCTTTGCCGTGCGACTTTGCCAGTTCGATGCGCTCGCGCGTGAAGAATTTGCCGTCCACGTCGCGCAAGTCGATCAAATCCTTGCCCTGCATCTTCGGGTTGGCGCCATGCGCAAGATTTTTGCCGTGCATGTCGATGATGGTGATGTACAGGTCGCGGTCCTTGAACTTGCTGGACTTGGGGTCGTTGATCTCGGAAAAGGTCTTCTCGCGGCCGTCGGCCTTGATGGCGACGATGACTTTTTGCACCATTGCGATGGCCTCGTCGGCACTGCCGGCGTCGTTGCGCGCCGCCGTTGGTACGCTGGTGCAGGCGAGCGAGATGGTCAGGAAAAACATCAGAGCGTTGCGCATGCAGGTCTCCCAAGTGGAAAAGCGATCGACACATATTGACCCTGCGCTGCATTTCGCGCAAGAAGTTTGTGTATGTGCGGCACGCCGGCGGCTTTGTTTGGTATTGTGCTTGTTATTTCTGTAGTTTGACTACTATATGATAGTGCGTGATTTCTCATTAAATTGCATAACTGATTGATTTTGTAGGTATTAAATGGAAATTGACAGTCTATCTTACGAATTGTAAAACTTTCGAGCTTGATGTATATTATCTACAAATTCGATGTAGGCCGCTGCGCTCACGGCGCCAGACTGTCGCTTTCATCGCCCCGTTTCGCTTTCATGGACATTTATGAACAACACGCCGACGCCAAACGCAGCAGTGACAACTCCCTGGTGGCGCGAAGCCGTCATCTATCAGGTCTACCCGCGCAGTTTCCTTGACACCAATGGGGACGGCGTGGGCGACTTGCCCGGCATCACGGCCAAGCTCGACTACATCGCCAGCCTGGGCGCCGACATCGTCTGGATTTCGCCGTTCTTCACGTCGCCGATGAAAGATTTCGGCTACGACGTGTCGGACTACTGTGACGTCGATCCGCTGTTTGGCACGCTGGCCGATTTTGACGCGCTGATCGCGCGCGCGCACAGCCTGGGCCTGAAGATCATGATCGACCAGGTGCTCTCGCACACGGCCGAAGCGCATCCGTGGTTTGTTGAGAGCCGCGCCAGTCGCGACAATCCCAAAGCCGACTGGTACGTCTGGTCCGACCCGCTGCCGGACGGCAATCCGCCGAATAACTGGCTGTCGGTGTTCGGTGGCTCGTCCTGGCAATGGGATAGCCGGCGGCGCCAGTACTATCTGCACAATTTCCTGGTCAGCCAGCCGGATATGAATTTCCACAATCCGGACGTGCAGCAGGCCCACCTGGACAACCTGCGTTTCTGGCTGGCGCGCGGCGTCGACGGCGTGCGCATGGATGCCTGCAATTTCCATTTCCACGACCAGCAATTGCGCAGCAATCCGGCCGCCACGCTGCGCGACACGGCCACCGTGTCCGATGTCAATCCTTACGGCATGCAGTCGCACCTGTACGACAAGACGCGCCCGGAAAACCTCGCCTTCCTGCAAAAGATTCGCCTGCTGCTCAACGAGTTCGGCGCCATCTCGATCGGTGAAGTGGGCGCCGACGATTCGCTTGCCGTGATGGCCGATTACACCGCCGACGGCGACAAGCTGCACATCGCCTACAGCTTCGATCTGCTCACGCCGGTGTTCTCGGCGGCGCATGTGCGCGGCAAGGTCGAAGCCTTCGAGGCGCGCGTCAAAGGCGGCTGGGCTTCCTGGTCGGTGGGCAACCACGACTGCGCGCGCGTGATGACGCGCTGGGGCGGCGCCACGCCGTCGCCGGCGCTGGCCACGCCGTCGCCGGCGCTGGCCACGCTGGTGCTGGCGATGCAGCTGGCGCTGAAAGGCACGCCGTGCCTGTACCAGGGCGACGAGCTGGCGCTGACCGAGGCGGACGTGCCGTTCGAACTGCTGCAAGACCCGTACGGGATCACCTTCTGGCCCGAGTTCAAGGGGCGCGACGGCTGCCGCACGCCGATGCCGTGGACGGGCGAGGCGCCCAATGCGGGCTTCACCAGCGGCACGCCGTGGCTGCCGGTGGCCGCGCCGCACGTGGCGCTTGCCGCCGCGCTGCAACAGGACGATCCGCAATCGCCGCTGAACCGCGCGCGCCGCCTGATCGCCTGGCGCCGCACGGTGCCGCAACTGACCCGTGGCGACATCGTGTTCTTCGACGCGCCCGAACCGGTGCTGGCGCTGCGGCGCGATTTGGAAGGCCACGCCAGCGTGCTGGCCATCTTCAACCTGGGCGAACAGCCGGTCACGTTCGCCTGGCCGCAGGCGCAGGGCGCGACGACGCTCGATGGCCACGGCCTGGACGGCAGCGCCGTTGATGGCGTGGTGACACTGCCCGCATTCGGCGCCTGGTTCGGACTGGCCCAGTAAGCGGCGACGCCCAAGCCGTGGCGCTGCCCGAAGCCGGGCGCGCCGGCAGCGGCGCACGGCGCCGCGCGCCCCTTTCACACGACAACAGGTGGCGCGGCGACATGGCGCGCACCGACAGCAAGGCGAGCAATGACAGACTCCATGACGATTCAGCCGGGCATCGATAGCGACGTCGACGTCGACAGCGACAGCAAGACCAGCCGCACCGCGTTCGCCGACGGCCCGCGCCTGCTGGCCGATATCGGCGCGACCCACGCGCGCTTTGCCCTGCAGACCGCGCCCGACGTGTTCCGCTCAGTGCGCGTGCTCAAGTGCGACGACTTCGAAGGCATCGTGCCGCTGCTGCGCTTTTACCTGCTCGATCACGCCGACGTCACGCTCAACCACGCTGCGCTGGCGGTGGCCAACCCGATCAGCGGCGATCATGTGCGCATGACCAACCGCGACTGGGAGTTTTCCACCGACGCGGTGCGGCGCGAGCTGGGCCTGCACACGCTGTTGATCGTCAACGACTTCACCGCACTGGCGATGGCGCTGCCAGGTTTGAAACCGGCCGACGTGATGCAGGTGGGCGGCGGCGCGGCCACGCCCAACGCGGTGATCGGTGTGCTTGGCCCCGGCACGGGTCTTGGCGTATCCGGCGTGATTCCGACCGTGGACGGCTTCGTCACGCTGGGCAGCGAGGGCGGGCACGTCAACTTCGCACCGGCCGACGAACGCGAGTTCGCGATTTTGCAATACGCGTGGAGATCGTGGTCGCACGTGTCGTGCGAACGGCTGATCTCCGGCCCCGGCCTGGAGATCATCTACCGCGCGCTGGCCGAACGCAACGCGGTGGTGGCGCTCGAGCTGGGCGCGCCCGACATCATCAGCCGCGCGCTGGTCGAGCGCGATGCGCTGTGCCTGGAAACGCTGGAATGCTTTTGCGGCATGCTCGGCGGCGTGGCGGCCAATCTGGCGGTGACGCTGGGCGCGTTCGGCGGCATCTTCATCGGCGGCGGCATCGTGCCGCGCATGGGCGAGTGGTTCGCCACGTCGCCGTTTCGGGCCCGCTTCGAGGCCAAGGGGCGCTTCACCGATTACCTGGCCGCGATTCCGACCTTTGTGATCACCACGCCCAATCCGGCCTTTTACGGCGTGGCCACGATCCTGTCCGAACACCTGCGTGGGCGCAGCGGCGCCAACACGCTGATGGACCGGGTGCTGCACCTTCAGCACGAGTTGACGCCGGCCGAACAGCGCGTGGCCGCGCTGGTGCTGGAGCAGCCGCGCATGATCCTCAACGAGCCCATCGCCGGCATCGCGCGGCTGGCCGAGGTGAGCCAGCCGACCGTGATCCGCTTCTGCCGCTCGCTGGGCTTTCTTGGCCTGGCCGACTTCAAGCTCAAGTTCGCCAGCAGCCTGACGGGCGCCATTCCGGTGCGCCACAGCCAGGTGCGCAACAGTGACAGCACGCACGACTTGTCGGCCAAGGTGATCGACAACACCGTCTCGGCGATCCTGAAATTTCGCGACCAGCTCGATGTGCGTTCGCTCGACCGCGCGATCGCGCTGGTGAGCCGCGCCAAGCGCGTCGAGTTTTACGCGATGGGAAATTCGCGCGTGGTGGCGCTGGACGGCCAGCACAAGTTCTTTCGCTTTCGCATTCCCACCTCGGCCTACGGCGACTCGCACCTGTTCACGCTGGCGGCCGAACTGCTGCAGCCGGGCGACGTGGTGATCGCCATTTCCAACTCGGGCCGCCTGCCGCAGTTGCTCGACGCGGTCGACGCGGCGCGCGCGGCCGGCGCCGACGTGATCGCCATCACCAGCAGCGGTTCGCCCCTGGCCAAGCGCGCCACGGTGTGCCTGGCGGTCGATCACGCCGAGGACAGCACGACGTTTTTGTCGATGATCTCGCGCATTTTGCAGCTGCTGCTGATCGACATCCTGTCGGTGGGCATTTCGATCGATTCGCACAATCCCGACCAGAGCAGCGTGCGTCGCGACGGCGAGAGCGAACACCGGCGCCTGCTTATTTCCCATCTCGACAGTTGAGCCACGCCAGCGCCGCTTTCGGCCGTGACAGCAGCCTTTGCTCGCCGTGCAAGGAAGGCAAGGCAACTGCGCCGCAAGCGCGAGCGCGCTGAAAATTTTGAAAACACAGAGATGTTATATTGATATTTAAATGTTATAATGCCATGCAAATTGCACAGTCAATATTTCTAATTTCAATCACAAGGGACACAACATGAAACGTTTCATCGCGCTGCTGGCCGTCGTCTTCGCTGCTTCAACGGCCAATGCTCAGAACATCGTTCAAAATGGCGACTTTGAAAATGGTTCCGCCAACTGGACGATGACTAACTTTGGCATCTACGGCTTCGGTGGCAGCAATACTGCTGGAACAGGTTGCGTCAGCAATGGGTGTGTTTCCACGCAGGGACAAGGCGCATTCATCAGCCAAAGCCTCGCCACGGATGTCGGCACCAGCTACAGCCTCAGTTTCGCGGTCGGCGAAGACTCCGGCCCGACCAGCGAAATGTCGATCTTCTGGAATGGCGTGTTGGTCGCTGATGTCGTCAATCCAGCCAACAACAGCACGGTGACATTTACCTACGATAACCTGGTCGCAACGGGCACCAGCACGGTCCTCGAAGTGCACGGCCGCCAAGATCCGGCCGGCATCTACTTTGATAATTTCGCCGTGACCGCCGCCGTGCCTGAGCCGTCAAGCTACGCGATGTTGTTCGCAGGTCTGGGCCTGATGGGTCTGATTGCACGTCGTCGTAAGAACTAAGTCCACATCCCGCCATATCGGCTGCCGGGCGATGTCATGCCCGGCAGTTCGCACATAGCTGCACGGGTATGCTGAGTGCGGCATGTTCTTGCCGCATGCATTTCCCGAAACAATCCCCCAGTTGGCGGCGACCAGTGTTGCAGACGGCATCGCTGCCATGCGCGCGCGCCATTGTCGTCAGCGGCGCGAAGACAGCACAATGCCGCCCACGATCAAGACGAATGCGCCCACATGGTAAGCGTGCGGCAGTTCACCCAGGAAGGCGCTCGACATCAGCGCGGCAAATAACGGCGTGAGGTTGCTGAAAAAGCTGGCCAGGTTCGGCCCGGCGCGCTGCACCCCGGCGCCCCAGCAGCGAAACGCGATCAGGGCCGGACCGATGGCGACAAACAGCAGCGCCCATACCAGCGTCGGGCTCCAGATAATGTGCGGGCTGGTGAAGCTCCATTCGCCGGCCGCGAACAGGCTGGACCACAGCAGGCCGTAGCTGATCTGGGCCAGCAGGAAGGCGGCCCAGTTCGAGCGTAGTTCGGCCGGTTCCTCGGGGCGCGTCAGCAGCCAGCTATAGACCGACCAGGTCAGCGCGGCAAAGATCATGTACACGTCGCCCGGCACCAGATGCAGCGCCAGCAACTGCTGCCAGTTGCCGCGGCTGAGCACCAGCAGCACGCCGGCGATCGACAGCAGCGCGCCGCCGACCTGGCGCCGTGCGATGGTCGCGCCGAAAAATAGCCGCCCCACCAACAGCATCCACACCGGCATGCTGGACGCCACCAGTGTCACATTGATCGGGCTGGAGCTTTGCAGCGCCAGGTATTGCAGCGCGTTGTAGAGCCCCACGCCGAGCAGGCCAAGCAGCGCAAAACGGCGCCGGTAGGTCCACAGCCCGCTGCCGGGCCGGAACAACGTCCCGGCCAGCGGCAGCAGGATCACGAAGGCGATCACCCAGCGCATCAGGTTCAGCGTCAGCGGCGGCACCATCGTGTGGACCATGCGCCCGACGATGGCGTTGCCGGCCCACAGCAGCGGCGCGATGATCAGCAGGGCGGCGGTGGACGCAGTGAGCGGTCGGTTGTTCACCGGCGGCCCAGGCGCGCGGCGGGCAAACGGGCGCGCACTGCGCCGCGCAACAGGGTGGAAGCGGTCATGGGTGTGCACTTAGCGATGCGCGCAGCCGGCGGGAAGCGGCTGACGCGAGCTGTTGATTATGACCGATTCGGACGGGCGCCGTTGGCGCGCGCCCGGGGCGCCTCGCTCAGCGATTGAAGTTCGATCCGGTATTACTGTCAGTGGTGACGGGGTCAATGGACAGGTAACCTCCGCCCGACGCGCACTTGCCGTAACACCGGCCGTTTTCCCTCGCAGCCTGTCGGACTAAGCGCCCTGAAGATGGCGGGACATGGGGAATTATTAACTGCTCAGATATCCGATTTGACCATGTCGCGCCTTGTCACCATCGACCGCCATGCAGCCTACCTGATGGCGCCTTCGCTGGAGGACTGGCTGAACGAAGGTCATCTGACCCGTTTCATCGTCGAAGCGATCGATCAACGGGACCTGTCGAATCTGACGCGCAAATATGCGGGACGCGGATCGAAGGCGCACCATCCGGCGACGCTGTTGGTTATCCTGGTGTATGGCTAAGCCAGCGGCGTGTTCTCCAGCCACAAACTCCTACGCGCCACTTACAACACGGTTGCGTTCCGCTACATCGCGGCCGGCACCCACCCCGTCCATGACACGCTGGCCGCGTTCCGGCGGCGCTTTCTGGTCATGCAGAAGAATTTTTCCGACGTCGAATACGCCGCCAGAAAGAAGCTGACCCGGCGCGACCGTTTCCTCGCGAAGATCGACAGCGTCACGCCCTGGTCGCAGTTGCATGATCTGATCGCACCGCTCTATCCGACGGTTGAAGGCGCTGGGTGCCCCCGTCGATCGGACTGGCGCGCATGCTGCGCATGTCCGTTGCACAACAGTGCTTTGGCCTGTCCGACGAAGGCATCGAGGATGCGATCTATGACAGCCAGGCGATACGCGGATTTGTCGGTATCGACCGCAATCGTAAGTCGCCGCCGGACGCAACGACGCTGTTGAAATTCCGTCGCCGGCTGGAACAGCGCGAGCTCACGCGCAAGATCTTCGAGACGATCAACGGGCATCTCGCGGCGCAGGGTTTGATGATGCGGGAAGGCACCATCGGCGATGCCAGGTTGATTGCGGCGTCGGCGTCGACCAAGAACAAGGATCAGAAACGCGATCCGGAAATGCATCAGTCGAAGAAGGGGAACGACTGGCATTTCGGACTGACAGCGCACATCGGCGTGGACTCGGCGTCGGGCCTCCTGTACACCCTGATCGGTACGGCCGGCAACGTGTCCGTCCTGACCCAAGCACACGCGCTGCTGCACGTCGATGAAGTCGCGACGCTGGGCGACGCGGACTATCAGAGCGTCCAAAAACGCGAGGAGAATATTGGGAAAAGCGTGACCTGGCACGTCGCGATGAAACGCTCCAAACGCAAGGAGCTACCCAACAACAAACTGGGCCGCATGGCGGAAAAGCTGGAGCGCCTGAAGCTTTCATTCGTTAGGGCGAAAATTGAGCATCCTTTTCATGTCGTGAAAAACCGCTTTCGTCATCGTAAGGCGCGCTACCGTGGCTTGAAAAAACACGGCGCAACTGTTCACGTTGTTCGGCTTCGCCAATCTGACGCTGGCTGGCCGACAATTGCCGGTCTCGGAAACCCGAGCTCCGTCCTGAGGGCCAGAAATGGCAAAAAATGCGGCCTAAATTCACAAAAATCGTCGGGCCAACAGCACAAAACTGAAATTCAATTTACTGAAGAAGTCTGCGTCGCTGACGGCGCCAGTCGCGTGGAAGTCATCGATTGATCAGCGTTTCCCTAGCGCTCGGCGCGCGAACGCCTAACACGGTCGGTAACCTCCTTATGGCTCTTGTCAACACATGGGCTCCTGTCGTTACGATGTGGCGATGTTTGGTCGAAGGCGCTGACACTTTTGCGCGCAAACGTGCGCGTCGCATGTCACCCGAAATAACGCAAGTACTACATATATTGGTGTTTTCATTGTTTGTTTATATGATAATATTGTTCGATACTTTTCCACCCCAACGTCTGACGATGTGGACGGAATGCTCTTGCTGATACCAGTTGCGGCGCACAGTCGACGCGCCGCCGCCGGTTGTGGTCAGGGATGTTGCTTTCATTTGTCGGATCCTTTCAGTTATTCAAGTGTTTCCCCATTCCTGGAGAATACGATGACAACAATGCTAAGTGGTCAAACGCTTCAGCAACTCCCCGAGTTGCAGAAGGCCAGTCACGAGCAACTTTCTCAGCTTATTGATAAACAGTGGACGCGGATGTGGGCTGGCGGCGTGTTACTTGTTTTTTCGGTATTGGGTGTGATTGCTGCTTCCTTCTGGTTGATGCGTTCCCCCGAACACCCTGCCATGTTGGACAAACTGGAGAAATCATCCGAACGGATCGCCGTCCTTGCCCAAGGGATGTCTCAGGGATGTACTTTTGATGCGGCGCCTGCGAAGAATGGTGCAACCGGGACACCGCAGCCCCTGTGTATACAAGCTTTGGAGACAATTCGATCATTCAAGGCGGAGCAGCAAGCGGTGCTTAAAGAATTTCGTGCACAAGACGCTCAACCTAAACCCGAGGCGATATCACTGGTTCAGATTGTTGGGGGGACAGCAATTCTTGCAATACTTGGATATCTTGGTCTGATCCGGCTTCAAAATTTGGATCAGGAACTCGGCGCGCTTCGATCTTTTATGTTTGAACAAATCAAGTCGCGCGTTGAAGATCAAAAGGCCGTTGTTAAAGCAGATGTTGTGGCGTCCATTCAACAAGAATTTGTCGCTAGCCAAAAACATATTGAAGAGGCAGTTACTGAAGCCCAACTGCGGTTGGAAAATGCGAAACTTTCCACTGAGATGGCGGCAAACAATGCAATCAATGCCGTCGGCAATGTCGAACGTCGGTTAACAGATACAATTGAACAATATCCGTGGCTTAGTAATACTGAACTTAGCGAATCCCTGTCAAAGCTCTCTGATATTCCGTCGGTTGCGAAAGCGCACGAACTCGCGGAACAACTGCGCGAAACCGACCCCGCATCGGCAATTGCCGTATTGAAAGCGATCATTGAAAGGAGTTTACCAGGAAATAAGGATGACTTTCATAACGCGCATTCTGAGGCGATGCGTCTTCAGAGTCCGGCTTTAGCCTTGGGAATCGTGGAAAAGGGACTGGAATCATTTGCTGACGATTACGATTTAATGCCAGATCGCGCCATCGCTCTGCTTACTCTTGGTCGCCCGGGTGAAGCAAAGATCATCTTGGATGATTGGAAAAAAAGAAAACCGAGCCAGTTTGCGCGCGGATGGCGCCCTGTCGTTTTTTATTCAAAGGTCGTTGAGGCTACCGATCTGAGTGAAACTGCAATCATTGATTTGGAAAATGCATTCATCGATGTGATATCGATAGCTCCCTATGAGGACAAGGTCTGGTCAGCCTACGGTGGTTTTCTTCGCCGTATTGGCAGGTATGATGATGCTGAAAAGGTATTGAAAGATTCGATATCGAAAAATCCGTATAGCCAAATACTACATTTCGTATATGGTGAATTTTTACTGGTCAGCGGTAGAGCGGAGGCGGCTGTAAGAGAATTGGAATTAGCTATTCGTGTTGACTTTCAAGATCAGTTTCAACCCGACGTCAATCAAGCGGCGATGTTCGGTATGATGGGGCAAGCATATGAGGCTGCGGGCAATACTGAACGGGCCAAGGCGATCTATGCAGGGCTAGGTAATTCAGCAACAACAATCGGGCGATACGCTATGTATCGCCTATCCGCACTTTCAATCCTTTCTGGCGAAGGCGATGCATCGGGCCAGGGCGAAGACGATACGCTCAGTAGACTTGCTGCCATCATGGGACATCTAAAATCTAAGAACGTTTCAGCCGATCTGGATTAACTCGATCAACTCATCATTTGAACGGGTCTTCGTGACAGACCAGGTTGGTGGATCAATCCTGATAAGACAAGCCTCCTCGAATTTTTGGTTCAATGCCGTTTTTTGTGGAACCTGACATCTGAGGAAGCGCTGATTTATTCGAAATCCGAAAACTGCTCGTTTTGCGAATCGGAGGCTTACGAGCAGGGTTCGGCTGAACGCTGAATTATTCGGCTCAATGCCGCTTTGTGTGGAACTTGACACCTACTACCATAGCGGGCGGACCATTTTGAAGACGAAGAACCTCTGATGAATATTGCCGTTGAAGCCCTGTTTACGAGCGCGCTGGACCGGCAAGCGCCGTGGTCTGTGACCAAAGTCGAGCTCGCCGTTGCTAAGCGGCGGATCGATTTTGAGATGGCGTGCGACGCGAAGTCGTTGCTGTTCCCGGCCCTCCGGCCTCAAAAGGGGGGCGCCCACCAACGAATAGACATCTGAACGTTTGCGCCAGCAGCGTTACTATACGACGTTCCAATGCGAACTCATTGCTTTAGCGGGCCGAAAACAGCGCCAGCGCCGCCGGTGGGGGCCAACGTGAAGCGCGTGCTAGCTGCTGTTTCTGGCGTCCATAACGAGGCGGGCATCCCTGGAATCGCATAGTGCGGATTCCCGCTTTCCACTTGCATATTTGCCCAATACTGAGCTGATCTGAGCTGATCTGATCTGAGCTGAGCCGATCTGAGCTGAGCCGATCTGAGCTGAGCTGAGCTGAGCTCGCGCCCGCCTCAGTTGCTGGTAAATAGCTCCCCAAAGGTTTGTCATCGCCATCAGCGCTTCCTTGAGTTCCAACGCTCCAACCGATTGGACTGGTACACTTGCGTTCAGCCGCAAGTTGATCTGCGATCTGTTGATCCCTATCGAGAGGTTTCTTTTAGTATCACGACTATTCGGGCCAACGTCCTATACGGATTATTATTTGCTTAGACGTAGCGGTTGAAACTATGCCCTGTATTGGCATTGGTCTTGACGGGGTCAATGGACAGGCAACGTCCGCCCGACGCGCACTTACCGTAACACCGGCCGTTTTCCCTAGTCCATTCAAGGACTTGGCAGCATTTTTACCAGGCGAATTGTACCTAAAGAGCGAATTTTTCCTAGACGCGAGTTTGGCCCCCGCGCGCGAGGCAAGCATTTTTTTGTTTAGTTGCCAATCTTGGTTCGCGGTCCGCCGGCGCATGCGCGGACAAGGGCGGACGGCAAACCGTTGGCCGCGTCCAACCCAGATCGTGTCCCGACGTTCGCCTGTAGCGACAGCGTTCGACCGGAGAAGTTCGCCTCGCACGTGGTTTGTCCGTTCACCGGACCTGGCCCCGGCGCCCCTTACTTACGCCCCCTATTGTTACTACTATTATTTTAATTTTTGTCGAATTCATTAACAATTAAGGATAGCGCTGTGGCATAAAAAAAACATCCTAATTTCATGATTCGAGGATCTTTAAGGTGGCGTAAATAGATTCGACAGTTAGGGAAAATAGCTTCGATATCAAATAAAATTGGGAAGAGCGGATATGGTTCTTTTATTTTACTTAACGGCGACTTCGTGCTTTCAAGGACAATCCCGTTGGTCCACGGCCAGTCTATTTCAAATCT
Source organism: Burkholderiales bacterium (assembly GCA_038207625.1). Taxonomy (GTDB): domain Bacteria; phylum Pseudomonadota; class Gammaproteobacteria; order Burkholderiales; family Burkholderiaceae_D; genus JBBQZO01. The sequence goes on along the minus strand of JBBQZO010000017.1, from coordinate 1,450 downwards.
CGAAGCGCCTTCGAATGTGCAAACGAAAAATAAATCAGTGTCAATGATGCGTCGGGAATAACTAATGACCTCTCTTTTACTTCGTTCGGCATCATAAGAAAATCCCGACCCGTTAAATGCAATACGCATTAAATGTCTAATGCCTGTAGATTTATCTAGATCGATATCTTCCAATTCACGATGTTGTGCAAGCAAAATGGACGCCTCTTTCAACGCCTGCAACTTCCATTCTTCGAATTTGCGCGTGTACAATTCGCAATCCGGACCGTCGTAAGTATGAGAAATCTCTAGGTATCGTGCATACGCTGCATCGACTGGGATCGAAATTTTTCGCCTAGTCGAATACGAAAATAGAGATTTTTCGTTTCGCTCATCAATCCAATCAAGATATGCAGATCGATAGTACAAATTATTGGATTTTCTATTTTTCGGATTCCAATCGGCGAACTGAAGTGTAAGTATTTCCCTCGTCTTTTCTGAAAAGTAGAAACGCCGCGGCTCAATCTCAATATCATCAATCCGTAAACTGTCCAAAAATTCGAAAAACGAACAAGTCAACCGAAAACCTTTTTTCGACAATTCAGACCAAACTTCGTTGATTCGCGATGCGCCAGCGTCAAGTCGGGCCAGATAATTATCCGGTAACGAATACTCGCTATGATTGTACATATGAATCCTAATCAGTCAGTAAGTTACGGTACGAGTATCGGGGGTGGAATGAAGGGAGGAAGCGCACCGTCAGATCCCGAGTGATGCGCAGAATTTGGATTTGCTATCTCTTTGAGTATATTCCTCAACGCCCGACCCATCGCACTCTCGGGTCTCGATACTGTATAAATTATCAAGCCATTTCCAGAATTAACGAAATTGTACGAGTTTTCTTTTCCTTGCAACGAAACTATATCGCCAACTGGAAGGAATCTCAATGCATCTCCCTGGGTCCAGCCAGTATCGTTCGTGTATCGATATAGTTGAACATTTCCGGATACATATCCAGAAAAACTGTCCGGTTTTATCTTCCACAGTAAATTAGCATTCTTATTCGCAAGATCTGCGCGTCCAACTAGAGCACCATTTCCGAACTCAGATCTAATATTTACTTCCTTAGTAAGGTTAAAGTCCGCATTCATTGCATAATTTTGAAAGACTTTATGTGCGTCTTGCCCCTCGCTCATCGTGGTTCGTTTATTGTCATTTTGCGACGCACCGTATGTCTTGCAGTCGCCGCCGCCAATGTCGTTGCAACCCATTGGGTTCCGGCCATCAGGATCGATGTACTTGTATGGGCTGTTGTTCGCGTAGGTATACCGGGCGGTTTCAAATTCCAAGCGCAACACTGGGTTAATTAAAAGTGTTCGTCGAATGTTGTAGCAGTGTGATGTGCTGAGTATAAACGACGAGCGGTGATTCATATCCGAGCCTTGCTCTGGGGCGCGTGTTGAGCGACAGG
>JBBQZO010000016.1:0-119416 GCA_038207625.1 Burkholderiales bacterium | reverse complement strand
GCAGGAGGAAGAGTATGCAGCGTTTCGGCCATTTCGTCAACCCCTGAGTTTTGCTGCCCGGCTCTTTCGAACCATCCCCACCGTGCCGCAACTACTTGATTTCGCTGCTGTTTCAGCGGGGAGGCGAACTATAGCAAAGGCCACTCTGCTTGGCAAGGGCTTTGCCGCTGGAGAGCAATCGCGTCGCAATCTCGCCACACTGCTTAGCGTGCCGATTGCCATCGTCAGGCCTGCAGTTCGTCTGGCAACTTGAGCCGTCCAGTGTGATAGTCGTACACATAGATCTCCCCGTAACGCCCCCATTCGATGGCGATTTCGAGCACACGCTTGGCCTCGTCGGCCTTCAGGAACTCCTCCAGCAAGTCGAGGAAGGGCTCTTCGGCCATTTCGCCGCCCGTCTCCGCGTCGAGTCTGGCGCGGATGCGCGCCGCCAGCGGCACGTGCGCGAGCAACTGCTGACCGAAGATCTGCTGGCGCTCAGCCTGCTCGGCCTGGACGTAGCGCTGTCCCAGCGCGGTCAAGGTAATATCGCCCTTGTCGACCTGGGCCAACTCGAGCATGCCCAGCGCCTCGAACACAGGGAACAGCTCCTCGTCCGGAATTTCAGCCTCTTCCGACAGTTGCGGCAAGTCCGCCCGCCCGTTGAACGGCGCGTCCGCCAGCAACTCCAGCACCGCCTCGATATGACTGATGTCGGTTTCCGGCAAGCGATAGTCGACTTCGATCGGCGCGCCTGGCACCGCGGCAGCCGGACGTACTGCACGCATCGTCATCAAGCCATACACTTCATCGATCAACGCGCGCACCTCGGCCGAGTCGGCATTGCGCGGACGCGGCAGATCGATCGCGATCTCATCACGGATGCGCCCCGGATCGGACGCCATGATGATAATACGGTCGGCCATCATCACCGCTTCCTCAATATTGTGCGACACGATCAGGATGCCCTTGGTCTGGATGCGCCCGTCGTCCCACAAGTCGAGGATGTCGTCGCGCAGCGTTTCGCCCGTCAGCACGTCAAGTGCCGAGAAGGCCTCATCCATCAGCAGCACATCCGGATTGGTCACGAGCGCGCGTGCGATGCCCACCCGTTGACGCATGCCGCCCGACAGCTCGCGCGGCAAGGCCCCACCGAAACCGGCCAGGCCGATCAGCTCGAGCATCGCTTCGGCGCGGCGCTCGCGCTCGGCCGGCGCAATACCCTGCGCCTCCAGCCCGAGCTCAACGTTCTGACGCACAGTCAGCCACGGAAACAGCGCAAAGGACTGGAACACCATCGCGATGCCGGCGGCCGGGCCGTCAATGTTCTTGTCGCGGTAGACCGCGCGTCCACTGTCGGCGGGAATCAGGCCGGCGATGATGCGCAGCAGCGTCGATTTGCCCGAGCCGGACTTGCCCAGCAGGGCGACAATCTCGCCGTCGGCCAGCGCGAATTCCACGTGCTCGAGCACGGTGCGCGGCGCACCGTCGGCACTTTGGAAGGACTTGGCGACATTACTTAGTTCAATCAAATTCATCGTGACCTCTTAACGGCTGCGATCTTCGGCGCGCAGGTACAGCTTGCGCCAGAAGAAACGGTTCAACAACATAACGAAGATACACATCACCCCGATGCCCAGTGCGATGCGATGGAAATCGCCCGCGTCGGTCATCTGTTTGATGTAACTGCCCAAGCCATCGGCCACCAGCGTCGTCTTGCCCCAGGTGACGTACTCGGCCACGATACTGGCGTTCCACGAACCGCCGCTGGCGGTGATCGCGCCGGTAATGAAGCTCGGGTAGATCGCCGGCAAATACACGCGTTTCCATTTCAACCACCCCTTCAGGCCAAGGTTATCCGCCGCAAGGCGTAACTCGTTGGGGATCGTCGATGCACCGGCTACCACGTTAAAAAGTATGTACCACTGGGTGCCAAACACCATCAGGGGACTGAGCCAGATGTTTGGATTGAGCTTGAACGTCACCAGCAGGTACACCACCAGCGGAAACATCAGATTGACCGGAAAAGCGGCCAAAAACTGCGCGACCGCCTGCACCCTTTGTGAGTAGGCCGGGCGCAGTCCGATCCACACCGCCACCGGCACCCACACCAGCGAGGCCAGGCCAATGAGCAGCATCACGCGCAGCAGCGTGATCAGGCCCAGGCCGACGACGTGCGCGGCCTCGCCCCAGCCGACATCACTGTGCACGAAGGAGACCAGCTTGTATGCCGCCAACAGCGACAGGAGCGGTACCAGGATGTCCCAGCCGCGCGCCAGCCACGAACCGTAGGCGCTGGCATCGCGCAGCGGCGTGGGCGCGTCGACGGGAATGCTGAACCAGCCGAGCGCGCCACGCAGGGTGCGCCAGGCGCGCTCACTCAAGCCGCGCAACACGCGACTGCGCCGGCCCCAGTCGAGCAGCCACGAGCGCTGTGCCGTCTCGCCCTGCGATTCCTCGAAGCGAAAACGGTCGGCCCAGGCCAGCAGCGGACGGAAGAACAACTGGTCGTACAACAAGATGCCGGCCAGCATGGCGCCGATCGCCATCGCGATCGCGCGTCCGTTCTCGGTCTCGATCGCCACCGCGATGTACGCGCCGATACCTGGCAATTTGATGTCCTGTCCGCCCACCAGGATGGCTTCGGCGGCGACCAGGAAGAACCAGCCACCGGACATCGACATCATCATGTTCCACAGCAGGCCGGGCATGGCGAACGGCAGCTCCAGGCGCCAGAAGCGTTGCCAGCCGGACAAACGGAACACCCGTGCGGCCTCGGCCAGCTCGGGCGGCACCGTGCGCATCGACTGGTACAGGCTAAACGCCATGTTCCACGCCTGCGACGTGAAGATGGCGAAGATCGCCGCGCACTCGGCACCGAGCAGGTTGCCGGGAAACAGGGCAATGAAGGGCGCGATGGCAATCGCCTGAAAGCCCAGGATGGGCAAGGACTGCAAGATATCGAGCAGCGGTATCATCACCTTCTCGGCCGCCGCGTACTTGGACGCGATCGCCGCGAACACCAGGCTAAACACCAGCGAACAGCCCAGCGCCATGAACATGCGCAAGATCGTGCGCAACAGGTAATACGGCAGATAGGACGCGTCAAGCGAGATCGGAATGACTTCGCCGACCACGAACGGCCGGCTCATTTGCATCGCGCCGAAGGCCAGCGCAGCGACCACGGCCAGCACCAGCGGCAGCAAGATCCAGTCCCAGCGATTGGGACGGGTGGTCAGCAGCGAGCTGTCGGAGCGAGCGGGATTAAACAATTCGAACATCGTCGTCCTTTCAGTATTGAGCGTGCAGGCGCACGGAGGCGACGTTGACGGGACCGCGTGCGGCATTGTATGCCGGGTTGTCGATGCGCTGGCCATCGAATGTCAGCCAGCCATGCGCGGCCACGGCGATGCTATAGAAGGCCTCGACGATGCGCTCGGCCCGGTAGCTCAGCGCGCCGTCGCCGACGAATGCGCCCAGCCCCCCGGCGCCGAGAAAGTCACGATGCGCGCTCGATATGCCGTCACGCACCAGCGCGATGCCCAGTGTGTCTTGCGGGCGCCCCCAGCGCGCTCCCTGGACCAGCGCCCCGGCCGACGCGGAGCGGTCGATTTCGGCGAAGGCGTAGGTTTCGCTGGCGCCGTCATTCCAGCCGGCGCGCGCGAACACGCCCACGTCGGCGCTCAGCGCTTGCTCCACATTCAGGCCCACGCCCCGCTTCGACTGGTCCTTGCGCACCGGCGCCAACTGCGGCGCGGCGCCATCGGCGGCGGCCAGCGCGTCGCGAAACGCGCCCATGCGCGCCCGGTTGCGAAACAACAGCAAGCGCACCCGCCCCGCTTGCCCGGCCAGCGTGTGGCCATGTTCGAGCTCGATCTGGTCGCCGTAATGGGTCGCCATGCGTCGGTCCAGCGCCAGGCCATTCGACTCGGCCGGCTGCATGAAGCGCCCGGCGCGCACAGCCCAGTCCTCGTCAACGTACTCGATGGCCGCTCCCCAGGTGTAGCCGCGTGCGTCAGCGGCGAAGTCGTACGCGCCTTGCGCCACGAGCGCCCAGTTCATGAACTGGCTGCGCCCGTCGTGCGCAAAGGAATTATTATCGAACATATCTGTGACGGCAAGATTACCGACCGTCAGCACCAGGCGGCGGCGCGCCAACTGGCCGGCCAATTGATTGGCGTCCGAGGCCACCGCGTCGCTGGGCCCGGCCAGATTCATCGTCTGGCGCAAGAACAAGCGCGCACGGTACAGCGTCGGGTTGGGACCGCCCGTTTTCTGCTGCTCGCCATTGGTCATGCCACCCAGCCCGGTCAGGCCCGACAACGGCACGCCCTGCACCAGCTCGGTATCCAGATACGCTTCGCCGCCCTGCCATGGGCGCACGCCGAACGCGGCCGTGGCACTGAACGAGTAGCTGTCCTGATGCGCCGTCCCCAGACTGTTCGCCCCCGAATACGCGGCGGCGAATGCCGGCTTGGCCTGCCACACATAGGTGGCCTGGACGTGCGCATTGGACGTCTCCTCGGCCACGCTTTGGGCGCGCAGCATGGCTGGCGCCAGCAGCAGCGGCCCCAGCAGGGCGGCGCACACCATCTTGATTGTCTTGTCAAACATCGGTACCTCCGTTGTGGCGAACGGGAGGTCCTTGCATCAGTGCTTGTTGTCTACCCGAGCCGTCCGCGCAAGGACGCGGCCAGCCTGCACACGCGGCGCGCGCACAGAACGTAAAGACTCGGGACGGCACTGCCTGCGCAGCGACCGCAATGCAAATAGTGTGTTTGGTGGATTTGATCGCGGTCCGGCGTATGCGGACCTGCAAATTACCATCATCGGCCTGTGGCGCGATGACGGCAGGAGACCTGCGTTATCTTGCCGAGGCAGAACCAGAGCGCGTCTGGCAACAACTATCACTCGAACAAGTGCCCATGAAAGGGACTCCATAAAATAAGAACAGGCGAAGTGTAACGATATTCGGTTTGTGGCGTCAAGGCAAAAACGCGCTGTTTTGTGCAGCGCATCAATTACCCTGAATCAGGCGGCCAAAAAATCGAGCAAGGTCAGCGCGACGACCTTGGTGGCCTTGCGCAAGTCCTCCAGCGCCAGCCGCTCATCGGTCTTCTTGGCGTTCGATTCGGGCACCGTGCGCGGTCCGGCGCCGTACAGCACCGCCGCGATGCCGCGCTCGCTGTACAGGCGTGCGTCGGCGTACAAGGGCGTGCCGTGGGCGGGAATGTCTTCGCCCAATATGTGCCGGGCGCTCTGTTGCAAACTGTCCACCAGGCGCTGCGAACCGGGCTGCGGGCGCAGCGCATGCGACAGCAACAGGCGGCGGATGTCGACACGGATGCCCGGCATGCCCTGCACGGCAGCCTCGATCAGGCCGCGCACCTGCGCTTCGACCGCCACCGGGTCCTCCTCGGGGATCATGCGCCGGTCCATCTTCAGCACGACCTTGCCGGGCACGACGTTGGTGTTGGTGCCGCCGTCGATGCGTCCCACCAGCATGGTCGGCGAGTCGATGCCCGGCACCGCCGACTTGATGGTGCGCAGGCGCGCCAGGTCGCCGTAGATTGCGTTGAGGATGGCGGTGGCCGCCTGCAGCGCGTCGTGTCCCGTTTCCGGCATCGCGCCGTGGCCCGATTTGCCATGCACGGTGATTTCCAGTTGCAGGCAGGCGTTATGCGCGGTGACGATGCCGTAGCTGAAGCCAGCCGCGATGACGAAGTCCGGCTTGCTCAACTGCTGTTCGAGCAACCATCCCGGCCCCAGCAGGCCGCCAAACTCTTCGTCGTAGGTGAAGTGCAACTCCAGCGCGCCTTTCAGCGGCACGCCCAGCGCTTCAAGCGCGCGCGTGGCGAAGATATAAGTCGCAAAGTCGCCTTTCGACACCGCCGTCGCACGCCCGTACATGAAGCCGTCCTCGATCACGCCGCCATACGGGGGGTGTATCCAGCCTTCGCCCGGCGGCACCACGTCGCCATGCGCGTTCAGCGCCACCGTCGGACCACCGGCCTGATACGGGCGCCGCACGATCAGGTTGGTGATGCTTTGCATGCCGTAGTCGTGCACCTGCTGGGCCGGCACCACATGTTTTTCGGCCGGCATGCCAAACTCGCCCAGCATGGCGGCGACGGCGTCGGCGTGCGGCGCATTGTTTCCCGGCGGCGTATCGGTCGGAATCTGTACCACTTTCTGCAAGAACGCCACTTCCTCGTCGAAGTGGGCGTCGATCCAGTTCAGCAGACGTTCCTGGGCAGTGTTTAGGGTGGCTTGGCTCATGCTTGTTTTCCGGTTGTGGTTGCGCACCGCACGCAGCGGCGCCTGATCGATTGTTTCACCCTGAAATTTATTTAGCGCCGGCCTCATACCAGGCACCGACTTCGCTGCGTTCGGCATCGGTCATCTGCGTCAGGTTCCCGATCGGCATCGCCTTTAACTGCACCGCCTGCAGATACACCCTGGCCGCATGTTGACGAATCAACGCCGCGTCGGTCAGCGTGACGCCGGCCGGCGCCGTGGCAAACCCCGGCTGTGTCGGATGGGCCGCATGACAGGCGACGCATCGTACGCTGACGATGGCCTGCACGCGCGCAAACTGCGCCACCGGATCGGCCCCGGCGGCGGCGGCCACCGGGGCTTTCGGCGCCAGCGCGACGGCCAGCGCCAGCAACAGCGCCACGCCGGCAATCGGATAGCCCCACACGACGCGGCCTTTGTGGCGCAGATTGAAGAAGTGCCGGATCAGCACGCCGGCGGCCATGATCACGGCCAGCACCAGCCAGGCATGCTCGTGCCGGTACGTCATCGCGTAATGGTTGCTGATCATGATGAACAGTACCGGCAGCGTGAAGTAGTTGTTATGGACGCTGCGCTGCTTGGCCTTCTGACCGTGGATCGGGTCGGGCGCGCGCCCGGCCATCATGGCGTCGACCAGCTTGCGCTGCCCGGGAATGATCAGCATCAGCACGTTGCCGACCATCATTGTGCCGATCATCGCACCCACGTGGATGTAGGCGGCGCGTCCGCTCAGGAAGTGACCCAGCACCCAGGCGCTGGCCACGAGGAACACGAACATCACGGCGCCAAACGCCAGGTCGTGCTTGCCCAACTTTGATCTGCACAGCAGGTCGTACACGGTCCAGCCCAGCAGCAAGCTGCCCAGGCCGATGCCGACCGCCTGCAGGCTGGACAGGTCGGCCACCGATTTATCGACCAGCATCGCCTGCGCGTTGAAGTAGTAGACGATCGTCAGCAACGCAAAGCCGGACAGCCAGGTCGAGTAGGCCTCCCACTTGAACCAGTGCAGCTCCTTGGGCAGTTCCCTAGGTGCCACCAGGTATTTCTGCGGATTGTAGAAACCACCCCCATGCACCGCCCACAACTCGCCCGACACGCCTTTGTTGGCCAGCTCGGAACCGGCGGCGGGCGGGCGGATCGTGTTGTCGAGCCACACAAAGTAGAACGAGGCGCCGATCCACGCAATGCCGGTGATCAGGTGCAACCAGCGCACGATCAGATTCATCCATTCCAGAGCGTACGGGATCAAGTATCCAAAAACTTCCATGTGCATCCTCGTGACGTGGGCCCGCGCACACTGCGCGGCTGGCTCGACGATAAACCGATTTTTCTTTCTTTACATGAAAAATGTCGTATATTCAACATACTCGATTCCATATAGATACCCATGCCCACCCTGCCCCAGCATCTCGACTTGCACCTGATCCGCATCCTCTACCTGCTGCTGGTGGAAAAGAACGTGTCGCGCGTGGCGCTCAAATTGAACCAGCCGCAGCCGTCGATTTCGGCCTCGCTGCGCAAGCTGCGCGAGCTGACGGGCGACCCGCTGCTGGTGCGCGGCGCGCGCGGCATGGTGCCGACCCAGCATGGCGAGAGCCTGCTGCTGCCGGCCAAACGCATCCTCGACGAGACCGAAAACCTGTTCGTCAAAAAAACCCCTTTCGTGGCGCAAGACGAGGCGCGCACCTTCCGCATCGCCGCGCCCGATTATCTTGACAGCCAGTTCCTGCCCAACGTGGTGGCCAGTTTGCGCCGTGGTTCGCCGCGCAGCCGGGTCGTGATCCACAGTGTCGGGCCGGGCGCCGACTACGTGCGCCTGCTGGCGGACGGCGACATGGACCTGGTCATCGCCAACTGGGACGAGCCGCCCGAGCACCTGCATATTTCCAAACTGTTTGAAGACCCCATCGTGTGCACCATGCGCGCCGACTGCCCGTACGCGAAGCGCACCGCCAGCGACGCGATGACGCTGGAAGACTATCTGGGGCTGCCGCACATCGCGCCGACCCAGATGGTGTCGGGCTATCACGGCGTGATCGACGCTTTCCTCGAAAAGAACAATCTGCGCCGCAACGTGATGGTCGAGTCGCCCTACTTCGGCCTGATCCCCTACATGCTGACGCAGACCGACCTGGTGCTCACAACCGGACGCCAGTTCATGCGCTTCCATGAAAGGACGCTGCCGCTGAAGACGTATACCTTGCCGCTCAAGTTCCCGCCGATGCGCTTTTACCAGCTGTGGCACGAACGCGTGCACCAGGCGCCCGAACACAAATGGCTGCGCGATCAGGTCACGGCAGCGGCCAAGGCGTTGCTCCCGTAGCGGCAGCAACGGCGAACACACGCGTCGCGCCATTCCGATTAGTGGAATGATCATTTGCAAAATGTGGGGATTCTAAGCGCCAAACATTGAGCGGAGAATGCAGTTCTGACGGTGGGACGTGAATACCCGGCCCGCCTGACCAGCTGCACTTCCCTCAACCGCTTACGGAGAATTCCCATGTCCGCCACACCGATCAAGCTGTACACCTTCCCGCTGTCCGGCCACGCACACCGCGTGCAACTGATGCTGTCACTGATGAATGTGCCGGCCGAACTGATCAATGTCGACTTGCGCGTCGGCGCGCACAAACAGCCAGCCTTCCTGGCGCTCAACCCGTTCGGACAGGTGCCTGTGATCGACGACGCGGGCACCATCGTCAGCGACTCGAACGCGATTCTGGTCTATCTGGCGCGCAAATACGGTGGCGACAACTGGCTGCCAGCCAACCCGGCCGACCAGGCTGCGGTGCAACGCTGGTTATCGGTCGCCGCAGGCCCGATCGCGTTCGGCCCGGCCGCCGCGCGTTTGGTCACCGTGTTTGGCGCGCCGCTGAACGCGAGCGAACTGATCGCCCGCGCGCACACCGTGCTGGCCGTGATCGAGAGCACGCTGGCGCAACACGCATTCCTGGTGGGCGAACAAATCACCATCGCCGACGTGGCCGCCTACACCTACATCGCCCATGCGCCGGAAGGCAATGTATCTCTGGCCGACTATCCCGCCGTGCGCGCATGGTTGGCGCGCATCGAGGCACTGCCCGGTTTCGTCGGCATGCAAAAAACACCGGTCGGATTGGCTGCCTGAGGCACGGATAACGCGCAGCGGGCGCGCCGAGATGGGCGCCCGCCTGACAGTACCAGCGCCCGGCCCGCCGGCCCGTCGCGACGATGGAGCAAGATCATGACAAGCACACCCCACTCCCCCTGGCATGCAGGCGAACGCGCGCTGCAACAACGCGCCGGTGTCGCCGAGCGCATGGCTGAACACGGCGCCAAGGTGATACGCGACTTCATGCCCGAGCAGCACCGCCAGTTCTTCCGCCAACTGCCGTTCCTGGCGCTGGGCGTGGTGGACGCGGCCGGCAATCCGTGGGCCAGCCTGGTCGAAGCGCGCGCCAATCTGGCCGACTCACCGGACCCGCGCACACTGCGCTTCAACGCGCTGCCCGGCGCAAGCGATCCTGCCCGCGCCGCCTTGCTGCCCGGTGCGGCGCTGGGCGTGCTCGGCATCGAACTGTCGACGCGGCGGCGCAACCGCGCCAACGGCAAGGTCGTCATGCGTGACGAGAACGGCTTCACGCTGCACGTCGAACACAGCTTCGGCAACTGCCCGCAATACATTCAGCTGCGTCGCACCCGCTTCGTGTCGGCACCGACCTCGCCAACTGTGGATGTCACCGACAAGCTGCTTGAGCTCGACGCCGATGCAGTCGACTTGATCTCGCGCGCCGATACGTTTTTTGTCGCCAGCTACGTCGACCTACCCGACGGAACGCGTCAGGTCGATGTTTCCCACCGCGGCGGCAAACCCGGTTTCGTGCGCATCGATGGGCAAGTGCTGACCATTCCCGACTTCGCCGGCAACCTGCATTTCAACACGCTGGGCAATCTGCACCAGAATCCCAAGGCCGGCCTGCTGTTCGTCGACTTCAGCAATGGCGACATGCTGCAACTGACGGGCCGCGCCGAGCTGGTGTTCGACACGCAGGAGGTCAGCAGTTTCCAGGGCGCTGAGCGGATCTGGCGCCTGCAAGTGGAGCAATTGGTGCGGCGGCGCGGCGCGCTGCGCATGCGCGCCAGCCTCGAAGGCGTCTCGCCCAATTGCCTGATGACGGGTTCGTGGCAGCAGGCGGGCGAGCGCCAGGCCGCGCACGCGTTGCGCAATGCGTGGCGCCGTTTCCGCGTCACCGACATTGTCGATGAAAGCGCCACCATCAAATCGTTCCACCTCGCGCCATGCGACGGGGCGGGCCTGGCGACGTTCTCGGCCGGCCAGCATTTGCCGGTCCGGCTGGCGCTCGCCCCCGGCGCGCCGATGAGCACGCGCAGCTACACGCTATCGGTCGCGCCGTCCGACGCCAGCTACCGGATAAGCGTCAAGTGCGAAGGCGCCGTGTCGCACCACCTGCATACGCAACTGAAAGTGGGCGACGAGATCGAGGCGCGCGCGCCCCAAGGCGCATTCGTGGTCGACCCGCATGCGACGCGCCCGCTGGTGCTGCTGTCGGCCGGGGTGGGCATCACGCCGATGCTGGCGATGCTAAAAACGGTGGTGTACGAAGGCCTGCGCACGCGCAGCATGCGTCCCACTTACTTTGTGCATGCGGCGCGCAGCATGGCCGAGCGGGCTTTCGACGCCGAGTTGCGCGCGCTGCAGACCCAAGCTGGCGCGGCGCTGACCACGGTGCGCGTACTGAGCGCGCCGGAGCCTGCGGCCGTGCCGGGTCGCGACTACGAAGTGCGTGGCCGCATCGACCTGGACTTGCTGAAAGCGCTGCTACCGTTCGACGACTTCGATTTTTATCTGTGCGGTCCGAGCGCCTTCACCCAGGATTTGTACGACGGTCTACGCGCGCTGCGCATTCCCGACGAGCGCATTCACGCCGAATCGTTTGGTCCGTCGGCGCTGCGCCGAAGCCTGGACGCACCGGGGCGCCAAAGCGCACCGGCCGCGAGCGTACCCGTGCCGGTGGCGTTTGCGCAATCGGCCAAAGAAGCGCGCTGGATACCGGGCGGCGGGAGTCTGCTGGAATTGGCCGAGGCGCGCGGCTTGACGCCGGACTTCGATTGTCGCAACGGTAGCTGCGGCAGCTGCAAAACCAAACTGTTGGCCGGCGCGGTGAGCTACCCGGCGGCGCCAGCGTTGGAGTTGGCCGCAGGTGAGGTGTTGATCTGTTGTGCTGTGCCGAGCGCCGACAGCGCCGGCGGCATCGTGCTCGGACTGTAGGCAAGCGGTGAGCGTAACGCCAGCACCGTCATTGACAATTTGTGACGGACCGCTTACACCCCATTGCGGACATCTCCATCATTTTCTCATCAACGGTTCTTTTGGCGACGCTAACTCCAGTGCAGGAAACTTGGTTGCTCCAAATCTGCGAGCCAAGCGTGAATGGCACGAACGGCCAGTTCACGCGGCAACACCAGTTCGCTCGATGGGGTGTAAAGCGAGCCGTCGTCATCTTTAAACGAGATGGTTTTACTATTCGCGAAAGTGCTGTCGGGATTGCTCGCATTGTGTGAGCGATGCTCACCTATTCGTGCAACGGCATACGCCCCAGAACACCAAAAGCAAAAATCGCCCAAGCTATAGGTGTCCTGCCACACTGAAGCTTCGATTAGACAGTCTGTGTCGGTGGGAACACCAAGCCAAATAGCGGCCGCATTTCCTGAGCTAAACGTATCAGTCACCGGCACTGGGTCGGGTGTGAACCGGATGATCGTTAGTTCGTATCGTCGGCCACTGGAACATTGTTCCAATACCTCTTCTTTAGTGAAATTAATCGGGTGGCAAATATGGACGAAGCGACGAAGGATCTGAGGAAGCGTTTTTTTGCTCATTTAGCTTTTTTATGTATGTGCCCTAGTCTCTCCTGGCCGGCTCCTGGCGATTGTACTCGACTGCAGTCTGGCGTCTGGCGTCTGCCGACTCCGCCGCTGGCGCCCCACAGCAGACTGTCCGGCGTCAATCCGACTCTGGCACGAAAATTTGGGCTTGAACGTCAAATACGAACGACACGCCCGCCGGGGCGTCGAGCAGATCAATGAAAGAATCGTCTTTTGAAAGCACTAGGCCAACGGAAACAAAGACTACATTTTTCGGGTCATCCATATACTCATCAGATTCGTCATTCGCCGTGAAGCGCCAACCGCTGTCATTTTCATTGTCGGGCTCCTCACGATATAGATAGCCCACCTTGGCTCCATCTCTTAGAATGCGTTGAGTCACGAAGCATCGCTTGATATATCGCTCAACGATGTTGTCGTCGCTGTCATGCTCTGTATTGATGATGTGCCTGGCGTCGAACGTGACTTCATCGCCCAGCTTCAAGTCCTCGATCCACCGCGGCTCGTTGTCCAGCCGACCAACGAAATGCCCGTCAAGGCCGATCTGATCCACAATTACCCACATTCTCTCGGCTCGGGGCGCTTCAGGATTCTCCGAATCGAAGACAAAAATTAGCTTGACGTTTTCACCTGACTGGACGAGCGAGATCGTTTCCCTCGGCGATTTGAAAAACGTGTATTTGCTTGCGGCCGCCACCTCATCCGCGTTTTCCAATGTCCAACTAGGCATACGAGTTCACTCTCTATCGTGTTTTGCGCTATTGGCTGGACGGTTTAATCGTCTGCTTCTGGCCGTCACCTGTCGTTGACGAAACGTTCGCCTAAATCACGGGCTCCTGGAGGCACCACGGCCCGCCACTGATTGAGCATGTCGTTGTTGGCTTTGGCGGTATCCAACCGCGAACGCTGGCACTCACCTACTTCGGCGCGACCGCGACGCGCGCGGCGGTCCAGTCGGCGATGCCCTTGGCCATCGACACGAACTCGCTCGGCATCATGATGATCGTCGTCGTATTCTGCTCCGCGCCGACCTCGGTGATCATCTGCATGCGGCGCAGTTCCAGCCCGGCCGGATTTTCCATGATCAGCCCTGCCGCCTCGCGCAGCTTGACGGCCGCTTCCAGCTCAGCCTCGGCCTTGATGATGCGGGCGCGCTTTTCGCGCAGTGCCTCGGCCTCCTGCGCCATCGCGCGTTGCATCGATTCGGGAATTTCGACGTTGCGCATTTCAACCCGCGTCACCTTCACGCCCCAAGGTTCGGTGGCGCCATCGATCACCTTGCGCATGTCAGTGCCCAGCCGTTCCTGCTCCTTGAGCACGTCGTCGAGCGTGTGGCGTCCGATCACATTGCGCATCGACGTCAGCGCCACCTGCACCACCGCGCCGCCCACATCGACCACTTCAATGACGGACTTGACCGGGTCGGTGATCGAATACCAGATCACCACCGTCACCTTGACCGGCACGTTGTCCTTGGTGATCGTCTCCTGCTGATCGACCGAGGTGGTGATGGTGCGGATATCGACCGTTTTCTGCCACTCGATGACCGGGATGATCCAGTACAGGCCGGGGCCGCGCAAGCCTTGCAGTTTGCCGAGCCGGAATACCACCGCGCGCTGATACTGATTGGCGATGCGCAGGCCGGCGATGACGAACAGAAAGATCAGAAACAACAGCGGCGAGAAAAATGACATGGTGATTCCTCAGTAAGACAAACGGCGCCGGCACTATGCGCGGCGCTTAGCCGAATGGACGCACGCCGATCAAGGCGCCGTGCAGATAGAAGGCAAACGCGGCCCAGGCCGCGGCGCCGATCGCGATGGTCGTCAGCGTGCCGGTCAGCGTGCCACCCGGATACTGGATGTTCTCGGCCCGGTCACGCCGGCGCGCGGCCCGAAAGCACAGCACCGCCCACAGCAGAAAGGCGCCGAACAAAATAATATCGGCCAGTTTTCCGTTGGCCAGCAGATGCGCCAGCGCCCACACTTTCACGCCCAAAATCATTGGATGATGCAAGCGCGCCTTGAAACGGTTGCGCGGCACGTACGCGCCGGCCAGCAGCACGAAGGCGATCAGCGTCAGCAGGGCGGCCGCGTGACGCATGCCGGCGGGCGGCGACCAGATCAACGGCGAATCGATGCGCGCGATGCCAAAGCCCCAGACCAGCAGGGCTAAACCGGCCAGCGACAGCAGCGAATACAGGGTTTTCCATGCGCTCTCGCCGAGGCGATTGCGCTGCATCGTGCGCCAGTCGTTGGCTACGATGCGCACTGAATGGACGCTCAAAAACATCAGCAAGCCCAGTATGAAAATCGTCATCGTTTTCTATCCAATCAGGAAATTGTGCGCAATTTGCAATGCATTCTATGCCGTTTCCCGGCACCGGTGTTGTACCTTTAATCAAACAGTGGCACGCGGCGCGGGCAAAGCAGCGACGCCGCGCGCGCGGGCTACTGGCCGATGGCGCTGAAATGGCCAGCCGCCACCTGCCAGACGCCGGGCGACGAGCGGCGCCAAATGCGCGTGTAGCGAAACTCGCCGGCAAAGGGCGCGCCGCCGAAGGTACACGCGAGCTTCATGCGCACCGACACCACAGCGCAATCGGCGGTGGCCTTGATCACCATCTCGGACGGCTCGAGCGTGTGAAATTTGAGAATGCCGCAGCGATGCAGCTCCAGGTCGTCGTCCTTGCCCAGCAACTGTCCGACGTGGTTGGTGAACATCAGGTCCGCCGCGACGAGTTCATCGAGCGTCACCAGATCGGCATCGAGCATTGCGCGGCGCAGCCGCTCTTCGGCGTTGATGATCTGACGCTCAGTGATATTTTCCAAGGTATTCGCTTTCGACATGACAGACACGGTTTTCATGATGCTCGGCATTGAGCGCAATCGATTGCGGAAGCGTACCGTGCACAGGCAATTGATTTGACTATCAGGACGGGCATCACGGCGATACCCAGTGTGCCTTTTGAATCACTCGATTGTCGCTATTGAACTCCACTGACCATGCCTCTATACCGACAAGAACCGGATGCTCCCACCACACTCTCACGGCACATGGCGTTGTGCAGCCGACTGACGCATAGCGCACAAACTCTCGATCTTCCGACTCCTCAACGCTAGGCGCGCCAAAGCGCGCAACCACCACAGAAAGTGCTTCTCCGTCGAGCGTGCCTTCATAGGCATGTTCATATCGCGACACGGTGCGAGAACACGCCGCCACACCAACGGCGACGAAAAGCATCCACATGGCAATCGTTTTTGTTTTCATGCAGCCCAATGATTGCAAAACGCCAGAACAAATAAACAAGCACCAAAGTCTATTTGATTTATGTGCAAGTATGACGTCTTGCTACGTGCAGATCAAGGCTTGCGTCGTCGACTGCCTGCTTGACGACGCAGCGAGGATGGCCCGATCGCGCGCGGACACAGCAACGTATTTAAGTGAACAACTGCTCAACTTTAAACAGCGTCAGCACACCCATCAGCGCGAAGATGGCGGCGGCGATGCCGTGCACCAGCTTCATCGGGATTCTTTCGGCGAACTTGTTGCCGATGAAGACGGCCGGCACGTCGGCGATCAGCATGCCCAGCGTGGTGCCGATGACGACCATCAGCGGTGTGCCGTAGTGTGCCGCCAGCGCCACCGTCGCCAGTTGCGTCTTGTCGCCCATCTCGGCGAGGAAAAACGTCACCAGCGTCGCGCCGAACACGCCGAAACGGCCTGCGATGTGCGACTCGTCTTCGTCGATTTTGTCGGGGATCAGGGTCCAGATTGCCATGCCGATGAAGGAGGCGCCGAGCACCCAGCGCAGCGTGGCCGGATTGACGACAGCGGTGATCCAGGCGCCCAGTGCGCCGGCCAGGCCGTGATTGACCAGCGTGGCGCACAGGATACCCAGGATGATCGGCAGCGGACGTTTGAAACGGGCGGCCAGGATGAATGCCAGCAGTTGGGTTTTGTCGCCAATTTCCGCGAGGGCGACGACGCCAGTTGAGACGAATAGTGCTTCCATTGTATTTCCTTAGCTGGTGAAGGACGATCGGCTACACGTCACCCACCAGCGTCAGGCGACGTATAGCCAAAAGTCTTGCTAAGCATAAGCCGCTGACACCATAGCGCATCGCGCTAAGTATGTTGACGTCAGCCACCCCGTTGCGGGGTGAAGCTACTCCCTAAAGGCAGCCAGATTATAGCAGGCCCATTGGCGCGCCGGCCAACTGCCTGTTTCGCATTGTGCGCGAGTGCGGTAGCATGGCGCGATGACCGATACCACCCTCCCCGCCAGCCGCCCCAAACTCGTGCGCATCGCCATGGCACGCCCGATCCTGATCACTTGCGCGCTGGTCGGCGTCGCTACGCTGTTTCTGCTGCCAGCGTCGCTGGCGCTGCATACGGTCACGCGGATGATCATCAGCTGGAACGTCGGCGCCGGCCTGTACCTCATCATGGCCGCGCGCATCATGTTCTGGTCGTCGCATGAGCGCATGCGCAAACGCGCGCTGCTGCACGACGACGGCCGTATCATCGTGCTGGTGTTGGTGGTGACGTCGGCACTGGTGTCGCTCGGTGCGATCATCGCCGAACTGGCCGTCGCCAAAGACATGCACGGCACGCTACGCTACGCCCATATCGCGCTGGCCACATTGACGGTACTGTCCTCGTGGGCTTTCACGCAGGTGATGTTTGCGCTGCACTACGCGCACGACTACTACGCGGCTGAGTCGCGCGGCGCCATCGGCGGCCTGGCCTTCCCTGACTGCCATTCGCCCGACTACGGCGACTTTCTGTACTTCGCCTGCGTGATCGGTACCTCGGGGCAGACCGCCGACGTCAGTTTCACCACCCGATCGATGCGCCGCACCGGCCTGGTGCACTGTGTGCTGGCGTTCTTCTTCAATACAACGCTGGTGGCCTTGACCATCAATATCGCATCCGGCCTGTTCTAGGCGCCCCCATAAAAAAGCCCGCTCAAGGCCATCTGAGCGGGCGGGTACAACTTTCTGCGGCGTATCAGGCGACTTTGCCGTTGTGCTTCTTGTGATGGATCGCCTTGCTGGTGTTGGCCAACTCGCGCTTGAGGTGACGACGCTCCTTGTTGGTGACCTTGCCGTCGGCTTTGGCGGCCAACTTATCCGTTTCGATCTTCGCTTCGCGCTTGTCCAGATTGTGCGTTTCGGTAGCGGTCAGTGCGCCGGACTTGACGCCGTTGTCGATGCGTTTTTCCTGGTTTTGCTGGGCCGCGTTGATCACCGGCGTGGCCGTGTTTTGAGCAAATACCGGCGCGACCAGGGCAGACAACAAGACGGTCAACAGCAGTTTATTGAGTTTCATTTTAGAGTCCTTGGTTTGATCGGTTGTGAGCATCAGTGCCCATGCTCGAATAACGCGCGCTGCGCCAGCCGCGCCGACCTCGAAACTGTAAGCCGTGTAAGAAATTGCAACCGATCAAAACGCGACGCGCGGCAGCGCGCCGCCCCGCTCTCAGCGCGCCAGTGTCGCGCGCGCCAGCATCGCGTGCAGCAGCACGTTGCAGCCCGCTTCCAGGTGCTCGCTCTTGGCGTCCTCGATTTCGTTGTGGCTGATGCCGTCCTTGCAGGGCACGAAAATCATGCCCGCCGGCGCCAGTCGCGCCGCGTAGATGGCGTCGTGACCGGCGCCGGAGACCACGTCCATCGTCGAGTAACCGAGCATGGCGGTGGCGCTGCGCACTGCATCCACGCATTCCGGATGGAACGGGCATGGCGGATAGTAGGACACCCGTTCGACGGTGATGCCCAGGCCCGTCGCATCGCGCGTTTTTTCGATGAAGGCCAGCATCTCCTCGTGCATCGTCGTGAGCAGTTCTTCATTCACGTTGCGCAAGTCGATGCTGAACTTGACCTCGCCGGGAATCACGTTGCGGCTGTTCGGGAATACCTGCACCATGCCGACCGTACCGCGCCCGTATGGCGGGTAGCGGTTGGCGATCTGAATCACCTCCTGCATGATGTGGGTCGACACTTGCAGCGCGTCCTTGCGCAAACCCATCGGGGTCGGGCCGGCGTGTGCCTCCATGCCGGTGACTACGCAGTCGTACCAGGACAGGCCCATCACCGCCGGCACCACGCCGATCACCTTGTCGGCGTCTTCCAGCACCGGGCCTTGTTCGATGTGGGCTTCAAAATAGGCGCCGATCGGATGCTGGCCCGGCACCTCGTCGCCCAGGTAGCCGATGCGCGCCAGTTCGTCGGCCACGCTTTTGCCTTCGGTGTCTTTGGCCGCGTAGGCCGTTTCCAGGCTGAAGGCGCCGCAGAACACACCCGAGCCCATCATCACGGGCACGAAGCGCGAACCTTCTTCGTTGGTCCAGATTGCCACTTCGAGCGGCGCCTCGGTCAGCAGGTTCTGGTCGTTGAGCGTATGCACCACTTCCAGCGCGGCCAGCACGCCGTAGTTGCCGTCGAACTTGCCGCCGGTGGGCTGGGTGTCGATGTGGCTACCGGCGACGATCGGCGCGAGCGCCGGGTTGCGCCCCGCGCGGCGCATGAAGATATTGCCGATCTGATCGACCGTGATCGCAAGGCCGGCGGCGCGGCCCCAGCTGACCACCAGGTCGCGCCCTTGTTTGTCCAGATCGGTCAGGGCCAGGCGCTTGACGCCGCCTTTGACGGTGGCGCCGATTTTGGCCAGTTCCATCAGCGAGGCGAACAGGCGTTCGCCGTTGATGCGTAGTTCGTTCATAGAGACTCCATTTGTTATTTTCACGGGAAGACGCGCAGCCTGGACGCACGCGTTTCGACTTCGGACCGTTAAATAGGGGCAGAGTAATTTTCGCGATACACCCCGCGAAAAAAAAGGCTAGTCGCACTCCCTCTGACCCTATTTAACTCGGTTATGGGTGGCTCGACGGCGTAAAGGCGGGACGGTCGACGTAGCGGCCGGCGCCTTCTTCAGCGTTCAACTGGCCTTTGTCGAACACCACCACACCGGCGGCCAACGTATGACTTGGAATGCCGCGCACGCTGCGCCCCTCGAACACGTTGAAGCCGCCTTTGGCGAACTGGGTCTTGGCCGAGATCGTGCGGGTCCCTTGCGGATCCCACACCACCAGATCGGCGTCGGCGCCGACGGCGACGATGCCCTTGCGCGGATACATATTAAAAATCTGCGCAGCGTTGGTCGAGGTCACGCGCACAAACTCGGACGGGCTCAAGCGGCCAGAATTGACGCCCGCGTCCCACACCACCGACATGCGGTCTTCCACCCCGCCGCAGCCGTTGGGAATCTTGGTGAAGTCGTCCTTGCCGGCCGCTTTTTGCTCGGCGCAGAAAGTGCAGTGATCGGTCGCGGTGGTGTGCAGATTGCCGCCTTGCAGGCCGCGCCACAGCGCATCCTGATGGTGCTTGCCGCGAAACGGCGGGCTCATCACGTGGCCGGCCGCGAACGCCAGGTCATCGCTCTGATACACGCTGTCGTCGATCACCAAGTGGCCAGCCAGCGCCTCGCCGTACACGCGCTGGCCGTTGGCGCGCGCGCGCGCGATCGCCGCCAGCGACTCGGCGCACGACACATGCACGATGTACACCGGCGTGCCGATCACGTCGGCGATGGCGATGGCGCGGTTGGCCGCCTCGGCCTCCACTTCGGGCGGGCGCGACAGCGGATGCGCGCGCGGGCCGGTGATGCCTTTCTTGAGCAGCGCCTGCTGCAGCATGTACACCAGCTCGCCGTTTTCCGCATGCACTGTCGGGATCGCGCCCAGCTCCAGCGCGCGCGAAAAACTCTTCACCAGCGTCTCGTCGTCGGCCATGATGGCGTTTTTGTAGGCCATGAAATGCTTGAAACTGTTCACGCCGTGCTCGCGCACCAGCGTGCCCATGTCGGCATGCACCGAGTCGCCCCACCAGGTGACGGCCACGTGAAACGTGTAGTCGCCGGCCGATTTTTTGGCCCAGCCGCGCCAGGTGTGATACGCCTCCAGCAGTGACTGCTGCGGGTTGGGGATCACGAAATCCATGATCGTGGTCGTGCCGCCGGCCAGACCGGCGGCGGTGCCGGTGAAAAAATCGTCGGCCGTCACCGTGCCCATGAACGGCAGCTGCATATGGGTGTGGGTGTCTATCCCGCCCGGCATTACGTACTGGCCGCCGGCGTCGATCACCTTCGCATGCGCCGGCGCGTCCAGGTTCTCGCCCACCGCGACAATTTTGTCGCCAAACACCAGCACATCGGCGCGGAACGCGCGGTCCGCATTGACCACCGTGCCACCGCGAATAATCGTTGTCATGCATTTCTCCTTAGTGCCGCCCGCGCAAAAGGTGCGCAGACGTGGATCAGAACTTCGCTTGCACAGCCGGACTGACTGCGGCCACGACTTTACCCTTCATCATCACACCGTACACCAGCGCCGAAATGGCGATGCCGACGAACCATGCGTAGGTGTAGATGGTCTTGAAAGCGTCGCCCACATCCGGAAACGACGCGGGAAACGCGGCGTTCAGAAAGCCCGGCACGTTGGGCAGCACGCCCAGCACGACGGCGACGATGGCGGCCATGTTCCAGCCGTTGCCGTAGGTGTAGCTGCCGCGCTCGCGATACAGGTCGACCACCGTCAGCTCGGTCTTGCGGATCACGTAGTAGTCGACGATCAGCACACCGGCGATCGGCCCCAGCAACGCCGAATAGCCGATCAGCCAGGTGAAGATGTAGCCGTGGGTGGACTCAAGAATTTTCCAAGGCATCATCACCAGCGCGATGCCGGCGGTGATGTAGCCGCCCGTGCGATACGACACAAACTTGGGTGCCAGCGAGGAAAAATCGTAGGCCGGTCCGACCAGATTGGCGGCCAGGTTGACGCTGACGGTGTCGATCAACAGCACGATCAGCGCGATCAACACGCCCGCGCCGGTCATCCGTCCGGCCAGGTCGACCGGGTCCCAGATCGCTTTTCCATACAGGACCACGGTGGCCGACGTGACGATCACGGCCAGCATCGCCAGCAGCCCCATCGGCACCGGCAGGCCGATCGACTGGCCCAGCACCTGGTCGCGCTGGGTCTTGGCGAAGCGGGTGAAGTCGGGAATGTTGAGCGCCAGCGTGGCCCAGAAACCGACCATCGCGGTCAAGGATGGCCAGAACACGGTCCAGAACTGGCCGGCTTTCTTGCCGCCTTCGACGAACTGCGAGGGCTGATCGAGGATGGGGCCGAAGCCGCCGGCCTTGTTGTATACCCAGTACAGCAGCACGAAGCAGATCACGATCTTCAGCGGCGCGGTGTAGGTTTCCAGTTTGCGGATCGAGTCCATGCCGTGCACGATGTACCAGAACTGGATCGCCCAGAACGCCAAAAAGCACAGCAACTGGCCACCGTTGATGCCCAGGCCGGCCAGCTTCTCGCCGCCAAAATCCGGTCCCGCCATCACGCCCACCAGCATGTACACCATGCTGCCGCCGAACCAGGTCTGGATGCCGTACCAGCCGCAGGCGACGATGGCGCGCAGCAGCGCCGGCAAGCGCGCGCCGGTGGTGCCGAACGAGGCGCGCGCCAGCACCGCGTAGGGGATGCCGTGCTTGGTGCCGGCGTGGCCGATCAGCAGCATCGGCAGCAGCACGATGGCGTTCGCCAGAAACACGGTCATGACCGCCTGATAGCTCGACATGCCGCTTTCGATCAGGCTGGCCGACAGCGTGTAGGCAGGGATGCACATCACCATACCGACCCACAGCGCGGCAAAGTGGTACCAGCGCCAGGTGCGTTGCGCGCTGGTGGTCGGCGCTAAATCTTCATTCCAAAGTTGCGTGCTAGCTGGCAGGTTGGTGCTCACAATGTGTCTCTCCATCGGTAGATGCCCAAGCGTTGCAGGCGGTGGAAACGGGACAGGGTCCGGCGCGAGGCCGGCCCTTCTTATTGCCGTTTCAGTGTATAGCAAAAAACAAGCTTATTGCATCTCTACATATGGGTTATGAGTAGCCGGCAGGTACGCCGACGACATCAGATCCTTATGCGGCGTTTTCGGCGCGCGGGTTACGTGGATCCTGTGTCCAGTTCATGTACGCCTTGCCGGTCTCCTGCGGCACCATCGTGATGCAGCCTTCGACGGGGCAGGTGATCTCGCACAGATTGCAGCCGACGCACTCCTCCTTGATGACCTCATAAGTGCGCTTGCCATTGTCGGCCACCATCTGCGCGATCGTCTGGTGCGAGGTGTCTTCGCAGGCCACGTAACAGCGTCCGCAGCCGATGCAGTTGTCCTGGTTGATCTGCGCGATCACCTGGTAATTCATGTCCAGGTATTTCCAGTCGGTGGTGTTGGGCACGGCCTTGCCGCAGAACTCGGCGACGCTCTTGTAACCCTTCTCGTCCATCCAGCGCGACAGGCCGTCCTTCATCTCTTCGACGATGCGGAAACCGTGCAGCATGGCGGCGGTACACACCTGCACCGAGCCCGAGCCGAGCGCGATGAATTCGGCCGCGTCGCGCCAGTTGCCGATGCCGCCGATGCCAGAAATCGGCAAACCGGCCGTCTCCGGATCGCGCGCGATCTCGGCCACCATGTTCAGCGCGATCGGCTTGACGGCCGAGCCGCAGTAGCCGCCGTGGGTGCTGGCGTTGCCAACGATCGGGAACGCGATCATCCGGTCCAGGTCCAGGTGAGTGATCGAGTTGATGGTGTTGATCAGCGAGACGGCGTCGGCGCCGCCGGCCTTGGCCGCGCGCGCCGGTTTGCGCACGTCGGTGATGTTGGGCGTCAGTTTGACGATCACCGGCAGGCGGCTATGCGTTTTGCACCAGCGCGTGACCAGCTCAACGTATTCGGGCACCTGCCCGACCGCCGCACCCATGCCGCGCTCGGGCATCCCGTGCGGGCAGCCGAAGTTCAGTTCGATGCCGTCGGCGCCGGTCGCCTCGACCAGCGGCAGAATGTCGGCCCACAGTTTTTCTTCGCACGGCAGCATCAGGGAGACGATGATGGCGCGGTCCGGCCAGTCCTTCTTGACCTGGGTGATCTCGCGCAGGTTGATCTCCAGCGAGCGGTCGGTGATCAGCTCGATGTTGTTAAAGCCGAGCACCTCGCGGTTCTTGCCGTAGTGCGCCGAATAACGCGACGACACGTTCACGGCGGCCGGGTCTTCGCCCAGCGTTTTCCAGACCACCCCGCCCCAGCCGGCCTCGAAGGCGCGCACCACGTTGTAGGCTTTGTCGGTCGGCGGCGCGGACGCCAGCCAGAAGGGATTAGGCGACTTGATGCCGCAAAAATCAATGCTCAGATCGGCCATGATGTCGCCTCCAGATTCGATTGGATGTCTTGATGTATCGCGTGTGCGGCCAGTTTGCCGTGTTGGACGGCTTGCACCGTCAAGTCCTGCCCCGGAGCGACGCAGTCGCCGCCGGCGTAAATGCCCGGCAGCGCGGTGCGGAACTGGGCGTCGACGTAGATCTTGTCGCCTTCGCGCTTGGGCGCGTCGGCGATGTTGCCCAGCTCGAGGCTCTGCCCGATCGCCTTGAAGATCGCGTCGGCGGCGATTTCGAACGTGGCACCGGTGCCAACGAGCTTGTCGCCCTCCTGGCGCGTGGTCTCGAAGCGCATGCCGCGCACGCGGCCCGCATCATCGAGCAGCACCTGCTGCGGCTTGGCCCAGGTGCGCAGGCGCACGTGGTTGGCCTTGGCGATGTCCTGCTCATGGCCCGTGGCCGACATCGCTTCGGCGCCGCGCCGGTACACCAGCGTCACTTCTTCGGCGCCCAAGCGCTGGATCTGCACCGCCATGTCGATCGCCGTGTTGCCGGCGCCGATCACGATGGCGCGCTTTGGCACAGGCAGCGCGGACAAGTCGCCCGCCTGGCGCAGCGCCGCGATGTAGTCGACCGCCGCCATCAGGCCGGGCGCGCTTTCACCCGTCAGACCAAGCTGGCGGCTGGCGCCCAGACCGATCGCCAGGAACACCGCGTCGTATTGCGCGTGCAGGTCGCCCAATTGGAAATCGATGCCCAGCGTGCGCTCGTATTGAACCACGATGCCGCCGATGGCCAGCAGGAAGTCGACTTCCTTCTGGGCGAAATCGCCGGTCAGCTTGTATTTGGCGATGCCGTATTCGTTCAGGCCGCCGCCCTTGGCGCGTGCTTCGAGGATCACGACGTCGTTGCCGAGCATGGCCAGGCGGTGCGCGCAGGCCAGGCCGGCCGGGCCGGCGCCGACCACGGCGATGGTTTTGCCGGTCGACGGGGCGCGCGTGAACGGGTGGGTGGCGAACTTCATGTTGTCGACCGCGTGGCGCTGCAGCAGGCCGATCTTGACGGGCGCGCCCTCCTCGTCGTGGTTGCGCACGCAGGCGTCTTCGCACAGGATTTCGGTCGGGCAGACGCGCGCGCAGCTGCCGCCCAGGATGTTTTGCTTGAGGATGCCGACGGCGGCGCCGTTGATATTGCCCTCGTGGATATTACGGATGAAGCTGGCCACGTCGATTTCCGACGGGCAGATGCGGGTGCACGGCGCGTCGTAGCAATACAGACAGCGCGCGCTTTCAATGGCTGCCTGGCGTGCCGTCAACGGCGGCGCCAGGTCGGTGAACTGCTCGGCCAGCGCGCTGTTCGACGCTGCCGCCTGTGGCAAATACTTTAGAGCCTCAATCATGTTTCATCCCCCGGATTCGTGTTGGTTGGTACTACCAATCTGCAAGCCAGAACGCCCGCGCGGGGGCGGGCTTAATTGGGGTCAGAGTTTTTTTTCGCGGGGCATTTTCGCGAAAATTACTCTGACCCCAATTAAATCCGCACCCCAACCCGGGACGCATGTGTTGCGGACTTCGAGCCGTTTAATAGGGTCAGAGTAATTTTCGCAAAAGGCCGCGAAAAAAAAGGCTCGGCGCCCCCCTCTGACCCTATTGAACTAGGTCGGCTCGGAGTCCCTGCTATCTATTTCATTTGCGGGAAAGCGAATTCGACACCTGCGCTGGCGGTGTTCGGCCAGCGCTGCATCACGGCCTTGTGGCGCGTGTAGAAACGCACGCCTTCCGGGCCGTAGGCGTGGTGATCGCCGAACAAGCTCTTTTTCCAGCCGCCGAAGCTGTTGAACGCCATCGGCACCGGCAGCGGCACATTGACGCCGACCATGCCCACTTCGATCTGGCGCACGAACTCGCGCGCCACGCCGCCGTCGCGCGTGTACAGCGCCACGCCGTTGCCGTATTCATTGGCGTTGATCAGTTTGACCGCACTCATCACGTCCGGCGCGCGCAGCACGCACAGCACCGGTCCGAAAATCTCTTCCTTGTAGATCGTCATGTCCGGCGTGACGTTGTCAAACAAGGTGCCGCCGACGAAAAAGCCGTTCTCGCGTCCAGCCACTTTGCAGTTGCGCCCATCAACCAGCAGCGTCGCGCCCTGCTCGACGCCTTCGCCGATCAGTTTTTCGATGCGTTGCTGCGCCGCCTTGGTAACCACCGGTCCCATTTCGGCGTCGGCGTCCATGCCGTCGCGGATTTTCAGTTCTGCGGTGCGTTTGGCCAGCGCGCCGATCAATTTGTCGCCAGCGTCGCCCACCGCCACCACCACCGAAATGGCCATGCAGCGTTCGCCGGCCGAACCGTAGGCCGCGCCCATCAGTGCGTCAACGGTCATGTCCATGTCCGCGTCCGGCATCACCACCATGTGGTTCTTGGCACCGCCCAGTGCCTGCACGCGCTTGCCGTTGGCGCAGCCACGGGCATAAATGTATTGCGCGATCGGGGTCGAGCCGACGAAGCTGACCGCCTGCACGTCCGGATGATCAAGCAGCGCATCGACGGTGACTTTGTCGCCCTGGATGACGTTGAACACGCCGTCCGGCAGACCGGCTTCCTTCAACAACTGCGCGTGCAGCAGCGAGGCCGACGGATCGCGCTCGGATGGTTTCAGGACGAAGGTGTTACCGCAGGCGATAGCGACCGGGAACATCCACATCGGCACCATCACCGGGAAATTGAACGGGGTGATACCGGCGCATACGCCCAGCGCCTGGCGCATCGACCACGCGTCGATACCGCGCGAAATCTGGTCGGTGAACTCGCCCTTGAGCAGTTGCGGAATGCCGACCGCGAATTCCACCATCTCGATACCGCGCGCCACTTCGCCCTGGGCGTCGGCGAAGGTCTTGCCGTGTTCGCGCGTCAGCATGGCGGCGAATTCATCGGTGTGCTGCTGGCACAGTTGCAGGTATTTGAACAGGACCCGGGCGCGCGCCAGCGGCGGCGTGGCCGACCACGATGGAAACGCGGCCGAGGCGGCGGCCACCGCCGCGCCGACATCGTCGGCCGTGCCCAGCGCCACGCGCGAGACCGGCACGCCCAGCGCAGGGTTGAACACATCGGCGTACTTGCCGCTGTTGGTATCGACCTGCTGCCCGTTGATGAAGTGGGTAATCGTATTCATGGTGCTCATGGTGTGCGCTTTCGGTCAGTCCAGATTTTTCAATACAGTGGAGAGCTTGCCAAACAGTTCGTCGATGTGTTTTTTCTCGATCACCAGCGGAGGCGACAGGGCGATGATGTCGCCGGTGGTGCGGATCAGGACGCCGTCGGCAAAGGCTTTGCGGAAGGCGCTGAAGGCACGCGCACCGACCTTGCCGGGAATCGATTCAAGCTCGATACCGGCGATCATGCCGATGCTGCGCAGATCAATCACGTGCGGCAGGCCGCGCAGCGAATGGATCGCATCTTCCCAGTAGCTTTGCACGCTCTGCGCATGTTCAAGAATTTTCTGTTCTTCAAACACTTCCAGCGTCGCCAGGCTGGCAGCGCAGGCCAGCGGATGACCCGAGTAGGTGTAACCGTGGAACAGCTCGATGCCGGCCGGGCCGCTCATGAAAGCGTCGTAGATATGCTGTTTGGTGAACACCGCGCCCATCGGCACGACGCCGTTGGTCAGGCCTTTGGCGGTGGTCATCATGTCCGGCTCGACGTCGAAGTAGTCGGACGCGAACGGCGTCGTCAGGCGGCCGAAGCCGGTGATGACTTCATCAAAGATCAGCAGGATGCCGTGCTTGGTGCACAGCTCGCGCAGCCGCTTCAGATAGCCTTTTGGCGGCACCAGCACGCCAGTTGAACCGGCGACCGGCTCGACGATGACGGCGGCGATGGTCGACGCGTCGTGCAGCGCGACGATGCGCTCGAGTTCATCGGCCAGGTGGGTGCCGTATTCCGGCTCGCCACGGCTGAAGGCGTTCTTTTCCAGATTGTGCGTATGCGGCAGGTGGTCGACGCCCGTCAGCAGCGGGCCGAAGGTCTTGCGGTTGCCGGCGATGCCGCCCACCGAGATGCCGCCAAAGCCCACGCCGTGGTAGCCGCGTTCGCGACCGATCAGACGGGTGCGGCCCGCTTCGCCGCGCGCCTTGTGATAGGCCAGCGCCATTTTCAACGCCGTGTCGACCGCTTCCGAACCGGAGTTGGTGTAGAACACCTGGCCGTAACGGTGGCGGGTGTATTCCATCAGCTTGTCAGCGAGCTCAAACGCGGCCGGGTGGCCCATCTGGAACGAGGGCGCGTAATCGAGCTTGCCGACCATGTCCTGCACCGCCTTGACGATCTTCGGCTGGGCGTGGCCGCACGGCACGCACCACAGGCCGGCGGTGCCGTCCAGGATCGCGTTGCCGGCGTCGTCACGGTAGTACATGCCTTCGGCCGAGACCAGCATGCGCGGGTTGGCTTTGAAGTCGCGGTTGGCGGTGAATGGCATCCAATACGATGACATCGGGGCTGGGCTGGACGTGGTCATGCGGGTCTCCGAAAGTTCTTACGAGCGAAAAAATAATTTACCAGTTGGCAAAACGATGATGCAATAATAGACAGCGGAACAACGATGGCACAGATACACAAACAGCAAACTGTGCCAACCGTACTGGTCCAACTAACATAACAGTTTCACGCAAGGAGCGCGCATGGAAGGTGTGGTGGCAGCGGACGAGCAATCAGCGGAAGCGGGCGCGGCCTGGCCGGTGCTGGAGCTGGCGCGCGACAAACGCGGCAGCCTGGTCGACCAGATCGTCAATGCCATTGTCGTGATGGTCAACCAGCGCGCCTTGCGCATTGGCACCAAAATGCCATCGGTGCGCCAGTTCGCCAAGTGTAATGGTGTGTCCACTTTCACTGTAGTGGAGTCCTACGACCGCCTGGTGACGCTGGGCTTGCTGACATCGCGGCGCGGCTCCGGCTATTTCGTGGCGCGCAACGAGAGCGCCTCCGCGCCCTTGCAACTGGCCTTTCCTGTCACACCGACGGCGATCGACGCGCTTACGCCGGACCTGTATTCGGGCGTGTCGGATGCGCTGCCGGTCGGCGCCGGCTGGCTGCCGCCCGACTGGTATGGCGAGGCAACCGTGCTGGACGCGGTGCGCCATGCGATGCGCATTCCGGCCAACCGATTGCGCGGCTACGGCCACCCGCTCGGCTTTCCCACGCTGCGCCAGCACATGGCGACCGTGCTGACGGACGAGCTGTACGCGGTGGCGCCCGATCAGATCTTGCTCACCCATGGCGCAACCCACGCGTTCGATCTGATCCTGCGCACATTGACGAAACCGGGCGACACGGTGTTTGTGGAAGACCCCGGCTACAGCAATTTGCTGTCGCTGATCCGCCACCATGGCTGCATCCCCATCGGCATACCGCGCGGCGACGCCGGGCTGGACATGGAGTTCCTGATCGAGCAGGCCAAGGCCACCAATCCCAAGCTGATGTTCATCAACACGGTGCTGCAAAATCCGCTCGGCACCTCGCTCACGCCGGCCCAGGCGCACCGCCTGCTGGGCGTGGCCGAGCAGTTCGACTTCTGGATCGTCGAGGACGACATCTACCGCGAGCTGGCCGCGCGCGGCGAAGCGTCGCTGGCCGCGCTGGACGGCTTGCGCCGCGTGATCCGGGTCGGCAGCTTTTCCAAGACACTCTCGCCGGTGCTGCGGGTGGGCTCCATCTCGGCGTCCAACTCGCTGCTGCCCGAACTGGTGCGCGTGAAGATGCTGGCCGGCCTGACCACCTCCGAAATCAACGAGCGCGCGGTGTACCACGCGCTGTCGGCGCGGCCCTACCGGCGCATGATCGAACGGCTGGTCGGCCAGCTCGAATCGGCGCGCGAACGCACCATCGAGCGGCTGCGCGAGGTGGGCATGGCGCCGGTCGCCAAGCCGCGCGGGGGCATGTTCGTGTCGGCCGGCTGGCCGGATGCGCCCACGCCTGAGTGGAACGGCAAGATCATCGCCGACCTGGCCTTGAAGTCGGGCATCCTGCTCTCGCCCAACGAATTTTTCATGCTGCGCCAGTCCAGTTCGATCTGGTTCCGCTTCAACGTCGCCTACGCTGCCGATTCGCCGCAGCTGATCGCGTTCCTGCAGTCGATCCGCCGCACCTGACCCGCCGACGAAAGAGACCATGGCCCTCGCCAAGACCCAACCCGCAGCAGCGGCACCAATGCAGAAGCGACGCGTCATCAACCGTGACAAACTCGAAGCGGATATCGCCCACCAGGCGGTGCGCGTGTTTGCCGAATGCGGCTACGAAGGCACCTCGATCGCGGTGATCGCCGAGCGCGCCGGCCTGTCCAAGCAAAACCTGATGTACTACTTTCCCACCAAGCAGGCGTTGTACCAGCGCGTGCTCGACGACGTGCTCGACGAATGGCTGAACCGGATGGACAAGCTGGCCGACGCCGGCCAGGACCCGCGTGACGTGCTGCGCGCCTACATCCAGGCCAAGCTGCGCTTCTCACGTGAGCAGCCGTACGCGTCGCGCGTGTACGCGATGGAGGTCATCAGCGGCGCGCACCTGTACGGCGCGCAAATCAAGAGCCGCGTGGTGCCGCTGCTGCGCAAGGATATCGAAGTGTTCGAACGCTGGATCAGCGACGGCAAGATCGCGCCCGTCAACGCCACCCATCTGCTGTTTGCGATCTGGGCCATGACCCAGTCGTACGCGGATTTTTCCAAGCAGATGGCGCTGGTATTGAACCGCAAGGCGCTGCTGCGCAAGGACTTCGACGACGCCGAAAAAATGATCACCGACATGGTGCTGGCCGCCGTCTGCCTGCCGGCACCGTGCGGCGCCTGCGTCGCGCCGCGCGCCTGAAGCGGAACCATGCGCGCACGCAAGGCGAGATCGCGCGCCTCCCAGGCTGGCCGTCGAACAGTTCAGAAAAGCGTCCGACACGCCCAAATCAACGTGCTACATCGCCCAGCTTGCTGGCTCTGCGAGCGCGGGCGCGCTCGAGGTTAACGACCGATGGCACGCGTAGCGCGTGGCCAGCGCGCATGCGCGGCGCATCGAAGCAGGTCTGCGCGTCAGTCGTGGATTTACGCGGCGATCGCCCGCGAGTGGACGGCGCACAGTTGCGCCATCGACGCACTGGCGTCTTGCGTGAAGCCCGCTTTCGGATAGGCGCAAAACAGCGGGAACGACTCGGTACGGCACAGGTCATGCCATTGACGTTCAAGTTGCATGGTCGCGGCGTGATGCCCCTGTATCCACAACAGCGCGACCATTTCACCGAAGGCACGCACGCGTCGCCCGTCGCCGCCCCTGGCGCGCACAAGGATCCGGCTGATGGTGGTGTGAAACAGATTATCGTCTGGCCATCCGTTGAGCATGAACTTGGCCAGCGTCTTCTCGGCATCGAGCGCGATGTACTTGTCGTTGCCACGCAATGCATCGAGATCGATGCCGGCCGCACGCAAACGCAGCTCCAGTAATTCTAAATGAACGTGCGTTGCGATCACGATAACTGCCTCACCATCGTGCAGCCCGGCCAAAACAAATCCTTCCAGCGTAGCCATGAACACCAGATCATCCTCGTAAATCTGGACCATGTGCTCGCAAGCGGACAGTTCTGCCCAAAACACCTGCACGGGGCGCGTGTTTGAAATTTTTTCGATGATCATATACACTCCGTGGCAGGCAAGTTTTGCACAATGATACAGCACACAAGCTAAACAATCTCATGCCGCCTCGCCGTGATGCTGTGATGAACAGCGCGCCGGGCAATCGCCGAGATCGCTGCGCCCGCACAGGTAAGGTGCGCACACCGCACAAGCGGCTCGACTTTCCCATGCCGGACAGCGTATGCTGGCTTTCTGACGACGGGGCGCGCAACGAACAGGGCGCTATCGATCGGCATGGTCCAATACGAAAACCTAAAATACGGCGCACTCCCAAGGCCGCTCTTACGTCGCGAAGGCAATAGATGTTAAACAAAAAACGTCTCAGCACGCTCTCCAGCGTGTTGGTCAGCCCGCTGTCTGCCTACCTGTTCTATGTTTTTTTCGACCAATACCCGACCCTGGTGAGAATAGTCGGCATGATCGTGGCCGGCTTGTCGGCCGGCCTGGTGCTCGGTAGCGTATTTGGCGCCGACTGCTACAAATCCATACGCAGCGGCGCCTTCATCGGCGTGTGCTTGCTGTCGATACCGGTCGTGCTGGCCAGCTACGGTTTCGCCTTGCTGGGCCTGCCGCTACTGATGGCCTATGCCAGCTGCGTGTCGATCGGCGCCAAGTGCGGCGCGCGCGCGTATGCCGTGGCACCGCCACGCAACTCGGCGTGAGCTTGGGCGCCGCGCGCATCGCTTGACCGTTCCACCTCATCACGGCAGCCAACCATGAAGATTGCCATCGAGGCAAACGTCCGTCTTTTTGTCGACATCGAAGGCGCGGGCCTGGTGCCTGAGGCTGGTGCGCTGCGCGAAAAACCAACCCTGATTCTGCTGCACGGCGGCCCCGGTTACGACCACAGCAGCTTCAAGCCGGCCTTCTCGGCGCTGGCCGACATCGCCCAGGTGCTCTACTACGATCATCGCGGCCATGGCCGAAGCGACCCGCGCCCGCGCGAGGAATGGACGCTCGACACCTTCGCCGACGACGTGGTGCGGCTGTGCGACGCGCTGGGCATCACTCGCCCGATCGTGCTGGGCCAATCGTTTGGCGGTTTCGTGGCGCAGCGCTACATCGCGCGCCATCCGCACCATCCCGCCAAAGTGATTTTATCGAGCACGTCCGCCCAGCTCGGGCTGGCGCGCAAGCTGGCCATGTTCGAGCAACTGGGCGGCGCGGCGGCACGCGACGCCGCCGCGCGCTTCTGGACGACGCCGAACGCGGCAACGTATGCGCTCTACAAAACCGTCTGCCGGCCGTTCTACTCGGCCGTCGCGCCGGGCCAAGGCCCGGTCGCGCCGCGCGCCAGCGTCAACGAAGACATTTTGTTTACGTGGGCCGGCGGAGAACAACAGAGCATGAATCTGCTGCCCGGTCTGGCACGCGCCTGCTGTCCCGTGCTGGTGCTGGCGGGCCAGCTCGACCCCGTTTGCCCGCTCGACGATGCGCGCGACATCGCCGCCGCCCTGCCCGCGCATCTGGTGCAGTTTGAGCAGTTCAGCGCCTGCGGTCACGGCGTGTGGCGCGACGCCCCCGATGCGGCGTTCGCCCGGCTGCGCCAATTCATCAACGCGTAATCGGCTGCGCCGCGCTGAGGACGCGCGCCGTCCTGCCAGCCGTCGCCGCTGCGCCCACCGTGCCTGCGATCCGGTGGCGTTTGCACCTTGCCCGGCACAAGATCGGCCATCCGTGTATGCTGGTCGGTCCACTCATTACGCACGTTCACCTGGTCTGTTTATGTCTGCATTTACTCCCGTCACGCTCCGCACCGAACGCCTGACCTTGCGCTGGCTCGACGCGCGCGACCTGGCCGCCCAATTCTCGATTCACTCCTCCCCTGCCGTGGCGCGCTACGGTGCAGGCGCCGCGTGGACCGAGATGGCACAGGCCGAAGCTGCGCTCGCGCGCGACCTGGCTGATTACGCCAGCGGCGCCGCGATGCGTCTGGCGATCACGCTTACCGGAACGGGCGAGGTGATCGGCAACTGCTCACTGTATGCGTTTGACGCCAACAACCGGCGCGCCGACATCGGCTACGCGCTGGCGCCGGCGCACTGGGGCCAGGGCTATCTGCGCGAAGCGCTACGCGCGCTGATCGAGTACGGTTTCGGGTCGCTGAACCTGAACCGCATCGAAGCGGACACGGACCCGCGCAACAGCGCCTCAATCAAGGCGCTCGAAGCGCTGCGCTTCCAGAAGGAAGGCTATTTGCGCGAGCGCTGGCTGGTCAACGGCGAAGTATGCGACACGGTTTTCTTTGGCCTGCTGCGCAGCGACTGGCGCGCCGCCTGACTATTTTCCGACTCTCTTTGCCCGCACACGTATGAGCACACACCGCATCGCCGCCGCCCAATCACACTCGATCGCGTGCGACCTCGACGCCAATCTCGCGCACCACCTCGACATCGTCGACGCGGCGCACGCGGCCGGCGTCACGCTGCTGCTGTTCCCCGAATTATCGCTATGCGGGTACGAGCTGGCCGCGCTGGCCGACTGCGCGCTGGCCCCCAACGATGCGCGTCTGGCGCCGCTGCATGCGCGCGCGATGGCCGCCAACATGACGCTGATCGTGGGCGCCCCGCTGGTCAATGCGCACGGTGCGCCCCACATCGGCGTGATCACCCTGTTCGCCGACGGACGCATTGCGCGCTACGCCAAGCACTTCCTGCATGGCGGCGAAACCGAGCACGCGGCACCGGGGCCGGCGCTGACGCAAGTGCACATGGCGCACGGCCTGACGTTCGGGCTGGCAATCTGCTTCGACAGCGCGCACGCCCGGCATGCGCAGGCGGCCAGCGCGGGCGGCGCCGAACTGTATCTGGCCAGTTCGCTGATCTCCGAGGGCGGCTACGCCAAGGATGCGGCGCTGCTGGCCGGGCACGCCGCCAGCTGTGGCATG
Organism: Burkholderiales bacterium; assembly: GCA_038207625.1. Taxonomy (GTDB): domain Bacteria; phylum Pseudomonadota; class Gammaproteobacteria; order Burkholderiales; family Burkholderiaceae_D; genus JBBQZO01. The sequence goes on along the minus strand of JBBQZO010000016.1, from coordinate 85,486 downwards.
GTGGTGCTGATGGCCAATCACGCCAGTCCGTCGGGCGGCTACGCCAGCGCCGGCAAGAGCGCCTGCTGGGCGCCGAACGGCCAACTGGTGGTGGCCGCGCCCGGTCCGGGTGAAGCGCTGGTGATTGCCGAACGCATCGACGGCGCCTGGCGCGGCCAGGTGCTGGCTCTGCCAAACTAACCGTTCGGGCGCTGCCACAACCGGTCGTCCTACCAAAACGCCAGTTCGTCGGAGCTCGCTGGAAGGGCCCGGACGGGTTTGCTAAAGTGACTCCATCGACTGCACTGGCAGTCATCAAAAGTGGAGAATTCACATGAAAAGCGCCAATTTCAATTCCTTCCTCGCCCTGCTCGAAGAGATGGGCCAGGCCTTCGCCAAGGCCGTGCGTTACGCGCTGGGCGCGCTCGCCACGATGTCATGGCCAGCCCTGATGGCCAGCGCCATCGCGCTGGCACTGGCGATCTCGATCGTGCCGCTGGCGCTGACCCTGTTTGTGATCTTCATGCTCGTCAAGCTGATCATCGGCGCATGCTTCGTGAGCACCCGGCGCGACAAGTCGGCCTCGCCATTGAACGCGGACGACAAGCGGGACTGAGCGTGTCGGCCAGACAGATCAACGCGGCCATCGACGGCCTGCGTGCGCGCATCAGCGAATTCCTGCACGATTCGGTGGCCGAGGCGCGCCGCCTTTGGTGGCGCTTCTTCGACTGGCTCGCCGTCGTCGAATGGCCTCAGCTGTACATCACCTGGTTCCTGGTGCTGGTGGCCTCGTCGATGGTCCAGACGCCGCAGGCGGCGCTGCTGTTCATCGCCACCTCAGCCGCCGTCAAGGTGCTGGCCGGCGGCAAGCGGCGCGCCGAGCTCGATGCACTGGCGGCTGGCCAGGCGGCCGACGTCGCCACGCTCGAGAGGCGCCTGCTGGAAGCGCAAATGGCCGCCCTGCAGGCCCAGGTGGAGCCGCATTTTCTGTTCAATACACTGGCCCTGATCGGCCAGCTGATCGAAACCGACCCGCCCGAGGCGGCCCGCATCCACATGCATCTGATCGCCTACCTGCGCTCGACGCTGCCGCAAATGCGCGCCGCCGGCAGCGCCACGCTGGGCCGCCAGGTGGCGCTCTCGCGCGCCTACCTGGCGATCATGCAGGCGCGCATGAAGGAACGCTTAACGGTCAGTTTTGATGTGCCCGACGCGCTTGGCGATGCGCCGTTTCCGCCGATGATGTTGCAAACGCTGATCGAAAACGCCATCAAGCATGGCCTCGAGCCGAAGATCGACGGTGGCCATATCGCTGTGCGCGCCAGCGCCAACGGCGCGATGCTGCAGGTCGATGTGCAAGACAACGGGGTCGGCTTCAACCTGCATGCCGACGACGGCATCGGGCTGGCCAATATCCGCGAACGCTTGCGCCTGTTGTTTGGCGACGGCGCGCAACTGGTGATCGAGGCGCCGCGCGAAGGCGGCGCCTACGCATCGATCCGCATTCCCTACGCGGGCGCGTTTGCCCAGGAGAACAACTAATGTCCGAATTTGCGCGCCCGGCGCGTGCCCTGATCGCCGATGACGAAGCGCCAATGCGCGACCAGTTGCGCACGCGCCTGCACACGCTGTGGCCGGCCTTGACGATCGTCGGTGAAGCCGGCAACGGCATCGAGGCGGTGCAGATGGCCACGGCGCTGCGCCCGGACATCGTGTTTCTCGACATCCGCATGCCCGGCCAGAGCGGCATCGAGGCCGCGCGCAGTCTGTACCAGCACTGCCACCTGGTGTTCGTGACGGCCTACGACCAGTACGCGATCGAGGCTTTCGAGCATGGCGCGCTCGACTACCTGCTCAAACCGGTCACGCCCGAACGCCTCGCGACGACCTGCGCGCGCGTGATCGCACGGCTGGCGCGCGCGCCCGAACCGATCGGCGCGCAGCTGGCGCAACTGAGCGCGCTGCTGGAAAAAAGTGCGCCCGCCCAGAGCGCCTATCTGCGCTGGATCCAGGCCCAGGTGGGCAACAGCCTGCGCATGGTCAGCACGCGCGAGGTGCTGTTCTTCCAGGCCGACGACAAATACACGCAGGTCCAGACCGCGCAGGGCCAGCTGCTGATCCGCAAGACGCTCAAGGAGCTGGCCGACGAACTGGACCCGCAGCAGTTCTGGCGCATTCATCGCAGCACGCTGGTCCGGGTGGACGCCATCGCCGGCGTCACCCGCGACCTGCGCGGACGCCAGATGCTGAGCCTGAAGAACAGCCCGCTGACACTGGAAGTGAGCCGGGCGCACAGCCATCTGTTCCAGCAAATGTAAGGCGCCAAAAGTTATTTGCATAGCAATACGTTGACTATTGGTTGCTGTTGAGTTAGCGGTGCGCTATATTGCTCGACTTCAAATAACTTTATTACAAGCAAGCGCTCGATGAACGATAAGGCAATCAACAACCTCCTCACCGCCTTGCCGCCGCGCACGCGCGAATTGGCTCAGCACGCGCGCGTGCTGCTGCGCAGTACTCTGCCTGGCGTGACCGAAGTGACACCCAGCGCGACCTTGATCGGCTATCGCATCGGCAAGGGCACGGGCGTGCGGCAACTGGTGTGCGCGCTCGACCTGGCCGGTGCCGATTTAAAAATCATTTTTTATGCCTGCGCCCGTTTGCCGGACCCGCACGACCTGCTGGCAGGGCCGGGGCGCGCACATCGCTACGTACTGGTGCGCTCGGACGAAGAGCTTGGCAGCGCCGCGCTGCACGAGCTGCTGGTGGCGGCGCTGCGGGCTTTCCATGCCCGTACGGGCGACATCCCCACGCCCGAGACGGGCATGAGTTTCGCCGACCTGTGTGCGGCGGCGGCGCAGCTGCCTGCCGTGAAGGAGGCGGCCTCGTACGGTACGCCAGCGCTCAAGGTGGGCGCCAAACTGATGCTGCGCCTGATCGACAACGGCACGGCCGTGGCGCTCAAGTGCAGCTGGGACGAGCGCGAACGCCTGTTGGCGGCCAGCCCGTCGGTGTTTTATATCACGCCCCACTATCAGGCCTATCCGTGGGTGTTGATCCGGCTGGGCCGGCTCAACCCACACTCGGCCGCCCCCCTGCTGGAAATGGCCTGGCAGCAGGCCGCCACGGCCACGCTGAGGAACCGCCGCAACGCGCTGCCTTAGGCCGCACCCGCGCGCCTGACGTGGAACAAAACGCGCCATCGGCCGGTCAGACTATCCTGACGATCCCGTCGCACCCTGCGTTATTCGCCGAACCGCCATCGCGTTTGACCACCCCGAGGAGAGCAGCATGTCACGTCCCGTTCATTTTGAAATCCACGCATCCGATCCGCAACGCCTGATCGACTTCTATGCCACCTTGTTCGGCTGGACCATCAGCAAGTGGAGCGGTGGTGATTACTGGCTGATCGACACCGGCGATGCCGCCAAGCCGGGCATCAACGGCGGTCTGATGCCGCGTCGCGGGCCGGCGCCCGAGCCGATGGCGGGCGTCGCCTCGTTCGTCAACACGATCGACACCGACAACGTCGACGCGGCCATGTCGAAGGCGTCCGAACTGGGCGGCAAGATCTGTGTGCCGAAAATGGCGGTGCCGGGCGTTGGCTGGCTGGGCTATGTATCGGATCCGGATGGCAATCTGTTCGGTCTGATGCAGGCGGACGAGAAGGCCGCCTGAGACGGGCATCGACGCGCGTGCCAGCGCAGCGCCGAACACACGACGTCGGTGCTGCGCAAGGACGGCGGCGCGGCGCGGCGCCTGGCGCGCGATGCCTATCTGCTCACGCCGCTGTCGTTCAGGCCAGCGCGCCGATCAGCGCATGATCGCTTACCTGTTGCGGGGCGACCCGGATCACATCGCGGTACAAGGGCGGCAAGCCGGCGCACAGCGCCTGCACATCGTGCTGCGCCATGCGCGCCTGCACATACTGAAACTGCGCCGGATTGTTCGCCGGCAGCGCGCCTTCCATGGTCGAGCCGTAGGCGCCCAGATCCATGAAACTGTGCGCGCTCAGGTCGGGGCCGTAGGCGAACACGAACGTGCCCTCTTTCGGATGTCCCAGATACTGGCGCACGGCGCGCTGATGCTCGGGCGTCCCGTCTTGCATCAACTGGTAACGCAGCTGCGCGTACTGGCGCGTGCATTCCATGAACGGCGTGCAAATGGGCGACTGGGCCCCGCGCCCCGCCGCACACAACAGCAGATTGCCGAAGCCGTCCAGCAGCGCGACGGCATTGCCGCTGCCGCCCTGGCGCCGGTCCTGCTCGATGGCTGCCAGCAGGTACGGCGCCAAGCCGGCATCGGGCACATGGCGCGCGCAGCGGTAGTTGAGCGCATCCGGATACAAACGCTTCAGTGCGCGCACCACCGCGTGGTCGGGCGCCAGCGTGGCCGGGTCGCGCAATTGGTCCTGCTCGAGGTCGTTGTGCAGCAAGGGCTGGATCTCGTTCGAGGTCGCCTCGAACACCAGCGAACACAGCGCCTGGGTCGGCTCGGCGATGGTCTTGCCGATGAAAAAGGACTTCGGCGAGGCGCCCGAACTGGGTCGCGCATAGCTTGAGCTGCCCAACACGGCCGGATACGCGTAGTGCGTCTGGGCGGCCGACCTGAGTGCCGGCGGCAGCGACGGAAAGCTTGCGCTGGCGTCGTAATTGATGCCGGCGTTTTTGTCGCTGGCCGCAGCCACCACATGAAAGCCGGCCGCCAGCAAGGCGCCGGTGCACATACAGCACGGGTCGAGCGAGGTGACGACGGTGATGTCCTGGGGCGGCGGCAGCGGACGTCCGCGCGCCACCTCGGAAAAGTACCAGTCCACCAGCTGACGCTCGCCGTGCGCGGTCGGATCGAAGATCAGGCCGTTGCGCACCACGTTGTTGGCCAGCGACTTGAGCACGTTGCCGTACTGGTCGAGCAGCACGCCGCCCACGCCGAAGCTGCCTTCGGTCTTGGCGGCGATCGCCTCGTTGGCGGCGATCGCGACGGCTGCCTGGACGTCGATGGTCTTCACGGCTTGATCAGGTCGCGGCCGCCGAATGCGTTGGGCAACTGCTCGGCGGCGGTCGTCATCAGCACGTCGCCCTGCAGATTGGTCAGCACCACCGGCAACTCGTTACCACCCAGCTCGAGGATCACCTGGCGGCATGCGCCGCAAGGCGCGATCGGGCCGTCGGTGGCGCCGATCACGGCCAGCGCCGTGAAGTCGCCCGGCTTGTAGCCGTGCGCGACGGCGCTGAAAAACGCTGTGCGTTCGGCGCAGTTGCACAGGCCGTAGGACGCGTTCTCGACGTTACAGCCGCGGAACACCCGGCCATCCTTGCATTCGAGCGCGGCGCCCACCTGGAAATTGGAGTACGGCGTGTAGGCCAGCAGACGCGCGGCGCGCGCTTCGGCGATCAGTTTTTCGTATTGCATGCTAAGCCTCTTTATGGACGAATCGTGCGGTACACGACCGGGTTGGCAACGGGAGCGAGATCGCTGATGGTATACGCGGCCTGCACTTCGCGCACTGCCTGCTGCGCGCCCGCTTCGGTGCGCGCGTGCACCAGCGCCAGCGGCTGGCCGGCGACGACAGGCCAGCCCAGCTCGGCCAGTTCGGTCAGGCCCACGGCGAAGTCGATCGCGTCGGTCGGGCGACGCCGTCCGCCGCCCAGGCTGACCACGGCCAGGCCCAGGCCGCGGCAATCGCACAGGCTGATGAAGCCGGCGCGCGGCGCCGGCACCGGCACGATGAACGGCGCCGTTTCCAGATGCGCGTCGGGACGCTCGACCAGGTCCTGCGGGCCGCCCAGCGCAAACACCATGCGCGAAAAGCGCTCGGTCGCTTCGCCCGAATCAAGCGCCGCCTGCAGCTTGACGCGCGCCAGCGCCTCGGTCGGGGCGATCCCGCCCAGCACCAGCATCTCGGCGCACAGCGCCATCGTCACTTCGTGCAGACGGGCCGGACGCGCGCGCCCGGTCAGGTAATCCATCGCCACGCGCACTTCGAGCGCGTTGCCGGCGCTCGGACAGAGCGACTCGTTCATGTCGGTCAGGATGGCCGAGGTGTGCATGCCCGCGCCATTGCCCACGTCAACAATGCTTTGCGCCAGTTCCACCGACTTGTCGTAGGTCGGCATGAAGGCGCCGCTGCCCACTTTGACGTCCATCACCAGCGCGTCCAGGCCGGCCGAGAGTTTTTTCGACAGGATCGAGCCGGTGATCATGGCCACCGATTCGACCGTGGCGGTGACGTCGCGGATGCTGTAGAAGCGTTTGTCGGCAGGCGCCAGTTGCGCAGTCTGGCCGATGATGGCCACGCCCACTTCCTTGACCACTTTGCGAAACAGCTCAGGATCGGGCACGGTGCAGTAGCCGGGGATGGCGTCGAATTTATCGAGCGTGCCGCCGGTGTGGCCCAGGCCGCGCCCGGAGATCATCGGCACGAAACCGCCGCAGGCGGCGATCATCGGGCCCAGCAACAGCGACACCACGTCGCCCACGCCGCCGGTCGAATGCTTGTCCACGACAGGACCGGGCAGGTCGAGCGAGCGCCATTCCAGCACCTGACCGGAGTCGCGCATGGCCAGCGTGAAGGCGACGCGCTCGTCCATGTTCATATCGTTGAAAAACACGGCCATCGCCAGCGCCGCGATCTGGCCTTCGCTGACGCTGCCGTCGGTGATGCCGCGTACAAAAAACGCGATTTCCGGGGCGCTCAGCGCCGCACCGTCGCGTTTTTTGCGGATAATTTCTTGGGTCAAAAACATCGTAAAACCTCGCTTTTAAAAAATTCTGATCAGCCGCGGAAGGAGCTAAATGGGGTCAGAGTTTTTTTTCGCCGGGTTCATGGCGAAAATTACTCTGACCCCTTTTAGCGTAAGCCGCAAAGCGGCTCCTCTGTCTGCGGCTCCGCGTGGCGTGTCCAATTGGGGTCAGAGTAATTTTCGCCTAACCCCCGGCGAAAAAAAAGCTCGGCGCCCCCCTCTGACTCCATTTGGCCCCGCCACGCTTCGGTGACTTCTTGGGAACGCGTACGGTGAAACCTACACGCCGTACGGTATCCACACATTTTTGACCTGGCTGGCATGCGCGAGCACCGCGCGGCCACCTGCCTGTTTCGTGTCGTACCAGTCACGGCCCTTTGCGCCGCCGACCCAGGTGCGCTTGAGCGACTCGGCCGACAGGCGTTCGACTTCGGCGCAGCCAGCGGCCGAACCGTCATGCCGCCACACCGCGTCGATGTCCGAGTGGGTCGCCAGCGTGCGCGCCAGTTCGTCGGCGCTGCCGGTGACGATGTTCAAAACACCGCCCGGCAGGTCCGACGTGTCGAGCACCTGATACAGGTCCGTGGCCGACAGCGGATGCGCTTCCGACGGCACCACGATCACGCGATTGCCCAGCGCGATGGCCGGCGCCACCAGCGATATGAAGCCCAGCAGCGGCGCCTCGTTCGGGCACACGATGCCGATCACGCCGACCGGTTCGTTCAGCGCGATGGTGATGCCGTGCATCGGTGGCTGATGCGCCAGACCGTCGTATTTGTCGGCCCAGGCGGCGTAGTAGAACAAGCGCTCAATCGACGCCTGCACTTCGCGTTCCGGATTTTTCGAACCCGTCATCGCGGCGATGCGGGCGGCAAATTCGTCTGCCCGCGCGGCCAGGTTTTCAGCGATGTAGTACAGCACTTGCGCGCGGTTGTGCGCGGAAGCTGCGGCCCAGCCGTGCGCCTTGTGCGCCGCCTCGACCGCGTTGCGGATGTCCTTGCGGCTGCCCTCGCCCACTTCGGCCAGCAGGCCGCCGTTGGCGCCCATGATCGCGCGGCTATACGCACTGTCCGGACGCGCCTGCTTGCCGCCGATGTACATCTTGGCGGTGCGGTCGATGCCGAACGCGCCGTCCGCGCTTTCCTTGACCTTGCCTTGCGGCGCGGCCAGCGGCGCGTTTGGCCGCGCGTCTTCCGACAGCGCCGTCATGTATTCGAACATGCCTTCGCGTCCGCCTTCGCGCCCGAAGCCCGATTCGCGGTAGCCGCCGAAGCCGCAAGCGGCGTCGAACTGGTTGGCGGTGTTGATCCACACCACGCCGGCCTTGATCTGCGGCGCGATGTCCAGCGCCAGGCTGATCGACTCGGACCAGATGCAGGCGGCCAGACCGTACACGGTGTTGTTGGCCAGCTGGACCGCTTCGACCGGCGTGCGAAAGCTCATCGCCACCAGCACCGGCCCGAAAATCTCGGCCTGCGCCACGGCGGCCGAAGTCGACGCGCCCGTGATCAGGGTCGGCGGGAACCACGAACCGTCGGCCGGAATCTCGCAGCGCGGCTGCCAGATCTCGCACCCCTCGGCGCGCGCCGATTCCACCAGCTCGGCGATACGCTGCTGCTGCACCGGATCGACCAGCGCACCCACATCCATCGACTTGTCGAGCGGCGAACCGAGGCGCAGATTGTCCATGCGCGCGCGCACCTTGTTGAGGAAGCGTTCCTGCACCGACTCCTGGATCAGCAGGCGCGAACCGGCGCAGCACACTTGTCCCTGGTTGAACCAGATCGAATCGACCAGGCCTTCGACGGCGGCGTCCAGATCGGCATCCTCGAACACGATGAAGGGCGACTTGCCGCCCAGTTCGAGCGAGAGCTTCTTGCCCGTGCCGGCGGTGGCTTTGCGGATCAGGCGACCGACTTCGGTCGAGCCGGTGAAGGCGATCTTGTCGATGCCAGGATGATTGACGATCGCTTCGCCCACGCGACCGTCGCCGGTGACGATGTTGACGACGCCGGCCGGCACGCCGGCCTGCTGGCAGATCTGCGCGAACAGCAGCGCCGACAGCGAGGTGAATTCGGCCGGCTTGAACACCACCGTGTTACCGGCGGCCAGCGCAGGCGCGATTTTCCACGACAGCATCAGCAGCGGGAAATTCCACGGCACGATCTGGCCCACCACGCCGACGGCGCGGTAGTCGGCGAATTCCTCGGCCTGCAGTTGGGCCCAACCGGCGTGATAGTAGAAGTGGCGCGCGCACAAAGGCAGATCGGCGTCGCGCGTTTCGCGGATGGTCTTGCCGTTGTCCAGTGTTTCGAGCACGGCGAACAGGCGCGAGTGCTTTTGCAGCAGACGTGCCAGCGCGTACAGCACGCGCGCGCGGCCGTGGCCGCCCAACGCGACCCAGCCCGGCTGGGCGCGGCGCGCCGCTTGCACGGCGCGGTCCACGTCCTGCTCGGTGCCCTGAGAAATCTGCGCCAGTTCGAGGCCATCGGCCGGATTGTTGCTGGCGAAGGTGTCGACAGCCTCGCTCCAGGCGTTGTCGATGAACAGACCGAAGCGGCGCTGATGCTGGTCCAGCCACGCTTGCGCTTCTTTTTGACTTTCCGGTGCAGGGCCGTAGTCCATAGTTTTGAGAATCTCGTTAATTGTTGGCATGACGAATCCGTTCCTGTCTGGTGCGATTAGGGTTGCGCGTGGCGATGGTTGGCCGAGTAATTGCCCGTGACGTAGTGTTCGAGCTGGCGCTCGATGTCGGTAAGCAGGCTCGATGCGCCGATGCGGAACAGGTGCGGTTCCAGCCATTCGCGGCCCAGTTCTTCTTTCATCAAGGTCAGATAGGCCAGCGCGCTCTTGGCCGTGCTGACGCCGCCGGCCGGCTTGAAGCCGATCTGAAAACCGGTCTGTTCGTGGTATTCGCGGATCGTGCGCACCATCGTCAGCGCGACCGGGATGGTGGCGTTGACGCCTTCCTTGCCGGTCGAGGTCTTGATGAAGTCCGAACCGGCCATCATGCACACCCACGAGGCTTTGGCGACGTTTTCCAGCGTCAGCAAATCGCCCGTGGCCAGAATCGCCTTCACGTGTGCGTCGCCGCAGGCTTTGCGGTAGGCCGCCATTTCGTCGTACAGGGATTGCCAGTTGCCGTTCAGGACGTGCTGGCGGGTGATGACGATGTCGATTTCGGTGGCGCCGGCGGCGACCGACAGTTCGATCTCGCGCAGCTTGGTTTCCATGCTCGACAGGCCGGCCGGGAACGCAGTCGACACGGCGGCGATCGGCAAGCGACCGTTCAAAATCAGCGCGGCCGGCGCGATCATCTCGTGATACACGCAGACAGCGCCCGTGCTCAAGCTGGTCAGCCCCAGCGCGGACATCAGGTCGGCGCGCAGTGGACGCATCGCTTTCAGGCACAGGCGCTCGACCCGGCCCGGTGTATCGTCACCGCCCAGCGTGGTCAGGTCGATGCATTCGATCGCCTTGACCAGCCACGCGGCCTGGTACTCTTTTTTCACCGTGCGGCGGTTGCCCAGGCTGGCGGCGCGTCGGTCGCTGGCGCTGCGGTTGACTTTGATCTGGTTGATCCAGCCAAGGTCGAGGCCGATCGCCTCGTTGCGTTTGAAGTCAGCAATATGGGTCATAGCAAGCTTTGTCCGTTCGAAAGTGGTGGTACGCCGAGGTGCTTGGCCAGCGTCTGGCCGATGTCGGAGAAACTGTCGGAGATGCCCAGCGCGCGCGGCGCGACGCCGGGGCCGAAGAAGATCATCGGGATGTGTTCGCGGGTATGGTCGGAGCCGGGCCAGCTGGGGTCGCAGCCGTGGTCGGCGGTGATCACGACCAGGTCGCCGTCTTTGAGCTTGGCGATGAATTCGGGCAGGCGCGCGTCCATCTGGTGCAGCGCGTTGGCGTAACCGGCGATATCGCGCCGATGGCCGAAGGCCTGGTCGAAATCGACGAAGTTGACAAAGGTGAGCGCGCCATCGCCGGCTTCGTCGGTGACTTTGAGCAGCGCTTCAAACAACGCCATATTGTCGACGCCTTTGACCACGCGCGAGATGCCCTGTCCGGCGAAGATGTCGCTGATTTTTCCCAAGCCGATGACTTCGCCGCCGGCCTTCTTGACATGGTCCAGCAGCGTCGGCGCGGGTGGCGCGACGGCGTAGTCGTGCCGATTCGAGGTGCGCGTGTAGTTGCCGTTGGCACCCTTGAAGGGGCGCGCGATGACGCGTCCGATGTTGTACGGCGCGACCAGCTTGAAGGCCGCTTCGCACACCGCATACAGGCGCTCGAGGCCGAAGTGTTCTTCGTGCGCGGCGATCTGCATCACCGAGTCGCCCGAGGTGTAAATGATCAGCTTACCGGTGGCGACATGCTCGTCGCCATGCAGGTTGATGATGTCGGTGCCGGACGCGTGGCAGTCGCCCAGAAAGCCCGGTACGCCCGTTTGCGCCTGCAGCGCGGCGGTCAACTCGGCCGGGAAGGACGGCACCGTGCGCGGGAAGTAGCCCCACTCGAAGTCGACCGGCACGCCGGCGATTTCCCAGTGGCCGCTTTGGGTATCCTTGCCGGTGGAGCGCTCGCGCGCCGCGCCGTAGGCGCCCTGAAAGCCGTCGCGCTGCGCGAAGCCGTCGGCCCACTCGCCGCAGGCCAGTTGGGCGGCGGCGGCCAGGCCGAGCCGCTCCAGGTTGGGCAGCGTCAGCGGCTTACCTTGGGCGGTCGCCCAGCTGGCGATGTGACCGAAAGTGTTTGCGCCGGCGTCGCCGAAGGTGGCGGCGTCGGGTGTGGCCCCGAGGCCAAAGGAGTCGAGCAGTAGGATGAATGCGCGTGCCATGATGTCTCGCGATGGAAGATGGGTGACAGCCAGTTTAGGCCAATTTGTTGCAGCGGCGCCCGCTTTGTGCGTGCGGCCCGGGGGCGGCGCGGGCCGCCCCGTCGGAAATTATGCTTGTACAGCCGGCAGCGTCGCCACGCGCTCGAGGAAGGCGGGGATCAGGGCGATCAAGTCCTTGGCGCCGATGGCGGCAAACTTGAGCGTCTGCTCGTGCGACAGCGCCACATCGGACATGCCTTCGGCCAGATTGGTGATGACAGACACGCCCACCACTTTCAGGCCGCAGTGGCGCGCCGACACCACTTCGGGCACGACCGACATGCCGACGACGTCGGCGCCCAGCTTGGCCATCATGCGAATTTCAGCGGCCGTTTCGAAGTTCGGACCCGGGTAGGCGATGAACACACCCTCGTGCAGCTTGATCGCGCGGGCAGCCGCGCTGGCCTTGACCAGATCGCGCAGATCGCGGTCGTAGGCGTTGGCCATGCTGAAAAAGCGCGGGCCGAAACGGTCGTCGTTGGGGCCAACCATCGGCGTGCCCGGCAGCCAGTTGATATGGTCGGTCAACGCGACCAGGCTGCCCGCATCGACTTCCATGCGCAGCGAACCGGCCGCGTTGGTCACAAACAGCATCTCGCAACCGAGCAGCTTCATGGTGCGCACGGCGCTGGTCATCACACCCATGCCGTAGCCTTCGTAGAAGTGGCCACGCCCTTTCATACACACCACCTGCACGCCGGCCAGCGTGCCCATCACCAGTTCGCCCGCGTGACCGTGCACGGTGCTGATCGGGAAACCCGGCAGTTCGTCGAAGCCGATCGAGACCGCGTCACTCATCTGTTCGGCCAGCACACCCAGGCCCGAGCCGAGGATCATCGCCACGCGCGGGGCAAAACCCGGGTTGCGTGTACGGATCAAATCGGCAGCTTCGAAAGGAGTGTTATTTGACATGGCGTAGTCCTCTTTGTTTTCGTGTCGTAGTTGATGATGAACGCACCGTGCCGCACTGGCCGCGCAGTATTGACAGCGCGCGTCCAGGGCAGCCAAGGCGCCGCATCAGCGTGGCGTTGGGGCCTGTTTTTTTGCTATTTGCGTGAATCGTAGCACTATGCATCAGGCCCCATATGTATGGCAAATACCATTTTTCTTCATTATTTATATGAAGCAGGTATAAATATCGACTAATATTGGATCAGCCGATGCGCCGACGCGCGCGCCCTGCCACCGAATGAGCGGCAAGCTTCGATTGACAGAAAAAAGACAAGTGTTTACCATGCAAAACAATTGTTTATTCAGGGTTATACGATGACCGAACTGTCCAAGAAGGATCAGTTGTACGAACTGATACGCACCAATCCCTTCATTTCCCAGCAGGATCTGGCGGTCGAGCTGCGCCTGTCGCGCTCGGCCGTGGCCGGCCATGTGGCGGCGCTGATGCGCGAACGGCGCCTGCTCGGGCGCGCCTATGTGCTGCCGGATCGGCGCCCCATCGTCTGCGTGGGCGCGGCCAACCTGGACCGCAAGCTGCGCGCGATCGCCACGCTGACCATGGGCACCTCGAACCCGGCCCGCCAGGACGAATCATTCGGCGGCGTGGCGCGCAATATTGCCGAGAACCTGGCACGCCTGGGCAGCCCGGTGGCGCTGCTGACGGTGCTGGGCGATGACACGTCCGGGCGCGCGCTGCGCGAGCACGCCGAGGAAATCGGCATCGACACACGCGGCAGCCTGCTGCTGCAAGGCTGCTGCAGCGGCACCTACACGGCGGTGCTCGACGACCATGGCGAAATGATGCTGGCCATGGCCGACATGCACCTATATGACCAGTTCACGCCGGACGTGTTGGCCAGCCGCCAGCCGCAACGCGCCGCCGCGGCCCTGACCGTGGCCGACCTGAACCTGCCGTGCGAGAGCATCGCCACGCTGCTGCGCGACGCGATGCGCGATTCGGTGCCGCTGGTGCTGGTGGCGGTGTCGCAGCCGAAAATGGCGCGCCTGCCCGCCGACCTGCACGGGCTGCGCCTGCTGATCCTCAATCAAGGCGAACTGGAGACCCGGATCGGCGCACACATCGCCAATGACGCCGAGTTGCTGGCCGCCTGCCGCACGGTGCAAGGCCAGGGCGCACGCGACGTGATCGTCACGCGCGGCGTCGATGGCGTGTTCTATACCAATGCCCAGGGCCTGCGCCACCTGCCGGCTGAACCGGCCGACATCGTCGACGTCACCGGCGCCGGCGACGCGTTTGCCGCCGCCGTATGCTGGTCGCTATTCCAGGGCGACGACGACCTGGAGTTGGCCTGCCGGCGCGGCCTGCGCCTGTCGGCCATGACGCTGGCCTGTGCGGACACAGTGTGCGCCGGACTGACGTCCGACCTGCTCGACGACATCCACAATTTCAGTGACGCGCACGCGGCGCCGCAGCCCTTCAACACTCTTTATCAGGACTGAGCCATGCACCAATTTCTTCTGTTCTCGCCCGAAGTGGCGCATGCCCGTGCGACCGGCCAAGCCATCGTCGCGCTCGAGTCGACCATCATCTCGCACGGCATGCCCTACCCGCAAAACGTGCAGATGGCCCGCGAAGTTGAGCAGATCATCCGCGCCGCCGGCGCGGTGCCGGCCACCATCGCCGTCATCGACGGCAAGATCTGCGTCGGCCTGACCGCCGAACAACTTGCACTGCTGGGCACCTCGCCGGACGCGATGAAGGTCAGCCGGCGCGACCTGCCGTTCGTGATCGCCCAGCGCCGCCTGGGCGCGACGACGGTGGCCGCGACCATGATCTGCGCGCAACTGGCCGGCATCGAGGTGTTCGTCACCGGCGGCATCGGCGGCGTGCACCGGGGCGCGGCGACTAGCTTCGACATCTCGGCCGACCTGCAGGAACTGGCCCAGACCAGCGTGGCGGTGGTGTGCGCCGGCGTCAAGTCGATTCTCGACATCGGCCTCACGCTGGAATACCTGGAAACCCACGGCGTGCCGGTGGTGAGCGTCGGCCAGCCAGGTTTTCCCGCATTCTTCACACGCGAGAGCGGTTTTAAGGCCGACTTCCAGCTCGACGCGGCCAGCGCGCAGGCCGAGTTCATCGACACCAAATGGCGTTTGGGCCTGCGTGGCGGCGTCGTCGTCAGCAATCCTGTACCGTTGGCGCACGCGATGGACAAAGTGGAAATCGACCAGATCACCGAACAGGCACTGGACGAGGCGCACGCGGGCGGCGTGGTCGGCAAGGCGGTCACGCCGTTCCTACTCAACCGCATCAAGCAGCTCACCGAAGGGCGCAGCCTGGCGACCAATATCGCGCTGGTCAAACACAACGCCCAGGTCGGCGCCGAACTGGCGTTGGCACTGCATGCGCTGCGCGGTGGCGCGGCCAGCGCAACACTGCAGGGCTGACGCGCGCCGCCCGCCCCTCATTCACCTAGCTAGCGTTCGCCATGTCCATCGACCTGAAACAGTTAAAGTACTTCCTGGCCGTCGCCGAAGAGAAAAGCTTCAGCCGCGCCGCTGAACGGCTGCACATTTCGCAGCCGCCGCTGTCGCAGCAGATCATGAAGTTGGAGAGCGAACTGGGCGTGCGCCTGTTCGCGCGCACCACCCGCACCTTCGAACTGACGGTGGCGGGCAAGGCCTTGATGAGCGAAGCGTCCGAGATGCTGGCCAAGATGCGCATGACGATCGACACGATCCGCCAGATCGACCGGGGCGAAGTGGGCCGACTGCGCGTGGGCATTGTCGGCTCGGCCATGTGGGGACCGATACCGAGCCTGCTCGAACAGTTCCAGACTCAATACCCGCGCGTGACATGGACGCTGCACGAGTCCGGCCCGAATGTGCAGTACGAGGCGCTGCGCGCCAAACAGATCGACGTGGGCTTCTGGCGCGAGCCCAAGCTCGACGAGGACGAACTACGCCAGGGCAATTTGCGCCAGGAGCTATGCTTTCGCGAAAACGTCTGCGTGGCCGTCAACGAACACCACCGACTGGCCAAGCAGGCGTACATCGAACTGACCGACCTGGCCGACGAACCGATGCTCACGCTGGCGCTGGACAAGTCGGCCTTCCCGCGCTACCTGCTGGCATGCTGCGTCAAGGCCGGCTTCCAGCCCAATATTTTCCAGGAAGCGTCCGAACCGCAAACGCTGCTGGCGATGGTGGGCGCCGGCCTGGGCGTGTCCCTGATGCCCGAAACGACCAGCCGGATCGGCTGGCCCGGCGTGATCTTCCTGCCCATCAAGACCAACCCGCCATCGGCCAATCTGTACATCGCCTATACAACGCTGGACGACGCCCCGGTGGTGCGCGCCTTCCTCAACATCCTCAACCCGGCCGCCTGCGCCGAAGAATGACGTTGCAAAACAAATAGGGTCAGAGTTGAATTAATTTGCAACTATTGCAAATTAATCTGACTCTGACCCTATTTGTTTTTTGTACCGCAGCTCAACGTTGCCAATCAATTGGGGTCAGAGTCGCATTGTTTTGCAACATACTCGACGCTGCCCCTACTTATTTAGAAACTGGCTTTGAACTGAGCGCCTAATGTGCGCGGCTCGTTGAGCATGCCGGTCAGGTTGATGAAGCTGATCGCACCCACCACTTGCACCTGGTTGGTGATGTTGCGTCCGTAAGCGGCGACTTCATATTTGCCATCATGCCATTTGTAGCCAACCCGCAGGCCGCCTTCGAGCAAGGCCTTGGCAGTATATTCGGGCGCCTCATCGAGAAACATATTGTAGGTACTGCGGTAAGCCCAGTCAGTGAAGACAAAGAATTCGCCGTTGGCCAAGGGGATGCCGTAGCGCAGCGTAAAGTTGGTCTGCACCTTCGGTGCGCGCGGCAGCGGATTGCCGTTGACCAGCACCGTCCCAGGAAACGGACCGGGTGCGTTGGTCGGCGTGCATCCTGTGGCGGCGTTGTTGGTCACGTTGCCGCAGTGCGCCACGAACAGACTAGGATCCTTGATCGCGGTGTCGTTGTAGCTGCCACCGATCGTCATGCGCCAGTCGTCCGACAAGTTGGCCTGGAAGTCCACTTCCAGCCCTTGCCCAGTCACCTTGGCGGCGTTCAACAGCAGGTTCTTGTTGACCGTGCCGCTGCCGGCGGTCAGTTGCTTGTCTTTGACGGTGTACTGGAACACGCTTGCGGACAGACGTGCGCGCTTGTTGAACAGATCTTGCTTGACGCCAAATTCATACGACAGCGCTTTTTCCGCATTGGCCACCGTCGGCTCGTCCGTCAGGCCATACAGGCGCCCCACGATACTGGGCGCACGGTAACCGGTGGCAATACGTCCAAACAGATTGGTGTTCTTGTCGAGCTCATAGGTGCCACTCACGTCGCCACTGACGTTGTTGGAGTCCTTGCTGATGTTAAATGGCCCCGACGTCGTCGCCTCGACCCGCTTGGCGGAGAAATCCTTCTTGTCGTTGGTGTAGCGCAGCCCCGCGCGCATCTTGAACTGCTCGCTCACCGTGTAGTTCAGCGAGCCGAACAATGCCCATGACTTGGCATCCTGCACTTGCGTCGTGTAACCCGGCGTCTGTGGATTGCCTGGCGTCAGGGAGTCGAACGCGATACTGTCGATCTGGATATGTTCATCGAAGTAGAACAGCCCGGCGATCCACTGCAGCGGACCGGTGCCCACCGACTCGGCGCGCACTTCCTGGGTCAGCTGATGATGGTTGGGCAACAAGTCGGCCGTCTCGAGCGAGAACGGAATGAAGCCCGGGCCGTAGGGCGGCGCGTACACTGCGCCGTAGCCGCCGTCCACGTCCGCGCGACTGTAAAAATCGGCCGTCTCGTAGCCCGTGATCGAGTGCAGGGTGACGCCGTCGAAATCCCAGCGCAGGCGCGCATTGGCGCCCTTGGTCCTGAGCGTTTGCTTGTTGACCCCGTCGCTTGGGTAGGAACCATAGTCGAAGTTATCGACCAGATCGTTCGTGCCCTTCTTGATGATGTTGGCGCGGAACAGGGTGGCGCTGCCTTTCATGTCGCGCGCATGCACGTTGAACAGGGCGCTGAAATCCTTGCTCGGCTTGACCAGCAGTTGCAGGCGGGCGGCGTTGTCGTTATATCCTTCGAAGTCCTTGGTGCCCGTGTTCGGACGGTCGTTGTGGACGCGATCGTCGCGATTTTGCGACTGCAACGACACGCGCGCCGCGACGGTGTCGCTGATCGGCAGATTGTAGGCACCTTCGACGCTCTTCGCGCCATAGTTACCCAGGCCCAAAGTGACATAGCCCTCGGTCTTGAAGACCGGCTTGACTGAATCAAACTTGATCACGCCGGCCGGCGAGTTGCGCCCGAACAGCGTGCCTTGCGGACCGCGCAACACCTCGATCTGGTCCGTGTCAAACACCGGGAAGCCCTTGAGCATCGGACTTTCCTGCACGATATCGTCAACCACCAGGCCGACCGGCTGCGAAGCGTTCAAGTCAAAATCGATATTGCCCTGGCCGCGAATGTAAAAACGCGGGAACGAGCGACCGTAGTCGGACTCGATGTTCAGACTGGGCGAGCGCCCCGACAGAAAACGGATGTCCTGGCCACCGGAAATGAGCACGTCGAGTTTGTCGCCCTTGAGCGTGGTGATCGACATCGGCACATCCTTGATGTTTTCGCGTCGACGCTGCGCGGTGACGATCACCGTTTCAAGCTGGCCAGCCTCGGGCTTGGCCGCTTCGTCGGGCTTGGCTTCCTGAGCCAGCGCCGCGTGCAGCGGGAACGCGCTGGCGACAGCCAGGGCAATCAAAGTGCGGCCAGCCCGCTTCATGGAGTTTTTGGTGTGCGTCGTCATGTATGAATTCCCTTTATATCGACCTGCCGGGGGCCTTGCGGTCCGCCCGCGGCGTGTAGCCGGGTCGTTTTAGTGTTATTTAATGCGCGTGAATTTGCGCAAAAGTGGTTTGCATGAATCTCTTCCTAACAACTTTGTGCCCCTCGTTCTGCAAGGGAGTTGCCAGCGTAGCATGAAAAAAGTGTGGGAAAACTTACATCGTTTATATTTCCATTTATATGACAATTGTATAAATTACTAAGCAAAATCGTATTTGCCATACATATATATCGTGATGCATAGTTCAAAGGCTATGCCGCCGCGATCCGCGCCCCGAAGCACGGCCAGCCAGAATTGCCCACGACGCAAGCACGGCTGGCCCCATTCGCCGCCATCCTGCTCCCACCCCACTCTGGCAGCGACGCTGCGCCAGGGTCGACCATGAACTGTGGCGGCGAGCAGATGCACCACGCCAGACGCTTGGCGGCGCGGCGCGCACGGTGCGCACGGGCCGGCAACCTGGCAAACAGGCTGTTTTTTTTCACTTGAATTGGAAACGCAAGCTGTTGCAAGCGCGCGACGTTTGCGTAGAGCAACAGCACCCGCATTGCCGTGCGAACAGCGCGTGGCGATGCAGCCCTTACCGGAATGTGTTCATGACCGATACCAGCACCGACAGCAGCCGTCTCCAATGCGTGGCCGACCTGGGCCAGCAAATCTGGCTCGACAACCTGAGCCACGAGTTGATCAGTTCGGGAGAACTGAGTCGCTGGATCCGCGACGACGCGGTGCAAGGCGTCACCTCCAATCCCAGCATTTTTTGCCAGGCGATCCGCACCGACCGTAGTTACCAGGCGGCGCTGCCGGCGCTGCGCGGCGCGCACGCCGATCCGGAAGCGCGCTTCGAGGCGCTGGTGTTGCCGGACGTGCGGCGCGCCTGCGATCTGCTCGCACCGGTGTACCAGGGCGCCGATGGCCAGGCCGGTTTTGTCAGCTTCGAAGTCGCGCCGCGCTGCGCGCACGACGCTGGCGCCACCGTGGCCGAGGGTCAGCGCCTGTGGACGCTGATCGAGCGGCCGAATGCGATGATCAAGGTGCCCGCCACCGAGGCCGGCGTGCAGGCGCTGGAAGAGCTGATCTTTGCCGGCATCAACGTCAACATGACGCTCATTTTCACGGCCCGCCAACTGAACGCGGTGCGCGCTGCGCATCGGCGCGGCCTGGCGCGCCGGCTCGAGGCACGCTTATCGGTGCAGCGCATCGCCAGCGTGGCCAGCGTCTTCATCAGCCGGGTCGACGCGGCGGTCGATCCGCTGCTGCCGGCCAGCGCTGGCGCGCTGCGCGGAAAAACCGCCATCGCGCTGGCCCGCATCGCCTACCGCGACTGGCAAAACGACAGCGCGTTCGGCGTGTTCGCCGCCTTCGGCGCCACCCCGCAATGGCTGCTGTGGGCCAGCACCGGCACCAAGGATGCGGCCATGCGCGATGTCCATTATGTGGAATCACTGATCGGTGCGCACACCATCAACACCGTGCCCACCGCCACCTTGCTGGCCTTTCGCGACCACGGCGAAGCGCGGTTGACGCTGCCAGGCGACGTGAGCGAGGCGCAAAGCGTACTTAGTCAGCTGGGCCGTCACGGCATCGACCTCGACACCATCGGCGCAAGCTTGCAGGCGGCCGGTTTGCGCCAGTTCGAGCAGGCCTACGCAGATTTGCTGGCCGTGCTGGCCTAGCGCGGACAAGGCGCCGACACGGGCGCCGACGCGGCGCGGAAAATCAATCGTCCTGAACAGGTCGCTTTTTTGTGTTTTCCGCGCGTAAAAATATACAATATCGAAAATTCTAGGAGCTGACCCATGAAATTCACGCAAATCAGTCTGACCCTCGCCACGCTGTTCGTCGCTGCCGGCGCATCCGCCGCCGAACCCAAGCTGGGCATCGTCTACGACGCGGGCGGCAAGTTCGACAAGTCGTTCAACCAGTCCGCCTTCGAAGGCGCCGAGCGCTTCAAGAAGGAAACCAAGATTTCCTACATCGAGGCGCAGGCCAGCAGCGACACCCAGGCCGAGCAGGTGTTACGCGGCCTGGCGCGCAAAAAGCTCGACCTGATCGCCGCGATCGGCTTCTCGCAAACCCAGGCGGTGCAGAAGGTCGCGCTGGAATTCCCCAACGTGCACTTCGTGCTGATCGACAGCGTCGCCAAGGGCGACAACGTGAACTCGGTGCTGTTTCGCGAAGAAGAAGGCTCCTACCTGGTCGGCGTGGCCGCCACGCTGGCGTCCAAGTCGAAAAAGCTCGGCTTCGTCGGCGGCATGGACATTCCGCTGATCCGCGCTTTCCAGTGCGGCTACGCGCAGGGCGCCAAGGCCACCAACCCGAAGGCGGAAGTGATCCAGAACATGGTCGGCACCACCAGCGCCGCCTGGAACGATCCGGCCAAGGGCGGCGAACTGGCACGCGCCCAGTTTGAACGCGGCGTTGACGTAGTGTTCGCCGTGGCCGGCGGCAGCGGCATGGGCACACTGCAAACGGCCAAGGAAAAAGGCAAGCTGGCCATCGGCGTCGATTCGAACCAGAACGCGCTGCACCCCGGCACGATGCTGACATCGATGATGAAACGGGTCGACAACGCCATCTACGACAGCTTCACGCAGATGAAAAACGGCACCTGGAAAGCCGGCACCACCTATAAAGGCCTGAAAGAAGGCGGCGTCGATTGGGCGCTCGACAAGGACAACCGCGCCTTGATCACACCAGAAATCGAAAAACGCGTCAACGAAGCGAAAGCGGCCATCGTCAGCGGCAAGATCAAGGTCGTCGACTATCGCGTCGCTGGCAGCTGCCCGATTTAAGCACCGTCACCATCACACAGCGCGCCGCACGGGGTCGTCCCGTCCGGCGCGTCGCTATTGAAACTATCGAATGATCCTATGCAGCCAGCTGTAGAATTTCGCCAAATCAGCAAAGCCTTCGGGGCGGTGCAAGCGAACGTCGACGTGAGCTTCTCCATCGCCAAAGGCGCCATCCACGGCCTGGTGGGCGAGAATGGCGCCGGCAAATCGACCCTGATGAGCATCCTGTACGGCTACTATCAGGCCAGCTCCGGCCAGATTCTGCTGGACGGCCAGCTGCGCGCGATCCGCAGCAGCCACGACGCGATCGCCATGGGCATCGGCATGGTGCATCAGCACTTCATGTTGGTGGAAAATTTCACCGTGCTCGACAACGTCATGCTGGGCAGCGAAGGCGGCCCGACGCTGGCCGCCCAGCGCGTGGCCACCGAGGCCAAGCTGCGCGAGATCTGCACGCGCTACCGGCTCGACGTCGATCCGCTGGCGAAAATCGAAGACCTGTCGGTGGGCGCGCAGCAGCGCGTCGAGATCCTCAAGCAGATCTACCGCAGCGCCAACATCCTGATTCTGGACGAGCCGACCGCCGTGCTGACGGCGCAGGAAACGGCGTCGCTGTTCGAGATCCTGCGCCTGTTCAAGGAGCAGGGCAAGACCATCGTGCTGATCACCCACAAGCTGCAGGAGATCCTCGACATCACCGATTCGGTGACGGTGATGCGCGGCGGGCGCGTGGTCGGCGCGGTCGACACGGCCAGCACCTCGAAAGAAGAACTGGCCAACATGATGGTGGGCCGCCCGATCCAAAGCGAGCTGCCGCGCGCGCCCTACGCGCCCGGCGCCACGGTGCTCAATGTGGCCGGTTTGCAGCTGCTCGACAAGCAGGGCGTCAAGCTGCTGGCCGATATCGATTTCAATTTGCGCGCCGGCGAAATCGTCGCGCTGGCCGGCGTGTCCGGCAACGGCCAGAGCGAATTGCTGGAGATTTTGTCGGGCATGCGCCTGCCCAGCGCCGGCCAGGTCGAGCTGCTGGGAAGCGCGCTGCCGTACGCCAAGCGGCGCGACGCCGACGGCCTGCCCGCCGTGTTCCGCACGCTGGGCATCGCCCACATCCCCGAGGACCGTCTGCGCGACGGCGTGATCAAGGATTTCTCGGTCATGCAGAACACCGTGTTCGGCTATCAAAAGCGGGTCACCAACGGCTGGGGCCTGTTCGACTTCAAGGCCATCGCCGCGCGCTGCGCCAGCTTGCTCAAAGCGTTCGACGTGCGCCCGTCCGATCCGGAACTGCGCATCGGCCTGCTCTCGGGCGGCACCCAGCAAAAGGTGGTGATCGCGCGCGAAGTGCAAGCGGCACCGAAGCTGATGCTGGTGGGTCAACCGACCCGCGGGGTCGACATCGGCACCATTGAGGCGATCCACACGGAGCTTTTGAAACTGCGCGACGCCGGCGTGGCGATCCTGCTGGTGTCGGTCGAACTGGAAGAGGTGCGCGCGCTGGCCGACCGCATCATCGTCATGTCGGGCGGACGCATCACCGGCGAATTGAAGATTGAGGAATTCGATACCACCCGCATCGGCCTCTTAATGGGTGGACTGCACAAATCATGAAAATCACCGAACTGCCCCGCTGGGCCACCGCCTTCGCGCTGCCCGTCCTGAACCTGCTGTCGGCCATGTTGGTGGCCGCGCTGGTGATCCATCTGCTGGGCGAAAATCCGCTCGAGTCAATGGGCATCCTGATCAACAGTGCGATCCTCGATCCGGAAGGCTTGTCGTACACGCTGTTCTACGCGTCGACCTTCATCTTCACCGGCCTGTCGGTGTCGATTGCGATGAAGGCCGGCCTGTTCAACATTGGCAGCGAAGGCCAGATGTACTTCGGCGGCCTGGGCCTGACCTTGGTGATGCTGGCGTTCGACCACAGCCTGCCCGCCTGGGCATTGATACCACTGGCGATCTTGGGCGCCGCCGTATTCGGCGCGGCCTGGGCCTTCCTGCCCGGCTACCTGCAGGCGCGTCGCGGCAGTCACGTGGTCGTCACGACGATCATGTTCAACTTCATCGCCGCCAGCCTGATGAATTTCTTGATCGTCAAATACCTGATCCCGGCCGGCCAGCAAAATCCGGCCAGCCGCGTGTTCGCCGAAGCGGGCGCGATGCCGCGCCTGAACACCTGGCTGCCGATCCTGGGCGACACGCCGCTCAATGTCAGCTTCCTGCTGGCGATCGTGGCGCTGGCGGTGTACGGCGTCATGGTGTGGCGTTCGTCGTGGGGTTACGCGCTGCGCGCCACCGGCCTGAACGCCCACGCGGCCCACTACGCGGGCATTTCGATCAGCCGCACCTTGATCGTCGCGATGCTGATCTCCGGCGCGCTGGCAGGCCTCGGTGCAGTCAACTCGGTGATGGGCTCGACCCATTACCTGAGTCTCAATTTCCCGGCCGGTGCCGGCTTCGTCGGCATCGCGATTGCGCTAATGGGGCGCCAGCACCCGGTCGGCATCTTCCTGTCGGCGGTGCTGTTCGGCGCGCTGATCCAGGGCGGCTTCGACCTGTCGCTGTCCAAGCCGAACATCCCGCAAGAGACCTTCATCTTCATCCAGGGCTTGATCATTCTGTTTTGCGGCGCGATGGAAAACTTCTACGCGCCGGCTCTGCTCGCGCTGCTCAACCGGCGCAAAGGCTAAACCATGTTCATCGAATCGCTCCACCTCGACAGCATCGTCGTCTCCACCATCCGCAACGCGCCGGTGCTGATGTTCGCCGCCATGGCCGGCCTGTTCGCCGAACGCAGCGGCGTCGTCGACATCGGCCTGGAAGGCAAGATCCTCGCCTCGGCCTTCGTCTCGGCGGCGGTGGCCTTCGCCACCCAGAACCCGTGGTATGGCGTGGCCGCCGGCGTGGCCGTGTCCACCGCGCTGGCGCTGTTGCAAGGCTATGTCAGCATCACGCAAAAGGGCAATCAACTGGTGTGCGGCATCGCGATCAACATCGCCATGAGCGGCTTGACCTTCGTGCTGGCCCAGTTCTTCTTCCAGCAAGGCGGACGCACGCCCGACCTGGGACAGGCGCGATTGTTCGACGTGGTGTTGCCCGGCACGGCCAGCATCGAGCCGATTCCCGTGCTCGGCTGGATCTACGCCCACCTGATCGGCGGCCATTCGGTGCTGGTGTATCTGGCGTTTGCGCTGGTGCCGCTGGTGCACTGGGTGGTTTATCACAGCCGCTTCGGGCTGCGCCTGCGCGCCTGCGGCGAAAACCCGCACGCGGCCGATGCGGCCGGCGTCTCCGTCGAGAAAACCCGCTACCTGGCGATGCTGGTGGCCGGCGTGCTGTGCTCGTTCTCGGGCGCCTACCTGGCGCTGGTGCAAAGCGGCTTCTTCCTGCGCGACATGTCGGCCGGCGCCGGTTTCCTGGCACTGACCGCGCTGGTGTTCGGCAACTGGCGCCCGTACTACACGGCGCTGGGCTGCCTGATGTTCGGCTTTTTTGGCGCCGTCCAGATCCAGATCGAAGGGGTCGACCTGCCTGGCATCGGTCGCATCCCTGGCTCGCTGATCCAGATGGTGCCGTACGTGGTCACCGTCATCGTGCTCGCTGGCCTGATGGCCAAATCGGTCGCGCCGAAAGCGATCGGCAAGCCCTTTATCAAGTCGCGCTAACCTGCGTCCGCCGCGCCGGGACGCCGCGTCCCGGCGCGCCAGGTCGATACCTAGACGTGCTGACGTGGGTTCTCCCCCCGCCAAATCGAGAAAATTCGGCAGGTGCCAACTCACTTACCAGCGCGCGCCTGCGAGCTGGCCGCCGCAGCGGCAGCTACTCGGAGTCGAGCTTCGCAAAGCCGTCGAGTACCGTGCTGATGTTGTGCGCTTGCTTCAGTTGCGACGACAGATTCGCGGCCTGCGTCAGGACGCCAGGGCCCAGCTTGGCCGCAAGTTCCGCACGCAATTGCCGGGCGGTGGTGCCATCTTGCGATGTTTCGGCGCGACATTGCTCGAGTATCGCCAACTGTGCAGTGACGACCTTGCCGTCGTCAGTTTCGGGCATCAGGGTAGTCACTGCCATCGCGCGCAAGGACGCGGCATCGGCCAGCGCGCCGTTGCAATACCAATTTTTCGCGCTCGCGTGATCCACCTCGACTGCTCCGCCCTGATCGTAATTGTGCGCAATGCGGCGCATCGCCACCGCGTGACCATGCTTGGCAGCATCGATAAACCAGTTCATCGCCTCGGCCTCGCTTTGCTTGACGCCACGCCCGCGCGCGATCAACAGGCCGCCGCGGTACATTCCATCGGCGTTGCCGCTATCGGCGGCGCGCTCGTACCAGGCCGCAGCCTGTGCATAATCCTGCGCCACGCCATGGCCGGCCTCATGCATCGCGCCCAGGCGATACATCGCGTCACCGTTGCCGACCGTGGCAGCCTGCTCAAACAACGCGAGTGCGGTTTCCAGATCGCGACTGCTGTGCGGCGTCTTTTCCATCAGGTTGGCCAGTCGGACGTACAAATTGGGATCGCCGTTCCCGCTGACACGTTCGCCGAAACGCGGACGCTGCATCGCCAAATACCAACTGCGCGCTTTTTCCCCGTCCTTGGCTACTCCTTGGCCGGTTTCGTACATGATGCCAAGTTCATGCATACTCAGCACATCATTCCGATCGGCCGCATCCTTTATCAATGCGAAGGCGCGCGCGCTGTCCTGCGGCACGCCGTTTCCATTCAGATAGAGTTTGCTCAGCCGGCGCATCGAGTTGGTGTCCTTGAGCGCGACGCCCTTGCGATACCAGTCGATCGCTTTGGCCAGGTCCTTGACCCCGGATAGGTCAGACGCATACAAATCGGCGATGATCGAAATCGCTTCTTGGCTACCCGCGTCGGCCGCCTTGGTGGCGTAGGCGATCGCAGTAGCCGCATTGCGTTGCACTCCTTCGCCGTTGCTGTACATGAGCGCCAACATGAAATTCGCCTGACCGAAGCCCCGCTCAGCCTCCACCCGGTAAATTTTGAGCGCTTCCTCGTAGTGGTGGGCGGTGTACTCGGCCAAGGCAGCATCCATTTGAGCGTGCGCCTGACTTGCGGCGGCCACAAACAACAAAATTGCAAGACGTTTCATGATTCGACTGTTGCTATTGATAGATGACCATTATTGCATGAGCAATCATAGGGGAGCGACCAAATGGTTCGACTACATTCCACGTTGCCCAACCGGCCACGCTATGCGCGTGCGTAGGCCAGCACCTTGTGCGCCAGGCCACCATTAAGGATTGCGTTGGCCAGCACACCGGCCAGCAGTCCCCAGAACGGCGCGCCCAGACCGAACAGGCTCAGGTTGGACGCCGTCACGAGGAAGGTGATCAGCGCGCACTCGCGCTGCTTGTCGTCGGCTAGTGCGCCGCCCAGACCGTTCAGGATCGCGCCGAATAGCGCCAGGCCGGCGATGGCCGCCACCAGTTCCTTGGGCAGCGCGCCGAACAACGCCGCCAGCGTGGCCCCGAACGAGCCCACCAGGATGTAGAACAGGCCGCAGGCCACCCCGGCCACGTAGCGCTTGGCGGGCTGCTCGTGCGCCTCGGGACCCGAGCAGATCGCCGCCGTGATCGCAGCCAGGTTGATGCCGTGCGCGCCGAACGGCGCCAGCAGCAGCGCGCCCAGGCCGGTCACGCCGACCAGCGCCTTGGCCGGCGCCGTGTAGCCGGCGTTGCGCAGCACGGCGATGCCGGGCACGTGCTGACCGGTCAGCGTGACGATGCACAGCGGGATGCCCACGCTGACGATGGCGCTGAGCGAAAACGCGGGCCACGTGAACACCGGCGCAGCCATCGCCAGATGCACCGCGCCGAACGCCAGTTTGCCGCCGGCTGCCGCCAGCGCCGTGCCCAACAACAGCACGCCGGGGATCGCGTAACGCGGCGTAACGCGCTTGAGCACCAGGTAGGCCAGGATCATCGTCAGCACCAGCGCCGGCTGGGTTTGCACCGAGCCAAACACGCCCACGCCAAAGCGCAGCAGGATCCCGGCCAGCATCGCGCTTGCTATCGGTTTGGGCACGTGGCGCATGATCTTGTCGAAGCCGCCGCTCCAGCCCAGCAGCGTGATCACCAGCGCGGAAAACAGGAAGGCGCCGACCGCCTCGGGATACGCCAGCCCGGGCAGGCTGCCCACCAGCAGCGCCGCTCCCGGCGTGGACCAGGCGGTGATCACCGGCGCCTTGTAGCGCAGGCTTAGGAAAATGCCGGTGACGCCGCTGCCGATCGAAATGGCCCAGATCCACGAGGACAGCTGGGCGCTCGACAGCTGCGCCGCGCTGGCCGCCTGGAATACGATGAGCAAGGGACCGGCGTAGGAAATGAGCACGGCGATCAAGCCGCTGACGATGGCCGACACTGAAATATCTGTTTTCATGCATACTCTTTGGGTTGTTCTAAGGTGAGCCCAGCATACAAAATGCGCGGTGCGCCGAACAGACATAGCGATCGGCTATGTTGTGCAGTACAGAGCGACGCCGCGCGCATCTGTGCCGTATCGATTTCCCCCCCACTGTCACGCTCGGATTACGCATCATGGAAACACCGCCAACCGCCGCCCTGCCGCTGTACCAACAAGTGGCGCAGCACGTCGCCCACGCGATCGCCGCCGGCGCGCTTGGCGCCGGCCACCGGCTGCCGTCGGTGCGCACGCTGGCGCAGCAGCACAAGGTAAGCCTGTCGACGGCCATGCAGGCCTATCGGCAGCTGGAAAACGACGCGCTGATCGAGGCGCGCCCCAAGTCCGGCTACTTCGTCAAGGCGCAACGGGCGCCGGCGCGCCAGCCGCACGCGGCGCAACTGCCCGCTGGCGGCGGCGTCAACCAGACCGTGTTCGAGCTGATGCACCTGGCGCGCGCCAGTTGCAAGGTGCGCTTCGACATCGCCACCGGCCCGCCCGAGGTGTACCCGACCCGCAAGCTGCAGCAGTTAATCGCCAGCGTCAGCCGCCAGCAGCCGGAGATCCTGACCAACTACCCGACCGGCACCGGCTACCCACAGTTCAAAGAGCAGATCGCGCGGCGCGGGCTGGACGCGGGCTGCCGTTTTCATCCGGACGATGTCGTCGTCACCAGCGGCAGCACCGAGGCGCTCAATCTGGCCCTGCGCGCGGTGACCCAGCCGGGCGACACGGTGGCGGTGGAGTCGCCCACCTATTTCGGCATCCTGCAGATCCTCGAAACGCTCGGCCTGCACGCGCTCGAAATTCCAACCGATCCCGACACCGGCATCTCGGTGGGCGCGCTCGAACTGGCCACCAGCGTCGAAGGCGCCGTGCAGGCGGTGCTGCTGATGCCGAACTATCAGAATCCGCTTGGCTGTCTGATGCCGGACGCGCACAAACAGCGCGTCGTACAACTACTGGCCGAACGCGCCATCGCACTGATCGAGGACGATGTGCACGGCGAATTGTATTTCGGCGACGCGCGTCCGCGCTCACTGAAGTCGTTCGACCAGCACGGCGGCGTGATGCTGTGTAATTCGATCACCAAGACGCTGGCACCGGGCCTGCGGCTGGGCTGGGTGGTGGCCGGGCGCTGGCACGCGCGGGTCGAAACGCTCAAGCTGACCAGCTCGATCGTCACGCCCGAGCTGGCCCAGGCGGCCATCGCCGAGTTCATGCAAAACGGCAGCTACGACCACCACATGCGCAAATTTCGCAGCGGCGTCAAGCAGCAAACGGCGTCGATGATCGGCGCCGTGCGGCGCCACTTTCCGCCTGATGTAACGGTGTCCAATCCGCAGGGCGGCTGCCTGGTGTGGATCGCGCTGCCCCAGCGCATCTCGGCGCGCCGCGTGTTTGAACTGGCGCGCCAGCAGTCGATCGGCATCGCGCCGGGACTGATGTTTTCCAATACGGGTAAATTCGACCACTACATCCGCCTGTCGGCCGGCGCGCCGTGGAGCGCGCTGATCGAGGACAGCATCGCCACACTGGGCCAGATCGTGCGCCTGTGTGCGGACCAGGCGCAGCCGGTCTGAGCGCGCCGACGGATGGCGTGATCTTGACAGAGTTTGGCATGTGCGCCACTACGCGGGGCCGCGCCGCGCGACGATAATTCTTCTACCCCAACCCAACCCGGAGTATGAAGATGTCCATCGTTACCGAACTCGCCGCCGCACCCAGCCCCGTCGCCCTGGCCCACTTCGAGGCCATGTTCGGCTTTGAAACCGACTGCTGGGACGTGCACCATGTCGTCAGCAGCGGCGCGCCCGACTTCGTGCTGCTTGACGTGCGCAGCTCCGACGCCTACGCGGCCGGTCATGTGCCGGGCGCCGTCCATCTGCCGCACGGCAAAATCATCGCCTCAAAAATGGCGCAGTATCCGCTCGATACCGTGTTCGTCACGTATTGCGCCGGCCCCCATTGCAACGGCGCGGCGCGTGGCGCGATCCGGCTCGCGCGCCTGGGCCGCCCCGTCAAGGTGATGCCGGGCGGGATCACCGGCTGGCTCGACGAAGGTTTCGCACTGACCAGCGGCGCCGCGCCCGAGTGAACGCGCCGGCCATGACGGTACGGCGCGCCGAGGCCGGCGACGCGACGCCGCTGCTGCACATGATGCGCGCACTGGCGCTCTGCGAAGGCTACCTCGCACAGTTTCGCGTCACCGAAGCGGATTTACTTGAGCGTGGTCTGGACGCACGCGCCGGCACGACCACGGCGCAGTTCTGCGCCTTCGTCGCCGAACATGGCGCCGGTTTGCTCGGCTATGCGCTGGTGTATACGATCCCGTTCACGTTCGACCTGCGCCCGACGCTGGTGCTCAAGGAACTGTACGTGCGCGCCGATACGCGCGGCGCAGGCTGCGGGCGCGCGCTGATGCAGGCAGTGCTGGCGTACGCCCGCGCAAGCGGCTGCGCGCGCCTGAAGTGGGATGTGTTACCGGACAACGCGCGCGCCCAAGGGTTCTACCGCAGCCTGGGCGGCGCGCCCGACAGCGGCTGGGAAAACTGGCTGATGCCGATCACGCCCGTTTGAGGCGCGTGGCCACGGAGGCGCAGAGTTTTTCTGGCGTGCCGCGCGGGCAGGATCGACAAGCGCTCCGCCGCTCACGCCACGTGGATCTCGAACGCGGCCAGCAACTCGGTCGCCTGGCCGCTGGAGATGACGGCGCCGCGTAGAATCTGCGCGTCGCCAATGCCAAAGCCGGACAGGTCGCATCCGCGCAAGTCGGCGTTGGCAAATTTGGCCAGCCGCAGCGAGGCGCCGCGCAAGCTGCAATTGTCCAGCACCGCGTCGCGGAAATCGGCGCCGCCCAGGTCGGCGTCGGAAAAATTGAGGCCGTTGAGTCTGCCCTTGCGAAACGACACGCCGCGCAGCATCGCGCTGATCAGCAAACAGTTTTCAAAGCCCACGCCCAACAGACCGGCCTCGTCGAAATTGGCGCCGGTCAGCTTGGAGTCGACAAACTTGGCGCTGGGCAGCCGTGCGCCGCGCCAGACGCTGTTGGCCAGATTGCACTGCAAGAACTGCGCGTCGGCGCAATCGGCGCCGACCAGCTTGACGCCCTCGGCCTTGCAGCCGCTCCACACGGATTCACTGAGCGTGGCGCGACTGAGGTTGCTGCCGTTGAGCGCGCACTTGTTCAAGCGCACGCCAGCGAGCTCACATCCGGCCAGGTCGAGGTTCGAAAAATCGCAGTCGGAAAAACTGCGCTGGCCTGCGCGCAGGGCGGCGTCGAGCAGGTCGGCGGTATAGATGTGCATGTATTTCAGTTCAAAGAGTATGACAGCAACTGCCGACGGTCAGATCTGACCGCCCGCAATTGTAATGCCGCGTCGGCGCAGTGGCAAACGGCACCATCACCGCGTCATCGCGCTTGCGGCGCACCCACGCTGACAAGATCAACGCTGGCCAGCCATGATCTGGAA
This sequence comes from Burkholderiales bacterium, assembly GCA_038207625.1. Taxonomy (GTDB): domain Bacteria; phylum Pseudomonadota; class Gammaproteobacteria; order Burkholderiales; family Burkholderiaceae_D; genus JBBQZO01. The sequence goes on along the minus strand of JBBQZO010000016.1, from coordinate 54,408 downwards.
ACACGCTCAAAACCGGCCCCAGCGCCGCTTTGCCAGACAATCAAACCGGCAGGCACAGCGCAGCAGCATCAAAAACAGCGCGGTGGCGCCGACGCGATTCCGGAATCTGACGTGCGCCAATGCGAGATCGTTTGTGCTCGTCGCCTCGCACGATCGCGCTTCGCGACCTGCTCGGCAACAGGGGCGCTCAAGACATCGCCCACGTGCAAGGTGGGGAGCTGGCTGGCGCCGTCCCTTGGAAGGCGCCGCCGCGCCGCATTACGGCCAGATCGCTTCCAGCAGCGATGCCAGGTGGTAGCCGCCCTTGATCAGCTGGGTCTTGGCCAGCGCCGAACTTGGCACCGGATAGTTCTGTGGCACGTCCACACCCCAGGTGTAATACACGTCACCTTTTTTGCCCGTTTGCGCAGTGATCTGGCCCGGCGTCACGTCGGCGTAGGCCAGCTTCGATACTTGCAGCGCATCGTTGGCCCACTGATACGGCCAGCTGCTGACGTCGCCCGTGTTGGCCGCCACCACCGGCTTGCCGTCGATGACAATGTGGGCGAATTGCTCGGGCGTCTTGGCGCTCACGCGCCGCATCGCGTAGTCGACGACGGTGCTGTCCCAGTACGAGTGGAACGGCTTGGTCAGCGACTTCGAGGCGCCCAGCACGACCGGTTTGGCGTCGGCGGCGTCCTTGGCGGGGATCAGCGTGGCGCTGCTGGCGCTCAGCTTCTGGTCGTCCAGCAGCAGGTTATTGCCCCCGCGCGCGTCGAACAGGTTGACGGTGTCCACATTGGCCGTCAGCTTGGGCGCGGCGAACTTGCCGTCCTTGCCCACGTAGGCCGCGCCCACGTGCAGCGGCTGGTGGATGTCGCCCGTCATGTGGGTGATCAACAGCAGTGCCTGGCGCTTGGTGAAGCCGTGCGGATTGGACGCGGCGTCGGTCTTGCCCTGCAGGGCGGCGATGGCCTGTTTGAGCGTCTGGACGATGTCGTTTTCGCCGCTGCCCACTTCACCGTCGTGGTAGTCGCCGTTCTGGAACGGGATGTCGGTGTAGTGGTATTCGCTGTGCTTGGCGTTGGCACTGACGTAGGCCTGCATTTCCGCCGTTTGCGGACCGCAGTAAGTGCCTTTGACGCAGTCGGCCCAGTTGGCGATCGACTCGAGCGACTCGCCCGGCTGCAGCAGCAGCGCCAATTGCTTTTGCGCGTTGCTGCCCTTGAGCAGCTGGTCGGCGATGGCGCCGACGGCGCGGTGGCCGTCGTTGCCCCAGGCTTGCGCATGACCGCTGACGAAGGCGGCGCTCAGCGCGAGCACGGATGCTAATTTTTTCATCTCAATTTCCTTGGGTTGAATGGCCAGGGCTCGCCCTATTCGGGACTGCCCTTGCTCGGTTTTGGATAGTCTTTCAGCACGTCGATCGGCACGGCATAGGCCGAACTCCAGGTCTGCTCGTGCAGCTGGGCCAGGCGCTGCGCCATTTTCTCGCTGCGCAGCACCACTTCCAGATTGCGCGAGCGGTCCATATAGCCGCCGCTCCAGTTGCTGGTGCCAACCCAGGCGAGTTGGCCGTCGATACTCATGGTTTTGCTGTGGATGACGCGCGCGAACGGAATGAAGCCGCTGCTAGCGACCGGTAGCGTGACGATGCGAATCTGCACATTGGGCAGCAACGCCAGGCTTTTCAGATAGGCCACGGCAGGTTTCTCGGTATTCCAGTTCGATACCATCAGCTTGATCAGTACGCCGCGCGCGGCCGCCGTGCGCAGTGCATTGTCGATCACCGCATAGTACGGACGGCCCGGGCCGAAGCTCAGCGGCGCGTAGTCGAGCAGTTGGATACGCACTTCGGTTTTCGCCTGCGCCAGCAGGGCCGGCAACGCGCTTTCGGCGTCGCCCACGCCGGGCGGATTGTGGGCATTCGGGCTCGCCAGCAGCACGGCAGCCTCGTTCAGGTTGGCCGGCACCGTCTGGGTGTTGAGCGGCGCCACCGTCTGCCCGGCGGCGATGCTGGCCTGCGCGGCCCAGTCGTGTTCGAAGATCGCCTGCACCTGGGCCACCAGCTTGGCATCGCTGATGCGCAGCCCCGTCTCGTGGATATGCGCAAACGAGCGCCAGTCGAAATTCTGGCTGCCGATATAGGCCGCGCGGCCATCGACGACCAGGTATTTCGCGTGGATGATGCCGTTGTCACTGAGCTTGCCAAATTCGAGGATGCGCAGCTGCAAATTGGGAATCTGGCGCAGCCGTTCGAGCAGCGCCGCATCGGATAAAGCGACGCCCTTTTTCTCGAGCAGGAAGCGGATTTTCACGCCGCGCTGGCCGGCCGCGGCCAGCCTGTCGATGACTTTTTCGAACGCCGCGCCGCTTTTGGTGGCCGCGTAAAACTGGCCCAGCACGATCTCGTTCTTGGCGCCGTCGAACAATTCGCACCACACCGTGACCGGGTCGCGCAGGTCGGCGCTGGCTAAGCCCGTTTCCAGCGGCGCGGTCTGAACCAGCTCATAGCCGGGAATGCTAAATTCGGCACGCGCGAGGCCGGCCAGCGTGAACAGTACAAGCAGCAACAGACGGCGCATGGTAGTAACTCCTACAGTGAACGGATCAAGGCTTGCGCACGACGCGCGCAGCCGGTGTGGCGCTGCCGGCCGGCGTGCCGGCGCGCTCCTGCGCGACCAGGTACGCGCTGAGCGCATCGAGGTCGACGATGTTGGTGTTGAGAACATCGCGCGCCTGTTTGAACATCGGGAAGTTATCCCCCCCTTCGGACAGGAAGTTGTTGGCGACGATGCGGTAGCTGAGATTGTCGACCAGTGCGACGCCGTTGAGCATCACGCTGCCGGGCAGCACCCGCTGGCCGGCCGGCAGCGACTCGTCCCAGCGATAGCTCAAGCCGCCCGACACCTGCAGCATCGAGTGCTCCTCGTCGGCCGGCTTGAGCCACTGCTGTTCGAGCAGGCCGCGGATCTGCGCGCCCGTCAGGCTCGACAGCACCAGCGTGTTCGAAAACGGCAGCACGATCTGCGCCTGACCATAGGTGGCGACGCGCCCGCTGCCCGTTTCCAGGTCCTTGCGGATGCCGCCGGTGTTGATCAGCGCAATCTGTGCGCCCAGTGCGCGCGTGGCGGCCAGCTGGGCGTCGGCGATCAGGTCGCCCAGCGCCGATTCGCCGTCCTTGTTGGCTTTGCGGCTGACCAGATCCACGCCCAGGCGCGCCAACGGGCGCATCAGCGCGGCGTCGCTGCGCGCGCGCACCGACGCCAGATAGTTTGACACGGCCGGGTCCAGCGGATAGGCGTTTGGCTGCATCACCACATTGCTGGCGACGACCTCGCGCACCAGATGGGTGAGCGGATCGACATCGAGCCGGATGCGCGAGAGCACATGCCCGCCCATCTGGGCCTGGGTAACCACGCGCCCGTCGATCTTGCACAGGTAGCCGGTATGGGTATGGCCGCTGACGACCAGCCGGATGGCCGGATCGAGCTGCTTGACGATCGCCACGATCGGCCCGTGCAAGCTATTGCAATCGCTCTGATCGAAGCGCTGGTCGGCATGCCCGCCTTCGTGGATCAGCACCACGAACACAGTGACGCCCTGCGCCTTCAATTCGGGCAGCACGCGGTTGATCGCCGCGGCCTCGTCGATGAACGACAGGCCGGCGATACCCGAGGCCAGCACCACCGATGGCGTGTCCTTGAGCACCGCGCCGATGAAGGCGATCTTCACACCATGCGCCTGGGCGATGTGATACGCCGGCAGCAAAGGTTGGCCCGTGGCGCTGTCGATCACGTTCGCGGCCAGGTAGGAAAAACGCGCACCGTCGAACTGGGGCGCCAGCTTGCAGGCCTTGTCGGCCAGGGTCGAATCGCAGCCGCCGCGCTGTTTGCGCAGCAGTTCCTTGCGACCCTGGTCGAATTCGTGATTGCCCACTGAGCTGGCGGTCAGCCCCAGCAGATTCATCGCGGCGATGCTGGGCTCGTCGGCCCACATCGACGACAGCGCCGGGCTGGCCCCGACCAGGTCGCCCGCGCCCACTACCAGCAGCTCAGCGTCGTCGCGCCGCCAGGCCTGCAAGGCCGCGCCGATGGTGTCGATGCCGCCGGCCTTGATGGTGCGGGGCGCGGCGTCGGCCTTGCCGGTATAGGTGAAGGAGTCCCCTTCGAGATGGCCATGGAAATCGTTCAGCGCCACCAGATTGAGCGCAATCGGAGGACTGTGCGGCGTGCTGGCGCAGGCGGCCAGCAGCATGGTCAGCGCGAATGCTGCGGCGCGTGGCCGCAGGGACGAGAAATACGTCATTGGACTAGAACTCCCGGCAAAATAGGAGCGCCGATAGCGGCGCCGCAAAACATGAATGCCCCGGTCACAGGCCGAGGCATTCATGTTTTGCGATGGCGGCTGCAACCACCATCGCACTCCACAACACTGCATGTAACGTCAGCCACTGTACCAGCTGGCCGGCGTCACACGCGCCTGTTTAGAAGTCCATCGACAAGGTCATCGACGCCGAACGTGGCGCGCCGAGGTAATACAGAACCGTCGACGACTTGGCGCCGCCGTAGCTCAGTGCCGTACCAGCCGTTTGCGACGACGGATTGCGGTACTGCTTGTTGAGGAGGTTGCTGATGTTGAAGGTCAGCTTGGTACGCTTGAGCATGCTGGTGGCCGGGAACATATAGCCGGTATCCAGGTCAACGGTCGTGTACGCCGGCACTTCTTCGTCATTGATCAGCGTAGCCTGTTGAATGCCGGTGTACTTGGCCTTCAGACGGGCGTACCAGCTGTCCGTTTCATAGGACGCGCTCAGACCAAATTTCCAGTCTGGTGACAACGGCATTTGCTTGCCTGCGGTCGGCAGCAAGACCGGGGTCGCCACCGTGGCGCCTTTAGGAGTGACGGTGCCGGCCACCAGCAGGTTGTCCTGCAGTTGGCTGTTGATGTAACCGAGCGAGCTGTAGAACGACCAGCCGTTCACTGGCGTATTGCCCAGTTCGATTTCAAAGCCGGTGTTCTTGACTTTGCCGGCATTGATCAGAATGCTCAGGTTGGTGGCAGGATCGAACGAGGTCGCCTGACGGTCGCGGAAGTCAACCATGAACGCGGTGATTTGTGCGCTGATGGCCGACGTCTGGTGACGGTAACCAACGTCCAGGTTGTACGAGGTTTCCGCTTTGACGTCGCCGACGATAGCCACTTTGCCATTCGCATCGAACTGCACGTTGCCGTTGGTTGGCGAGTAAGCGAAGTTAGGCGGCGCCTTGAAGTTCTTGGCCAAGCTGGCAAACAGTTGGTCGTCGTTGGTGATGCGATAACGGGCGCCCAATTGTGGCAACACATCGCGGTAAGTCTTCTGCACGTTGTACGTCACCTGCGGCAGTACCACACCGTTGTACACGGTATGGCCGGCCACCGACGAGCCGCTCAGGAAAGCTTCGTTGGCGAAGTTGGTGAAATCGCGCTTGACGAACGGTGTGCGTACGCCGGCGTTCAAGGTCAGCTTGTTGTCCATCAGCGTGGCGGTATCTTGCAAGAACGCTTGATAGGCGGTGCTGATGGTCTGCCAGTCACGCGACTCGTACGGCGTGCCGTCCGGACGGGTGATGAAATGGCTGTTCAGCCACAGGTCGGCGGACAAACCGTTAGCGTCGACAGCCACGGCTGGGCCGGTTTGACGATGGTCCGCGCGCTCATACCAGAAACCGCCCAGGATCGAGTGATCGCCAACTGCATGGGTGATCGACAGCGACATACCCGGACGCTTGGTCTTGGTGATGCTGCTGTTGGCAACGATGTAGCTGTCTTTGGTATCGCCATCGCCGTTCAGGTCGACCGTGGCGTTGACCTTACCAGTCTTAGCGTCAAGGAAACCGTTTTCGAACAGCACATTCTGTTGCTTGCTACCCGTGCCGAAACCGTACCAGTAGTAAGGCAGAAACTTGATGTCGGTGTTTTCGCCGATGCGGAACTTGGCGGTAGCCGACGCAATCATGTTCTTGAACGGGTTGGTAGCCAACTTGTAATACGAATCACCAAAATTCTGGCTGACGTCCTTGTCGGCCACGCCAGGGGTTGGCTTCGCGTGGCCAATGAAGGTCGACGAGTAGTCGTAAAAATAACCCTTGCTGTTCAGGTCGGCCAGGCTGATGTTGTTGATATTGTTGTTCAGCGCCTTGTTGTACAGGATGGTGCCGTGCACGAAATTGAAGCGATCGATGTCGTAGTTGAAGCCGCCGTCGATATGGTCACGCGCGGCACCGCCCTCGCCTTTCCACTTGTCGGCGCCCGCATGCGAGAGCGACACGAAAGCCTTGCTGCGGCCATCGGACAGCAGACCGGTGTCATAACGCACGAAGGTCTTGTGCAAGCGCAGTTGACCAATGGTTTGCATCACGCGCACGCGCTGCTTCGCTTCTGGATCGCAGGTGTTGATACCGAAGTTACCACCGGTGGCGCCCACTTGCGGCGAGTCGACGTCGGTCGAACCTTGGGTGACGAATTCGGAGCAGGTGTTTTCCTGATCGACGTATTCTTGAGGGAACACGGAGAAGCTGCCGGAGTCATTGACCGGCACGCCGTTGATGGTGGCGCCGATCTGGTCGCTGTTGAAACCGCGCATGGTCAAACCACCACCGAACAGACCCGACGAGTCATGGCTGTAGCTGTTCACTGCTGGCATCAGTTCCAACGCCTGAAACGCATTGCCGGTCGGACGCTGTTTGGCCAACTCTTCTTGCGTGATGGTGCTGCGCGCTTTTGGCGCGTCTTCTTGCACCATCAAGCCCATCCCGACCTTCTTGCCGGTAATGGTCACAACAGCTTTTTCTTCAGCCGGCGCGGTCGTTTGTGCGACGGCGGCCATGCTGAAGCAGGCCAGATGGCATGCCAGAGCCATCATGCTCAGACGCAAGGTTTGGTGGTGTTTTACTGCAGATTGCATGAAATGCTCCCTCAAGAACGTTATTGTAAATTTGCCGTGCCGGCCAGGCGGTGCGCTGGCCGTTCCTAAATCCATGCAAGGGGATCGCCCTTGCAGTGTGTGACCAAGAAACCGCATCTGATCCGATTGCCCGGCTCAGGCTGCACGATCATGCGTCATCAAGTGACGCTCGAATGCGTCAGCTTACCGAGCAAATATTTCACGGTGATGAACGCACTATGACCATTTGATGACCTCGCATGGAATGATTCGCTGCATACGCCGTCGCACCAAACCTTAGTACAACTGCAACGTTCAAACTATGCATGAACGGCCAATCGCTGACCAATACGATTTCCCTTATGGATTTATATGATCGATATATAAATCCTTCCGTTAAACCTTGTGCAATTACTAGGAGTGCGGTCCGCCAGAGGAACAGCGGCAGGGCGCGATTATGAACGGCCACTTTCTAACATGAAATGTTTTCATGTCTACTTTTGAAAAAGGAAGCCGCGCTCTAGAAATTTTGTCGCGTGATCGCCACACAATTGGGATTGTTGGTCACTGGGAGGGAAGAACGGGCGACGTATGCGCCCGAGAAATGGTGCTTAATCGGCGGCATGGCGCCGCCGACTTTGTTTCAATTGCGTGACATCAGCGCCTGGATTAGCGCTTGGCGGCGCCGATCTTGGCGTTCAGCGCGGCCGTATCGGCTTCAAAACGGGCAAAACGTTGGTCAAGTTGCTTGATCAGGCGTTGTTTATCCGCATCGGCCAGGAAAGCGTAGCGCAAGCTGTTGTACGATAGCTTCTTGATCTCGGCATAGCTCGGCTTGTAACGACTGGCAAACAGCACGTACTCGTTGGACAGGTTGTTGCGCGACACCCCTGCGTCGTCGGTCGAGATCACAAACGGCACGCGATACTTTCGGTACAGCGTCACCGGATGGGTCTGCCCCTTGATGCCAAGGATGAAGTCATTGCTGGTCAGGTTCACTTCGACCGGAATATCCTGGGCGCGCATTGTCGCGAAGATGGCCGGCGCATTGCGCTCGTGCGCGATATCCATGCCGTGGCCGATGCGATTGGCCCCGCCGATGCTGATCGCCTGGTCGATATGGAACTTGAGCCCTTCCGGCGGCACCATGCCCAGCGCCAGTTCGCCCGCGTGCAGCGCCACCTTCACATGCGGGTATTTGGTCTTCAGGAAACGGAACATCTTCATGTGCAGCGTGTAATCGCGCATCGACACGGCCTGGTTCTCGGCGCCGACGATATTCACGCCCACCAGCAGTTTGCTCTGGCTGGCCGCCTTGAAGCCGGCCAACATGGCCGAAAACACCCGCGACGGTGCCAGCAGGCGCAGCACATACGCCTGGTAGCGCATGGTGAACTGGGCGTCGTCGACGTTGGCACTGGCGGCGGTGATCTTGCCCAGATAGTCGCTGATGCTCTGATTGAAGGCCACGTCGTTCTCCAGCGTGCCGGCCAGCGCAGCGAGCTGGGCGTCCAGCCCCGCGTCGTCCAGGCCCGCTTGCCCGACGCTCTTGTCGAAGTCCGGATTCTGGATCGACGGCGCCAGCGTGAACATGGTCTCGATGTAGCTGAGGTTTTCTTCGATGGCGCGCTGCTTGAGCTTTAGCATGCCCTCGTTGTAGTTGGCGTTGGCGGCCGGGCCGAAGTAGCCGAAGGTTTCAAAAAACTGGCGGTCGGGCGGCGGCTGGATCGCGCCGTGGTTGGAAAAGTCCTTGCTCGACCAGCGCTGCAGCATTTCACGGTAGGTGAAATCGTCGGCCAGCACATCGCGTCCGGACAGACAAGTGCGGGTCGATGGCGGCAGCGCGCGCTCGGCCTCGACAACGGTCGAATTGGTCTCGATGCGGTAGCTGGTCTTGTTGACGCAGTAACCCTGCTTGTCGACCCAGTCCAGATACTGCTCGGCGTACAGCGCGCCCGAATAGTGGTGGTGCAGGTCGCCGCCCTTGGGCATCTGGCTGAAGAACAGCGTCAGCTCGGCGGTCCGGGGATCGGCGCCGGCGATCAGGCTGGCCAGGTGGCGTGCCGTGAACGCTTCGTTGGCGGCCGTTGACGCCGCCTGCGCCATCAAAGTGCTGCTGCCCAGAACCAGGGCGATCGTCAAGCGGCTAAGCGTTGTGTGCATGGGTGCGTCTTTCGGTGAAGTGGAAAGGGCGCGCGCCTAGGCCTGCGCGCGCAGGTGGACCCGGCGCCCGGCTGCGTAGGTGGCGGCCACCGCGCGGTCGTCGCCCAGCAGCGCCAGCGCGAACAGCAGCTCTTCGAGACTGTTGCAGCGCTCGCTACGGCGCGCCAGCAGTGCAGTGGACTTGGGATCGAGCACGATGAAATCGGCTTCGGCGCCGGCAGCAAAACTGCCGATCGTTCCCTCCAACTGCATGCAACGCGCCGCGCCCAGCGTGGCCAGATAAAACATGCGCAGGGCCGGCAAATAACTGCCCTTCAAGCGCGCTACTTTATAGGCTTCATTCATTGTTTGCAACATTGAAAACGCGGTACCACCGCCCACGTCGGTCGCCAGCGACAGCGCCACCCCTGCGCGGTCGGCTTGATCGAAGTCGAACAGCCCGCTGCCCAGGAACAGATTCGAGGTCGGGCAGATCGCCACCGCCGCGCCTGTGTCGGCCATGCGCGCGCGGTCGTCGTCGTCGAGCCAGATGCAGTGACCGTACATGGCGCGCGGGCGCAGCATGCCGACCCGCTCGTACACGTCAAGGTAGCTGCGTGCCTGCGGAAACAGCCTGGCCACCCACGCGCATTCGTCGGCGTTCTCGGCCACGTGGGTTTGCAGGAAGGTGTCCGGATAGGCGCGCGCCAGTTCGCCCGCCAGCTGCAGCTGCGCGTCGCTCGACGTGGGCGCGAAGCGCGGCGTGATCGCGTACAGCGCGCGGCCCTTGCCGTGCCATTTGTTGATCAGCGCCTCGCTGTCGCGCACGCCGCCGTCGAAGGTGTCGCGCAAAAATTCGGGGCAGTGGCGGTCCATCAGCACCTTGCCGGCCACCATGCGCAGATTGCGCTGCGCGCTGGCCTCGAAGAAGGCATCGACCGATTCCTTGTGCACGCTGCAGTAGACCATCGCCGTGGTGGTGCCGCAGCGCAGCAGCTCGTCGAGGAAAAACTCGGCCACCGCGCGCGCGTGGGCCGGGTCGCCGAACTGGCGCTCGGTGGGAAAGGTGTAGGTTTCCAGCCACGGCAGCAGCCCCTCCGCAGGCGAGGCGATCATGTCGGTCTGCGGAAAATGCAGGTGAGTGTCGATAAAGCCGGGCATGATCAGCTTGCCGCGATAGTCGATCACGTCGGTGCCCGGCGCCAGCGTGGCAAGCAGCTGCGCGTAGTCGCCGGCGGCCCGCACCTTGCCGTCGGCAACGACCAGCAGGCCGTCCGCGTGCCATGCGTGGTTATCATCGCTGAAGGCGGGGTCGGCATGAAAATGCAGCAGGCTGGCGCGGTAGGCTTGCAAGGAGACGGTCGACATCGGGCGCTTTCCGGTACGTGAGTGGTGAATCAGGACCGGCGCGACGCCAGGCGCAGCCGGGGTGCGCTCACTTGCGCCTGCTCGGCTGCCTCCCACACGGTGAGCAACTGGGCGCACACCGAGGCGGCAATCACCGCCGGCGCCTTGTTGGTGATGCCGGCCAGGCCGATCGGACACACCATCGCAGCGATGCGGTCGGCATCGACGCCGCGCGCATGCAAGCGATGCTCGAACTGCTTGCGCTTGGTTTTCGAGCCGATCAGGCCGAACCAGCCGACATCACAGCGCGCCATGATCGCCTCGGTCAGGCGTTGGTCCAGCGCGTGGCTGTGCGTCATCACCAGATAGCTCGCGCCGGGCGGCGCGTCGTCAACCAGCGCTTCGGGTAGGTCGGACGCCTCCACCGTGACGTTCGCGGGAATCTGGGCCGGGAACATGTCTTCGCGCTCGTCGACCCAGGTGACGGTACACGGCAGCTGGGCCAGCGCGCGCACGATCGCCGCGCCCACGTGGCCGGCGCCGAACAGCACCAGATGTGCGCGCGGCGCCAGGATCGGGTCGACCATCCAGCGCCGCCCGCCGCTATCTTGCATCACATGCGCGCCGCGCTCGCGCGCAATGGCCGGCGTGGGCGCGCCGGCCAGACGCCGGCCGTCGGCGTCCAGCAAGGCCCAGGTGGGCGCGCCGTCGATCGCCGTCACGCGCCAGCTGTCCTGCTGGCGACGCTGCGCCAGCATCTGCGCCATCGCCGCGTCGGCGCGTTCGAACGCCAGATAGACCACGCCGCCGCAGCATTGACCAAGACTGGGTCCCAGCGCAAAGCGCTCGAAGTGCAGCGCGCGCCCATCGACCAGCATGGCGCGCGCGATCTCAATGGCGCGCATTTCCAGATGCCCGCCGCCGATCGTATCGACCAAGGTGGCAGCGCCCACGACCATCTTGGTGCCCGCTGCGCGCGGACCGGAACCCTCGACGACGGCCACCGTGATCAGCACCGCAGGCGTTTCGTTCAGCCCTGTCAACCAGTCGTTGATCATGCGAGCTCCCCTGCTGCGCGTTGCACGAAGGTGATCGCCTTGAGGATCTCTTCGCTGGTCGCTGGCGCATTCAGCGGCGGATTGATTTGATGTTCGCCGACGCTGGAAACGGCGTCGCGGATCGCGAAAAACACCGAAAACGGCAGCAGCAACGGCGGTTCACCCGTCGCCTTCGAGCGGTGGATGCTGTCTTCGACATTCTGATTGTCGAACAGGCGCACGCGAAAATCGGCCGGGCAGTCCGACACGGCCGGAATCTTGTAGGTTGACGGCGCGTGCGTCATCAGCTTGCCGCCCGGGTTCCACCACAGCTCCTCGGTGGTGAGCCAGCCCATGCCCTGGATGAACGCGCCTTCGACCTGGCCCAGATCGATGGCCGGGTTGAGCGAGGCGCCCGCGTCGTACAGCGCGTCGGCGCGCAACAGTTTCCATTCGCCGGTCAGGGTATCGACGATCACTTCGGCCACCGCCGCGCCGTAAGCGTAGTACGAGAACGGGTGGCCGGTCATCGTCTTGGCGTCCCAGTGCAGGTGCGGGGTGGCGTAGAAACCGTCCGACCACAGCTGCACGCGCGCCAGATAGGCCTTTTGCACCAGCTCGCGAAAGCGCAGCGCGTGGCCGTTGACGTGGATGTGGTTGTCGGCAAAGCGCACCGTGGCGACGTCGCCGCCATGCAGCGACACCGCGAACGCCGCCAGCCGCGTGCGGATCTGGCGCGCAGCATCCTGCGCGGCCTTGCCGTTCAGGTCCGCGCCCGTCGAGGCGGCCGTGGCCGAGGTGTTGGCCACCTTGCTGGTGTCGGTGGCGGTGGCGCGCACGTGCACCAAGTCCACGCCCAGTTCGTGCGCCACCACCTGATTGACCTTGGTGTTGATGCCCTGCCCCATTTCAGTGCCGCCGTGGTTGACCAGGATCGAGCCATCGACGTACACATGCACCAGCGCGCCGGCCTGGTTCAGGTGGGTGACGTTAAAGGCGATACCAAATTTGACGGGCGTGAAGGCCAGCCCTTTTTTCAGCACCGGGCTGCTCGCATTGAACGCTGTCACGGCGGCGCGGCGCGCACGGTAGTCGCTGCTCTGCTCCAGTTCTGCGCTCAGGTCGTGGATCACGTTGTCGACCACCTGCTGACCATACGGCGTCACGTCGCGCCCGTTGGCACCATCGCGCTCGTAGAAATTGAGACGGCGGATGTCGAGCGCGTCGCGCCCCAGATTGCGGGCGATCTCGTCGATCACGTACTCGATCGCAATCGCCCCTTGCGGGCCGCCGAAACCGCGAAACGCCGTGTTCGACTGGGTGTTGGTCTTGCCGCAGGCGGCGCGGATGTCGACGTCCGACAGGTAGTAGGTATTGTCGAAGTGGCAGACGGCGCGCGTGGCGACCGGGCCGGACAGGTCGGCCGAATAGCCGGCGCGCGAGACCATGTCGACCTTGGCGGCGACGATCCTGCCGTCGTCGTCGTAGCCTACCTCGTACTCATAGTAAAAACAGTGGCGCTTGCCGGTGACGAGCATGTCGTCGTCGCGGTCGGCGCGCAGCTTGACCGGGCGTTTCAACTTGGCCGCCGCGATGGCCGCCGCCGCCGCCCACAGCGCCGACTGCGACTCCTTGCCGCCGAAACCGCCGCCCATGCGCCGGCATTCGACGACGATGTTGTGCGCATGCACCCCGAGCGCGTGCGCGACGACATGCTGCATCTCGCTCGGATGCTGGGTCGAGCACAGCACCAGCATGCCCGCGTCTTCCTTCGGGATCGCGTAGGAGATCTGCCCTTCGAGGTAGAACTGCTCCTGCCCGCCCACGTACAGCTGCCCCTTCACTGCATGCGGCGCGCGCTCGAACGCTGTTTGAAAATCGCCCCGCTGCAAATGCATCGGTGGCAGCACATACGACTGCGCGGCCTTGGCCGCCTGCGGCGTCAGGATCGCCGGCAACTCGTCGTAGCTCACTTTACCAAGGCGCGCGGCGCGGCGCGCATTGTCGTGCGTGTCGGCGACGACGATGAAGATCGGCTGGCCCACATACTGCACCAGAGCGGGCGCCAGGATCGGGTCGTCATGGATGATCGGGCCGCAATCATTGGTGCCGGGGATGTCGTCGGCGGTGTACACGGCGACGACGCCACGGCTGGCGCGCACCGCGTCCAGATCGACAACGGTGAGGCGCGCGTGCGGCTGTTGCGACAGGCCCAGCGCGGCGTGCAGCGTGCCGCGCGCTTCGGGTATGTCGTCGGTGTAGCTCGCTTCGCCAAGCACGTGCAGCGCGGCCGACTCGTGCACGCGCGCCTGGCCCACTTCGGCCCAGTTGTCCGCTTGTTTCAATGCTGGTGTGACGGGGTTATCCATGTCATCCTCTCAAGCCCGAACGGCGTAGGCATTGACTGCCTCGGGCGCCAGCGGGGCGTCCAGGCGCGTCTCGAACCAGAACCGGCGCAGCAGGTTTTGCGCCGTCGTCATGCGGTAGGCGCTGGAGGCGCGCATATCCGACAGCGGCGCGTAGTCTTGCGCCATGGCCGCCATCGCGGCGGCCAGATTGGCCTCGTTCCACCGCTGCCCGATCAACAGCGCCTCGGCCCTGGCGGCGCGCTTGGGAATGGCCGCCATGCCGCCAAAGGCGATGCGCGCCTGCGTGACGATGTCGCCGTCGAAGCGAAACGCGAATGCGGCGCACACGGCCGAAATGTCCTGGTCGAAGCGCTTGGCCAGTTTGTAGGTGCGAAAGGCGACATCGGCGTGCGGCAGCGGCACCCGCACGGCCTGCACAAATTCGCCCGGCTGCAGATCCTTCTTCTGGTAGTCGAGGTAGAACTCGTCCAGCGCCAGCAGGCGTTCGCCGGCGCTGCTGCGCAATACCACCTCGCTTCCCAGCGCAATCATCCACGGCATCGAGTCGCCGATCGGCGAGCCGTTGGCAACGTTGCCGCCCAGGGTGCCGGCGTTGCGGATCGGCAGCGACGCGAAACGCTGCGCCATTTCGGCAAGCTGCGGGTAGTGGCGGCACAGCGCCGCGTAGGCGTCGGTGAGCGTGACGCCGGCGCCGATGTCGAGCATGCCGCCCGCTTCGGTGACCTGTTTCAGCGCCTCCACGTGGCCAAGGTAAATGATGTCGCCCAATGCGCGCATCTGTTTGGTGACCCACAGGCCGATGTCGGTGGAGCCGGCCAGCAGCACGGCCCCCGGCTTGGCGGCGCGCACCTCGACCAGTTCGGCCAGCGTGCGCGGCGCGTGGAAAGTGCGTCCATCTGCGCTGTAGTTGGCCATGCTGGTGCGTCGCAGCGTCTGCAATTGCAAGGTCAGCGCCGCGCGGTCGAAGGCAACCTTGGGCAGCTCGCCCATGCGCTTGGCCGCCTCGATGATGGGGCGGTAACCGGTGCAGCGGCACAGGTTGCCCGACAGGCTAGTGTCGATCTCGGCGCGGGTCGGCGCGCGAGCGCTCTCGTTGAGGTACATGCCCCACAAGGACATGACGAAGCCGGGCGTGCAAAAGCCGCATTGCGAGCCATGGCATTCGACCATCGCCTGCTGCACCGGATGCAAACTGCCGTCCTGCTGCTGCAGGTCCTCCACCGTGAACAGCGCCTTGCCGTCCAAGGTGGGGGTGAACTGGATGCAGGAATTGACCGCTTTCAACTCCAGCTTGCCGTGCTCGAGCGAACCGATGACAACCGTGCAGGCGCCGCAATCGCCTTCGGCACAGCCTTCCTTGGTGCCGGTGCAGTGCAAATCTTCGCGCAAATGCTGCAACACGCTCTGGGTGGGCGACGCCGTCGCCACTTCCTGCACGGCACCACGGTAGTAAAAGCGGATCGGTTCTGACATAGTGGCCTCGACGTTGTACCAGCTTGCAAGGCTAACACCTGCGGCCCGCAGCCCTATACGAAAGTTGCAATGTCCGTTATCAGCGATACCGCATAGTGCCGTGGGCCGCGCCTGCTTCTATTTTAGGCAGGGATGCGTCGAATGCCAGTGCTGGGCGATATCGATGCGGCGCGTGATCCACACTTTATCGTGACTTTGCACGTAGTCGAGGAAGCGTGCCAGCGCGGCCGCGCGCGCCGGCCGCCCCACCAGGCGGCAATGCAGGCCGACCGACAACATCTTCGGCTGGTTCAGACCGTTGGGATCGCCCTCCGCGTACAGCACGTCGAAGGCGTCCTTCAGGTAGTCGAAGAACTGGGTGCCGCTGTTAAAGCCTTGCATCGCCGCGAAACGCATGTCGTTGGTATCTAGCGTGTACGGCACCACCAAATGCGGCTTGACGATGGCCGCGCCGTCGGCGTCGCTGCAGGCAACCTGCTGCCAGAACGGCAGATCGTCACCGTAGTGGTCGGCGTCGTAGCAAAAACCGCCGTGCTCGACCACCAGGCGGCGCGTGTTGGGCGAGTCGCGCCCCGTGTACCAGCCCAGCGGCGCGGCGCCCGTCATCTCCTTGATGATGCCAACCGCTTCGACCAGATGGGCGCGCTCGGTCGCCTCGTCCATGTTCTGATACGAGATCCAGCGCAGGCCGTGGCAGGCGATTTCGTGGCCCAGTTGCACAAACGCGGCCACCGCCTCGGGATTGCGCTTCATCGCCATCGCCACACCAAACACCGTCAGCGGCAATTGGCGATCCTCGAACATGCGCAGCAAGCGCCACAGGCCGGCGCGCGAACCATACTCGTAGATCGACTCCATGCTCAGGTGACGCGCCGGAAACGCGGCCGCGCCAATGATCTCCGACAGAAAAGTTTCCGACGCCGCGTCGCCGTGCAGCACGCAGTTTTCGCTGCCCTCTTCATAGTTCAGCACGAACTGCAGCGCGATGCGCGCCTGCCCCGGCCACTGCGGATGGGGTGGCGTGCGGCCGTAGCCGATCAGGTCGCGCGGATAATTGTCGTAAGTATTCATCGGGTTCGCTTCACCATGGTCCAGTATATATTGCATAATATATTGCCCCTAGCGCAAGGGTATATGCGCCAAGCGATACTTTGCGTCATTGTGCACATATACGAACCAGGCCCGGCGCATGCCAGGCCGCCCCGGCGCCACCCAACCAGGACTCGAACGCCCATGCAACAGACCGTCCCACCCGAGCTGGCAGCGCAGTTTGCGCAAGCGGGCATTCGCGATGTCGAATGCATCTTCCCCGACGTGGCCGGCTATCCGCGCGGCAAGCTAATGCCGGCGCGCAGTTTCGCGCGCGGCGACGAGCTGCGCATCGCCCAGGCGATCCCGATGCAGTGCATCACGGGCGACTATTCCTACGACGCGATCTTTCCCGACGCCGACCCGGACGTGCGACTGGTGCCCGATTTCACCAGCGTGAAGTCGATTCCCTGGAGCAGCGTGCCGCGCGCGCTGGCGATCCACGACTGCGTCGAGATGGACGGCCAATTGTGCGCCTTCGCGCCCCGCTCGGTGCTCAAGACGGTGCTGGCGCGCTATGCCGCGCTTGGCCTGACGCCGGTGGTGGCGCCCGAGATCGAGTTCTACCTGACCGCGCCCAATAACGATCCGGCCCAGCCCTTGACGGCGCCCACCGCGCGCAACGGGCGCTGCGAAATCGGCCAGTCAGCCTTCAGCATGAACCTGCTCAACGAGCTGGCGCCGTTCTGGGACGAGTTCCATGGCGCCATTGACGCGCTCGGCATCAAGGCCGACACCTGGATCCACGAGGTCGGGCTGTCCCAGTTCGAGATTAACCTGCTGCACGGCGATCCGCTGGCGCTGGCCGACCAGGCCTTCCTGTTCAAGTACGCGGCCAAGGAAATCGCCATCAAACACGGCATGAACGCGGTGTTCATGGCCAAGCCGATTGCGCACCAGCCGGGCAGCTCGATGCATCTGCACCAGAGCATCGTCGATGCCGACGGCCGCAACATCTTCGCCAACCAGGACGGCAGCGACAGCGCGCGCCTGCTGCACTTCATCGGCGGCCTGCAAACCTATCTGCCGGACCTGATGCTCATTTTCGCGCCCTCGGTCAATTCGTTTCGCCGCTTCGTGCCCGGCAGCCAGGCGCCGATCAATCTGCACTGGGGCCTTGATAACCGCACCGCCGGGCTGCGCATTCCGATCTCTGCAGCCGCGGCGCGCCGGGTCGAAAATCGCATTGCCGGCGCCGACGCCAATCCCTACCTGGCGATCGCCGCTTCGCTGGCGGCCGGGCTGGCCGGCATCGAGGAAGCGCTGGCCCCGCAGGCGGCGGTGCTCGGCAGCGCGTATGACTGCAGCCACGATCTGGCGCCCACCTTCATGGCGGCGCACCAACAAATGCACGCCAGCGCCAGCGCGCCGCGCCTGCTGGGCGCACACTTCGTGCGCGCCTACTGCGCCGTGAAAGAATGTGAACACGCCAGCTTTGTGCATGAAATCGGCGCATGGGAACGCCGCTTCCTGGCGCCCCAGACCTGAGATGAGCGCGCGCGCCATCCGGCGCGGCCTTGCGCCGCGCCTTTCCTTGCCTTAGAATCAAGCACTTACTTCCCCCTGGACCTGGCGCACGCTGCACTAGGTCATCCAGTCCCCCACGTACCCTTTATCACGGTGAGCCTTGGATACCGTTCCACTTTGGGTGCTCATTTGCGCACTCGTTTTACTGATACTGTGCTCCGCCTTTTTCGCCATGGCGGAAACGGCGCTGATGGCGGCCAACCGGCATCGCCTGCGCCACCTGGCCAAACGGGGCAGCCGTCAGGCCGCCACCACCTTGTGGCTGCTCGAACGCACCGACAAGCTGCTCTCGCTGGTGCTGATCGCTAACACCCTGATCAATGCGATGGCCACCGCGCTGGTGACGGCGCTGGCCATCCTCACCTTCGGCCACGAGGAAAGCGTGCTGACCATTGCCACCGCCGTGGTGGCGTTCCTGCTGATCGTGTTCGCCGAAATCTCGCCCAAGGTGATCGGCGCGACCTACCCCGAGCGCATCGCCCTGCCCACCAGCATGGTGCTCAAACCGCTGATGGCGGCGGCCGCGCCGATCATCTGGTTCGTCAATCTGTTCGTGTCGGTGGTGCTGAAGATTTTCCGCATCCGCACCGGCGGCCATTCGCACGAACAGCGCCTCTCGCCCGAGGAGCTGCGCTCGATCGTGCTCGAAGGGGGCAACTTCATCCCGCAAAAGCACAAGAGCATCCTGCTCAACCTGTTCGAACTGGAACACATCTCGGTCGAGGATGTGATGACGCCCCGTTCCCAGGTCGAGGCGCTCAACCTGGCCGTGCCGGTGGCCGAGATCAAGCATCAGCTCACCACCTGCTACCACAACAAGCTGCCCGTCTACGAAGGCGAGATCAACCAGATCGTCGGCATCTTGCATGTGCGCAAGGCGGTGGCGCTGCTTAATCTGGACGAAGAACTGACGGTAGCGCATTTCCGCGCCCTGCTCAGCGCGCCCTACTTCATTCCGCAAGAAACGGGCGTGTTCGCCCAGCTGCAGTATTTCCAGGAAAACCGCGAACGGCTGGGCATCATCGTCGACGAGTACGGCGAAGTGCAAGGCCTGGTCACGCTGGACGACATCATCGAAGAGATGATCGGCGAATTCACCACCTCGATGCCGGGCGCGGCGCGTCCGGACAGCTATGTCTGGAACGACAAGGGCGAATGCCTGCTCGACGGCACCACCGCGCTGCGCGACATCAACAAGCGGCTCGGTCTCAATTTTCCACTGGACGGGCCGAAAACCTTGAATGGCCTGATGCTCGAATTGCTGCAGGAGATCCCCGAGTCCCCCATCAGCTTGCGCGTGGCGAACTGCGTGATCGAAGTGATCCAGGTGCAAAACCAGGCGATCAAGGTCGTCAAACTGATACGTCCACCGGGCAAACGGCGCCATTGACGCCCTCCATGGCAGTTTCGGCGCCTTCATGGCGCTGTTTTTTTGCGCAGTTGCGGCAGCCGGAGTAACATGGGGCGGCAGGGGACTGGCGCCGGATGGCCTGAATATCAAGATAAATACTTTGCAACTATGACAAACACTTTACAAATGTAGTGCTTGGAGGCATGATCCAAGCCACACGCCGGTACGCGCCAAACTGGGTCCGCCCGGCTTGGCCGGCCCTTCGTATTTCAACGCTACTTCTTATACCGCGTTCCTATGGCAGCAGTTCTTCCCAATATCACGCCCGGCACCAGCATGTCGGGGCTGGCGCGCGCGCTGATGCAGGCCGGCCGCCTGTCGCCCGCCCAGGCGGACGCACTGCAGAAAAAGGCCATCGCTGACAAGCTCCCCTTCATCGACACGCTGCTGGCCGGCGGCAGCATCGACGCGCGCGCGCTGTCGCTGTTTTGCGCCGAGACGTTCGGCTATCCCTTGATGGATCTGGGCGCGTTCAACCACGCGCTGTTGCCGGCCACGGCGATCGACGCCAAGCTGATGCAGACCCAGCGCGTGATCGCGCTGGCCAAGCGCGGCAACAAGATGTCGGTGGCGATCTCGGACCCCACCAACAGCCAGGCGCTCGACCAGATCAAGTTCCAAAGCGAGTCCTCGGTCGAACCGGTGATCGTCCAGCACGACGTGCTGTTGCAACTGCTCGCCACGCTGTCCAAGTCGGCCACGCAAAGCATCAACGACATGATCGGCGACGATCAGGACATCGAGTTCGGCGAGGACGATGCGAACGCGGCCAGCTCCGCCACGGCGGCCGACACCAACGAGATCGACGACGCGCCGATCGTCAAGTTCCTCAACAAGATCCTGATGGACGCGGTCAACCTGGGCGCCTCGGACATCCATTTCGAACCGTTCGAAAAATTTTACCGGATCCGCCTGCGCGTGGACGGGGTGCTGCGCGAGCACGCCCAGCCGCCGCTGTCGATCCGCGACAAGCTGGTCTCGCGCATCAAGGTGCTCTCCAAGCTCGATATTTCGGAAAAGCGTGTGCCGCAGGATGGCCGCATGCGCCTGATCATGTCCGCCACCAAGACGATCGATTTCCGGGTCTCGACGCTGCCCACGCTGTTTGGCGAGAAGACCGTGATGCGGATCCTGGACGCGACCCAGGCCCAGATGGGCATCGACGCACTCGGCTACGACCCGGACCAGAAGGCGACCCTGCTCGACGCGATCCAGCGCCCGTACGGCATGGTGCTGGTGACCGGACCGACCGGGTCGGGCAAGACGGTCTCGCTGTACACCTGCCTGAACGTGATCAACAAGCCCGGCATCAATATCTCGACGGCCGAAGATCCGGCCGAGATCAACCTGCCGGGTGTCAATCAGGTCAACGTCAACGACCGCGCCGGCCTGACCTTTCCGGTGGCGCTCAAGTCGTTTCTGCGCCAGGATCCGGACATCATCATGGTCGGCGAGATTCGCGACCTGGAGACGGCCGACATCGCCATCAAGGCCGCCCAGACCGGCCACATGGTGTTCTCGACGCTGCACACCAACGACGCGCCCTCGACGCTCACGCGCCTGATGAACATGGGCGTGGCGCCATTTAACATCGCCTCCTCGGTGATCCTGATCACGGCCCAGCGCCTGGCGCGCCGCCTGTGCACGTGCAAACGCCCGGCCGAGGTGTCGCGCGCGATCTTGCTGCAGGCCGGCTTTCGCGAAGAGGAACTGGAAGGCGACTGGAAACCGTACGAGCCGGTCGGCTGCGAGCGCTGCCTGGGCGGCGGCTACAAGGGCCGGGTCGGCATCTATCAGATCATGCCGATCACGCCGGCTATCGAGGCGATCATTCTGGCGCACGGCAATGCCATGCAAATTGCAGCCCAATCGGAATCGGAAGGCGTCAAGTCCTTGCGCCGCTCTGGGCTGATGAAAGTTAAACAAGGATTGACCAGCCTCGAAGAAGTCCTCGGCTGCACCAACGAATAGGAAGCGTATGGCAACCTCACCACAAAAAGCGAGCAGCACCCACGTCAAGGAAATGATCTACGCGTGGGAAGGCAAGGACAAGGGCGGCAAGACGGTGCGCGGCGAACTGCGCGCCGGCGGCGAAGCGATCGTCAACGTGACCTTGCGCCGCCAGGGCATCATGGTCACCAAGGTCAAGAAGAAGGTCTACCGCAGCGGCAAGAAGATCACCGAAAAGGACATCTGCCTGTTCACCCGTCAGCTGGCCACGATGATGAAGGCCGGCGTACCACTGCTGCAGTCGTTCGACATCGTCGGCAAGGGCCACGCCAACCCGTCGGTCTCGAAACTGATTCTGGACCTGCGCGCCGACATCGAAACCGGTACCAGCCTGAACATGGCGTTCCGCAAATATCCGCTGTACTTCGATCCGCTGTTTTGCAATCTGGTCGGGGCCGGTGAACAGGCCGGTATTCTGGAAGAACTGCTCACGCGTCTGGCGATCTACAAAGAAAAGACGCTGGCCATCAAAGGCAAGATCAAGTCCGCGCTGATGTATCCGATCTCCATCCTGGCGATCGCCTTCATCGTCACGGCGGTGATCATGATCTGGGTGGTGCCGGCGTTTAAAACCGTGTTCGCCAGCTTCGGCGCCACGCTGCCGACGCCGACCCTGGTGGTGATGGCGATTTCGGACTTTTTCGTCACCTGGTGGTGGGCCATCTTCGGCGGCCTGTTCGGTGCTTTGTATTTCTTCTTCCAGAGCTGGCAGCGCTCGCTGGCGATGCAACGCTTCATGGATGTGGCCCTGCTCAAGGCCCCCATCTTTGGCGCCGTGATCCGCAAGGCGACCATCGCGCGCTGGACCCGCACGCTGGCGACCATGTTCGCCGCCGGCGTACCGCTGGTCGAAGCGCTCGACTCGGTCGGCGGCGCGGCCGGCAACGCCGTGTATCTGGACGCCACCAGACGGATCCAGAACGAGGTGTCGACCGGCACCAGCCTGACGGTGGCCATGCAAAACGCCAACGTGTTTCCCAATCTGGTGACCCAGATGGTGGCCATTGGCGAGGAATCGGGCGCGCTCGACGCGATGCTGGGCAAGGTGGCCGACTTCTTCGAAGAGGAAGTCGATGAGGCGGTGGGCGCGCTGGCCTCGCTGATGGAGCCGCTGATCATGGTGATTCTGGGCGTGCTGATCGGTGGTCTGGTGGTGGCCATGTATCTGCCCATCTTCAAACTCGGCTCGGTGGTCTGATCGCGCACGCTGCCGCGCACCCGTGCGCGGCAGCGCCAACGGTCCGGCGCGCCCATGCACGGCGCGCCGAACGTCGACGGGCACCGCCGGCCGCAGCCGGCGCTGAGAACAGCGCGCGTTTGCCCCTTTCCCGCAGCGTTCTTTTCGAGTAAGGTGCTGCACTCGCCCCCACCAAAGGACCGCCCCCATGCTCCCGGAAACACTGCTGTTCGCGCCCCCCGCCACGCTGGTCGTGGCCCTGCTGGCGGCCGTTTTCGGCCTGCTGGTCGGCAGTTTCTTGAACGTCGTGATTCACCGCATGCCCATCATGATCCAGCGCGAAACCGACAATTGCGTCGACGCCGAGCTGGAGCGCCCGTTGCGCCACACCGATCACTACAGCCTGGCCGTGCCGCGCTCGGCCTGCCCGCACTGCGGCCACCAGATCACCGCGATGGAAAACATTCCCGTGCTGAGCTACCTGGCCTTGCGCGGCAAATGCCGCTCCTGCAAGGCGCCGATCTCGGCGCGCTATCCGGCCATCGAAACGCTCAGCGCGGTTCTGTCGGGCTACATGATCTGGCATTTCGGCAGCGGCGTCGAAGGCCTGGCCGCGCTGTTTTTCACTTACTGCCTGTTGGCGATGACGTTCATCGACTTCGACACCCAATACCTGCCCGACGACCTGACGCTGCCGCTGATGTGGGTCGGTTTGCTGCTGAACCTGAACGGCACGTTCGTGCCGCTGCGCGAGGCGGTCATCGGCGCCGCCGTCGGCTATCTGGCGCTGTGGAGCGTCAACGCGCTCTACAAGCTGGTGCGCAAGCAGGACGGCATGGGCTACGGCGACTTCAAACTGCTGGCCGCGCTGGGCGCATGGATGGGCTGGACCATGCTGCCCACCATCATCTTGCTGTCCTCGGTGGTCGGTTCGGTGGTGGGCATCAGCCTGATCTTGCTGCGCAAGCACGGACGCGACATCCCGATCCCGTTCGGTCCCTACCTGGCCGGCGCGGGCATGCTCGCGCTGCTGTTTGGCACGCCGATCGCGCGCTACACCCTGACGCTGCTCGGCCAGTGATGCGCGCGCCGGCGCCAGCAGCATGAGCGGCAGCCGCTTTTCGGTCGGCCTGACCGGCGGTATCGGCTGCGGCAAGAGCACCGTGGCGAACATGTTCGCCGAACTGGGCGTGAGCATCGTCGACACCGACGCGATCGCGCACGCGCTGACGGGCCCGGGCGGGGCGGCCATGCCGGCGCTGCTGGCCGAATTCGGCGCGCAGTTCGCCGACGCCGACGGTGCGCTCGAGCGTGCCAGCATGCGCACCCTGGTGTTCGCCGACCCGGCCGCCAAGCGCCGCCTGGAAGCGATCCTGCACCCGCGCATCCGCGCCGCGGCCGACGCCGCCGGCGCGCTGGCCGACGGCCCCTACGTCATTTATGTAGTACCCTTGCTGATCGAGTCGGGCAGCTGGCGCGAACGGGTGCAGCGCGTGCTGGCCATCGACTGTCACGAGAGCGTGCAGATCGCCCGCGTGATGGCGCGCAACGGCTTGCCAGAGGCACAAGTGCGGGCCATCATGGCGACCCAGGCCACGCGCGCCCTTCGCCTGGCCGCGGCCGACGACGTGATCGACAATTCCGACGGTGTGGCGGCATTGGCACCCCAAATCGCCCGTCTGCACCACTTATATCTGGCATTTTCGGGAAGAATGGCAACAATACCATCTGAGCGTTTGTAATTTTGCCGCGCTTGGTTCAGAATCACGGAATTCCTCTCCAGCTCACCTTTAAAGGGATGTCATTTTGATCGTCTACGAATACCCTTTCAACGAGCGCATACGCACGTTGTTGCGGCTGGAAGACCTGTATGAGAAATTCAAGTTCTTTGTCCATCAAGAACATCCAATGCAACATCACGTTGCACTGTCGACCATTTTCGACATGCTCGAAGTGGCTGGCCGGGCCGACCTGAAGTCGGACCTGCTGCAGGAACTGGAACGCCAGAAGCAAAGCCTGCTCGGTTACCGCTCCAATCCGAACGTGTCCTCGGACATGCTCGACGCGATCCTGGCCGAGCTGGAAGGCGTCAGCGGCGCTCTGGTGGCGGCCCAGGGCAAGACGGGCCAGAACGTGCGCGACAATGAATGGCTGATGAGCATCCGCGGACGCACCATCATTCCCGGCGGCGCCTGCGAGTTCGACCTGCCCTCGTATCACGCCTGGCAACAGCGCAGCGCGGGCCAGCGCTTTAACGACATCATCAACTGGTTCGCCCCGCTGGCGCCGCTGTTCGACGCGCTGGCACTGGTGCTGCGCCTGCTGCGCGACTCGGGCGGTCCGGTGAAAATGATCGCCTCGGCCGGCAGTTATCAGCAGATGCTGCAGGGCAAGGTATACCAGATGCTGCGCCTGACGCTCGATGAGGCGCTGGGTGCGATTCCCGAGATTTCGGCCAACAAGTACATGCTGTGGGTGCGTTTCACCACCCAGGGCGGCGATTTGAAACCGAAACCGCTGGAAGACGATGTTCCGTTCGAGCTCACGCTCTGTAATTTTTAACGTATTTAGTAGAGTCAACCATGGCCGTAGTCGATTGCCCCACCTGTTCCAAGAAGGTCGAATGGACAGAAGAAAACAAGTTCCGCCCGTTCTGCTCGGAGCGCTGCAAACAGATCGATCTGGGCGCCTGGGCCAGCGAAAAATACACGATACCGGCAGTGAGCCCGGCTGACCCGGACGACGACAGCGCGCTCGACTAAGGCGCCGTCGCCTTCAGGCCGCCAGCGGCCGAACCGCCGTCCGCGCGCTGGCGCGGTAACGATCCATCATCAAACCTTCGGTGCAGATCTGCGCCGACCGGCCCGACATCAGGTCGGCCAACACGCGTGCCGAGCCGCACGACATGGTCCAGCCCAGCGTGCCGTGGCCGGTGTTCAAGAACAGCTTGCGGTATGGGGTCGGCCCGATCAAGGGCGTGCCGTCCGGCGTCATCGGGCGCAAGCCGCACCAGAAGCTGGCATCGGCGCGCGCGCCCCCGCGCGGAAACAGGCTGCTCACCGAATGCTCCAGCGTGGCGCGCCGCCCGGCGCGCAGACTCAGGTTGTAGCCGGCGATCTCGCCCGTACCACCGACCCGGATGCGCTGGCCCAGACGGGTGATGCACACCTTGTAGGTCTCGTCGACGACAGTCGACTCGGGTGCGCCGTCAGCGTCGATGACGGGCAGCGTGATCGAGTAGCCCTTGACCGGATACACGGGGATGCGCAGGCCCAGCGGGCGCAGCAGCAAGGGCGAATAACTGCCCATGGCCAGCACGTAGCCGTCCGCCCGCAGCACTCCTTGCGAAGTCTGCACGCCCGCGATGGCGTCGCCCTCGGCCAGCAGTCGCTGCACCGTCACGCCGTAGCGAAAGCGCACCCCCAGCTGCCCGGCCAGCAGCGCCAGTTGCTCGGTGAACTGGCGGCAGTCGCCCGTCTCGTCACCCGGCAGGCGCAGCCCGCCGACGACGCCCCCGCGCACGTGGCGCAGCGCCGGCTCGGCCAGCTCGCAGCCGGCCACGTCGAGCAGTTGATGGGGCACGCCGAACTGGCTCAGTACCTGCACGTCGCGCGCGGCCGCGTCGAGCTGGCGCGCGCTGCGAAACAGCTGCAGCGTGCCGCCCGTGCGTTCGTCGTAAGCGATGCCGGTGGCGCCGCGCAGTTCGCGCAGGCTGTCGCGGCTGTATTCGGCCAGGCGCAGCATGCGCCCTTTGTTCTCGGCATAACTGCGCGCATTGCAGTTGCCCAGCATTTGCAGCAGCCAGCGCCACATCGCAGGATCCAGCGACGGGCGCAGCACCATCGGACTGTGACGCATCAGCAGCCACTTGGCCGCCTGCGACCAGAAGCCTGGCCCGGCCCACGGCGCCGCATGGCCCGGCGAGATTTCACCGGCGTTGGCGAAGCTCGTCTCCAGCGCCGGCCCCGGCTGGCGCTCGAGCACCGTCACCTGGTGACCGGCCTGGGCCAGGTAGTAGGCCGACGTGGTGCCGATCACGCCGCTGCCAAGCACGATGATGTTCACGCCGCGTCCACGGCTAGTTGGCCGCCTCGATGGGCAGCGCGAAACGCAGCGCGTCGAGCCAGACCAGCAGCGGAATGGTGGCCGGCAGCAGCGGCGCCACCGCCACACTGCCCTGCCAGGCAAAGGCCTGGCCTTCCAGGCTTTGCGGCTCGCCCCGCCACTCGCGGCTGATGAAGAAATGCAGGCGCACATGCGCGTGTTCGTACACATGTTCGACGCCGCACCATTCGTCGGCGCTGACGATGTGCACGCCCAGCTCCTCGACGAATTCGCGCTTCAGGGCGGCCAGGATGGTTTCGCCCGGTTCGACTTTGCCGCCCGGGAATTCCCAATAACCGTCATACGGTTTGCCGGCCGGGCGCTGGCCCAGCAGCACGTCACCGTTCGGCTTCATCAGGATCCCGACCGCCACGTCGATCGGACGGCCGGCCGGCTCACGCATCGGGCATCCTGCCGGCGAAATCCTTGGCGAACTGCCAGGCCACCCGGCCCGAGCGCGAGCCGCGTCCCAGCGCCCAGCGCAGCGCTTCGGCGCGCGCGCCCTCGATCTGGGCCGCATCGCAGCCGAACGAGGCCAGCCAGTGCGCCACGATGGCCAGATAATCGTCCTGGCGGAACGGGTAGAACGACAGCCACAGCCCGAACCGTTCGGACAGCGACACTTTCTCCTCGACCGTCTCGCCCGGATGCAGGTCGCCGTCCTCGCCGTGCCGGTAGCTGGCGTTCTCGCTCATTTTCTCGGGCATCAGGTGACGCCGGTTCGACGTCGCGTAGATCAGCACGTTGTCGGACTGGGCCGAGATGGAGCCGTCCAGCGCCACCTTCAACGCCTTGTAGCCGCTCTCGCCTTCTTCAAACGACAGGTCGTCGCAGAAAATAATGAAGCGTTCCGGGCGGCCCGCCACCAGATCGACGATGTCGGGCAGTTCGACCAGATCGTCCTTGTCCACTTCGATCAGGCGCAGACCATCGGCGGCGAACTGGTTCAGGCAGGCCTTGATCAAGGACGACTTGCCGGTGCCGCGCGCGCCCGTCAGCAGCACGTTATTGGCCGGGCGGCGCTGCACGAACTGGCGGGTGTTCTGCTCGATCTGGGCCTTTTGCGCGACGATGTTGTGCAGGTCCGACAGCGCGATCCGGGAGACGTGCGCGACCGGCTGCAGGTAGCTGGCCGCGCCATTGGCGCGCTTGCGCCAGCGAAAAGCGAAACCGCGTTTCCAGTCCGGCTCGCGGGCAGCGGACGGCAACAGCGTCTCCACGCGCTCGAGCAAGGCTTCGGCGCGCCGCAGGAACTGTTCAAGTGGCGTCATGGCGCCGCCTTACGAGCGGTAATCGGCGTTGATCGTCACGTACTCGTGCGACAGGTCGCAGGTCCAGACGGTGGCGGCAGCATCACCACGCGCAAGCTTGACGCGGATGGTGATTTCGCTTTGCTGCATCACGCGCTGGCCGTCCGCCTCCTGGTAGTCGGGATGGCGACCGCCGTTCTTGGCCACCCACACATCGTCGAGGTACATGTCGAGCCGGCTCACATCCAGGTCGTCGATGCCGGCGTAGCCGATCGCGCACAGAATGCGGCCCAGATTAGGATCGGAGGCGAAAAATGCCGTCTTCACCAGCGGCGAATGGGCGATCGAATAGGCCACCTTGCGGCACTCGTCGGCATCCTTGCCCTGCTCGACGGTGACGGTGATGAACTTGGTGGCGCCTTCGCCGTCGCGCACGATCATCTGGGCCAGCAGGCGCGCCAGATCGGTGACGGCGTCGCGCAGCGCCGGATAAGCGGGGCTGTCGACGGAGTCGACTACCAGGCTGCCGGCGCCGCCGGCGATCAGCATGAACGAGTCGTTGGTCGAGGTGTCGCCGTCGATGGTGATGCAGTTGAACGAGTGGTCGGCCGCGTGGCGCACCAGCACGTCGAGCACCGGCTGGGCGACCTTGGCGTCGAACGCCAGATAGCCCAGCATGGTGGCCATGTTCGGCTTGATCATGCCGGCGCCCTTGCTGATGCCCGTCATCACCACCGTGTGGCCGTCGATGACGACAGTGCGCGAGGCGGCCTTGGGCTGGGTGTCGGTGGTCATGATCGCTTCGGCCGCGTTGTACCAGTTGTCCGCTTTGAAGCTGGCCACGGCCTGCGGCAAGCCCTTGATGACCCGCTCGACCGGCAGCGGCTCGAGAATCACGCCGGTCGAAAACGGCAGAATTTGCTCGGCCGTGCAGCCCAGCAGCGCGCCCAGCGCGACGCAGGTGGACTTGGCATTGGCCAGCCCTGGTTCGCCCGTGCCGGCGTTGGCGTTGCCGGTGTTGACCAGCAGCGCGCGGATCGCCTTGCCGCCCGCCGTGACACCAGCCAGATGGCTCTTGCACAACTGTACAGGCGCGGCGCAGAAACGGTTCTTGGTGAATACGCCGGCCACGCTGGCGCCCTCCGCCAGCTTGAGCACCAGCACGTCCTTGCGGTTGGGCTTTTTGATACCGGCTTCGGCGAAGCCGATCTCGACGCCGGCAATCGGTTTCAGGTCGGCGGCGACAGGCAGGGGGGAGTTAACGGCCATTATTTTCTCTGAGAGGGGAATCGGAGCGCATATTGTACCGCCTGTGGGGCACGACGCACGGCGCAGCCACGAATGCCGGCCGGGCGCGCCGCCGCCGTTGCGGCAATGCTGGCACAGCGGCAAACTTGCTGCGAGCGCAGCATCTAGCCTGTCAGCAACAAAAAAACCACAGTTTTCAATTGATTCCGTCAAAAACACTAATTTCACACTTGTGGTCAGCGAATTGGGATTATTTTATAGAAATGCGCCGCCCGAATGTCCCTACCAATGGACAACCGAGAGCCGGCGATCACCCAGCATCCCGGCGCAACGCAAGCACATCGATGGCAGTTCAACTTGGGGAAGTGACGATGAAAATGAAACTACTGTGCGTGCTCGTCAGTGCGCAATTCGCGGTCTTGACGGCCCAGGCCGCCACGATGGGGGACGGTAACCTGACCATCGGCGGCTTCGGCACGCTCGGTGTGGCGCGCACCGACACCGATCTGGCCGAGTTCACCCGCTACAACCAGGCCAAGGGCGTCACCCAGACGGCCGGCATCGGCACCGACAGCAACCTGGGCCTGCAGGCGACTTACAAGGCCAACGACTGGCTCAGCGGCACCGTCCAGGTGCTCACGCGCAAGAACACCAGCCCTACTTTCACGACCGAGCTGACCTGGGCGTTCCTGAAGATGAAGGTCAATGACGACTTCAATGTGCGCGTCGGACGCGTGGTGCTGCCCGGCTTCATGATCTCGGACTACCAGAACGTCGGCTACGCCAACACGATGATCCGTCCACCGATCGAACTGTACAGCCAGGCGCCGATCGAAAACGCCGACGGTGCCGATCTGAGCTACCAGCATTCCTTTGGCGACACGGTGATCTCGGCCAGTGTGGCCGCCGGCGTATCGACCGGCAAGCTGTTCATCGCCGCCGGCGGCGGTTCCGTGGCGACCTTTCGCGCGCCGCTGGTTGGCATTAGCATGAGCGCCGAGAACGGCCCTTTCCTGGTGCGTTTCGCCCACCTGACGACGCACCTGACCAGCGACGACGTGGCCGCGCTCAACAGCGTCACCAAGACCGTCAGCGCGGTCGGCTTCGCCCAGTTGGGCCATGACCTTGGCCTGGCCGACGGCAAGAAGATCAGCTTCACCGCCGTGGGCGCGACGATGGACTGGAACAACATCATCGGCCAGGCCGAATACGGCCAGCGCCGCGCCGGCGAGCCGGTCTACGTGCCCGACAATAACGCGTGGTACGCGATGCTCGGTTACCGGGTCGGCAAAGTGCTGCCCTACTACGCCCATTCCGCGCTGAAGCAGGCCGGACGTTCGGTCACCTTACCGCCCGGCTTCCCCAGCTCGGGAGCGCTGTTCGCCGCCGTCGATACGGGCTTCTTGACCACCGCAGAGCAAAAAACCGACCTGATCGGCGTGCGCTGGGACTTCGCCAAGTCGCTTGCGCTGAAGGTGCAGATCGACCGGGTCAGCCCGCAAAAGAAAACCGGCTCGCTCATTTTCGGGCCTGCCGCCGGCTTGACCAGCGCGGTCACCGTGCTTGGCATCGCCGTTGATGCCGTCTTTTAAGGAGCACATAATGAAACGTCTCATTCAAGCCCTGCTGGCATGCTCCGCACTGTCCGTCGCCAGCCTCGCATGCGCCGAAATCGTCGTCGTCGTCAATCCGAAGAACCCTGCCACGCGCATGTTCGCCGAACAGGCGTCGCAGTTCTTTCTCGGCAAATCGAGCATGTTCACCCCGATCGACCAGTCCGACAGCTCGGCCATCCGCGCCGAGTTCTACCAGAAGGTGACGGGCAAGGACAGCTCGCAGGTCAAGGCGATCTGGTCGAAGATCGTGTTTACCGGCAAGGGCAGCCCGCCCAAGGAGTACAACTCCAGTTCCGAAGTGAAGAAAGCGGTGGCAGCCGACCCGACGGCCATCGCCTACATCGACAAATCGGCGGTCGACGACACGGTGAAAGTGATACTCTCTATTCCTTGAGACTGGCGTGCCGGCGTCGCGTACGACACCCCGGTGACGCCGGCGTTGCCACCTTCAGGGAGCACTTTTGAATCTGTCTTTGCGGGCCAAGTTTCTCATCTTGAGCGGCGTCGTGCAGGCGCTGGTGGTCTGCCTGCTGATCTGGAACAGCCTGCGTCTGATGGACCAGGCCGTTGCCAAGAACGCCTACCGGGTCGCGCACGAATACGCGGTGACCCTGAACCTGTCGCTCAGTCCCTATTCAAGCAGTGGGCGGCTGGCTGAAATCCGTCCCTATCTGGCCGAAATGCTGGCCGACCCGCGCGACAGCTTCGTGCGCTACATCGCCATTCTGGACGACACCGGCATGCCGCTGCTGCAGGTGGGCGGCATGCCGGCCGACTTGCGCGCGCGCTTCGCTCACCCCGACAAGCTGATCGACCATGGCCTGCAAACAGATCTGAGCGGCGCGCTGCTGCATGCGCGCGCGCCGCTGCTGCTCAAGGACAACCTGGTCGGCTCACTGCACTTTGGCGTGTCGACGACGGAACTGGCGGCCGCGCGCAACGACGTGCTGCGCCAGGGCGGCCTGATCTCGGTTGTCGGCTTCCTGCTCGGCCTGTTGCTGTTTTACGTCTTCACCAGCGGCATTGGGCGACGCCTGACGGCACTCACCGGCCAGTCGATGCGGCTGGCGCGCGGCGACTTCGCGGCCACGCTGCCCGAACACGGCGGCGACGAGCTGGAAGTGTTTTCGCACTCCCTCAACACCATGAGCGGCGCGCTGCGCGAACGCATCGACCAGCTCGAGCACGCCGAACAGCGCCTGCGCGAATCGGAGGTGCGCTTCAAGATCCTGTTCGACACGGCCCCGGTGTCGCTGTCGGTCACCGACAAGAGCGGCACCTTGCTGGCCACCAACCAGACGCTCACGCGCGTGTTCGGGCGCGAGCACCGCGCAGCGCCCGGCAAGAACGGCGCCGAACTGGGCTTTTGGGCCAGTGCCGCCGAGCGCGCGCGCATCTGGGACATCTATTACCGCGACGGCGTCGTGCAAGGAGAGATCGCCAAAGTGCTGCTGGTGGACGGACGGCTGGGCGACGTGGCGATCTGGTCGTCGACCTTGACGCTGGACGGCCAGCAGGCGGTCATCTGGGCGCTGCTCGACCTGACCGAGGAGCTCAATGCCAAGCGCGCGTTGAAAGATTTGAACACCTCGCTCGAGACGCGGGTGCGCGAGCGCTCGACCGCGCTCGAACGGGCCAACGCCGACCTGTCGCACGCGCTGCAGACGCTGCAGCGCACCCAGAACGAGCTTATTTCGGCCGAGAAGATGGCCTCGCTGGGCTCGCTGGTGGCCGGCATCGCGCATGAACTGAACACGCCGATCGGCAACAGCCTGCTGGCCGCCACGACGCTGTCGGACCGGGTCAATGAATTCCAGCACCGGGTGGCCGACGGCGCGCTCAAGCGCTCGATGCTCAATGAGCATCTGCATGACGTGGCGCTGGCCAGCGGGCTCATCTCCGGTTCGCTGCACAAGGCGGCCAACCTGATCGCCTCGTTCAAGCAGGTGGCGGTGGACCAGACCAACGACCAGCGCCGCGTGTTCGACCTGCACAATGTGCTTGACGACACGCTGGCCACGTTCGCGCCGCGCCTGCGACGCGCCAACTGCTCCAGCCGGCTGGACGTGCAGGGCACCTTCCAGCTCAATTCCTATCCCGGCAGCCTGTGCCAGGTGATCAACAACCTGATCAACAATGCGCTGATCCACGCCTTCGAGGAGCGCAGCGCGGCCGCCATCACGATCCGCGCCAGCGCGGGCCACGAGGGCGATATCGAAATCCTGTTCATCGACGACGGCGTGGGCATGCCCGACGAGGTGCTGCACCATGTGTTCGACCCCTTCTTCACCACCAAGATGGGGCAAGGCGGCACCGGCCTGGGCATGAACATCGTCTACAACATCGTCACCAGCGTGCTGGGCGGGCGCATTGCGATCGAAACCGAAGTGGGCCACGGCACCACGATCCGGCTGGTGATTCCGCACGTGGCGCCGCTGCGCGAGCCGGGCAAGAACCTGTAGGGGACCAGCTGGGGACCTGCAGCGGCGCAAACGGGCCGGCCGACGGCCAGCCCGCGCGCCACGCCGACCCGATCGCGCGTTCCCTTGCACGCCCGCCTAGCTCAGCGCGATATTCCTGGCCCGCCCGGTTTTCTTGCGCGGCAAACGCAGCTGCAACACGCCGTCCTCCAGCCTGGCCTTGGCATTGTCCTCGTCGATATCGTCGGGCATGGTGAGGGTGCGCGCCAGCCGGCCGACGAAGCGCTCGTGCGCCAGCACCCGCGCCGCCGCGCCGGCCGACGCATCGCCCTTGCAGCGGGCCGACAGACATACCTTGCGCCCGTCCACCCGCACGCCGACATCATCTTTGGCCACGCCCGGCAAGCTGGCATACAGCACGTATTCAGAGTCGCTTTCCACCACGTCGACGGGTATCGCGCCGCTCGCCTGCTCGGATGGCGGGGCGGCGTCGGCCGATGTGCCCGCAGGCCGTCGCGCGCGTTGCACAGGGCGCAGCGCGTTGCGCATCAGCGCACCGATGGCGCGCGCGCCATCGTGCAGGTTCAATTCGCTCATGGTGTTCCTCCGATAATGCGTGAGCGACGTGCGCGGCGCGCCGTCCCCTTGTGACTTGGACAGGCCCCGGCCCGTCGAGTTCAAGGCCCGTGCGCTCTGTGCGGCGCCGCGCGGTAGGCGCCAGCGGGCAAATCGAACCCAATCCTGGCCGATATCGCTGTCGATTCCGGCCTGAATCGGCACAACCTCCATGTATCGATGGGGAGCTTGGAGGTCGCGTGATAAATTGCCAATCACACCACTTTGTCCGAATACAAATATGTCACTCAATGCATTTTCCAGCACCGGCCACCAGCACCACCACGCCATCGGATGCGCCGTGCCGCGCCGGCTGGGTCGGCGCCGATGCGCCACGCCGCGATGCATCGCGCCGGCCGCGCACGCCGGCACTGCGGGCGCCGCGCACACTGGCGCTGTGGGTCAAACGGGGCGGCGCGGCGCGGCCGCCACGCTGGCATGAGCGGGCACGCAGACACCACCCGGCTAGACCAGTTATTGCGTCCCGAAGCCATCGCCGCGGCACGCTCCCAGCTCGGCGCCCCGATCACCTCCTTGGGGGTAGGCGGCTGGCTCATCACGGCGTTTTTCGCCACCCTGTTTCTATGTGCGATGGGGTTCGTCGGTACTGCGCACTATGCGCGCAAGGAATCGGTGCCGGGACAGGTGACGCCGATCGACGGCGCCCTGCGGATCGCGTCCAGCCGGGGCGGCATCGCCCTTCAGGTGTTGGTGCAGGAGGGACAAACCGTTCATGCCGGGCAGGAATTGATTGCGATCTCGTCGGCCCCGAACTTGCGCGACGGCGACTCGCTGGCCGACGCGCTGCGACTCAGCCTGCAGGAACAAGTGCGCGCACAGGATGCGCAAACCGGCGCGCGGCTCGAACAACTGCGCCGCCAACGCGACGAAATCAGCGCGCGCCGCCGTGGTATCGGCACCGACCTCGCCAAGCTAGCCGAAGCACGCAATTTGCAGCAGGCGCGCGTACAGATCCAACAGCAAACGGTGAACGCGGTCCATACGCTAGGGCAGCAAGGACTGATGGCGGCCATCACGATACGTGCTCGCGATGACGACCTGCTCGCTACGCGCCAGAACCTGGCCAGCCTCGAGCGCGAAAGTGCGCAGCAACGCAACCTGGACGAGCAACTGAACGCGCAAACGGCGCGCCTCGTTGCCGAGGAAAAAATCGTCCAGGTCGATGCGGCGGCGGCGAATGCGCAACGGAATGAGCGCCGCATCAATAGCGAAGCGAGCCTTGCTGATCACCTCAGTTCGGCGCGCGACGGCGTCGTCACCGCGCTGCAGGTGCGCGAGGGCGCGCCGGTGCTGCCGAATCAAACGCTGGCCGTGATCGTCCCGCAAGGTCGGGCGGGCGACACCAGCGCGCTGGAGGTCGAACTGTGGGCGCCCTCGCGTGCGATCGGGCGGGTGCATGCCGGCACCAAGGTCAGGATCATGTACGACGCCTTCCCCTTCCAAGGTTTCGGCGTTGGCCACGGCGTGGTGCGCGACATCTCCCGCGCTCCCGTGATGCCGTCCGAATTACCGATCCCGGTCGATGCACGCGAACAATTGTTCCGCATTCGCGTCACGCTTGAGCGAGCCGCCTTGGTCGCTTACGGCCGCAGTTGGCCGCTCTCGCCCGGGATGCGCTTGTCTGCCGATTTAGTACTGGAAGAGCGCTCTCTGCTCGACTGGTTGTTGGCCCCCCTGCTCGCCGCCCGAAAACGGGCAGGGTGAATGGAAGCTTGTAACTCGTCAATTGCAATTAAACTTGAATGGAAATCGTACGCGTATTTTGAACGACTTTGAACAAGAAATCGTCGCCGGTGGTTTTGGCGCCCCCGTTGCTGCAAATATTGCGTCGCCTGGCGCATCGCCCAAAAAGGTCCCATCGGCCGGCCACTTCGGGCCGGCCGGCGCGAGCGGCTCGGACACGCACTACATCTACCTTGAAGATGGCACTCGCATCGTCGACAACCAGGCAAATGATGAGCAACAGCAAGCTATTAACGACAGGAGTAATTCGCCCACTTCAGCAGATCCAACTGCTGTGGCGGCGGCGGCGTTCGCCTGTGCCCGCGCGATTGAAAATGCAAACAACGTGGCTCGCGCCGCGCAAGCGGCCTTGATTTGCGCGCCGCTGGCCAATGCCGCCGCCGACGCCCTGGCCCACGCCGCATCAACCGTCGATAGCAGCACCTTGAGCGAGGCGTATAAAGCCGCCCACTCACTGCCAAAGCAATGATCGGATTGACTGATTGTTGAACCTGATCCGTTGGTGACAAAATTCTTGAATCCTTGCATTAACATCCAGGATGTTAGCCAGGCGAGAATAATGACGCGTTTTCTTGACGAATCAAATAATGGATTCGACGAAAACTCGCGACATTGCGTGATGAATTCCGTCGGCTTTTTCGAAGTACCTGGCCAGACCACAGTTGACAATTGCCGCAGGCTTTGAAAATCCCTTCATTCTGTATGCTTTTTTACCAAAAGATCAAACGTGGACACTGATCGGCGTCGCGTTGCATCGGACGCCGATCAGCCCATTCTTCAAAAAATGACAACAAAAACGTCTCTGGCGCTGCGCGTCATCCTACCGCTACTATGTCTGTTCAATTTCATCAACACCGGCAACCCCGCCGGGATGTCCATGCAAATGGCCGCCACCATCGCCATCACGTCGCTTCTGGCAATCTACTTGACCGAAAAAAATTCATTGACACCGAAAATTTTTTTGAATCAAATAGCCCTTATTGTGGCGTATTTGATAATTTTTACGGCAATCACGAGTTGCGTGTCCGACCAACAATACAGCGCATCGGCCATCGCCCGCAACATAGCATTTCCGATCGTAATTAAATTGGCTGCGTACGCCTTGTGCGTCGGCGTTTTTGAGGAATACATATTTCGGAAAGTCATCATCATTCGCGTTGGCGAACATATTGGATATTTCTTTTCATCGGTTCTCTCGTCGATTATTTTTTTCGCAATCCACTTGACCGGAAAGTTTTTCATGTTCTTCACGGCGATGGCATATTGCATCATAGCAATCCGATGCCGATCGATCATCGCGCTGATATGTCTGCATGCTTTTTACGATTTCATTGGTTTTTTAAGTCTAAGAAATGAAATATCACGCTTCCAGCAATTTGGAGAATTCACCTACAGCCACACTCTGCAAGCAGTCAATGCGCTGACCGACACCGCATTCTCCCTGAGCATTCTGTGCGCGTTCCTCATGTTTAAACTTCCCGCCGGATTAAGACGGCTTGCAAATTTTTCCCGGCGCAAAACTGACATCGCCTCAAAACCACAGCGTTCCTGATCTCAATGCCAACTCCCAAGCCCAGCCGAGTTAGCCTCGGCGCAACTGAACGGCATGGTCGCTGCGATCGCTGTTGATACTGGAACGAAATACACCAACGACGCGATTTATCGGCGCTGCCGCGGCGATCATTTGCCATGATAAATAGCAGTTTATCTGACGGCCCCGGGTCTGCGCCAATATGGCACAGCGGCCAACTGCAATCGGCTAGACACCAACGCGTAACGGTTCGGCATGCGGCGCGCCACGCCAGGCAGCGGCAAGGCCGCCGATTGCTTGCCACTCGCCCCCATCGGCGGCCGATGCCGCCGCTCCACAATAAGGTCAAAACATGTACTTGTCGTACCAATCTGAAACTTCGGAATGCGGCCTGGCCTGCATCGCCCTCGCACTGGCACAGCTGGGCGCACCGGTCGAGCTTGCTGAACTGCGCCGTAAGCATGGGGTGTCGGCGCGCGGGCTGAGCGTCAAGGAACTGCTTGCCATTGCCGCCTCGGTCGGCCTGGTGGCGCGCGCCGTGCGCTGCGAGCTGGCCGAACTGCGCGACTTGACATGCCCCGCGATCCTGCATTGGGGTATGCAGCACTACGTGACGCTCGAGCGCGTCAAGGGCGACCAGGTCACCATTCACGACCCGGCAATCGGTCGGCGTCGTTTATCGATCGCGCAGGTGTCGGTGCAATTTACCGGCGTGGCGGTCGAGCTGTCGGCGGCCCCGGAATTTGTCAAACGCAAGGCGAAAAGCCCGCTCAGCCTGTGGTCCTGGTTCCGTTTGCAACCGGCGATCTACGCCAGCCTGAGCCAGGTATTGATCCTGTCGCTGCTGCTGCAAGCCTACATCGTGGCCAGTCCGTTCTATATGCAGCTGGCGATCGACCAGGCCGCCGTCAAGGGCGACCATCAACTATTGCTCACGTTGGCCATCGGCTTCGGGCTGTTTGGCCTGTTCAATGTCGGCGCGAACGCGATGCGCGGCGTGATCACCTTGCGGCTGACGGCATTGTTGAATTGGGATATGAGCTTGCGCCTATTCCGCCATCTGTTGCGTTTGCCGTTGCCATGGTTTCAACGGCGCAAACTGGCCGACGTGCTGTCGCGTTTCGACGCCATCACGCCGGTGCGCGAGCTGATCTCCGGCAGTTTGGTGACCACCATCGTCGATGGCCTGCTGGCGCTCGTCACGCTGGTGATGATGCTGGTGTTTGCGCCTCAACTGGCCTGCGTGGTGCTGCTTGGATTCGGCTTGTACGTGGCGATCCGCCTGGGCGCATTGCCGCTGAGCATGCGCCTGGGGACGCAGGCACTGAGCGCCCGAATCGCCGAGAACGGCAAACGGATCGAGACGGTGCGTGCCATTCAAACTCTGAAAGTCATGGGGGCTGAAACGGCCCGCGAAAGCGACTGGGCCAACAAGTTCGCCGAGACGATCAAGCGCGATCAAGCCCTGCATGCCGCCGAACTGGCCTTTTCATCGCTGCATGGCCTGGTCGACACGGGCGTCAACATCGTGCTGATCTATCTCGGGGCCAGCGCGGTCATCGACGGCAACATGACGGTCGGCTTGCTGTATGCGTTCATGTCGTATCAGACGCAGTTCAGTGCCCGTGCCGGCGCATTGTTTGACCAGATGATGCATTGGCGTCTGACCGACATCTATTCGTACCGGCTGGCCGATATCGTCTTGACGCCGAAGGAGGCCGGCATAGACGACGCTGGCGTCGATCCGCAATCGCTGCGCGGCGCGGTCGAATTTGCCAATGTTGCATTCCGCTACGCGGCGCAGGAACCGGCCATCCTTAGTGGCGTCTCGTTCCGCATCGAGCCAGGCGAATTCGTCGCCATCGTCGGGCCTTCTGGCTGCGGCAAGTCGACGCTGCTCAAGGTGCTGTGCAGCCTGTATCCCGCCTCGGGCGGCGAGGTCAGGATCGACGGCCGCTCGCTGGCGTCGTGGGGACCGAATGCGGTGCGCGGCGCGCTCGGTGTCGTGATGCAGGACGACGAACTGCTATCGGGTTCGGTGGCCGAAAATGTCGCCTTCTTCGACGAGCACATCGATATCGAACTGGTCTGGACGTGTCTGCGCCAGGCCTCGCTCGAGGACGACATTCTGCGCATGCCGATGCGCACCGACACCTATCTTGGCGATATGGGATCGACGCTGTCCGGCGGCCAAAAACAACGACTGTTGCTGGCGCGCGCCCTGTATCGCCGTCCGCGCATCCTGATTCTCGACGAGGCGACGTCGCATCTGGACATGGAGCGCGAATCGACCATCAACGCATCCCTGAAGGCGCTCGCGATCACCCGGATCGTCGTCGCGCACAGGCCCGAAACCATCGCCGCGGCCGACCGGGTCATCGGCATCGAGCACGGCACCGTCGTGTTTGATCGCTTGCTGGAGAAAGGCGCCGGTGCGCCGCCGCCGTCCGCGCACCGTGCGGGCGAGACGCTGGCGGCCTAGCCGGCAGCGCGAGCCGGAACCGCCGCTAGCGCGCCAGCGCGCCGATCGCCACCACCAGCGCGTCAAGCTGGGCGGTGCTGGTGTGCAGATGCGGTGTCACGCGTACCGCCTGCTGCCCGTCCCCGAGCGCGCGCACCACCGTGAAGATGCGCTGCTCGTCCATCAGGCGCTGCGCGACCAGCGCGGCCGGCATGCCGTCGATACCGAAGCTGGCGATCGCGCACGAGCGTTCGGGCGCGCGCGGCGTGAACATTCGCAGCCTGGGCAAGGCCGCCACCCGGTCGAGCCAGTAGTGTTTCAGATAGCGCAGGCGGGCCTCCTTGTTGGCGCCGCCGATCGCCTGGTGGAAGGCCAGCGCGTCCTCGATCGCCATGATCGGCTCGGGCGGCAGCACGCCCACGTTGGAGAACTTGGCGATGTCCTGCGGCGCGTGCGCGACGTCGCCGAACAGCGGCGCGATTTCCTTGATGCGACCGGCGCGGATGTGCAACAAGCCCACCCCAAGCGGCGCGCCCAGCCATTTGTGCAGATTCAGGCAGACGAAGTCGGCGCCCAGCTCGGCCAGTTTGACATCGAGTTGGCAGAACGCGTGCGAGGCGTCGACCAGCACGTCCACGCCATGCCGGCGCGCCATCGCGGCGATCTGCGCCACCGGCATGATCTGGCCGGTGCGGTGCACGATGTGGGTCAGCAGCAGCAGGCGGGTGCGCGGGCCGATCGCGTCTTCGTACAGCGCCACGATCTGCGCGTCGCTGTCCGGATCGAGCGGCACCGCCAGCGGCACCGTCAGCACCTGCTTGCGCTGCTCAAGCATGGCCAGCGTGTCGAGCGCGCTGTCGTAATCGTGCGTGGCGCACAGCACCTGGTCGCCAGACGCGAACGGATAGCCCTGCAAGACGATGTTGAGCGCCTCGACGGCGTTGCGGGTGATGTGCAGCTCGTCGGCCGCGACGCCGCAAAAGCCGGCCAGCGCCTGCTTCGCGGCGGCCAGCCGTCCCGCGAAACGGGTGCGCAGGAAGTAGGAGTTTTCGGCGCTGACTTCGCGCTGATAACGCTGGTAGGCCTCGAACACGGGCCTGGCCTGCATCCCGTAGTAGCCGTTTTCAAGATTGATGAAGTCGGGCGAGACATCATACTGGGCGCGGATGGCGGCCCAATACGTTTCGTCGTCGGGCGCGACGGTGGCGGCGCTGGTGGTCAATCGGGCACTCCTCGTTGCGGGTCCGCACATGAAAAAAGGGGCGGAAGAATTTTCACTCTTCCGCCCCCCTTGCTCAACTGCTGGTCCGCTTAATGGTTTAAGCGAGCTTGCCGTGGCATTGCTTGAATTTCTTGCCGCTGCCGCAAGGACAAGGGTCGTTGCGACCGACCTTCACTTCCATCTGCATGGTCGGACCTTCTGGCAGGCTCGACGGCG
This sequence comes from Burkholderiales bacterium, assembly GCA_038207625.1. Lineage (GTDB taxonomy): Bacteria > Pseudomonadota > Gammaproteobacteria > Burkholderiales > Burkholderiaceae_D > JBBQZO01. The sequence goes on along the minus strand of JBBQZO010000016.1, from coordinate 13,475 downwards.
CCAGCAAGTCCTCGGGCGCCGCGCCCGGCGTGAAGTCGGCGTGCTGGTAGTGCACGTTTTCCACGTGCGACTGCTGCATCGCCGCTTCGGCCGCGTCGATCTCTTCGCGCGATTGGATGCGCACCGTCATCACCATCTTCACGACATCGTTCTTGATCATGTCGAGCATCTGGCCAAACAGCTCAAACGCTTCGCGCTTGTATTCCTGTTTCGGGTTCTTCTGGGCGTAACCGCGCAGGTGAATACCCTGGCGCAGGTGGTCCAGCGCGGCCAGGTGTTCGCGCCAATGGCTGTCCACGCTTTGCAGCATCACGTTGCGCTCGAAACTGCCGAACGATTCCTTGCCGACGATGTCGATCTTGGCATCGTAGACGGCGTCCGCTTCCTTGAGTACGCGCTCGAGCAATTCCTCGTCGGTCATCGTCGGATCGGACTTGAGCATCTCCGCCAGCGGCGCGCTCAGTTGCCATTCTTCGCCCAGGCTCGCTTCGAGGCCCTTGATATTCCACTGCTCCTCGACCGATTCAGCCGGCACGTGTTCGCGCACCAGGTCGGTGAATACGCCGTGCCGCAAGGAGGCGATCAGCTCGGAGATGTCGGTCGTTTCCAGCAATTCGTTACGCTGCGAGTAGATCACCTTGCGCTGATCGTTGGCCACATCGTCGTATTCGAGCAGTTGCTTACGAATGTCGAAGTTGCGCGCCTCGACCTTGCGCTGAGCCGACTCGATCGAGCGCGACACGATGGCCGCTTCGATCGGTTCGCCTTCGGGCATCTTCAGACGGTCCATGATGGCGCGCACCCGGTCGCCGGCGAAGATGCGCAGCAGCGCGTCGTCGAGCGACAGGTAGAAACGCGACGAGCCCGGATCGCCCTGGCGGCCGGAACGTCCGCGCAACTGGTTGTCGACGCGGCGCGATTCGTGCCGCTCGGTGCCGATGATGTGCAGGCCGCCGGCGCCCACCACATGGTCGTGCAGCGACTGCCATTCGCTGCGCAGCTTGTCCGCCTGCGCGGCCTTGTCCTGGTCCGACAAGTCGGGATTGGCTTCGATGATCTGGATCTGTTTCTCGACGTTACCGCCAAGGACGATGTCGGTACCGCGACCGGCCATGTTGGTGGCGATCGTGATCATCTTCGGGCGACCTGCCTGGGCGATGATTTCCGCCTCGCGTGCATGCTGCTTGGCGTTGAGCACATTGTGCTCGAGCTTGGCCTTGGTCAGGATGCCCGACAACAGCTCCGAGTTCTCGATCGAGGTGGTGCCAACGAGCACCGGCTGGCCGCGCTCGTAGCAGTCGCGGATGTCGATCAACATCGCGTTGTATTTCTCGTCGGACGACTTGTAGACCTGATCCTGGCGATCCTTGCGGGCCGACGGACGGTTCGGTGGAATGACCACCGTTTCCAGGCCGTAGATTTCCTGGAATTCGTAGGCTTCGGTGTCGGCCGTGCCGGTCATGCCCGACAAACGGTTGTACATGCGGAAGTAGTTCTGGAACGTGATCGAGGCCAGCGTCTGGTTCTCGTTCTGGATCTTGACGCCTTCCTTCGCTTCGACCGCCTGGTGCAGGCCGTCCGACCAGCGCCGACCCGTCATCAGTCGGCCGGTGAATTCATCGACGATCACCACTTCATTGTTCTGCACCACGTAGTGCTGATCCTTGAAGTACAGCGCGTGCGCGCGCAGCGCCGCGTACAGGTGGTGGATCAGCGTGATGTTGGCCGCGTCATACAGCGAGGCGCCCGGCGGCAGCAAGCCCATCTCGGTGAGGATCGCCTCGGCCTTTTCGTGGCCCGCTTCGGTCAGCAGCACCTGGTGCGATTTCTCGTCCCGGGTGTAGTCGCCCGGCACTTCGATATGGCCCTTGCCGTCCGGCGTCTCTTCGCCCACTTGCAGCGTCAGCCGACCCGGCAAAGTGTTGATCTTGTGGTACAGATCGGTGTGGTTCTCTGCCTGACCGGAAATGATCAACGGCGTACGCGCCTCATCGATCAGGATCGAATCGACTTCATCGACGACGGCGAAGTTGAGCACGCGCTGCACCCGGTCGCGCGCCTCGTACACCATGTTGTCGCGCAGGTAGTCGAAACCGAATTCGTTGTTGGTGCCGTAGGTGATGTCGGCCGCGTAGGCGACCTGCTTGGCGTCATGCTCCATCTGCCCCAGATTCACGCCCGAGCTCAAACCCAACCAGCTGTACAGGCGCCCCATCCATTCGGCGTCGCGCTGTGCCAGGTAGTCATTGACCGTCACCACGTGCACGCCCTTGCCGGACAGCGCATTCAGGTACGAGGGCAGCGTCGCCATCAGCGTCTTGCCCTCACCCGTGCCCATCTCGGCGATCTTGCCATAGTGCAGAACCATGCCGCCGATCATTTGCACGTCGAAATGGCGCATCTTGAGCACGCGCCGGCTCGCTTCGCGGCATACCGCAAACGCTTCCGGCAGCAGCGCGTCGAGCGTTTCGCCCTTGGCCACGCGTTCCTTGAATTCCGGCGTCTTCGCTTGCAGCTGAGCGTCCGTCAGTTTTTCGATGGTCGGCTCGAGCGCATTGATCTCGCGGATGGTCTTTTGGTATTGCTTGAGCAGCCGCTGGTTGCGGCTACCGAAAATCTGGGTCAGTAATGACATGCTTGAATTCTTGAAAAAACGCCGCAAAAAAAAAGGCTCATTGATATCATTTTGATATCCCATCGAGCCCGACCATGGCAAAAAGAGGGTGATTTTATCATGCGATGGGGCCTAGATTGGGGATATTGGTGCAGAACACAAGTAGCGGCCCCAAAGAATCTTATCAAATATGCCCGCCCAGCAAGATTCACGCGGGCTGGCGCCACCGGCCGGGCCGCTGTGTGCTATCGTGCCAACACATGCAATTTTCTTCTTCCCGGCAAGGCAACATCCGTCCCATGCACATTTTCGGCACCCGTACCCGCGCTCCCGCGTTAGGGGCCACCGACTTCCTGCGCGCCAACGAGCGCATGGCCAGCTTGCTGCCCACCGCGATGCGGATGGCCTCGCTGCAAACCGATTGCGCGGCCGCGCTGCCGGCCATGTTCAACAGTGTCGAGATCTTGCAGTTCCAGGACGGCGAACTGGTGCTGGCCACGCCCAGCTCGGCGGTCGCCGCCAAGCTCAAGCAACAAGTGCCCAAGTTGCAAGCTGCGCTGCAGCAGCGTGGCTGGCAAGTGACGACGATCCGGCTCAAGGTGCAAGTTGGCAAGAGCATCCCGCCGGTGGTGCATACCCACCAACTGGTGCTGCCCGAGCGGGCCGTGTCGGCCTTCGCCGAACTGGGCGACACGCTCGAGGCGACGGCGCAGAACCAGGCCTTGATCGCGGCCGTGCGCGCGATGGCCAACCGGCGCCGCTAAGGCGCCGGCGGCGGCGTCAGACAAGCCGCAGCCCGGCAACGCGGCGACAAGCTCTGATCTGCGACAAACCGGCGCGCCGCCATGACGCTAACGTTAAATCACGGTATTGCTCTCCAGCGCGCACGCCGCTTGCGTCGCAAGGATCGGCTGCGGTTCGGTCCGCCCGGCTGCTGGACGACAGTGGCTCGGTCGGACTAAACGGATGGTTTGGGCGAGACCCAATGCGCGGCCTGGTGCGCGCCCGGGGATTTCTGGAGGTCGCATGTCATTCGCGTTCGTTGGTCCAGCCACATCGTTCGCGTCGACGATTCTGAGCTATTTCAGCCCGACCAAGTCACCGTTCTATTCGGTCATCGCATTTGGGACGATCGCCTTGATCTTGACGTGCGAACGGCTCGAAAAGGTCAACTGGTTCTGGGTGTCGTTGCCCGTGTTCGCCGTCCTTGCCCTGTCGGCCGTCTTGTCGTTCAAATACGTCACCGTCTTCGAGCCTGGCGAGGGCGAAGACCAGTTACGCTTCGCACGCAGTTTCAGCATTTCCAGCGCCTTGCTGACGTTTGTGATTACGGCCAGGGAAACACAGCAGGATTCGCTCGCATTCTGGGCCAACTACGATGCCTGTCTGGCGCAGATTGTCACGTTCTTAATGTACACATGGGTACGTAGTGAGTCGGCCGAAGAACAGCACAAGCTGAACTTCGTCCAGTTCGCGCTGATTACGGCAACCTTCCTGATCGGCGCCTCGTATGCCAACGCCCAGTACGCGTCCAGAGTCACGGAAAAACTGGCGCAGCCCAGCACAGAACGCTATTTGGTGGTGGCGGTTAGCCTGTATGGACTCTGGTTGTGCTTGCTCTTGCTGTGGATTAAGCACCTCGCCGGGCTCATCGAAATCACTATTCCCGGCGCCGCGCCGCCCTCGCGGGCGTCGCGCAACAGCGACGACGGTTAAGCCGCAAAGCCCGTCATGTGAGCGCCCACTCACGGTCCATCTGGCGCAAATACGACGCCGGCGCGTGCACGCTGTCGTCGAAGGCGACAATTTCGTAAGCGTCCGGCTGGGCCAGCAGCGCGCGCAGCAGTTCGTTGTTGAGCGCATGGCCCGACTTGTGCGCCTTGTAGCAGGCCAGCAGCGGGTGGCCGACCAGGTACAGGTCACCGATCGCGTCTAAAATCTTGTGGCGCACGAATTCGTCCTCGTAGCGCAAGCCGTCCGAATTGAGAATGCGGTACTCGTCCATGACGATCGCGTTTTCCAGCGAGCCGCCACGCGCCAGGCCCATGCCGCGCAAGCTTTCCACGTCCTGCATGAAGCCGAAGGTGCGCGCGCGTGCCACGTCATGCACATACGAGACGTCGCCGAAGTCGACGGTGGCGCGCTGGGTCGTGCCATCGACCGCCGGATGATTAAATTCGATGAAAAAATCGAGCCGGAAGCCGTCGTAGGGCGACAGCGTGGCCCACTTTTCGCTTGCGCCGCTGCCGTGCCGAACCTCGACTTCGCGCAGCACGCGGATGAATTTCTTGGCCGCGCCCTGCTCCTGCACGCCGGCCTGTTGTAACAAGAACACAAACGACGAGGCCGAGCCGTCCATGATGGGGATCTCTTCAGCGCTGACCTCGACCACCAGATTGTCGATGCCCAGGCCGGCGCAGGCCGACATCAGGTGCTCGACGGTGGACACGCGCGCGCCGTCCTTGACCAGCACCGAGGCCATGCGCGTGTCGCCCACCGCGTGCGCGTTGGCGGGAAACTCGACGATGGGGTTCAGGTCGACGCGGCGGAACACGATGCCGCTGTCAACCGGCGCAGGGCGCAGCGTCAGCGTCACCTTGGTGCCGGAGTGCAGACCGACGCCGGTGGTGCGCACCATTTGTTTGAGCGTTCTTTGTTTTAGCATCCGGCGATTATATCAAGGCAACAGCGGCGCCGTACGCGGGCGCGCCGGTGCAGACCAGGCCAGGGCGGCGCTCACGGATGCTCGGCTTCGACGTGCACCGTTTCGTGGCGGATCAGATACACGCCGCTGGCGATGATGATGGCCGCGCCCAGCAGCGTGTAGCGGTCGGGCAGCGTGTGCCACAGTACCCAGTCCAGCACCACACCCCAGGCCAGCGCCGAATACTCGAACGGCGCCACGCTGGACGCCTCGCCCAAGCGGAATGCCTCGGTGATGGCCAGCTGGCCCAGAAAGCCGCTGACGGCCAGCCCGCACAGCAGCAAATAGTCCTGCGGGCGGATGCTGACCCAGTGAGGCGCGGCGATGATGCCGGCGCCGGCTGCCATCATCAGCATCAGCCAGAACACCATGTGCTCGCTGCGGTCGGTGCGGCTCAGAATGCGTCCGGAAATGGCCGACACCGCGTACATGACCGCCGCGCCCAGCACGGCCAGGCCGCCCAGCGTGAGAAAACCGCCACCGCTGGGGCGCAGCGCCACCACCACACCGAGCAGGCCGGTGCCGATCGCCACCCAGCGCGCCGTGTTCACGTGCTCCTTCAGAAACAGCACCGACAGCGCCGCAATCAGCGCCGGCGCGATGAAGAAGATGGTGTAGGCCTCGGCCAGCGACAGCTTTTGCAGCGCAAACGCAAACAGCGACAACATCGCCACCCCGAGCGCGCCGCGCAGCAGGTGCAGCGACCAGCGCACCTTGAACAGCGTGGGAAACGCACCGCGCCAGCCGACGTAGGCGCACACCAGCGGCAGCGAGGCCAGCGCGCGCAAGCTTGCCACATGGGTGGCCGGGTAGTGGGCCGACAGCAGCTTCATGGCCGTGTCCATCAGCGCAAACACGGCCACCGCGAAGAGCATCGCGTACAGACTGCGCCGTTTGTTCGATTGTGCGGTCAGAAAAACTCCGGTTGTCAGGTGGGCGTGAGCGACTTGCCGTTGGGCTGGTTCGGCCACTGCTGGCTGATCTTCACAGTGTGTGGTGCGCATCGGGTAACAACGAAAAACGGCGCCGCAGCGCCGTTTTCAAGCAGCGTCAGCGCTGCTTAAGCGATTTGCTTGAGCAGCGTTTCGGCGTTCGACACTTCGAAGGCGCCGCCTTGCTCGACGTTCAGTTGCTTGACGACGCCGTCAACGACCAGCATCGAGTAGCGCTGCGAGCGGGTGCCCATGCCGAACTTGCTGAAGTCGGCGTCCAGGCCGAAGGCCTTGGAAACGGCGGCGTTGCCGTCAGCCATCATGCGCACGATGCCAGTCGATTTTTGATCGCGGCCCCAGGCGCCCATGACGAAGGCGTCATTGACCGAGATGCACCAGATTTCGTCGACGCCGGCCGCTTTCAGGGCCGCTGCGTTTTTCACGTAACCTGGCACGTGTTGTGCGGAGCAGGTCGGGGTGTAGGCGCCTGGCAGGCCGAAGATCGCGATCGTTTTGCCTTTGGTCAGGTCGGCGATGTTGAAGGTGTTCGGGCCCAGCGCGCAGCCGGCCGATTCGACTTCGATGAATTCGGCCAATTGGCCTGCTGGCAGGGTATCGCCGATTTTGATGGTCATGAGAGACTCCTTTATCTGGTTGGAAAGTGAAAAATGCCGCGCGCGGCGCAGCATGCCTCGACAGGTGTGCGCATAGTATGCCTGAAGCTGATTGAGCTTGCAGCGCGCGGCGGCTTTTCACAGCCTGGACGTGACAGCGGGACGGTGTGAGGGCAGCGTTTTTTTCGCGACATTTTGCGAAAATTATTCTGCCCCCACACCGCCCCGCTGTTGCACGCGCCGCTTGGACGCGTGCTGTCACCACGATTTAGTCGGCTTGCTTGCGCAAAAACGCCGGAATATCGTAGGTTTCGACGCCGTTGTTTTTCATCGCCGCGACCTGCTCGGACGCTTGCTCGCGACGCCATACGGCCGGCGCCTTCATGCCTTCAGCGGCGTGCGACACGCCGCCCATCGTCACGCCTGCCGACACATTCATGCCGCCCATTGCAGCGGTGGTGGTGGTCATCATCGGGCCGTTGTGGGTGCCGGTGCGCAGCATCGGCGTTTGCACCAGTTGCACCAGTTTCTTGGCTTTGCCCAGACCGGTCGCGACCACCGTCACGCGGATATCGTCGCCCATCGAATCGTCGTACGCGATACCTTGCGCGATCGATGCGTCGGGAGCGGCAAACGCGCGCACGGCCGTCATGACTTCCTTGATTTCCTTACCTTTCAGGCTGCGGCTGGCGGTGACGTTGACCAGCACGCCGCGCGCGCCGGACAGGTCGATACCATCCAACAGCGGCGAGGCAACTGCCTGCTCGGCGGCGATGCGCGCGCGATCGACGCCCGACGCGGTGGCGGTGCCCATCATCGCCTTGCCCTGCTCGCCCATGATGGTTTTCACGTCGTTGAAGTCGACGTTGATATGGCCAGGCACGTTGATGATCTCGGCAATACCGGCGACGGCATTGTTGAGCACATCATCGGCGTGCTGCATCCACTCGATCATGGTTTCGTCTTCGTAGATATCTTCCAGTTTTTCATTGAGGATGATGATCAGGGAATCGACGTGCTGCGACAATTCTTCCAGCCCCGCCTCGGCGATGTCCATGCACTTCTGGCCTTCGTACGAGAACGGCTTCGACACCACGGCCACCGTCAGCGCGCCCATCGATTTGGCGATTTCGGCCACGATTGGCGCCGCGCCCGTGCCGGTGCCGCCGCCCATGCCGGCGGCGATGAACACCATGTGCGCGCCACGCAACGCATCTTCGATGCGGGTGCGCGATTCCTCGGCCAGCTGACGCCCGACCAGCGGCTTCATGCCAGCACCCAGACCGGTCTCACCGATCTGGATCACGTTATGCGCCGACGACGAGGCCAGTGCCTGCGCGTCGGTATTGGCGGCGATGAACTCGACGCCCTGCATACCCTTGTTAATCATGTGCTGTACTGCATTGCCACCGGCACCGCCGACACCGACGACCTTGATGACGGTACCCAATGCTGCGTTATCGACCATATCAAACTCCATAATGAGCTCCTAATCAAGTGCCGTTTCCAAGCGCCAAGCCTCATAGTTGTAGGAGAACTGGAGATTGAAAACTGCGGTTAAATTCAAATTTAAATGTGTGTGCTGCGACTGCCCGAATCGACTGCCTAGAAATTACCTAAAAACCATTCCTTCATACGCTGCATCACCGCCTTCACCGACCCATCCTGGCGCGTGACGATATGCCCGCGCAGATACTGCTTTTTCGCTTCCAACAGCAAGCCGAGCACGGTCGCGTAGCGCGGGCTGCGCACCACGTCGGCCAGCTGGCCACGGTAATCCGGCGTGCCCAGGCGCGCCGGTTTCAAGAATATGTCTTCGGCCATTTCGACCATGCCCGGCATGATCGCCGTGCCGCCCGTGAGCACGATGCCCGACGACAGCACGCCCTCGTAGCCCGACTCGCGCACCACCTGATGCACCATCGCAAACAGTTCTTCGACGCGCGGCTCGATCACCGCCGCCAGCGCCTGGCGCGACAACGTGCGCGGACCGCGGTCGCCCAGGCCCGGCACTTCCAGGTGTTCGCCCGGATCGGCCAGCACTTGTTTCGCCACACCATAGCGGATTTTGATTTCTTCCGCTTCCGAGGTCGGTGTGCGCAGCGCCATTGCGATGTCGTTGGTGATCTGGTCGCCGGCGATCGGGATCACGGCGGTGTGGCGGATCGCGCCGTCCGAGAACACGGCGATGTCGGTCGTGCCCCCGCCGATGTCGATCAACACCACGCCCAGCTCCTTCTCGTCGGCCGTCAGCACGGCGTCGGCCGAGGCCATCGGCTGCAAAATCAGGTCGGACACTTCCAGACCGCAGCGGCGCACGCACTTGACGATGTTCTGCACCGCCGACACGGCGCCGGTGACGATGTGCACGCGCACTTCGAGGCGGATGCCGCTCATGCCGATCGGCTCGCGCACGTCTTCCTGGCTGTCGACGATGAATTCCTGCGGCACCGTATGCAGCAGCTGCTGGTCGGTCGGGATGTTGACTGCCTTGGCCGTCTCAATCACGCGTGCTACGTCGGTAGCGGTCACTTCCTTGTCCTTGATGGCCACCATGCCGGACGAGTTGAAGCTGCGGATATGGCTGCCGGCGATGCCCGCGTACACATTGCGGATCTTGCAGTCGGCCATCAGCTCGGCTTCTTCCAGCGCGCGTTGAATCGTCTCGACGGTCGCTTCGATATTGACCACCACGCCTTTTTTCAGGCCTTTCGATTCGTGCTGACCGAGCCCGATCACCTCATGGCGGCCGTCGGGCATCACTTCGGCCACGACCGCCACCACTTTCGAGGTGCCGATATCGAGTCCGACGATCAGGTTTTTCGCGTCTTTTGTCATTTCTTGTCGCCTACTGGTTATGCGCTGTCTTACGGGTTGAAACGCTCTTTTTCTTCACTACTTGGACCGGTTTGCCTTCCGGCGCAATCTTCAGTCCGGCTGCACTCAAGGCCAGCCCGTTCGGGTAACGCATGTCTATCGTCTGTATCCCCTGCTCCAGCCGGCTGGCCAGCTGCGGATAAATTCCCACCAGCCGGTCGACCCGCGTGCGCAGTGTCGTCTTGTCCTGCTCGCGCCCCAGCGCCACGCTGGTGCCGTTACTCAGCCGCACGGTCCACGCATAGCGGCTCGACAGGGCCAGCGCTTCCGGCGCCAACTTGACCTTCTCGAACGCGGTGCGCAGCTCGCCAAAGCGCAACATCACTTCCTTCTCACTGCCTTCCGGGCCGCTGAACATCGGCAGCGCGTGATCCTCGTCCGCCTCGGCCGTATTGGCGGTAAACACATCGCCCTTGACCGACAACAGCCGCCCATCCTCGCCCCAGGTGCCCAGCGCCTCGTGCTCTTCCAGCGTGACGATCAGCTGGTCGGGCCACTCGCGCCGCACCGTCGCGCGGCGCACCCACGGTACCGATTCAAAACTCAAACGCACCTGCTCAAGGTTGGTGGTGAAAAAATTACCCTTGATCTTGCCCAGCGAACCACTGCGCAGCGTCAGGTGATTCACATGCTTCAATTCCACTTCGTCCATGCTCTCGATGCGGATGGTGCGCAGCGTAAACATCGGTCGCTGCGACACCCACCACACGCCAGAGCCCAGCAGCGCCAGGATCACCAGCGCGAACACCGCGCCGGCGCTGGCATTCAAGGCTCGAACGTCATGCCACATCCCTCTTTAACCCTGTCCCTTGGACATCTTCAGACGCGCCGAGCGCAAGATCTCCACACACAATTGTTCATAACTGATACCGACCGCGCGCGCCGCCATGGGCACCAGCGAATGGGTCGTCATGCCCGGCGAGGTGTTCGCCTCAAGCAGGAACGGTTTCTGATCGTGCTCGCGCAGCAGCACATCGACCCGGCCCCAGCCTTCGCAACCGAGCGCGCGGTAGGCGTCCAGCGCAATGCGCGCCATCTCCGCGCTGATCGCCGGGTCCAGCTCGGCCGGGCAGTAGTACTTGGTCGTATCGGTGAAATACTTGTTCTGGTAGTCGTACTTGCCAGCCGCGGCGACAATTTCCACCACCGGCAACGCGCGCGCGCTGGCGCCCTGTCCCAGCACGGCAACGGTAAACTCGCGACCGGTGACAAATTCCTCGGCCAGCACGACCGCGTCGAAGCTCGCTGCCAGCTCGTAGGCCGCTTTCAGCTGGTCGGCCGCTTCCACTTTGGTGATGCCGATTGACGAGCCTTCCAGCGGCGGCTTGACGATCAATGGCAAGCCCAGCTCGAGCGCCACCTTGTCGAGGTCGGACGCCCCGGTGAGCGACGCGTATTTCGGCGTTGGCAGGTCGTGCGTCAGCCAGATCATCTTGGTGTAGATCTTGTCCATGCAAATCGCGCTGGCCATCACGCCGCTGCCGGTGTAGGCGATGCCCATCTGCTCGAGCGCGCCTTGCAAGGTGCCGTCTTCGCCGAAGCGTCCGTGCAGCGCGATGAACACGCGGTCAAAGTTTTGCGCGGCCAGTTCGGCCAACGTCGCTGTGCCCGTGTCGAAGCCGTGCGCGTCGATGCCGACGCTTTGCAAAGCGTTCAACACGCCCTCGCCGGACATGATCGACACGTCGCGCTCGGCCGAGCGGCCGCCGAACAGCACGCCGACCTTGCCGAAGGATGCTGCGTCTGGAATGGAAAATGCGCTCACGTCAGGCCTTTGGAATATTGGTCAGTTTGCCGGGAACCGCGCTGATCGAGCCGGCTCCCATCGTCAGCACGACGTCGCCGTCGCGCACCACGTTCATGATGGCCGATGGCATATCGGCTATTGCCTCGACAAAGATCGGTTCGATCTTGCCGCCCACGCGCAGCGCATGCGCCAGCGCGCGTCCGTCGGCGGCCACGATGGGCGCTTCGCCAGCCGGATAGACTTCGGCCAGCAGCAGCACGTCCGGCTTGGCCAGCACTTTGACGAAGTCTTCGAACAGGTCGCGCGTGCGGCTGTAGCGGTGCGGCTGGAACGCCAGCACCAGTCGGCGGCCCGGATAGGCGGCGCGCGCGGCCGCCAGCGTGACCTCGGTTTCGACCGGATGGTGGCCGAAGTCGTCCACCAGGGAAAAGCTGCCCCCGCCCGGAATCGATATGTCGCCGTAACGGGTAAACCGGCGGCCGACGCCATTGAAACCTTCCAGGCCGCGCTGGGTCGCGCTGTCGTCGATGCCGATTTCGCGGGCAATCGCAATCGCCGAGCAGGCGTTGGCGACGTTGTGCATGCCCGGCTGGTTGAGCACGAATTCGGTGTCCGGATAGCCGTCCTGGATGACGGTGAAATGCATCTGCAGGCCGACCGCGCTGGCGTTCACCGCGCGCACCTGCGCCAGCGGGCTGAAACCGTAGGTGGTGACCGGCTTGGAGATATGCGGGATGATCGAGCGCACATGCTCGTCGTCGATGCACAGCATCGCGCGGCCGTAGAACGGCAGCCGGTGCGTGAAGTGGACGAACGCCATCTTCAGCTTTTCGAAGTCGTGCTCGTAGGTTTCCATGTGATCGGCATCGATGTTGGTGATCACTTCGATCATCGGCGCCAGGTTCAGGAACGACGCATCCGATTCGTCCGCCTCGACGACGATGTAGTCGCCGGTGCCCAGCTTGGCGTTGGCGCCGGCGCTGTTGAGGCGTCCGCCGATGACAAAAGTAGGATCGAGCCCGCCCTCGGCCAGCACCGAGGCGACCAGGCTGGTGGTGGTGGTCTTGCCGTGGGTGCCGGCGATGGCGATGCCGCGTTTCAGGCGCATCAGCTCACCGAGCATGATCGCGCGCGGCACGATCGGGATCATCGCGGCGCGCGCGGCGATCACTTCCGGGTTCTTTTCGTTGACCGCGGTCGAGGTGACGACGACGTCGGCGCCGACCACGTTGGCCGCATCGTGGCCCAGCATGACGGTGGCGCCCAGGCCTTCGAGCCGCACGGTGGCGGCATTGCTGCCCAGGTCCGAGCCCGATACCTTGTAGCCGAGGTTGACCAGCACTTCGGCGATGCCGCTCATGCCGCTGCCGCCGATGCCGACGAAATGGATGTTCTTGATCTTGTGCTTCATTTGGTAGTTCCTGCCAATTCTATTCCTGCCAGTTTTTCGAGAATATCGGCGATCGCCTCGTTGGCGTCGCGCTTGCCGACCGCCTGCGATGCGATCGCCATGTCGCGGCACTCGGCGCGCGACAGTTTGCCAAGCAGCCCGGCCAGCCGGGCTGCGTTCAATTCGCCTTGCGGCAGGTGGATCGCCGCGTGCTGAGTCGCCATCCACTGCGCGTTGTCGCGCTGGTGGCTGGTGGTGGCGGCGACGAACGGCACCAGCACGCTGGCCACCCCCGCCGCCGTCAGCTCCGAGATGGTGATCGCGCCGGCGCGGCAGATCACCAGGTCGGCCTGGGCGTACGCCGCCGCCATGTCGTCGATGAAGTCGACCACGGTGGCCTCGACGCCGGCCGACGCATACGCCTTGTTCAGCGCATCGATGTTCTTCTTGCCCGACTGATGCGCCACCACCAGCCACCAGCGCGACAACGCGCAGTGGATGGCGACGCAGCACGCGGCGATCCACCTGCCGCAAGGCGAATTGAACGCAGACCGGCTGGCCGGGCTGCTTGGCAAACTGTCGCGCGCCGAGTGCCGC
>JBBQZO010000015.1:0-125038 GCA_038207625.1 Burkholderiales bacterium | reverse complement strand
CGCCTAACAGCATCACGGTGGCCGACGAGGACGCCACTTTCTCGACATTGCGGCACAGCTTCAGCATGCCCGGGTCACGCGTGACGATGCCCGCCAGCGGTGAATCGGCCTCGATCTGCAGCATGCGTCGGTTTTCCTGCTGCATCGCATGCAGGTAGAAGGCGCGCTGCACCACCAGGGCCAGCATGTCGGCCTCGAAAGGCTTCTGGTGAAAATCGTAGGCGCCCATGCCGATCGCCTTGAGCGCGTGAACGCGCTCCTGATTGCCGGACAGGATGATGACCTTGGTGTCAGGGGCCATCGCCAGGATCTGTTGCAAGGTTGCCAGTCCTTCGCTGGCGCCGTCCGGGTCGGGCGGCAAGCCCAGATCCATCGTCACTACCGCCGGCGCATGGCGCCGCACTTGCGCCAGCGCCGCCTCGCGATCGCCCGCCACCACCACCTCATAGGCGTCGAAACTCCAGCGCAACTGCTTTTGCAGACCCGCGTCGTCCTCGATCACCAACAACTTAAGCTTGCTCATCGCCGTTCTCCTGACCCACATGCAGCGGCAGGATCACGCGAAACGTGCTGCCGACCGATTCAACGCTGCTTACTTCGAGTTGCCCACCGAGTTCGCGGATGTATTCGCGGCTCTCAAACACACCGATCCCCATGCCACTCGGCTTGGTCGTCTCGAAGGGTTTGAACAGCCGCTCGCGCAGGAATTGCGTGCTCATGCCGCAGCCGCTGTCGCTTACCTCCAGCACCGCACAGGCGCCACGCTGCTCCAGTGCCAGGCGCACCTGGCCGTCGCGCGGGCTCGCATCGATCGCGTTTTGCAGCAGATGGCCGACCACCCGCGCCAGCCGCTCCCAGTGCGCTGCCACGGTCAACTCGGGCAGCTGCGACGCCAGCGCGGGTGCCGGCTCGGCCAGGGCCTTGGCCTGCGCCGCCTCGCGCAGCAGCGCATCAAGGCGTAGCGGCGCGACCTGCTCGGGCGTGGGCGCGCGCCCCAGTTTTTGCAGCAACTGCTTCATCTTGGACACCGAGTGTTCCAGTGTTCCCAGCATGTCAGCCTGAAAGGCCGGATTGTGGCGATGTTTGTCAGCATTGCTGAGCAGCAGCGAGAGCTGAAACACCAGGTTCTTCAGGTCATGCACGATGAAGGTGGAGACCCGGTTAAAGGACTCAAACTGACGGGCCACCATCAGCGAATTGCTCGACTCGCGGTGCGCCAGATAACTGGCAGCCTGGCTGCCGGCAATCTTGAGCAAATCCGTCACCTCCCAGTTCAGGTGAATCGGCGCACGCGGCAGTGTCAACGCGATGAAGCCGAACAACCTACCATGGAGCATCAGCGGCACCAGCAGCCAGATATGCGCCAGTCCAGCGAGCCAGTCCGGCAGCGCTAGCATGGCGTACCGTTCCGGATAGGCGACGCATTCGCGTACATCGACGACCCACTGGCGCGTTTCAAGGAATTGGCAGATCGGTTCCTGCGGTGCGACCCCGTCCTGCGGCTGGGCCATGTTCCAGCTGGCCAGCGGCGCGAACGTGCCACCGTCGCGCACGATCCACAGCGCTCCGGCGGGACTCTCCACCAGGGCGGCCACCGCTGCCACGCTACGTTCGGCCAAACCAGGTCCATCCTCCGACAAGGCACGCGTGAAGCCCAGCCATTCGGCTCGATAATCGTAGCGCTCCTTGTAGAAATTTTTGCTGATGCTGATTTTTAAGCGCGCGCGCAGGCTACCGGAAAACAGCACGCCGGCCAGCAGGATCGCCGAGCCGAACAGGAAAGCCAACTGCATCACGCGGCCCCAGTCGCCCCCCACCATGCGCAGGTAGTAGCCGCTCGACGCCATCAGCAGCAAATAGATGGCGGCCCCGATCAGTGCGGCGGAGTGGAAAACGACCGAGCGCGACACCCCCATCGCGCCGTTCCAGCGGGGATTGCGCGCCACCGACACCGCCAGCAAGGGAACCGCCAGCGCGTTCACGACACCGCGCGCGGCCCAGATATCGTCGTTGATGTGACGCAGCAGCGCCGCGTCGCTATACAGGAAAAAATCGTAGGCGAACAACACGCCGATACCCATGCAGGCAAACTTGATGCCCCAGCGCTCGCGCGGCGCCGTGTTGCGATACAGTTGCTCGACCAGCAACATGCCCAGCACCGCCAGCATCAAGCGCACCACGATCACGCCCAATGCCGAAGGCAAGGCGATACTGATTGCGCACAGCAGCGTCAACACGAGCGCGAACTGCAGCAGCCGGCGCCTTGCCGGAGCGAGCAACATGAGCAACAGCGCGCTCCAGGCGGTGCTGCGCAGCGTCTCGACCAGTTCACCCCAGCTCGGCCACAGCACGGCGCCAACCGCCCATGCGACGCTGACGGCGCAACACAGCGTCAGCGCGACGACATGTACGCGGTCGCGCCAGCGCAGCATGAGCATCAGCAATAGTGCACAGAACGCCAAGGCAGCGATGGCATGACTGAGCGCGCCGGCGGCCGCTGAGATCATCGACTGCCCTTGCCAAACAACACCACCTGGACGGTGTCGATGAGGATCAACAGGTCGAGGAACAGGCTGTTATTTTTCACATAGTACAAATCATATTGCAGTTTTTGCACCGCATCCTCGATCGACGCACCATATTGATAGCGCACCTGCGCCAGTCCCGTGATGCCCGGTTTGATGCTGTGCCGCACGTTGTAGTAGGCCACCTCGCGGTTCAGTTGCTCGACAAAATAGGCGCGCTCGGGGCGAGGTCCGACGAAGCTCATTTCGCCCTTGAACACATTGAGCACCTGCGGCAATTCGTCGACGCGCAACTTGCGGATCACCCGCCCGACCCGGGTAATGCGCGCATCATTGGCGCTGGCCCAGACCGGCGCACCGGCGCTCTCGGCGTCCTTGCGCATGCTGCGAAATTTGAGCACGTTGAACGGGTGGCCATCCTTGCCGATGCGCTCTTGCTGGTAGAACACGGGGCCGCCGTCCTCGATGCGAATGCATAGCGCGCACAGCAACATCAGCGGCAGTGTCAGCACGCTAATCAGGCTGCTCGCCAACAAGTCGACGATGCGCTTCGAACTGGCGCGCAGGACGCTCTGGTCGAAACCGCCGCCGAAAATCAGGTAGCTGGGCTGCAGCGAGTCGATCCGGATCTGGCAAGCCTCGCGCTCAAAGAAGGTGGCGGCGTCGATCACGCGGATGCCGCCCAGCGCGCATTCAAGCAATTGGCGCACCGGAAACGCGCTACTGCGCCGGTTGCTGACGGTGACGACAATTTCGCTGGCCTCATATTTTTGCGCCATGACCAGCAGCGACTCGCCTACCGGCAGCAGATAAGCTGGCGCCACGCCCGCCACCTCATCGGGCATCGGCACGCAGCCGATCACGTGAAACTGGTGAAACCCCAGCTTGCTAGCGGCCAGCTCGAGGCACTC
Organism: Burkholderiales bacterium; assembly: GCA_038207625.1. Classification (GTDB taxonomy): domain Bacteria; phylum Pseudomonadota; class Gammaproteobacteria; order Burkholderiales; family Burkholderiaceae_D; genus JBBQZO01. The sequence goes on along the minus strand of JBBQZO010000015.1, from coordinate 121,602 downwards.
GCATGCCAGCGCCCCGCCACCGACGAAGATCAGGCGAGCCTCCAGCAACGGCGATTCGGCCGATTTGAACACCAGCAGGCGAATCGCCAGCACGCCGCAGGCACCCAACGCAAGCACCAGCGCGCTTTGGGCGGCACCCACGCCCAGCGCCGGCACCAGTGCTATCAGGCCCGACATGAGCACGAAGGCCAGCACGAAGGACGGCGCGATGCGCCGCATCGATGTGTGCAAGCCACCCTTGGCACTGTGCTGGTACATGCCCAGTGCGCTCATCGACAAGACGATCACCAGCGCAAACACCAGCGACGACAAATACATGCCGGCCGCGCCGCGTGCCTCGGCAGCCGCGAAGGCCGACGCCAGCCCGGCCGCGACCTGCAGCATCAGCATCTCCAGCAGCAGCAGAATGAACGCCGCTTTCGACACGTAGTGATTGAAGATCCGGATCACGACGCCCCCCTGAGCTGTCTATCGTCCTGCCGCAGATGCACGAGCGGCTCGTGCATGATGCCGGAGCGCTTTTCATCCTGTATTGAGCGACAACAATCGCGCGCCTTGCCCGCTTCGCATTGCTTGTTGGCCGGATCAGTGCAAGCGTCCGTGACGGGGGCCGGGCAAATAGACTATAGTGATGCCTCACCATAATTGATTCCATAGTCATGAAATTTGATGTCGCGATTGTTGGCAGTGGCCTGGCCGGTTTGTCGGTCGCCCTGCATTTGGCCGAAACCCGCTCTGTGGCGATCATTTCGAAACGTGCGCTGCAAGACGGTGCCAGCAGCTGGGCTCAGGGTGGCATTGCCGCCGTGCTCGACTCGGGCGACAGCCACGGCCAGCATATCGACGACACGCTGGTGGCCGGTGCCGGTCTGTGCGATGAAGCGGCCACCCGCTTCATCGTCGAACACGGGCGCGAGGCGATCGAATGGCTCATCGAGCAAGGCGTGCCGTTCACGCGCGACGCCAGCGCCGAGCTGGGCTTTCACCTGACCCGGGAAGGCGGCCACAGCCAGCGTCGCATCATCCATGCGGCCGATGCGACGGGGCACGCGGTCCAGGTCACGCTCGAGGAGAAGGTGCGCGCCCACCCCAACATCACCGTGTTTGAGCACCACTGCGCGATCGATGTGATCACCTCCGACAAGCTGGCCGGCAAAGGCGCGTACGGCGCCCAGCCGCGCTGCTACGGCCTGTATGTGCAAGATGAGCGCAACGGCAAGATCCTCACCTTCGAGGCCGGCCACACGGTGCTCGCCACCGGCGGCGCCGGCAAGGTGTATCTGTACACCACCAATCCCGACACCGCCACCGGTGACGGGATCGCGATGGCCTGGCGCGCCGGCTGCCGCGTCTCGAACATGGAATTTATCCAGTTTCATCCGACCTGTTTGTACCACCCGTACGCGAAGTCCTTCCTGATCACCGAGGCGATCCGCGGCGAAGGGGGGCTGCTGAAACTGCCACCGGAAGCGGGCGCCGCCGCCGGCACGCGCTTCATGCCCGCCCACGACGAGCGCGCCGAGCTGGCACCGCGCGACGTGGTGGCGCGCGCGATCGACTTCGAAATGAAAAAGCGCGGGCTCGATTACGTGCACCTGGACATCAGCCACCAGAGTCCCGAATTCCTGAAAGAGCACTTCCCGACCATCTATGCGCGCTGCCTCGAGCTGGGCATCGACATCACCAAACAGCCTATCCCGATCGTGCCGGCGGTGCATTTCACGTGCGGCGGCGTGGTCACCGACCTGGCCGGGCGCACCGACATCCCCGGCCTGTACGCGGTGGGCGAGACGGCCTGCACGGGACTGCATGGCGCCAACCGGCTGGCCAGCAATTCCCTGCTCGAATGCCTGGTCGTCGGGCGCGCCTGCGCGCACGATATCGCCGCGCTCGACAAATTCACACCGCCAGCCTTGCCGGCCTGGGATGAAAGCCGGGTCACCAATGCCGACGAAGAAGTGGTGATCGCGCATAACTGGGACGAGTTGCGCCGCTTCATGTGGAACTATGTGGGCATCGTGCGCACCACCAAGCGGCTTGAACGGGCCCAGCACCGCATCGCCCTGCTCAAGGAAGAGATCGACGAGTACTACCGGAACTTCCGCATCACGCATGATCTGTTGGAATTACGCAACCTCGTCGATGTCGCCTCGCTGATCGTCAACAGCGCCCTGTCGCGCCATGAGAGCCGGGGCCTGCACTTTAGCCGCGACTATCCGAACACCTTGCCCAAGGCGCTGCCCAGCGTACTGACACCGCCAAGGCGCAAAGAGCGGGCTTGACCGGCGCCCCCATTTGGCATAGGGTCAGCGATACACTTGCGCTTGCACGTGTATTGCTGCCAACCGCTCAATGATGAAATGGGGATCGCATGAACCACACCACTCGCACCATGCTGAGCGCCTTGTGCGCTTTGGCATTGCACAGCGCCAGCGCCAACGATCAGGCCGCGCACCCGCCGCACTGGAGCTACCAGGGCGCCACCGATGCGGGGCACTGGGCCGCACTCGATGACGCCAACAAGAGCTGCGCCATCAGCCGCGAACAGTCTCCCATCGACATCGACGTGGCACGCGCCAAGAAGGCGAGCCTGGCGCCGATCGTGTTCATGTATCCGAGCGGCAGCGCCGACGTGATCAACAACGGCCACACGGTGCAGGTCAATCTGGCGCCGGGCGGCAGCATCAAGGTTGATGGCCAGAATGCCAGTTTGCTGCAGTTCCACTTCCACACGCCCAGCGAGGAAAAGTTCAACGGCAAGAACTATCCGATGGTGGCCCATTTCGTCCACAAGAGCGCCGACGGGAAACTGTCGGTGGTGGCTGTGTTGCTCAAGGAAGGCAAGGAGAACGCTGCGTTGAAAGCGGTGTTCGCCGGTTTGCCGGCAGAAGGTCAGCACACCGCGTTAAGCGCCTTCGATCCGGCCGCCGTGTTGCCGGCCAATCGCGCCTACTACCGGTTCATGGGCTCGCTGACCACGCCTCCGTGCAGTGACGGGGTGCGCTGGCAGGTATTGAAGGAGCCGGTCGAGGTGTCAAAGGACCAGATCGCGAGTTTTCAAAAGCTCTACCACATGAACGCGCGCCCGGTTCAGCCGCTGAACGACCGGGTCATTGAAGTGAGCGAATAAGGGGCCACAGGATAGCGTCTGCCCGACCAACCGCGGCCGGGCAGAGCGCTTTATTCAAGCGCGTGGCGCTTGATGCGCTCGCCTCGCGCGCTACTTGTAGATACCGGTGCCAAGGCAAAGATCCATACCTGGCACCTTCTCCACGTAGCCCGCCTTGGAGTCCATCTCCTTGGTCAGCGGATTGGGCCAGCGGTAATTGACCCAGCCCTTGCCTTCCGGTGTAGAAAAGCATTTCTTTGCCAAGTCGCGGATCAGATACACGCCGTCCTGATCGCGCATGTCCATCTTGTTGGTGCCGCGAATGCGCGGATTCTTGCCGTGTATAACCTGAAAACCCTTGGGGTCGATCGAGTACAGGTACAGATCACCGATCCGGTTGATCTCGCTCTTGCTGTTGAACGGGCTATCGGGGTTATTGAACTCGGCGACCGCCTGTTCCAATCCTTTATCCTTCAGATAGGCCTGGGCTTTGCTCATCAGGGCCAGTGCGTCGGCTTCGCCACTTTTTTCGGCGCAACTGGCCGCGCCGGCCAGAACGCTCAGCATCAAACCCGCAATCCCTCGTTGGAATGTATTCATCGTCTAGCCGCTCCCATCAGACCATCGCCATCAGAACGAAGCGCAGCGCTCCGCCGCGCCCCAGTGAAATTGCCCTGGGGCTACAAGACGATGCTACACCTTTTTTTGTGGGCGGTGAACGGGAATTTGCCGGCGCAGTTCTGGCGCCGGCCAGGGTCGCTTCAGACGATGCGCAGCGAGTAGTCGGTCGCCCGCACATCCTTGGTCAGGCTGCCAATTGAGATGCGGTCCACGCCCGTTTCGGCGATCGCGCGCACGCTGTCGAGGTTGACGCCGCCCGACGCTTCGAGCAAAGCGCGCCCGGCCGTCAGTGCGACCGCGTCGCGCATCATCGCCAGAGTGAAGTTATCGAGCAGGATGGAGGTGGCGCCACAGCCGAGCGCCTCATTCAGCTCAGCGAGGGTTTCCACTTCAACCTGCACGCTCACACCCGCATTCAGGCTGGCCGCTGCCGTCAGTGCGGCGGACACGCCGCCAGCGGCCGCGATGTGATTCTCCTTGATCAGGATGCCATCATACAAGGCCATGCGCTGATTCTTTCCGCCGCCCACGCGCACCGCGTATTTCTGCGCCTGACGCAAACCGGGCAAGGTCTTGCGGGTGTCGAGAATGGCGGCCTTGGTGCCGGCCACCACATCCACGTAGGCGCGCGTGGCGGTGGCCACGCCGGACAGCAACTGCAGGAAATTGAGCGCGCTGCGCTCGGCGGTGAGCAAGGCGCGCGCCGGCGCGGCGATGTCGCACACCACGCTGTCGGCGGCCATCAGCTCGCCCTCGGCGTAGTGCCAGTCGATCTCGATGCTCGGGTCGAGCGCCTTCATTACCCCTTCGAACCAGGGCGCGCCGCACAGCACGGCCGCTTCGCGCACGATCACGCGCGCATTCGCGTCGGCTTCCAACGGCACCAGTTCGCCGGTCAGGTCACCGCTGCCGATATCCTCGACAAACGCGGCCAGCAGATTCGATTCGAACGCGCGTTGCAACGTGGCGTCGAAATGGGCAAACGGATTGCGCAAATTACTCATGCGGGACCTACTCCTGAAAACAGTTTAGCTTCTTTTGCCAGATCGGCGCCCACGTGCAGATTGGCCTTGCGCGCGGCCGCGAAATCGAGCATGCGGTCGATCGCGCGCACGGCCTGCTTGCCCACCGCCGGGTCAACATGAATTTCATTGGCGCCGCTTTCGAGCACGGCGGCCAGATTGGCCAGCCCGTTCATCGCCATCCACGGGCAATGCGCGCAGCTCTTGCAGGTGGCGCTGTTACCGGCCGTGGGCGCCACCAGGAAGGTCTTGCCGGGCGCGGCCGCGCGCATCTTGTGCAGGATGCCGTTGTCGGTGGCGACGATGAAGGTCTGCGCGGCCATCGTCTGGGCCGCGTTGATCAGTTGGGTGGTCGAACCGACCACGTCGGCCAGCGCCACCACGGCGGCCGGCGACTCGGGATGCACCAGCACCAGCGCGTTTGGATTGTCGGCCTTGAGCAGTTCAAGTTCGACGCCTTTGAACTCGTCATGCACCAGGCAGGAGCCCTGCCACAGCAGCATGTCGGCGCCGGTTTTTTGTTGGATGTAGGAGCCCAGATGCTTGTCCGGCGCCCACAGGATTTTTTTGCCCTGCGCATGCAGGTGCGCGACAATATCGAGCCCGATCGAGGAGGTCACCATCCAGTCGGCGCGCGCCTTGACGTGCGCGCTGGTATTGGCGTAGACCACCACGGTGCGATCAGGATGGGCATCGCAAAACGCGGAAAACTCGTCGGCCGGGCAGCCCAGGTCGAGCGAGCAAGTTGCGTCCAGGTCCGGCATCAGGATCGTCTTTTCCGGGTTCAGAATCTTCGCCGTTTCGCCCATGAAGCGCACGCCCGCCACGATCACCGTCTGGGCCGGATGATCGCGCCCGAAGCGCGCCATTTCCAGCGAATCGGACACGCAACCGCCGGTCTCTTCAGCCAGATCCTGCAGGTCGGCGTCCACGTAATAATGCGCCACCAGTACCGCGCCGCGCTCTTTGAGCAGGCGCTTGATCTTGGCCTTGAGGGCGATTTTTTCGTCTGGCGACGGTGCGGCCGGAGTTCGGGCCCAGGCCTGGGCGGTGCAGCTAAGTCCCGCTTGCGGGTGTTCGTACTCGACGCTCTTGATAGGGAGGATGTGCATATTGTTCGCTTGCTAAAACTTGGAGCTGACACTATCTCATATCGCGCGCATCCCTGCCCGCGCGCGGCGCGGCCAAGGCTGGCGCGACAATCGTGATTAGTCGATGCCCTGGCTCTTCAGGTAGTCTTCGTAGTTACCGCGGAAGTCGACGATTTCGTTTTCCTTCACTTCGAGCACGCGGGTGGCCAGCGAGGAAACGAACTCGCGGTCGTGCGACACAAAGATCAGCGTGCCGGCATATTTTTCAAGCGCGATGTTGAGCGACTCGATCGATTCCATGTCCATGTGGTTGGTCGGCTCATCCATCAGCAGCACGTTGTGACGACCGAGCATCAGCTTGCCGTACATCATGCGACCCTTTTCACCGCCGGACAGCACGCGCACCGATTTCTTAACGTCGTCGCCACCGAACAGCAGGCGTCCAAGGATGGAGCGCACAGCCTGGTCGTCGTCGCCTTCCTGGGTCCACTGGCCGATCCAGTCGGTCAGGATGGTGTCAACGGCAAAGTCCTCGGTCGGATCTTGCGGCATGTAGCCGACATTGGCGTTCTCGGCCCACTTGACCAGGCCAGCGTCCGGATGCAAATGGGCCAGATCGCCGCCAATGCAACGCAGCAGCGTGGTCTTGCCGACGCCGTTGGCGCCAATGATGGCGATGCGCTCGCCCGCTTCGACCATGATGGAGAAGTTCTTGAACAGCTGACGGTCGTAGGCTTTCGCGATGCCCTGCACGTCAACGGCCAGACGGTGCAGCTTCTTCTCGCCGTCGAAACGGACAAACGGATAGGCGCGCGAGGAAGGTTTGATGTCGTCGACTTTGATTTTTTCGATCTGCTTGGCGCGCGACGTGGCCTGACGGGCCTTCGATTTATTGGCCGCGAAACGGCGCACGAATTCCTGCAACTCGGCGACCTTGTCTTTCGCTTTCGCGTTGTTGGCCAGTTGCTGATTGCGCGCCTGGGTCGAAGCGAACATGTACTCGTCGTAATTGCCCGGATAGATCTTCAGCGTCCCATAATCCATGTCGGCCACGTGGGTGCAGACCTGATTGAGGAAGTGGCGATCATGCGAAATGATGATCATGGTCGAGTTGCGGTCGTTGAGCACGTCTTCCAGCCAGCGAATCGTATTGATGTCGAGGTTGTTGGTTGGCTCGTCGAGCAGCAGGATGTCCGGATTGGAGAACAGCGCCTGGGCCAGCAATACGCGCAGCTTCCAGCCGGGCGAGACATTGCTCATCGGGCCGTGATGCAGCTCCAGGCCCACGCCGGCCCCCATCAGCAGCTCGCCGGCGCGCGATTCGGCGGTGTAGCCGTCGTACTCGGAGACCTTGCCTTCGAGTTCGGCCGCGTGCATGTAATCGTCGTCGGTCGCCTCGGGATTGGCGTAGATCGCATCGCGTTCAGTCATCGCGGCCCACATCTCGGTGTGACCCATCATCACCACGTCGAGCACGCGCATGTCTTCAAACGCGAACTGATCCTGACGCAACTTGCCCAAGCGTTCGTTGGTGTCGAGCATGACGGTACCGCCCGACGAATCGAGGTCGCCGCCGAGGATTTTCATGAAGGTTGATTTGCCACAGCCGTTCGCGCCGATCAGGCCGTAACGGTTGCCGTCGCCGAATTTGACGGAGATGTTCTCAAACAATGGCTTGGCGCCAAATTGCATCGTAATATTTGCGGTCGATAACACGTGTCTTGCCTTTAAGTGCGGGGATTTAATTAACCGACCATTTTACCACGCGGCGCGCTGTAGAAACACAGGCTAGGCGCCATTTCTGCACAGCAGGCGCCGTCGCACCATCGGCGGGCAGGTTGATGCAGATCAGCAAGATGTTGCAATCGTCGTCAGCTTGTTAGACCCAAATCAAGACAATGCTTGCTTTCTTTTCAAGTCAATTTGATAATGAGGTGTTATTTAAGCAAGCCCAGTTTCCACCATTTTGGGAGCGTGGGGCACATCTGCCAGATCCCTTCATTTTTGGAGTCTTCTTGAAAAAATCACTACTCATCATGGCCGCCATGTTGGGCGCGATCGGCTCAGCGCAGGCCGACACGATCACCTTCACGGCAGGCAAAGCAGTCACCACCACCAGTTGGCACGACACCGTTCATCTGGGCATGTTCGACAGCACTTTGGGCACACTAACGTCCATCAATTTTCAGCTCGACGGCACCGTTAACGGTTTCGGCCGGGCCGAAAGCCTGGACACCGGTTCCAGCGACGTGACGCTGGCGCTCGGTTCGGTGCTGACCTTGCACCGTCCGGACGGCTCCACGCTGGTGGTCACCAATCCGGTGTTCTCACACCTGTTTGCGCTGAGTGGCTTTGACGGCACGATCGATTTCGCCGGCGGTTCCGGCGGCTCCACCGGCGTTGTGGTGGGCAACGGAACCAATTCGTTTTCCAGCGTCAGCGGAGCAGATTTCGCGTTGTTTTCGGCAGCGGGCGGCGGCAGCATTGCGCTCAATCTGGACGCGATCGGCAGCTCCAACGCGTCCGGCGCCGGCAATCTGATCACGCAGTTTTCCACCGCCGCGTCTGGCCTTGCCAGCATTACGTACAACTACACGACCTTGCCGGTCCCCGAGCCAGAAACCTATGCCATGCTGCTGGGTGGACTTGGGCTGCTGGCACTGGCGCGTCGCCGCTCCGGCAAAGCTTGCGCCTGATCGGACTGATGTAGGCGGCCACGCCGCCAGCTGATGCCGCCCCGCTTCGCGCCGGGCGGCATTTTTTCATCCGCGGCCAGGTCGCTGTGGGCACGCGATGCGCTGGCGCGCCAGATCTACTGGCGCATCCAGTCGCGCAGCTCGTAATACCAATACGTCAACTGGGCTGCCAACAGACCGGCCGGCCCGCCGGTCGAGGGCAAGCCCCAAGGCGCGAAGCGCGCCAACTCGATGCCGTCACCACGCATCGCACCGGCCAGCACTTCGCCGGCCAGCGTCGTCGGCCCTACTCCGTGCCCGCCAAATCCCATGCCATACCACAGACCTTCGGGCAAGCGCCCCAGCTGGGGCATCTTGTGGCGGCCATAGCTCATCATGCCGCTCCACGCGTACTCCACGCGCGTACCCGCCAGTTGTGGATAGACCTTGAGCATGTCGTGATACAGCAAGCGGGCCACGTCCTGTGCGCTGCGCTCGCGAATGGAAATGCGCCCGCCCCACAAAATGCGACTGTCGGCCAGTGGCCGGTAATAGTCGAACGCGAAACGGGTATCGTAGACGGCGGCGTCGGTGCGCATGGCCGTTGCCAGACGCTCGCCGAGCGGCTCGGTCACCATTACGTAGGTCGCGATCGGCAGGATCGCACTGGCCAGACTGGGGTACAGTTTTTCGATGTATCCGCCGCAGCAGATCACCACTTCGCGCGCACGCACCTCGCCGCCGGGCGTGACGACGCGCCAGCCGGCGCCATCGGCAGCGATCTGGCTGACCTTGCTGCGCTCATGCACCCGCACGCCGCCGGCCACCAAGGCGCGCGCCAGCCCCTGGGCATACTTGAGCGGGTGAAAATGGAAGGCGTTCTGTTCGTACAGCGCGCCGAAATAGCGCTTGCTGGCGAGCCGTTCGGCCAATTCCGCGCGCCCCACACGCTGCCACTCCACGCCCAGGGTGTCGCGCATGAAGCGTTGCTGCGCATCCAGGATGCGGTCGTCATCGAACCAGTTGGCCAGGTAGATGCCGCCGTCGCGCGCATCGCAATCGATCCGGTACTGGGCGATGCGGCGCCGGATCTGGGCCACCGCGTCCAGTGTCAGCTGGTACAGTTTGCGGCCGGCGTCCAGGCCCACCGTATCGACCAGCGATCGCTCGCCCAGCGAAAAACCGCCAAACACGAAACCGCCGTTGCGTCCCGACGCGCCGTGGCCGATCGCCTCCGCCTCGAGCAGCACCACGTCGCGCTCGCCGCGCTCCATCAGCGACAAGGCCGTCGCCAGTCCGGCGAACCCGCCGCCGATGACGCAGATCGCGGCCTCGGCGCGCCCCGTCAGTGGCCGGTAGGCGACGGCGCTCGACGTCACGCTATAGTAACTATGCTCCGACAGCGGCTCAGTCATGCGGCACGGTCGGATAGTCGCTGATGGTCAGCTCGAAATGGCTGGCGTCGGACACCAGCCGGGCGCGTCCGCCAAACGGCAGCGTGACGCGGGTCGGGACATGGCCGAACTGCAGGCCCGTCAGCACGGGTATCGGCAGCACGCTGCGCAGATACGCCAACATCGCGTCGAAATCGTAGCCGTTGTCGTGCGCGCCAAGACGGTAACCGGAAATATCGCCCAGGATCAGCGCCTTCTGGCGCGCCAGCACGCCTGCGTGCAGCAGCTGCAACAGCATGCGCTCGATCCGGTACGGATGCTCGTTGATGTCCTCGACAAACAAGATGCCGCCGTCGATCGCGGGAAAATAGGGTGTGCCCACCAGATGGGTGAGCATGGCCAGATTGCCGCCCCACAGCGTCCCACTGCATTCCAAGGCCGGGTTGCCAGCGACGTCGGTGCGGATCACGTGGGTGGGGCCGCGCAGGCAACGCCAAAAATTATCCAATGTGAACTGATTCGGCTCCTCGCGCGTGAAATCGTCGCAGATCATCGGTCCGGCATAGCTGGCCGCGCCGGTGCGCGCCATCAGCCCCAGGTGAAATGCGGTCATGTCGCTATAGCCGACAAAGATCTTGCCGCTCGCAGCCATTGCATCGAAATCGATGTGCGCCATCAAGCGGCTAACGCCATACGCGCCGCGCAACGCCATCACCACCTGTACTGCGGGATCGGCCGCAGCGGCGTTCAGCTGCGCCAGGCGGGCCGCATCGGTGCCGCCGAAGCGCTGAAATTTGGCAGCGTCATCGTAGTAGTTATGCACGGTACAGCCTTGTGCTTCGAGGCGGGCGATGGCGCGCGTCACGCCAGCGTCATCGGGCGCGTAGCCGCCTGGAGCGACGATGGCAATGCCAATTTTTTTTGAGGTCACGGATGTCCGACATAAAGTGAAATGGAGAGCGCCGCCATCTTACCGTGGGTATGCACATCGATCAAGGCAAGCAGGCGCTCGATCAGCGCGTCGGGCAAGTCGTGCCCCATTCCTTCAATCACCTTCAGTGTCGCATCGGGCACCAGTTGTGCGGTGTCGATACCGCAGGCGGGCGGCACCAAGGGATCGTCCGCCCCGTGAATGACCAGCGTGGGCAGCCGGATCGACTGCAGCAGCGCCACCCGGTCCGGCGCGGCCGCAATGGCGAGCATCTGGCGCAGCACACCGGCCGGGCAGACGTTGCGCGCAAAACTGGCGCTGATCTGGCTGCGCAGGCGCACCTCGGGCGTCGGGTAGGCCGGGCTGCCGATCACGCGCATCGTGTGCACCATCGCGTCGATCTGTGCGGTGAGGTCGCGCGGATCGCGGGGGCGTTTGAGTAGCGCGGCGGTCGCAGCGCGGCTCGGCCCCGGCAGCGAGCGCCGTCCGCTGGTCGACATGATCGACGTCAGACTCAGCGCCCGCTCGGGATGGCGCCCCACCAGCAATTGCGCGATCATCCCGCCCATCGAGGCGCCGATCACATGCGCCTTGGCGATGCCCAGCGCATCGAGCAATCCCAGCGCGTCGTTGGCCATGTCGTCGAGCGTATACACGCTGGCGAGGCGCCAGCCCACCATCTTCTTGAGCAGTGCCAGCGCCAGGTTCGGCTTGCCCAGATGATCGAGCTTGCTCGACAGGCCGCTGTCGCGGTTGTCAAAGCGGATCACGTAGGCGCCCTGCTCAACCAAGCCTTCGACAAACGCCGCCGGCCACGCGGTCAGCTGCATGCCCAGCCCCATGATCAACAACACCGGCGTGGCCGACGGGTCGCCCGCCGTTTCGTAAGCGATCTGAAGCCCGTTCGCTGCAATCGTTGGCATTGTGTCCTCGTTCCGATCAGGCGGTCACGCGCCCGCGCGCTGGCGCGACGCGCCGCGCGGGTTTGCCTACACCGGCCGCAGCGCTGCGTGGCGCGCGCCGCTTCGGTGCGGGCGCTGCCACGGCGAATGGCGCGCAGGCCATCAATTCGGCGTGCGCATCACGCACACAGGCGGCAAATTTGCGCAGGTCCGGCACGGTCTGTCGGCAGGCGATCACACCGATGTCGAGCGCGCCGGCATAGCTTTGCACCGTCACGTTCAGCGCCAGTCCGTGCGTGACGATCGACACCGGGTAGTCGGCCGTCATGCGCGCGCCGGCCAGGTACAAAGGCACCCGCGGGCCGGTCACATTGGAGATCACCACATTGGCGATCGTCGGCAGCGTCTCGGCCAGGTGCGCGCGGCCATACAGCGCCACCATCGCGCGCATCAGCCACGGCAGACCAAGACTGGGAAACTCGGTCGGCATGACCGACTTGACACTGGACAGTGTCTTCTTCATGCCGGCCGACGCCTGCATGATCGCGCCGATCCGTGCAACCGGATCGGCCTCGTCGCTGGCCAGCTTCACCAGCATCATGCTGACCTGATTATTCTGTTGCTGGTCGCCTGCTGCGCGCAGGCTCACCGGCACCGCCGCCACCAGCGTCTGTTGCGGCAAGCCGGCATGCGCGATCAGGTAATTGCGCAGTGCGCCGCTGACCAAGGCCAGCACCACATCGTTGAGCGTGGCGCCAAATGCCTGCGCGATGCGCTGCGCCTCGTCCAGCGGCAGCGTGACCCCCGCGAACGCGCGCCGCTTGCCAATCGTCACATTGAGCAGCGTCTTCGGCGCGAAGGACAGCTCGGTCAACCAGTTTGCATTGCGCGCGTCGCCAGCGTCGTCGCCGCCCTCTCGGGAACGTAGCAAATCGGATGCCACCTTGAGAGCGGTCGGCACACCCTTGACCAGTTTTACACACTGACTGACGGTGTCGCGCAGCGTGGCGCCAAGCAAGGCCGTGATCGGCGGCTCGGTTTGGGGGGCTGACGTGCGCGTGGGTGGCTCGACGGCGCGCGGCGTGGCCGACACGTCCAGCAAGGCATGCGCCAATGCGATCGCCCCCTGGCCGTCCAGCGCCGCATGATGGAGTTTGACGTACAGTGCGATCTGCCCGCTTTGCAAGCCCTTGATGACGTAAAACTCCCACAGCGGACGCGCCCGATCGAGCAGCTCGGCGTGCAGGCGCGCAACGCAGGCGTCGAGTTGCGTCGGCGTGCCCGGCTTGGGCAGGGTCAGCGCGCGTATATGATAGTCAAGATCGACGTCATCCTGCTCCACCCAGACCGGGTTAGCGATCGCAAAGGGCATCGGCACCAGCGTCTTGCTAAACAAGCTAGCCAGATGGCGGCGCGCCGCGACATGCAACCTGACCGCCGCGGCAAATCCGGCATGCTTGGACGGCGCCAGGTCGAGCAGGTGCAGGCCGCCCACGTGCATCGGCATCTGCGCCGTTTCGAGGTGCAGAAATGTCGCGTCGAGTCCGCTCAAATGCTGCATGGTTGACCTTTGTGAGTGCGTGCAAATGGCGCCGACGGCGCCACGCTAGTAAAAGCCAAAGAAGGGATTCGGCCACGAACTGCGTTGCGGATCGAGAAACAGCAGTTTTTTGATACCCGTGTGGGCCACATGATCGAAGCGCCGCCAGTCGCCCTCGGGCTGGGCCAGTCGGTCGGCGATCGCATACAGCGCCGTCGGATTCATGCCCATGCCCACGTGGCTGGCGTGCACCTCGATGTTTTCGGAGCTGGCCGTTTCCTGCTCGACGCTGCATTGCCAGGCCACGACGCCGTCGGTGCGGCTGAAGATCGAGGTGGTCGGCACGCGCGGCGGCTCCTTGAGCGCGGCAAAGCGTTCGGCGTCGACCTCCTTTTCGCCGCTAACCAACTGGTAGACGCGCCAGGCGTTGGTGGCCTTGGGACTGCCGGTAAATGGCGAACCCAGCGAGATCACCAGGCGCACATGGTCGGGCAGCATCTTGGCGATTTCGCGCGCATACACGCCGCCCAGACTCCAGCCGACCAGGCTGACGCGACAGCCGTGCTCGGCGTGCAATTGCATGACGCGTTCCACACAGGCCTCAAGTACGCCAGGGCGTGGACCAAAATTGAGCCCTTGCTCCCAAGCATAGGCGGAATAACCACGATCAGACAGAAAGCGCCGCATCACCACCGTGGTCAGGTCGCCCGCCGCCAGGCCGGGAAATACCAATACAGGGTGACCATCACCATCGGGCGCACTGCGCAGGAAGGGGAACGCCGCCAGCGCCACGCCCAACTCCCATGGCGCGCGCATTTCAAGGGCAAGACGGACCAGCCCGGGCGCGGTATCGACGTGATCGGATTTTGCAAGTGGTGCGTGACGTGACAATCTATTCTCCTGGCGTTGCCGCGGTGCGCCAGCGGGCCACCGATCAGCGATGTTGGGTAGATTGAGCATACCATTTTTTGCGCGCGCGGTAAGCCGGAGCACGCCCCGATTCACGCGGCGCCGCAAGATTCACCAGTGCTGCTCAGTTGGTATTGACGGCACCACGGGCACCGCAGCAGTTGCCGCCCTAGCGCAGCGCAAGGGTCGCGGGACTAGCCCGGCGCCGGATTGGCGGCGCGCCGCGCGGCGGCGTTGGCGCTGCGCCGCTCGGCAAAAAAGCGTTTGAGCAAGGCGCCGCACTCGTCGGCCAGCACACCGCCCTCGAGCGCCGTCTGATGATTCAAACTGGGCTGTTCGAACAGGTTCAGCACCGATCCGCAGGCGCCCGTTTTCGGGTCGCTGGCGCCGTACACCACGCGCGCCAGACGCGCGTGCAGCATCGCGCCAGAGCACATCACGCACGGTTCCAACGTCACATACAGCTCACATTCGGGCAGGCGGTAATTGCCCAGCTTTTCGGCGGCGCCGCGCAGTGCCATGATTTCAGCGTGCGCCGTCGGATCGTGGCGCCCGATCGGTTGGTTGTAGCCGGTGGCAACGACCACGCCGTCACGCACCACGACCGCGCCAACCGGCACCTCACCGAGATCCCATGCGCGCTGGGCTTGCTCTAACGCCAGCTGCATGAAGTCGCGATCAGGCATCAGTGATCTCTGCCCAGCAGTTGGGGGTTTCGTGCAACACCAGCTTGTGCAAATGCAAGCCGGTGCCGTAGCGGTCCTTGTAGGCCGCCTTCAGAATGTCGAACGCGATCTGGGCCAGGTTCTCCACCGTCGGGATGCGATCGATCACCACCGTCTTGTGGCCCGGCAAGGTGGCCAGGAAGTCATGCACCACCGTGTCTTTGGCATACACCAGAAAGGCGTGATCCCACACGTCGACCAGGTGTTCCTTGGCGAGCGCCTTGATGTCGGAAAAATCCATGATCATGCCATTGTCGGAATTGCCTTCGACCTGAATCACGGCCCCGGTCAGCGTGATTTCCAGCGTGTAGCGGTGACCATGCAGGTTGCGGCACTGGCTTTTGTGGTCGGGGATGCGGTGACCGGCATCGAATTCGAGCTTGCGTGTAATCGTTAACATTGCGTACTTATGGAATTTGTAAAAGTTTATGGGTTTGCAGGCTCAGCTTCCACTTCGGGTGGCGCTTGCAGGTCTCGATGGCCAGACGGGTGTTGTGTTGAGCCAGCGGGCCGTCCATCGCCTGCACGTAGAAGTGCGCGAAATCCAAGCCTTCGTAGGCGGCCAGATCCTGCCCCGTCTGCGGAATGACGACCTTGATTTCGTTTCCTCTATGCACCACCAGCGTCGATCCCATCTTGGGGCTGACGCAGATCCAGTCCACCCCGGCGGGGACCGGCAAGGTACCGTTGGTCTCGATGGCGATCTCGAAACCGGCCCGGTGCATGCTGTCAATTAACGCCGCGTCGAGTTGCAACAGCGGTTCTCCGCCAGTAAAAACGACGTACTTGCTGGCCCGATAGCTGGCCGGCCACAGGCTGTCGATCTCGGCGCTCAGCAGTTCCGCACGCGCGAACTTGCCGCCGCGCTCGCCGTCCGTGCCGACAAAGTCCGTGTCGCAAAATGTGCACACCGCCGTGGCCCGATCGCTCTCGCGTCCGGTCCAAAGATTGCAGCCAGAAAACCGGCAAAACACGGCCGGACGGCCGGCGTGCGCCCCCTCGCCTTGCAAGGTGTAGAAAATCTCTTTGATGCTGTAAGTCACACGGTGTCCTGGTAGCTGGCCCTGTGCAAGCACAAATGCCGATCGTCAACCCTCCATTATATCCGGATGCACCGAATCCCACAGCGCGCAGGTGCCACACAGTGGAAAATTGACGTCCCGACACAATGCTTTTGCGCAAGAACAAGGCCCGCAGCCATCAATATTGTAAGTTCAACCAAGCACACCTATTGCGACTTGGAAAGGACAGCATGAATCTCAGCCTTATCCGTTTCGGCGTTCTTGCCAGTCTGGGCAGCGCACTGGCGACTACCGGCTATCTGAGCGTGCGCCCCCTGACCTCGTGGCAGGCCTTGAGCGCCGCATTGGCCGGCTTGCTGACATTGACGGCACTAGGCCATGCGCGGCGCCGTACCGAACTGTCCGACCACCTGCGCGTCGAGCGTCAACTGCGCAGCGCCGCTGAACGCAAGCTGACCGACGCCGGCATCATGCTCAACCGACTGGTGGCACAACAGGAACAGATCAAGGCCTACGAACGGCACCGCATCGCGCGCGACATCCATGACGACCTGGGGCAGCACCTGCTGGCATTGAAGATTGATCTGACACTGCTGCATGGCAGCACCAGCGGCGTGCTGCCCCAGATCCACCAAAAACTGGGACTGGTCTCGAACAACCTCGACCGCACGATCGGGTCCTTGCGCACAATCATCAACGATCTGCGCCCGAGCTGCCTTGAAGAAGGCCTGCGCGCGGCCATGACATGGCAACTCGACGAGTTCGCACGCCTGGGCGCTGCCACCTATCAGCTCGAGGCCGACGCAAGCGCGTTCGACGACAGTCACGACGGTGCGCTCGACGCGCTGATCCTCCGCATCTTGCAGGAGGCGCTGAGCAACGTCCTGCGTCATGCCCAAGCGAGCCATGTGCATGTGCGCTTCACACGCGACCGCACGCGCATCACGTTGACGGTGCAGGACGACGGCATCGGCATGCCGCAGCAGGCCGTGCCTTGCGGTTGCGGCCTGACCGGCATGCGCGCGCGCGTAGCCGCGCACGGCGGCACGTTCGCCTTGCACAGCACCGCTGGCGCCGGCACCCGGTTGGCGTTGGCACTGCCGCTTGCCTGCGCTGTCGTGCCGGCGCAATGAGCGGGGATCAGATTCGCACCACCTCTTGTGCATTGTCAAGCGCGCAGTCCGGCTACGGTAGGAGAATCAAAACTTGTCTCAAATCAATTACTTCATAAGGACAATTTCCTACGCGAGACCCGACATTCTTACAGACCAGGACCGGACATGAAGAGCACAACAAAAATTCAGCAACTCATGGATTATTCGCCCGCCGACAAGGAGGAGCACGGATTCGCCGTCAAGCTGATGGAATTGCTGGTGATTCCGACCTTCGTGCTCGACACCGAGTGCCGGGTCATCATCTGGAATCGGGCCTGCGAACGCCTCACCGGGGTGGCCGCCTACGAAGTTCTGGGAACCAGCGACCATTGGCGCAGCTTCTACGACGAACCGCGCGCGACGCTGGCCGACCTGGTCGTCCAGGGCCGCACCGAGGATCTGAGCCACCTGTACCGCCAGCACACCCATCGCACCGAAGGTGGCGGTAACCTGTGCGCTGAGAACTGGTGCGACATGCCACGGGTGGGTCGACGGCGTTACCTGGCCGTCGATGCCAGACCCATCCTCGACCATGACGGCAAACTGATCGCCGTCGTCGAGACGCTGCGCGACATGACCGATGAGAAAAATGCCCAGATCGCGCTGGAGCAGCTGGCCACCCGCGATGGCCTGACCGGGCTGGCCAACCGGCGCTGCTTCGACGACACCTTGCAGGCCGAATGGCAACGTGCGTTGCGCCAACACCAACCACTGTCGCTGCTGATGGTTGATGTCGACAACTTCAAGCTCTACAACGACACCAACGGCCATCTGGGCGGCGATGAATGCCTCAAGCGCATCGCCGGCGCGGTGGCCGGCGAAATGCGCGCCAACGACCTGGTGGCGCGCTATGGCGGTGAAGAGTTCGCCGTAATCCTGCCGAATCAGTCGCTCAAGGGTGCGGCGATCGTCGCCGAACGGATCCGCTGCCGGGTCGAACAGCTGCAACTGCCGAACAACAACAACGGCCGTCCGCACGTCACCGTCAGCATCGGCGCCGCCACCGCGATCGCCTCGGCCGACACCGACCCGAGCGAACTGGTGGCCATCGCCGACGCGGCCCTGTACCGCGCGAAACACATGGGGCGCAACCGCATCAGTCCGCCCACCTCCGAGCTGGTCTGAGCGTCATGCGCCGGGTCGGGCGCTTACTCCCCACCCGCGCCCGGCGCGCAGCTTTACTCGAACGGATTGTCGACCATCTTGACGTCCGGCGCCGGCAAGTGGGCCGGCAGTGGCTGCGCCTCCATCCGCGCCAGCACCGCACCGAGCAGGCGCTGCAAGCTGCGCGCATGCTCAAGCCCGATCTGGTCGAGCGTCAGATCGATGTCGCCATTGAGCGTGATCCGGTCGAGCCGGTTCTCCACCATCATGTTGCCCAACTGAACGACGTCGGACTCGTTGGCAAACGGGATAAATGGTCGTGGCGTGCTCATTGTTTACTCCTGTGCGATTGAATGACGGGCAAGGCCAGGCTGGCGGCCTTCTGGCGCGCTGACAGCGACGGTAGCAAGTTGATGCCGATGCGCTGTTCAAGTTCCGCCACGCTCAGCGTCTGATACTGGTCGGTCGACTTATTTTCGATGAAGTAGGCGGCGCCCGCATGCTGCTTTGGACTGTACACAACCTTGTACAGATGACTGGGCACGAGCACATTGCCGACCTTCTGCAAATGGCCGCCAATGAAGGCGGGGCCGGTGATCACGTACAGCCCGCCCTCCTTCATGGCCAGCTTGCGCACCGCGCCTTCGATGCCGGCCCACACGTGGCGGTTATTGTCCCCGTCCTGCGGCACCATATTCGCCAGCGTGAAGCTTTCGTGCTGGGTATCGCGGTCCGGCATGTCGCCGTTGGGCGACATGTGGCCGCGGTCGAAGCCACTATGCGCGTAGTCGGACAACTCGGCGCGCTGACCGAACGGCAAGCGCTCCTCGGCATGAAACGAGTTCTCGCGCGACAGCGTATGCGCCGCGTCCAGATTGGCTGCCGTCAGGTGTTCGGCCGACCATAGCGGAGTGCGCGTCAATCCCGAATGCATGACGCCAAACACCCCAAAGCACAATTCGCTGGTGGCGCTGGCCAGCTTGGGGTTGCGAATTTCCGGCAAACGGCCATCGACATAGTGGGCCGGACAGCCGCCCGCCTGGGCTGCCTCGGCAAGCAACAACAGGCCGCCGAGCGCGAGGCCGGCTAGCGTTTTTTGAAACATGGAATCCTTGCGTAGTCATCGAATCGGAGCGGCATTCTATCCGACCGGCGCCACCATGCGCATCAGCCGTTGCGCCTGCGCCAGCAGCGCTTCACGCAAGGCCGGCGGCGTGCGCACCTCGAACTCGCACGGCAGCGCAGCCAGTCGGCCGGCAAACCAGTCCAGATGATCGGTCTGGGTGCGTAGCAACACGCCGTCGGCGGTCTGCTCGAACAGTTCGATTGCATCAAACAGATAGCTGCGCGCGGTGCGCAAGTCGGTCTTGAGCAAAACTTCGACGCCGAACGCACGCGGCATACTGGCCATCGCGCGCTTCAAGTGCTGCAGCACGTCAAAGCCGGGCGGACGGACGAAACCGGTGTCGCAGGACGCCACCGACACGATGCGATCGAGCCGGAACGAGCGCATCGCCTGGCGCAACTGGCACATGCCCAGCACGTACCAGCAGCCACCCTTGAACGCCAGACCGTAGGCATCGAAGTCGCGCTCGCTGTCACTGCCGTCGGCGCTGCGGTAGCGCATCGTCACACGCTGCTGGGATTGGGCGGCGGCCGACAGCGTGACCAGTGCCGCATTGTCGGTCGGCACGATCTGCGCGGCCAGGTCGAGCCGCACCGTCTCGTCAATGGCGCGTATGCGCTGCTGCAACTTGGCCGGCATGATGCGTTCGAGCTTGGCCTGCGCACTGGCTACGGCCGGCGCCGCCTCCGACAAACCCAGGCTGCGCGCAGCGAGCAGTCCGATCGACAGCGCCAGCGCCTCGTCGTCGGTAAACATCATCGGCGGCAACTTGAAGCCGGCCACCAGCGCATATCCACCATACCTGCCGCGCTCGCTGGTGATGGGAATGCCGATCTCCTCAAGCGTGACGATATAGCGTCGCACAGTGCGCGTATCGACCGCCAACCGCGTGGCCATGTCGGCCGCGCTGAGGCGCCCGTGGGTTTGCAGCAGTTCGAGCACTGCCAACACGCGTGTGGTTGGATGATACATATTATCAACATACCAGATTAATAGGGCCAATTGTGTCCTATTAGGCTTTTAAACTGGCCCCGATCGGACATGCAACCCAGCGGAGACCACAGCAGCCATGAAAACCACCAACAGCGACGACTACCGAGTGATCCAGTTGCAACGTCTGCGCATACGCGACGGCGCGCGCGAGCAGTTTGCCGAGCAGTTGCACACGGGCCTATCACAGGCCGACGAGCCCGCTGGCGCAACCGACTTCGGCCAACTCTACGAGCGCGCCAAGGCCAGTCAATTCACCTGGCTGCGCGGCTATCGGGATCTGCAGGCAGGTGCCGCCGTGAACAGCACCGACTATTACGCCGCGCCAGCGCGCGCGCTCGCTGGCGCCAGGCAACCGGTGTTGGTCGAGCACACCGAGGTGCTGCTGTTGCGCCCCTTGCATGCGCACAGCATGCTGTCCTTGCTGCCGGCCGTCGATCCGCGACACGAGCCCGACGGCGCCAGAGGCATCGTCGTGATCCACATTTTTCCCGTGCTGGCGGGGCAACTGGACGCGTTTGCGCGCGCTGCGGAACACTGTTTTGCCGCGTATCGCTCACACGGTCTGGTCGAGGCGGGTATTTTGGTCAGTCTTGATGTGCAGGACAGGCGCACACCGGCCGACGCCACCGACGTGCTGGTCTGGCTAGGCGTTGTCAAGGATGAACGCGCGCTCGATCAGCTGGGCGCGAGCCTGGTGCACACTGCCCATACGCTGGCCGCCAGCGCGATGCAAAGCGGCGATTCGGAGCTGGTGGTGCTCGATCCGGCCGCCCGCTCGCGCCTGCGCTGGCGCCAGCATGCCCATGCGGCATGACAAACTAGCGCGCTATGGCAGGATCGGCGCGCGCAGCGCGCCATGCGGCGCACGTCTGCTCAGCAGCGCCATACCCGCTGTTCCGGCCAGCAACAGACCCGCGGCAATCAATTCGGCCTGGGTGGCATGGACGGCGCCAAAGTCCAGCACCGGATTGATGCGGATTTGCTCGATCAACAGGCGCTCTGCGCCTGCCAATACCAGATATAGCGAGAACAGCCAGCCGGTCTGGAACGGATGTTTGCGCAACATCCACAGCAGCGCGAAACAGCCCAGGCCCATCAGCGTTTCATACAACGGCGCCGGATACACCCCGGGCGGCGCGATCAGCTGTCCATAGATATTGTGATCGTAGGTTTGCGCCCATAGCCAGTCTGGCAGCCAAAGCGGTTTTAGCGCCATGTTGGCGCCGATGCCCCAGTCGCCGTCGCCGGAGACTTGACAGCCGATGCGCCCGATCGCATAGCCCAGCATCATGGCCGGGGCGACCGCGTCGAGCATGGGCCGAATGGGCAGCCTCCGGCGTCGCAGGCAAATCAGGCCGGCCAGGGTGCCCAGTATCAGACCACCGAAGATGCTCAAGCCGGCCCGGTTGAAGATCATGCTCCACGGATCGGCCAGGAACTGCTCGGTATGTTCGAGGATATGAAACAGGCGCGCGCCGGCGATCCCCACCAGCACCACCACCAAGGCAAGGTCGGTGACGATCTCCTGCGGCGCCACGTCGGTCTCGCGCCGTACGCCATCGTTGCCCTTGACGCGGCTGCGCGCAGTGCCGATGCGCCCCGCCCGGTGCAGCCGTTCCAGCTCGCGCCGCAGGCACGCGCCGCCCGCCACCACGGCTATGCCGACCAACAGGCCAAACGTGGCGAACGGCAGCGGCAGATCGACGCCGGTGACGGCCTTGACGACATCGCTCAAATAAGCATACGACATAACATTCTTTCTTCAGCGGTCTACGGGATCGCCATCGCAAGCAAGCGGCAACAGTCGGTGAAATCAGTGCTCCGCATGGTAGTGGTTCAAGAAACTCATTTCAAGAACTATTCACGCGAAATCGACGCTGGCAAGATCGGGGGATTCCGATACCGCGCCGCGTTTGCGCACAAATTCGGGCTAATCGACACATTCGCCTCGCCGCCCTTTGCCCTCGTAGTGAGCAAACAGCCGCCCTAAGGCGCGCAGTTCCTGACGGGCTACGAGCACTACGCCTCAACGCTCAGGAGCCCGCAGAAAAGTCGCGCGCCGCGCCTGGCTTCCGGTCACGGCGACGGCGCTCACACCCAGCCTTTGGCGATCCCGCGCACCGTCTCGAGCAACAGTTGTTTGACGCCGTCGGGCCGCTTGCCACTGCGCCAGGCCACCATGACTTCCCACTCCCACAAGGGCAAATCGCGCAGCGTCAGTTTCACCAACTGGCCGTCGCGCAAGGGCTTTTGCACCGCCATCTCCGGCATGAAGGTCAGAAATCCATGTTCAAGTGCCAGTTCAAGCGCCGCGCTGGCCGGCTGGATCGCGTGTATTGGACTACTGACGCTGCGCAGCGCGCGCAACTGACTGATCAGCGCGTCGCAGCCCTCGCCCCAAAATTGCGGCGCCAACTGGGCGTTAGCAATGTCGGCCAGGCTGCCAACGCCCGCGCGCGCCAGCCGATGACTGTGATGCACCACGGCGATGACCGGTGAACGGCAGATGCACTCCATCTGGATGCCCGCCATCGGTGGACACTTCAGCACAAAGCCCAGCTGCGCGCTACCGTTCAACAGATTCTCCATGATCATCGGCGAGTGATCGGTCGTACAGCGAATTTCCAGTGGCGCATCGGCCAATGCCAACAGGATCGGACCGAACACCATCGAGGCGAGCGAGGGCACACAGGCCAGCTTCATCTTCGGCAAGGCCGGCGCGCCCTGCAGCGCCTGCACGCCGGCGTCGAGCGCGGCTAGCGCGCCGCGCACTGCAGGCAGAAACGTCACGCAGGCGGCGGTCGGACTGGCGCCGCGCCGGTGACGCTGAAACAACTGGGCGCCAAGCTGCTGTTCCAGTGCGCTGATGCGCACGCTCACCTGCGGCTGCGACCAGCGCCGCCGCGCTGCGGCTTGACTGAAGCTGCCACACTCGACGATATCAATCAGCAGCGACAGGTCGTCGAAATCAATAGCCATCATCAAAACCCATATCAAATATTCCAAGATACCGGCTTCAATGATAGCTGAAGGGAAGCTAAGCTGGCAATTCGTCAACTCAGAGGAATGGCAATATGGCTGCTATAGAACAGGCGCGCCGGCTGGGCCGGCGCTTTCTCATGGTCGACAATGGCCTGGTGGTGGCCGGGTTTTACCTGGTGTTTCCCTTGATCGGCCTGCACTTCATCGAGCAACTGGGTTGGGCCGCGGCAGCCGTCGGGCTGGCGCTGGGCCTGCGCCAGCTGTCCCAACAAGGACTGGGCTTGATCAGCGGTTCGCTGTCGGACCGCTTCGGCGCGAAACCGATGATCGTGGCGGGCATGTTGCTGCGCGCGGCCGGCTTCGCCGTGATGGCGTATGCGCACCAGCCGGCGCTGTTGCTGCTCTCGTGCATTCTGTCGGGCCTGGGCGGCAGTCTGTTCGAGCCGGCTCGCGGCGCGCTGGTGGTCAAGCTCACGCGCCCGTCCGAGCGCAACCGGTTCTACGCGCTGATGATGACGCAGGAAAGCGCTGCCGGCGTGCTGGGCGCCTTGGTCGGCACGGCGCTACTGGCGTGCGATTTCTATTGGGTTGCGATGGGCGGCTGCGCGGTGTTCGTACTGGCCGCCGCACTGAACGCATTGCTGCTACCGCCGTATCGAGTCGCTGTCAGGCGCACGTCGGCGTTCCGCGCCATGCGCACCGTGTTGCACGACCGTCCTTTCTTGCTGCTGGTGCTGACCTTGAGCGGCTATTACGTGATGCAGGTCCAGCTGATGCTGTTGTTGCCGGTACTGGTGACGCAGGTTGCCGGCAGCGCGCGCGCGGTCGGCTGGCTGTACGGCATGGACGCCGTGTTGGCGCTGCTGCTGCTCTACCCTCTGGCGCGCCTGGGCGAGCGCCATGCCAGTGAAGAGGCGCGCATCGTGTTTGGCGTCGGCGTCATGGCCAGCAGTCTCGCCGCACTGGCACTAACGCGCGGCACGGTGGCCGTGTTCGCCTTGCTGGGCAGCTTTTTCATCGGCTCGATGGTCGTTGAGCCCGCCCGCGAAGCGCTGCTTGCGCGCCGCGTACACCCAAGCGCGCGCGCCAGCTACTTTGGCATGAGCCGCATCGGCCTGGCCTTAGGCGGCCTGTTTGGTTACACCAGCGGCGGCGCCCTGCTCGACCACGCGCGCGCGGCCGACCATGCGGGTCTACCCTGGCTGGTACTTGGCGCGATCGGCGCATCCACCGCGGCGGCACTGGCGTGGCAATTCGTCGGCCACGCGCGCCCCGCGTCCGCCGTGCGCGCGTGATGGAAGGTGCAGCCAAACAGGCGCACCGCCGCTTCGTGGCAGCTTACTTAAGAGAGGGCACTTCGAACCATGAATAACCACGCCCGTCCGCGCCGCATCGAGCCCACGGATTATATCGACCTTTGCTGCCGGTCGCTATTCCACCTGCTGGGTTGGCGGTTTCTGCGTCAATCGATGGTGGGGGCGGTTGGGCAGTGCGCGCGTAGACGGGGCGCGGCGAGCCCCTCGCAGTGCGCAGTCGGCCTTATCCCAGTATGTCCCTGAAGCTAAATGACGCTTGCGCCGGCGGCAGCACCTGCCGCCATTCCTTACACCCTGGTTAAGGCTTACATTCGGGCCGCGTCCAATCGTTTGATTCATAAGCATTAAATGGCTTGGCACGCTTAATGCTCGAATCAACTAGAACGGCGCGAACCGATCGGTTGCGGCAGCGAACGGCACAAGCAAAGGAGCCATCGTGAAGAAATCACTACCGAGTGTGCTCTCCAGCATGGTTGCCACCGCCATCGCGGTGCTTGTTGTCAATCACGCTGCGCGCGCCGCCGATACGCCCCAGTGGGAGTATGTAATCGTCGCCTCGCTGCCGGGCTTGGGGCTTAGCGACCCGGCGCTTGATCGCGACCCCGTGAGCGGCGCCTTGCAGGTCGCCTACGCCATTGGCAGTATCCGCCCCTCGTCGGACACGGGGGTCTATCTGTCGACCATCGGAGGGACGACAAAAACCATCGTCAAAGCGAACGACCCGATCCCTGGCTCAGCAAACCAGCAATTCGCATTTGTGTTCTCGGCCGGCGCGGTGCCGGCACCATACGTTTCACTTAGCCAAGGCCAAGTCGCTTTCAAGGGGGAGAGTAGCAGTCAGACGCAGGACGGACAAGCCATCCTGCAAGGACTCTATATTGGCGACGGCACCGCGACGCCGCGCCGTGTCGTGGACAGCACCATGGCCATTCCCGGTAACCCCGGAGCCCGCTTTGACAGTTTTGGTCCGCCGTCGCTGGCGTCCGGCCACCTGGTTTTTGCTGACAGTACTGGACAAGGCGTCTATGGCGATTTCGGCAGCGGACTGATTGTCATCGGTGCCCTGGACTCTTCATTGAGCAACCTGCGGCTACAGAACTTCACCGGCTTCGGGACTTACCCGTCCATAACAGCCACCAATCTCGGCCGTGACTTTGCAACCTTTCTGGCAACAGGCACATGGCGTGGCGCCCCGGTGCGCGGTATTTACGGGCGTGAATTTGACGGCCTCACACCCGGCAATTGGGACACTTACGTCGATACTATCGACAATTTCCCCTATAGTTCAAGCTACTTCGGCTCACCCTCTGTCGACTTTGGGGGCGCGATCGCGTTCAAAAATGCGATCGACCCATTCATTCCTAACGGTATGGGTGCAATCTATGCAGGACGGCGATCGCCTCAACTCATCGCCAACAGCGCAACAAGCGTGCCCGGTGCGCCCGGCACGCTGTTTGGGCGACTGGGCGCTTACCCGTCAATTGACGCGACACCGCGCCAAGTTGGCATGGAGACCACCGAACACGCGATCGGGTTCAGCTCAGAGCAAGGTGTCTTCTTAGCGCACATGGCCAACGATATCGCGCCGCTCACCATCGAGACCGTGATCGACTTTCCCGCGCTGGGCAGGCTGTTGGCACCCTTGGTGAGAATCAATCCCACCACATTCGGCCCGGACACCCTCAACCTGTTTCATCAGGCAGTCAAAGATGGCGCGCTCGCTTTCCGGGTCACTGCCAACCCGCCACCAGCTAGCGATGGCCATGAATTTATTATTTTCGCAAGAAAAACCACACCAACACTGACACTGCTGCCCGACGCCGACGCCTATGTGCGCGCCGACCTGACCATCCGGCGCAACGACAACTATGGCATGCAGGACTTCATCGAAGTGGGCACCGGCCACGCGGATAACGGCCAGGCCGAGGGCGACGCCGATAAGATGCGCGCGTTCGTACACTTTAACGTGTCGATGCTACCGTCGCTGAATCTGACCAGCGCGGCCCTGAACACCACCTTGCACAGTTACGACAATGGCTTGCCCGACTCCGTCTACAGCGTGGATGCGCACGCGATTCTGGCGCCATGGGTCGAACCCAAAGGCGAAGGCAATGGCTACGAAGGTCCACGTCCGCCCGGTGCCCCCGCCATCCTGACCGATCCCGCCAGCGCCTTTGGCCTTGCTTGGGAGGGACAAGGAACAAGTAGCGCCCCTAACGCCGCCAACAACAGCTCCGCGCCCGCCTTCGACCCGACCATTTTATCGAGCCAGACGGTGCACCAGCAAAGCAACGTCGCCGGTGACACCTTCGATTGGGATATCACCAGCTTGGCGCGCAGCTGGCTGAGCAAGGTCGCACCGAGCCCGAACTACGGCGTGGCGCTCACGGATGTCACCGGTGGCGTGTTTCGTGGCCTGCGGTTTGGCAGCCGCGAAGGCGAACGTTACGCCCTGCCAGGCGCGGTGCGCGGGCCGCGCCTGGCCTTGAAGTGGAGTGTTGGCGTAGAACCGGGTGACCTGACTGGCGACAATTGCGTCGACCGCGACGACTTGGCAATTCTGATGGCGGTCGTGCGCGGCCAAGCCATCGCGGGCGAGAGTCTGGCCCCCGCGCTGGACCTAAATGGCGACGGCAAAGTCGATATCGCCGACGCACGAAAACTGGTGACCTTGTTTTCACAGCCGCTTGGCGCCCCATGCCGATGACAAACTGCCAAGCCGCGCCGATGATGCAGCCCATGCCATCCCCAACCCCATCAACCCGAACCGGAGACTTTCATGCGTCGCTACCTGTATCTGCTCACCATTCTGAGCGCTCTGATATCAATGGCGCCCGCACTGGCCATACCGGTACTGTCGCTCGACCGTATTGGAACGGGCCGGATCGCCCCGGGCGGCAGCACCTTCTACCAACTGATCCTGACGGCGCCAAGCGATCTGATCGGCGCATTTAGCGTCGACATCGCGTTCAATCCCGATGTGCTGAACTTTCATGCTGCGGCCAGCGCCACCGGACAATTCGGCACGATGCTGGGCGACCCACTGGTTGACGCGCTGGGGCTGGCCGACGCGTCGATCCCCGGCATGCTGCACCTGGACGAAGTCTCCCTGCTCGATGCTGGCACACTTGGCACTTTGCAACACGATGGCTCCGGCAATCTCCTATTCGAGCTGGTGTTGGCGCAGATCACGTTTGACGGTATCGGCACCGGTCCGGGCGAACTGCGTTTCGCACCGGGTAGCATCGCGTTTGGCAACGCAGACGGCCTTGGCCTGCTCATGCCTTTCGCCACCACGCCCGACGCGATCTTTGTCGTCCCGGCGCCGCCCACACTCACGCTCATGCTGGCCGGCCTGTTGGCGCTGCGCGCGTGCCGCAGACGCGTGTCAGCAGATCCGTACGGCGCCTGAGAAAAAAAGGGCGCCATCGACGGCGCCCTGTTCTTTCTAACTTAGCCCACCCACTTACGGGCGTTGCGGAACATGCGCATCCATGGTGAATCCTCGCCCCACGCATCGGGGTGCCATGACTGCTGCACCGAGCGGAACACGCGTTCGGCGTGCGGCATCATCACGCTGAAACGACCGTCCTCCGTGGTGACGGCGGTAATGCCCTGCGGCGAGCCGTTCGGG
The DNA here is from genome assembly GCA_038207625.1 of Burkholderiales bacterium. GTDB lineage: Bacteria > Pseudomonadota > Gammaproteobacteria > Burkholderiales > Burkholderiaceae_D > JBBQZO01. The sequence goes on along the minus strand of JBBQZO010000015.1, from coordinate 93,352 downwards.
TTGAACGGATACGCCTCGGTGGCCTGACCGCGGTTGTCGACGAAGCGCAAGGCCTGCGTGACGGCGTTGATGTCGCCGGTCTGGCTAAAGTCGGCAAAGCCTTCGCCGTGGGCGATCGCGATCGCCGTTTTGGTGCCGGCCATGCCCTGGAAGAACACCGATGGCGAGTCGAGCACTTCAACCATCGCAAAGCGACCTTCGAATTGCTCCGACTTGTTGCGGGTGAACTTGGGCCAGGCGTGCGCGCCAGGGATCATCGCCTTCAGGTTGCTCATCATCTGGCAGCCGTTGCAGATACCCAGGCCAAAGCTGTCGGTGCGCGCAAAAAAGCGTGCGAACTGGTCGGCCAGCTTGGCGTTGAACAGGATCGTCTTGGCCCAGCCTTCGCCCGCGCCCAGCACGTCGCCGTACGAGAAACCACCGACCGCGATCACGCCATGAAAGTCGTCCAACCGCACGCGCCCGGCGATCAAATCGCTCATGTGCACGTCGATCGCATTAAAGCCGGCCTGGTGCATCACGTACGCCGTTTCAACCTGCGAATTGACGCCCTGCTCGCGCAGAATCGCCACGCGTGGACGCACCCCGGTGGCGATGAATGGCGCGGCCACGTTCTCGCTCGGATCGAACGTCAGCACCGGGCTGATGCCGGGATCCATTTCGTCTTGCAGACGGTCGAATTCGGCGTCGGCGCACAGCGGATTGTCGCGCAGGCGCGCGATGCGCCAGCTCGTTTCGCTCCACAGACGATGCAAGGCGCTGCGCGGCTGGGTGTAAATCAGTTTCGCGTCGCGGGTCAATTCGATCACGCCGCGTTCGTTCGGCTTGCCGATGATGTGGCTGCACGCGCCCAGATTGAAGCTGCGCAGCACATCCATGACGAGCGATTTTTCATCGGCGCGCACCTGAATGACGGCGCCCAGCTCTTCCGAAAACAGCGCGCGCAGCGTCAGATCGTTGCGCCGCTCGGCCACTTGGCCGGCCCAGTTCTTGGCGTCGCCCCAGTCAGCCGCGTGCTCACTTTCCATGGTCAGCATGTCGACGTTGATCGACAGGCCACTGCGTCCGGCAAACGCCATTTCACACAAGGTCGCATACAGGCCGCCGTCGGAGCGGTCATGGTAGGCCAGCAGTTTGCCGTCCGCGTTCAGTTGCTGGATCGCGGCAAAGAAGCCTTTCAGGTCCTCGGCCGAATCGACGTCAGGGGTGTCGTTGCCAAGCTGCTGGGTCACCAACGCCAGAGCCGAAGCGCCCAGGCGGTTCTTGCCGCGTCCCAGGTCGATCAGGATCATCACGCTGTCGCCAGCGTCGGTCTTGATCTGGGGCGTGAGCGAAGCGCGCACGTCGGTGACGGGTGCGAACGCGGACACGATCAGCGACACCGGTGACATCACGGCCTTCGACTCTTGCGCCTCGCGCCAGGTGGTGCGCATCGACAGCGAATCTTTGCCCACCGGGATGCTGATCCCCAGCGCCGGACACAATTCCATGCCGACTGCCTTGACGGTATCGAACAGGGCCGCGTCCTGGCCCGGCTGGCCGCAGGCGGCCATCCAGTTGGCCGACAGTTTGATGTCGCTGATGTCAGCAATTTTTGCGGCGGCGATGTTGGTAATCGCCTCGCCGACGGCCATGCGGCCCGACGCGGCGGCGTTGATCACGGCCAGCGGCGTGCGCTCGCCCATCGCCATCGCTTCGCCCAGATAGCCTTCAAAACTCATCGCCGTGACGGCGCAATCGGCCACCGGCACCTGCCATGGTCCGACCATCTGGTCGCGCACGCTGGTCGCGCCCACGGTGCGGTCGCCAATCGTGATCAGGAAGGACTTGTCGCCCACCGTCGGCAGCAACAGCACGCGCTTGGCCACATCGGCCAGCTCGAAACCGGTCAGCTCGATGGCCGGGAAGCTATTGTGCACGTGGTGCACGTCGCGCAGCATTTTCGGCGGCTTACCCAACAAGACATCCATCGGCATGTCGACTGGCGAATTGCCCAGTTCCGGATCGATCAGCTTCAACTGGCGCTCTTCGGTGGCGACACCGACGGCGGCAAATGGGCAGCGTTCACGCTCACACAGCCCGGCAAACAGCGCCAGACTGCTTGGGGCGATGGCCAGCACATAGCGTTCCTGCGACTCGTTGCTCCAGATCTCCTTGGGCGCCATGCCCGATTCTTCCAGCGGCACTTTGCGCAGGTCGAAAATCGCGCCGCGCTTGGCGTCGTTGGTGATTTCAGGGAAAGCATTCGACAGTCCGCCCGCGCCCACGTCGTGGATCGAGATGATCGGATTGTCCGCGCCCATGGTCCAGCAAGCGTTGATCACCTCCTGCGCGCGCCGTTCCATTTCCGGATTGCCGCGCTGGACCGAGTCAAAGTCCAGGTCGGCGGTATTACTGCCGGTGGCCATCGACGAGGCGGCGCTGCCGCCCATGCCGATGCGCATGCCAGGGCCGCCCAGTTGTACCAGCAGACTACCGACCGGGATGTCGTTCTTGTGGGTGTGCTGATCGGCGATGTTGCCGATCCCGCCGGCGATCATGATCGGCTTGTGATAGCCGACCACCACGTCGGGCGTACCGGCCACCTGGTGGCCGATGTTCTGTTCGTAGGTGCGGAAATACCCGCCCAGCACGGGACGGCCGAATTCGTTGTTGAACGCGGCGCCGCCCAGCGGGCCTTCGATCATGATCTGCAGCGCCGAGGCGATGCGCTCGGGCTTGCCGTAGGCGTGCGTGGCACCGCGTTGAGCGAACGGCGCGGTGACGTTATGGGCGTTTTCCCAAGGCTGGATGGCGCCGGGAATCATCAGGTTCGACACGGTGAAACCGGTCAGACCCGCCTTCGGCTTGGCGCCGCGCCCGGTCGCGCCCTCGTCGCGGATTTCGCCGCCGGCACCGGTGGAGGCGCCCGGAAATGGAGAAATCGCGGTCGGGTGGTTGTGCGTTTCGACCTTCATCAGCGTGTGCGTCAGTTCCACCGAGCCGGCGTATTCGTGCGTGTCGCCACGCGGGTAAAAGCGCATCACCTCAAAGCCGGCCATGATCGACGAGTTGTCGCTATAGGCCACGATGGTGCCCTTGGGCTGCAACTGGTGGGTATTCTTGATCATCTGGAACAGCGATTTGTCCTGCGCCACGCCGTCGATGGTCCAGTCGGCGTTGAAAATCTTGTGCCGGCAATGCTCGCTATTGGCCTGTGCGAACATCATCAGTTCGACGTCAGTCGGGTTGCGCGCCGCGCTGGTAAATGCCGCCAGCAGATAGTCAATCTCGTCGTCCGACATCGCCAGACCCAGGTCGGTGTTGGCTTTGGCCAGTGCGGCCTTGCCGGCGCCGAGCACGTCGATCGACTCAAGCGGCTTCGCTTCGAGCGCCTGGAACAGCGCGCCGGCCTGGTCGGCGCTGCGCAGCACCGTCTCCGTCATCCGGTCGTGCAGCAGCGCGCTAACGGCCTGCAGCTCGGTCTCACTCAGCTTCTTGGCCGCGCCCAGGCTGCTGCCCAGGATGCCGCCCTTCAGGTGCACCTGAAAAGCGACGCCGCGCTCAATGCGGTGAATCTGCGCCATGCCGCAGTTATGCGCGATATCAGTCGCCTTCGAGGCCCACGGCGAAATTGTGCCGAAGCGGGGAATGACGAAAAACTCCTCCATGACGCCGTCGGCGCCGGCCGCGTCGGCCGGTTCGCCATAGGTCAGCATCGCGTCGAGGCGGGACGTCTCCTCGCTCGACAGCGTCGTGCCTGCATCGATGAAGTGGTAGAAGCGCGCCTGCACCATTGCGACAGCCGGTACGGCAGCTTGCAGTTGGCTTAACAGGCGTTGGCTACGAAAAACGGACAGGGCATTGGAACCCGGCAGTATCAACATGGTTGGAAGATGGTTGATGCAGCGTGGCTGCGGTTTAAAGATAGAAAAGGCGAGGACTGGCTGAAATTGCTGTAACGCGCATTATACCGCGTTGCACCATCGACAGCTTCACCAAAAACGCCGTCATTTAGCGCGCCGCGCAGATCGCCGCCCCCGGCGCTGGCGCAATCAGCGCCACCGAATAGCCCAGACGCTCGAAGGTGCCGACCCGATCCGGCTCAAGCGGCAACGGGGCCAGCACTTTGAGTGTGGGCCAATGCCCGCGTAAGTGGGCCAGGCCGTCCAGCCGGGTATCCCAGACGACGATCGCCCCGCAGCGCGTGATTTCGTCGGCCGTGATCCATGGTGTGATGCTCAGATCGCCGTCGAGCAGCACGCGCGTGTCATAGGCACTGAAAAAACTGCTGACGCCCGCCTCCCAGGTGGGGCCGGCTATGGTGCGCAGCGGCCGGCCCGGTTGTTCGGCACGCCACAGCGCGTCGACCTTACGCGCCAGTTCGGGTCCGGGGAACGCGGCGCGCGCGTAGCGGTGCGTCACCGTATGCCAGGCTTGTGTGTTCTTGACCGCGTAAATAGCGCCTAGCAGCAGCATCAGACCCAGCCAGGCATTGCGCCAGCCCTTGGTGGCCAACAGGCCGGCGCGCGGGCCCAGAGCACGCACCGCCAGCAGGCCGCTGATAGGGAACATCGCGCTACCCCACATCGGATGCAAATAGCTGCCGCTCAGGCCGACCAACAGTGTGGCGACAAACGGCCCCAGGCCGAGCGCGAGCAAGAAGCGATCGTTGAGGCGCTGATTCGGCACGGCGCCCGCCGCCACGCCAACGGCCGGCATGGGCCGCAGACGTATCGTCAGCCACACGCCCAGCACGACGCTGTGCACCACCACCTGGGTCGCCCAGTACGATACGAAGCGCTCGGACCAGGACGCCGTCAAGCCCAGTTCACCCAGACGCTCGTTGAGATAGTGGATGGGCGCGAAATCGTGCGCCACCAGCCAGGCCAGGTGCGGCCCGAACAGCAGAAAGAAGCCGGTCGCGGCCACCAGTACATTGACCAGGTTCAGATGGCGACGCGCTTGCGCATCCCACGCCAGCAGCGCCACGCATGCCAGCGGCAGGAAGGCTGCACTGTATTTGCTCAGCGCCGTCACGCCCAGCGCGGCGCCGAACGCGAACCACCAGCGCTTGCCCCCGTCGGCGACGGCGAAGTAAAAAGCGCTCACGCTAAACGCCCAAAACGGCATCTGCGCCACATTGTGATTGTAGTCAGGCGCATACAGGTGATAGTAGAACACGGTCGACTGAAGGAACAGCGCCACCAGCGCGCGGCGCGGGCCGAACAGGCGCAGCGCGAGCGGCCACACGGCCAGCGTCGACAAGGCCACCGACAGCGCGCTGGGAATGAACAAGGCGATGCTATGCCGCCCGAACAGACTCTCACTCAGAAAGATACCCCAGGCAGGCAGAGGCGGATGCTTGTAGTAGCCCAGCTGCGGCGCGCTGGCCCAGGAGTGCATTTCGATCACGTCCAGCGGCGGGCTGTGATGCCCGATCAGCGGAAACAGCGTCCACACCAGCAACTGGGTCAGCAGCAGGAAAATCAGGCCGCGCAGCACCGATCGGGGAAGCCGCTGGCGCGACGCGCCGAGCATGCCGGATGAGGGATGCGGAAAATTCGAGGACAATTGCGCCTTTGGTACGAAAGTTTTCTGTAGAATCACGACTCTTACAGCGCGCGAAGGTGCATGCGCCGCTCGACTGTAAAGACGAATATTATAACGTGCCAGCATGCGCGCGGCGGCAAAACCGGCGCAGCGCTGACGATCGAACAGTGTGAGGAAGTGAAATTTATGATGATGTCGCCCATCACCGCCGGCATCGCACCGCAGGGCCGGCCCGACCCGGTGCGTATCAGCTGCGTCGTGCCGGCCTATAACGAGGCGGCGCACGTGGCCGAATTCCTGCGCGACTTGCAAACGACCTTGCTGACGCTGACCGATCACTACGAGATCATCGTCGTCAACGACGGCAGCCGCGATCAGACCGAACGTGAAGTGGCCGCCGTGGCGCAGGACTGCGGGGTGCGCTACCTGAGCCTGTCGCGCAATTTCGGCAAAGAGGCAGCGCTGTCGGCCGGCATCGACTACGCCAAGGGCGACGCCGTGATCCTGCTCGACGCCGACTACCAGCATCCGCTGGCGCTGCTGCCGGAGATGGTGCAGCTGTGGCGCGCCGGCTATGACATGGTGTACGGCGTGATCGCCGACCGCGGCCACGAGTCCTTGCTCAAACGCTGGGGCACCGGCATCTTCTACAAACTGATGGAGACCGATTCGAGCGTCACGATTCCCCGCAACGCGGGCGATTTTCGTCTGCTCGACCGACGCGTCATCGAGGCGCTGCGCAAGCTGCCCGAGCGCAACCGCTTCATGAAAGGCTTGTACGCCTGGGTGGGATTCAAGAGCGTGGCCTTGCCGTTCGCGCCGCTGGAACGCGCCTCCGGCCAATCGAGCTTCAATCTGCGCAGCCTGGGCAAGCTGGCGCTGGCCGGCGTGACCGCCTTCACCACGCTGCCTTTGCGCATCTGGAGCGCGATCGGCGCGGCGATCTCGCTGGCGGCGGTGCTGTACGCGATCTACGTGGCCATCGAGACGCTGTTGTTTGGCAACCCAACCCCCGGCTGGGCCACGTTGACGGTCGGCTTGATGTTCTTCTCCGGCGTACAACTGCTGTCGATCGGCATCCTGGGCGAGTACCTGGGACGGGTGTACGATGAGGTCAAACATCGCCCGCTGTACCTCATTTCCGAGGACCTCGACCACGGACGCATCCTGCCGCCCAACGCGGACGCGCTGTAGTGGCCGGCACCATGGCGATCGCGCTGTGCGCGGACGACTACGCCCAGCACCAGGGTGTCGACGATGCCGTTTGCACTCTGCTGGCCAGCGCTCGCCTGAGCGCGGTCAGCTGCATGAGCGACGCGCCGCGCTGGCAGGCCCAGGCCGCCCCGCGCCTGCGCGAACTGGACAGCGCCGACGCCGGCTTCGACATCGGCCTGCACCTGAACCTGACGGAGAGCTACGGCGCCGGGCCGATCAGCTTGGCGCGTCTGATCGCGCGCTGCTATGCCGGCCGGCTCGACAAGCACGCCTTGCACGCCACGCTGACGCGCCAGTTCGACGCCTTTGAGCAGGCGATGGGCCGCGCACCCGACTTCATCGACGGCCACCAGCATGTGCATCAGCTGCCCCAGGTGCGCGGCGTCGTGCTCGATCTATTGGCACAACGCTATCCCGGCGCCCCCATCTGGGTGCGCAACACCCTGCCCGCCCCCGGCCTGCGCGGCGTCAAGACCGGGGTACTCACATTGCTCGGCGGTGCGACATTGGCGCATACTCTGAAGGCGCGTGGCGTTCCCAGCAATGTCGGCTTCGGCGGCGTGTATGGTTTTGACACGCCCGACTATGCGGGCCAGTTCGCGCGCTGGCTGGGCCACGCGCAAGCAGGCATGCTGCTGATGTGCCACCCGGGTAGCGCGCCTGACGCGCACGACCCGATCAGCGCGCAGCGGCTGGTCGAATATGATTTTTTCCGCTCGGCGCAGTTCCCGGCGATGATGGAGGCGGCCGGGGTACGTCTTGCAGCCCTGTCAACGCTGCTGCCCGAGCGCGCGTCAAGAGTTCAGGATGTGCGCCGATAACCTTGTATAGCACCCGCGTCGCGGGAACACGAAAGCACACCGATGCAAGAAAACAGTAGTCTGTCCGTCCTGATCGTCGATCCCAATCCGGGCATGCGCGGAAGCTTGCACAATATGCTCAACCAGTCCTCGATCACCAAGATCGAGTACGCGGTCAGCTCCGGCACGGCGATCCGTCAGCTGAGCAAGAAGCCGTTCGACATCATCCTGTGCGAATACGACCTGGGCAGCGGCAACGACGGCCAGGACGGCCAGCAGCTGCTGGAAGACCTGCGCCACCACAAGCTAATTGGCCTGTGGACTATCTTTATCATGATCACGTCCGAGGGCGTCTACAGCAAAGTGGTCAGCGCCGCCGAGCTCACTCCGACCGACTACATTCTCAAACCTTTCACGGTCGACGTGCTCACTGGCCGCATCGAGCGCGCGATCGAACGCCGCACCGCCTTCCTGCCCACCTATCAACAGATCGGCTTGGGCAATCTGCGCGAGGCAATCCGCAACTGCCAGGCAGGCGAGCAGAGTCATCCGCGCTATGCGGCCGATTTCATGCGCCTGCGCGCCGAACTGCATACCAGCCTTGACGAACTGGACCAGGCCGAGCAGGTCTACCTGACCGTCTTGTCAATCAAGCCGATCGGCTGGGCCCATCTGGGGCTGGCCAAGACCCTGCTCGCCCAGCAACGCTACGACGACGCCCAGGCAGCGCTGCAAAAACTCATCGTCGACAATCCCAAGCTGATGGCCGCCTACGACAATCTGGCGCGCTGCTTCGAGGCCAACGGCCAGCCTGATCTGGCCCAAAAAACCCTCGAAGAGGCCGTCGCCATCTCACCGCACATGGTGCGCCGCCTGCGCCGCTTGGGCGAAGTGGCGCTGGAGGCGGGCGATGTGGCCGCCGCCGAGCGCTCGTTCAAGCTGGTGGTGGCCAAGGCCAAGTATTCCGAGTTTCGCGATCCGGAGGATCATGTCAACCTGGTCAAGGCGCTGGTGCGCAAGGGCGACATGGCGCAGGCCGGCGGCGTCATCCGCGATCTGGAAAAATCTCTGCGTGGCGTCGCTGGTGCGGACGCCTGTCGGGCCATTTCCGCCGCGGCGCTGGAAGAGGCCAACGGCAATGCGAACGGCGCGGCGGCCCAGCTGAACGCGGCCGTGGCGGCGCTCGCCGGCCCCAACCACCTGTCGGGCAAGCTCAAGATCGGTCTGGCCAAAAGCTGCCTGTCGAACCATCTCGACCAGGCAGCGTCGAGCATCATGCTTGACGTACTCAACGATGCCAACAGCGGCGTCACGACCGCCCAGGCGATGGGCGTGTTCGTCAAGGCCGGCCGGCCCGATCTGGCCGAAGGCATGGGCGCCCAGCTCAAGCAACTGGTACAGGATCTGATGGCCAGTGCCGTGGAAAAGACCCAGACGGGCGACTTGAAAGGCGCCGTTCAGGTGCTGCTGGGGGCGCTGCGCAAGGCGCCGGGCAATCTGCAAGTGCTGTTTGCGACCATTACGGCGATCCTCAAGCAACTCGACGAACTGGGCTGGGATCATCCGCTGGCCGAGCAATGTCATGGCTTGATCGCCACCATCGGCAAGCTCGACGCGGCCCATCCGCTGTTGGGTGTGCTCGGCGACCAGTACATCGCCACCCAACGCAAATACGGCATTTCGACCTGACGTGGCGCCGCTCAGTCAGTCAGGCTCTGGTTCAGCAGTGCGCTCAACGCGAGCTGCAGCGCGTAGTCCTGGATCGGCTTGTGCAGGACCGGCAAGCCGGTCGCCTCGATCGCCTTGATGCGCTCGGGCGACGTGTCGCCGGTGACCAGCAAGGCCGGAATGTCGCAATTGAATTCGTTGCGCAGTGCGAAAATCACATCGATGCCCGTCTCGTCGCCGCGCAGTCGATGGTCGCACACGATCGCGTCCGGCACGCAGTCGCTCTCGGCCAACAGCGCGATCAGTTCGGCGCCCGAGGCCGCTGCCACCACTTGATAGCCCCAATGTTCAAGCAGCAGGCGCGTCGCGTCGAGGATCATCAGCTCGTCATCGACCACCGCCACTAGCCATCCGACATGGGTGCGCAAGGCCATGCCGCCGTCGGTGGGCGCCCCGGCCGGCCCTTCCTGCGGGACCGTCGCGCGCACCAGCGTCAGGGAAAACAGCGTGCCACGCGCCGGTGTCGAACGCATCGTCAGCGGCGCGTCGAGCAGGCGCGCCAGCCGGCGCACGATCGCCAGCCCCAAGCCCAAACCCTGGGCCCGATCGCGCTCGCGATTGCCGACCTGGTAGAACTCCTCGAAAATCGCCTGCTGATCGGCCTGCGCGATGCCGATCCCGGTATCGTACACATGCAGTTGCAGCGCGCCCCCGACACGCCGGCAACCGACCAGTATCTTGCCCCGGGTGGTGTAGCGCAGCGCGTTGCTGACCAGGTTGCGCAGTATCCGTTCGAGCATCTCCGGGTCGCTCACGACATACGCCGCGCAGCGCGCCACGCGCAACGTCAGCCCCTTGGCGAGCGCCTGCTGGCTGAACTCGACCTCGATTTTATGCAGCAGCGTGGCAATCGGAAACGTGTGACACTCAGCTTGCATGGTGCTTGCGTCGAGCCGGGAAATATCGAGCAACGCCCGGAACATCTCGTCCATCGTCTGCGCACAATAGCGCACACTGGTCAGTACTGGCCGGGCCGCGGCCGGCAGATCGAAACTGGCCAGTGTGCCCAGATACAGACTCAACGCGTGCATCGGCTGACGCAGGTCGTGGCTGGCAGCGGCCAGGAAGCGCGACTTGGCCAGCGCGGCCGTTTCGGCCAATTCTTTTTGCACCGTCAGCTCGGCCGACTTCTCTGTGAGCTTGTGCAGCAGGCGATTGAAGGCCGCCGTCAAGTCGCTGACCTCGTCGTCGTGGATGATCGGCAGCGCCTCCAGAGGGATCTCGCCGCGCGTCATCTGATCGGCATGCCTGGCGGTGCGGCGCAAGGGCTGCAGCACCACGTACAGCACCGGCACCAGAAACAACAGCGCCACGCAAATATGAAAAAAGATGCCCTTCACCTGACGCTGCTTGGCATGCTCGAGCATGGCGAATGCCTCGCCGGCGGGCAGATGGGCCAACACCACCCAGCCAGCGCCGCCCACGCGCGCCTGTGCCGCCACCTGATCGGCAGCGTCCACATCGTCGGCTCCGCCGCGCGTGGAGCGCTCGCGCCCATCCGCCTGGGCGAGTAGCCGCGTGAGGGCTGACGCGGGCATCGCAAACAGCCCAACGACCGGTTTGCTGCCCTCCATATACAGCTGCTCGCGCGGAAAAACCAGCCAATACCCGCCGTTTTGACCGTTCTTGTAGCCGTCCATCTGATCGACCAGGCCGGGCATGCCAAGCAGTGTCACGCCGCGCAGCACGGCGCGCGCGCGCCCGTCCGGTCCGCCCAGGAACACCGTCATCGAGACGGCGGGCGCCGCCCCGGCCACACCGATGGTCGGCCCGTCTGATGGTCCCGCCAGCGCCGACTGGAACGGGCGCGGGCGCACAGGGTATTGGGCAATGACGCGGCCGTGCAAGTCCTCAATGAACAGGCCGTACGAGAACAATGGCAGCAAGTCATAGTGCTGACGCAACCAGTCGCGCAAGTCGTCGGGCCGTTCAAGCAGCTGCGGCGGCAACGCTTGGGCAAGCCGCTGCAGCGTATCGTCGCGCTGGCGCAACTGCTGGTCGAGCCCATGCGCGAGGTGATTTGCCAGCGCCTGCTGCGCGGCCAACGCGCCACTGAGCGCCTCGCTATTCATGAATTGGCTCAACAGGAACTGGCGCGTGGCGCTGCCGCCCAGAATCAGCACCATCGCCACGATCAGCGTACGGGAAAACAGGCTGTCCCTGACGCGCCGCAGCCGAATAACGGGAAACTCCATTTAGGCGCTGGCTGCGTCGGCAGGGCCATCCGCGTCGACACACAGGCCCAAGTGGCGCGCCGCCAGCACTGCCTGGGTGCGATTGACAACGCCGAGCACGCGGAAAATCGCCGACACATGGACCTTGACGGTGATTTCCGCCAGTCCCAGACGCAGCCCGATTTCCTTGTTGGTGTGCCCTTGCGAGAGCAGAACCAGGGTTTCCGACTGGCGCGCAGTGAGCTTCAGATCGGTTGCGCTGCCCATTGTTCGGCGTCCGGTCGCAGTGATCCATTCCGGCTCAACCAGTGCGCCGGCCAGCAAGCGGCGCACGATGTCGGTCAAAATCTCGGTCGAGGCGGCCTTCGACAGAAACACCCGGGCGCCGGCCCGCAAGGCGCGATTGGCATCCTGCCGGTCGTCCGAGGCCGACACGACGATGATCGGCACCGCCGGACACAGACGGCGAAAGGCGACGATCGCCTCGATGCCATCGAGCCCGGGCAGTCCCAGGTCGAGCAGGATCACACCAAGGTCGGCAATCGTCGCCAGGCGCCGGAAGCCTTCCTCGGCGGAGTTGACCGCCACCGTGCCCGCTTCGCCCACGATCGCCTGCATCAGCAGTATCAGGGCGCCGCGGTACAAAGGATGGTCTTCGATGATCAGTGCGCTGTGTGTCATGGTTGGGTCGAGGGCGAAACAGCCGCCGGGATGAATGCAATACACAAAAAAAAGCCGCACCGACTAAATGCGGCCAAGAGACCTGTAGTAACAATACAGCCCGGGGCGGTTTTCAACTACATACGAAGGTATAGGGTAGCACCGGTTTGGACCTCACGCGCTGCCATAACCGCCGCCGCCGGGCGTTTCGATGACAAACACGTCACCGACTCCCATCTCGGTCTTGCCGATATGCGCGATCGGCTCGGTGCGGCCGTCCGCGCGCAGCACCAGGTTGCGTCCCAGCGCCCCGGGCGCCCCGCCGGCCATGCCGAACGGCGCATGGATGCGGTTGTTCGACAAAATCGCCGCCGTCATCGGCTCCAGGAAGCGCACCCTGCGGGTGGCGCCGTTGCCGCCGTGCCAGCGTCCGGCCCCGCCCGAGGCGGGCCGGATCTCAAAGCTGTCGAGCCGCACCGGGAAGCGAAATTCCAGCACTTCCGGATCCGTCAACCGCGAGTTCGTCATGTTCGTCTGGACCACGTCGGTGCCGTCGTAGCCTTCGCCGGCGCCGGAACCGCCGGAAATGGTCTCGTAATACTGATAGCGCGCGTTCCCGAACGTAAAATTGTTCATCGTTCCCTGCGCCGCCGCCATCACGCCCAGCGCGCCGTACAGCGCATTGGTGATGCAGGTCGACGTTTCCACGTTGCCCGACACGACCGAGGCGGGATAATGGGGATTGAGCATCGATCCGGGCGGGATGATCACATGCAGTGGTTTGAGGCAGCCGGCGTTGAGCGGAATATCGTCGTCCACCAGCGTGCGAAACACGTACAGCACGGCCGCCATGCACACCGCCGACGGCGCATTGAAGTTGTTAGTTTGCTGCGCCGAGGTGCCGGTAAAGTCGATTTCGGCGCTGCGCCCCGCCTGATCAACCCGGATTGCCACCTCGATGCGCGCGCCATTGTCGAGCAGGCAGGTGTAAGCGCCGTCCTTGAGCGCCGAGATCACGCGCCGCACCGACTCCTCCGCGTTGTCCTGCACGTGCCCCATGTAGGCCTGCACCACGTCCAGGCCAAAGTGCGCCACCATCTTGCGCAGCTCGTCGACGCCTTTCTGGTTGGCCGCCACCTGGGCGCGCAGGTCGGCCATATTCTGGTCCGGATTACGCGCCGGATAACGCGCGCCGTTGAGCAAGGCGCGCGCAGGGGTGTCGCGCAGCACACCGTCGCCGACGGCGCCGTCAACCAGCTTGAAATTGCTGATCAACACGCCCTCCTGCTCGATCGTCACCGAGTCAGGCGGCATCGAACCGGGCGTGGTGCCACCGATATCGGCATGGTGACCGCGCGAGCCGACGTAGAACAGGATCGTTTTGCCCGTCACGTCGAACACCGGCGAGATCACCGTCACGTCGGGCAGATGGGTGCCGCCGTGGTAGGGATCGTTGAGCATGAACACGCAGCCCGGGTGCATCTTGCCGGCGTTTTCCAGCATCACCGTCTTGATGCTCTCGCCCATCGAGCCCAGGTGAACGGGCATGTGCGGCGCATTGGCGATCAGGTTGCCGTGCGCGTCGAACAGCGCGCAGCTAAAGTCGAGCCGCTCCTTGATATTGACCGAATAGGCGGTGTTTTGCAGGCGCAGCCCCATCTGCTCGGCGATCGACATGAACAGATTGTTGAAGATCTCCAGCATCACCGGGTCGGCCGTGGTGCCGATCGCGCGCCGCTGTGGCAGCGCCTCAACGCGCGTGAGCACCAGATGGTTGTGCGGCGTGACCTGCGCCTGCCAGCCCGGCTCGACGACCGTCGTCGCGTTGTCCTCGGCGATCACGGCCGGCCCGCGAATGACGTCGCCGATGCGCATCGCGGCGCGCTGGAACAGGCCCGTTGCGTGCCAGCGCGCGCCGCTGTACATGCGCACCGTCGCTTGCGGCGCGAGCGCGCCGGCGCGCGCAGTCTGAACCGGGGCCGCTTCGGCCGGCGCGTCCGAGGCGCCGATCGCCTCGACCGACAGCGCCTCGACGATCAAGGCCTTGCCCGGCATCAGAAACGAAAAGCGCTTCTTGTAGGCCGCCTCGAACTGGCTTTGCATGCCCGCGTGGTCGGCGAACAGCACGATCAATGCCGAATCGGTGCCCTCGTAGCGCAGATGCACCCGCTCGATCAGGTCGATGCGTGCCGCGGCGACGCCCTGCCCCAGCAAGTCGTCACTTGCGCGTTGTCCCAGCGCGCCCAGGCGCGCCGCCAGGTCCGCGCGCGACAACTCGGCCAGGCGCTGCTCAACGGCCGCCTCGCGCATCGCGCTCTGGTCGGCCAGTCCCATGCCGTACGCCGACATGACGCCGGCCAGCGCGTGCACAAACACCGTCTTCATGCCCAGCGCGTCGGCCACCAGGCAGGCGTGCTGCCCGCCGGCGCCGCCGAAGCTGGTCAAGGTGTAGTCGGTCACATCGTGCCCGCGCTGCACCGAAATCTGTTTGATCGCATTGGCCATATTCCCGACGGCGATCTCGATGAAGCCTTCGGCCACCTGCTCAAGCGACGGCCGCTGCCCGGTCGCCGCAGCGATCTGGTCGGCCATCTCGGCAAAGCGCGCATGCACCGCGTCCACGTCCAGCGCCTGGTCGGCCTGCGCCCCGAACAGACGGGGGAAATGGGCCGGCTGCAGCTTGCCCAGCATCACGTTGCAGTCCGTCACCGCCAGCGGCCCGCCACGCCGGTAACTGGCCGGCCCCGGATTGGCGCCCGCGCTGTCTGGTCCAACCCGATAGCGGCTGCCGTCGAAATGCAGGATCGAACCGCCGCCGGCGGCCACCGTGTGGATGCTCATCATCGGCGCGCGCATGCGCACGCCGGCCACCTGGGTTTCGAACACGCGCTCGAACTGGCCGGAGAAATGCGACACGTCGGTCGAGGTGCCGCCCATGTCGAAGCCGATCACGCGCTCGAAACCGGCCAACTGGCTGGCGCGCACCATGCCGACGATGCCGCCGGCAGGTCCCGACAAAATGCTGTCCTTGCCCTGAAAGGTGCGCGCGTGCGTCAGCCCCCCATTCGACTGCATGAATTGCAGATTCACCTTCGGCATCTGCTCAGCCACCTGTTCCACATAGCGGCGCAGGATCGGCGACAGATAGGCGTCCACCACGGTGGTATCGCCGCGCGCGACCAGCTTCATCATCGGACTGACCTCGTGCGACACCGACACCTGAGTAAATCCGATTGCGCGCGCGATGGCCGCCACACGCGCCTCGTGCTCGCTGTAGCGGTAGCCGTGCATGAACACGATCGCCAGTGCGCGCAGGCCCTGATCGTAGGCCGCCTGCAAGGCCACGCGGGCGCCGGCGGCGTCCAAGGCCAGCACCAGCTCACCATGCGCACCGACCCGCTCATCGATTTCGATCACCTGGCTGTACAGCAGTTCGGGCAGCACGATGTGGCGCGCAAACAGGCGCGGCCGGTTCTGATAGGCGATCCGTAGCGCGTCGCGAAAACCACGCGTGATGGCCAGCAGCGTTGGCGCCCCTTTGCGTTCGAGCAGCGCGTTGGTGGCCACCGTGGTGCCCATCTTCACCGCCTCGATCTGCGCCACCGGGATAGGCGCCTCGGGGGCCAGACCGAGCAGGTGCCGGATGCCGGCCACGGCCGCGTCGCGGTAATGTTCGGGGTTTTCGGACAACAGCTTGTGCGTGACCAACGTGCCGTCAGGGCGGCGCGCCACGATGTCGGTAAACGTCCCACCCCGGTCTATCCAGAACTGCCAATCCATGTGTGCCCTTTGCGCGCTTCGTCGGTGCGTGTATTGTAGTCGCGCCGCGCGACATTTTTAACAATTTGACGTGCCAATAGCGCAATCACCGGCCATCTGGCCAATTCAAGGATCCCGCATCATGAAAGCACTGTATAGCGTCGCCCAGATTCGCACCATCGAGCAGGCCGCAGCGCACACTCTGCCCCCTGGCACGCTGATGCAACGCGCCGGGCTGGCCGCCGCCAATGCGGCGCTGGCCCTGATCGCGGCCCACCCGAACGCCGCCGTGCTGGTGCTGGCCGGGCCCGGCAACAATGGCGGCGACGCGCTCGAGCTGGCCGCCCACCTGGCCGACGCGGGCGTCGACGTCAGCGTGCTGCTGTTGGCCGGCGCCGCCGCGCCCTCACCCGAAACGGCGCAGGCGCGCGCCCGCGCCGAATCGGCTGCGCTGCAGTTCGAGTCGCTGCCACTGCGCGCGCGCCGTTGGGACCTGGTGGTCGACGGGCTGTTCGGGATCGGGCTGGCGCGCCCGCTTGTCGGCCCCGCGCGCGAGCTCGTCACGCAGGTCAATGCACTGGATTGTCCGGTGCTGGCGCTGGACCTGCCGAGCGGTCTCGATGGCGACACCGGCACCGTGGTCGGACCAGATGGCTGCGCAATCAAGGCCAGCCACACCATCACCTTCATCGGCGACAAACCGGGCTTGCACACCTGCGACGGTTGCGACCTGGCGGGCGCAGTGCAACTGGCGACGCTGGGTATTGACCCGGCGTTATTGCCCGCGCCAAGCGCACAACTGAGCGGGCCGGCCGTGTTTCAGCAGCATCTGACAGCGCGCGCGGCCAACTCGCACAAGGGCAGCTTCGGCAGCGTTGCCGTGTTGGGCGGCGCACACGGCATGGCCGGCGCGGCGGTGCTGGCGGCGCGCGCGGCGCTGTTTGGCGGCGCCGGCCGCGTGTACGTGGCCATGCTCGCCGCCGGGCCGGCGTATGACAGCGCGCACCCGGAGCTGATGTTTCGCGACGCGGCCCAGTTTGAGCTGGCCAGCGCAACGCTGGTAGTCGGTCCGGGCATGGGCTCCGCCGACGTGGCCAGGCAATTGCTGGCCCGGGCGCTGGAATCGGACAGCGCGCTGGTGCTCGACGCAGACGCACTCAATCTGATCGCGGCCGATCCTGCGCTGCAAGCGCTACTGAGTGGACGGCGCGCCGCAACGGTGCTGACCCCGCACCCGCTGGAGGCGGCGCGTTTGCTTGGGATTGCGAGCGCCGCCGTACAGGCCGATCGTCTGGGCGCGGCGCACGCGCTGGTGGCGCGCTATGGTGCGGTGGTCGTGCTCAAAGGCGCAGGCAGCATCGTCGCCGCGCCAAACAGCACGCCGGCCATCAACACCAGCGGCAATCCCGGACTGGCCACCGGCGGCACCGGCGACGTGTTAGCGGGCCTGTGCGGAGCACTATTGGCGCAAGGCTGGCCGGCGCACGCGGCCACGCTGGCCGCTGTGTGGATGCACGGCGCGGCGGCCGATCAACTGGTCGCTGACGGCAGCGGCCCGATCGGCCTTTGCGCCAGCGAACTGCCGCTGGCCATCCGCACGATGCTTAACCGACTGGTCGCCAGCACCGTCAGACCAGACGTCCGGCCGCTATCGTGATAGTGCGTGCGCAACGCGCAGCGATCGATGGATCGTGCGTCACCAGCACCAGCGTCGAGCCGCGTTCGCGATTGAGTTCGAACATCAGCGCGATGACCGCCTCGCCGGTGGCCGCATCGAGGCTGCCGGTCGGTTCGTCGGCAAACAGCAGCGGCGGTTCGGTCACGAAGGCGCGCGCCAGCGCCACGCGCTGCTGCTCGCCGCCGGACAGATACTTGGGGTAGTGCTTCAGCCGGCTCGCCAGGCCAACGCGTCCCAGCATCGCCTCGGCCTTCGCGCGCGCATCCGGGTCGGCGCGCAGTTCCAGCGGCAGCATCACGTTTTCCAGCGCCGTCAAATGGGCCAGCAACTGGAACGACTGGAACACGAAACCGAGTTTTTGTTTGCGTAACAGCGCGCGGCCATCCTCGTCGAGCGCGAAAATGTCGACCCCGTCGAGCATCACGCGCCCGTCGCTCGGGCTGTCCAGCCCCGCCAGCAAGCCGAGCAAAGTCGACTTGCCCGAGCCCGACGCGCCCACAATGGCGAGCGTCTCGCCCCGTTGCACTGTAAAATCCACACTATGCAAAATCGTCAGCTCACCGCTGGCGTCGGCCACCCGCTTGCTCAAGCCGATCACGGCGATGGCGCAGGCGGCGGGGACGGGATTGCCATTCAAATTTGTGACCACTTCGGGATTGTCAGGCATGCTGGGTTTTCTAAAAAAAGAGGGGCTGCTCGCGCTCGTGTTGTGCGGCGCCATGGCGAGCGCCTATTCTGCACCAAAAACGGTGCTCGTGCTGGGCGATAGCCTGTCGGCCGAGTACGGCCTCACGCGCGGCAGCGGCTGGGTCGCGCTGCTCGAACAACGGCTCAAACGCGAGAAACTTGACGCCACTGTCGTCAACGCCAGCATCAGCGGCGAAACCACCAGTGGTGGACGGGCGCGCCTGCCGGCGCTGATGGCGCAGTATCATCCCGACATCGTGGTCATCGAGCTGGGCGCCAACGACGGCCTGCGCGGCTTGCCGGTGGCCGCCGCCGATGCCAACTTTCGCGCCATGCTGACGCTGACCCAACACGACAAAGCCCAGGTGCTGTTGCTGGGCATGCGCCTGCCGCCCAACTACGGGCGCGAGTATACTGAGCGCTACTACGGCCTGTACGGCAAATTGGCCAAAGACTTCAAAACGTCGCTGGTGCCGTTCATGCTCGCCGGCGTGGCCGACAAGCCGCAGCTGTTCCAGCCGGACCGGCTGCACCCGCTGGCCGTTGCCCACCCTCTCATCCTGACCAACATCTGGCCGCAATTTTCTGCACTGATTAAAAAACGATGAAGTATCCCGCCCTGTTAAGTTTTGCCGACGTACTGCCCGAGCTGGACCAATTCGACGCCATCATCGACGTGCGCAGCCCGTCCGAATTTGCGCTCGACCACCTTCCCGGCGCAATCAACTGCCCGGTGCTGGACGACGACGAGCGCATCCGCATCGGCACCATGTACAAGCAGGTCAATGCTTTCGAAGCGAAGAAAGTGGGCGCGGCGCTGGTGTCGCGCAATATCGCGCGCCACCTGGAACAGAGTTTTATCGACAAGCCGCGCGACTGGAAGCCGCTGGTCTACTGCTGGCGCGGCGGCAACCGCAGCGGCGCGATGGCGCACATTCTGGCCAAGATCGGCTGGCCGGCGATCCAGCTCGACGGCGGCTACAAAGCCTATCGCGCGCACGTCAGCGAGGCGCTGGCGGTGCCGCCGCAGTTGCCGTTTCGCGTCATTTGCGGCACCACCGGCAGTGGCAAGAGCCGCCTGCTCGAAGTGCTCAATGCGATCGGCGCGCAAGTGCTCGACCTGGAACAGTTGGCCGTCCATCGCGGTTCGGTGCTGGGCAATTTGCCCAGCCAGCCGCAGCCTTCACAGAAGATGTTCGACAGCCTGATCTGGCAGAAGCTGCGCAAGTTCGACCCAGCGCTGCCGGTGTTCGTCGAGTCCGAGAGCAAGAAGGTGGGCAATTTGCGCGTTCCGGATGCGCTGATGGGAGCGATGCGGGCCTCGCCGTGCATCTCGCTGGCGCTGTCGCGCCCGAACCGGGTGCGTCTGCTGATGGAAGACTACGAACACTTTACCAAAGATCCGGCCATCCTGAACACCCAGCTCGACTGTCTGGTCAAACTGCACGGCGCCGACAAGATCGGGCGCTGGCATGGGCTGGCCAATGGCGGGCAGATGGCCGCACTGGTCGATGAGCTGCTGCTGGACCACTACGATCCAGCGTATCTGCGCTCGATCGACCGCAACTTCACGCAGTTCGATCAGGCGCAGGTGCTGGAACTGGACGACATCTCCGCGCCGGCCATGCTGGCGGCGGCACGCTCGCTACACCAGAGCTGAGCGGTTCGGCGTCGGTTTAGCCAAGCCCGAACCACATCTGCAGACTGAGGACACTCTTGCCGCTCCCCGCGACGTCGGCGCGCCGGTGCGCGCTGCACTCAGGGCGCATCAGCGCGCATTGGCGCGCAAGCGGCACCGGATAGCTCGCCGTCAATTGACGGCGAGTCCGCCTGCGCCTTGTCCGGCGCCGTTGTGGCGTCGATTCCCCACGTGAGCCAGTCGACACCAAACATCTCGACCGGGTGCTGAGTGCGCTCGGAGCCGTTCCCGCAGGCCAGCGCATCGACCGGGCAATATTTATCACATCCCCAACACAAGCGTTCGGGGTGCGGCGGATTGACGGGAAAGATTTTGGCCATCGGCGTTGTACTCCTGCGCGCGTGGTGCGCCTTGCGCTACGGAACGGGACAACCCGGCGACGCCATGAGAATCGCCATGTCGATAGTCGCACTTTAAGATGCATTATATCTGAATGTTATCAGCCGATTGACCGAAGCCCCAACTGTGTGCCTGGTTTTGCACGTCCATCGGACGCCCCTTCCAGCAGCTTAGATTGTCTTTGCGCCAGATCAAAACACTGACGATCAATGCGCAATGTAGAAATTTCCATTTCTCGTAGGAATTTCTCCCCGGCAGCAATGTAAAATACGGTAGCACAACAATAACGCCTGAGAGTTACGACCGTCTGCATTGCACAATACAGGCGACAAGCACGCTCAGGTACGCTGCCCCTCCCCCGCAGCGACCGCATCACATGGCTGGCCAGAATCTCGCCGGCGTTCTGTCCGTTCCGGTTTCGGTCCAAACCGTCCGCCGCCCCGTCATCGGGTGCGCAGTGAACCATCGACGTCCTGTCTGACCGGCGCACTCACGCCCCGGATTTCGGATTGGCACGGGTCGGTAGACACATGCTTTCGGAGTAGTTTATGCGCAACAATTTGCCAGTCAGCGGTATCGAATACATTCTTGAGGACACGGAAACCATCGTGTCGAAGACCGACCTGATGGGTCAGATCACCTTCGTCAACGCCGACTTCGTCAACGTCAGCGGTTTCTCGGAGGCCGAGCTGATGGGGCAGCCACAAAACATCGTGCGCCATCCCGACATGCCAGCGGAGGCGTTCGCCGACATGTGGCGTACCCTCAAAAGCGGCAAGGCCTGGACGGGCATGGTCAAAAACCGCTGCAAGAACGGCGATTTCTACTGGGTCGAGGCGAACGCCGCGCCGCTCATAGAAATCGGCCAGATCACCGGCTACACATCGATACGCGTCAAACCAACCCGCGCCCAAGTGGCCGCCGCAGAACAGGCATATCGCGCCATCAACGGGGGCAGCGGCAAACTACGCGTGTGCGAGGGCAATGCGGTTCGCAATTCCTCGCTGCGCAAACTGGCCGCGCTATGCCAAGTGTCGCTGAGCACCAAGATCATCGTGCCGTTTGCGCTGTTGGCGCTGCTGTTTCTGGCTACGCTGGGTGTGGGCGCGACGAAAGCGTCGCCCGCGGACCCATTGCAAAACGCCTTCTGCGTGTTGGGCATCCTCGTCTGCCTGGCCGCGTGCGTGCTGCTGTTGGGCAGCGTCGTCGCGCCGCTTCAGCGCGCCCATGCGGACATTCAGCGCATGAGTTCGGGCGACCTGAGCGCCGCGATCAGCACCACCGGCGACGGTGAAGTATCGGCCATCTTTCAGGCATTGCGTGTGCTGCAGACCAACGTCAAACTGTTGGTGGGACAAATCAAGGCGGCCAGCGAGATCGTGCGCAACGGCTCGGTGGAGATTGCCTCGTCCACCAACGAGCTGTCGGCCCGCACGGAGTCGCAGGCCAGTTCGCTGCAACAGACCGCCTCGTCGATGGAGCAACTGACCTCGACCGTCAAGCAAAACGCCGACAATGCGCACGAGGCAAACCGTTTGGTGAACCACGCGGCGACCACCGCGATCGACGGCGGGCGCGCGGTGCGCCAGGTGATCGAGACCATGGAGTCGATCAAGGGCAGCTCGCAGCGGATCGTCGACATCATCAGCGTCATCGACGCCATCGCATTTCAAACCAATATTCTTGCACTCAATGCCGCCGTCGAAGCGGCCCGCGCAGGCGAACAGGGGCGTGGATTTGCCGTCGTTGCAGGCGAAGTGCGCATCCTGGCGCAGCGCTCGGCCAGCGCCGCCAAGGAGATCAAACTATTGATTACCGACGAGGTGGGCACGGTTGACACCGGCAGCAAACTGGTCGATTTGGCTGGTGCAACGATGGAACAGATCGTCGCCTCGGTACAACAGGTGGCCGCTTACGTCAGCGACATCAGCGCGGCCAGTCGCGAGCAGAGTGTCGGCATCGAGCAGGTCAACCAGGCAATCACCGAAATGGACAGCATCATGCAGCACAACGCCGGTGCCGTTGAAGAAGCGGCGGCGGCCGCGACCCACGTGCAGCAACAGGCGATCGCCCTGGCGCGACTGGTCAGCGCCTTCAAATTGAGCGCCACGTCGGCACTAGGCGAACAGCGTGCCCGCGCGCCTGGAGTCCCGCACTCGCGCGCCGTGCGGGCGCTGCCGCCTTGACCTGCATGACGCGCAGCATCGCGTCGGCAGCTCGGCCAGCGTGTGCCAAAATGCGCGAGCTTGTTGCCGCTCACGTGAGCGCAGGACGCTTCGAGCGAGCCGTCCATGATGCCGATCGAGCACGCTGCGATCAGCGTCGAAAACATCGGCAGCACAGCGCCGATCATTATGTCGCAATCGCCGCCGTCACTGCCCAGCGTGGCCGATGCCGCCACGCGCAGCGCCGTCGCCGGCGACGATGCGTTGCCGCGCAGGCGCAGCCCGTCGTCATACTTCGGTTGGATGACGTCGTCGGTTTTGCTGTCGACCAGCCGCAAGGTGCTCGCTCCGGCAAGCGCCGCCGGTGCGCGCGACCAGACGTAGGAGTCAGCCTGGCCGGCCGAGGTGACCATGGCCTTGCTGCCAGCGCGGAGGACGCTGTCGCCTTGTTGGCGCGCGCTGCCCCACGGCGCCCAGAAATGACTGCGCGATCCGAGCTCCGAGCAGGTCAGCGTCGTCAGATGGCGGCCGGCGGCGATGTCGCGGCGCCCGGCAACACGTCGTCCCGGTATTGGCAAGCGCAGCCGGCGCAATCGTAGCCTTGATGATGACAGCGAGTTCTTGTAGGTAGGCCATGACAGCCCTTTGAGGAGCATTCTGAAGGGCGCTGTAGCGGTGCATGGCCATCACAGACAAAAGTGCGGCCGCGCTTGCTGCGTGGTACCGCGCGCGCGTCGTGGCAACGGCCAGCATGCGCACCTCACACGGTCTGCTGACCTGCCCGATGGCAGCGCTTGGAAACGGCACATTCCGTCACACCTTGTTTCGACTAACAGCACACGGGCCGTCTGACCCGCTGCGTTTCCCATGCAGGAAGCGAAGTCGGCGTTACGGCGTGGCAGCTGAAACAGTCGGTGACGGCGCGGCAATTTTAGCAGACTGGCCATGCATCGGGCCGGGTTGGCGCAGACGCGCCACAGCAACCCCACGCGGGACTGGACTGCAGCGCTAATTTCATGGTGAAATGACAATCTTTATTCACACCCCACGCGGCATGCCAAAGCACTGCTGCACCGATCCAATTTACTCTTTCGAAAGCTAGCATGAAAAACCCAGTGCAGCAATTCGTGTATATCGTGGCCTTGCTCGCGTTGGGCGGCTGCGCCAGCGTCGCGCCGCCGCCCGACGGCTGCGTCGGACTGGTCGGCACGCCACCGGCCGGCCTGGTCGAGAGTAGTGACGACGCCTTGCTGGCCTCGGCGCTGGGCGCGCCCACCAAGGGTGCGCTGTGCAAAGGAAAAGTATTCATCGCCGAGCGCGACGTGCCGGTGTTCCGGGTTTGGGACGCGGCCAAGTCCTACACGCTGTACGGGCGCTGGTGGTCGTTCGCGCAGCCGCAGGGACCGCGCGACCAATACCAGATCGACAACGACATTTGTCCCGAGTGGAGTGCGCTTAACAAAATGAGCAGCTGCACCATCAAGAGTGGCAGCAAGATTGTCGTCGGGCCGGGGCAAAGCGCGCAATGCGCTGCGAGCCTGCTGCCCCCGTCGCCCATCAACCAGGTTTATATTCCCAACGACAGCAAGAACAACGTGCTGTTCGTGGAAAACTGCAGCACCGGCAGCGATTGGCCGGCACCGGGCAAATAGCGGCGTCGCGCAGCGCTACGGGTAGCGGCGCACCAGCAGTTCGGCCACGCAGACGGGCTTGTCGGCGCCTTCGCGCTCGATCGCCACGTCCCAGCTGAGCTGGGCGCCGCCGTCGATGTCGCTCACCGCCAGCAAGGTCAAACGCGCGCGCAGGCGGCTGCCCACCGGCACCGGTGCGGGAAAGCGTAGCTTGTTGATGCCGTAGTTGATCACCAGCGTCGCATCGACCATCGTCAACGCGCTCTCTAACATCGCCGGCAACAGCGACAACGTCAGGTAGCCGTGCGCGATGGTGCCGCCGTAGGGCGACTCGCGCTGGCAGCGTTCTACATCAACGTGGATCCACTGATGGTCGCCCGTCGCTTCGGCGAACAGGTCGATGCGTTGCTGGGTGATGTCGAGCCAATCGGACAGCGCCACCTGCTGGCCGACCAGCGCGCGCAGCGTCGCCAGATCGGCTATGTCACGCGCCACTAGTTGGCACCGGCGCACGGCGTTTGAACATGCCCATGCCCTCGACGGTGGCCACCAATTCACCGTGCTGGTTGGTGGCCTCCCAACGCGACCAGACCACGCCGCGATCCGGTTTTGAGTCGGACGCGCGTACTTGGGTGGTGATGTAGGCAACGCTGAGCGTGTCGCCCCCGCGCACCGGTTTCAGCCAGCGCACGCTGTCGAGGCCCGGCGAACCCATGCTGGAGGACTCGGACAGCAGTCCATCGACAACCATGCGCATCATCATGCTGCAGGTATGCCAGCCGCTGGCGATGACGCCGCCAAAGATCGACGCATCGGCCGCCTCGTGGTCCACATGGAAGGGCTGCGGGTCGAACTCGGTGGCAAACGCGATGATCTCTTGCTCGC
This sequence comes from Burkholderiales bacterium, assembly GCA_038207625.1. Taxonomy (GTDB): domain Bacteria; phylum Pseudomonadota; class Gammaproteobacteria; order Burkholderiales; family Burkholderiaceae_D; genus JBBQZO01. The sequence continues at coordinate 68,400 of JBBQZO010000015.1, read as the reverse complement.
TGACGGTGCGGCTGCCCAGCGGCTGGGCATGGCCGGCCACAAAGTCCTCAAAGTAGTAGCGGATCGGTTTTGCGGTGCTCATCTCACGTCTCCCCGGCCGTGGCGAATCCCGGCTGGGCGATGAAGCGCGCCAGATGATGGTCGCTGTCGCCCAGCGTCAGTTCGATGATCGACAGGCGCTTGAAGTGATGCGCAGCCGGCAGCTCATCGGTCACGCCCATGCCGCCGTGCAGCTGGATCGCCTGCTGGCCGACAAACTTGAGCGCCTGGCCGACCCGGTACTTGGCGGCCGACACTGTGCGGCGCCGTTCAAGCACGTCGCCCGTGTCGAGCTTGACGGCGGCCAGCGTGGCCATCGAGCGGGCCTGTTCAAGGTGGATGTACATGTCGGCCATGCGGTGCTGCAGCGCCTGAAATTTGCCGATCGGCGCGCCAAACTGGGAGCGCGTCTTCAGGTAGTCCAGCGTCGCGGCGAACAGCGCCTCCATCGCCCCTAGCGCTTCGGCGCACAACAGGCCGGCGCCAAAATCGGCGCAGGCGTCGAGTATCTCCCAGCCCTCGCCTGCGGCCCCGATCAGTGCCGACGCCGCCAGCTGGACACCGTTCAGCTCGACTGTCGCGGCGCGCTGGCCGTCGATGGTGCGGTAGTCGCGCAGTTGCACGCCGGGCGCGTCAGACGGCACCAGGAACAGGCTGATGCCCGCCTGGTCGCGCGGCGCACCGCTGCTGCGGGTGCTGACGATCAGGCTGCCCGCCTGGGCGCCATGCACGACAACGCTCTTGCTGCCGTTGAGCAGATAGCCGTCACCATGCGCGATCGCGCTGGTGGCGATGTCGGCCAGATCGTGGCGCGACTGGGTCTCGCCCAGCGCGCAGGCCAGTTTTAGCTCGCCCGCGGCGACCCGCTCAAGCGCCTGCGCATGGCCGCCACCCAGTTTGAGAAACTGCACTCCGAGCACGGTCGCCAGATACGGCTCCACCACCAGACCGCGTCCCAATTCCTGCATCACCAAAAACAGGTCGAGCGCGCCGCCATCAAAACCGCCCTGCGCTTCCGGCACCGGCAAGGCGGTCATGCCCAACTCGGTCAAGGTGGCCCAGGCCGCGTCCGACACGCCGCTTGGCGCGTGGATGATCTGGCGGCGGGCGTCAAAACTGTAGTCCTTGGCGACCCAGCGCTTGAGCGCGTCGGCAAACTGCAGCTGCTCTTCTTTGAATGTGAAATCCATGGCGTCTCCTCACAGTCCCAGAATCATCTGGGAGATGATATTGCGTTGAATCTCGTTCGAGCCGCCGTAGATGGAGGTCTTGCGAAAATTGAAGTAATGCGCCGCCAGAGGGGCTGCATCGTCGTCCTCGATCACGCTGTGCGCATTCGCACCGTCCAGATAGGCTGGATCGAACGGCAGCGCTTGCGGTCCGACCGCCTCAACCATCAGCTCGGCGAGCTGCTGCTGCAGATCGGTGCCGCGAATTTTTAGCACCGACGCCTCCGGACCGGGCGCGCGATCGGCCTGGGCCAGTACGCGCAGCACCGTCATCTCCAGCGCCATCAGTTCGATCTCGACGGCGGCCACCTTGGCCGAGAACAGCGGATCGGCCAGCAGCGGCAGGCCGTTTTTGCGCTCGCGCGCGGCCAGCGTCTTCAGGAACGCCAGTTCGCGCTTGGAGCGGCCCACGGCGGCGATGCCGGTGCGCTCGTGCCCGAGCAGGTATTTGGCGTAGGTCCAGCCCTTGTTCTCCATGCCGATCAGGTTTTGCACCGGCACCTTGACGTTATCGAAGAACACCTCGTTGACCTCATGGTCCTCGTCGAGCATGATGATCGGGCGCACCGTGATGCCCGGCGTGTGCATGTCGATCAGCAGGAAGGAGATGCCCTCCTGCTTACGCACCGTGCTGTCGGTGCGCACCAGGCAAAAAATCATGTCGGCGTGCTGGGCCAGCGTGGTCCAGGTTTTCTGGCCATTGACGATGTAGTGATCGCCTTCGCGCACGGCGCTGGTCTTTAGCGACGCAAGGTCGGAGCCGGAGCCGGGCTCGGAATAGCCCTGGCACCACCAGTCCTCGCACGACAGGATGCGCGGCAAAAAGTGGGCTTTTTGTTCGGCGCTGCCAAAGGCCATGATGACCGGCGCGACCATGTTGACCCCGAACGGCAGGATAGGCGGCGTGCCGGCGCGCGCGCACTCGTCTTCCCAGATATGGCGCTGCACCGGATTCCAGCCTGGTCCGCCATGCTCGACCGGCCAGCCCGGCGCGACCCAGCCTTGCGCGGCCAGGATGCGGTGCCAGCGCACGTAGTCGTCTTTGTCCATGCGCAGATGCTTGCGCACCTTTTGCTGCAGGTCCGCCGGCAGTTGCGCCGCCAGAAAGGCGCGCACCATGTCGCGAAACGCCAAGTCCTCATCGGTATAGTTCAAGTCCATACTGTCTCCAGGTTTTCATTATCGGAAGAAAAAAGCACGACCGTTCCAAATGATTGTACCTGATATACGGCGCGATTTCACACCGATCTGCCGATCGCGTGAAAATACCGGGCCCGCACAAGGCGACACAGAATAGACGTGATCGCGCGCGGCGCCCCAACCGTTGGTGCGCCTGGCGACACGCAACGCGCGTGAGTTACGCAACACGCAGACGCGGCGGAGCTTGCCGCTCGCACGCCCTGCAGCGGCCCATTGTCCAAGCACTCGACAGGCAACGTGCGCGCAATCGGTTCGCGCAATAAAAAAGGATGACAACCCAAACCGGGCGGTCATCCTTGTCGCTGCAGCACGCCGTTTGGCGTGTGCGAGGCGCTTAGTTGCCGACGTCCTTGGTCGGCACCGCGTACGGCAGCACGCGCGACGCGAGCCGGGTGTCGGTCTTGAGCATCACCACTTCGTCGCTAAGGATATGCACCGCTTCATTGAGCAGCACATCCTTGGCACCTTTGGCAGCCTTTTCGGCGGCCAATTCGGCCACCAGATTGCGCTCGTCGGCCTGCAGACCGTCATCGCTGCGCGAGCTGCCCTTGACCGCCACGGTGGTCTTGGCTGGCTTGGCGAGCACGCCATTTTTGCTGTGCGGATCGGTCACGTTGACCGGATCGTCCGCGCCCGGCACGGCCGAGGCAATCAGCCGGCTCTCGCGCAGCTTGGCACGCGCCTCCTGGGTGTCGCGCTCCTTGCGGCGCACGGCTTCGTTGAGCGAAATGGCGTTTTCCTTGCGGATCTTGCGGAACTCGGCCAGGTCTTCCTCCAGGTACTGGAAGTCCTTGTCCTTGGCGACGCGGCTGTCGTGGCGCTTCTGCAAGGGCCCGACGATTTCCTTCAGATCACCGGCCGGCACGAACACTGCCGGCTTGATCGAGGTCCACGGCAAGGCGTTGTCGTAGCTCGACTCGCCGAAGTTCTCGCCGTCGGCGGTGACCGGCAGCTTGATGTCGGGCGTGACGCCACGCAACTGGGTGGTACCACCGTTGATGCGGAAAAATTGCGCGACCGTCATCTTCAGTTCGCCGTAATGCACCTTGTCGCCTTGGGCAAAGCGGTCGAGGTTGATCAGCGTTTGCACCGTACCCTTGCCAAAGCTTGGTTCGCCGATGATCAGGCCACGTCCGTAATCCTGGATCGCGGCGGCGAAGATCTCCGACGCCGACGCCGAGCCGCGGTTGATCAGCACGCCGACCGGGCCATCCCAGGCCACGCCGGCGTTGGTGTCGCTCTCGATCTCAACCTTGCCCTCGGCATTGCGCTGCTGAACCACCGGCCCCTTGTCGATGAACAAGCCGGTCAGCTCGACAGCCTCGTTGAGCGAGCCGCCACCGTTATTGCGCAGATCGATCAGGACGTTGTCGACTTTGTCTTTCTTCAGTTCGGCCAACAGGCGCGCCACGTCGCGGGTGGCGCTCTTGAAGTCTTTGTCACCCTTGCGACGCGCTTCGAAATCCTGGTAGAACGTGGGCAGCGCGATTACGCCGACCCGGCGCTTGACGCCGCCGTCCTTGACTTCGATGATCGATTTCTTGGCCGCCTGCTCTTCCATGCTGATCTTCTTGCGCACCAGTTGCACCAGCGCGTGCTTGGCGTCCGGTCCGGCGTCGGCCGGCAGGATGTCCAGGCGCACCACCGAATCCTTGGCGCCGCGCACCAGCGGCACCACGTCGTCGATACGCCAGCCCAGCACCTCGGTCATGGCACCGCTTTCGCCCTGCCCCACGCCGACAATCCGGTCGCCCACCTTGATCTTGCCCGACAACATGGCCGGACTGCCGGCCACCACTTCGCGCACGACGGTGTACTCGTCGCGCGTTTGCAGCACGGCGCCGATGCCTTCGAGCGACAGACGCATGGCGATGTCGAAATTTTCGGCCGAACGGGGGCCCAGGTAGTTGGTATGCGGCTCGATCGACATCGCGTACGCGTTCATGAACATCTGGAACACGTCTTCGTTGTTGAGCTTCTTGACGCGGCTTTGATAGTTCTCGTAGCGCTTGTCAAGCGTCTCGCGGATGCCCTTGTCGTCCTTGCCGGCCAGTTTCAGGCGCAGCCAGTCGTTCTTGACACGCTTGCGCCACAAGTCGCGCGCCTCGTCCTCGGTTTTCGGCCAGGCCGCTTTTTCGCGATCATACTGATAGCTCTCGTCGCTGGCGAAATCGAATTTCGTCTTGAGCAGCTCGCGGGCATACGCAATGCGCTCGGAAAAACGCTGCTGATACAGCGCATACATGGCGAACGGTACGGTCAGGTTTTCGCTGGTGATGGCGTCATCGAGCTTGGCGCGCACCGGGGCAAACTGGTCGATGTCGGCCTGAATGAAGAACAATTTTTCAGCGTCGAGCGACTTGAAATAGCGATCGAAGATTTTTTCGGACATCGCGTCGTCGAGCGGCGTGGCCTTATAGTGGTAGCGCGACAGCACGCGCGAAGCCCACAGCGCGGCCTGGGTCTGCTCGGCGACCGGCTTGAGCGCGACGACGGGAGACTTGTCCGGCTGCGCATAGGCAAACTGGGACGATATGGCAAACGCCAATGCGGCGATAAAAACTTGCTTCTTCATCGGTGTCTCCGAAATATGATGTTGACTTTGCAGGCGTAAGCCGCCCGCTAAAACTGGACTGCGTCCCATTCTACAGGATGATACGCAGCGCGAACGCACTCTCGTTGACCGAGCGCCAGCTTACTGTCTGAGGGGCGCGTTCCGCTAAGTTCTTACAATTTGAAACAGCCCGAACCCCGCTGCGCCCACCAGTAACATCGGCCAGGAGCGCAGCGCGATGCGCCAATCGTCGGTGGACGGCCAGAACGCGAGAAACTGGGGCGCCAGCAGGAAGGCCAGCGCCAGATCGATCGGCAGGAAGTGCAGCCCCTCATGCGTGCGCCAGCTTGCCACCAGCCAGGGCAGCACCAGGATCAAACATGGCGCCAGCGCGGCCGGCGCAGCGTTGTACCAGCGCACCCGGGTTAGCAGCACCGAGCCGAGCTGCCAGCCCTGGCCCTTGCGGCGCGGGATCACTGTCAGCGAGGCTGGCCGGGCAAACACCAGCACGCCGACGCAGAAATGCGCCAGCTCGTGGCAGATGGTGCCGGCCAGTGTAAAGATAAAAAACAGCGGATGGCGCGCGGCCAGCATGCGGATCACGCCGGCCAACAGCAACGACGGCGTCAGGTAAATCAGCGGCGCCGCGTGGCGGCAGACCAGCTGCGGCGCCAACGCGTGGCAACTGCTGATCAGGCTCATCGTCGAAGACGGCGCAAGGGGCGCGGTTAGCCGGCGTAAAAGCAGCGCCCGCAGGCCTGGCGATAGCGCTCGTTGCCGCCGATGCTGATCTGCTCGCCGTCCCGGATGCGCTTGCCCTGCTCGTCGACGCGGATGTTCATGGTGGCCTTCTTGCCGCAGGTGCAGATGTTCTTGAGCTCTTCGATGTCATCGGCCAGCGCCAGCAGATAGGCCGATCCGGCGAACGGTTCGCCGCGAAAATCGGTGCGCAGACCGTAGCAGATCACGGGCACGCCCTTGACCTGGGCCAACTGATGCAATTGCTGCACCTGGGCGGTACTGAGAAACTGCGCTTCGTCGACCAATACGCAGGCCAGCTCCGGCGCGATCGCGAGGAAATTGGTGTCAGCGTCGAACATGTCGACGACACGCTGCGGCCCCAGCCGCGAAGTCACCTGGCCAACCCCGTAGCGGCTGTCGATGGCGGCAGTAAACAGACGCACCTTCTGCCCCTGCTCTTCGTAGTTGTGTGCCACTTGCAGCAATGCTGTCGATTTGCCGGCGTTCATCGCCGAATATCTGAAATAAAGTTTTGCCACTGCCTGCCCTGTACCGAAATGATGGAGGCGACGCGCGCCTCGAAGCGGCCGATTATAACAAGCGCGCTGGGCGCGACGCCAGCGCCGGCGCGCTATGCGGTGCCAACGGCAGCGTGGGCGCGCGCGCCACGGCGCCGTGCTTAGCTGGGCGCGTCCAAGGCGGCCAGGCGCTCGGCCAGCGCGGCGTTTTCCGCCGTCAGCTTGGCCACCTGGGCGCTCAAGCTGGCCACTTCGGCGCGCAACTGCGCCTCGTCACCGGCCGGCTCCTTGGGCGGACGACTGCCCGCCTTCTGCTCGCGCACCTGGCGCGCCGCCTGCTGCAATTCCTTGCGACCGCCCGCCACGGCAGCGATCTGGGCCGATTCGGGCAGCGACGACACAGTCGCCGCCGCATTGATTGAAATGGTTCCGGCGCGCACCGCTTCGACCAGCTCGGGCGTGGCCGCCTTCTGAATCCGCTCTATCTGGCTGATGGTGTTGCTCGACACGCGCGCAGCCTTGGCCACGTCCTCGCGCGTGTTCCACGGCGGCGACTCAGGCGGCTGGGCGGTGCCGGCGGCGGGCGCGTCCGGCGCGCTGGCGCGCTGGCCCACGCGCGCGGCCACAATATCCTTCTTGCGCAGTGCCAGCACGCCGCGCTGGTAGTCGGACACGCTGCGGCGCGCCAAATGATTATCAATCATCCACAGCATCACATCGTCGAGCGAGGCGAAGCTGGCGTTTTGTACCGTCTTGAAGTCGATCCCGTGCTGCCGGCAGATGGCGTAGCGGTTGTGTCCGTCGATCAGCACATCGCCCCACAACACCAGCGCGTCGCGGCAACCTTCGGCCAGCAGGCTGCGCTCGAGCGCCGCGTATTCGTTACTGGTCAGTGGATCGATGAAGGAACGCAGTTCCTCGTTGATAGTGATGTTCAATGTTCGTCCTTGATAATTCCGGCGCCGCAGCGGCAGCAATCGGCCGGCGCGCCAGCCACGCATGCTACACCATCCGACGCCGGCGCCCAAGCCGACCGCCGGCGCCAACGGCCGGGCGCCGCGCAGCCGGCAGCGTGCGCGACCCGTTCGGGCTAGCGTGGCCGGCCAGGCGTTGGAGTACGCTTGGCAATTGTGCTAGAATCTTGCCTCGTTGCCCGGGTGGTGAAACTGGTAGACACCCGAGACTTAAAATCTCGTGTTCGTAAGGACGTACCGGTTCGATTCCGGTCCCGGGCACCAATAGTTACAATCAAAGCAAGTCGGAACGTCGCAAAACCCGCCCCTCTCTATATGAAGGCGGGTTTTTTTATGCCTCGGTCCATCTCTTAAGATACCAACAAGACTCAAGCACTTGCGGGTCGATTTGGCGGTACATTTTGCTAGACGCACATCGTATACCGCCAAACCTAATGATGCTGGCATGCCACTGACCGACTCGCTCGTGTAGAACGCCAAACTGATCAAAGAATTCGGCGATAAATACACCGACGCCGGCGGCATGTATCTGCTCGTGCACTCAAGAGCGCGAAGTACTGGCACATGAATTACCGCTACGGCGGCAAACGCAGGGCACTCGCTGGTAGCGTTCGTCCTTGCGATACCGTCTGCATAGGCATCCATCCACCGCGCCAACGCCAAGGCTGTGCTAACCGCCGGCGTCGCCCCTGGCGGGGCCAAGGTGACGACCATTTATCCGCGCATCACCCCGGATGTAGCGACGTTTTCCGCTGCCTATCGTCAACAAACATCAGACAGGTTCACATAGCGGTTGGATGATGACGCACCACGCGAAATAGGACGGAGCCGTAGTCCAATCCGCGCCGCCCAGTCGCGCAGACCTCTACTTAATAGCCCGCACACTAACATTCCATTCAGCGATATCCACACCCTTTACCAGCAGCCAAAAACAAAATGACGCTTCCCCTATTAGGGATGGCAACAGAATTGCCGGACTAATCAAATCGGAAAATGACGGTGCAAACAGCGCAGAGAAACAGGCAATTAAATAGCATACCCCAGCGATTTGCATAAGCACACCAATCAACTTTGGAAGATATCGGGATCTAAATATCAGGCAACCGTAGATAATGCAGGTTATGCCAAATAGTATCAGCGCGATATTGAACGCGATATCGTGTGACCGAAGGCAGAAATTTGCCAGAGCGTGCAATTGCTCTGGTTCAAAAGCTTTCATCATGCTTGGACTGGTTATGATTGGCACCACCAGGAATTGAAATAGCTTGCTGACAGTTTCTATTGCAAGTGACAGAACACAAAAGAAAACGGCCAAAATGGTCAGACTCTGATTGACTGGTTTAAGCAGTAAATATAACAACCACGTTAACGCAACCGCGCACAAAATCAGCGTCAAGTTGGCAAGCGCCCCAATATTCCACAGTGCAGGCTCTGCAAGGATATTCTTGGACAGCGCCGCGACGTCACCTGGCGTGCGAAAATGATTTATCACATATGCCTCGGCGAATATGCCCAAACCAATTACCGCAAGATACAGCACACCTGCAATGCGCGCATACAATTGCGGAACGTTCTCAATGTCAAAATTTTTCATATTTTATATTTTATATTTTTCCCGCATGCCGACCTTCAATTGACATGACTATTTGTTCAAAAAAGTACAGCATTTTACAACCGTTCGATTGTCAATAATTATTGCATTTCTAAGACGTCGCGCTGGCTCAAATAGTTCTATATCAAATAATACCCGTGAACATCTTCAATGATCGCCATGCAATCGACAGCAAGCTGATGCCGGGCTACAAGTCGATGTCGCGCAGTATTTATTTGACAACTAACCATCATTCAAAATAGACGCTTTGCAGAGCTTTTCTCAGCGCGGTGCCAGAGTAACGCAAGCAATGCACCATGCGAAGCACATTGCGATGAACCACGGAAATATGGCATCGAGATACGGTAGATTACGGCAAAATACCGGCCGATTGATCTTTAACTATTCACCCTCACTGCATTGAAAAGGATAGCCAACGCAGGCGCGCAGAGGCAATTCCCGTGTGCCATGGACATGGCCGCAGTGATACCAGCACGTTGCGTCGTCACGCCGTGACGATGGCATCCATTGCAGCGGCCTGACCTTGGCCGCGCGCGAACAATGCCAACCGGCCAGACGCCTGCCTCAACGCGTCGGCTGCGACGAAAACGGCGCGTGGCGCTCGACCGCGCTGCGGGCATTCAAGCGCGACGGCGCCGGCACTGGCTTTCTAACCTGATCAAACGCCTTGGCGCCGAGTGTGGATACCTCAGCACCACCCATCAAACACCGCGTCTTCATCAGTTGCTGTACCCTTCATTGCATTCCATAGCGTGTTGACGTAGATGGCTGCGCAGTGAAGCGCGAACAACCCAAGGAGAGAATCGTGACAACCGAATCGAGCTGCCCGTTCCAGGGCGGCGCGCGCAAATCGAGCGCCGCAGGCGCCACGACGAATGCGCACTGGTGGCCAGATCAGTTAAACCTGAAGTTCTTGCACCAGCACTCATCACTGTCCAATCCCATGGATCCGGGGTTCAATTACGCCGAGCAGTTCCAAAGCCTTGACCTGGCCCGTGTCATCGAGGATTTGCACGCCTTGATGACGGCGTCGCAGCCCTGGTGGCCCGCCGACTATGGCCACTATGGGCGTTCTTTATCCGCATGGCGTGGCACAGTGCCGGCACCTACCGGGTGGCCGACGGGCGCGGCGGCTCCGCTTCGGGCACACAGCGCTTCGCGCCCCTCAACAGCTGGCCAGACAACGTGAACCTCGACAAGGCGCGCCGCTTGCTTTGGCCGATCAAGCAGAAGTACGGCAAGAAGATCTCCTGGGCCGACCTGATGATCCTCACCGGCAATGTTGCACTGGAGTCGATGGGATTCACGACCTTCGGTTTCGCCGGTGGACGCGAAGATGTCTGGGAGCCAGACGAGATTTACTGGGGGCCCGAATCCGAGTGGCTGGGCGACCAGCGCTACAGCGGCGAGCGTACGCTTGAGAATCCACTGGCGGCCGTTCAGATGGGCCTGATCTATGTCAATCCGGAAGGTCCGAATGGCAAGCCCGATCCGCTCGCATCGGCCCGGGACATCCGCGAGACCTTCGCCCGGATGGCGATGAACGATGAAGAGACCGTTGCGCTGTGTGCTGGGGGGCACACGTTTGGTAAAACGCATGGCGCGGCCGATCCAAGCCAGTATGTCGGCCCCGCGCCCGAGGGAGCCGACATCGCCGAGCAAGGCTTGGGCTGGAAGAACACTTTTGGCAGCGGCAATGGCGTCGACACGATCAGCAGCGGCGTGGAAGGCGCCTGGACCACCAATCCCGTGAAATGGGACAATGACTACTTCAAGATCTTGTTTGGCTATGAGTGGGAGCTGACGAAAAGTCCCGCCGGTGCGCAGCAGTGGACCCCCAAAGACCCGTCTGCCGCCGCTACCGTCCCCGACGCCCATGACCCATTGAAGCGTCACGCGCCGATGATGGCCACCACCGACCTCGCCCTCAGAGCCGATCCTGCCTACGAGAAGATTGCCAGGCGCCTGTTCGAGAATCCGCAACAGTTTGCTGACCTGTTCGCCAGAGCCTGGTACAAGCTGACGCATCGCGACATGGGACCCGTGTCGCGCCATCTCGGCCCGCTCGTTCCGGCCGAGCCGCTGCTGTGGCAAGACCCGATTCCCGCGCGCGATCACGCCTTGATCGGGGAGCAGGACATGGCGGCCCTGAAGGCCCGGATTCTCGCATCCGGACTGTCCATCACCCAGTTGGTCACGACGGCCTGGGCGTCGGCGACGACGTTTCGCGGCAGCGACAAGCGCGGCGGGGCGAACGGGGCACGCATTCGCCTCGCGCCGCAGAAGGACTGGGCCGTCAACCAGCCGGCCGAACTGGCGCAGGTCCTGCACCTGCTCGACACGGTCCAGCAGGAGTTCAACAGCGCGCAGCACGGTGACAAGAAGGTCTCGCTGGCTGACCTGATCGTGCTGGGCGGCTGCGCAGGCGTCGAGGAAGCGGCGAAGCACGCCGGCCACACCGTCAAGGTTCCCTTCTCGGCCGGGCGCATGGACGCGTCACAGGAGCACACCGATGCAGCATCCTTCGCCGTGCTTGAGCCCACCGCGGACGGGTTCCGCAACTACCTGCGCAACGGTGATGGGCGATCGGCCACGGAACTGCTGGTGGAGCGGGCCAGCCTGCTGACGCTGACCGCCCCCGAAATGACGGTACTGGTGGGCGGAATGCGTGCCCTGAATGCCAACGTGGGGCAGTCCCCGCACGGCATTTTTACCGAGCGGGCCGCAAGTTTGACCAACGATTTTTTCGTCAATCTGCTTGACATGAACACGACGTGGCACAAATGCTCTGCTACGGAAAGCGTATTCGAAGGGCGCGATCGGGCATCCGGGGCACCCAAATGGACGGCAAGCGCCGTTGATCTCGTGTTCGGCTCGAACTCGCAGCTGCGCGCCTTGGCGGAAGTCTATGCATGCAGCGACTCGCAACCTGCGTTCGTGCGAGACTTTGTAGCGGCATGGCATAAGGTGATGAACCTCGATCGCTTCGATCTCGCGTGATATCCGCGATCACCCCCGGTAGGTGCGATGAATGCGTGCAGCGCCTGCAATGAGGCGACGGCAGATCGCGCAAGGCCGCGGCCTCATCACGCGATTGGCCGCCATGGTGGTGAGCCGAGCCGTCAACGTGGCGTGGGCGGCTTCCTCAAGCGCCGCCCGGCACCATGCGCCACATCGGTCGTCGCGTCGGGGCTGCCTTTGCTAGTTGGGAGATGGGTCTGCTTGATCACCTCCTCCACCCCTCGCTCACCGTGCAAGTCGGTGTCGACCAAGCCACGCTGAAGATCCTTGAAAGCCTGAATCATTGCTTTCCTTGGCTTGGCGGGCACCTCATCCGGCGCCTGGTCACGTTCGTGCGGCAGGGTCGGAACCTCATCGCGATGAGCGAAGTTAACGGCCGCTTTCGCGCCGAGCTTTGGATCGGTTTTCATCGTCATGTCGTCGGCCGCAGCGTAGCCGTCAGCGTGATTTCCGCCACGCCCGCGAGCGCTTTTGACAGCGGGCATTCGCGCTTCGCGGCAGCAGCAATCTGCTGGAACGTCGCCTCGTCGATGCCCGGCACCGTCGCCTGCATCGTCAGTGCGATGCGGTCGATGATGAAACCGTCGCCCTGTTTCGACAGCCGCACGCTGGCGCTCGTGTCGATGTCACTGGTCGGCAGCTGCGCCTTTTCGCACGCAAACGAAAATGCCATTGTGAAGCAGGCGGCATGCGCTGCGGCCAAAATCTCTTCGGGGTTGGTACCGCGACGGTCGTCGCCAAAGCGACTTGCAAAGCCGTAGGGGTGGTCTTGCAGTGCGCCGGTCTCGGTACTGATCTTGCCAATACCAGATTTTCCGCTGCCTTCCCAATGCACACTGCCGATTTTTTCGCTCATGGTATTTATCCCTATTGTGTGATGGCGCGGTTGCGCGTTTTTAAACGATCGCGCGGTGCGCGCGCAAGCAATGCACTGCCCGCGCGCCTTTCCGTGCAATTAGGAGAGTGAACCGAACGGCGTACGCGATCTGTACGGGGACGTACAGATGGCGCTCTTCAATGGCATGCATTTCACGGGGCGCATTGACCAAACGGCAGATCAAACCGAATCGTCCGCCCCAGCAAAGCTGCGCCATGAATAGGAAGCACATCAAGTTCTAAGGAGGGTGGAAAATGGCTGCGCTGCGTTGTCGATGCTCTGGGGAAGTCTGGCGCCACCATCCTGATGGGACAGCGCGACGACACCGTCGCGTTGCGCTACGGTGACAAAACCATGCGCGCGTGGCGTTCGCGTGAAGCTCGCGGCGGACAGCAGAAGCACCGCCAAACCCGTCAGCAATTGGGTGTGCATCGACCGGGATGCGCCGGTGGTAAAGCGCCCGAACGCCGACAGGAACGACATCGTCCACCAGCTGGACATCCTCTGCCAGCCGCGGGGCCGCGCGGTGCCGTCAGGCCGAACGATTCAGGTGAGGCATCGCCATCGCGCAATCTGAAAATCCAAGAAATGCGCACAGGCGCGCCATTGCGTCGCCGTTGGACAGATCGAGCACCAGCAGGTCGGCCGGTCGGTATTTGAAATAGTCCTGCACCTGTTGATTATGGCTCAGGTAATGCGCCTTGTAGATCGCTTCGTCGTACAAGGTATCGGCGTTGATGCCGTAGACGAGTTCCTGATTGCGCCAGAGCCAGCCAGTGGCCCGATATGCATACGCGCGCAAGTCGTCGGCGTTGGGCAAACGCCCCTTGCCGATCAGTCCGGTGTGAAACCGCGTTACCGAGCCAAACCACTGCTCCGGCGTGCTGCGTACCGACAAAATGAACTTGCTATTCGGGAATGCTTGATCGAGCGCCTGATACGTGTATGGCAAGGAAAAGGGGATATCCTGGAACGCGTCCGCACTTCGACATAGTTCGACGATCTTCCCGAAGCGACGCTGCGCCCAGTCCTCCAGCAGCACCTCACCCTGCGCCTGCTCCCCCATCCGAAAGCCGAGCGCACGCAAGGCTGCATCCAGGGACGTTGTGCCGGTCTTGTTGCGCCCGATACAAAACACCTTGGACACGGACGCCACCCCGCGCGCATCGGCCTGATCGAGCATGGCGCTGGCGCGTGCGCGCAGCACCGCCAGTTCCGCGGGCAGTACGCCGGCGCGCGCAGTTCCAGCATCGAGCGCGGTGAGCGTTTCGCGCGCTCTACCAATTGACAGCAAAGCGCGCGCGTACGCCAGGCGAAACGCGGTCGACTCCGGACGGGCGCGCAGCGCTTTGGCCAGCCAGGGCAGCGCCGCTTCGATCTGCCCGCCATGCACGCCGAGCATCCCCATGTAGTGGTTCGCATCAGGATGCTCGGGATGCTCCGTCAGGATCGCCTGGTAGTACGGTTCGGCCTGAGCAAAGCGCCCTGCCCGATGGTGTTCAAGGCCGGCGCTCAGCGCTTCAATGAGTGTCATGCCGCAGTTCCTGTCAGCGAGAAGATAGAGGATCGATGGCGGTCAACTTCGCCAGGCGAAAATTCTACCATGCCCATCGGCGCCAGCCGAGCGTCACCGGCACGCCGTTACCCCCATTCTGGCGCCGCAACTGCGCGCAGCCAGCGAGCCCCAATGGGCAAGCTGGCCAACGTGGGTCGGCTTTAGTGCAGCTTGACCGGCGGCGACGTCTTTGCGCGCAGCCAGCTTGCCAGCGCCTGCGCCGCCGCGCGCACGAAACCGTGCAAGGCCAGCAAATGCTTCTGATACATCAGCGCATACAGTGTCTGCGCCATCGCGCCGCTGACCGACAGCTTGCGACCGGTCAGCGCGCCCACCAGGATGCCGACCCCTGCCACCGGGCCGAGCGACACCAGCGAACCGTAATCGCGGTAGCTGAACATCGGCAACGGCCCCCGTGCGTCCTGCGCCAGCGCGTCGGCCAGGAACAAGGCCTGCTGGTGCGCCACCTGCGCGCGCGGCGGTGCCACGCCCTTGACCGGGCAGACGAAGCTGGCGCAGTCGCCGATGGCGAAGATGGCCGGGTCGTCCAGCGTCTGCAGCGACGGCAACACCTTGATCTGGCGGTTCTGATTGAGCGTCAGCCCAAGCGTGGCGCAAATTTGCGGTCCCTCGACGCCGGCCGCCCACAACATCATGTCGGCGCCATGCAACACACCATCGACGTCGCGCACACCGTCGGCCGCCACGCTGGCCACACCCACACCGGTGCACACCTGCACGCCGAGTCCGCGCAGGTAGGACTCGGCCCGGGTTGACAAGGCGGCAGGCAAATGCGGCAGCAGATGCTTGCCGCGCTCCAGGATGCTGATGCGCACATCGCGCACCGGATCGAGCGTATGCACCTTGTACCTGGCCAGCGCGCGCGCGCTGAAACTGAGTTCTGCCGCCAGCTCGACGCCGGTGGCGCCGCCGCCGACGATGGTGATATCGACCCGCCGATATGGCCGCGCGCCGCGTGCATTGTGGGCGCTGGCAGCGATGCAAAGCGCCACGAAGCGCGCGCGGAACGCTTCGGCCTGGCCCACGTTATCCAGCGTGAGCACGTGTTCGCAAGCGCCGGGCACGTTGAAAAAATTGGTCACGGAACCGAACGCCAGCACCAGCCGGGTATAGGCCAGCGCGCGGCGCGGCTGCACTTCCAGCCCGTCGGCGCTGGTGCATGGCGCCAGCACGATGTGGCGTTCGTCGCGTTCGATGGCCAGCAATTCGCCCTGCTCGAACGTGAAACCATGCTCGCTGGCCTGGGCCGAATATTCGATTTCACACAGGGCCGGGTCGCGCTTACCCGAAGCGACCGTGTGCAACAGCGGTTTCCAGAAATGGGCCGGCGAGCGATCGACCAGCACGATACGCGCGCGCCCGCTCTTGCCCAGTTTGTCGCCCAGCCGTGTGGCCAGTTCCAGGCCGCCTGCGCCGCCCCCTACAACGATGATCGTCTCCATGCCGTGTCTCCCGTTGTTGTGAAAAATCGTCGATAGTTCAGGCCGTGAACACGGCGCGCGCCTTGCCCGGCGCAGGTTGCGGCAGGCGCGCGCTCCTGCTTGTCTGCTGGGCCGCTTCGGCGCGCTGCCCTGTCATCAGCAGCTGCAGCTGTGGCAGTTGCGGACAGCCGTGCGCACCCGGCTGGGCGTCGGCCTCGTTGAGCGCGAACGGCACTGTCCAGATGCCGGCCGCCTGCGCCGCCTGCTGGGCCGGCGCGCCGCCACCGATCGCCAGGCAGTTGTCGCCGTCCAGACCCATGGTGCGCAGTGCCAGCGCGTAGGCGCCGTTGTCCGAAGGCGCACCCAGGTCGACACCGCTGGCGACAACACAAAATGTACTATTCACGTCGGCCCCGAAGCATGCTCCCAGCAGCGCCGCCACGATGGCCGCCGGCTGCTCCGTGACGATGGCCAACTTGCAGCCAGCATGCGCGGCATCGTCCAGCAACTGGCGCGCGCCCGCATCGAGCGGCACGCCGCCACCACCGAGTGCGGCAAGCAGCAGCGTGTCCTTCCGCGCCACCAGCGTCGCTGCCGAATCGGGCGACGGCGCGTGCAAGGCGGCGGCAGTGATCGCGTAACGCTGGCCCAGCGCACGCACGGCCAGACGCAGTTGCGCCTGATCCCAGCGCAAGGCCATGCCCAAGGATGCGAACGCGCCATTGCAGGCGGCCAGGTGGGGAAGCGTCGTGTCGAACAGGACGTCGCTGCTGAGGAAAATTGCTTCAATGCACATCGTGTTGGCCTTTTCAATGATTTGGATCAAGTGAAAGAAATGAATCAATGACTGCTAATATAGAGACAAGTGATCGAAAAGAAAAATCACTTATTTCAACGCATTGATAAGGTTAAGCTTATGCATCCGGCCAGTTTCCGTCAGCTCGAATCGCTCGTCATGGTGGCGCGCCACGAAAGTGTGTCGCGTGCGGCCGATGCACTGCATGTGACCCAGCCGGCCATTTCATCGCACTTGCGCGCGCTTGAGGAGCTGACCGGCGCGGAGCTCACGCGCAAGGCCGGGCGCAACATTCAGCTCACCGCGGCGGGCGAAGTGATGGTGCAGTTTGCCGAGCGCATCCTGCAATTGTGGGAGCAAGCCGGTGACGAGCTGGCCGCGCTGCGCGGCGTCAGCAGCGGCACCTTGCGCATCGGGGCGGTCACCACCGCCGAACATTTGCTGCCGTCGATGCTGGTGCAGTTCACCATCGAGCGTCCCGACGTGCGCATGAAACTCCAAGTGGGCAATCGGGGCGAGATCGTCAATATGCTGGCCCGCCACGAGATCGATCTGGCCATCATGGGCACCCCGCCGCGCGAGCTGCGCACCAATGCGGCCCGCTTCGCGCGCCACCCGATGGCCTTCGTGGCCAGTCCGCGCCACCCGCTCATGCGCCAAGCGCGCGTGAGCGTGTCCGATGTGCTGGGTGCCAATCTGCTGGTGCGCGAGCGCGGCTCGGGTACCCGCACCGCCATCGAGCGTTTGCTCAAGGAGTGCGGGCAGCCGCTCAATTTTGGTTCGGAAGTATCCAGCAACGAGGCGATCAAACGGATGGTGTCGGCCGGGCTGGGGGTAGGATTTCTATCGGTACATGCCTGCGCGTTGGAATTCGACGCCGGCCTGATCGGCCTGCTGCCGATGGACGAAAGTCCGATCGAGGCTGACTGGCACATCATGCATCTGGTCGACCAGCCGATCCCGCGCATTGCTGCCGCCTTTCAGGACTTCGTGGTCACCTTCGGACAGGATCTGGTCACGCACGAACTCAAGGCCTTCCACGAGGCCAAGGCGCGCTTGCTACCAGGCGCCAAACCGGAGTAGCTGGCGCCGGACTGGTGCCATGCGCGCCGCGCCCGTTGCGCGCCTTGGCAGCGGGATTGTCGCCCCGCATTCGGTGGGGCCGCGCATTTCGGCATCCCCTGTTCGTCACGGCGCCCTCTGCAGTGGGACAAAAGAAAGCCACCAGCTCGGGCAAGCTGGTGGCTAGTGGCGATCGCTCACGAAGCGCGCCGGCACGTTGCCGGCGCTGCGCACAGGTCGTGCGCCTCTCGGGCGTCAGGGCGCGCGGCGGCGCCGGCCCATCAAGCCGATCAAGCCCAGGCCGCATGCCAACATCAGGTACGCTTCTGGTTCTGGCACTGGATCAAGTGGCACGCCCAAGCTGGCAACTTGCCCTGCATCGAGTGCGCTGTCATACGTGCGAATGTAGTCAACGTAGCCGCTGGCAGCCTCACGTTGGCTGGTGGTCAAATCATCGATGAAGAAATTGGCGCTATTGCTACCAAAATTGGCGCGATTCGCAGCCGCATCATTAAAACTGGCCAGCGCCGTGCCATCGACATAAATGGTGACCAGTGAAGCGGCGTCGCGTGTGAGCGTCAGACGCGCATCGACCAGGTCAACACTGCTGCCGCCAGCGTTGACGTCCGAGTAGAAATACCATTGATTGACGTTGGTGTACATACCGGCGTCGCTGGCGAGGTTGCTGAAGTCAATAATCTTCTGCCAGCCAGCGTGCGTATCGAAATGAAAGCTCATATCGATTGTGTACACGCCGCCGAGCGACTCATTCATCGTCAAACCCTGATTGGCGCCAAAGCTATAGCCGGCGGCGCCCAAGGTACCGCCATGACTGACCAGAGCGGAGCCGCCCATGTCGTCGAGCAGGTCGCCATTCAGGCGGTATTGATGGGTTTGGGCGGACACCGCGCCGCACACCAGCAACGTTACGGCAGCAAATATGGCTCGGATCTTCATCGTCACTCCTGCAAGCAATTAGGGTTGGAAAGCTGTAATTTTCTTCAACACAAAGTGTAGCTTAACTCGTTGGCAATTGTCTAATCAAAATTAGCATATTCACATCCCCCCTTTTCCTGCGCCGAAACGCTTGCTGGGCCCGCCATCAGCGCGCGCCAGCACACCAGCCATGCATGCCGATTGCAGCGCACTGCGGGCAGATCGCGCCTAGCACAAACATCGCCTCCCCTGCTTTTCACGCATGTTGCAGAATTACAACGCCTCAGTTTGCTTGGTACGCCAGCGCACCGATGCCTTTTGCTGGGCCCCGTATTCTCCACTCAACATCACTGCACGCCCTTTTTCGATGTTGCAGTAAAAAACTTTTCCTTAACACCTACTGGAGTCAATCTGTGAATACCATGAATAAAATTGCAAGTGCTGTTGCCCTGTTGTGCGCCGCCGGTACTACCATGGCCGACGATATCGATATCAACCCGTCCTGGTATATTCAGCCTAGCGTGAACGCAATGAAGCCGGACTCCAACTTCGGCGTCGACAAGAATGGCTGGGGCGGTGGTTTGCGTTTCGGTAAGCCAGTCTCGGACGTCTGGGACGTCCAGTTCGGCACCACCTATGCACGCTCCAAGGACGCCGATCAACGCTACCAGCAAAACACGCTGGGCGTCGATGGCCTGTACATGTTCTCCCGCAAGAGCGTGCGCCCCTTCGTACTGGTGGGCGCCGGCATGCAGCGCGACCGCGCCGACAACAACCTGCTCCATGCCAGCGGCAACTCGGCGTATGTCAACGCCGGCCTGGGTATTCAGGCTGACCTGAGCGATCAATGGTCGGTGCAAGCTGATCTGCGCACCGTGCACGGCTTCCTGCGCGGCGATGACTTCGGCTTCAAGCATCCGAACAACCACTACCTGACCGTGGGCCTGAACTACGCCTTCGACAAGAAGCCAACCCCGGCACCGGCGCGCGTCGTTGAGCCTGAACCAGCACCAGTGGTGCAGGCTGCGCCACAGCCACCGGCACCAGTTCCAGCACCGCCACCACAACGCTTCGAAAAGATCACCTTGTCGGCGACCGAATTGTTTGCCTTTGACAGCGCGAAACTGACCGAAGGCCAGCCGAAACTGGACGAGATCGCCACCGCCCTGAACAGCGCACCGGAAGTTGGCAACGTGGTTGTCACCGGCTACTCGGATCGGATCGGTTCGTCCAAGTACAACGTGAAACTGTCCGAGCATCGCGCCCAGACAGTGAAAGCTTACTTGGTCAGCAAAGGCGTCGCTGAAGGTCGTCTGTCGGCAGTCGGCAAAGGCGAAGCAAACCCTGTGGCAACCTGCACCGACAAGAAGAAACCAGCACTGATCAAATGCCTGGCGCCAAATCGTCGCGTAGAAATCGAGCAAATCTCGATCGAACGTAAAGTTCAGTAAGCCCCCCTCCCCCAGGATCGCATTCCCGGGGGCATGCTGCGCGAACCCGTTCGCGCAGCAGCAACGCCAACTCGCGCGCGCCAACGTCGGCGTAGCCTCGCCCAGCCGGCTCCCCCCGCGCCGCCGCACACCAAGCGTTGTTTCGGTTGAGTGTAATTAAAATATTATTTTGACATGTATTTTTCGCCGGCGTACAATTTTCCAGCAATATCAATATATTATTCAAAATAACTATTTATCATGTTTTTCAAGCATTTACTTCAAATGAGGACACACAATGGTAAAAGGATTCATAACACTGGCGCTGGCCGGCTTGATCTCCAGCGCAACGCTGGCACATGCCGACGTCACAGCGCTGAGCGGCCCGGTCACCTATGACGGACACCAGTACACCCTGTTGTCAGCGGACACCTGGGCCAACAGCGAAGCGTATGCGGTGTTGAACGGCGGTACCTTGGTGGCCATCAATTCAGGCGCTGAAGGCGACTTCCTGAACACCACGTTCGGCAGCGATCGATCGCTGTGGATCGGCTTGGCGCGCACCAGCGACGGTCCGGAGACGTTTGCCTGGGTCAATGGCGATGCACTGACGTACACCAACTGGAACGGCGGCGAGCCGAACAATTCCGGCGGCAATGAAAATGTTGTGCATGCCTATGCTGGCGGACTGTGGAATGACCTTGCCGATGGCAGCGACTATGCCGGGCCGAAATATGGCGTGATGGAAGTGGCCGCGGTCCCTGAACCGAGCAGCTACGGCATGCTGATTGCCGGGCTGGCCCTGTTTGGCGTCGTAGCACGCCGTCGTGCCAACCAGCGCTAGTGTCAATTTGCGCCAATAGCTTGGAGGGCCGCGTCTGCGGCCCTCGTCGTTGATGCGCCGCCCGAACAATCGGGCGACCAAATCCGGCAGCGCAAGCGCTGCCGGAATGGCAACGATCACTCAGCGCGCGGCGCCCGTGTCGGGTTCGACGAAGACCAGCGTCGTACGCGCGGGAATGATGAATTTCCCGGTCTCCCCCAGGTAGCTGCCGGTGCGTGCCACCGAATCACTGCCCACCTTGAGCATGACCGGGTGCAACTCAAAACGGCGCCCCTGCAAAGCCGGAATCGTCACCGCCTGCTCGACCTTGTCGACGTTGAACAAGGCAACGACGCTCTTGTACTTCGCGCCTGGATAGCGGAACGGTTGAAGGCCATCGATGCTCATCGCGATCACGCCGGGCACCTGCGCCGGGCCAACGTTGTGGAAAGTGAGTCGGTCGATCACATCTTGCGCGCTGCGCAGCCGGAACAGCGAACTATCCTGGCGAATCGCCAGCAGGGAGACAAAATAGTCGCGTGCCGTGCCGATCGCCGCACTATCTGGCTTGATCATCGGATTGGCGAGGATCGACGTGGCCAGACTCCAGTTGCCCTGATTGCTGGCCGCCATCGGCAAGCCCACGCCGAAGTTATTATCCTGATAGCTGAAATCGAGCTTATTGAACCAGTCGCCGGCGTCGTAACTATTTCCATCGAGCGATTTGGAGCGCAGGATGTCCTGGCCCGCATGGAAGAACGGCACCCCTTGCGCAAGGATATTGATCGCCGCACCCAGATTTTGCACGCGCACCCGGTCGGCCATGCTGGTGCCAGCAGGCAGCTTGTACGCGTTCAGGTCGAACAGCGTCAGATTGTCATGCGCCTCGATGTAGTTGATGACTTCGCCAGGAGCGGCAGCAAAGCCCGCGTTCTGGCCGAAGTAATCAATCTCCGAGTTCCTCTTGAGCGCGCCGGTGCGATCGATAAAGCTGTAGTCGCGCAAGGTGCCCGACAGGCCAACGCGCACCAGATCGGACAGGCGCAACAGATCGTCCTTGGTTTGCGTGCTCTGTGCGTTCGGGTCATACCAGGCGCCGTTGATGAAGCCTTGCTGGCTAATCAATGAATTACCGCTGTCGCAGCAACCGCCGCCACGCACCGAATCACGCAGGCGATCGTTGAACGAGCCGATGCCGGTGCCAAACATATTGGCCTGGCGCGCCTGCACGAAGCGCGCATCGTTGGCGACGGCGCCGAAATTCCACGCTTCGCCATACAGATAGATGTCACGCTGTGCGGCCAGATTGACGGCCGACTTGATGTCGTTGATAACGGCCAGCGGCGCCATGCCCATGATGTCGAAGCGGAAGCTGTCAACCTTGTAGCGGGTTGCCCAGCTGACTACCGAATCGCGCATCAGTTTGGCCATCATGGCGTTTTCGGCCGCCGTATCCGAGCAGCAGCTGTCATTGGTGATCGAGCCGCCGGCATTGAGACGGTAGTAATACGCTGGCACGATCTTGTCGAGTATCGACAGCGGACTTTGCTGCGACTGGCTGGTGTGGTTGTACACCACATCCATCGTCACGCGCAGGCCTTGGGCGTGCAGCCCCTGCACCATCGCGCGGAACTCGCGTACCCGTACCGCGCCGTCGTTGGCGTCGGTCGCGTAACTGCCGTCGGGCGCATTGTAGTGCACCGGATCGTAGCCCCAGTTGAAGCAATCGGTGCCCGCCCCGGCGGCCACGGCGCTTTGCTGGCTGCTTGCGTTGGCAGCGGCCGGCGTGATCGTCGGCGTGCTGCAGCCGGTTTCATCGACGCTGGCGAAATCAAAGCTGGGCAACAGGTGGATGTGTGTCATGCCGGCGCGCCGCAAAGTGCGCAGATGGCGCATGCCGTTTGAACCGGCGTCGGTGAAGGCAAGGAACTTGCCGCGGTGTGCGCTTGGCACGGTCAGGTCGCTGGCGCTGAAATCACGCACATGCAATTCGTACAGCGCGATGTCGGTCGATGACGCCAGCGGCGGGATACCCTGCTGGTCCCAGCCATAGGGCTTGAGCGCGGCGCTGTCGAGGTTCGCGACAAAACTGCGTGCGCCATTTGCGTTCAGGCTCAGCGAGTACGGATCGCTGACGACATTGCTCACCACCGTATTGTTGGCCCAGCGCGACAGCACATTCACCGTGTACGTGTAGTAGTAGCGATTGGTCCAGCGCGCATCGGCGCCGCGCAACTGCCACACGCCACTGGCCGCGTCGCGCGTCATCGCGATGCTGCTGGTGCTGGCGCTATTAGCGTCGGGGTACAGGTTCAGCGCCACCGACTTGGCCGTCGGCGCCCACACACGGAAAGTCGGCACGCCGGCCGGGTCGAATGTCACCCCCAGCTTGCTGTCGGCGGCATTGGCGGCAAACAGCGTATCGAGCATACCGCTGCTCTGCAGTGAACTGACCTGCACCAGGTTACCGGCAGCGTCGAACTGGGCGATGGCAAACTGGCCGCTCACTTTGGCGGCCACGCTGGCTGCGTCGCTATCGGACAAACTGAGCGCGGTTGCACTGCTCAGGTGGGGAAACTTCGCTTTCAGCGCGCTCGACAAACCGGCGCCGATGGCCAGATCCATGCTGCCGTCGGCGCCCGTCACGCCGCTCGGGTCCGAGCCCAAGCCGCCATTGGCGGCATAGTAGAGTTTGTAGCTGCCGGTGCTCGGCATTCCTGGCCAGGCCAGCGTATTTAGCGACAACCAGTGCGCCGTCGCGTTGGCCAGATTGCCGTAGCTAACTGCTGGAACCGCGCTGTACACGGTACAGTCGCCCTCGAGCATCCATACTTGCTGGCCTGCGCTGGCGATATCGGCACTAAAGTCGACCGACTGGTCGCTGCCGCAGTTTTTGTTACCGGAACCATCGGTGACGAGGAAATGGATGGCCGTCTTGCTGGTATTGACAGCGATGTCGGCATAGCCGCCGAATGCGTCGCTGCCCGTCATCATGAAACGGTCGGTGATCCACGCCGAACTGGGGGTCTGCGGGCCGTCCCACGAGTACACACCCCACTGCGACTCATCACGCTGGGCGCGGTGATAGTGCATACGGATGGTGGCCGGCGCTTGCACGGCCGCGGCCACTACGGCGGCACCGCGCACCTGCGCCGTTGCCGCGATGCGCGACGTCCGCGCCGATGGATCGGCACTGCTGCCACCGCCGCAGGCGGCGAGCATCGTCGCACAACTGGTGGCGAGGAAAGCGAGCCGTATTGATGAAGGAATACTACTTATCGATTGCATGCACAACTCCTTGAAAAGAGTGATCAGTGAGCGACGCAATGTCCTTAATTGTGATTTTTGGGACGCCGCAGACTAGAAGGTGAGAAACACCCTCATGTAATCTTACTACATACAATTTCAAAATTTACATCTATTCGCAAATAAAAGTTTTCATATCGCTACGTAGGAAGGCGCGCCCATAGCGCTTGCGCACGCTGCTGCTGCGCGCTGCAAGGAGACATCGCGCAACGATGCCGTCGCGGAATCGTCGGCGCGCCGCGGCGGTCGCATGCCATGGAAGGCAGGGTTCGATGTTACTCAGACACGGCGCGCAGCGGCGCACGTGGGAAGCAGCTGCGCAGGCCACGCGCCGCGCACCGGACGGGCCGCTGACGCCCTTTCGGACTGGGGCAGCTGGTGCCCATATGCAGCGGGAGCCCGCGAATGGGGCACTTCATTGATGCTGCACTGCGGCTCGGCGATGGTGCCGCAGCAATGCCGGACAGGCCGCGCTGGCCTGCCTGGCAAATCCGTCAACCCACCCGGATCAGCTTTTTGTTGACGAACTCCTGAATGCCGGCAGCCGACAGTTCGCGGCCATAGCCGGAATTTTTGACGCCGCCGAACGGCAACTCCGGCGACGACGAGGCCGAGCGGTTGATGAACACCATCCCCGTGTCAATCCGGCGCGCCACCCGTTTGCCCCGTTCGATATCGCGCGTAAACACGGCACCGCCCAAACCGAACGGCGAGTCGTTGGCCAGCGCCACGGCCGCATCGTCGTCGGCGACCCGGAAAAACAGCGCCACCGGTCCGAACAACTCTTCGCTGTAGGCCGGATTGGTCTTGTCGATGTCGCTCAGTACGGTCGGCTGCATGAAGGCGCCGGAATGATCGAGGCGCTCCCCGCCGACGACAACGCGGGCGCCAGCGGCCACCGCACGGTTGACCTGGTCGAGCAGGTGCGCAAGCGCAGCGGGCGAGGACAGCGGCGCCAGTGTGGTGCCCTCGTCCATCGGATCGCCGGGCTTGAAGCTTGCCAGCGCCGCCGTGTACTGTGCCAGAAAGTCGTCCGCCAGGGCATCGACGACGATGAAGCGCTTGGCCGCCGTGCAAGCCTGCCCGGAATTGCCCATGCGTCCGGCCAGTGCGTGTTTGACGGCCAGACCCAGGTCGGCGTCGTCAAGCACAATGAAGGCGTCGTTACCGCCCAGCTCCATGGTGCTCTTCTTCAGATTGCTCCCGGCGCGCGCAGCGACGACCGCGCCGGCCGCTTCGCTGCCGGTCAAGGCAATGCCGCGCACGCGTACATCGTCGATCACCTGCCCCACCTGATCCTTGGAGATGAACAGGTTCGTGTAGGCGCCCGGCGGCGCGCCCGCCTCCTCGATCAAACGTTCGAACGCGAGCGCGCATTGCGGCACATTGGAGGCGTGCTTGACCATCACCACGTTGCCAGCCATGAGGTTCGGAGCGGCGAAGCGCGCGATTTGATAGTAGGGATAGTTCCACGGTTCGACCCCGAACAGCACGCCAATCGGGCTGCACTCGACGATCGCCTCACCGCCTGTTGTCGGCAGCGTTTGGGGCGCCAGAAACTGCTCGGCGTTAACCGCGTAGTAGTCCAGGATGGCCGCGCACAGCGCCACTTCACCGCGGCTTTGGCCGATCAGCTTGCCCATTTCGAGCGTGATCAGGCTGGCAAACGCATCGCTGCGCTCGCGCAGGATGGCGGCCGCGCGCGCGAGCACGGCGGCACGTTGCGCGTAACTGGTCACGCGCCAGGTGGTGTCAAAGCATGCGTGCGCGCGCGCCAGCTTTTCTTCCAGCTGCGCGGCCGCGAATTCGGGGAAGCTGGCAAGTACTTTGGCGTTGTAGGGATTGGTGGTTTGATAGCTCATGGTCAGTTCCTAGTCAGGTATATCGGAGAGAGTGCGCGGTTCTACGCGCGGCTGGACATTCATTGCATGCCGAAAAGCGCTCGATGCCTCGTAGGCTTTGATGCGCACCCGCATGATCGAACCCAAGGGGCGATGCTCGGGCAGGCAATGCCACGGGTTGAACGACAACACGTCGTCGCTATACACCCGCCGGGCGGGACTGTAGGCGTCCTGCGCCAACAGGGTGATCTTGCCGATCGGCTGATGGGGCGAGGCGTGCTCCGGCCAGATGATCGAGGCATCCTCAACCGGCATCTCGCCAAGGTCAGTGCACAGTTGAGCGCGTAACTCGTACTCGGCGTCTTGCTTCGCAAAAAATGCGCTGACCTGGTCACGCACGATCGATGGCGCCGCCGACGCATCGTAGACCTTGTCCGTCAGCGCGCGTACCGGCGCCGACAAAGGGGCGGCGCTGATCTTTGCCACGTAGTCGCCAAAGCGCAGCGCGGCCATGCTGTGAAATGTTTCGCCGAGAATGTGGTGGTCCGGCATGCTCAGCGCATCGAGCGTGGGTGTCTCGATGCCCGCCAGCCCGAGCAATCCGGCCGCCCCTTTTGCCAGCTGCGCAACGGCGCGCTGCGCCGCCTCGGAGTCGTCTGCGTGTTGCTCTAGCAGTTGCTGCATCTGCCAGTAGGCGGCGATGTGACCGAACGGAATCACCGGCTGATTGACCAGCAAGAAGTCCTGCGTCGTTTCGTCCTCATGGCCCGGCAGCACCTTGCGTCCCGGCACGCCGAGCACCTTGATCGCCAGCCCTTTTGGGGCGGCGACCCGGTCGCTCTGGATGTCGCCCGGCGCCGAAGAAAAGCGCACCACGATCGGATACGTCCCCGGCTGCGCAAACAGCCCTTGACGCAGGTGGGGCGGCAACTCGTCGTACACGGTCAAGGTGCCGACCAGTGCGCCATGAATCTTTGCATGCGCGCCGCGCACTGCGTGTCGGTGTTTATCGCTGATGCTGCGCGCCACACGGGCCATCGAGGCGACGACCTTGTCAATCAACCCGGCCTCATTGTCCTGCATGACTTCGATGGCGTCGCTGTAGCGAACGTAGTGCATTGGTAGCGCTGTCTTTGCTGCTGTCATAAGAGCATCCTTGGTCTAGATAGCGGGTTGATTGCCGCTGCCCTGTGCCGACCTCATGCCGTCGGAAAAGCAAGGCAGCGATGAAAAATCGTGCCAGCAGAGCCCGTGCAAAACGTGGCGCGGGCGGCAATCACGCTCACAAAGTAACCCGCACGCGCCATCGCGTCTGTGGGCAAGCGCACCGACTTGCCCACGCGATTGGCATGATGCCGCAAGTATTTTGGTGATTTCTCACCGCATCACTGACGCTCTCCGCCAATCAAGCACGCGCTCGGGGCTATATTCAAACGCCCTGCTTTCTGTGGTGAAATCGCGCCGCACACGCGCGAATAACATAATATATTTTATGCTGAATTCATAAAATATCATCTTAATAACTATTTACAACAAGATATGAATATTTCAAGTCGTAAAATTCAATTTATTCAAAACCATGACTGGTACCATTCGACAATCGGAGGGACGCGACTCACCGATTGATTGCGATGTAGTTCGCCAATTTTCCCTACAACAAACAAAGATGCTTAATATAATCAATTGCTTACAAAGCAAAAATTACACCACTTTCTGATAAGGAAATTTTTGACAATAATTTACTTGATAATCTTTAATTATTAAATTAATATTGCTTTGCCGCCGGACGTTAATTTACGCAGAGGAAATTTTTTCTTTGCGCTATGAACGCCTATTGATCGGCATCAATATTCTCGCATCGGATAGATGGTGACAGTCCAAGAGGTCATCGCACCGCGCTGGAATTCTATTTGATTGTGGATTTGAAAGCTCAATTGGAGGCACACATGGTGCAAGTGAGTTATCCAGGCGTCTATATTCAGGAAGTGTCGAGCGGCGTACACACGATCAGCAGTGTGGGCACGTCGATCACTGCCTTCATCGACTTCTTCCGTGAAGGTCCGATGAATACGCCGGTCGAGATATTTGGCATGGCCGATTTCGGGCGCATCTTCGGCGGACTCGATGATCGCAGTGAGGCCAGTTACGCGCTCGCGCAATACTTCCTCAACGGCGGCGGCGCCGCCTATGTGATCCGCACCGCCGGTTTCGACGCCAGCAATCCGCTGGCCAAAGCCGGCGTGATCCTCAAAGCCGATGCGACCGGCGCGGGCGCGCAGGTGCTTGAACTGAGCGCCGCCAGCGAAGGCATCTGGGGCAATTGTCTGCGGGTGGAGATCGACTACGCGACGCTGGACCCGGCCACGCAGTTCAACCTGACGGTGCTGCGCTATGACGGCCCCGGCGCGAAGGCCAAGCCACTTGGCAGCGAGCGCTATCTCAACCTGACGATGGACACCAGCAAGCCGCGCTACGCCATCAAGGTCATTAACGACGGTTCCAAATTGATCACGGCGAAAGCCGGCACGGGCGCCAGCGCGACCAACCGGCCGGCGCCGGGCGGCACCGTCGGCAATCCGGCGGCGTTGACCCAGGCCAATTTCAACGGCTTTAGCGGCAAAAAAATCAATGTCAAGATCGGCGCACTGGCTGCGGTGGACGCCACGCTCGCCACGTGGCCGGCCGGCACCGTCACGACGCTGACGCAACTGCGCCCGCTGCTGGAAAACGCCATCCGCCTGGCCAACCCCGCCTCACCGTCGTACACGGGCGCCTCCGTCGAGGTGGTGGGCAACACCTTGCGGGTGCTGTCGGGCAAAGGCAGCAGCACCTTCACGCCGATCGAGACGGTGGTGATCGCCGATGCCGGTGCGGACTCGACGGCAACGACCTTGGCGCTGGTCACGCCCAGCAATACCAATGTGCAGCAGTATCCGCTGGGCTTGAGCGCCGACACGGCCGCCCTCAAGAAGAGCACCGTAGGCGGCGACGGCATTGCGCCAGGCGCCACCGAGGTGATTGGGTCGGCGGCGCTGTTTACCGGCATGTACGCGCTCGACCGGGTCGACCTGTTCAACATCCTGTGCATCCCGCGCGCCGTGGCCGATAGCGTACCCGATAGCCAGACCCGGGCGATCTACAGCGCGGCGATCGCGTTCTGCGAACTGAAACGGGCCTTCGTGCTGATCGACCTGCCGTCCGACAAGAACGAGATGCAGGAAATCAAGGACTGGCTGGACGACCACAATGAATTTCGCAGCAAGAATGCGGCGCTGTACTTCCCGCGCACGGAGATTCCCGACCCGGTCAACGAATTCCGGCTGCGCTCGATCGCTGCCAGCGGCACCATGGCCGGCATTTACGCGCGCACCGACAGCCAGCGCGGCGTGTGGAAGGCGCCGGCCGGCATCGAGGCGCTGCTGAACGGCGTGGCGCAACTCGACACCAAGTTGACCGATGCCGAAAACGGCGTGCTCAATCCGCTGGCCATCAACTGCCTGCGCACCTTTCCCGTGTACGGCAACATCGCCTGGGGTGCACGCACCCTCGTCGGCGCCGACCAGATCGCGTCCGAATGGAAGTACGTACCGATCCGCCGGCTGGCCCTGATGCTCGAAGAGTCGCTGTTTCGGGGCAGCAAATGGGTGGTGTTCGAACCGAACGACGAGCCCTTGTGGGCCAAGATCCGCCTCAACGTGGGTGCTTATATGAACTCGCTGTTCCGCCAGGGCGCGTTCCAGGGCGCCACGCCCAAGGACGCCTACTTCGTCAAGTGCGACGCCGAGACCACCAATGAGGACGACCGCAACAAGGGCATCGTCAACATCCAGGTCGGCTTCGCGCCCTTGAAACCGGCCGAGTTCGTCGTCATCAGCATCCAACAGATCGCCGGCGATCTGTAATTAGCGGAGAAACTTCTCATGGCCAATACCGGTTTTGTCGTCAATGCGACCCGAATCGATCCGTACAAGAACTTCAAATTCCGCGTGCTGTGGGACGGCAAAGCGGTACTCGGCGTGTCCAAGGTCGGCGCGCTCAAGCGCACCACCGAGGTTGTCAAGCACCGCAGCGGCGGCCAGAACAGCTACGACCACAAGTCGCCGGGACGCTCCAGCTACGAAGGCGTCACGCTCGAACGGGGCATTACCCACGACGTCGAGTTTGAAAAGTGGGCCAACGCGGTGCACAGCTACGCGGGCGACACGGCGATGGATTTGGCCGGCTACAAGAAGGATCTGACGCTCGAAGTACTCAACGAGAAGAGTCAGGTTGCCATGCGCTACTTCCTGTTTCGCTGCTGGGTCAGCGAATTTGTCACCATGCCCGACCTGGATGCCAACGCCAACGCCGTGGCCATCGAGCATATCAAAATTGAGCTCGAGGGTTGGGTGCGCGACGTCGACACGCCAGAGCCGAGCGAGGCTGGCTGATGCGGCCAAGCCGGTCTGCGACGCACGGAACCCCGGCATGAATCGGCGCGAACACAGCGGCGCGCTGATGCACACCGGCCCACCGGCATGGCGCCCACGTGCACTGGGCGGCGCCGCAACCGATCTCGAGATCGACTTGCGCAGCGCCGACCGTGCCAGTGCGGTGACGGCGCTGCTGGCCGCCTGCGTCAACGCCCCCGATGGCGCTCCCTACGACGCCGATGCGGTGTGGGACTGGACGCTGAACCGCCGCCTGCAAGCGCTGATCGCGATGCGTGTGGCTGCCGGCCAGGCACAGCTGGCGCTGCAATCACACTGCGCCGCCTGCGCCGAACAGATGGCGATCGAGCTGGACTTGTCGATGTTTGCCGATACGCCCGTCGCAGCGCAGTTTCACTGGCGCGCCACCGACGGCACCGAGTTGGCGCTGCGTTTGCCAAACGGACGCGACCAGCAGCGCTGGTTGCGCGCCGAAGGCGCGTCGCCGCAAGCGCTGGCGCTGGCGTTAATCGAGCCGTCCGATGGCGCGCCCACGTACCCCGATCACGCGGCGCTGACGGCCATGCTGCCGGCGCTTGACGATGCCTTCGAAGCGCACGACCCGCTGACGGCACTGCGCCTGCAAGCCGACTGTCCCGCCTGCGCCCACGCCAACACCATCGCCTGCGACCTCGAGGCGCTGATACTGGACGGCTTCGCACGCACCCAGACCGGCATGCTCGACGACGTGCTGCAACTGGCTCTGGCCTTGCACTGGAGCGAGGCCGACATCATGGCGCTGCCGCCATGGCGCCGGTCGCACTATCTGCACCGCCTCAAGGACATGGAGGCACGATGAGCGCGTACTTCGCCACGTTGGCGGCCCAGGCGGGCGCGCCTGTCCGGGTTGCTGCGTCGCCCGCTGCCGCGATGGCGCCGAGCGTGTCGATGGCGCCGGCCGTTACGCCACTCGAGCAATACGCCGACAGCGAACCCGCGCCAGCGCTTCCCAGCACCTTGCCGATCAACGCGGGACTGGCTCTGCCAATAGCGCCAAGCGCGCCGGAAACGCGCGCCGCTGCGCCGGCCGCCATGATGGCCCCGGCGCTGCAGACAAACCCGTCGCTCCGGCCGCAGCACCCGACATACGCCGGCCAGTCCGCCATCGCCACGCTCAACATTGGTGGCGCCACGCCCGACACACGCACAACACGTGACGACGCCATCGCCGAACCCGTATCGCGCCAGGAAGACTGGCTCAACAGCCTGGTCGCGCGCGCTCCCCAGCGCCTGCCAGCGGCAACTGCCCCCGTTCCCGCCGCACAGGCTTCGCAACGTCAGCCGATGCCAACCACGGCGGTGCCTGCGGGGGAGCACTCAGCGCTGTCGCCGCACGGCGCTGCACCCATCGGTGCCAGCGCGCAGCTTGCCCCGCTCGCCAAACCGGCGCAGGCCAGCGTGCCCGGCGCGGCGCGCCCAACCATCGTGAACAATCAGAACGCGCCGCACCCCGCGCCCGACCCGTCAGGCACCATTGCGTCGGCGCACCCGATTGCAGCGCTGGCTCCGGCGCCCGGCATGGCCAGCGCAGCGCTGGCACCGGGCGAACCGGCGCGCGCGCCCTTGCGTGCAAACGCGGCCGCGCCGGCCGGCGGCAGCGCGTTGCGCATGCTGCGCATCGGCAGCATCGCACTCGAAGTGCGCAGCGCCGCCCCGGTGGCGCTGCCTGCGCCCGCCCCGCTGCCGGCGTCGTTCTCGGCGCGCCGCCATTACCTCCGGTGGAACTGAATCATGTCACTCGCAGCCAGCAGTGAAGCCATCGGCGCCGTCAGCGACCTGCTCAAAGTGCAGCTGGCCGCGCGCACCGGCGTCAGCGCGGTGGCAGTCGGCCGTCCCGAGGATGCCAGCAAAGCCGCGCTGTCCGGTGCGAGCTTTAATCTGTTCCTGTACCGGGTCGCCATCGATGGCAGCCTGCGCAATCGGCCGCTGGACGTTGGCCAGGCGCCGCCCGTATGGCTGGTGTTGCACTACCTGCTGACCGCGTTCGACGGCGCCGACAGCGATACCATCAACGCGCACAAGCTGCTCAGCCGGGGCATGCTGGCCTTAAACGCGATGAGCGTGCTGCGTCCCGATCCCGCCAACGCCATCCTGGCCAGCAATCCCGATCCGCTGCGCCTAAGCTTCGACGAGGCCGACGTCGAGACGCTATCGAAGATCATGCAGGGCAGCGACGAAAAATATCGCCTTTCGGCCGCCTTCCAGATCCGCCCGGTCATGCTGGCCTCGACCGATGCACCTCCGGCTTACGCGCTGCCGGTAAAAACCATCGGCCTGCCACTGCCGCCGCCCCAGATGTACCAAGGCGCGAGCGTCCTGCCAGGCATGGGCGCCCAGCTCAGCGCGCTCGAACCGGAGCGCTTCTCGGCCGGCCAGACGATCATCGTGCGCGGAACCGACCTGGCCGGCTACGACCAGATCATCATCGGCGCGACCAGTTACCCGGCCACCGTGCTGCCCGACGCCAGCCTGAGCGCGACCATCGCGCTGGCCGACCCGATTGCCGCGGCCAGTTATCCGCTGTGCGTGGCGCGCACGCTGCCGGACGGTCACACGCTGCGCAGCAACGCGCTCAGCGCACACCTGGTGCCACTGCTCACGAGCGTTGGCCTCGGCGGCCCGCTGACCAATGTCATGGGCGCGCTATCGGGCAGTTTCATCGTGCATGGCAGCCAATTAGGTGGGCCGGACGGCTCGATCTATGCGGCCCTGTACCTTCATGGCAAGGCCCAGTTGCTGCTCGAACCGCAGGCAGGCGGCAGCGCGACCACCCTCACCTTCGTCGTCAGCGACCGCCAGGCGCTCGCGCCCGATCCCGGCTACCGGGTGATCCTGCGCGTCAACGGCGAGCAGGCGCAGGAGTCTCCCGTGTTGAGCTGGACATGAGCACCCAACGCGCGCCGCTGCCAGCGAGCATGGACCCCGACCTGCTGGTGGGCGATCCGCTATGCGCCTACTGGCTGGCGCAGGTGACGCTGCGTCTGCGCCGCGAGATCGCCTGGTGCTGGCACCAGCGCGGCGCTGGCGCGCCGCAAACAGGTGCCGACGGCGCGCTGCCGCCCGTCACCGACGCCACCCAGGACAGCCTCGACCTGAGTCGCTTTCGCGACGCGAAACGGGCATTTTTCAGTGCAGACGTCGCCGCCCGCTATCTCAGCGAACGCATCGCCGCGCCTCCAAGCGCGCAGCTGCAGCTATCGCGGCGCGGCGACTGGGCCTGGCTGGCCGAACGCTGCGCGCTGACGCCGGCCGCCCAGTTCGTGCTCGCCTGCGCGCTGGCCGGACGTGCCGACGCATCGATCGGTGCCGTCTGCGCGGCCTGCCAGAACGACCTGTCGCGTCCATGGCCGACGCTGGCGCTGGCGCAGCGTCTGTGGGATGCGCCGCTGGAAATTGCCGCCTGCGCCGACGCCAGCGGCGCGCTGTTTCGCTACGGGCTAGTGAATCTTCAGGCAGGACGCGATTCGCTGGACTGGCAGCACGCGCTGGATATGCCATCGGCCGTTGCGCACGCGCTGCTCGATCCGCTGTGTCCGCCCAGCGGTTTGCGGCGCGCCGACGGCCACGGCGCCGTGACGTTGACGGCCGCGATGCTGCCTTTGCTCGCGCGACTGCGCTCAACGCCGCTGACAGCCATGCAAATTCTGCCGCTGCATGCACAGCGCGGCAGCGACTTTGGCGCCTGGGCGCAAGCGCTGGCGCACGCCGACGGGCGCGCGCTGGTGATCGTTCCCGACGACGTCGAACCGAATCGCAGCCTGACCGCGCTGGCCACCGTGTGCTGGCTGCGCGGGCTTGACCTGCTACTGCCTGAACACTGGCAGGAGCGCTGCTGCGCCGGCGCCGGCGAGCAGTGGGTCACGCCGCTGGCGGCGCTGCCCTTGCGCTGGTATTTGCCGATCAGCGATGGCAGTTCGGCCGCGCGTGGCGTGCCGACCAAACTGCTGCTGCCGGTGTGTAAGCTGCCGGTACTGGACGTGACCGCGCGCGGCGATCAATTGGCCGCCGCGCTGGCCGCGTGTGCGCCGGCGCTGCGCGCCGCCGTGCCCGAGGCGGCGCGCCGTTTCCGGCTGGCCGCCTTGCCGCTTGCGCGCGCCGGGGCCGCGGCCGCAACGCTGGGGAGCGACGCGGGCGCGTCCGAACTGTTCGCCCTGTGCCGCGCCGAAGCGCGCCTGGAACTCGATGGCCTGGCCAACCCGGTGGCGGCGCGCTTCTCCCTGGACGAGCTGATCCTGCCCGCGCCCCAGCACCAACAATTGCGCGAAATTGTCGCCGCCATGGGCGCGCTGGGACGCGTACACCACGAATGGGGCACCGCGCGCGCCTGGAACGAAGCGGGCCTGTCGGTGCTGTTTTGCGGTCCGCCCGGCACCGGCAAAACGATGGCTGCCGAAGCGCTGGCCAACGCGCTCGACCTGCCGATGTACCGCATCGACCTGTCGCAAGTGGTCAACAAATACATCGGCGAGACGGAAAAAAACCTGCGCCGCATCTTCGACGCGGCCGAAACAAGCGACTGCCTGATGTTTTTTGACGAAGCCGATGCGCTGTTTGGCAAGCGCACCGAGGTGCGCGATGCACATGATCGCTTCGCCAACATCGAAATCAGTTATCTACTTGAACGCATGGAGCGTTTCAAGGGTTTGGCGGTATTGGCCAGCAACCGGCGCAAGGATCTTGACGAAGCGTTTACCCGCCGGCTGCGCCACATCGTCGAATTCCCAGTGCCCGGTGTAGCCGAGCGCGAACAGCTTTGGCGCTTGGTGTTTCCGGCGCGGGTCGATGCCAGCGATGTCGATTGCCGCTGGCTGGCGCAGCAATTCGAAATGGCTGGCGGGCATATTCGCTCGGCCGCTTTCAACGCCTGCCTGCTCGCTTGCGCCGCCCAGCGTGCCGACGCGCCAGCGCGGGTCGACATGCTGCACGCACTGACGGCCGTCAAGCGCGAGTTGGAGAAACTGAACCGGGTGGCCGGCCGCGAACAATTTGGGCGCTATGCGGCGCTGATGGAGAAACTGGCATGAACATCGACATCGAGCATTTCGCCATCACGCTGCGCGGCATCGCACCCGGCATGGGCGGCCAGCTCACAGAACTGCTCAATGGCAGTATCAGCGAGCGCCTGGGCGCACTCGAACGCGGCTTGCAAGACGGCGCCATCGGCGCGCTGGACCTGGGCGTCATCGACGCGCCCGGCGGCTGCGACGCGCGCGCCCTGTCGGACCTGATCGCCGCGCGCCTGATCGACTGGATCGCGCAGCATGGCGAGCCGGTGTTCGATGCGACCGGCACAGACGCGCCTGCACCGGCCGAGGCATCCTAAATGGCGCTCTTTCCCATGCGCGGCGTGTTGGTCGAATACGGTGTGAACCTGCTCGGCCCGATCCCCAACATCGTCATCTTCCAGTTCAATCCGGAGCAGCTCACACGCACCATCGCAATCCCGAAGCCGCCGCCAACCGCCTCGGCCCAGCCAAAAACGGAGACCCACGCGGCAGCCGCGCCGCCGTCCGAGAGTTTCGAGATCAGTGCCCATTTCTCGGCCGCCGACGACCTGGGCGCCGGCGGCGTGGTGTCGGCCATCCCGCGCCTGTTCGGGGTGGGCCCGCAACTGGCTGCGCTCGAGGCGATGATCTATCCGCCCGCCACGCCCGGTGGCCTGATCGGCGCGGCCATCGACACGGTCGGCTCGGCCTTGTCCGGTCCCAGTACGGCCGCACCGACCCAGCCGATACCGCGCGTGCCGCTGCCGCGCATCCTGTTCATCTGGGGACCGTCGCGCGTGCTGCCGGTGACGATCACGTCGATGTCGATCGCCGAGCAGAAATTCGACATGCTGCTCAACCCGGTGCAGGCGGAAGTGAAGATCGGCTTGCAGGTGTCGAGCCAGGCGCCCACCGACGACGTGATCGGCGCCGGCGCCTACAAATACACGCAAATGATCAAGGACACCCAGGCCACGCTCAATCTGGCCAAGGTGATTGAATTTGCTCTCGATATCATCCCCTTCTAAGGAGTCGCCATGTTCTTGAAAAACTCGCGCTACTTCGGCCTGCCCACCGTGACAGGCACCAACCGCGCCGGCGCGTCCGTGGTCGCCGTGGCGCTGCGCCCGCTACCCGCCGTCGTCGCCGCACCCGTGTCAATCCGCTCGCACGACCAGCTCGACGCGCTCAGCGAACAGCGTTTTGGCGACGCGACGCGCTACTGGCACATCGCCGACGCCAACAGCGAACTGGAAGCGGCGTCTCTGCTGCAGGTCACTGGGCGCCCCGTCAACGTGCCGCAAAGCTGAGCATGGCCAAGGCTGCCTATCGGATCTACTTCAACAATGCGCCGGCCACGCCGGAGCAGATGGCCTTGTTGGCCGAGATCCGCATCGACCAGGGCATCGGCATCGCCGCCGAGGCGCAGATCGACCTGCCGATCGGCACCGATACGGCCGGGCTGTGGCCGGGCATCGAGGCCGACCATGCGCAGGCGTTCACCCGCGTGCGCATCGAAGTCCAGGTGGCCGATGCCGACTTTGCGCCGCTCATTGAAGGACTGATCGTGGGCAACCGCTACGCGATGAAATCGAACCCGAACGAAAGCCTGATGACGCTGATCGTGCAAGACGACAGTGTGCAGCTAAGTCGCGACGAGAAAGTCGTGCTGTTTGAGCAGATGGCGCCGCAGGACATCGTCGGCACGCTGTTCGCCGAGGCGGGCCTGACCGCCGAGATCGACGCACCGGCCGACGCCACGCCGCGCGTGCTGGTCCAGCGCGGCACCAATATGCAGCTGCTGCGCGAACTGGCCAAGCGCCACGGCATGTTTGCCTACGTGCGTCCGGGCGCCACGCCCGGCGCGAGCATCGGCATGTTCAAGCTGGCCGTGTTCGATGCGCCCACCCTGCCCGAGATCGTGCTGCTGGGCGAGAAACGCAATGTGGCCAGTTTTTCCGCCGAATTCGATGCGCTGCGCCCGATCAAGGTGCAGGCGTTTGGTCTGGGCCTGGCCGACAAGACCGTGCTTTCCAGCAGCGCGCAGACGGCCGTGCCGGCTCCACTGGGCCCGTTGGCCGTGCATGCAATGAACCAGCCCGGCGCCTCGCTGCTGGTTGGCACCGCCGGCGAACAGGCCGAACTCGATGGCCTGGTCGCGGCAGCGGTGGATCGTTCATCCTGGGCCTATTCCGCTGAGGGCGAGCTTGACACCGACAACTATGCGGGCGTGCTGCAACCCTACCAGCTGGTAACGGTGCGCGGCGTGGGCGGCTATCTGTCGGGCGACTACCTGATCGGCCACGTCAGCCATATTCTTAACGACAGCGGCTACCATCAGCGCTTTTCGCTGCATCGCAACGCCAGGTCGGCCGGCGACGGGCCCGGCGCCGATGCGCCTGCGGGGGTGTTCTGATGAACGGGGGCACGCTTGAATCGCTGGTCGTTGAACTCGCGCGTCTGTCGAGCGAGCGCCGCTACGGCAAGTACAGCGGCGTGGTGACCAACAATACCGACCCGCTGTATATCGGCGGCCTGCGCGCCAAAGTGCCCGACGTGTATGGCGACGCGGTCGATTCGCCCTGGGCCAAGCCGTGCGCGCCGTATGCCGGACCCGGGGTCGGCATGCACGCCGTGCCGCCGGTAGGCGCGCGGGTGTGGATCGAGTTCGAGGCGGGCGACATCAACCGGCCGATCTGGAGCGGCGCCTGGTGGGACGCCAGCGACACCCTCAGCGACCAGACCGGCAAGGCGGCCGGCGCACCACTAAAAATACTGCGCAGCGAAAAAGGCCTGATGGTGGCGCTCGACGACGACGCCAATACGCTCACCTTGTCGGACGCCGACGGCAGCAATCTGGTGACCATCAGCGTCGACGACGGCAAGATCCGCCTGCAATGCAGCGCCAAGGTGATCGTCGAGGCGCCCAAGATCGAACTGACCGATGGCGCCACCCACCCGGTGGTGTTCGGTGACGAACTGATGAGCTACTTCGGTCAGCTGGTGGGCATCTTCAACAGCCATATGCATCCGGGCGAGACGGCGCTCGGCATCCCCGTCTCGCCGGCCCCGCCGGCGCCACCGTTTACTCCCGCGCCGCCGAGCCTGATCTCGCAGCGCGTCACCACAGGTTGATGACTCGATGAGCACTCCACTCAAAGCGGGCACGCTGGATGATTTTTCGGCCAGTCTGGCGTCCTATATGAACACTGCGATGGCCAACGAATGGCTGGCCGTGAAAGGCGAAGTGCTGCCCACCAGCGGACCGGGCGTGGACGATCGCAAGATCCTGTTTGCCGCCGTCGCGCAAGGGATGATGAAATTTTTGGCCGACAACCTCGCCAACCTGATCACCAGCACCGACAGCGCCGGCGCCGGGCCGACCACGCACCACCACACGATGGCCTTCAGCGTCGACACCTACCGGGATCCATTGCCATGAACGGTCGTCATCTGGCGTTTCCTTTCCACATAGGCAGCGACGGGCGCAGCGCCGCGCCGCCTGACCTGTCCGAACACATCCGCAGCGAGATCATCGCGCTGTTGCTGACCGCGCAGGGCGAACGCCCGTTCCTGCCAAGTTTTGGTGCCGGGCTGCGCCGGCTGGTGTTTCAGCTCAACGACGACGCCACCGCCGGCATCACCAAGGCTTTGATCAGCCAGAACCTGTCGCGCTGGCTGGGCCACCGGATCAAGGTCGAGGCACTGGACGTGAGCGCCGACGACGCCACCCTCAATGTCGACCTGCGCTACCGCGTGATCGCCACCGGCGAAGTGCGCAGCGTGCGCTTCCAGCGTCAGGGAGCGCACTGACATGACACTGCTGCGCAACGAAGAACGCCTGACCGACCGCGCGCGCGACCTGGGCGCGCAGGGTCTGAATGCCTTCAAGCTGGCCTACGTGACGCTGGAGGCGGCGCCCAAGCCGGCTTTCGCCTGGCTCGAGGTGGAGTTTTGGAACAACAACGCGCTCACCCCCGTGCCACCGCCGCAGGCGTTTTCCGTGCAGGGCGCGCAGCGCCAGCGCGCCGGCAACCCAGCCCGCGCAGTGCAGGTGCTGCAGGTGCTGGCCGGCGCGGACAGAACCTTGCGCCTGCAGATCGGCCCGGTCGGTGACTATTCAACCTATCAGCTCTCGACCAGCGCGGCCGGCTTGTCCGCGCCCGCCAACGCGCTGCCGCTGGCGATGGACCCGCTGCTCAACAGCTTGCCGTTCAAGTTCCGTCCCGGCTGCTTTAACCTCAGCTGCACGCCCAGCGAACGCCTGCCGGGGGCGCCGCAGGAGCCGGAAATCGACTACCTGGCGCGCGACTACGATTCGTTCCGCCACGTGCTGATCGCCGGCATGATGCGGCGCGTGCCCGGCTGGTCGCCCACCAGCGAGGCCGATCTGGACCAGGTGCTGATCGACCTGATCGCCGCCGACGCCGACGAGCAGGCCGACTACCACGACCGGGTGCTGGCAGAGCGCTCGATCGCGACTGCACGCAAGCGCGTTTCGCTGGCTCGCCATGCGCGCCTGATGGACTACCATATCCACCAGGGCAACCAGTCCGACACCTGGCTGGCGCTGGAGGTGGCGGCGACGCTGGACTTGCCGGCCAACGACGACGCGGAATTTGGCGTGTGGACGGGCGCGAACCGCAAGGATGCCGGTGCGCTGATGTTTGCCATCCCGCGCGAGACGGCGCGCTGGCGCCGGCGCTGCTATGCGCCGCTCAACACCTTGCAGCTGTACACCTGGGGCGACACGGTGACCGCGCTGGCCGAAGGCAGTACCGAGGCCGACCTGACGGGCATGTCGCCGCTGACGCAGGCGCAGGCCGAGACGCTGCGCGACTATTTTCTTGGTGCCCACGCCGACCAGGTGGCCGGCCCCGGCGAACAGAGCGTCGACACGGGCGTCGATCAGTTGCTGATCGAAGAGGCGCTCAACCCGGAAACCGGCCAGCCCAACGGCGCGCGCACCGCCCAGCGCCAGTTGTTGCGCCTGCTGCCCTTGAACGGCCCGGTGGCGCGCGCGCTCGCCCTGCCCGACCCGTACACCGGCCAGTGGCTGGTGCGGGTGCGCTGGCAGGAAGCCGATGCGCTGCGCAGCACGTTCTGCTTTAGCTGCGCGTGCGCCGGCAGCGTCGTCGACAAGGTCAGCCTGTTCCATGCCAACCTGCTGCGCGTCACGCAGGGACGCCCGCGCATCACCACCTTCCGCGCGCCGGGCCTGCCCTTGGGCGGGCTCGACGAGCATGACCTGGTCGTCAGCGACGAGGCGCACTACGAGATCGTCATGCGCCAGCGCGGCAGCGCGCTGCAGCTGCGCGGCGTGCTGTGTCCGTTCCCGGCAGCGCCGCTGGCCTACCGCGCAACCGAGCCGGGCGGCGACGTGCCCACCCGCAGCACCGCACTGGTCAACGTGCAAGGCTATGCGAACGCCTGGCAGGAGAGCTCGGACCTGATCGACAGCAAAGGCGACGCCGAACAGTTCATCGTCGAGACGGACGAACTGGGCGGCAGCTCGCTGCGCTTTGGCGACGGCGTCAACGGTGCCGCCTTGCCCGCCGGCGCGGCGGTGCGCTGCCGCTACCGGGTCGGGCAAGGCAGTGCCGGCAACGTGGGCGCCGACAGCATCGTCGGCTTCGACGCGACGGGCGCCGTGCTGCGCGTTTGGAACCCGTTCGATGTCGTCAACGGGCGCGACCCCGAGCCGGCGGCCGAGATCGTGCGGCGCGTGCCCGAAGCCTATCGACAGCGCCAAAAACGCGCCGTCACGCTGGACGACTACGCCCTGCGCGCCGAAGAACTGCCGGGCGTGGCGCACGCGCGCGCGCGCTACGCCTGGACCGGCAGCTGGCGCACGGTGCGCGTGGCGATCGACCCGGCCGGCACGATACAACTGGCCGAGCCCTTGCGGCGCGCCATCGCCGAGCACCTCGATGCGGTGCGCCTGATCGGCGAAGATCTGGAAGTGCGCCCGGCCAGCTACGTGCCGCTCGATATCAAGCTCACGCTGTGCGCCGAGGCGGCCTACTGGCCGGAAGACCTGCGCGCCCAGCTCGACGAAGAGTTCTCGGGCGGCTGGACCCGCGACGGACGGCCGGGTTTTTTCAACCCCGACGTGTGGACCTTCGGCCAACCGCTGCACGCGAGCCAGTTGATCGGCCGCGCCTGCGCCGTCACCGGAGTCGGACGCGTGCTGCGCCTGTCGATGCGGCGCTGGAACCCCGGCAGCGGCGGCGGCCTGAGCG
Organism: Burkholderiales bacterium; assembly: GCA_038207625.1. GTDB lineage: Bacteria > Pseudomonadota > Gammaproteobacteria > Burkholderiales > Burkholderiaceae_D > JBBQZO01. The sequence goes on along the minus strand of JBBQZO010000015.1, from coordinate 26,748 downwards.
AGATCGACATCGATCCGGCCGCGCTTCCCGAGTCGTATGCCGAACAGCTCGACATCGGCCCGTTCGAGATCGTCGTCGTCGCCAACGACCCCGACCACCTGGAAACCGGGCGCATCACCTTTGACATCAACGGAGGCCGCCGATGAGCTGCGATAACGACTGCCGGCCCACACCCGCTTTCCCGAAACGCATTGATAACCGTCCGGGCCTGGCCAGCATCGACTACCGGATCGGCAGCTACGTTGATTTGCGCGCGCATATGCTGTCCTTGCTTGACGCCAGTCCCGCGCTGGCCGACTGGACCCACCGTTTGCCCGACGACCCCGGCATCGCGCTGATCGAAGCGGCCGCCGAGGTGGGCGACATCCTCAGCTTCTATCACGACCTGTACGCCAACGAGGCCTATCTGCGCAGCGCCAAGGGACGCAGCAGCGTGGCCGATCTGGTGCGCCTGCTCGGCTATCGGCTGGCACCCGGACTGGGGGGGCGAACCCGTTTCGCGTTCAGCGTCAAGGGCAGCGGCCCGGTGCTGCTGCCGCGCGGTCTGGGCATCAAAGCCCAGTTGGAAGGCACCGACAAGCCGGCGCTGTTTGAAACGGGCGCTGAACTGCTGGCCCACCCGGCGCTGTCGCAATTTCGCCTCTACCGACCGCGCACCCAGCCCGATATTCGCTACGGTAGTGATACGTTCACGCTGGCGCCGGGCGCGACCGTCAGTTTGAAGGCGGGCGACCGTATCATGGTCGGGGTGGCGCGTAGCGATGGCGACGGCACCAGCTACGACCATCTGCAGGTGCTGGTCGTGGACTCGCTCAGCGCGGCCCTGGGCAACACCATCATCAAGATCAAGGGCAGTATTACGACGCTCAAGCAGCCGACACAATATTACCAATCGACGCCATCGATGGTGTCGGCGATCGAACCATTGATGCTTGAAATGAGCGGCGCCATGCTGCCCATGTACACCGTCGTGCAGGTGCCGGCGGCGCTGCTCGAAGCCGGTCTGGCCGTGCCCGCGCTTGCCGCGACGGCGCGCTTTCAAGCGTGGAAGCTGGGTGCCACGCATCGCCACTTTGGCCACAACGCGCCATCCCAGCAAGTGCTGATCGACGACAAAGGACGCGCCAGCATGCACGACGTGTCCTACCAGCGCATGCTCAACGCGAGCACCTACGGGCCGGCCGTGCCGGCGCTGGCCGCACGCCAGATGCCGCTTGACGGCGAGGTCGCCGGCGTGCTGGCCGGCACCCGTGTGCTGATCGAAGCGAACCTCAGCCCCAGCGGCACCGACAGCGGGCGCAAGCGTCTGTTGGAGCGTCGCGTCGCCCAAGTGGACCGCCAGTCGCTGGCATGGGGGCCGTCCAGCGGCGCGAGCAGCGTGCTCAGTCTGGACGACACGCTCGCGCTTAACGAAAGTGGCACCGCGCTAACCCATGCGGACATCCGCGGCATCAGCTTCCATGAAGTGATCGGCGCGCCGTTCGCGCTGCTCGGACAATTCGTACCCACGGCGGCAAGCAGCGGTCATCAGCTGGCCTTTTACGGCAGCGGCGCCGATGCGGCGGCGCTGGCGACGCGCCAGTTGCTGTTTGCCGGACCGCTCGGCAGCGTGTTCGGCGCAACGGCGCAGCAGATCGACCTGGCCGGCGCCGATGCCGAGCGCCCCGGCCTGCACATGGTCCAGTTTGACCGTGAATTCGACTACACCCAGTTCGGCTATGACAACGCGCTGGTGACCGTCTACGGCAATGTGCTCGAGGCCAGCCAGGGTAAGACCGAAGCGCAGGTGGTGCTGGGCGACGGCGACGCGCGCGTCAATTTCCAAACTTTTGTGCTGCCCAAGACGCCGCTGACCTACCTGCTCGACACCACGCTGGCACCGCCGCAATGGCCGCAAGCGCAGCTGTGGGTCGATGGCGTGCAGTGGCAACAGGTGGACAGCCTGTTTGCGCGCGGTCCCAAGGAGCGCGTGTACGTCGTGCGCGAGGACGTGGACGGCAAGAGTTGGGTGCAGTTCGGCGACGGAAAAACCGGCGCGCGTTTGCGCTCCGGACGCGGCAATGTGGTGGCGCGCTACCGCACCGGCTTGGGCGCCCACGGTGCGCTGAAGGCCGGCGCCACGGCGCAGGTGGACAAGGCGCTTGCACAGCTCGACCAGGCGTTCCTGCTCGAACCGGTCACCGGCGGCGCCCAGCCCGAAAGCGCCGACGGCGCGCGCGTGGCCGCCCCCGGCACCATGCAAAGCCTCGGGCGCATCGTCAGCGTGGCCGACTACGAGGCCGAAGCGCTGGCCATCCCCGGCGTGCAAAAGGCCCGTGCGGCCTGGATCAGTGTCGATGGCGCGACGCTGGTACGCGTGACCATCCTGACCGACAGCGCTGCGCCGGCCGACGCCAGCGCCACCGCTGACGCGCTGCGCGCGGCCGTGCGTGCGCGCGGCGCCGGACGCTGTCCTCTCGTGGTGCTGCCGGGAAGCCGCGCCGAGGTGGCGCTGCGCCTGGTGGTCGGTTGCGACGCTGCGCTGCACCCGGACGCGGTGCGCGCGGCGATCCTGGTCGCGCTGGGCGCACGCGGCGAAGAAGGCAACGGCGTGGACAGCACGCAGGGACTGTTCAGCTGGCAGCAGCGCCAGTTCGGTGAGGCCGTGCATGGCTCGCAAGTGGTCAGCGCCGTCCAAAACGTCGCCGGCGTGATCTGGGTGCGCCTTTTGGCACTGGACCGGGTTGACGCGCCGAACGGGGGCGCCAGCGCAGCAACGACGACCCAGCCGGCCGTCGGACGCACGCTCTCCTGCAGCGGCGAGCAATTGCTGGCCTTGCAGGCGACGGCGCTGCAACTACAAATGGCCGCCGATAGCCAGGGAGTTTTGTCATGAGTTCGCCACGCCAAGCGCTCTACCAGCGCCTGCCCGAAATCTATCGTATCCGTGACGCCGAACAGTGTCCTTCCGGGCAATTGCAGGCCTTCCTGGGCGCCATCGAGGATGCGATGGCCGCGCTGCACGCGCGCACCGATGCGCAGTACCACGATCTGTTTGTCGAACATTGCGACGACTGGGTGGTCGCCTACCTGGCTGACCTGCTGGGCACGTCGCGCCTGGCGGGCGATCCGTGGACGCTGCGCGCCGACGTCGCGCGCACCGTGTTTCACCGCCGCCGCAAGGGCACACTGGGTGCCGTCGAGTCGCAAGTGTATGCGCTCACCGGCTGGGCCGCGCACGCCGTCGAAATGCGCGAGCGGCTGGCCTGGAACCAGCACCTGAACCACCAGCGCCCGGACGCGGGCGGGGTGCCCCCGCTGACGCTGCGCAAGGACCCGCGCAGCGCCGTGCGCGGCGGCATGGCCAGCCTGCGCGACCCCGCCCTGCTGTCGCTGGCGAACGGCGCGTTCGACCCGCTCGCGCGCGTGGTCGACGTCAAGCCGCCCACACTGGGCATGGGGGGCTGGAACCTGCCCAATCTGGCGGTGCTGCTGTGGCGTCTGCAGCCGTTCCAGCTGCCGCTGGCGCGCCCCATGTTGCGCGCGATCGTTGCCGTGCCGCCTGCCGCAGGCAGCGCCGCGTTGGCGGTGCGCTTCGACGCGCAGGCGCAAGGCGAGCCATGGCCATTGTTCAATACCCACCGCCTGCATGCCGACGACGATCCGCCGCGCCTGGGCAGCGACGATGAAGTGCCGGGACCGATCCCCACCGCGCGCCTGACTGACGGCACCCCGGCCGGTCGCGCCGCGCAGTACGTGTCGGTGCAAACCTACGACGACCCGCGCGACGCGCATCCGGGCAACGCCGCCGTGGGTCTGATCCTGCATCTGCCGGCGACGCCCTTCCTCGGCCAGGCCTGGCAGTTCCGCGGCGCCAATCTGTGCGCGTGGGAAGCGGGCCTGGCGCCCCCGCTGCGTGCATGGGAGGTGGTGATCGATCCCCAGCGCGGACGGATGGTATTCGGCGTGCCCGACCCGGCGCCGGCCGGACAAGCCCAAGCGCTGGCTGACGGCCTGCTGGTATCGGTCACATCCGCCCTGGCGGGCCCGAGCGGCGCGCAGCCGGTGCCACGCGCCGCGCTGCCGTCCGACTGGCCGGCCGGGCAAGCGTATGAGTTCAGGCGCATCAACTGGTTCGCCGATCCACTGGCGCTGCAGCACGCGCTGGACGATCTGCCCACCCGCACGACGCCGCTGATCATCGAGATTGGTGACAGCCAGACCCACACGCTGGACCTGTCCCTGATCGCCGGCATCGGCAATACGGCCGGTGTGCTGTCGCTGATGCTGGCCCAGCCGCTGTGGATACGCAGCGCGTCGGGCGAGCGTCCGGTGATCCGCCTGCATCAGCCGCTGCGCTTTCGGGCCAGCCAGATCGGCGGCGCCTCCCCCGTCAACCTCGAGCAACTCGCCGTGCAGCTTGAAGGCTTGTATCTGACCCGCGCTGCGAGCTTCGCCAGCACCGACGCGCTGATCATGCAAGCGGCGCTGGGCCAGTTGCAGCTGCGCGGCTGTACGCTCGACCCAGGTGGCGTGCTGGTGCTCGACGGCAGCCCGACCGGCACGCGCGCGCCGCTGCGCGAGGCGCTGCGCCTGACCAACGACTATGGCCTGAGTGGCGCCGAACTGCTGGCCTTCGACCAGGTGCCCGGGTTGACGCTGGAGCGCGCGATCGCCGGTCCGCTGGCGCTCGACAGCAACTATCTGCTCACACTCACCGACAGCATCGTCGACGCCGGCAGCGGCATCGACGCCAGTGCGCCGGCGCTGGCACTGGGCGCGGCCAGCGGTGACCCGGAGCTGGCCTGGGGGCCAGACCTGGTGATCGATGGCATGACCGCGTTCGGGCGCATGCGCGTGCAGACCGCGCGCGGCGAAAACGGCCTGTTCGTGCAGCGCCTGGAAGTGCATGACAACCAGGACAGCCATAGCGTCGATGTCGGCGTCGGCCTGCGCGGCAGCTGCCTGAAGTTCTGCTACTTCAGTGGCGACCATGACCGGTTGCCCCAGCACGTCGGCTGCGTCAGCGCGCGCGAGGCGACGCTGCGCTTCACGTCCGAGTGGTACGGCCAGCCGGGCTACGGGCAATTGCGCCCCGAATGCGACAAACGCATTCGCGAAGACGGCAGCAACAACGACGAGATGGGCGCCTTCAGCTACCTCCTCACCACCCACAAGTGGAAGAACATCAGTATTCGTCTGCGTGAGTTCATGCCGGTCGGCGTGCGCCCCGTACTCATCCCGCTCACCTAACGATCAGTCAAGGAACCAGACCATGAAGGGCGATTTTTCATATTTGCCACGCGCATCGGAACCCCACTATTCCGGCGTGCTGCACCAGCAAGGCCGCGTGCTGCTTGACCGCGACTGGAACGAGGCCGCATCGATCGCTGCGCGCTGGCGCGCCGCCGTCGGGCGCGACAGCTTCGGCGCCGGCGTACTGGCGGTGCCGGTCAGCGGCATCGGCGCGTTCAAAGTCCACAGCGCCAGCAGCGACGGCAGCGATGTCAGCATCACGCTCGACGCCGGGCGCGCCTGGGCGGACGGCCTGTCGCTGTGCCTCGATAGCGCCACCACGCTGACGGCGAGCTACTTCGGCGCGCCGTTTCAAAGCCCGCAGGCCAGCGCAGCCTCGATCGACGCCAACGTACGCGATCTGGTCGTGCTCGACGTGTGGGAGGACAGCGTCAGCGGTTTTCAAGATCCGCTAAATTTAATCGAACCGGCGCTTGGCGGACCTGATACAACCGAGCGGGTGCAGGCTTTCGTCAACCTGAAGTTGCTGCGCCTTGGTCCGAACGACGATTGCAGCGCCGCGCTCGCGCTGATCGACGATGTGGGCGCCAAGGGCACGCTGACCGTGTCGCCGGCGCCGATTCTGAGCGTGTCCGGCGACTGTCCGCTGGAAGCGGGCGGCGGCTACACCGGGCTGGAACACTATCTGTACCGGATCGAGGTGGCCGACCCGGATACGGCCGGCAAAGCCCGTTTCAAGTGGTCGCAATGGAACGGCGGACTGGTCGGACGCGGGTTGTATGCCGCTGGCACGCCGGGCAAAGCCAGCGTGACGATCACCGCCAACGACCAGATGATCAACCATTGCGGCGTCGGCCAGTTCTACCTGGAGGCACTGAGCTTTGACGCGGCGCTGGGCAGCTGGCGCATTGTGTTGAGCGCCGACGCCACGCTGGCGCAGGATGGCATCCTGGCGCTCACCAATGTACAGGGTACGTGGCCCGCGGCGAGCCCGGTCAGCGGTTTTTTCCGTCTGTGGAACGGCATCGCCCGGGTCGCGGACTATCCGGTCGGCGCGCCCAATCCGAGCGAACTGAAAGACGGCATCCGGCTCGAATTCGACGCCCCGCAGCCGGCCAACGCCAACTACCAGGCGGGCGACTACTGGAGCTTTCCCGTGCGCGCGTCCGGCGTGGCCTTCGACACACCGATCTGGCCGAACAAGGCCGCGCCGCACGGCATCCGTCACAGCCGGGTCGCGCTGGGAATCTTGCGTTGGCAGGGCAAACCGCCCGCCGCGATCAGCGCCGACAACGGCGAGATCGACGATTGCCGGCGCATCTTCCGCGCGCTGACCAATCAGAAAGTGTGCTGCACCTTCAACGTCGGCGACGGGCGCACCAGCCACGGCGACTTCGATTCGATCGAACAGGCCTTGCAGCATTTGCCCGCCAGCGGCGGCGAAATCTGCCTGCTGCCGGGCTTGCACGAAACGAACACGCAGCTCAAAGGGCTGAGCAATGTCACTATCAAAGGATGCGACACCAAGACCAAACTCATCCCACGCAAGCAGAACCCCGACGCGCCGATCTTCAGCGTCATCGACTGTGTCAACGTGCGCCTGGAGCACATGGACATGGTGGCGCTGAGCGGCGCGGCGATCGCCATCGATGCGGCCAAACCGGGCGGCACGGTCGACGTCGAGGTGGCCCACAACCGGATTTTGGCGTTTGCCCATGCGATCGTCGCCCACAACGTCACGGGCGCCAATTTTCACCACAACCGCGTGCGCATGCTCGACAAGAACGGCGGCGACGTGGCGATCGCGCTGAGCGGCACCGACGCTCTGATCGAGCGCAACGACATTCGCCTTGTGCCGGCCGCATCGATGCCGCCGATCAGCGTACCGGGCGAACCGGACCCGGTCGATCCGAACGATCCCTGCGCCAAGCTGGGCATCGTGTACTTCAACCCACGCTGGTTTGTCGCTTACGTCAACGAGGTCTGGGCGCTGCTGTTGCCGGTGCTGTTCACGCTGAGCGACCCGTACCGCGCACTTGGCGGCATCGCCTTGGGCGGCGCCAGCGAACGCCTGCGCGTGCTGGAAAACACCGTCGTGGGCGGCGCCGGCAATGGCATCACCTTAGGGACCATGCTCGCGCCCCCCACGCCCGAGCCGGACCACGTGTTCACGCTGCCGCGCGAGTCCCGGGTCGATGGCCTGCTGCTGGGCCCCGACGGCAAGCCGCGCAGCGGCGTGCAAGTGACCCTGACCGACACCGACACGGACGAGTCGCGCGATTTCGTCACCGACGCGGACGGTGCGTTCCTGTTTGGCAGCAATCCGGCCACCTTTCGCGTCAGCGTGGGCGCGCCGGGCATGCTGATCGACAAGCTGGACCTCGCGTCGAACAATGACGGCCAGAGTTATGTGCTGACCATCGTGCTCAAGGCGGACGACCAGCCGGCCGATGCACAGACGGGCTTTCTGTACCAGATCGCCATCGAGCGCAATACGATCAGGGCGATGGGGCTGTCCGGTATCGGCGTGGCCGGCGTCGCACCAACGCCGACGCCGGGCCGGCGCCACTTCAACGCGCTCGCTCAGGCGCACCAGCGGCTGGCCACCCCGGTGCTGGGACTGGAGATTGTTGGCAACCATATCAGCGCCTGCCTGTTGAACGTGTTCGACAATGCGCTGCGCGCGCGCGCCACCAGCCAGGGCTTGGGCGGTATTTCGCTGGGCATGTGCGCGTCGCTGGCGATCGTCGACAACCACATCGAGGGCAACGGCGTCAGCGCCGTCGATCCGGTGTGCGGCATCTTCGTCGCCTACGGTGAAGAGGTGGAGATCACGCACAACCGCGTCGTCAACAACGGCGCGCTCACGCCCGCGATCGGCGCCAAGGAGCTGCAAGCGGGGCGCCGCGGCGGCATCGTGCTCAATCTCGTCTCCAACTTCAACGTGCTGGACGCGCGCGCGGCCAAGCAAGGCGTCGGCTTCAGCCTGCGCCCCGCCGCGCGCATACACGACAACGTCGTCGATCAGCCGGCCGGACACGCGCTGTACGCGGTCGCCCTCGGTCCCGTGCAGTGCAACGACAACGCGTTTTCCAGCGAGCTGTCCGGCTTGAGCATACCGGAGGCGCTGGCCGGCACGGTGTTCCTGTTCGATCTGGGCGGCGCCTACCAGGCGCCCGCCGGCATCAAACTTCAGCGCACCGACGAGGTCCAGCTGGCCGACGTGCACAGCGCACGCCTTGCGATGGCCAACCCGCCCGCCGACCATGCAGAGGCGGGGCCGGCCCCGGTTCCCGTGACGACCCATGCGGCGCCGGCGGCGATGCTGCCGATCCGCGGCGCCGCCGTCGATACGCTGCTTCCGGCCGGCAACGTCATGTTCAACGACAACCAGACGCGCGCCGGGCAAAGCCACACCAGCGCCACCTGCCAGTTGGTGGCCACGCTGGATGACCTGGCCTTCCAGAACAACCAGTGCTTGAGCCTGCGCAGCGCAAACCTGATTGCCAACGGCATGCTGTTTGGCGACACCTTGCGCGCCAACGGCAACCGTTTCAGCGAACGCGGCGGGAACACCTTGGTGTCGCTGTTCAGCCTTGCCGGACGGCTCAATAACACCAGCTTCAATCAGGGTGATCATTGCATCATCGCGGTCGACCAGAACCCGGCGATGGCCGAGGTCAAAATGGGCAATCAGGTACTCAATCCCGGTGCCCACTGCGCCAGCCTGAACGGCATCGCCGCCATCCTCTTCAAACCTCACGGGTAACGCCATGGCTTATATTTTGAACTCCGGCAAGTCCAGCTACAAGAGCGACCTCGACGGCATCTTCGAGACGCTGCAACAGCAGCGCAGCACCTTGCTGAGCATGGCCGCCGACATCCAGCTCGCGGCGCGTCTGCTCGCGCTCGAAGAAGCGCGCCGGCTCGCGCAACAGGACGGCGCCGCCGATGCGCGCATTGCGCAGTATATCGACAGCGCCGGCACGGCCTTGCGCCGGATCGCGGCCCTGGAAGTGGAAACCCAGATCGCCGAGATCCGCGTGCCACCGGTGACCAAGACCGAAACCTTGTTGCAGGGCCGTATCAGCGACGAGGCGTCCAGTGCGGTGGCGCACGTGCAGGTGACGCTGATCGACGCGTCCGGCGCACCGCTGAGCATGCTCGAACCGGTCGAGACGGACGACTCGGGCTACTTCGCCGTCATCCTGACGCCCGCCCAGGTCGCTGCGATCGGCGCCACCCGCCAGCTCGCCATACAGGTAGCCAATGGCAACGGCAAACTGCTGCCAGCGAACGCCACACAGTTTGTGCTCAGCGCCGGCCGGGTGGCCGTGGCCGACATTCATTTGCTGACGCCGGAACTGGAAAAATTGAAGTTGCGCCCGGTCGTACGCGCGTCGGGGGGAGCGCCGCGGGCTGCCGCGAAGGCGCCACCCGCATCGGCCGAGGCGGCGGCGCCGGCCAAATCACGCGCCCCGGCCAAGAACACCGACACCACTGCTGCCAAGCGCCCCCCCAAGGGCACGACCAAGACGAAGCGTTGAACGGAGGCCAACATGATCAGCCAAGCTTCGCTGTCGCCTGGCGCTGGGCGGGCCCGCAACCCATCCGCCCAACCGGACCGGCACGCCCGCGCGTCGTTTGCGCCGACGCTGCAGCGCACCAGTGACTGTGCCTGCGGTGGCGCCTGCCCGCGCTGCCAGACGGCGCTGCAAAGCAAGACACGCGTGAGCACGCCGTCCGATGCCTTCGAACGGGCGGCCGACGCGACTGCCGAGCGGGTCATGGGCATGGCGCAACCGGCTTCCGAGCAGGGAGCGCCGCGCCCAACGACCAGCACGGCGGACCATGCTGGCGTGTCGATCCGGCGCGACGCGCAGCCCGGCGCCGCAGCGCCATACGACACCGACACCGCCGTGCACGCGGCCACTCAAGGCGGTGTGGCGCTGCCCGGCGCGGCGGCGGCCTTCTTCGCGCCGCGCTTTGGGCGCGATTTTTCCGACGTGCGCGTGCACAGCGACGGCGCGGCCAACGCCGGCGCACGTGCCGTCCATGCGCGCGCCTACACCATCGGTCAGGACATCGTGTTCGGCGCCGGCGAATTCGCGCCCGACACGCTGCATGGGCAGCGCCTGCTGGCGCACGAACTGGCCCACGTCGTCCAGCAGGACGCCGACGCGGGCGCCGCCACCGAATTGCGCCGCGAAGCGCTCAGCGACGACCCTTACCCCGCCACGCCGAATGGCGAGCAGCCCGCCTTGTTCAGCATTTCCGATGAAGGCTTCACATTCCTCCAGACGCTGGAGAAACTGGTCAACCACCTGTACAACGACTCGCAAGACCATTGCACGATCGGGGTCGGCCATCTGGTCCACCGGGGAAAATGCAACGGCACCGAGTCGGCCAAATTCAAAGCCGGCTTGACCGACGACGAAGCGCTGGCGCTGTTTCGCGACGACCTGGCCGTGTACGAAGCGGCGGTGGCCAACGGTGTCACCTCGCGCCTGAATCAGCACTACTTCGACGCGCTGGTCAGCTTTGCCTTCAACATCGGCATCGGCGCGTTTCAGGGCTCCGGCGTGCTGCGTCAGATGAACGCGGAAAACTACAGCCTGGTCCCGGGCGAAATGATGAAGTGGTTGATTCCTCCGGAACTCAAGAGTCGGCGCACCGCCGAGGCGCGCCTGTTTCGCACCGGGCAGTATTCGTGATGCTCCCGACCGCCATGCAAGCGCGCAGCGCGCCCATCAAGCCACCCGCTATGCCGACGGCAAGCGGGTCGAACAGTCTGTCTGAACCTTTGGAACGCGCATGAAAAACGCCCGTCTCGTCAAACCCGGCAGCCCGACACGCGCACCGGCGGGCGTCGCGGCGGCGCGCCCGGCCGAGCGCGCGCCCGTACTGGCGGTGGGCGCGCCGCCATCGATCATGCGCACGCCCGCATGCGCATGCGGCGGCACGTGCCCACGTTGCGCTTCGGGCGGCGCCGCGCCTGCATCACTGCAACGTAGTTCAGAACCAGCCGAGACCGGCGCGGACATTCCGACGATACAGCGCGCGCCCGCATCTGACATCATCATGCGCACGCCCTGCGAAGACCAGTGCGGCAAGAACAACGAGCAAGGCAGCGGTGACCTGACCCAGCGTCTGGCCGACATGAGCAGTTGCATCCGCCAGTGCCCTCCGGACGGAGCGCCAGCCACACCGGCTGATCCGGGCGCCGCGCCGCAGCCGGCCCCGAGCGCAACAGCCGACCCTGCGCCGCCTGTGCCGGATGCGGCGGCGCCCGCGCCGGTCGCGCCCGTCGCGCCGCCCACAGTGGCGGGTATGAGCGTACCGTGGACGGCTCCAGTACCCGACCATTATCCACATGAATCGGTCGACCCACGCGTCCTGATCGCCCCGCCTAAGTTCATGGGCAATCCGCCCCCTCCGGTCGGATGGAAGTACGTAGCAGGCAAGCCAACACCCTTGGGGGTGCAACTATGCCAAAAATGCAAACTGCAATCGACCAAAATCGGCACATTCATTCAGGAGATGTACAAAGACAAGCGCATCGCCGTTCGCTGCGAGTGGCATAACTTCACGATGCTGGCCGACCCAGCGACCGGCAAATTGACGCCCCGCCCGGGATTCTACAAAGGCGGCAACGAAATGATGCCCACCGATCCCCCTAAGGAGCCTGCGCCGTTGCAGCGCAAGGTGCGCGTGGGCGCCGCTGACAACCACCTCGAACGCGAAGCCGATACGGTCGCCGACCAGGTGATGCGCATGGCGCAACCGGCGCCGCTCAGCGCAGGCGTCGCCGACCCCGCCCTGCAGCGCGACGGCGCAGAGGGCGCCGGCGCCAGCCCGGACACCAGTCTGGCCACGCGCGTCGCCAGCCAGGACGGCACTGCGCTGGACGGGGCAGCGCGCGACTTCTTCGAGTCACGCATGGGGCACGACCTGAGCGCGGTGCGCGTGCACACCGGGCCGGACGCCGCGGCGGCGGCCCGATCGGTGCAGGCGCGCGCGTTTACGCTGGGCGGCGACATCGTGTTCGGCGCCGCCGAATATGCGCCCGACACCGACAGCGGCAAGCGCCTGATGGCCCATGAACTGACCCACGTGGTGCAGCAAGGCGCGGCCCAGCGCCAGCAGCCAGACGACCCAACCATCCAGCGCGACGGCGCGCCGGATGCCGACGCCGATCCGCTGGCGGCCCCGCTGACCGATTCCGAGTGGCACGGCGTGAACGTGTGGCTCAGCCGCGGCGAAGTGGTCGGTGAGCCCCTGACCGGCGACGCCGATCACAATGCGGCGGTGGTAGCGGCAAGCATCTTTTGCAGCCGCGCGCTGGGCGCGCCCGAGTTCCAGGGCAAGGATCTGCCGCCGGTATGCATGTTCAGCGCCCTGGCCAACGACGAACCGCGCGTGGTGGCCATCAAGCAGGACGTGATGGCCAAGGGACCGATCATCAACTGGCCGGCTGTTCCAGCCGCCGACCGGATGGTGCATGTAATGGAGCGTCTGGTCGATCAGCAAGGTTATTCGGTCAATGCGGCCGCCGGCATCGTCGGCAACCTGTCGGCCGAGTCGCACGTGCTGCCGAGCATCGTCGAAGGCGGCAATGAGGCCGCGCCGATGCGCGCGCCCGATGTACGCGGACACATGAAAGACTTCAGTCCCGACGAGGTGCGCGACCGCAACGACGGCGCGGGCGCAGGACCGAAGCTGCCCGGTGTCGGGCTGGCCCAGTGGACTACGCCGGAGCGGCGCGAAGGGCTGTTTGCCGAACCCGCCGCCGGCGTGTCGATCCTGTTCGACATGGATGCCCAGGTCGACCACCTGGTTGGCGAATTACAAGCCCTGCCCGGCCTGAATGGCAGTCTGATGGCGCCCGGCGTATCGCTCAACGCGGCCAGCGACAACATCGTCTACCAGTTCGAAATTCCCGGCGCGCTGCTCGATGCGGCCGGCAAACTATTGCCGCGCACCGATCCGGCCGTGCAGGCGGTATTTAATACGCGGCGCAACAACGGCAACCAAGCGCTGCGCGCTTACCGCAAGGTGCATCCAGAGGGAGGCAAGCCCTGAGTCGGACGCGCCGCTGCTATTGCCTGGGTCGATCACGATCGGGCAACGGATAGGCGTCGGCGACATAGCCATGCCCTTTCATGAGCACGATGATCAGGCACAAAATGGCAAGCGTAAGCACGCTCAGTAGATGAAATAGCGCGAGGCCGACCACCAGATATGTCAGCTCGAGCGCCCCCTTTTGGGGCCAGCCCAAACGCGCCCGCGTGCGCCAGCAGTCCCACGCACAGCGGCAACAATACGCCTGCCGCGAGGATCGCTGGCAAACGCCGTAGTACATCCCGCTCCAGTCCAGGCGACTCCCGGCGCGAGCCGGGAAGACGATTGAACCAATTCATCGCATCGACTCCATCAACTACGCACTTGCACGCGTACATACCCTCGCAACGATCCTATGACTGCATAGCTTCATCGCTATATCACGTCATCGCTTCCTACCTTCATACCTCCAGACCTTCCTACCTTCATGATAGGAGGCAGCCGCGCGCACGCAAGGGCGCACGCGCACGCGTTGGCGCACGTCGCCGGCCACATCGTCGTTGCAGGCAATGCGCGGTGGCCCGATCACGCGTCAATCGGGCGCGTGGCGCGCTGCGGCAAGTTGTTGCACGCCAGCCTGTGTGGGCTCGGCGGCCGCTGAAACACGCGCCGGCGGCTCGGCGCCGGCGGGTGGCGCCGCGGCGCAGGCCAGTCCGTCTGCACCAGCTGCGCCATCGGAGTAACGCAGTGCTATCAGACGGCGCGGATGTCCAAGCATCTTGCCGTTCCCCGCATTGCGCTCGACGCGCTGGACCTCCTCCAAAATGAGGCATTCGTCGCCGTGCAACAGCGCACCATCGACGAACAGATGCGTGATGCCAGCGGCGCGCAAAGGCGCGCTATGTAATTGCACCAGCTGTGGCGGGCTCATGTTCGGTGCCAGGCCGAACATGCGCCTGCCCTCGGGCATGCTGATGACCCGGTTCGACAGGCGTTTGCCGGCCAGCGGATAGTGCCAGGTCCGGTCGGCCAGATTGAGGATCGTGGTTCCCGCAGGCAGCGTGTCGATGAGGCCCGGATACTCATAGAACTGGTCGCGCGCCAGTTGCCGCGCGTAGATAATACGGTCACCAAACTGCAGCGCCTGAATTGACACGAAGATCGTCAGCCCGACCAGCACGCACGCGCCGAGCAGGCCATCGTAGACTGCGCGCCACGGCTTGTCGGTGCGGCTGACGGCCCACGCCACCAGCGGCATCGGAAACACCAGCGCACTGAACAAGTAGCGTGGCTGCCGGTCGTCCAGCAGCCACCACACTGCCAGCACAAACAAGCTCGCCAGCAGCAGCACGGCGCGCTCGCGCCGGCCGGCAAGATCCCGGCGCGGCATCGTTACGGTCACGGCCAGCATGGCCACCGGCACGCTGGCGGCAATAAAGGGGCCCATTCCCGAACTGTGCTTGAAATTCTGGCCATAGCGATGCCATTCGACCCACGGATAGACCAACCACTCGGCTGGCGCGCGCACCCATTCGAACTGGGTGGCGTGACGGCTGGAAAAATCGACATCGAACGCCTTGGTCCAGCCCAGCCACTCAGTGACGAGTGGCAGATTGACCGGATACAACGGGTTGCCGTAGTCCACATAATTTCTGATTAACCAAAAGCCCGCCGTCAGCAAAACGGCAGCAAAAAACAGCGTGCCGCGGTACACGGCGATCCCCACACCGGCCGCGCGCAGTCCCTGCCAGACCATCAGTCCTGCCAGAAACGCGATCGACACCAGGTGCAGGCTCTTGAAGCCAAAAGCCAGTCCCGCGCACAGGCCAGCGAGAACGGCCCGCGACGACGGTGTGAGGTCATGCGCAAGTGCGAAGTACATCGCCAAAGCAATGAATGCGATACCACCAATGTCGGCGCCCAGTTCGGCGGCGGAAAAGGCGACCATCGGCACCGACAGCAAACCGCAGACGCTCAAACCGGCCGCCTTGCGGTCCGCACCGACCAACATACCGGTGCCAGCAACGCCCGTGTAAAGCGGAATCAGAAACAGCAGATTGGCCGCCGATACCACCTTTTCGGGCAGGGCAGCGAGCAGGAATGCATAGTAAATGCCCGCGTTGGCGGGGAACATGTGCGGAAAATTGCCGTCCCAGGCGTTCAGGGTATGGGACTGGAGGATCGCGACGGCGCCCGGCAGATGATAGGCCATCACTTCAAACCCTTGCGGATAGCCAGATACCAACATCACAGCGACCAGGCCGTACGCCAGCGCGCAGCAGGTTCCGGTAGGGCCAGGCCGAAAGCTTTTGTGCCGCCGCAGCGCCGCTTGCCCGCCCCGTGCGGACACGATCCGGCGCCGGAGCAGCCAGCATGCGCTGGCCGGCAACAGCAGCAGCATGACGGCGATGGACGGCACCACCAAGCGCATGCCCAATGCCCGCCCCAATCCGCCCAGCAGGTAGAATCCGCCAAAATAGGCGAGCGCAAACGCGCAGATCGCCACGTTGCTGCGTGTGTACGGGTTGACGCAAGCGTGTCCCTGGCAGAAGGTCGCCATGGCAGCGCCGGCCACCTGCGCACACAGCATTACATAGCAAATGGCGATCAGGGCGTTCATGTCAGAATGCGCAACACGGCGCGGGCAGCGCGCGCCAACATGGAAAGATACTGTCGGATACCCTCGCTGTTCAGGAAGTAGATGATCGCCGACAAGGCGGACGCGCAGACCGTCAGCGCTGATCCCGCCGACGAGGACGTCGGGCTACTGGCCAGAACGCCGTGACGACGCCACTGCCGCATACTGCACTCCCTTCACGACGTTGCCAGACGCGCACGCGCATCGCCGTCCATCACCGGATTGCCGATGCCGCGTGCAGCGACAATACCAAACTCCCCATCGGCGCAGTACCACCAGCAGCGATTCCCTTATTCCCGCTCAAACATCGGGCCAGCATCGCCGGCGCAGTGGGCGTGCGACCCGATGCGCATTTGAGGCCGCTTAATAGCACCAGCAAAAATTGGCACAATACTAAGTTGCGTGTTTAACAATGCCAAGTATCACGTCGTTGGCAATATTGGCAATGGATGGAATGGAACCATGGCTACCGAAGCGCATGTGCTGCCACTGACCAGGCTCGTTTCTCTGGTCGTCCCGTTTTACAATGAAGGCGATGGCGTTGCCGCTTTCTATCGTGCGATCCGTCCGATTCTCGATGGCGTCGCGGGAATCGAGTTCGAAGTCGTCTGCGTTGATGACGGCAGCGGTGACGACACCTTGCCGCGCTTGCTCGCGTTGCTGGCCGGCGACGCGCGTATTCGCGTGATCGAACTGTCGCGCAACTTCGGCAAGGAAGCGGCGCTGACGGCCGGCATCGACGCCGCGATTGGCGACGCCGTGATACCGCTGGACGCCGACCTGCAAGACCCGCCCGAGCTGATTCCAGCCATGATCGCGCAATGGCAGCGCGGCTACGACGTGGTGTTGGCCCGCCGGGTGGACCGCAGCGGCGACTCGTTCCTCAAACGCAGCACGGCAAACTTGTTCTACAAGCTGCACAACCGCATCTCTGACCTGAAAATTCCGGAAAATGTCGGTGACTTCCGGCTCATGTCGCGCGCCGCGATCGAGGCCATCAAGCGCCTGCCCGAACGCCAGCGCTTTATGAAAGGTCTGTTTGCGTGGGTCGGTTTTCGCACCTGCACGGTTGACTATGTGCGCCAGGTGCGCGTTGCCGGCAGCAGCAAATTTTCGGGTTGGAAACTGTGGAATTTCGCCATCGAAGGTTTTACCGGCTTCAGTACCGCGCCCTTGAAAGTGTGGATGTACCTCGGCGGGGTCGGCGCAACTTGCGCCTTGCTGTATGCGGCCTATATCATCTCGCGCACGCTGATCCACGGCATCGACGTGCCGGGCTACGCATCGCTGCTGGTGGTGGTGCTGTTCCTGGGCAGCATACAACTGATCAGTGTCGGCGTACTGGGCGAATATGTCGGTCGGATCTACCTCGAATCGAAGCAAAGGCCGACCTATATCGTGCGCCAGCAGCACGGGGGCGTGCACGCGAGCGCCTGGCGCATCCGCAGCAAGGAGTCGCGTCGCCGTTAGGGCCAGCTGCTGCGCGCCTAGGCAAACAGCGCGCGCAGCCGGTTCCGCTCAAGCACGGTGATACGCCGCCCGTTGACGACAAGCGTGCCGTCGGCGCGAAAGTCATGCAGTACCCGCGACAGGGTTTCCGGCGTCACGCCCAGGCGCTTGGCAATGTCAGAGCGATTCGACGCCAGCTCGATCACACCGTCGTCGCCGTCCTGGCCGTGACGCAGCAGATAACTGGCCACGCGATGTTGCGCACTGAGCGCAGAATTGCCGATATCTTGCATCAGGCCATAATACTGGCGCCCCATGCACTGCATCAGTTCGCGCGCAAAGCCAAAGTTTTGCTGGGCGGCGGCCAGCATCGCGCCGCGCTCGGTATGCAGCAGCATCGAATCGACCGACGTTGTCACACAGGCCTGGTGGGTTTGATCGAGCAGCATCTCGCCCATGCCAAAGCACGTTCCGGGCCCCAGAATGGCGACCATCTTCTCGCTGCCGTGCTTGCTGCACAGGCTGACGTTGACCTGGCCATAGACTACCCAGAATGTGCCTTCGGCGATGTCGCCCTGATGCACCACGCACTTGTTGTTGCTCACTTTCAGCGACGTGGTCGCGTCGACAATCAAGTCGAGCTGGGGCGCGCTGAGCATCCCGAACAGCGAGCTCGCCGCCAGAATAGGCCGCAATGGGAGGGGCACATCGCGCATGGCGCTTACATCCTTGTGGTAGATCAAACGACTTATCTTACCAATCGGAACGCCAGATTTTCATGATCTGCATCAACATTGACGAGATCGGCCGCCATGTGTGGCGCCGCGTGGCCCCCCGCGCAAAGCGTTGCGCCCGTCCGGCGCTGACAGGCCAGCGCCGAATGACGCGTTCAGTACCAACGTTTACACTTTGATTTCGGTGCCTAACAGCGTGAGGAACTGAGCCAGCCATTGGGGATGGGCTGGCCAGGCTGGCGCCGTGACAAAATTGCCATCCGTGACAGCCTGATCCATTTCCACGGTGACGTAGTCGGCGCCGGCCATCCGCACTTCCGGCGCGCAGGCGGGATAGGCGGAGATGCGCTTGCCACGAATCACATCGGCCGCTGCCAACAGCTGCGCCCCATGGCACACCGCGGCGATCGGCTTATTGGCGGTGGCAAACTGACGTACGATCTCGATCACCGTATCGTTGAGCCGCAGGTATTCCGGCGCGCGACCGCCGGCGATCATCAACGCGTCGTATCGGCCCACCTCGATGCCGTCGAAGTTGGCGTTCAGGGCAAACAGATGGCCCGGCTTTTCCGTATAGGTTTGGTCGCCCTCGAAGTCATGAATGGCGGTCTTGATCTTGTCGCCGGCCTTCTTGCCCGGACACACGGCGTGAACGGTGTGGCCAACCATCTGCAGTGCCTGGAAAGGCACCATCGTTTCATAGTCCTCAGCAAAGTCGCCTGTCAAAAACAATATTTTCTTGCCTGCCATGCTAGTTCTCCCTTGAAAGTCAAACTGCCAGTCGCCACGCGCCAGCGACACGGAAATTGCAGTATTGCCAAAGCTGCCGCTTCGCCAATTTGCTGTTCAATCATACGCCGGAAACGTGATCCGCATCGGCACATGGCACCATCGCCGCCGGCGCGCTAGTCGGTCGCATTTGACGGGGCATCAGCGTCTCATCATGTCCTCTTACCCAAAGGAAGAACTTGCCGCAAAAAAGCAACAGTTACGCCGATTCCTTTTGCAATACAAGCCGATTTGGCGCGATCATTACACACCCATTGACGCTCTGATCTCATCAGGAGAGGCGGCCAAATCATGAAACGTCTGATCATTCGCACGGTCATTAGTACGACGATCCTGTGGACACTCGCCAGTTCCGCTGCGGCCGAAATCGTCATCGTGGTCAACCCGAAAAATCCCGCGACCAAGATGTTCCCCTCCCAGGCGGCGCAGTTTTTCCTGGGGGCGTCACCGATGTTTACGCCGATCGAACAGGCCGAGAGCTCGACCATACGGCTCGAATTCTGCCAGAAGGTATTGGCCAAGGATCCGCCCGAAGTGCGCGCGATCTGGTCGAAGATCATGTTTACCGGCAAGGGACGGCCGCCGCGGGAATTTAAGTCCAGCGCGGAAGTGAAGAAAGCCGTCAGCGAAAATATCAACGCGATCGGCTATATCGACAAATCCGAAATCGACGACAGCGTCAAGGTGGTCGCATCGGTCCCCTGAAGTTGGACCTGCCCGCCCCCGGCGTCCGCGTAGCGAGCGCCTCGCCTGCGAATGCGGAACCGGAGCTTCAACATGACGTCAGCGAAACAGACTTCACGTCTCATATTTTCCACATCACCAAGGGAGACGAACATGATTGCGCCTCGATCAACTAGCATGCGTCTGCTGTATTGCGCGGGCATGGCCGGCATCGCGCTCACCCACACGGCGACGTGCCTTGCGCAGGAACATGGCGCCGCTGAACCCTCGAAGCTGCAATTTAATGGCTTCATGTCCATCATCGGCGGAAAAGTTCTCAGCAGCGAAAACGTCGGGCCACTCTACACCAGCCGGTTCGATTGCCCTTGCTATGTCGGCGATTATGCCAACGGCGGCGTCTACGAGGGGAGCGGCGTGGCGTTCAAGCCCGAGAGCCATATCGGCTTGCAGGCCAACTACAGCGTCAACACCGATTTGAATCTGGTCGCCCAGGTGGTGGTGCGCGGTTCCGTGCCAAAACCGGTATTGCAGTGGGCATATGCCAATTACGCGCTCGGTGGCGGCTGGGAAGTCCAGGTCGGACGCCAGCGCATTCCGCTGTTCTACTACTCCGATTCGCAGGACATCGGCGTCTCCCTTCCCTGGGTGGCTGTACCGCCTGAATACTATGGTTGGGACGCGCTCAATTTCAACGCCGTCAAGGTGCGCTACCAGAGAAATTTCGGCGAAACCAATCTGAGCGCAAGTTTCTTCGTCGGCCGCGAGTACGTCGCAGAATCGAATTTTCAAAAGATCTTCAACGCCAACCGCAGCGACGCGACGTGGAGCCGAATTATTGGCGGCGACGCCGAAGTCAATTTCGGTGCGTTCCAAACCCGCGCCGTCTACCTGCAAACCGATACCGCGGTGCATGATCAAGTCACCGATTTGTTCACCCGAACCCACCTGCGCTCGTACGGCGTGGCGGCCAAATGGAATGTCGACAAGTGGTTTTCGTATCTCGAAATCGCCGAGCAGGACAACGACTACTACGAGTCCGGGCTGACCGTGAAAGCGCCTGGCGGCGCGCTGGGCGTGGGGGTCCACCTTGGCGCGTTCACGCCCTTCGTAAGCTATTCCCGATTCCGCGAGAAGCCTAGCGATCCGAGCGTCTATCCGTCCACGCTGACCCAGCGCCGCTCGTTGACGGTGCGCTACGACATCAACGCCAGCAGTGCCGTGAAGCTGCAACTGGGCCGCTTCACCGACGGCGCGAAGAACTATGGCGGCAACGCGTCGGTCATGCAAATGAGCTACGACATGGTGTTTTGAGCTGACGTGGCCGACACAGGCTATCGTTGCGCCATTCTGAATGCTGAGCAGAGCGACGCTTCACGCGTCTACCGGTCAGGCGACAAACCCGCCGTCGCCAAGCCCTCCGACTGGGCGCGCAAGCCGATGTCCCCGCGCGCTACGCCGGGCTATCCGTTCACTTGCCTGATTCCTGTCGGTCAATCGACACCCAGCGTCGCGAGCGCCCCTGCGCCTGCGTCCGCTGGAAATGCAGAATTGGCAGTTGTGCGATCCGACCCGTTTTTGCACTGCTGAAACACAAAGTCACCACGCAAGGTGGCGCTACACTTGCGCACACAGGAGGACTCATCATGTCGACCTCAGCAAGTACTGCCGCCCAGATTGCTGCTGCCCTGGCGCGCAAATACAACCGTTACTCTCGTGGCACCGAGGTTGCCGGGCGCACGTGTGCCAATTGTGCGCGCAAACACTTCAGCGCTCCCTTGGCGTGCCACGATGGTAGTTCCGGCAACGATCCACAGTGGGTTGACCGGGGCCGCAATTGCGCCAATTGGGCCGACGCAGACGCACACCAGGCGTGAGCGGCGCGTGCGACGACGCGCGCCGATGGGTTCAGTTGCGCCCCTGCGTTGCAACGTCCCGATAGCCTCGTTGCTGGGCGCAGCAACGCCCGACTGTTGCCGGTGGCGTCAACGCCCGGTGCTGCGGTGGTGAACCGCCCCACGGTCAACGCGGCTGGGCCCGCATAGGAACTGCATGGGTTCAATGTCCGGGTGGGGCAAGCGCGCTGCGCACTAGTTGCCGCGCTTTTCGTGCTGCTGGCCGCGCTCTCCCTCGCCGTCATGCTCCTTGTCACGTCCCTGCGAATGTTTTTGTTCCGCCGGTACGGTCCGATTTTCCTGACCACGAGCACCCTGTTCGTGCTGAGGCGCCCCCTGCGACTGCGGCGCTCTTGGCGGCGCCTGGCGTTGCTGCTGATGTTCCTGCGAAGGCAGCTGCGAACGTTCCTGCTGACGTTCCTGCTGACGTTCCTGCTGAGGTTGCGCTTGAGGCTGGGCCTGCGGCTGAGCTTGTCCAGGTGACTGGCGATGTCCCTGCTGCTCGCGTGCCTGCTGCGCCCGCTGTTCAGCGCTGACCGGGCCCGCCTGGCGTGGCATCGGCGAGCGTTGCGAGGTGTCGTCGCGCGCCTTCCCCTGCTGCTCGTGCGCGTCCCGCGCGCCATCGGGCTTGCGCGCTGCGGGCTGTGGCACTGCTTGCCGGTCATGGCGAGCGGCGTTGCCGTCCTGCTGAGGATGATCCCGGCCCGTCCGGTCCTCTGTGGGCGCTGTCTGCCGCTCCTGCGCATGCTGCTTGACCATCGCGTCGTGCGGCTGGTAGCGGTAGTTTTGGGCGCGCAGCTGCTGTTGCTGTTCGGCGCGCGGATAGTGGCTGCCAGCGTATTGACGCTGGTAGTTGGGCAATGGCGCAGGCGCCGGCGATGCCCTGCGATTCCAGTGATCCCACCCGGATCGGCGCTGCGCCCACTGATGGCCCCAATGCTCGTCCCAGCGCGGCGCATCGTTCCTGCTCCAGGAGCCGAAGTACACCGGCGGAGAGCGGTAGTAGCGCACCGGCACGCGCAACACATACAGCGGCACAATATCGGGCGAAACGTGATCCCACGGCCCGTTGTACCAGTCGCTGGCATACCACTCGTCACCCTGATAGGCCCAGTACATACCATCATAGAAAAACAGATTGGAGCGCACGCCGGAAGCGTAATAGACCGGGTAGTCGGGCACCCTCACCATCTGCGGATACGATGACAGATTGACGCCGATCGTGACGCTGACCTGCGCCATCGCCGGTGCCCCCGAGCCCAGCAACATACATAGTACGAGCAGTTTGCAGCGCATCTCATTCTCCCTTGTTCATGTGGTGTGTCCATGGCGGCGAAAACTCGCTGGCCATGGACTAAAGTGGCAGGTATCTGCAGACACACTAAGGCGTTTGGTGACGCACGGTCGGTGCGCTATCGAACGCAGTCAGCGGCGCCTCGGCGGGCAGAGTTAAAGCTGCGCATCGGCTGGCTCAACCGTTTGACGGCCCGATGACCCGGCTCGACGATGTTACGAAGCTAGTCAAACAGATACATTGCAATCGGCACGCCCTGGGTGACGTTGGGTGTGTCGATGGCTACCTCGTTGGCATCACGCCGCTCCCTCGCGATGTCTTCAGGGACGCCATTCGCACCGATGCTCGGCGCGACGCAGCGCTTGGCCGCAGCCATCGCACGCTTTGTAGTCCGCCAACAATGGGAGGTATTGGCATTTTCAAATTGCCAAATTCCCGAAATATTCAAGGCAGAGCCCACACGGCGCGATCGTTAGTGCGTATTCACGCCTGGCATATGCCGAAGATCGTCGATGGAGAACCACAATTTGCTGTTGACTGGCGGCGTCGGGGAAGACGGTGCAGGGCTATTCAATTCGATGACCCGCCGCTGATCAAGCTGCGCACGCCGAATAGGCTCGGCGAAATGCTGATAGAACAACCGATCAAACGAATGGTCGGCGATCGCAGCCTCCAGTCCCGAGCGCACTTCGTTGGCCAACTGGGTATTGCGACGGTTGACAAAGAAATAGTCCGTCGTGAGGTAGTGAAGGACCAGATAACGATCCGCAACGAGGTTGGTGTGCGATGCGAGTTCCGGCCAAATTTCGCGCATCGAACGCGGGAAATAGTCGATCCTGCCCGCTTCCAGCAAACCAAACAGACCGTCGTATCCAGACACGGCTTGAACGGTGAGTCCGTTCGCGCGCAATATGTCAGTATCGGGCCAGTCGTGCCCCTGCCCTGCGCGCATGGCTTTCAGGTCCGCCAATGTCCGAATGTTGCGAAACAGCTCGGAGCGGTCGGCACGGAGCAAGGCGATACGCCAACCAACCAACCCTTTACTGACCGGTATGCGGATCGGCAGTAGCTGGCGTTCGCGCTCCGGCGACGTCATAGTTACGATGATATCAACCCGGCCATGGTCACGTTCAATCTCCATCAGCGCACGCCCCTGCTTCATATGGTCGTCCGTGAGCCTGACGGTGTGGTGCGCACCGGCCTTTCGCAACGCCAGCGCGAGCAATTCGATGGCATAGGTATCAACGTTACCAAAGCTTCCTTCAGGGCGTGGATAATAGATCTCATTCGCAGCCGCAGGCATGCAAAGAAACGTCGCCGTCAGCGACCACGTGAGCGCGACGCCCCCGCAGGTCGTCACGATCATACGCATCCATGCCCTCATTTGCCCCCTCCCTGACCAAGATAGTTCTCGATGTCGAACGATGTCCGTGAAATAAACGTTCCGATTTGGCAGAGTCGGGATCTGGCAAACATATCACGGCTGGGCGGCAAATGGACATTGCGATACACAGTTGTTTCACAAGTTGAACCAATTTCCAGGTGGTAGTCTGGGAGCGTGCGCCCGCGCTATGCCCACTTCCATCGGGTGGATTGTATGCGGCCATTCTTTCCGGATCTTACTCGCCCGTCCGTTGTGCGAGGTGCCGGACCGGCGACTGGTAGCAAAGCGCAGATTGCCGCTGCTTCCAACGATAGAAGACATCGATGTATTCGACGCTGGCAACCCGTTTGCGCCGGCGCCAGGTCGAACCGGGCGGCCAAGATTGCTTGACCCCGCCACATCAACGCGCACCCTGGCCCCATGCGCCCCCCGCGGGCAGTGTCCTCAGCATTCCTCAGCATTCGCCAGCATCGCACCTAGCTTAACGACAGCGCGGCGCCTGCGTACTGGCTGGCCGCGCTGGGCATGGCGACAGCTTCGCAGCTCGGGTCGGCAAGCGCGCGGCGCCGTCCGACGCTCATAGTCCGACGGTGCGGCGGACCCACGCGAGCGGCTTGCGCAGAACGTGGTAGATCAGCGGCGCCCACGCACCGTAGATCTTGGCGGTGCCCTTCAAGCCGATGCGCGGCAGCGCGCTGCCGGCCGCGAGGTCAGCTTTCAAATGGTAGGCGACGTAGCCCTCCGGCACCAGGGTCGCCTCGTAGCTGGCCTGGGTCAGCACGGCATCGAGCGGGTTCAGCGGCGCCACGTTCAGGTAGAGCTTGACGCTGGCGCCCGGATCGAGGTTGAGCGCGTCGTCGACGCCCAGGTGAATCGCGACCTGCACCTGGCGCGGATCGGCAAGCTGCATGATGCGTTCGCCTGTTTGCACAGGCCGCCCAATCCAATCATCGGTATCGGCAAAGATCACGATGCCGGCGGCGGGCGCGTTGACCTGGCCGCGCTCGAACAAGTCTTTCGCGAAGTCGGCCTCGGCCGCCTTTTCATCGAGTCGGGCCTTGAGCGGCGACAGCTCGGCGTTGCTGGCGACGTCATTGAACGATTTCTGGGTGGCGCGCAACAACTCGGCGGCGGCGACGGCGCGCGACCTGCCCGCCACCTCGTTGCGGTTGCGCACGCCGGTGTCGTCGAGCGCGAACAGCGGCGCACCGGCCGCGACCGCCTGGTTCGGCTCGACGAAAAAGCGCGCCAGCACGCCGTCGGCCGGGGCGGCGATGCTCCTGGCGTTCTTGCCCACGATCTCGGCCGGCGCCAGCACGGCAAGCCGCATCGGCATCAGCGCCACGGCCACCAACGCGGCCCACAGCCACTTGCGCCGGTACAGCGCCCGTGTGGCGCCGCCGCCCCGGCGCCACCACGGCGCCGGGGCGCGCCAGGCCCACAAGCCCTGGCCGTAGACCAGCGCGAGCCGTTCAAGCAGCACCAGTTCCGATTCCCCCGGCGCGTGCTCGAGCGCGAGCCACAGGCCGCCGTTGCTCGCGCCCGGCGGCGTGAGCAACGGCAGCGCCAGCACATGCTCGGGCATCCACTCGCGCCAACCCGCGTGCAGCGCGGGCGGCAGGTCGTCAATGCCGAGCAGCAACGGCTTGCCCGGCTCGACAGTGAGCGCGCCCAGCGCCTGGTTGAACCATTGCTGGAACGGCGAGTCCTCCGCCACGTCGGCCAAGCCCGACACCAGCCGCAGTCGCATCGCGCCCGACGGTCCCGGGCGCCACAGCACGGCCTGGCGGTAGGGCACGATGCGCCAGCTGTCATTGGTGGCGATGAATTCGATGACCTTGGCGTTGTCGGCCTGGCGTACGTCGTGCTCGATTTGCAGCAGGTTGGCGAACATTTGCAGTTGCAGCTGGGCTTGTGACAATCGATGCTCCCGTTAGCGCCTGGCCGCAGCCGGGAAACTGGCCGCGCCACTCATGCCGGGCAGCAGGTCGGCCGCGTTGCCCAGCACATCGGCCTCGATGTCGAGTGACTGACTGACCGGGTCGACCTTGCCGTTCATGCGCGCGACCCTGGCCTGGTAGACCTTGCCCGTTTCGTCGATCTGCATGGAGAACGCCACGCCAGGTTTGAGCCAGCCGAGCCAGGCCGAGGGCACGTGCAGCTGCGCCTTGAGCTTGCGATCGTTGACCAGTTCGACGAGCGGCTGGCCCACGTTAACGCTCTCGAACGCCTTCACGGGCAGGCGCGTGACGCGCCCGGCAAACGGCGCGGCCACCTGGCAATGCCGGATCTGCGACTGATAGAGCTGGATCTGGGCCTTGAATTTCTCTGCCTCGGCGGCCGCCTGTTCGACCTCAAGCCGGCTCACCGACAAGGTCGCCTGCAGCTTCGCCTTCGACTCGTAGGTCTGCTGGGCGCCGTAGAATTCGGCCCGCGCCATGTTCAAGTGGGCCTCCTGCTCCGCGCAGCCGAAGCGCATCAGCACCTGGCCGGCGCGCACCGAGGAGCCGAGCCGCACGGTGACGGCATCGACCTGGCCGGCCATTTGGGCGGCCAGCAGGCTTTCCTGGTCGGCCGCGATGAGCACG
>JBBQZO010000014.1:0-125354 GCA_038207625.1 Burkholderiales bacterium | reverse complement strand
CTCGCGCGCGTTGTGGCCCACAACCTGGCTCCCCCCCCCCCCCGGGGCGGCGCCCCGCGCCCGGCCCGCCCCCTCTGGGCCCCCCGCCGAATTTACTTTTTCCGCCGGCGCGCCCGCCCGGGGCACGGCCGGCACGGCGATGGTGGTACGCGCGGCCTTGTTCGGGTGACTGGCGCTGCCGAAGAACTGCGCGTAGGCGCCGTTCATGCCGGCAAAGTCCATCTTGCCGTCAAGCTTAGGGTCGCCCGCCAGGTAGACATTGACCTTGACGACGTCGGCCAGCGTCATGCCATCGTTGGCCAGCAGTTTGTCGATTTTTTTCAGGATCGACGTCGCCTGCGTGGCCGTATTGCCGTAGGACTCGATCGAGCCCCTGGGCGCGCCCGGATTGGCGACATCGGCCAGCGTGCCGCTGATGAACACGTAACGGCTATTCGTCGGCACCGACACGGCGCTCGCATACGGTCCGCTCGCACCCGGCTCGACGGTACGGGTGATTGACTGGCCCGACGCCGCCTGCGTCGCCAAGTGGCCCAGCAGCAGCGCGCCGCCAGCGATCAGTATCCATTGTTTCTGGGTCGCCATAAATGCTTCCTCCGCGTGGGGTTGGTCGTCGACAGCGGCCGATGGCGCCCTTGCCGGGCAGCGCGGCTGCGGTTCATGATACGTCAGCAGCGGCGCGCGTCGGCGCCTGGCGTGGTCAATCTGGCATCGACCTTTGCGAGGTGTTGTTGAAATCACACAATTGGCGAACTCGGCGACAGAGGCCGCGCAGAACGGCGCACGCCGGGCGCCGGCAGCACCGTGTGCGGCGCGCTCAGCGCTCCAGTGTCAGGCGCTGGCCCTCGCGCAGCATGCGCTCGAACGCGGCCGGCGGCACGGCGGGGCTGAACAGATACCCTTGCAACTGGTCGCAGCCCAGATCGCGCAGGAAGTTCATCTGCGCCACCGTCTCCACCCCTTCGGCGACGATTTCCTGGCGCAGTTGCTGAGCCATCGTGACAATCGCGCGCGCAATGGCGCAATCGTTTTCCTCGTCCGGCAAGCCGATCACGAAGGCGCGGTCGACCTTGAGCGTACTGATGGGGAATTTCTTCAGGTAAGACAGGCTCGAATAGCCGGTGCCGAAGTCGTCCAGCGCCAGCGCCATGCCCATCGCCACCAGCTCGTTCATGATGCCGACCACGTTGTCGGCGCCGCGCACCAGCAAGCTCTCGGTAATTTCCAGCATCAGTTGCTGGGGCTGCACCTGGTGGCGGTCCAGCACGGCGGCCACGCGGGCCGGCAACTGGCGGTCGAACTGGCGCGCCGACAGGTTCACGGCGATCGGCACCACCGGCACGCCCCCCGCCTGCCACGCGCCAATCTGGCGGCACGCTTCTTCCAGCACCCAGCTGCCGATATCGAGAATGAGCCCCGTTTCTTCGGCCAGCGGGATGAACACGGCCGGCGAGATCATGCCTTTTTCCGGATGGCGCCAGCGCAGCAGCGCTTCGGCGCCGACAATGCGCCCGCTGCGCAGACTCACCTTGGGCTGATAATGCAGTTCCAGCTGGGCGCTGCCCAGCGCGGCGCGCAGTTCGCTTTCCAGGCGCAGGTGTTCCTTGGCGCGCTGGTCCATTTCCTCGCGATAGAACAGGAAGCCGCCGTCCTCGCCCTCGCCCGCCTTGGCCAGCGCCACGTCGGCGTAGCGGATCAGCGAGGCCATGTCCAGGCTGTCCTCGGGATACACGGCGATGCCCACGCGCGCGCCCACCCGCAAGCGGTGCAGCTCGATCACGATCGGCGCCTCCAGCGCGGCCAGCAGTTTCTGCGCGACGTAGCCGGCGTGTTCGCGTTTTTCGATGTGCAGCAGCGCCACGGCAAACTTGTTACCTTCGATGTGGGCCAGGATGTCGGCCTCGCGCAGCACGCCGCGAAACAGCCGTCCGATTTCGCACAGCAAGGCGCTGGCCACCTCGTGGCCCAGCGTGTCGCTGATCGCGCCGATGCGGTTGATGTCGATCACCATCAGCGCGCCGTACTGGCCGCTGCGGCGCGCCTCGGCCAGCGCCTGGTTCATCAACTGGTTCAGCAGGCAACGATTGGGCAGGCCGGTCAGGCTGTCGTAGTTGGCCATGCGCTGCATGCGCGCCTCGGCGTCCTTGTGCACGCTGATGTCGGAAAACAGCGAGAAGCTGTGGCTGATCTGGCCGTTCACGTCGCGCACCGCGCTGATCGTCACCGACTGGGGAAACAGCTCGCCGTTCTTGCGCCGTCCGATGATTTCGCCGCGCCACGGGCCGTGGCCGGCCATCGCGGCGCGCACCATGGCGCGAAAATCGGCGTCGTGGATGCCCGAGCGCAGCAGGTCCGGCGTCTGGCCGATCGACTCGGCCGGCGAGTAGCCGGTGATGCGGGTAAACGAACTGTTGATCGACACGATGCGCTCGTGGGCGTCGGTGATCAACACGCCCTGCTCGCTGTCTTCGATGATGCGCGCGTGCAGCAAGATCTTGTCCTCGGCCGACAGGCGTTCGGTCACCGGCGACAGGTGCACCAGCATGCCGGCCGGCACGTCGGCGTCGTCGCTGATCAAAGACAGCGCCAGGCGCACCCAGATCACCTCGCCCGATTTTTTGCGCCGGCGCACTTCGATCATGCCGCTGCCCTGCTCCAGAAACAGCTCGGCCAGGTCGTCGCTGTCCTCGTCGTCGGCATACAAAAACAGCACATGCTGGCCGATCGCCTCGCCGTGCGTGTAGCCGAACAATTGCTCGGCGCCCTTGTTCCAGCCGGTCAGATAGCCGACCGGATCGAGCACGATCACCGGCTCGGGCGACAGTTCGAAGGTTTGCGCGTGTTGCAGCAAAATCTTGTCGGCCGGCGGCAACTCCAGCGCGTGCAGCCGTTGCAGCGCCTGCTCCAGATCGCGCAATACCTGCACCTGCGCGTGGCCGGCCAGCGTCTGCGCTTGGCGCGACAATTCCAAGCAATGTTCAAGCGCCTGTTTTGGCATCGGCCTAGCCCAAGGTTTCGCTGACGACGCCGAGCATCCAGCTGGTGGCCTCGACGATCAGCTCGTTAAATTGCTGGTTCTGTATTTGCAGTGCGTCCAGCGCAGCGGCCACGTCGGCGTGCCGGCCCTGCTCGGCCGACTCGATCAGCGCCAGCAGCGCGCCCAGCGTGCCGGTGCGCGCCAGCAGCGCCTGCTGCACCGCGTCGGTCACTGCCAGCGGCGCGATCACCTCGGCCAGCGACATGCCGAACAACACGCCCAGCAGCGAAAACATGCCCGTCATGAAGGCCTGCTCCTGCGCGGTTTTGTCCAGTCCGCTCGCCTTGGCCAGCAGTTCAAGCGCGCGCGCACGCACGGCCACGCGCGCTAGCAGCATCGCCGAGCGCACATCGCCCTGGCGCGCCGCGAACAGCATCAGATTCAGCCAGCGCCGCAATTGCTGGCGTCCCAGCAGCAGGATCGCCTGGGAAAAACTGGTGATGCGCCGCCCGGTGCCCATGCCCATGCCCAACGAATTGACCAGCCGCAGCAGGTGGTAGGACAAGGTCGGGTCGTGCCGCAGCAAGGTTTCTATCTCGTGCGTATCGGCGTCGGCGGCGACCTTTTGCACCAGCTGCAGTGCCAGCGCGCGCGACACGCCCTGCGTGCCTTGCGCGCCGGCGGGCGGATTCAGACACCAGTTGCCGGCGATCCATTGCACAGCCGGCGCCAGCGGTGCACCCAACGCCGCGTCGGTGCGCAGCACGGCGCCGTCATCGACGCCCTGCCAGCCCGCCTGTTGCAGCGCCTGCGCCAGCGGCGCGCCCGGCGCGCCGTCGTACAGGCAGGCGAACGTGGCGTTCAGTTTGCCGAACGCGTCGCTGTCGACCAGCGCCAGCAAGCCCTCTGGCGCGTTGGCGTCGGCGCGCGCGTCCGCGTCCACGTCCAGCAATAGCGCGCACGGCTTGCCGCTGCGATCGGCCAGAATCTGCAGGAAAATCAACGGCGCCGGGCTTGGCTTGCTCATAGTCTTGGACACAATGGCAGTGGAGTATCCGCTATGGTACTCCGAAAAAGTGGCCACAGATCAACATTCTGCCGTGTGCAACACAAAGCGCGCTGCGCCGGTCGTGCGCGTCGACGATTTGCAGCCATTCCAGGCTGCGTCGCACGATTCGAAATTTTCTACCTTGGAGCGCAATGTTTTCCGTTTTTGGTTTGGGTCGTGGCCGACGTATACTGAAGCCTTGCCGCGCTGGCCCATCGACAAAGCCCGCGCCCATGATGCGAAAATATCGTATATCAACTTCACGAGGCGGAACTATCCATGCTGAATATTCGTAAAAGTAACGAGCGCGGCGTCGCCAATCACGGCTGGCTGCAGTCCCAGCACACGTTTTCGTTTGGCGACTACCACGACCCGGCGCACACCGGCTTCGGTGCGCTGTTGGTGATCAACGAGGACCGGGTCGCGCCCGGCCAGGGTTTCGGCACCCACGGACACCGCGACATGGAGATCATCTCCTACGTGCTCGACGGCGCGCTGGCGCACAAGGACAGCATGGGCACCGGCTCCGTGCTCCATTACGGCGACGTGCAGCGCATGTCGGCCGGCAGCGGCGTGCGCCATAGCGAATTTAACCATTCGACCACGGAAGCGGTGCATTTCCTGCAAATCTGGATCGCGCCCAACGTCACCGGGATTGCGCCCAGCTACGAAGAGAAGCACTTTGACGTCGCCGCCAAGCAGGGCCAACTGCGCCTGATCGCCAGCGGCGACGGGCGCGACGACTCGGTGCTGATCCACCAGGACGCGTCGCTGTACGCCGCCATCCTGAACGGCGACGCGCCGCTGACCCATCGGCTGGCCGAACGACGCAGTGCCTATGTGCACCTGATCCGTGGCCGCCTGTCGGTCAATGGCACGGTGCTCGACGCGGGCGACGCGCTCAAGGTCAGCGCCGAGCGCGCCCTGACGTTTGCCAACGCCGAAGCGGCCGAAGTGCTGCTGTTCGACCTGCCCGGCCAAGGCCAGACCGCCTGAGCGCTGCGCCTGCGCTTGATTAGACCGGCGCCTCTAATGACAACCCGATCAACGCCAGCGGCGCCGTGACAGCGCCGCCGGTCCAGCGCGCATGCGGGTTCAAGAGAGGCGCCTGGCTGTTTTTCGCGCGTTCGGCGCAAATCGCTCTGCCCTCCATTTCGGGCGGATCGACGCCGCAAACGCCCCCAATGCGGCCCGGCGGTTTGCCGCAAAGCCACAGATAGCCCCGTTTTCCGATACACTTGTGGTTTAAGTACACGGTCCCCTGGACCTCGGGCGCCCGCCTGGTCTGCACTGAAACAGGCCAGCCGCGCCCCTTTTACCGCGATCACACCACCATGAGTACAGCCACGCCTCCCCTCGTTTCCGACCAGCCCGCCGTCGAATACGTCACCTCCTGCGCGCTGCCGACACCCTGGGCGCAATTTACCCTGCACGCCTTTCTCGAACACGCCACCGGCAAGGAACACCTGGCGATGGTGTTAGGCGAGATCGGCGACGGCGCCCCGGTGCTGGCGCGCGTGCATTCCGAATGCCTGACCGGCGACGTGCTGTTTTCCCAGCGCTGCGACTGCGGCGCCCAGCTCGAAGGGGCCTTGAAGCGCATCGCCGCCGAAGGGCGCGGCATTTTGCTGTACTTGCGCCAGGAAGGACGCGGCATCGGCCTGCTCAACAAGATCCGCGCCTACCGCTTGCAGGAAGACGGCGCCGACACGGTCGAAGCGAATCTGGCGCTGGGCTTTCACGCCGACGCGCGCGACTACGCGCTATGCCAGCCGATGCTGGCCCAGTTCGGCATCGCCAGCTTGCGCCTGATGACCAACAATCCGCGTAAGATCGAGGCGATGGAGAAACTGGGCGTGACGGTCACCGAACGGGTGCCGCTGCTGGTGAACCGCAACGTCTTCAACCAGGGCTACCTCGACACCAAGGCGCGCAAGCTCGGGCACATGATGACGCCGCCCGCGCCGGTGGCCGAGGACGGCGAACTGTAAAACAGGTCAGTCAGGACGCGCGCAAATGCGCTATGCTCGCGGCGTGAGCGTCGCGCATCGTGCGCGGTGCTTGTTCCGCTGAAGGAATGCATGAAATTCATTAACATCGCGATCCTGTTGAGCTGCATCGCGGGCCTGGCCAGCGCCGCGCCCGTCCCCCAGGCGACGCCCGCCCCCTCGGCGGCGGCCGCCGCCGCGGCCGACCCGGCCGCCAGCGTGGTGCTGCCGCAACCGTCGTCGGCGGCCCAAAAATTGTATTCGGCCGCCAAGAACGACTTGCTGCAAGTGCGCGTGCTGCTCAAAAACGGCCGCACCCAGTCGTCGGTCGGCTCCGGCTTCATGGTCGGCACCAGCAATCTGGTGCTCACCAACTACCACGTGGTGTCGCAGATCGCGCTCGACCCGGATGTCTACGTGGGCGAATACGTCAACACCGACGGCGAGCGGGGCGCCGTCGAACTGCTGGCCGTGGACGTGCTGCACGACCTGGCCGTGGTGCGCATCAACCGCAACGGCACCGGCTTTTTCAACATCCCCGAGCACCTGGCCCACCTCACCCAAGGCCAGTACCTGTACTCGCTGGGCAATCCGCTGGACCTGGGCTTTGCCATTTCCGAAGGCGCCTACAACGGCGTCATCACACGCAGCTTTTACGACCAGCTGCTGTTTACCGGCCCGATCAACGCCGGCATGAGCGGCGGCCCCAGCGTCACCGTGGCCGGCGACGTGGCCGGCATCAACGTGTCGAAGCGGCGCGACGGCGAACTGGTGAGCTTTCTGGTGCCGGTGCGCTACGCCCAGGAATTGCTGAAAAAAGTCGCGCTGCAAACCGCCGTGCCGAAGGACTTCAACGTGCTGATCGGCCAGCAGCTGCTGGTGCACCAGGACATGATGCTGACACGTTTGCTGGCCACGCCGCTGTCGCTCAAATCGATGGGGCCGTACCGGGTGCCGGTGCGCGAATCCGACCAGGTGCGCTGCTGGGGCAGCTCGAACGTGAAAACCGAGACCACCTTCAGCGTCGACAACATGAGCTGCGCGATGGAGTCGGCCCTGTTCGTGTCCTCGACGCTGCAAACGGGGCTGGTGGGCATCCGCCACCAGTTCATGCGCAGCACCACGCTTGACAGCATCCGCTTCGCTGAACTGGCCACCGGTTCGTTCAAGAACGAGCAATTCGGCAGCACCCAGGACACCCGCCTGACGGGACCGTCCTGCACCGAGCAATTCGTCAAGAACAAGACGCTGCCGATGCGCGCCGTGATGTGCGTGCGCGCGTATCGCAAATTCCCTGGCCTGTACGACTTCGCGCTGCTGCTGGCGAGCACCGACGAGAGTCTGATGAGCCTGCAAAGCCGGATCGATGCGCGCGGCGTCTCGTTTGCCAACGGCATGCGCGCCACCCGCAGCTTCCTCGAAGCGATGGCACGCGGGAGCCGTCCATGAGAGCGCCCTATTTCATCGAAATCCTCGCGCGCAACGGCGACATGCTCAGCCGCCACGAGGTGGCCGCATTGCCAATCCGGCTCGGGCGCGGTTACGACAACGACGTCATCCTCGACGACGACCACACCGCCGCCGCCCACGCGGTGATCGAGCAGGATGAGGCGGGCCAGCTGATTTTGCGCGACCTGGGCAGCCGCAACGGCACCGTCCAGCTGGGCAAGCGGCGCAGCGTGGTGACCATGACGGGCGACACCGTGGTGCGCCTGGGCCACACCAATGTGCGCGTGCGCAGCGCCGACTTCGCGGTGCCGCCCGAACGGGTCGACACCACCATGCACGGCTGGGAAGGCGCGATACCGGGCTTGGTCGGACTGCTGATGATCGGCGGCGCGGCCGCCTTCATGACCTGGCTGACGGACACGGCGTCGTTCCAGACGGTGCGCTACCTGCAGGCGGTGGCCGGCGTACTGGGCGCGGCGATGCTGTGGTGCGGCGTCTGGGCGTTTGCCAATCGCTTGCTGGGCCGGCACACCCGTTTCGGGCGCCACCTGTTCATCCTGGGCTGCGCGCTCGCTGCGATGGCGGTGTTTACCGTCGCCAGCAGCGTGGCCGCGTATGCCTGGTCGTTCGAATGGATCACCCGCTACGCCAGCTTGGTGGGCATCCTGATCGTGTGCACGCTGCTGTTTTTCCACCTGAGCACGATCAAGCCCCATCACCCGCGCCGCTTCGCTTCGGCCTGCGTGCTGCTGTTCATACTCAGCAGCGGGCTACGCCTGATGAGCAATCAGCAAAGCACCGGACGGCTGGCCGACGAGCTGTACATGCCGCTGCTGCTGGCGCCGTCGCTGCGCCACAGCCCCGATCACAGCGTCGACGAATTTATCGGCGCAGCGAGCAAGATGAAGCTCAAGCTCGACGCCGAACGCACCAAGAAGGTCAAGGGCGACGGCAGCGACAGCGACGACGAAGAGGAGTAATCAGCGCGCCGGCGTTTGGGTCGGCGTTGCTTGCTGCTGCGCACGGATCGAGCGCAGGAACAGGCCCAGGCCGCCGATCGCCAGCACCAGAATGACGATCAGATCGAAGGCGCTCATGGTGCGCAGGTTCATCTGCACCGAGCTGATCACGCCCACGATCAGCGCGGCCAGCGAACCGAGCGCGATCAGCCAGCCAAGAAAGCTGCGCGCGTTGTAGAACACCATGCCGATGCCGATGATCATCGGTATCATCAGCATGCCGCCGGTCACGCCGTAGCCGCCGCCCATCCCGAATAGATGGGCCGACATGCCAAAGCTGGACGTGACGACGACCGCATTGAGCAGCATGTAGAAACCGCCGCACATCATCGCCAGGCCGAGAAAAAATTGGCCGCTGCCACCGCTAGTACCGCCTGCTCCACGCATAGTGTCGTTCTCCATTATCAAAAATAATACTCATCATAGCAAATATAGACGACGCCGCGCCGCTGTCAATACGTACCCAAGGTCGCCGGCAGCGCCGTCGCTGTCGCGCTAGCGCACCTTGCTGCGCAAGGCGTCGAGCATCTTCGGAATGCTGTCCTTGCTCAGGCTGTCGACGATCCAGCCAAACCCGAGCGGCACCGGACCGGGATCGGTGAACACATGGTATTTCACGATCGTCTTGTTGGCGTTGCCGGCCAGCGGCGTCAATTCCCAGTAGCCGACCGTATCGAGAATGGTCTCGTCGGGCTTGAGACCCTCCCACGGCACCAGTTTCCACGTCAGGCTGCAGGAACCGGCGCGCAAGCTCGGGCTCATTTTCAGCCGGTATTTCTTGACTTTGCCCAGCGGCAGGTGCAGCGTCATCTCGACCAGCGTCGCATCGTCGCCCTGTTTGCTGGCGCTCGCTTTGGCGGTGTTGGGCATGAAGCTGGGATAGTCGGCGTAGTTCTGGATCGTCGCGCACAATTTCTGCGTCGTCGCGTTGATGATGGTGCCGGCTTCGAAGGTCTTGCCGGCAACGCCAGCGCGGCTCTGGTCGACCATTTGCACGCTGGTCTCGTTCAATTTGCTCACGTCCAGCGCGGGCGGGTTGCCCGCCTGGGCCAGCGTTTGTATGGCCAGCAGTGACAGTGCGACGGCGTACTTGGACATGGCGGTGGGTGCTTTCATGGTGAAGTTTTAGCCTTGTTCGACGCTGCTGCGCATGGCGTCCAGATCGACCTCGCGCAAGTAGCGCAGCATATTTTTCCACACGGCGTGATAGCCATAACCGCCGTGCACCAGCTCATCGAGCGCCTGCTGCTTGCTCCAGCCCTGATACAACATGCGGTACATGGCCGTCACCGTGCCGGTGCGGTCGGCCCCGTGCAGGCAGTGCAGCAGCACCGGCCCCTGCTGCTCGGCGGCGCGAATGGCGCGCAGCGCGGCCGCGATATTGCGGTCGTTCACGTCCCAGCTGTTGATCGGCACGCGCAGCATGCCGATGCCACTATCCTTGAGCACCGCGTCGTCAGAGTGAAAGGCGCGCAGGTTGACGACGGTCTTGATGCCCAGTTCCTGCAACTGCGCCACGTCGACATGTTGCAGGCGCGCGCTGCGGTAAAGAGTCGGCGTGATCCGATACAGGTTGTGGCTCGGCGAAATCGGCGTGGCCCAGTCGGCGTTGCGGCTGTCCGGCACGCCCCGGCTGTCCTGTGCGCAGGCGTTGGCGAAGGCGCCCAGCGCCAGCGACA
Organism: Burkholderiales bacterium; assembly: GCA_038207625.1. Classification (GTDB taxonomy): domain Bacteria; phylum Pseudomonadota; class Gammaproteobacteria; order Burkholderiales; family Burkholderiaceae_D; genus JBBQZO01. The sequence continues at coordinate 115,194 of JBBQZO010000014.1, read as the reverse complement.
AGGCGAGCACGGCGATGGACTTGGCGCGACGATGCATCATCTTTTTTTCCGTTGGGAGTAGATAAACAGGCCGCTGGCGAGCAGCAGCGAAGTCCAGTAGTCGGTCGGCGCAAACCACAGCCAGTGGATGTGCCAGGGAATGCTGGCCGGGCCGAAGCGCGCCAGGCCGAACGCCGGGTTCATCACGAACCACAGAAAATCCTCGACGATCCAGAACAGCATGATGCGGGCTTTTACACGCTGACTTCATGGTGCTCCTGGACCCGCTGCAAGACCTGGGCGGCCGCGTGCGGGCGGCCCAGCTTGGCCGCCTTGGCGCGCATGTCGGCCAACTTCTCCGGATGGTCCAGCAGATAGCCGATCCGGTAAGCCAGCGTCACATCGTCGAAGGCCTTCAGTGCCACGCCTTGTTCGAGCAGATAGTCGGCATTGCGCTCCTCCTGGCCGGGAATGGGCGCGTTGACGATCATCGGCAAACCCATCGCCAGACATTCGGACGTCGTCAAACCGCCCGGCTTGGTGATCACCAGATCGGCGCAGGCCATCAGGCGCTCAACCTGGTCGGTGAACCCCTGGGCCAGCAAGCGGCCCGGATAGCGCGCCGCCAGCGCCTGCAGCGCGGCCAGCGCCGGCGCGTTGTGCCCGGCCAGCACGATCAACTGGAACTGCGAACCGAGCGCCAGCAGGCGTTCGGCCACGCCCGCCAGGTTGCCCAGGCCGGCGCCCCCGCCCATCAGCATGAAGGTGGTGCGCGCCGGATCGATACCGAACTGCGCCGCGCACTGCGCGCGTTCGAGCGGCCTGGAAAAGCTCGGCATGATCGGGATGCCGGTCACGTGGACGCGCTCGGGCGAGATGCCTTGCGCGCGCATGCGGTAGGCCACCTCCTCGTTGGCCGCGAAATAGCCGGCCATGTGCTCGTGCACCCACATGCGGTGCAGGTCGAAGTCGGTCACCTGCACCCACACGGGGCAATGCAGGCGCTGCTTGCGGATCAGGCGCGAGAGCATCTCGGCCGGCAGGAAATGGGTGCAGATGATCGCCTCCGGCTGAAAATCGGCGATCGCTTTTTGCAGCGCACGGGCATTCATGCGCTCCATCGCGCGGCGCATTTTTTCCATCGTGCTGTCGGGAGCGGCCTCGTGCGTGGCCTGGTACAGATAGCCCCACAGCAGCGGCGCCTTGTTGACCAGCTTGATGTAAAAGTCCGTGTAGAGCTTGCGAAATCCTGCGCTGACGTAGTCCATCACATCCAGGTGCAGCAGCGTCAGATCGTCGGTCGCGTCGCTGCCGGTGACACGGATCGCCTCGGCGGCGCGCTTGTGTCCGGCGCCGGCGGAGACGCTCAATAACAGGATTTTTTTCTGGCGCATAGGGTTTCGTCAAGTTTGCAAAGCATGACAATAGCACCTCGCGCGCTGCCACCGCCCGCCGCCCGCCTCGCGCGATGCGATTCACGCGCCGCCGCCTCTCGGCACGCGCGCTTGTGCAAGCGCAAATGCGCGCCTTGCCGATGTACCTATGCTGGTCACTTCGCATTGCCGCGCGCGGGCCGTCGCCCCTTGCACGCAGCGTGCGGGTACAGCCACAGCCCTATTTAGCGGCGACATCCAACGGAGCCTACCATGACCGAAAAACGCAGCAAGCCCGATGCACGCAGCAAATCCATGTCCGAAGCGGCGCCGGCGCCGGAGATGCCGATGCCGGCCGGCGCCGGACCGGGCGAGCACAGCATGCACACGGCCGCCGGCGCAATGCCGATGCCTGCGATGACGGCCAGTCACAGCAACGACGCCATGCCCCGTCCCGGTAACGGCGAAACCATGAGCGGCACGCCGGTTCCAAGCCGCTCTAGCCAAGCGCGCACCAGCCTGGGCATGCGTCAGGGCGGCTCTGGCATGATGCCGCAGCCGCCCGCTGGCGGTAGCGGTGGTGCTGGCGGTGGCGGCGGTGGCGGCGGTGGCGGCGGTGGCGGCGGCGGCGGTGGCGGGCCGGGCGCGCCCGATCTGCCGCGCTTCGGTCCGACCGACGGGCCACCCGGCCCGATGTACGAGCCGGGCGTCGTCGAAGTGCAGTTCCGCGAAGGCCTGATGCCCAGCGTGATGCAGAGCGCCGACGCGGCGCCGGCACTGCGCAGCTTCAGCGCGCCCCAGCAAGTCGAAGTGACGCTCACCGACGTCAACCAGATCTTGCAGCGCTACCTGCTGGTGAGCGCCGAACCGACCTTCACGGGCACCGTTGAACAGGGCAGCACGGCGCGCGCCGCCGCCCAGCAACAGGGCATCGACGTGCCCCATCTGCGCGACTTCGTCACGCTGCACTTCCCCGCCAACGCCGACGTCAGCGCGATCGCCGACCAGCTCAACAAGCTGCCCCAGGTCGAACGCGCGGTGCCGGTGCCCAGCGCACTGCCGCCCACCATGACGCTGGCCGATACGCCGTCCGGGGCGCGCATGCAGCTGCCCCGTTTCGAGCAGGCAGCCGAGCGGGAACAGCTGCCGCCGACCGGCAATCCGCTGGCCGAGCCGATGGTGGGCACGTCCGACCAGCTGGTCAACAATCCCAACACGGGCAAGGAAAACCAGTGGTACCTCTTCCGATGCCGCGCCAATCTGGCCTGGAGCCACGCCACCGGCAAGAACGTGGTGATCGCCGACGTCGACTGGGGCTGCCGCACCTCACACCAGGACCTGGCGCCGAACATCCAGAAGACCTATAACGCCTACGACGGCACCAACAATATCACCAACGGCGGCTCGGTGTTCCACGGCACGGGCGTGCTCGGCCTGACGGGCGCCTCGGTCAACGCCAAGGGCATCGCCGGTTTCGCCTACGAGGCCGTGCTGTGGCCGGTGCAGGCCGATTCGGGCACTGGCCCGGCGCTGGGCGGCAATGCCTGGGCGCGCGGCGTCGACTGGGTACGCACCACCGACAGCGCCGGCAAGCGCAAGGTAGTGATCCTGGAGGTGCAGACTGGCTCGTTCGGCAACTACGAACAAGTGCCGTCGGTGAACGCGGCCATCAAGACGGCAATCGCTGCCGGGGTGGTGGTCTGCGTGGCGGCCGGCAACGGCAACCGCGACGCCGGCCTGGACGACGCCGGTCAACCCTTCCCTGAAACAGGCTCGATTCTGGTCGGCGCCACCGCCTATGACGCGCTGCTTAATCCGCGCGCCAGCTTCAGCAACTGGGGCCCGCGCGTCGTCGTCAGCGCGCCGGGCGACGGCGCGCACGACGTCACCTGCGACAGCAGCGCCGACAACGCCTACCGCAACAACTTCGGCGGCACCTCGGGCGCCACGCCCAAGGTGGCCGGGGTGGCCGCGCTGATGCTGTCGGTCGCACCAACGCTGAGCCACGCGCAGATCCGCGCCACGCTCACCGCCACCGGCCTGCCCATCGTGCCCGAGGTCGGCAAACCGGTGGGCACACTGCTCAACGCCGACGCCGCCGTGCGCCAGGCCAGCGCCGGTTCGGTGGGCCGGATGGAGGTGTTCGCGCGCGGCACGGACAAGGCTGTCTGGCACCTCTGGCAGACCGCGCCCAGCAACGGCTGGAGCGGCTGGGCCTCGATGGGCGGCTGGGTCGACATCATCAAGCACGGCCGCAACGCCGACGGCCGGCTTGAACTGTTCGCGCGCGGCTCCGACAAGGCCGTCTGGCATATGTGGCAGACCGCGCCCAACAGCGGCTGGAGCGGCTGGGCCTCGCTGGGCGGCTGGGTCGACCTGATCGAGGTGGCCAGCAACGCCGACGGACGCATGGAAGTGTTCGCGCGTGGCTCGGACGGGGCGGTCTGGCATCGCTGGCAGACCGCGCCCAGCAACGGCTGGAGCAGCTGGGCCTCGTTGGGCGGCTGGATCGATCGGCTGGTGGTGGGGCAGAACGCCGACGGCCGCCTGGAACTGTTCGCGCGCGGCTCGGATGGCGCGCTGTGGCACAAATGGCAGACCGCGCCCAACGGCGGCTGGAGCAACTGGGCCTCGATGGGCGGCTGGATCGACATGCTCGACGTGGGGCGCAACGCCGACGGACGCCTCGAGGTGTTCGCGCGCGGTTCGGACGGCGCGCTGTGGCATAACTGGCAGACCGCGCCCAACAGCGGCTGGAGCGGCTGGGCCTCGATGGGCGGCTGGATCGACCTGCTCAAGGTGGGCAAGAACGCCGACGGACGCCTCGAGGTGTTCGCGCGCGGCTCCGACCGGGCCGTCTGGCATATCTGGCAGACCGCGCCCAGTAACGGCTGGAGCAGCTGGTCGTCGCTGGGTGGCTGGATCGACCGGCTCTCGCTCAGCCAGAACGCCGACGGCCGGCTCGAGCTGTTTGCGCGCGGCGCTGACCAGGCGCTGTGGCACAAGTGGCAAACCGCGCCCAGTAACGGCTGGAGCGGCTGGGCTTCGATGGGCGGCGTGATCGATCTGATCGACGTGGCCCAGAACGCTGCCTAGCGGGCGGCGCGACGGCTCCGCCGGCGGGGCCGTCCATGCCGGACGGCGCGCGCGCCCCGCTCACGCCGGGCGCACGCGCCGATCAGCCCTGGCGCACGCGCGCCAGCTTGTCCGGATTGCGCACTACGTACATCGCCACGATCTTCCCGTCGGCCACGTCAAACGACATGGTCGCGTCGAGCCGGCCGTCGTGCAGCGCCAGCAAACCCGGTTCGCCATTGATGTACGCCGCCTGGTAGCGCATCTGCGCGCCGCGCTTGTGCTGCAGCGACGCGTACAGCCGGCTCAGTTTGGCGCCGCCGCGGATCACCCTCAGCGCCGTCTGCAGTTTGCCGCCGCCGTCGCTGGTGAGCGTGGCGCCATCGGCGAACAGGGCCGCCAGTTGCGCGCGCTCGCCGCTGCGCGCGGCCGCCACAAACTGCGCCAGCAGGCGCGCGTGCTCGGCCCGCTCGACCGGAAAGCGTGCACGCGCCGCCTTCACCCGCGTGCGCGCCTGGTGCAGGCTTTGGCGGCAGGCGGCCTCGTTCTTGCCGACGATCTGGGCGATCTCGGGGTAGTCCATCTCGAACACCTGGTGCAGCAGAAAAATCGCCCGCTCCTCGACGCCGAGCCGCTCGAGTATGCGCATGAAGGCCATCGACACGTCGCCGGCCAGCTCCAGCGCCGCGTCGGGCGCGTCCGTCACCAGCGGCTCGGGCAACCATTCGCCGAGATAGGCTTCGCGTTCGACTTTCGCGCTGCGCAAGCGGTCGATGCACAGCCGCGTGACCACCGTGACCAGCCACGCCTCGCTGCTGCGCAAGCCGTCCAGGTCGGCGCCGTGCACACGCAGATAGGCGTCCTGCACGATGTCCTCGGCATCGGCGCGCGCGCCCAGCATGCGGTAGGCGATGCCCAGCAGACGCGCGCGATAACTGTTAAATTCTGCAACTGCCAAACCCATTCCCGACTCCCTTTGCTGCGCGGCCCGACGTCCCCGCATGAGCGAAAGACGGCGCAGCACCTTGGCCTGTGACAGCCGGCGCGATTTATTTTCGGCTCGCTGTCACAAGCGCCTGCGCCCGGCCGTCTTGTCGATTGTACGGGCAGGATCACAGCCCTGCATCGAACACCACTTTCACCTTCATACAAGGATTACCAAATGGAACGGATCAACTTCATCACCGCATCGCCACTCGCCTACAAGGCGATGGTGGGACTCGAACGCTTCATCGCCGAGTCCAGCATCGAGCATGGCCTGGTTGAACTGGTCAAGCTGCGCAGCTCGCAGATCAATGGCTGCGGCTTCTGCGTCGACATGCACGCTACCGATGCGCGCAAGGCCGGCGAAACCGAGCGTCGTCTGCACGCGCTGGCGGTGTGGCGCGAGACGCCGTTTTTCACGCCGCGCGAACGCGCCGCGCTGGGCTGGACCGAGGCGCTGACCCGGCTGGCGCAGGCGCCCGCCACCGAGGCCGACTATGCGGCCCTGGCGGGCCAGTTCAGCGAACAGGAAATGGTCGACCTGACCATGGTCATCAACACCATCAACGGCTGGAACCGGCTGGCAGTCGGCTTTGGCAAGATGCCCGAGCTGTAAGCGCCGTCAGGCTTTGTCCTTGGTCGGATACACGGTTTCATGGCGCGCCAGCATGGCGGCAAATTGCGCCACGCGGCGCGCGCGCGTCTCCGGCTTCTTCGCCGTCTGGATGCGAAACAGCACCGCGTAGCGGTTCTGCGCAGTGACCGTGGCGAAAAACGCCTCGGCCCCGGGCGCCGCGTCGAACGCCGCCTGCAAGTCGGGCGGCACCGTGGCCGTGCTGCCCGGATCGTAGGCTGCGTCCCAGCGCCCGTCGGCGCGGGCCCGCTCGATCTCGACCAGTCCGCTCGGCTGCATGCGCCCGTCGGCGATGTACTGCAACACCTTGTCGCGGTTGACCTTGGACCAGATGCTGGTGCGCGAACGCGGCGTGAAGCGCTGCAGCCAGGTGTGCGCGTCCACGCTTTGCCGCTTGGCGTCGATCCAGCCGAAACACAGCGCCACTTCGAGCGCCTGCGCATGCGTCACCGACGCCTGCGCCGCCCCCTTTTTGGACAGGCGCAGCCAGACCCCGTCCGACGCGCCGTGATGCTGCGCCAGCCACTGCGCCCAATGCGCCTGTGACGCCATGTACAGCGCGTCGTCGATGATGCTTGCCATGCCGCGCTCCTGGTTGCTCGCTGCGCAGGACGATAGCACGCCAACCACATTTACGCTTTGACAGCTTGGTCGGAATGCGCAATCATCGGCGCTTCGCCAATTTTGCCACGCCGCCATATGGGTCCACTACGCAGCAAGCTTGTCTTTGGCACCGCCTGGCTGCTGTTCTGGGCCCAGTTGATCACCGTCGCGGTGCAGGACTACGTGCGCGACGGTGGCAGCGCGCTGTGGCAGCCAGTGCTGTGGGAATCGTCGTCCGGCGTGGTGGCCACGCTGCTGCTGGCGGTGCAGCGCCACTACACCCGCGCGCACGACGACCGGCTGGCCACGCCGTGGCGCTGGTTCGGCCTGCAACTGGCCTGGCTGCCGTTCAACTGCCTGGCCTTCGTGCCGCTGGTGTACGGCATCCGCAACATCGTGTATGCGCTGTTCGGCCAGACTTACACGCACATGCCGTGGCCCCACCTGATGGCCTACGAAACACTGAAGATCTCGCTGCTGTTCGCGGTGTTTACCGTGATCCTGTTCGGCATCCTGTCGTTTCGCGCGCTGATCGAGGAAAAAGAACTGGCCCAGCAGGCCAACCAGCTGCTGCGCATGGCCCAATTGCAGCAGCTGACGGCGCAAATGCAGCCGCACTTTCTGTTCAACGCGCTCAACACCATCTCCTCGCTGATGCATGTGGACGTGGCGCGCGCCGACGCCACGCTGATCCAGTTGGCCGACGTGCTGCGCGCCACGCTCGACATGAGCGAACAGAACGAGGCGCCGCTGGCGCGCGAGCTGCGCCTGGCGCAAGGCTACGCGGCGTTGATGAGCGAGCGCTTCGACGAGCGCGTGGCGATCGACTGGCGCATCGAGCCCGCCGCCCTCGACTGCATGGTGCCGGTGATGAGCATGCAGCCGCTGCTGGAAAACATTTTCAAGCACACCGTCGAGCGGCGCCGCGCCCTGACCCGCATCGTCGTCAGCGCCAGTTGCGAAGCGGGCGCGCTGCTGCTGCGCTTTGACGACGACAGCGGCACGCTGGGCAACACCGAAGGCCCGAGCGCCGGCATCGGGGTGCGCAATTTGCGCGCCCGCCTGAAGGTGCTGCACGGCGACGGCGCCAGCCTGACGCTGAGCCAGTTGTCCCCGGCCGGCGTGCGCGCCGACATGAGGCTGCCATGCGCGTGCTGATCGTCGACGACGAGCGCCCCGCGCGCGACAAGCTGCGCCGCCTGCTGGCCTTGGAAGGCGACGTGACGGCCATCGACGAGGCGCGCGACGGCGTCGAGGCGTTGGAGCGGATCGCGGCGATCCGCCCGGACGTGCTGTTCGTCGACATCCAGATGCCCGAGATCAGCGGCCTGGAACTGGCCGCCTCGCTGCCCGCGCCGGCCCCGGCGCTGGTGTTCGTGACCGCCTACGACCAGTACGCGCTGGCCGCCTTCGACGCCAACGCGATCGACTACCTGCTCAAGCCCTACGACCAGCTGCGTTTGCAGCGCGCGCTGGCGCGCGTGCGCGAACGATTGACAGCGCGCGGCGCGGCGCCGGCCCTGCCCGCGCTGCCGGCCAGCCATCCGATCCGCCAGTTGCTGATCAGCGAGCGCGGCGTCACGCGCGTGGTGAAGGTCGAACAGATCGACTGGATCGAGACGGCCGACAACTACGTCGTGCTGCACACGCCCGACGCGCATCCGCTGCTGCGCCAGACGCTGGCCGCGCTGGTCACCCAGCTGGGCGACGGTTTTGTGCGCTGCCACCGGCGCGCCGCCGTACAGACCGACAAGATCGAGCGCATCATCGCGCTCGACAAAGGCGACTGCGAGCTGCTGCTGCACAGCGGCGCGCGGGTGCCGTGCAGCCGCCAGTATCGCGCCGCGCTGGTCGACAAACTGTAACGCCGCCCGGTTCGCCCCGGCCCCGTCCCGACTCGCCCCACCCGACTCGCCAGCCGGCGTGCGTTTGCTTACAGTGGAATCTGTTCATTCATTCCGGAGTCCCGCCATGCCGCAACTCGAAACCGCCAAGCACAACGACAGCCGCCTGTTCTTCCTCGACTGGGTGCGCATTCTGGCCTTTTTCCTGCTCATTTTTTACCACGTCGGCATGTACTACGTGACCTGGGGCCACCACGTCAAGAGCGTCGACGCCAGCCACACCATCGAACCGCTGATGCAAATGTCATCGCCATGGCGCCTGGGTCTGCTGTTCATGATTTCGGGTGTCGCCTCGCGCTTCATGCTCGACAAAATCAGCCTGGGCCGCTTCCTCGGCCAGCGCAGCGTGCGCCTGCTGCTGCCGCTGGTGTTCGGCATGCTGGTGATCGTGCCGCCCCAGACCTACTGCGAAGTGATCGAGAAATTCGCCTATCAGGGCAGCTATGGCGACTTCCTCAAACTCTACCTGAGCAACTACCGCGGCTTTCGCACCGGCGATCTGCACCTGATCATGCCGACCTGGAATCACCTGTGGTTCGTGTCCTACCTGTGGGTCTACACACTGGTGCTGGGCGCAGTGGTGCTGGCGCTCGGTCCGCGCCTGAAAGCCCTGTCGCAACGACTGGCAAACAGCCTGACCGGCTGGAAGATCATCGTGCTGCCGCTGTTGGTGCTGGGCGCCGCGCGCCTCCTGCTGGCCAGCCGCTTCCCGGAAACCCATGCGCTGTTCGGCGACTGGTTCAACCACGCCAATTACTTCACACTGTTTCTGATCGGCGCGCTGCTGGCCAACCAGCCCGCCTTCTGGAGCCGCCTCGACGAGCAACGTTGGAGCAGCCTGGGGCTGGCGCTGTTTTGCTGGGCCTTCGTGGTGGTATTCGACGCCTGGCCGGACGCGCTGGTGCCCCCCGGCCAGTTGCGCACCTGGAGCAATATCTATTATGTCGTCGTCTCGCTGTGCGAGTGGAGCGCGATCGTCGCCGTGTGTGGCTTCGCGCACCGCCACCTGCAGTCCGACAGCCCGGCGCGGCGCTATCTGACGGTGGCCGTGTTCCCGGTGTATATCGTGCACCAGACACTGATCGTGGTGTTTGCCCACGCACTCAAACCGGCCCACCTGTCGCCGCTGCTCGAAGGCGGCATACTGGTGGTGCTGACGCTCACCTGCAGCTTCGGCGTGGTGGAAATCGTGCGCCGGGTCGCCATTCTGCAACCCTTGTTTGGCGTGCACGGCGCCAAGCGCGCCGCACGCCCGGTCGGCGCCGCCCCTGTGACCGTGCCTCAGTCGCTGGCCGCCTGAGCGCCGAAGCGCCCAACGACACAATCGATAAAACTGCGCAGCTTTGGCGTCATATGCCGGCTGAACGGAGTCACCACTTGCAGCGGCCAGGCCGGCGCCGCGTATCCCTGCAACAGCGGCACCAGCCGGCCGCAAGCGATATCGTCGGCGGCCACCAACAGCGGCTGCAGGATGATGCCCACGCCGGCCAGCGCCGCGTTGCGCAAAGCCTGCCCGCTGTTGACGCCCAGGTTGCCGCTGACCGGCACCTGGATCGTCTTGCCAGCTTCGACAAAACTCCACACATGCTCGATCGGCCCGTACATGAATGTCAGGCAGTTGTGCTGTTTTAGATCGGCCGGGGTGCGCGGCGTGCCGGCCCGCTCAAGATAGGCCGGCGAGGCACACACCACCAATTGGTACGGCGCCAGCGGGCGCACGATCAACGTCGAATCGGGCAGCTTGCCGATCCGAATCGCCACGTCGATGCCGTCCTCCACCAGATCGAGGATGCGGTCCTTGAGCACCAGTTCGACACGCACCTGCGGATAGCGCATCAGGTATTCGCTCACCAACGGCATCAGTGCCTGCACCCCAAACGACACCGAGGCCGACACGCGCAGCACCCCGCGTGGCGCCAGCTGCATCTCGCTCACGCAGGCGTCGGTGTCGGCCACCTCGGCCAGCGCGTGCTTGCAGCGCTCGTAGTAGATGCGCCCGACCTCGGTCAGGCTCTGGCGCCGCGTGGTGCGGTTCAGCAGGCGCACGCCGAGGCGCTCTTCCAGATAGCGCACGTGCTTGCCGACCATGGTGGCCGACATGCCCTCGGCGCTGGCCGCCGCCGAAAAACCGCCCCGGTCGACGACCCGGACAAACACTTGCATGCTGGTCAAATGATCCATTGATTACGCACCCCAGGTTTTAAGTATTCGCATTTTACGCGTCTTTATCAAGAATATGGACCAAGTCATACTGCGCTCACACTATCGAGGAGAGCCACATGAACAAACAATCGAACGCGCTTGCCGCGCTGGCGCTGGTGCTGTCGACCTGCGCCTGGGGCGGCCTGTTTTTCGTCGGCAAGGCGACGCTGGCCAGCATCGACCCGGTCTGGTTCACCGTGTTGCGCTACTGCGGCGCCACCGTCCTGCTGCTGACGCTGCTGCGCCTGGCCGGTCCGGTGCGCTGGGACCAGCTGCGCCGCCACTGGCAACCCTTGCTGCGCTTTGGCGCGCTCGGCTACGCACTGTTCGGCATCCTGGTGCTGATCGGGCTGGACCACTCGCTGCCCTCGCACGGCGCGGTGGTGATGGCGACCATGCCGGTGACGGCGATGATGCTGCGCTGGGCCGTCGAGCGCCAGCGCCTGCAATGGTGGGGTTGGCTGGTGCTGGCGATGACGCTGACCGGCGTGGCGCTGGTGTCGGGCATCTCGCTGCGCGCCACCGGTGGCGTGTCGACCTGGGGCGGCGACCTGATCGCGCTGGCCGGCAGTCTCGGCTGGGTGCTCTACACCCGAGGCCAGGCCAGCTTGCCGCAGCTGTCGGTGCTTGAATACACCACCTTCACGGCCACGCTGGCCGCGCCGCTGCTGCTGCTGATCGCGGCGCTGAGCACCCTGCTCGGCTGGGCCCACCTGCCCAGCGTCGCCAATCTGGTGCATGTGGCGCCGGCCATGCTGTACGTGATCGTGGTGGCGACCGTGTTCGCGGCGCTGGCCTTCAACAAGGGCGTGCGCCAGCTCGGCGCGACGCAGGGCATCGTGTTCATCAATCTGGTGCCGGTGTCGGCGCTGGCCATGAGCGCGCTGCGCGGGGTGCCGCCGGGCGGCGCCGAAATCGTCGGCGCGCTGCTGGTGGTCAGCGCGTTGCTGGTGCAGGCGCGCATGTCGCGCCCGCGCGCGGCATCAGCCTGACGTCGCGCCGTTGAGGGTTTCGAACTCGATCACGACGCTGCCGACTGCTGCGGCAAACTCGTGATCGTGGGTGGAGATCAGCACCACGCCCCGGCGCGCATGCACCATCTCGATCAGGATCGCGCGCGCCTTCGCGTCCAGGCCATTGGACGGCTCGTCGAACAGCATCACCGCCGGGTCGCCGATCCAGGCCGCCGCCAGCATGGTTTTCTTTTGCGTACCGAGCGACATCTCGCCAAAGCGCGTATCCAGATGGGTCGCCAGGCCTAGCCGCGTGGTGATCTCCATTACCTGCGCACCGATTTCGCAGCGCTTGGCATAGGCGACAAACTTGAGCAGCTCGCGCCCTGTCATGAACGGGTACACCGGACATTCGTCGGGCACGTACGCCAGGCGTGCCTTGGCGGCCACCGGATCGCTGTGCATGGGCTGTTGATCGATCCACACCGTGCCGCTGTCGGCCTCGATGGCACCGGCCAGCACACTGAGCAAGGTCGATTTGCCGATCCCGTTCGGACCGCGCAGCGTGTACGCGCCCGCGCTGAAATGGTGACTGACATCGCGCAGCACACGCTTGACGCCATACGATTTGCATATCTGTTCAAAACGCAGCACTCGCTTCTCCTAGTTCAACAACATGGCGGTGGCGACGGTCCACGCGCCGGCCACAATGGTGCAGAACACCACCGCGTGGCGCTCCACCAGCAGCTGGGGCAGACGCAGCACGGCAATCAGCGCGGCAGCGCTGGCACTGCTGGCGAGCAGTTGATGTGGCCTCGCGCCATGTTCAACAAACACCAGCGCGGCCGGCGCCAGAATCAACGGCAGTCCCAACCCAACCAGCGAACCGGTGTCGAGCCAGCGCCACCAGCGCGCTTTGAGCGGCAGCGCGGCAAAATACGCAGTCGCCTCGATGTGCGCCATGTGCAGCGCGCGATACAGGCCGCTGACCAGCAGCGCGATGCCGCACTGCGCGATCACCAGCAGCCCGAACGCGCGCGCATCGTAGTCCCATGCGCTCATCAGCAGGCGCGCCAGCGCGACGATCGCGCCGCTCCACAGCAGCTTCGAGAGCACTTCCGAACGATGCTGGCGGTATAGCGCGCTGACTGAAATGAGCAACGGCGGCGGCAGTCGATCCACGCGCGCCAGCACGCCCCCGTGCAGGCGCGCGTACAGGCGCTGCACGGGCGCAGGCCAACGCGCGTTCGAGCGCGCCAGCTCGGTGCGCAACAGCACCAGTGCCAGCAGCACGCCAGCAGCGCCCGTGCCAACGCGCAGCAGCACACTGCTGGCGCTTAGCGACAAGGCCAGCACCAGATTGGCCGGCGCCACGAACAGAAAACTTTGCCAGCGCCGCGCCAAGGCCATGCGCTCAACCTGCAGCGCCAGCAGCGCGACAGCGACGACAAACAGCAGTTGCGCCAGCGCCTGCCCCCCGCCGCGGATGGCCAGCAGGCTGACGGCACTGACCACCGGCACCAGCAAGGGACTGCTCGCCAGCAGCAATACCGCCAGGTCGACCCGGCGCCGATGGCGTGCAGTAAACGGCAGCGAGGCGAGCATCTCGGCGAACCCGCCGCCGCCGATCTGGGCGCGCTGCATTGCGGTCCACATCAGCGCCAGCGCCTGCACGCCAAACAGATAGCCCAAGCGCCAGCACCAGCCATGCCCGGCGTCGAACACCGTCAGCACCAGCGCGGCCAGTTTGTGCGCGACGTCGCCCATGTCGTTCAGGGGTGTCAGCAGCGCCGTGCCCAGCACCAGCGCCTGCCAGCGGCGCAGCAGCAAGCGGGCGGTGCTCAGCGCGTACCAGCGCAGACGGTAATGCAGCAAAGTGGCAGGCAGGATGGCGTCACCGTGAAAGTGGAAATAGTGCGCCGATTGTAAGCGAAAACGCCGCGCTGTCGGCGCAATCGATGCCCCGGCTAGCGCCCGCCGAGCGGGGCAATGGCGTAGCGGCGCTGCAGCGCCGCCAGCGCGCCCGAACGGCGCATCGTCAGCACCCCGGCATTGAAACTGGCCAGCCATGCGGGCGTGGCGGGGTTGTCGGCAGCGAAACCGAGCGTCAGCGCCAGCCCATGTTCCAGACAGCCGGCCAGTCGCAGCTGTCCCTGCCAGCCGTGCTGGCGCAGCAGCTCTTGCATCACCGCAGCGTGTTCCAGTGCGGCCGGATAACGTCCGGACAACAGCTTGCGCACATTGGCCAGGCCGGCCTGCTCGCCCTTGTTGAATTCGACGCCGCTGTGCACGCCATGTTGACCTTGCAGGTAGGCGTCCATCGGGCCGTCGTCGTAGCCATACTCGTCGATGACGCCAAAGCCGATTCTGCCGAGCGCCGCGATACCCGTGTAGCGCCAGCGGCTGGCGGGCAGCGTGTAGAAGCAGGCCTGCGACTGCCCCAGCGATACCGAACGCAGCAAACGGCGGTCACGCGGCGGCGCATACACGGCTGCGAGCGCGCCGTTGCCCGCTTCGAGCATGGCCCGGTTGAGCGGCAACAGCAGCGGTTCGACGCGCAATGACGCCAAGCCCAGCGCCTGCGCGCTCAGCTCGACCAGGTAGCCGCTCGGCGGGCCGCCGTCACTGGCGCACACGAACGGACACCATTGGTCCGAGGCGATGCGCAGCGGCGCCTCGGCGCGCGCGGCGCCACTGGCGACGCTCAGCGCCAGCAACGCCAGCGCACCAAGCCAAATTGGCAGTCGCCGCCTTGTCATTGAAACCCCCGCCACGTGGCCCTTGTCTGTATCAGGCTGCACGATAGCGCGTTTGCCATGCGCCGCGCAACTGGCCGGCGCGCCGGTCCATCAGTCGGCGTGGCGCTCGACCCAGCCCGCGTAGGCGTCGATGAACTTGTGCAGGAACGCGCGGCTGGCCTCGTTGGTCAGCACGTCGCCCTCGAACAAGGTGGCGGCATTGCTGATATAGGCCTCGGGCTGCTGCATCACCGGCACGTTCAGAAACACCAACGATTGGCGCAAGTGGTGGTTGGCACCAAAACCGCCCAGCGCACCGGGCGACACGCTGACCACGGCGCCCGGCTTGCCGTCCCAGGCGCTGTGTCCGTAGGGGCGCGAGCCGACATCGATCGCGTTTTTCAGCGCGGCCGGCAGCGAGCGGTTGTACTCGGGTGTGCAAAACAGCACGCCGTCGTAGCTCTTGATGCGTTCGCGAAATTCAACGTAATTGGCCGGCGGATTGGCGTCGTCGTCCTGGTTGTACAAGGCCAGTTCGCCGATCTCGACGATCTCCATGTCCAGCGTGGACGGCGCCAGCGCGATCAATGCCTTGGCCACTTTGCGGGTATACGACTCCTTGCGCAGACTGCCTACAAGGACTGCGATCTTTCTCGTTGCCATGTCATGATCCTTTCAAGTGAAAATCGGGGGGACACCTCATCACACTAGAGTGTAACCATTTTTACATCGCTGCGCGCAGCCTGCCGAACACCCGCTCGCGCGAGACTTAGTAGCCGACCGTGAAGCGCGTGCGGATGTGCGCCGGACGTTCCAGTTCGTCGATCATGGCCAGTGCGTAGTCCTGCACCGAGATCTTGCTGTTGCCGTCTGCATCCTGCAACAACTGATCGCCGCCCAGGCGGAACACGCCGGTGCGCTCGCCCGGCGCCAGCAGCGCCGACGGGCTCAGCATGGTCCAGTTCAGCGTCGCCTCGGCGCGCAGCAGCGTCAGCGCCTGGCGCGCCCCCTCGGCACTGGCCTTGTAGGCGGCCGGGAAGCCGGGCGTGTCGATCAGCTGCACGCCCGGCGCGACGTCGAGCGAACCGGCCCCGCCCACCACCAGCAGGCGTGCCACCTTCGCTTGCTTGGCGGCGCCAACGATGCTGCCGATGCCGCGCACGTAGTAGGCCAGCACGTCGCTGTCGGCGTGGCCACTGAAGGCGCTCAGGACAGCGTCGAAACCGCCCAGTTGGCCAGCCAGGCGCGCGCTGTCCAGCACGTCGCTGGCCTGCACCGTCAGGCCCGTTTGGGCAGCCAGTTTTTCGGGATGCGCCACCAGCGCCGTCACCTGGTGGCCACGCGCGAGCGCCTCGTTCAACAATGCTGTGCCGACAAAACCGCTGGCGCCAATGAGTGCGATATTCATGTGTTTTCCTTTGAAGTTGAACCGGACCGTCCGGTGTCGATGAAAGACATGATGACAGACGCTATTGATTAGATAAACGCCATGCTCGATAATTCATTGTTCTCAGATTCTTATCAATAGGCAGCCATGGCCACGCTTGACCAGATTGACCTCAACAGCCTGACCATCTTCGACAGCGTCGCCAGCGCCGGCAGCTTTACCGGCGCCGCCTTGCGGCTCGGCGTGGCCAAGGCCAAGGTCAGCGTGCAGATCGCCCGGCTTGAACGCCAGCTGGGCATCGCGCTGTTCATCCGCACCACGCGCCAGGTGGCGCTGACCGACGCCGGGCGCACGCTGCACGGCGCCTGCCAGCCTTTGCTGCACGGCCTGCGCGACGCGCTCACCGACGTCGGTAGTGAACACGGTCCCCTGACGGGTCTGCTGCGCCTGTCGACGACGGTCAGCCACGCCAGCGCATCGGTGGCGCCGGCGCTGGCGCTGTTTAGCGCACTGCATCCCGACCTGCGCATCGACCTGCGCACGGACGACCGGATCAGCGACCTTGTCGCCGAGGGCATCGACCTGTCATTTCGGATGGGCTGGCTGCGCGACTCAAGTCAGCGCGCCATCAAACTGAGCGAGTTTTCCCAGTACGTGTTGGCGGCGCCAGACTATCTGGCACGCCACGGCACGCCGCAGCATCCGACCGAGCTGGCGCGCCACCGCTGGGTGGCGCTGACGCTGCTGCCCACGCCGCTCACCTGGCACTTCACGCACGCCAACGGCGCCACGCAGGCGGTGCAGATGAAGTCGCGCATCCAGGTCGATGCGCCCGGCGCCCTGCTCGCGCTGGTGCGCCACGGGGCCGGCTTGAGCGCGATGGAGACGATGAGCGCACAGGCGGCGTTGGCCTCGGGCGCGCTGGTGCGCCTGCTGCCCGACTGGACGCTGCCCACCGGCGGCGTGTATGCGGTGCTGCCGCCGGGGCGCCACGTGCCGGCCAAAGTGCGCGCCTTCATCGACTTTTACCGCGACTTCCTGAAGCGCCGCCCGACTGTCGCCCCAACACAACACTGAACGCCAGAACCGGCGCAAACTGGCGCGTGCGACATGCCACACGGAGCGAGCGCCAGCTCGGCGGCACCATCGCGACGGGTTGGCCCGTGCACCACATGCCCGGCGCCATTGCGCCCAAGCCCGCCGTGCGAACCAGAAGCGCCATGGCCGACCGCCGATCTGGCTGCCTGGCAAACCTGACAGCATTCAACGTGTGAAAAAGAACAAGTAAATTGACATCTACACAAAAATAAAGGTTAAAATTGCACGCATGCAAGCAACAATGCTTTGCACCGCTTCTACAACCGAAAACACAACAAGGGTCAGCATGCAATTTTTTAAACTCGTCACCGTCGCAGCCGTCGCTTCCGTGCTGGCCTCGTCGGCATTCGCCGATACCGTCATCACCAGCACCACCCAGTTTGATGCAGGCTATGAACTTGCCGGCACCAACCTGCTGCAAAGCAATCTGGCCAGTGCCGCATTTGACGGCAACTTCAGCCGCGAAGGCGAAATCGGCGTCAGCGCGTTCACCGACGGCGTGTATGGTGGCCAGGGCAATCAAGGCGGCGGCGGGCAAGCAGCCACGGCCGACGCGAGCAACGTCGCCACCTTCACCTTCGATGGCGGCCACGGCTACGGTTACAACATCAGCGCCATCGATACCTATGCGGCCTGGGACAACTACCGCGGCGGCCAGGACTATGTCGTGTCCTACGCAACGGCGGCTGATCCACTGACCTTTATCGACCTGGGCCATGTGTACAACGATGCCAAGGAAGGCGGCGACACCAACACCCACGCCAACCTCGTCGGCTCCACTGATTTCCTGGCCACCAATGTGCAAAGCGTGCGTTTCACGTTCGGTAGCAACCTCACAGCCGGCTATGCTGGCTATCGCGAAATCGAAGTACAGGGCATCGCTGCCGTGCCAGAACCAGAAAGCTATGCAATGTTGTTGGCTGGCCTGGGCCTGGTCGGCGTCATGATGCGTCGCAAGTCGGGCAAGAAAGCCGCGTAATCTAGCTGCCAGATAAACAAGAGCCCGCGCCATGCGGGCTTTTTTTCGTCTGACGGTCGGCCATTGCGGGCAATCTCGCCACGCCATCGCGACGGGTTGACTGCTGCCAGCGCCATGGCGGCACGCCGACAAAGCGTTTGAACACCAGGCTGAAGTGGGCCTGGCTGCGAAAACCCACCATCAGGGCCGTGTCGAGCACCGCGCAGTTGGCCTGCGCCAGCAGCGCTTGCGCAATCTGTATGCGCCGACGCAACAGGTAGGTATGCGGCGGCACGCCGGTCGCCACCCGGAACAGCTTGGCGAAATGCATGCTGCTTAGCTGCGCCACGCGCGCCAGCTCACGCAGCGTCACCGGTTCGGCCAGATGCACATCGATGTATGCCAGCACCAGCGCCAGACGCGATGCCTGCGGCAAGCCAACGACCGACACCGACATCCGATATTCCAATCCGATCCCCGCTACCATGGCGCTCCCGTGATGTGCCCGTGTCTATCGCTGCAGCATGCCGGCCAGCACCACTGCCTGTCGGTGCGCCAGCGCACTTGCGATGCGCGTGGACGGCGGCGCAGAAGCACATCGTGCGTTTGTGCAAAGGCCGGCCGCCCAAATCGGCAATGATGTTTGTACCCGCGCAGTCGTCCTGATCCGGCAAGGATGCTTGCGCCCTCACCCAACATCAACGTCAGAGAGGCAACATCATGCAAGCATTGTGTGCGGTCCCGAGCAGCAACCTGAGCCAACTGTGCGGGAGCCTGCGATGAAGGCGCTGGTCTATCACGGTCCCGGCGAAAAACAGCTTGAGCAGCGCCCCAAGCCGGAACTGCAGGCGCCTGGCGACGCGATCGTCAAGATGCTCAAGACGACCATCTGCGGCACCGACCTGCACATTCTCAAAGGCGACGTGCCCACCTGCGCGCCGGGCCGTATTCTGGGGCACGAAGGGGTCGGCGTCATCGATGCGGTGGGCGCCGGCGTGAGCACGCTGCGGGTGGGCGACCGGGTGCTGATCTCCTGCATTTCCAGCTGCGGCAAGTGCGAATACTGCCGGCGCGGCATGTTCTCCCATTGCAGCACCGGCGGCTGGATACTGGGCAATAGCATCGACGGCACCCAGGCCGAATACGTGCGCACGCCGCACGCGGAAACGAGTTTGTACCCGATTCCCGCCGGCGCCGACGAGGAAGCGCTGGTGATGCTCAGCGACATCCTGCCGACCGGCTTCGAATGCGGCGTCCTGAATGGCAAAGTGGCGCCCGGCTCCAGCGTGGCGATCGTCGGCGCCGGCCCGATCGGCCTGGCCACACTGCTGACGGCGCAGCTGTATTCGCCGGCCCAGATCATCATGATCGACCTCGACGAAGGCCGACTGGCCGTGGCGCGCAAATTCGGCGCCACCGACACGCTCAACAGCGCGCACGGCGATACCGCCGCACAGGTATTGAAACTGACCGGCGGCAAGGGGGTCGACACGGCGATCGAAGCGGTCGGCGTGCCGGCCACGTTCGCGCTGTGCCAGGACATCGTCGGGCCGGGCGGCGTGGTGGCCAATATCGGCGTGCACGGACAAAAAGTGGAGTTGCACCTCGAGCGCCTGTGGTCGCAAAACATCGCCATCACGACGCGCCTGGTCGACACGGTGAGTACGCCGATGCTGCTCAAGACGGTGCAGTCGAAAAAAATCGACCCGAGCCAGCTGATCACCCACCGCTTCAAACTCGAGCAGATCATCGACGCCTACGACACCTTCGCGCGCGCGGCCGAAACGGGCGCGCTGAAAGTGATCATCGAAGCTGACTGAAGGCGCAACGGTGCAAGGCACGCGGGCCGCGCGCGCCTCAGATCCGGCCGCGCCGAAATTCTGCCAGGAAGGCCTTGGCCTGGGCCGGTGTGAGCACCACGTCGGCGTCGCCGTGATAGGCGTACAGGAACGGCGTGCCCTGCATCCGGTCGGTCAGCTTGGCCGACAGCAGAAAACGCGTGCCCGCCGGGTAGCGCGCCGGGTCGCACAGGCGGCGCGCGCAATGCACGTCCAGGCTGGGCGCGAACGCCTGGCCTGGCACCGGGTGGATGCGCAAAAGGCCAGTGCGCGGGTCGATGCGCGACTCGACGGCCACGTCGCGGTAAGCGTAGATATCGCGTGCCATCGCTAGGCCGTCAACACGTCGGGCGCGGCCGGGGCGCGCACCACGTGCGCCTCGCGGATCGGCAGGTTGACCAGTGCCGCCAGCAGCGCCAGCGCGATGTCGGCGTACCACATCCACTTGTAGTCGCCATAGTGGACCAGCGACAGGCCGCCCAGCCAGGCGCCGAAGAAGCCGCCGATCTGATGCGACAGCAGCGTCAGGCCAAACAGCGTAGCCAGATAACGCGTGCCGAACAATTTGCCCACCAGCCCGGCCGTGGGCGGCACCGTGGCCAGCCAGGTAAAGCCGAGCGCACCGGCCAGCACGTAGAAGGTCAGCGCGGTCTTCGGCGCCAGCAGGTACAGCACGATGATCACGGCGCGCGCCGCATACATCAGCGACAGCAATGACTTCATCCGATAGCGCGTGCCCAGCGCGCCGGCCGTCAGGCTGCCGGCGATGTTGAACAGGCCGATCAGCGCCAGCGCCGAGGCCGACACGCTGGCCGGCAGATTGCACAGCGCGACCTCGCTGGGCAGGTGCGTCACCAAAAATGCGATGTGAAAGCCGCAGGTGAAAAATCCCGCGTGCAGGCACAGATAGCTGCGATCGCGCAGCGCCAGGCGCACTTGCGCGCCCAGCCCGATGCCCGGCGCCGGTGGCGCAGGCGGGGCGGCGCGCGCGGCCGCGCTCAAGCCGGCCGAGCGGCGCAGCGGCCAGGCCAGCGGAATGGTCAGCAAGGTGGCCGCGGCCATCGTCAGCATTGCCGCCACCCAGCCGGCGCCGTTGATGATGGCCTGCATCAGCGGCGCGAACACGAACTGGCCGAACGAACCGCCGGCGTTGATGAAGCCGGCCGCGAATGCGCGCCGCTCGATGGGCAGCCGCTGCGCGGTGGCGCCGATCAGGATCGAGAAACTGCCGGCGCCCGCACCGGCCGCCGACAACAGGCCCATGCTGAACATCAAACCCCACTGCGTATGCATGAATGGCGTTAGCGCCGTGCCGGCCGCCAGCAGCAGCGCGCCCAGGATGATCACCTTCACCGAACCGACCTTGTCGGCCATGATGCCGAAAATCGGCTGCGCGGCGCCCCAGATGAACTGGCCGATCGCCAGCGCAAAACTGATCGACACCACGCCCAGCCCGGTCGAGGTATTGATCGGCGAGACGAACAGGCCCGTGGTCAGGCGCGCGCCCATCGTGATCATCAGGATCGCGCCGGCCGACAGCATCAGCAGCCAGGCCGCGCGCGGCGTCATTTCAGTGTGGGTGGGCATGGTTGCTGTCCTTGAGTAGCGATGTTAATTGGTGTTGGGCCGCATCGACGCTGGCGTGCAGCACGCGCACCGCGTCCAGGCCCAGCGTGGTTTCCAGCTCGGCCTGGGCGGCGCGCCATGCGGCGCCGGCCGCCTGGCACTTGGCGCGTCCGGCCGGGGTAATGGTGACGATGCGCTGCCGGCTGTCGGCGCCGGGGGCCAGCAACACCCAGCCGGCCTCGATCAGCGGCTTCAGATTGCGCGTCAGTGTGGTGCGTTCAACACCCAGGCGCTCGGCCAGCTCGGCCACCGGCAAGGCCGCCCGGCCAATGTGCTTGAGCGCGGAATACTGCGTCGTTCGCAAACCTTCACCGGCCAGGTGCTGGTCGTACAGGCGCGACACGGTGCGCGTGAGTTTGCGCAGCGTGAAACAAGTACAAGCAAGTACAGCGGGAGCGTCAGTCATCGGGCCAGCCACAGGTAGGTGTCAAATGACACAGACATCGAAGCGCCGATTATAGTGCATATGCACGTATCAGGTTGCCGGTGCGCCATTTTTGCGCCACCTTACCCGGCCAGGCAGCACGACGCACGACAGGCCAGCGGGCACCCCGCCCCGTATTGCGTGCGCAGCCACAGCACAGGTCCGGGTGCGCAGCCTCAGGTCCGGGTGCGCCGCCTCAGGTCGGCGTGCGTGCGTTCAACTCGCGCCGGAACGCCAGGTAGTCCAGCGCGCTGCGCTTTGGCGCTTCCAGCATCGGCAAGTGCCCCAGCTTGGGCATCAGATTGACGCGGTGATCGGAAAACAGCTGCGCGGTCGCGGCGGCGCCGGCCGGGCTCAGAATCTGGTCCTCGGCACCCCAGACGATATATGCCGGCGTCGTCAGATCGCGATAGCGCGTTTCCAGCGGCGCCGTCGCGCTCAGCTCGCGCATGATGCGCGTGTGCAGCGCGAAGTCGGCCGCCGCGCGGCGCGCCAACGCCGTGCGCAGCGACGGCGGAATGAACGGGGTGTTGCTGGTGGTGGCGCTCAGCAGCGCCGGGAAATCCCGTTCGCAGGTGAGCAACAGCGGTATGCGTCCGCTCGCCTGGTATTCGCGCGCGATCGCCGTCTCGTACGCGGCGGCGGTGCCGAGCGGGTCGAGCAGCCAGACGCTGGCCACCAGCTCGGGATGCTCGGCGGCCAGCTGGATGGCGATGAAACCACCCATCGAGCTGCCGCCCAGATGAACCCGCTGTATGCCCAGCTGGGCCAACAAGGCGCGCATGCGCGCCACCTGGTCGGCGATGCCATACGCGCCGGCCGGGTCGCGTCCCGCGTCTCCAAAGCCAGGCAGATCGGGAATGATCACCCGGTAATGCGGCGTCAGGTATTTCGCCACCCGGGTAAAGTTGTCCTTGTCGCCGCCGAAGCCGTGAATCAGCAACAAGGGCGCGCCCCGCCCGCCTTCCAGATACGGCACCTGAAAGCCGTCGATCACGCAGCTGCGCACACTGAGCCCGCAGCGCCAGCGGTCCAGCCCCATACACAGGCGCGCCATCGGAATCGGTGCCAGCCGGTCGGCCAGCAGCAGCACCAACAACAACGCACATACGATATAAACGATTAACATCATTGTTTCACTTTCCTTGTGCTTGCCGGGCCGGCTGGCGCCGGCGCCAGCCAAAAACCGATGGTGCCGGCAAAGATCGCCTCGCAATTGCGCACCAGCGCCGCGCGCGGCAATTTGAAATCGGACAGTACCCATTCCTTGGCCAGTTGGTAGACGGCGCCCAGCATGCCGGTGGCCAGCACTTGCGCCGACAGGCCCTTGGCGGGATCGGCCGGCACGCCGTCGAGCATGTCAATGCGAATCATCTCGGCCGACATGCGCAGCCGCTGCCGGTACAGCGCATTGGCCTGCGCGCTGGTGCCTTCGATTTCGATCAGCACCAGGCGCGCGCGGGCCGGATCGGCGGCAATCGCCTTGAAGTAGGCGTTCAGCGCAGCGCGCGCGCGCGCCTGGGGCGCCGCCCCGGCCGCTTCGAGCGCCGAGCGCACGATGGCCAGGATCTCGACGGCGCAATACTCGTAGCTGCAGCACAGCAGCGCGTCGAAATTGTCGAACGACTCGTAGAAATAGCGCTCGGTCAGCCCCGCCTGGGCGCACAGCGATTTGAGCGTCGCCGCGTGAAAACCTTGGCTGCCGAAACAAGCGATCGCCGCATGGATCAGGCGCACGCGCCGCTCAGCCTTGCGCTGCGCAATGGTCACGCCGGCGTAACGGCGTTCAGGTTTGGGGAGTGTCGATTCGCTACCGGGCATGGGCTCGCTCGCGGCCAGTTGAACAAGGGGTAACAGCTAAATTTAGATACAGGTAGCATCTTGACATCATTCAATGTCACTTGTAAAGTGCAAATATGACATTGTCCAGTGTCACTTCAGCCAGGAGCACACCGCCTCATGCAAACCGCCAGCACGCCAGTCCAAGCGCCCCCTCCCCTGCCCGCCCGCGTCCAGGTAGCCATCATCGGCAGCGGCTTTGCCGGCCTGTGCATGGCGATCCAGCTCAAGCAGGACGGCATCGACGATTTCGTCATTCTCGAAAAGGATCAGCAGTTCGGCGGCACCTGGCGCGTCAACGACTACCCGGGCGCCGCCTGCGATGTGCCCAGCCATCTGTATTCGTTTTCGTTTGCGCAGAACCCGCACTGGTCGCGCCGCTTTCCGCGCCAGTCCGAGTTGCTCGCCTATACCGAGCAACTGGTGCGTGACTACGCGCTGGCGCCGCAACTGCATCTGGCCACGGCCCTGACCGGCGCCACCTATGACGAAGCGGGCGCCTGCTGGCAGCTTGACACCAGCGCCGGCCCGCTGCGCGCCAGCACGCTGGTGTTAGCCAGCGGCAGCCTGTCGCGCCCGTCCATTGCGGCCATTCCCGGGCTGGCCAGCTTCAAGGGCAAGGTGTTTCATTCGGCCCAGTGGGAGCACGACTATGCGCTGCGTGGCAAACGCGTAGCGCTGATTGGCAACGGTGCCAGCGCGGTGCAGTTCGTGCCGGAAATCGTCGCCCAGGTGGCCAGGCTCGACCTGTACCAGCGCAGCGCCCATTGGATCCTGCCCCGCCCGGACCGCGCCATGACGCGCGTCGAACGTTGGTTGCTGGCCCACGTGCCGCCGTTGCAGTGGCTGTATCGCGCCATCAATTACGTCAGCTATGAAATGCGCTTCGTCGGCTTTGCCACGCCGCCGCTGATGAAACTGATGGGGTTCGCCGCGCGCCGCCACCTGCGCCGCCAGATACCGCTTGACGCGGCGCTGCGCGAAAAACTCACGCCCGACTACACGATGGGCTGCAAACGCATCCTGCTCACGAGCGACTATTACCCTGCCTTGACTCGCCCGAACGTGAACGTGCTCACCGAGTCGGTCGCCGCCATCGATGCCGACGGCGTGCGCGACGTCAACGGCGTGCACCGGGCCGTCGACGCAATCATTTTCGCCACCGGCTTCGACGTCCAGCATGCGCTGGGAACCGTCGCCGTGCGCGGGCGCGCCGGGCGCCTGCTCAGCGAGGTGGCCGGGGGCGAACTGGAAGCCTACAAGGGCGCCAGCGTGCCCGGTTTTCCGAATCTGTTCATGATCACCGGACCCAATACCGGCGTGGGTCACAATTCGATGATCTACATGATCGAGTCCGGCGTGCGCTATGTGATCAAAGCGCAGCGCCACATGCGCAGCGCCGGCCTGCGTTCGGTCGAAGTGAAGGCCGACGTGGCGCGCAACTACAACGCGGCGCTGCAGAAACGCCTGCAAGGCACCGTGTGGCAGACCGGCTGCCACAGCTGGTATCTGTCGGGCAGCGGCAAGAACAACACGTTGTGGCCGGGATTCACCTTCGAATACCGGCGCCAGACGCGCCACTTCGACGCCGCGAACTACCTGACGCTGGCCTAGGACGGCTGGGTCGGGATGCGGATCAGCATCGCGCTGGCGTGTGCGGCGATGCCTTCTTCGCGCCCCAGGTAGCCGAGCTTCTCGTTGGTCTTGGCCTTGATGTTAACCTGCTGCGGCGACACGCCGATGTCCTCGGCGATGCGCGAGACCATCTGCGCGACGAACGGCGCCAGCTTGGGCGCCTGGGCGATCACGGTCGCGTCGATGTTGCCGATCGTGTAGCCAGTGGCCACCACCCGCTGCGCCGTCTCGCGCAGCAAGGTGCGCGAATCGGCGCCGGCGAACATCGGATCGGTATCCGGATAGTGGCGCCCGATGTCGCCCAGCCCGGCCGCGCCAAACAGCGCATCGATGATCGCGTGCAGCAGCGCATCCGCATCCGAATGGCCCAACAGGCCCAGTCGGTGCGGAATCGTCACGCCACCCAGTATCAGTTTGCGGCCCTCGACGAGTTGGTGGCAGTCATATCCCTGGCCGATGCGAAACGGCGGGGTCGGATTGTTGGAAGCCTGTGCCATAGTGTGTTGTCGGTCTCAGTTGTCGTGCGCGGCCAGATACATCGCGGCGATCCGGATGTCCGCTGGCAGCGTCACTTTCAGGTTGCATGGATGTCCTTCGACGAGTTTCGGCGTGAAACCCATCGCTTCGACTGCACTGGCGTCATCGGTAATGGCGCGCGCGTCGGTGGCTGCCGCGAGCGCGTCGCACAGCAGCCGGTAACGAAACATTTGTGGCGTCTGGGCCAGCCACAGGCCGTCGCGCGCGACGCTGGCCAGCGTGCCGGGCGCGGCGCGCTTGACGGTGTCGACCACCGGCAAGGCCAACAAGCCGCCCACCGGGTCCGCTTGCACGCCTTCGATCAGGTGGGCAATCAGGCCCGCGGTCAGGCCAGGTCTGGCCGCGTCATGCACCAGTACCCAGTCGGTATCGGCGATCTGCGCGCGCAACTGGCGCAAACCATTTTGCACCGATTCCATGCGCGTGGCGCCGCCGCAGCGCAGCACCGTGACCCCGGCGCTGGGAACGATGGCGTCGATCTGGCCGTCGTCGGGGCTGACGACGACGAAGGTGTGACTGATCAGGGGGCTCGACAGGAAGGCGTCGATGGTATGGCGCAGCATCGGTTTGGCGCCGATGGCCAGGTATTGCTTGGGGCCGTCGGCGGCCATGCGGGCCCCCACGCCGGCCGCAGGGATGAGGGCAAAAAACCGTGGGGGACTCTGGTTCATGGCGTTTCTATTTCTTTGTCTGTTGCATCGTTCCTAGTATCGACTGTACCTCACCTTGGCAAACTCCGCTCAGACGGGTGTATTCTTCGGCCGTGTCGATCGCCACCTGCTGCAGTTCGACGCGCCCCAATTCGGTCTGGATGAATGGCATCCAGCCCGTATCGATCTCGCTTTGCAGCATCGCGCTGGTCTGGCCGAGCGGCGCATACAGCGGTTTCGACTGAAACCGTTTGGTCAGCGCACCGCGCACCAGAGCTTCAACTTTGGGCAAATGATCCAGATAGGTGTTGAGATGGCGCATTTCATGGGCAAGAATCTCCCGATAGGCGCAGCTACCCGGTTTGAACTCGCGCCCCACATAGATCACGATCGGCACATAAAACAGGTCGATGTCGATTTTTGGCGCCACGCACTCGTAACCGGTGTTCGGATCTTGCAGCACCATACCGTCCAGCCCCACCGACACGCGCGCCTCGGTCTCGGTCAGGCCCAGCACATACACGTCGCTGCTATTGGTCGGACGCATCTGCGTGAGCGCCTTGTACGACAGCGTATTGTTGACCGTGTACGGATTTTTCTTGGCCGCCAGCACGGTGATATCCTTGCCGCCGCCACCTTCGCAGCGCGCCTGGAAGGCCGTGCGCCCGGCCAGCGCCGCGCCGCTGGCAGCGAGCGCCAGTGTGCACAACAAGATCCGGACGACCAGGGTGCGCATGCTCATGGCGCGCTCCATGCACCGGCCAGAATTTTTTCGAGCCAGAACGTGCCGATCACCGTCTTCACGTCGGTGATCTGGCCGCCGCGCACCAGTGCGAGCATCTCGTCCAAGGTGGCGCTGAAGGTATCGAGAAATTCGCCGTCGTCCAGTTTGGCAGGTCCGGCCACCAGGTCGCGCGCCAGGTACAGGTCCAGGTGTTCGTCCGAATAGGCGATGGCATTGTGGATGGTGCAGACAAACTGCCAGTTGCTGGCCGTGTAACCAGTCTCCTCCTGCAACTCGCGCTTGGCGCAAGCGAGCGGATCTTCGCCCGGATCGATTTTGCCGGCGGGAAACTCGATGAAGACGCGGTTCAGCGGGTAACGGAATTGCCGTTCCAGCAAAATACTACCATCTGGCAATATTGGCAGGATTACCACTGCACCTGGGTGTTTGATGTATTCGCGTTGGGTTTGCTTGCCGTCCGGCAGTGCGATGCGGTCACTGGCGACCTTCAGAAAATGGCCGTCGTACACAATCTTGCCGTCTAACTTGACTTCTGTGAGGTGCTGATCCATGCAATTCTAGATGAGTGACGCGGGTTGGCCTGAGTCAATTCTTGCGTTTGCGCAAGTATCGCACGACGAATCCCGGGAAGGATAGCACGATAAACAAACAAAAAGTAATTGCGTAGAACTCCCAACCTTGCGCGTAGGCATCGCCGAGACGCGTTTCGAGCACCAGCGCGAACGCGCCGACGAGGAAGTACAACACGATCAATTCGAGCAGGCGCAGCACAAATGGCTTGCGCCGTGCCGCCCTGCCGGCTGCCGCCCCGAGCGGGACGACGCCGAACAGCGATTCGTTCAAAAACGGCAGGTTGGCGCCCATCAGTGCTGCGATGATCACCAACCAGCTTGCGCCGGATACATCCATCGACTCAGGTGCTCAGCGTCTTGGTGATTGCTGTCAGGCAAGCGGTCAGCAAGGGGCCGGGCAGCATGCCCATCACCACGATCGCCAGACCGTTGAGCGACAGCGCCACGCGCATGTCGGTCGGCACGCTCAACGGCGCCGTGTCGGTCGGCTCGTCGAACCACATCATCTTGACCACGCGCAGGTAGTAGAACGCGCCGATCAGCGAGAACATCACCGCCACCACGGCCAGCCACACCTGGCCGGTCGCGAGCACCGATTGCAGCACCGAAAACTTGGCGGTGAAGCCCATCATCGGCGGCACGCCAGCCAAGGAGAACATCAGAATCGACATGATCATCGCGAACCACGGGCTGCGCTTGGACAGGCCTTTGAAGTCGGACAGTTGCTCCGCTTCGAAACCGGAACGAGCCAGCAGCATGACCAGGCCGAAGCTGCCCAGCGTGGTCAGCACATAGGTGATCGCGTAGAACATCGCGGCGCTGTAGGCGGCCGGTGCACCGCTCGAATCGTGCGAACCGGAAGCGACCGACAGTACCACGCCCGACGCCAGGCCCAGCAGCACGAAGCCCATTTGCGCGATGGTCGAATAGGCCAGCATGCGTTTCAGATTGGTTTGCGCGATCGCCGTCAGGTTACCGATGGCCAGCGACATCACCGCCAGCACGATCAGCATTTGCTGCCAGTCGATGGCAAATTGCAGCAAACCTTCAACCAGGATACGCACGCAGATGGCGAATGCGGCCAGTTTCGGCGCCCCGCCCAGCAACAGCGTGACGGCCGTCGGCGAACCTTGGTACACGTCCGGCACCCACATATGGAAAGGCACAACGCCCAGTTTGAAGGCCAGGCCGGCAACCACGAACACCAGACCAAACACCAGGATGGTCGGCTTGACGGTGCCGCCTTGAATCATTTTGGCCATGCCGGCCAGGTCCAGCGTGCCGGTGGCGCCGTACAGCATCGAGATCCCGTACAACAGGAAACCGGAGGCCAGCGCGCCGAGGATGAAATACTTCATCGCCGCTTCGGTGGCCACCGCGTTGTCGCGGCGCAGCGCAACCAGCGCGTACAGCGACAGCGACATCAGTTCCAGACCCAGGTAGATGATCAGCATGTTGGTGCCCGAGATCATCACCATCTGGCCGAGCAGCGCAAACAGCGCCAGCACGTAGAATTCGCCGCCCAGGTTACCGGACATCATGCCGCGCTGCCCTGCGTACTGGCGCGAATAGATCATCGTCAGGCCCACGGCCAGGTAGGTAAACAGTTTAAGCACATGCGCCATCGGGTCAGACACGAACATGCCCGAGAAGGTGTACACCGTGGCCCCTGCGCTGAAGTCGCCGTAGGTGAGCACGCCGCACACGAGCAGCGCCGCGAGCGACAGGTAGTAGGTCAGCGAGCGCTTCGCGTCCGACAAGAACATGTCGATCAGCAGTATCGCTGACGCGGCGACCATCAGGAAGATTTCGGCGAAGGCCGGGATCAGGTTGGGGTTATTCATTATTGGATGTTCCGGTATTGGTTCATGCTAATTTCCTCATTCGTGGACCGGGTTCCAGCGCCGCTTCGCGCTTTTGACCCCTGCCCCGACATTTCAAACTTCGTGAGCCGGGAACGAACCCGGCCCCGCCATCACATAGGAAGCTTGGACACGGCGATATGCTTGAGCAAGTCGGCCACCGACGTTTGCATCGTCTCCGCGAACGGCGCCGGGTACAGACCCATCGCAATCACGGCAATGGCCAGCACCGCGAACATGAAGAACTCGCGCTTGTTCAGGTCCGTCAATTCATCCACATGCGCGTTGGCGATCGCGCCAAACACCACGCGTTTGACCATCCACAGCGAGTACGCTGCACCGAAGATCAACGCCGTGGCGGCCAGCATGCCGATCCAGAAATTGAACTGCACCGCGCCCAGGATCACCATGAATTCGCCCACGAAACCGGAGGTCGCTGGCAGGCCGCAGTTGGCCATCGAGAACAGCACGAAGTAAGCGGCAAACTTCGGCATGCGGTTGATCACCCCGCCGTAGTCGGCGATTTGACGCGAATGCATGCGGTCGTACAGCACACCGATACACAGGAACATCGCGCCGGAGATGAAACCGTGCGAAATCATCTGCACGATACCGCCTTGCATCGACATCTCGTTGAACATGAAAAAGCCCAGCGTGACGAAACCCATGTGGGCGATCGACGAATACGCCACCAGTTTCTTCATGTCGGCCTGTACCAGCGCGACCAGACCGATATAGATCACGGCGATCAGCGACAAGGTGATGATGAAGCCGGACAGGTAGTGCGACGCGTCTGGCGCGATCGGCAAGGAGAACCGCAGGAAACCGTACGCGCCCAGTTTGAGCATGATCGCCGCCAGCACGACGGAACCGCCGGTAGGCGCTTCCACGTGAGCATCCGGCAACCACGTGTGCACTGGCCACATTGGCACCTTGACGGCGAACGCCATCAGGAACGCAACAAAGATCAGGATCTGCTGGTGCAGCGTCAACGGCAGTTTGTGCCAGGTCTGGATGTCGAAGCTGCCACCGGACTTGTTGTACAGGTAGATGATGGCGATCAGCGTCAGCAGCGAACCGAAGAACGTGTACAGGAAAAATTTGAATGCCGCGTACACCCGGTTCGGGCCGCCCCACACGCCGATGATGATGAACATCGGGATCAGGGTCGCTTCGAAGAAGAAGTAGAACAGCAAGCCGTCCAGCGCGCAGAACACGCCGATCATCAGACCCGACAGAATCAGGAAGGCGCCCATGTACTGCGCGACGCGCTTTTCGATCACCTGCCAGGCCGAGATCACCACGATCACCGTGATGAAGGCGGTCAGCGGAATGAACCACAAGGACAGGCCGTCGATACCGAGCGAGTACAAAATGTTGAAGCGCTCGATCCACGGCGACTTCTCGACAAACTGCATGCCGTGCGCGGCATTGTCAAAGTTACAGATCAGCGGAATCGTGCACAGCAGGCTGACGATTGAGCCGACCAGCGCGCCAACGCGCGCGATCACCGGATTGTCGTCCCGGCCGATGGCCAGGATCAGGAAGCCGAACAGGATCGGAACCCAGATCGCCAGGCTCAGATACGGAGGAAAGGTGGAATGCATCATGGTTATCGTTATCTTCTCGTGTCAGCTAATTAAGCGTGCCAAAACGGCAGGAAGTAGATCAGGAATCCCAGCACGCCGAGAATCATCACAAAGGCGTAGTGGTAGATATACCCGGTCTGCACCAGACGGATCAGCGACGAGAACCAACCGACCACTTTGGCGCTGCCGTTGACGACCAGGCCGTCGATCAGACTCTTGTCACCGACATTCCACAAACCGCCGCCCAGCAAGCGTGCGCCGCCGGCGAACACCACATCGTTGAACTTGTCCATGTAGTACTTGTTGTCGAGCAGCGTGTGCACCGCATGGAACTTGGCGAAGAACCAGGCCGGCACCTTCTGGTTGATCATGTAGCAGTAGTAGCTCGACGCGACGCCAGCCAAGGCCAGCCAGAACGGCGGCGAGGTCAGTGCGTGCAGCGCCATCGCGAACGCACCGTGATATTCCTGCGTCAGTTCGTGCATCGCTTCGTGGTGTTCGCTGACCGCGATGACACCTTTGAAGAAGTCGCCAAACAGCATCGGGCCGATCGTCAGGTAACCGATCACCACCGACGGGATGGCCAGCATCACCAGCGGGAACCAGACCACGAATGGCGACTCGTGCGGCTTCTGACCAGGCGCCAGACCATGGTGGTGGCCATGATCATCTTCTTCGTCGGCGTGATGCGCGTCGTGCGCGTCATGTGCATGGGCCTTACCGAACCGCTCTTCGCCGTGGAACACCAGGAAGTACATGCGGAACGAATAGAACGCGGTAACGAACACACCAGCCAACACGGCGAAGTTGGCAAAGCCGGCGCCCCAGATGTGGGTCGCGGCAACCGCTTCGATGATGCTGTCTTTCGAATAGAAACCGGAGAAGAACGGCGTGCCGATCAGCGCGAGCGAACCAAGCAAGGATGTGATCCAGGTGATCGGCATGTACTTGCGCAGGCCACCCATGTTGCGAATGTCTTGATCATGGTGCATGCCGATGATGACCGAACCGGCGCCAAGGAACAGCAGCGCTTTGAAGAACGCGTGCGTCATCAGGTGGAACACGGCCACCGAGTAAGCCGACGAGCCCAGTGCGACGGTCATGTAACCGAGCTGCGACAAGGTCGAGTAAGCGACGACGCGCTTGATGTCGTTTTGGATGATGCCCAAAAAGCCCATGAACAGCGCCGTGATCGAACCGATCACCAGCACGAACGACAAGGCGGTGTCGGACAACTCGAACAGCGGCGACATGCGCGCGACCATGAAGATACCGGCGGTGACCATGGTCGCCGCGTGGATCAGGGCCGAAATCGGGGTCGGGCCTTCCATCGAATCAGGCAGCCAGACGTGCAGCGGGAACTGGGCCGATTTACCCATCGCGCCGATGAACAGGCAGATACAGGCGACCGTCAGCAGCATCCAGTCGGTGCCCGGCAGCGTCAGCAGCGCCAGCGCTTCTTTTTTGGCGAACACTTCCTGATAGTTCATCGAACCGGCGTAGGCCAGCAGCAGGCCGATCCCCAGGATGAAGCCGAAGTCGCCCACGCGGTTGACCAGGAAAGCCTTCATGTTGGCGAAGATCGCGGTCGGACGGGTGTACCAGAAACCAATCAACAGATACGACACCAAGCCCACCGCTTCCCAGCCGAAGAACAGCTGCAGGAAGTTGTTGGCCATGACCAGCATCAGCATCGAGAACGTGAACAGCGAGATGTACGAGAAGAAGCGGTTGTAGCCTTCGTCCTCGGCCATGTAGCCGATCGTGTAGATATGCACCATCAGCGACACAAACGTCACCACGCACATCATCATGGCCGACAGCGCGTCGATCTGGAACCCCACTTCGAGTTTCAGGGTGCCCACCGTCATCCAGTTGTAGATGACGCCGTTGAATCCGGCACCGCCAAGCACGTCCATCAGTGTCATCACTGACAGCACGAACGCGACCAGCACGCCAAGGATCGTCACCGTATGCGACGTCTTGCGACCGACCATATTGCCCAGGAACTGGGTGCCGAACAAGCCCGCAATCGCGGCGCCGGCCAGCGGCGCCAGAGGTACGGCAAGTAAGAGTTGTGGGTTAAGTTGCCCCGCCATGATGAACCTTAATCGTTATTATTCGAGGTGATGAAAACTTAGCCTTTGAGGCTATCAAGGTCTTCTACATTGATCGTGTCCAGATTCCGGAACAGCACCACCAGAATCGCCAGACCGATGGCGCTTTCAGCGGCAGCCACCGTCAGAATGAAGAAGACAAAGATCTGCCCTGCCGCGTCGCCCAGGTAGTGCGAGAACGCGATGAAATTCATATTCACCGCCAACAGCATCAATTCAATGGCCATCAAGAGCACGATGACGTTTTTACGATTCAGGAAAATCCCCACGATCGAAATCGCGAACAGGATAGCGCCCAGAACCAGGTAGTGCGCGAGCGATAAAGTCATGGTGCCTCCTTGGCTGCCGCGGCATCGTTGCGGGTCGATACCGCGTCCATCTTGACGATGCGCAGACGGTCGTTGCGCTTGACCCGCACCGCTTGGCCCGGATCGAAATGTTTGGTGTCTTTGCGTTTGCGCAGCGTCAGCGCCACGGCGGCGATGATCGCCACCAGCAGGATCGCGCCGGCAATTTCAAAGCCGTAGATGTACTGGGTGTAGATCAGCTTACCCAGTTCCTTGGTGCCGCCGATATGCCCGGCGCCGGTAGGAGCAACCTGCTCGAACGTGAGGAAGCTGCGCCACAATACGGCCGCCATTTCCAGCACGATCAAGGCGCCGATGCCCGAGGCCAGCGGCAGATAGTTCCAGAAGCCCTCGCGCATCTTGTCGATGTTGATGTCCAACATCATCACCACGAACAGGAACAGCACCATCACCGCGCCCACATACACCAGCACCAGCACGATGGCCAGGAACTCGGCCTCGAGCAGCATCCAGATGCCGGCCGCGTTGAAGAACGCCAGCACCAGAAACAGCGCCGCATGCACCGGATTGCGCGCCGTGATAACGCGGGTCGAGGCCAAGATCATGATGGCCGCGAACACGTAGAACAAAGCAGTTTTAAATTCCATAACTAACCCAGAAGACCAACAGATTAACGATCAAGCGCGTCCTTGCGAACGCGCGCTGATTTGAACGATCAACGATACGGCGCGTCGGCCGCGCGGGCCGCTGCGATCTCGTCTTCGTAGCGATCGCCCACGGCCAGCAACATCTCTTTCGTGTAGTACAGGTCACCGCGTTTTTCGCCGTGATATTCCAGCACGTGCGTCTCGACGATCGAGTCGACCGGGCAGGACTCTTCGCAGAAACCGCAGAAGATGCACTTGGTCAGATCGATGTCGTAACGCGTGGTGCGGCGCGAGCCGTCCTCACGCTGCTCGGACTCGATCGTGATCGCCATCGCCGGGCACACCGCTTCGCACAGTTTGCAGGCGATGCAGCGCTCTTCCCCGTTGGGGTAGCGGCGCAGCGCATGCAGACCGCGGAAACGCGGCGACATCGGCGTCTTCTCTTCCGGGAACTGCACGGTGATCTTGCGCGCGAACATGTACTTACCTGTCAGCGCCAAGCCTTTGAATAGTTCGATCAGCAATAAGCTGCCGAAGAAGTCTTTAACCTTGTTCATTCGTATTTCCGCTCTCTTACTTCCAAATATTCCAGGACGTCTGCATCCAGGCGGCGACAAACACCAGATACGCCAGGGTCAAAGGGATGAACACTTTCCAGCCCAGACGCATGATCTGATCGTAGCGGTAACGTGGGAACGTTCCGCGCGTCCAGATGAACAGCGACACGATGAAGAATGCTTTGATGCCCAGCCAGATCCAGCCTGGGATGAAGTCCAGTATCGCCAGCGGCGAAGCCCAACCACCGAGGAACATCAAGGATGCCAGCACGCCGATCAGGATCATGTTGGCATATTCGGCCAGGAAGAACATCGCGTACGACATGCCCGAGTACTCGACCATGTGGCCGCCGACAATCTCCGACTCGCCTTCGACGACGTCGAACGGGTGACGGTTGCATTCGGCCAGGCCGGACACCAGATACACGACGAACACCGGCAGCAGCGGCAGCCAGTTCCAGGACAGGAAGTTCAGACCCTTGTCGTGGAACACGCCGACCTGTTGGCCGTTGACGATATCGATGAAGTTCAGACTGCCCGACACCATCAGCACGATGACGAGCACGAAGCCCATCGCGATTTCATAGGACACCATCTGAGCTGACGCGCGCATCGCGCCCATGAACGAGTACTTCGAGTTCGACGCCCAGCCGGCGATGATGATGCCGTACACTTCCATCGAGGTGACCGCCATCAGCAGCAGCAGACCGGCGTTGACGTTGGCCAGCACCACTTCAGGACCGAACGGCACCACCGCCCAGGCAGCCAGCGCCGGCATGATGGTCATGATCGGACCGATCACGAACAGCGCCTTGCTCGACTTGGACGGGATGATGATCTCTTTGAACAGCAGCTTCATCGCGTCGGCGATCGGCTGCAGCAGACCGGCAGGACCGACCCGGTTCGGGCCGATACGGATCTGGATCCAGCCGAGCAGCTTGCGCTCCCACAGCGTCAGGTAAGCCACGCAACCCATCAACGGCAGCGTCACGCACAAGATTTTCGTCAGGGTCCAGATGAACGCCCACACGGACGGCCACCACCACGTCGCGACCAGGGTCGGTCCGGTGGTGCTGATGGTCGTGATAATTTCCGGCAGAGCCATTAGATCCCCTCCCCTGCTTTTTCAACTGTGATGGCACCGAACATCGCGCCCAGGGTGGCGGTCGATGGGTGCGCTGCGGCGACGCGAACGACATTGGCCGGCAAGCGGCTGTCGATGACGGCGGCAAGAATCGCGCTGCCGGAGCCTTGCGAAACTTTGACTTTGCCGCCTTCGACCACGCCCAGCGCTTGCGCGGTGGCGGACGAGATGTGCGCGGAAGGAAGCACCGCGTCGGCCGTGCGCTGCAGCGACTCGGCGCGGCGAACCAGCGCGTCGGCGAAGTAGATCGGCACGTCGGTGACGCGTTCGAGCGCGCCGCCTGCGGCTGCGAACGACGCGGCCTTAACAAAGGTTTTCGAGACGTTGTTCAGGCGGGACGACAGATCCATCACGCCTTCGCCGAATACTTCGTTGCGAATCGCTTCCGAGGTGTCGTAGTCGAAACCGGCCAGACCGAGCAGGTTGCCGACAACGCGCAACACCTTCCAGGCCGGGCGCGTTTCGCCCAGTGGCTTGACGGTGCCGTTGAAGCTTTGTGCGCGGCCTTCGCAGCTGACAAAGGTGCCGGAGGTTTCGGCGAACGGCGAAATCGGCAGCAGCACGTCGGCGTAGTCGAAGCCATGCTTGAACGCGGACAGCGCGACAACCATGTCGGCGCCATCCAAAGCGGCGCGCGCCACTTGCGGGTTGGCGCTGTCAAGTTCCGGCTCGGCGTTCAACAACACGTAGGCTTTTTTCGGTACCGAGAAAGCAGGCGTGGCGTTTTTAGCAAAGGCGTTGACCAGATAGCCACCAACGGTGTTGGCAGCTTCGGTCAGGTAGCCGAACTTGGCGTCGGTGTTCGCTGCGATCCACTGCGCGGCAGCGGCGATGCTGGAGGCTTGCGGATGCTGCGCCGCTGCGTTGCCAAGCAAGACCGCGCCCGGCGACATGGCCGCGTCAAGCGTGATCAGGCTGGCGGCCAGTTTGGTCGCTGCGTCGGACGGCTTGATGTTCTCAAAGCCGGCTGGTGCCGCGATGCCTTTGGCCAGCGCGACGGCGGCAACCACTTCGGACAAGGCTGCGAGCCAGTCCATTGGCGCCACGATCATGTTGTTGGCAACCGGGATCAACAGGTCGGCGTCAGCGCCGTGCAACACGGACAGCTTGGCGCCATGCTTGACGGCGCCGCGCAAGCGCGTTGCCACCAGCGGATGATCCTTGCGCAGGAACGAGCCGATCACGAAGGCGCGACGCAGATTGCTCAGTTCAGCAACCGGCATGCCCAGCCACGGCGTGACGCTGCCGTTGTCGGCAAAGTCGGTCTGGCGCAGGCGGAAGTCGATGTTTTCGGAGCCCAGGCCACGCACCAGTTTTTGCAGCAGATACAGTTCTTCAACGGTCGAATGCGGCGTTGCCAGCGCTTCGATCGCATCGGCACCATGTTCGTGCTTGACGTTCTTCAGACCGTGCGCGACATATTCCAGCGCCGTTTTCCAGTCCGTTTCCTGCCACTGATTGCCCTGCTTGATCATCGGCATGGTCAGGCGCTCGGCGCTGTCGAGCGCCTCGTACGAGAAACGGTCTTTATCCGAAATCCAGCATTCGTTGATGGCGTCGTTTTCCAACGGCAGCACGCGTTTGACCTTACCACCTTTGACCTGAACGATCAGGTTGGTGCCCAGGCTGTCATGCGGGCTGACCGATTTGCGACGCGACAGTTCCCACGAACGGGCGCTGTAACGGAACGGTTTCGAGGTCAGCGCGCCGACCGGGCACAGGTCGATCATGTTGCCCGAAATTTCGGAATCGATGGTCTTGCCAACGAAGGTGACGATCTCGGAATGCTCACCGCGACCGACCATGCCCAGCTCCATCACGCCGGCCACTTCCGCGCCGAAACGTACGCAGCGGGTGCATTGGATGCAGCGCGTCATTTCCTGCATCGACACCAAGGGACCTGCGTCCTTCGGCGTGACGACGCGTTTTTCTTCCTTGTAGCGCGATTCGCCGGCGCCGTAGCCCACGGCCAAATCCTGCAACTGGCATTCGCCGCCCTGATCGCAGATCGGGCAGTCGAGCGGGTGATTAATGAGCAGGAACTCCATCACCGACTTCTGCGCCTGCACAGCCTTGTCGCTGTTCGAACGCACGATCATGCCCGCCGACACAGGCGTGGCGCAAGCTGGCAAAGGCTTGGGGGCCTTCTCCACTTCCACCAGACACATGCGGCAGTTCGCAGCGATCGACAATTTCTTGTGATAGCAGAAGTGAGGGATATACGTACCCAACTTGTTGGCGGCGTCCATCACCATACTGCCCGGTGGGACTTCAACTTTTTTGCCGTCTATTTCGATTTCAACCATTTGATCGTTACCTGACCTGGCTTAGATGTAAGCGGGCACTAAGCAATGCTTGTGCTCGATGTGATATTCAAACTCGTCGCGGAAATTCTTCACGAAAGCGCGTACTGGCATGGCTGCCGCGTCGCCCAGTGCGCAAATAGTGCGCCCCTGGATGCCGTCGGCGATGGTGTTCAACATGTCCAGATCGTCGGCGCGGCCTTGGCCGTTCTCGATGCGGTGGACCATGCGGTACAACCAGCCCGTGCCTTCGCGGCATGGGGTGCATTGACCGCACGACTCTTCAAAGTAGAAGTACGACAGGCGCAGCAGCGACTTGACCATGCAACGCGTCTCGTCCATGACGATCACGGCGCCGGAACCCAACATCGAGCCCGCTTTGGCGATCGAGTCGTAGTCCATGTCGGTGTTCATCATCACTTCGCCGGTCAACACTGGCATCGACGAGCCGCCGGGAATGACGGCCTTGATCTTGCGGCCATCCTTCATGCCGCCGGCCAAAGCCAGCAGATCGGCGAACGGGGTGCCCATTGGCACCTCGTAATTGCCCGGCAGTGCCACGTCGCCCGACATCGAGAAGATCTTGGTGCCGCCGTTGTTTGGCTTGCCCAACGCCGCGTAGGCCGGACCGCCCATGTTCATCACGAACGGCACAGCGGCAAACGTCTCGGTGTTGTTGATCGTGGTCGGTTTACCGTACATGCCGAACGAGGCCGGGAAAGGTGGCTTGAAGCGTGGCTGGCCTTTTTTGCCCTCCAGCGATTCGAGCAGCGCCGTTTCTTCGCCGCAGATGTAAGCGCCGTAACCGTGGAACGCGTGCAACTGGAACGTGAATTCGCTGCCCATGATCTTGTCGCCCAACATATTGGCGGCGCGCGCCTCATCCAACGCTTCTTCGAAACGCTCGTAGTCGGCCCAGATTTCACCGTGGATGTAGTTGTAGCCGACCGTGATGCCCATCGCGTACGCGCCGATGGCCATGCCTTCGATCAGCGCATGCGGGTTGTAGCGAATGATGTCGCGGTCTTTAAATGTGCCCGGCTCGCCTTCGTCGGTGTTGCAGACGAGGTATTTTTGGCCCGGGAACTGGCGTGGCATGAAGCTCCACTTCAGGCCGGTCGGAAAACCGGCGCCGCCGCGCCCGCGCAAGGACGATGCTTTCAGTTCGGCGATGACTTGTTCCGGCGTGATCTTCTCTTCCAGGATACGGCGCAGCGCGGTGTAGCCGCCGCGGTTCACGTAGTCCTGCAGATGCCAGTTCTTGCCATCGAGGCCGGCCAGGATGAGCGGCTTGATGTGGCGATTGTGGATTGATGTCATTTCTTCAGTTCCTCAAGCAGCGCGTCGATCTTCTCGTTCGACATGAAGCTGCACATGCGGGTGTTATTGACCAGCATCACGGGCGAATCGCCGCAGGCGCCCATGCACTCGCCTTCAACGAGCGTGAACAGGCCGTCGGCCGTCGTTTCGCGAAAACCGATACCCAGCTTGTGCTTGAGGTGCTCGGCCGCGCGTACGCCATTGGTCAGTGCGCACGGCAGGTTGGTGCACACGGAGATCTTGTGCTTGCCGACCGGCTTGGTGTTGTACATATTGTAGAAAGTGGCCACTTCCTGCACGGCGATGGCGGGCATGCCGAGGTAGTCGGCGATCTCCTGCATCAGTTCCGGCGGGAGCCAGCCCTTTTCGGTCTGCGCAATCGCGAGCGCCGCCATCACGGCCGATTCTTTGTGATCGGGCGGGAATTTAGCGACTTCGCGGTCGATTTTTTTGTATGACTGCTCTGATAACAACATGTTTTTGCCTCAAGTAAGGCGGCCAGGGCAACTACCCTTCCGCCAAAATGCGTTGCAACCGACTTACCTGTCAATCTCGCCGAAAACGATATCCTGCGTGCCGATGATGGTGACCGCGTCCGCGATCATGTGGCCGCGCGCCATTTCGTCCAGACCTTGCAAGTGGGCATAGCCCGGTGCGCGAATCTTCATCCGATATGGCTTGTTGGCGCCGTCCGACACGAGGTAGATACCAAACTCGCCCTTCGGATGCTCGACCGCGCTGTACGCCTCGCCCGGTGGGACGTGGAAGCCTTCGGTGAACAGCTTGAAGTGGTGAATCAAGGACTCCATATTGGTCTTCATGTCGACCCGGCCCGGAGGCGCAACCTTGCGGTTGCTGGTCATGACAGGACCCGGGTTGGCGCGCAACCACGTGATGCACTGCTTCATGATGCGGTTCGACTGACGCATTTCCTCGATACGCACCAGATAGCGGTCATACGAGTCGCCGTTGGTGCCCACAGGAATGTCGAAGTCGAGCAGGTCATACACTTCGTACGGCTGCTTCTTGCGCAGATCCCACTCGACGCCCGAACCGCGCAGCATCGCGCCGGTGAAGCCCATCGCCAGCGCCGCTTCCGGCGAGACCACGCCGATGCCGACGGTACGCTGTTTCCAGATACGGTTGTCGGTCAGCAGGGTTTCGTATTCGTCGACGTAGGTCGGGAAACGCTTGCAGAAGTCGTCCAGGAAGTCGAGCATCGAACCTTGACGGTTCACGTTCAGCTCGTCGATGGCTTTGGCGTTGCGGATGATCGACGCTTTGTGTTTCGGCATCGCGTCCGGCAGGTCGCGGTACACGCCGCCCGGACGGTAGTAGGCCGCGTGCATGCGCGCGCCCGACACCGCTTCGTAGCAATCCATCAGGTCTTCGCGGTCGCGGAAAGCGTACAGGAAAGGACC
Organism: Burkholderiales bacterium; assembly: GCA_038207625.1. Taxonomy (GTDB): domain Bacteria; phylum Pseudomonadota; class Gammaproteobacteria; order Burkholderiales; family Burkholderiaceae_D; genus JBBQZO01. Next base: position 74,172 of record JBBQZO010000014.1, on the reverse strand, counting down.
CATCGCGCCCACGTCAAGCGCATGCGCGCCCAGCCACAGCAAGTGGTTCAGCAAGCGGGTGATCTCGTCGAACATCACGCGGATGTACTGCGCGCGCACCGGCACGTCGATCTGCAACAGCTTTTCGATCGCCATCACATACGCGTGCTCGTTGCACATCATCGACACGTAGTCGAGACGGTCCATGTACGGCACCGATTGCAGATAGGTCTTTTGCTCGGCCAGCTTTTCGGTGGCGCGGTGCAGCAGGCCGATATGCGGGTCGGCGCGCTGGATCACTTCGCCGTCCAATTCCAGCACCAGGCGCAACACGCCGTGGGCGGCCGGATGCTGGGGACCGAAGTTGAGGGTGTAATTCTTAATGTCAGCCATTATTTCATCCCGTAGTGTTCTTCGCGGATCACGCGCGGCACGACTTCGCGCGGCTCGATCGTGACAGGCTGGTAGATCACGCGTTTTTGCTCTGGGTCGTAGCGCATTTCGACATAGCCCGACACCGGGAAGTCTTTGCGGAACGGGTGGCCGATGAAACCGTAGTCGGTCAGCAGACGACGCAAGTCGTTGTGGCCGTCGAACAAAATACCGTACAGGTCGAACGCTTCGCGCTCGTACCAGTTGGCGGCGCGCCACACCGACAGCACCGAGGCCACCAGCGGCATCTCGTCGTCGGGTGCAAACACGCGCACGCGCACGCGCCAGTTGTGCTTGACCGACAGCAGATGCGAGACGACGGCGAAACGCAAGCCGTCCCATGTGCCTTCGCCATAGGTTGAATAGTCGACGCCGCACAGGTCGATCAGCTGCTCGAAATGCAGCGCCGGATCGTCGCGCAATGTCGTCATCGCCGCCAGATAGTCGTCCGCCTTGAGCAGGACGGTCACTTCGCCCAGCGCGGTGGTAATGCCTGCACGCTCGCCCAATGCATTCTTGAGGGCGGCTTCCAGGACTTCGATTTGAGTCGTCATAGTTTAAAGCTGCCTGTTAGCGTGCGATCGTGTTGGTGCGCTTGATCTTGTTATGCAATTGCAGAATGCCGTACAACAGCGCTTCGGCCGTTGGAGGGCAGCCCGGCACATACACGTCAACCGGCACAATGCGGTCGCAACCGCGCACCACCGAATACGAGTAGTGATAGTAGCCGCCGCCGTTGGCGCAGGAACCCATCGAGATCACCCAACGCGGTTCCGGCATCTGGTCGTAGACCTTGCGCAGCGCCGGCGCCATCTTGTTGCACAGCGTGCCGGCCACGATCATCACGTCGGACTGACGTGGCGATGGACGGAACATGAAGCCGAAACGCTCCAGATCGTAACGGGCCGCGCCCGCGTGCATCATCTCGACCGCGCAGCAGGCCAGACCAAAGGACATCGGGTACATCGACCCGGTACGCGCCCAGTTGATCAGCTTGTCGGCTGTGGTGGTGATGAAACCTTCGTTTAATACGCCTTCAATTGACATGGCTTATTCCCAATCAAGGGCACCTTTCTTCCAGATATACCAAAACCCGACCACGAATTCGGCGATGAACGCCATCATCGTCAGGAAACCGGACCAACCCAGGTCGCGCATTGCGACGCCCCACGGGAAGAAGAACGCCGTTTCCAGATCGAACAAAATGAACAAGATCGCCACCAGGTAGTAGCGCACATCGAACTTCATGCGCGCATCTTCAAACGCTTCAAAGCCGCACTCGTACGGAGAGAGCTTGGCAGCGTCGGGATTGTTCGGGGACAGAATGTAGCCCAGCACTTGGGGCACGATACCTACGCCGAGACCGACGAGGATGAACAGCAGGACGGGGAAATAATTTTCGAGGTTCACGATTGATGAGCTTAAGTTGAACGATCGGTTAAATGACACACTGCCCAATACTGCTTGCAGCGCACTTTCCGCACGATCCTGGTCTTTTGCTTACCACCAGGATCGAACGACTGATCCTCGTAAAAAAAGCCAGCTTAGGACATTGGGCCGAGGCCCGAGCACCCTTGCTGGCTTTCTAATTTTGGTGCCGACGGCGAGACTCGAACTCGCACAGCTTTACGCCACTACCCCCTCAAGATAGCGTGTCTACCAATTTCACCACGTCGGCGTTGAGACAGCTATTTTAACCTGCTTTGGCACTTATTTTCAATGCACAATTGCGCCAAAACAAGGGAAAAACAATAAATCTTTAAATCTTTTTGACCTGAATTAACTTCTGGATCAAACCTGCTAAAACTATGTGCAACTTACTTCGGAATCTGACCGGCTTGTGTGCTGGCAACCGGCGCTGCTGCTGCCGCTGCCGAAGCACTCGCTGCGGCCGGCGTTGCACCGCCGGTCACTGGCGCCTTGGCCGGCATCGTAACACGCTCCATCACGCCGCCGCCAGTGGCGCTGACGCGATGTGTGCCGATATACGACAACGCCAGCGTCGTCGAGAAGAAGATGATGGCGCATACGCCGGTCGACTTCGACATGAAGTTCGACGAGCCGGTCGCACCGAACAGGCTGCCGGACGCGCCGGAACCGAAGGCGGCACCCATATCGGCACCCTTACCGTGTTGCACCAGCACCAGACCCACAATCGCGAGAGCGGACAAGACCTGTACGACAACAATCAGATTGAACAAAGAGTTCATTACTTATTCCATTCCAAGTTTAAAGAAATTCAATCGGCGGCGTGGATAATTGCCAGAAAATCTGGCGCCTTCAACGATGCCCCGCCGATCAGGCCGCCATCGATGTCTGGCTGGGCCAGCAATTGTTTGGCGTTATCGGGTTTCATGCTGCCGCCGTACAAAATCTGTACGCCGCCAGCAGCTGCTGCATTCTTTTGCGCCAGCTGCGCGCGCAATTGCGCGTGCACTTGCTGCGCCATTTCCGGCGTGGCGGTCTTGCCGGTGCCGATCGCCCAGACGGGCTCGTAGGCCACCACCAGCTTGGCCACGTCGGCCGATTCCAGCACATCGAGCACGGCGCCCAGCTGGGCACCGACGACGGCATCGGTCTGCCCTGCTTCGCGCTGCTCAAGCGTCTCGCCCACACAGACGATAGGCGTGACGCCCGCAGCCAGTGCAGCGAGCGTTTTTTGCGCAACGATCTCGTTACTTTCGCGGTGATAGGCGCGGCGCTCGGAGTGGCCGACGATCACGTAGCGGCAAGCAAACTCCGCCAACATCGCCGCAGCCACTTCACCGGTGTACGCACCAGCCGCGTGGGCCGATACATCCTGCGCGCCCCAGGCCACGGCACTGCCGGCCAACTCCGCCTCGCACTGCGCCAGATGCGGCGCCGGTACGCAGACGGCGCAGTCAGCGCCGTTCGCGGTCAGCCCTGCGGCAATCCCCGACAACAGCGCGGTATTGCCGGCGCGGCTGCCGTTCATCTTCCAGTTGCCTACAATTAGAGTGCGACGCATAGTAACCCAAATTCAAATAACCCGTTATTTTAACGCGGCCCGGGATGTCGGTCAAACAATGACACCACGGCGCCGCCCTCGCTGCCACAAAAAGCCGGGGACAAGTCCAGGTTTCCAGGAAATCAGTTGCCCAAAAACCGAAAAAACCCGGGACACCCATGTTGCACGCACAGGGCGTGCGCGACGATGAGGCCCCGCCCCGCTTGTGCTGGGGCGCTCAGCAATGGCCGGAAACAGTGGATGCGCCGGCGCCTTTCATGCCGGAGCAGCCATCGCCAACTTGCGATAGCTGGCCGCGCGCACTTACACCAGTTGCAGCACGATCTTGCCGATATGGGTGCCCGACTCCATCAACGCGTGCGCCTGGGCCGCTTGGGCCAGCGGAAACACCTTGAAGATGACGGGCTTGATTTTACCTGCCGCCAGCAAAGGCCAGACCCGTTCGCGCAGCCGTTCGGCGATCGCCGCCTTGAACGCCACTGGGCGCGGACGCAGCGTGGCGCCGCCGATGGTCAGGCGCCGGCGCAGCACCTGGCCCAGGTCGACGCTGGCGGTGGCGCCCCCTTGCAGCGCGATCAGGCCGATCCGCCCGTCGTCGGCCAGACAATTGATTTCGCGTCCCACGTAATCGCCGCCCACCATGTCGAGGATCACGTCGACGCCCTTGCCGCCGGTGAGCGCCTTGACCACCTCGACAAAGTCTTCCGTGCGGTAGTTGATGGCCCGCTCTGCGCCGAGGCCGACGCAGGCGGCGCATTTTTCATCGCTACCGGCGGTGACGAACACGCGGTGCCCAAGCGCTGTGGCGATCTGGATGGCGGTGACGCCGATGCCGGAGCTGCCCCCTTGCACCAGCAAGGTTTCACCGGTTGCCAGACGGGCGCGGTCGAATACATTGCTCCACACGGTGAAGAAGGTTTCCGGCAGCGTGGCCGCTTCCAGCGCGGTCAGGCCGGCGGGGATCGGCAGGCACTGGGCCAGCGGCGCGGCGCAGTACTCGGCGTAGCCGCCCCCTTGCACCAGTGCGCACACCATGTCGCCCAGCGCAAAGGCGCTGCCGGCCAGTTCGCCGCTGACGATTTCGCCCGCCACTTCCAGGCCGGGCAGATCGGACGCGCCAGGCGGCACCGGGTAGTGGCCCAGGCGCTGCAGCACGTCGGGACGGTTGATGCCGGCCGCGTGCACCTTGATCAGCACTTCGCCCATTTGCAGCACCGGCATGGGCCGCTCGCACAATTGCAAAACGTCGGGCGAGCCCGGCTTGGTGATTTCGATCGCGCGCATGGTGGAACCTCGTGATGGGCAAAGGGCGATTGTACGGCATCGCGCCAGCTGCATCGCGCACCGGTCGGCTGCGCGGCGGTGCGGCGCTTTGCCACGCCGCGCGCATCAACGGTGTCGTTTAGCTCTGGCGGACCAGCCGCCCGCGTCATCGACAATGACGGGTGCGCGGTTTCAGTGGCGGCGCGGCGCCGCGCGCACCGGTCTTGCCAGCGACTGCTTGGGCAGCGCAGCGCGCCGCGCGTGTGCCGCCCCCGTTTAGTGCGTCACTGCAGCACCTTCGTCGCATCGACGATATCGACACCTTGCAGCTGCCCCAGCCAGGCGTCGAACCACGGCTTGTGGGTGGCGCCGACAATTGACAGCACGCGCGCGCCCGGGCGCTCGCGGAACGTTTCGCGGATATTGGCAACCATGCGCAAGTTGCGCACTTCCCAGCCGCCGACCCACATCTGCGGGTAGCGTTGCGGCGATGGGGAGCGCATGGCGGGGCCGACATTGGCCTCGGCGCGCACGCGCAGGTTATCGCGCTCGTTGAGGGCGCGGTACAAAGGCAGCAGGTCGGGCGCCTGTTGCATGAGCGCCTCGCGCTTCTCGTTTTCTTTCAACGCCGCACCGCCGGCCGCCCAGGCCGCCTCAAGCGGAACGAGGAAGGCCTTCACGTCCGGCAAATCGAGATTGTCGCCCGTATGGTTGTCGACCGCGTAGACGCGCTGCAAGCCCAAGCGCGCGGCCAGTACCGCGGCCATCTGATAACTCTCGTTGTTGCGCTTGCCCATCTTGCCGAGCATCTCCACCAGCGCAGCGCTCAAGCTGTCGCCGGCGCGCCGCTCCGCTTCCACCAACTGCAGCCACTGCACATATGCCGAGGCACTCTCATGCGCGGCCAGGAACAAGGCGGCCAGGCGGCGCCGCTGGGCCGGCGTCGCTTGCGCAGGCCAGTTTTTAAGCGTCTTGCTCACTTCGGCCAGCGCGCAGGGCACGTCCAGCCCGGTGGCCGCCTTCGCCGTGTCAACCGGCGCGCAGTAGTCGGGGCCGTACTTGGCGGGATGGCGCGCAGCGAGGTCACATTCCTCGCCGCTTGCGTCCTCGACCGTGATGATGTCGGGCTTGAACGCGGCCAGCCGATCGAGCACGCCGTCGAGCGCGGCGGGATTGAACGTTTTCGGCATGCCGCTCAGGTGCGCTGTGCCCAGCACCAGAATCTGCGCCCGGGGTCCAACCATGTCGCGGTCGAACTGGCGCAGGTCGACCTGCGCCTGCGCCGCCAACGGAACTGCGGCGATGATTGCCCAGGTCCAGTTTATCCAATTTGTCATATCACACTCCTTGTCGTATTAGAACTGCAGCTCTGAAGCTGCCGATCGCCCGATGCACTGGGGCGCGTTTGGTATGCCTCAGCGCCAGGGCCAAGCCGCTGTATACGGAAAAGGTTAATGGCCGAGCCACGTGGTGGCCCGTCATGTCGCGCCGTAGCCCGCCCGTGGCGCACGCCTGCGCCGGTGACGCGGGCAGCGTGACACAGGCGCTCCAGCATCTGGCTCCCCGTCCTATTCGGCGGCATACAGCAGTTCCAATTGATGCAACTGCTGCGCGTAGAACGCCATCGCATCCTTGATCAAGTCGGCGTGCGCGACGGGATGGCCGAAGAATTTTTCGAGAATTTTCGCCGGCGGCGCGTTGTAACCGTCGCGCAGCATCGGCAGGAAGCGCCGCGCGAAGTCGACCGGATCGTGCTTGAGCATGGAGAACATCTTGACCGCCAATGCGCCCGAGTACAGGTAATTGTAGTAGTAGTTTGGCTCGTGAAAATACAGCGAGCGGGCCATCCACACCCGCCCGATTTCCGGATGGCGCGCGGCGGTGTCATCGAATTCGCTCCACGTCTTCCATGCCAGCGCATTGAGTTGGGCTGCATCGCGCAGCTGGCCCCCGTTGACGCCACGGTAGATGGCCAGTTCCAGCATGCCTTCCTGGGCGGACTGGAACAATTCGAAATTAAGTTTGCGCATCAGCGTTTCCAACGCGGCGATGCGCTCTTGTTTGCTCGGCGCGCTGGTGACCAGATGGTCGTACACCAAATAGCTGTTGAGCGTGGCGATGCCTTCGCTTAACCAGACCGGGCCGGTCGAATAGAAAGCCGACACATTGGCGTCGTACATGTACTGGCGATGCACCGCATGTCCGCCTTCGTGGGCAATGGTTTCGATGTCGAGCGGCAGACCGCGGAACTGTTCGACAAACAGCCCGGTGGGCAAACCTGGCGCCTCGATCGGGGTGTTGTCGCTGCCACGCCGGCCCTTGTCAAAGGCGATATCGGTGCGCCCGTTGGCCGGATCGAGCAGGGCCGCCATGTGCGCACGATAATCCTTGCCCAAAGGCTCGATGGCACGCAAGGCCAGCGCGCGCGCATCATCCAGACTCCACACGTGCACGACTGCGTCCGCGCTGACCTGGGCGTCCCACGGCTCGGCGCTGGCAATGCCCAGACGTTGCGACAGATGCATCGCCGACGCGCTGTGAAAACGCCGAATAAGGGGGGCGTGGGCGCGCACTTGCTCGAACGCCGCCTGCACATCCGGCGTCGTCAAGCCGCTCATCTGATAGGTCGCCGAGACGGCGTCCGGGTAGCCGGCCATGCGCTCGGTTTGCTCCTCCACCTGCACCGCGCCGATCAAGGCATCGGCGTACACCTGCTCCAAGGTGCCGTAAGCGCCCCAGTACTGCTGCCAGGCGCGCTGGCGGATGGCGCGGTCGCCCTGCTGCTGCAAGAAGTTAAAATCGGCACGCACGTGCTTGGGACCTTGCGCGGTGTCGATGGTGCCAAACGGCGTAGCCGCCTCAAGATGCTGGTACATCGACCAATAGGTGTCGGCCGCCGGTCGGGCCAAAGCGTCAAGCAGTGCGCGCGACGCGTCCGACACGCGGTGCGCCTTGTCGTCCTGCGATTCGTGCATCCGATAGGCGTATTTGGCCAGACCGGGCAGGCGCTGCGCGTCGTCAAGAAAACGCGCCTCCCCGTAGGCCGACAAGGCGACGTCGATCCAGTCGCCGATGGCGCCAAACAGTGCACGCGCCTGGCTGCGCACCGCCCGCGACGGCAGGTCGTCAATATTTTGCAATCGCATTAGCTTGGCATAAGCGATGTGGCGACGCAAACGCGACAGCAGCGCGTCCGACTCGGTGAGCGCGTCGAGCAATTGCTGCGGCCCGCCAATCGGACGCTGGTGCAGCGCAGCCCAGCTGTTGGTGCAGTCGGCAAGGTCCGCCTGTTGCGCCGTTGCGCTGGCAAAATAGCGTGTCGGGGCTATGGTCGTTGGCATCGATGCCGGCGCGGCGCCAGGCGGCGCGGCCAACAGGGAAACGTGGACGCTAAGCGCCCCTAACAGCAAGGTCGCGCCGCGCGCCAGGCGCGGGGACAATCTAGACGGTGTCGACATCCAGGCCAAGAGAACCTCATTTCTGGAAATGGAACAAAGCCGCGTTGCACGCCTTCAAACGGGCAAGCAAGTGGCAGACTATCGTGCGGCGCGACGGGACTGAAAAAAAGCGTCGAACGCAATCCCTGCCCTGTCAACAACGGTGATCGCACGCTATGGCTGATGTAGCGCGTTTTGCCCCAACGCAGGCCAACGCGTCGACGGCCTGTGGGTCCCGAACAGCGCGCGCGCCGTTCGGGCCGTGCGCACGCTACGCGCCGCCGGTGCGCGATTGCGTCGGTAGCGGGTTGCCCGGCTTCCAGGACGCCGACAGCGCCTGCGCCTCTTCGATCTGTTCGTGACTCATGTGCTTGGCGATGGCGGCGCGTTGCTCGGTGGCGTTGGCGTTGCCGCTGGCCGCCGCCAGGTTCCACAACATATAGGCCAGCACATGGTCTTGCGGCATGCCCGCCACGTGGTAACGGTACATCAGCCCGAGCGCGTGCTGCGCCTCGGCATGGCCCTGCTCGGCCGCCTTGCGAAACCAGCTGATCGCCTGCTTCTGGTCGAGCGGCACGGCATTGCCCGAATAGTACATCGCGCCCACCACATATTGCGCGTCGGCCTTGCCCTGCAGCGCCGCCTTGCGGTGCCAGCTCATGGCCTGCTTGAAGTCCTGCGGCACGCCGCGGCCCATGTAGTACATCAGGCCGAGCAGGTGCTCGGCGTCGGCGTTGCCGGCCTTGGCCAGCGGCGTGATTTCCTTGAGCGCCAGCGCGTAATTCTTGCTGTTATACGCGTTCGCGCCTTCCGTGAAGCCGGCCAGCGCCGCTGCGTGAAGGCCGAATGCGAACGTGATCGCAACGATTATTTTTTTCATGTCTCGTGTAACGAAGTGGGATTCGGTCGCCCGTGCCGCCCTGTCCAGTGGCTGCACATGCGCGTGCATTACTTCCAGCTGACGCGGCCAAGGCCGTCGATGCTGACGTTGCGATTCTGCGGCTTGCCGTAGACTGTGACCGAACCGAGCCCGCTCAAGTTCAACGTCGCGCTCTGCTTGGCCGTGACGGTCGCGTTGCCCAGGCCGCCCAGCTCCAGATCGACGGCGTCAACCGCGAATGCCTGTGCGTCCAGCCCGCCCAGCCCGCTCAGATTGGCCTTGAGCAGCTTGCTGCGCCCGCCCAGCGTGATGTAACCGGCGCCGCCCAGATCGACGTCGACCTTGTCCGCGTTTAGGCCCTGCAAGTTCATGCTGCCCACGCCGCCCAGACTGGCGCTGATGCTCTTGTAGTTGCAGTTCACCTTCATCGAGCCGGCGCCCTCGAGCCCCAGCTCCAGCTCGTCGCCGCTAAAGCCGCTCACTTCGCTCGCGCCCATACCTTCCGAGCTCAGCTCGTGCAGCGCCGGCAGCGTCAGCTCGACATGCAGGCCGTTGCGACGCGTCTTGAAGCCATGCGAATCAGTATCGATCTGCAGCGTGTCGCCGTGTTGTTCGGTGGTCGTCTTGGCGACCAGGCGCTTGTCGCCGCTGATCACCAGCGAGGCGACGGCGCCCTGCTTGAGCTTGAGGTCGACGATGCCGTCGAGCTTGACGCGCACCACGCGCGCATCGATGTTGCGCGTTTCGGTGACCGTCTCGTCGGACGCGCTGGCCGTGCCGAGCACGCCGCACAGTGCCGTCATCACCAGGCCCAGATTCATCATCTTGTTCATGTCAGTCTCCTCGATCGTTCTTATCGTTGCTCAGTGCTGCGCCGGCACCGGCGCCGCGCGCGTTCAGTCGGCCAACTGTGCTTTTTCAGCGGCGCTCAAACGTTTGGCGCTGATCGTCACCACTTGCATGGTCGTGCTGTCCTGCGCGCTGACGCGCGGCGCCGCATGCAGCGACGCGGCGGTGGCCGTGGCGTAGCTGGTGACGCCGATCAGGGCGATGACAACGACAATAATGGCTTCCATGTTTTTAGCGATGTTCATGATGTTTCCTTCGTCAGCGGTTTCGGTATGTGATCACTTTAACGATCTCACCCCGCCAGCTCCACCGGATTGCGATGAAGCGCATGAAACGCGCTCCAGTCTGCCAAAACCCGGGGTCAGACCCGCTGCGGCGGCGCCCAGGACCGGCGCGCCGCCGCACTGACTACGCCATCACTGCTTGGCGGCCTTATCGGCCGCCGCCAGCGCGACGTTTTGCTGATCAAGCCAGCTCTTGAGTGGCGCAAAATACTCCAGCAGCGCGCCGGCGTCGATGTGATCCTCGCCGGTGGCCGCCTTCAAAGCCTCCGGCCAGGGCTTGCTGGCCCCCATCGCCAGCATCGCCTGCAGCTTGGCGCCGGCCTTCTTGCTTTCGAAAATCGAGCAACGGTGCAGCGGGCCGCTGTAGCCGGCCTCGCGGCACAGCGCGCGGTGGAACTGGAACTGCAGCATGTCGGCCATGAAATAGCGCGCATAGGACACATCGGCCGCCACGTGGTACTTGGCGCCCGCGTCGAAGCCGCCGGCGGCGGCCGGGGCCGGACGCGCGATGCCCTGGTATTGCTCGCGCAGCGCCCACCAGCTGCTGTCGTAGTCGGCCGGCTTGACCTTGCCCGCATACACTTGCCAGCGCCACTTGTCGACCATGTAGGCGAACGGCAGGAAGGCGACCTTGGTCAGCGCGCGTTCGAGCAGCGGCGCGATGTCCTGCGCCGCGTCGGGTGCCTGCTCCATCAGCCCGACCCGCTTCAGGTAGTCCGGCGTGACCGACAGCGCGATGGTGTCGCCGATGGCCTCGTGGAAGCCGTCGTTGGCGCCGTTGCGAAACAGCGGCGACTGCTTGCGGTACGCGAGGTCGTAGTAGATGTGGCCCAGCTCGTGGTGGATGGTGGAGAACTCCTCGGCGGTGGGCAGGATGCACATTTTGATGCGCACATCCATCTGCGTATCGATGTCCCAGGCCGAAGCGTGGCAGACCACGTCGCGGTCCTTCGGCTTGGTCAGCAGCGAGCGTTCCCAAAACGACGTTGGCAAGGCCTCCATGCCCAGCGAGGTGTAGAAGCGCTCGGCGTAGCGGGTCATCTCGACGGCCGAGGTCTTGCGCGCGGCCAGCACGGCCGACAGGTCGAACGCGCTGGCGCCGGCCGGCTTCAACATCGGGTACAGATTATTCCAATCCTGGCTCCACATATTGCCAAACAACTGGGCCGGAATCGGACCGGTCGCAGGCACCACGCCCGCGCCGTAGGTCTGGCGCAGCTTGTAGCGGGTAAAGGTGTGCAGCGCCTCGTACAGCGGCTTGACCTGCTGCCACAGACGCTCCATCTCGGTGGAAAACGCTTCCGGCGCCATGTCGTATTGCGAGCGCCACAGCGCGCCCGTGTCGGCGAAGCCCATTTCGCGCGCGCCCTTGTTGGACAGCGCCACGTAGTCGGCATAGCGTTGTTTGTAGGACGCCGACTGGCTGTGCCAACCGAGCCAGACTTCCTTCAGGCGGGCCGGATCGCGGCTTTCGGCCAGGATTTTTTCGATGTCGCCCAGCGCCAGGCAGGTGGCGGCGGCGCCGTCGGCCTGCGGCGGACAGTATTTGGCTTTGCCGTACGAACCGGTCATGCCGGCCGCCAGGCGCGCATAGTTGGCGCGGTCGGCCGGGTCGGACAGCATCAACGACAACTGCAGCAGCTTGAGTTTGCGCGCGGTCGGCGCATCGACGGCGACGCGGTTGTAGCGGCGCGCCGCCAGGGCCAGCTCGCCGCTGGCGGTGAGGAACTGCTCGGCCGCCTCGGCCGTGATCGCCTCGGTGTCGTCGGTGATGAAGTTCTGCGCGACCCAGTCGGCCCGGCCGGCCTCGATACCGGTCTTTTCCAGCCGCGCCTCGGCGCCCTGCACAAATTTCTCGGCCTCGGCCACGGTCGGCTGCGGCGCGGTGGTGGCCAAGGCCGCCGTGCTCAAGCCGAGCGCGGCGGAACCGATCAACAACGCGGCGACTGGGCGCGCGCTACTCCAGCTATTCTTATTCAATTTTGTCTCCATCAGGTCGTCCATCGTGGTGGCTGGCGCCGCGCCGCGCGCTGACGGGCTGCGCCGGGCGCGCCGGCAAGTATGCCATATTTGCAACCCAAGGGGATCGCAGCGCCGCCTCGCGTAGACAAATTGGGACGCCATCGCAGCGCCGCTCCCGGGCACATTTAGGCGCCGGCGCGCCGCCGCCCGCCCCCCACGCGCGCAATCAGCATTTGACCGCACCGCGCGGGCCGGGGATACTGCCCGATGACGGCATCCGCCGCCCTCACCCGAACGAGACCGAGCCGATGAATCGAACTCCCGCTGTGCCGTATGACGCGATCGTAGTTGGCAGCGGGCCGGGTGGCGCCACGGTGGCGCGCGAACTGGCCCAGCGCGGCCTGCGTGTGCTGGTGCTCGAACAGGGCAGCGCGGCGCCGCTGGCCGGCACCCTGACCCAGATGGCGCGCATCGCGGCGGTACCCGGCAAGGGCGCCTACTTTCACAGCGACGGCTCGCTGATGGTGCAAGGCGTCACCGCCGGCGGCAGCTCGGCGATCAATTTCGCCACCGCCGCAGCGCCGCCGCTGGCCTTATTCGCCGCCCACGGCATCGACCTGGCGCCGGCGCTGGCCGCGCTGCGCGCCGAACTGCCGATGGCCCCGCTGCCGGACAATCTGGTCGGTCCGATGGCCGCCCGCATCATGCAAGGCGCGCACGCGCTGGGGCTGGACTGGCGCAAGCTCGACAAGATGATCCGCCCGCAGATTTGCCGTACCGGTTGCTGGCGCTGCGTCTACGGCTGTCCGTTCGGCGCCAAATGGAGCGCGCGCGATTTCCTCGACGAGGCGCTGGCGCTGGGCGCCCAGTTGCTCGACGGCGCCAGGGTGGAACGCGTGCTGGTGCAAGGCGGGCGCGCCGTCGGCGTCGCATTTGTGCGCGCCGGCGTGCGCCAGCAGGCAATGGCGCACATCATCGTCCTGGCCGGCGGCGGCATCGGCAGCCCGCGTCTGCTGCACAGCTCCGGCCTGCATCCAGGCGGAAGCAGCTATTTCAGCGATCCCGTGGTGGCCGTGATGGGCAGCGTGGACGACATCGACGGCGGCGCCGAAGTGCCGATGGTGGCCGGCATGCACCTCGATGCCGACGGCGTCACGCTGGCCGACATGACGCTGCCCAAGCCAATGTACCAGGCCTTCACCGCGCAGGTCGGACGCTTCGACCGCCTGCTTGCGCACCGGCGCACGCTGTCAGTGATGGTCAAGATCCGCGACGACATCAGCGGGCGCATCGGCGCGCACTGGATCAACAAGCGCCTGTCGCCGTCCGATAAGCGCAAGCTCAATCAAGGCATTGGGCTGGCGCGCGACATTCTCGCCGCGGCCGGCGCCAGGCACGTCTTCAAGAGCTGGCATTTCGCTGCGCATCCGGGCGGCAGCGTGCGCATCGGCGAAGGCGTCGACAACAACCTGCAAACCCCGACTGCCAAACTGTACGTGTGCGACGCGTCGGTAATCCCGCAAGCCTGGGGTCTGCCCCCTACCCTCACGCTGCTGTGCCTGGGCAAACGCCTGGGCGCGCATCTGGCGCTGCGTTAAGCAAGCGCGCTGTCCGGCAAAGCACGGACTGTCCCCGCCGGCGCGACGCGGTGCATCACAGCGTCGCGGCGTCGCCGGGCGCGCCGTTCGCCCCGCCGCCGCACGCTCAGGGTTGCACTTCGGCTGCGGCCGGCGTGCCGCAGGCGTGGCAGAAGCCGGCGAACGAGCCCTTGCGCGCATCGCATTTGCCGCAATGGTCGAACAGGCTGATGCCGCAATGCGGGCAGAAGTCGATGGCGGGATTTTTCAGGTCGACGCTGCGCTCGCAGCCGGGGCAGACGCTTTTGCTCAGGCGCGTGTAGGCCACGTCGTAGCTGAGCGTCTTGCGCCGCTGCGCGTCCGGCAGCGCCTCGGCGGCGCGTTGGCGCGCCAGATAACGCTGCAAGGACACGATCGCCTGGCGCCCGATGACGACGGTGCCGACGATGCCGACGAGGTAGCGCACATAGCCGCCGTAGCTGGGCAGATATGGCACCAACTCGACGAAGAAGGCGAACACGGCGAAAAATATGAAGCCCCACACGAAAGGCCAATACTGGCTTTTGCGCTGTTTGACGTACAGCCAGGCGGCGATCAACAGCAAGGGCAGTGTCAGCGCGAGCCGGTAGCCGAAGATGCGCAATTCCTGCGCCCGCTCGGCCTTGGCGAGCGCGATGCGGGCCGGCTTTTCCAGCTCCCGCAATTTCTCTTCGGCCTGGTGCTTGGACTGGGTCGCGTCGAGCATCGCCTGCTCCTGCGCCTGCGACAGCGCCAGCGCGCTGCGCTCGGTGGCGCGCAGCGCGTCGAGTTCCTTGGTGCGCGCGATCAGGTCCGCGTCCTGCTCGGGGCGCGCGGTGACATGGCGCGTTGCCAACCAATTTTCAAACGTCTCGCGCGCCGCGCGCGTGTTGGCCACTGCGACGCCATGTTTCTGACGCGCCTGGTCGAGCCGCTCCGACGCCTCTGCGACGCGCTTGCCCTCGGCCTGCTCGGCCGCGCGCAAGGACAGCGCCTGCGCATGATCGATAAATTGCTCCATGCTGACTTCGGTTTCAACCATCTGCAGGTTTTGCACCACCTTGCCACCGAGGCCGATCAGGAAGCAGGCAAACACCAGCGCGACCAGCCACAAGCCGCGCTGAAACCATTTTTCCGACAGGCGTAACGCTTTGCTCATATGCATTCCTCATCGTTGATCGATCACCAAGGCGAGTCTACCCTACCGGCGCGCCGGTGACGCACATTGGCGCGCCATGCCCCGCTTCTCAAGGTGCAGGACATGCGTGCCTGAGACGACGCCCCCCGGATCGCGTCGATGCACTTGATGTCGTCGATGCCCTTGATGTCGTCGATGCCCTTGATGTTGTCGATGCCCTTGATGTTGTCGATGCCAGCGCGTCGTCGCTGCCGGCTCGCCGCCGAACCGCCGGCCCATAAAAAAACCGCCAGGCTTGCGCGCTGGCGGTTTTTTCGGTGAAGCGAACAGCGATTACTGGGCTGCGGCTTCGGCGGCGCCTTCGGCGGCCTTCATCGACAGCTTCAGACGACCGCGGTCATCCGTTTCCAGAACCTTGACGCGCACTGCCTGGCCTTCTTTCAGGTAGTCGGCCACGGCGTTGACACGCTCGTTGGCGATCTGGCTGATGTGCAGCAGACCATCTTTACCCGGCATGACTTGCACGATCGCGCCGAAGTCCAGCAGTTTCAGCACGATGCCGTCGTAGGTCTTGCCCACTTCGACGGACGCGGTCAGCTCTTCGATGCGGCGTTTGGCTTCCTGGCCGGCGGCAGCGTCGACCGAAGCGATGGTGACCACGCCTTCGTCGCTGATGTCGATCTGGGTGCCCGTCTCTTCGGTCAGCGCGCGAATGACTGCGCCGCCCTTGCCGATCACGTCGCGGATTTTTTCCGGATTGATCTTGATGGTGATCAGGCGCGGTGCGAAGTCCGACAGTTCGGTCTTCACGTGCGGCATGGCTTTTTGCATTTCGCCCAGGATGTGCTCGCGGCCTTCTTTGGCTTGCGCCAGTGCCACTTGCATGATTTCCTTGGTGATGCCCATGATCTTGATATCCATCTGCAGCGCAGTGATACCGGCAGCCGTACCGGCCACTTTAAAGTCCATGTCGCCCAGATGATCTTCGTCGCCCAGAATGTCGGACAACACGGCGAACTTGCCGCCTTCTTTGATCAGGCCCATCGCGATACCAGCGACGTGGGCTTTCATCGGCACGCCGGCGTCCATCAGTGCCAGGCAACCGCCGCACACCGACGCCATCGACGAGGAACCGTTCGACTCGGTGATTTCCGACACCAGGCGAACCGAGTAGCTGAAATCTTCCGGTGCCGGCAGAGCGGCCAACAGAGCGCGCTTGGCCAGACGGCCGTGACCGATTTCACGACGCTTCGGGGTACCGACGCGGCCCGTTTCGCCGGTGGCGAACGGAGGCATGTTGTAATGGAGCATGAACGAATCGGTGTACTCGCCCATCAGCGCATCGATCTTCTGGCTGTCGCGGGCGGTGCCCAGCGTGGCCACGACCAGCGCTTGGGTTTCGCCGCGCGTGAACAGGGCCGAACCGTGGGTGCGTGGCAGCACGCTGGTGCGAATCGCGATCGGACGCACGGTGCGGGTGTCGCGACCGTCGATGCGTGGCTCGCCGTCCAGAATCTGGGTACGCACGATCTTCGCTTCCATGTCGAACAGCACGTTGCTGACATCGGACGAATCCGGTGCCGACACGCCAGCGGCAAGCGCTTCAGCGGCCAGGTCGGCGTTCACTTGCGCGAATGCCGATTTCAGTTTGGCGGTACGGGCTTGCTTGTCGCGGGTTTGATACGCGTCTTGCACTTTGGCCAGGCCGAAATGGGCCACGCGGGCGATCAGCGCTTCGTTTTTGGCTGGCGCGGTCCACTCGACTTCAGGACGGCCGCCGTCGCGCACCAGGTCGTGGATCGCATCGATCACGGCCTTCATTTGATCGTGACCGAACACGACGGCGCCGAGCATGATTTCTTCGGACAGCTGTTTGGCTTCCGACTCAACCATCAACACGGCTGTTTCGGTACCGGCAACGACCAGATCCATCTCGGAGGTTTTGAGTTGGGTGGTGGTCGGGTTCAGGATGTACTGACCGTTGGCGTAACCGACGCGCGCAGCGCCCACCGGGCCGCTAAACGGCACACCGGAGACGCACAGCGCGGCGGAGGCGCCGATCATGGCGGCGATATCCGGATCGATTTCCGGGTTGACCGACAACACGTGGATGATGACCTGAACTTCGTTCAGATAACCTTCAGGGAACAGCGGACGGATAGGACGATCGATCAGACGGGATGTCAGTGTCTCTTTTTCGGAAGGACGACCTTCGCGCTTGAAGAAACCGCCCGGGATTTTACCGGCAGCGTAAGTCTTCTCGACGTAATCGACGGTCAGCGGGAAAAAGTCCTGGCCTGGCTTGGCGTCTTTGCGGGCAACCACGGTTGCCAGCACGACGGTGTCTTCGATCGACACGAGCACAGCGCCGGAAGCTTGACGGGCGATCTCGCCCGTTTCCAAGGTCACTTGATGTTGGCCGTACGTGAAGGTTTTGGTAACTTTATTAAACATGGGTCTATCCCTTTCTATTTGCCGACAGATTTTCAGGGGCTGTCGTTCACCTCACCACAGGCGGGGTCACAGGTGACGGTCCGCCTTTACTACACACTAGAAGCAGTGTCGAAGCATCTGGCGCCTGTCTGCGGCGCGGATCGCTTCGACGCTGATCCCAATATTTTTACAACAATCTTGCTGACGTAAAATGCAAAATGCCCGCGACAGCGAACTGACGCAGGCATTCTTGTCTAAGACATCGGACAGGTAAAAATTACTTACGCAGGCCGAGTTTAGCGATCAGATCGCGGTAACGGGTCGCGTCCTTGCTTTTCAGGTAGGACAGCAGGCTCTTACGACGGTTAACCATCATGATCAGACCGCGACGGGAATGATGATCTTTGGCGTGCGCTTTGAAGTGGCCGTTCAGTTCGTTGATCCGTGCGGTCAACAAAGCAACTTGCACTTCTGGGGAGCCGGTGTCGTTTTGACCACGAGCGTTGTCAGCGATAATAGCGGACTTGTTGATGTTTTCTACTGTCATGATGAACCTTTCACATGCGGTGCAAGAGTCGAGACCCAGCGCACCGTGAACTACGATTAAATGCTGATCAAGCGACCAGACCCGCGATTATAGGGGAAAACGGCGCGCGCATCCAGCAATTCGCGCGCCTTGGGCGCACAATGTAGTGGTTTTTCGCCAATCCGGGAGTAATCCGCATGGTTTATATGCACACATTCACGCGCATCTCCTTGGCAGCCGGCTTGCTCGCCGCCCTGGCCGGCTGCGCCGCTGCGGCCTTGATAGCGGGCGAACCGGTCGAGTCGGTCAAGGCCAAGCTGGGGGCGCCCACTGCCGTCTACCGGGAAGGCGCCGGGCAAGCGCTCGAATACGCCACCGGGCCGATGGGGCAGCGCACGTACATGGCCCACATCGACGGTGCCGGGCGCTTGCTGCGCTACGAACAGGTGCTGACGGTGGAAAAATTCGCCAGCCTCCAGCTTGGCGTGAGCACGCACGACGATGTGCTGCGCATCGTCGGGCGACCGGCCGAGCACTCGTATTTGGCGCTGCCGCAGCTGGAGGTGTGGTCTTACCGTTACAAAGAGGCCGGCGTGTGGGACTCGATGATGCATCTGCATTTCGACCATGCGGGCGTGCTGCGCCTGATGCAAAACGGGCCAGACCCGATGTACGAGGAACACGAGCGCAGCTTCTTTCGCTAGCCGCTCAGAGCGGCGCCGTCACGTCGGCCGAGGCGCGCAAGGCGAGCGCGTAGAATCTGGTGCCGGCACTGGGATTGGCGTAGTACGGCTCGGTGCGCGTGAAGCCGATGCTCTCGTACAGGCGTTGCGCCTTGATCGTGGGCAGCGCCGCGTCGAGGATCAGGCGCGCGAAGCCGAGCCGGCCCGCGTGCCCGATCAGCGCCTCGAGCAGCGTGCGCCCCAGATGCTGCCCACGGTAGGCGGGACGCACGTACAGGCGCTTGACCTCGGCCACGTCGTCGCTGTGGCGCAGCAGGCCGACGCAGGCGGCGATCCCGGCGTCGGTGCAGGCGATCAGAAACAGGCCGCTGGGCAGCGTGAACAGCTGGTCGAATTTTTCCATCTCGCGCGCCAGCCCGCGCGCGGACAGGTCGAGCGAGAGCCAGGCCAGGTATTCGGCGATGGCCGCTTTGAGTTCGGCGCTGTCCTCGGGAAAGCGCGCTAGGCGTATCTGCATGATGTCGGTAAAGGCGAACATGGCCGGCGTGCGCCAGCCATGTCTGGGTAAATCAAATATTCGTCTGCTGCTGATTGCACCCATCGATCCTACCGGGGCGATCGGCGCGGTGTTGCTGCTGGGGGTTGTCGCGCTGGTTTGACGACGGCGGGCCGCCCTGCCCGATCTTGCTGCTGCGGGCGGCCCGGCGCGGGCTTACTGCTGCGGATTGACCCGTTCGATCTTCGAGTGCAGCTTGTTCAGGCCGGACAGGTAGGCCTTGGCCGAGGCGACGATGATGTCCGGGTCGGAGCCGACGCCGTTGACGATGCGCCCGCCCTTGGACAGGCGCATCGTCACTTCGCCTTGCGACTGGGTGCCGTTGCTGATCGCGTTAATCGAGAACAGCACCAGCTCGGCGCCGCTGGCCGCTTCATGTTCGATCGCGTTGACGGTCGCGTCGACCGGACCGTCGCCCTGCCCTTCGCAGCAAAACTCCTTGCCGTCGATGCTGAACACCACTTTCGCGCTGGGCGTCTCGCCCGTTTCCGAACGCTGGGCCAGCGACACGAAGCGGTAGCATTCGTTCTCTTGCGCGTGCTCTTCGTCCGACACCAGCGCCAGAATGTCCTCGTCGAAGATTTCCGACTTGCGGTCGGCCAGTTCCTTGAAGCGGCCAAACGCGGCGTTCACCTCGGTTTCCGATTCAAGTTCAACGCCCAGTTCCTGCAGGCGCTGCTTGAACGCATTGCGTCCCGACAGTTTGCCCAGCACGATCTTGTTGGCGGCCCAGCCGACGTCTTCGGCGCGCATGATCTCGTAGGTCTCGCGCGCCTTCAAGATGCCGTCCTGGTGGATACCGGAGGCATGCGCGAACGCGTTCGCGCCCACCACGGCCTTGTTCGGCTGCACGGCGAAGCCGGTGATCTGTGACACCAGCTTGGAGGCGGCGACGATTTGCGTGGTGTCGATGCCGCAGCTAAGCTGGTAGTAATCGGCGCGCGTGCGCAGCGCCATCACCAGTTCTTCCAACGCCGTATTACCGGCCCGTTCGCCCAGACCGTTGATGGTGCATTCAACCTGGCGCGCGCCGCCGATCATCACACCGGCCAGCGAGTTGGCGACCGCCAGTCCCAGGTCGTTATGGCAGTGCACCGACCAGATTGCCTTGTCCGAATTGGGGATGCGCTCGCGCAGGCGGCGAATGGTGGCGCCGAACATCTCCGGCACCGCATAGCCGACCGTGTCGGGGAAATTGATGGTGGTGGCACCTTCGGCGATCACCGCTTCGAGCACACGGCACAGGAAATCCTCGTCCGAGCGGCTGCCGTCTTCAGGGCTGAATTCGATGTCGTCGGTGTAGTTGCGCGCGCAGCGGATCGCCAGCTTGGCCTGCTCGAGCACCTGCTCGGGCTCCATGCGCAGCTTCATCTGCATGTGCAGCGGCGAGGTGGCGATGAAGGTGTGGATGCGTTTGCGCTCGGCCGGCGCTAGCGCCTCGGCCGCGCGTGCGATGTCACGATCATTGGCGCGCGACAGCGAGCAGATGGTCGACTCCTTGACCACCGAGGCGATCGCGCGGATCGATTCGAAGTCGCCTTGCGAGGCGGCCGCGAAGCCGGCCTCGATCACGTCGACCTTCATCCGTTCGAGCTGGCGCGCGATGCGCACTTTCTCGTCCTTGGTCATCGACGCGCCGGGCGATTGCTCGCCGTCGCGCAAGGTGGTGTCAAAAATGATGAGGCGGTTCGATGCGTTGGTCATGGTGTGCTCCAAAGGCTAGGCAAAAATAAAATACATGCGTTGCGGGCGTGGCGCCATGACCTTGCGGTCAATCGCGCTCGCTGGCGTCGTCCGATTCGTGTTCGGTCTGGATAATGCTGACCGGCCGGCCCTTGGCCAGGCGCCAGAAGAACACGGCATAGCCGGACAGGCCATAAGTGAGAAATATCGGCATCAGCACCATCGGCGGATTGATCGACACCAGCGCAAAGCCCAGCGCGATCAGGAACACGAAGATGAAGGGCACCGACTTGCGGAAATTGACATCCTTAAAACTGTAGAACGGTACGTTGGTGACCATCGTCAGACCGGCGAACAAGGCGATGCTCCAGGACACCCAGGGCAGCTCAATGCCGGCCACGTGCAGCTCGTCCATCATCAGGATGAAGCCGGCCACAATCGCCGCCGCCGCCGGGCTGGGCATGCCCTGGAAGAAGCGTTTGTCGACCACTTCGATATTGGTGTTGAAACGCGCCAGGCGCAAGGCGGCGCCGGCGCAGTAGACGAAGGCGGCGATCCAGCCCAGCTTGCCCAGACCGCGCAGCGACCATTCGTAGATCACCAGCGCCGGCGCGGCGCCGAACGACACCATGTCCGACAGGCTGTCGTACTGGGCGCCGAATTCACTCTGGGTGTTGGTCAGGCGCGCGATGCGTCCGTCCAGCCCGTCGAGGATCATGGCAATGAAGATCGCCCAGGCCGAATGCTCGAATTTTTGGTTCATCGCCATCACGATGGCGTAGAAGCCGCAAAACAGCGCGGCCGTGGTGAATGCGTTGGGCAGCAGATAGATCCCGCGCCGGCGCCCCGGCTTGCCGTCCGCCACAGTTGGTGCTTGCCGCGCGAATTTGCTAAAGCGCGACATTTTCGACGCTTTCGCGCCTGCTGCGGTGCCGCTCTTAGGGCGGCGACGGGGAAAGGGGGCCATAGGTTTCCGTTTCAATTCTTGTCAGACTGATCAAATACAGGGTGTGTATTGCCGGCCCGCCCGGGTCGGGCGCGGCCAGCGTGCGCCATCATTATAGTTGGCGCATCGCGAACATAGCGAACAGATCGGGCTACTTGAACTTGACCTTTCCTACCAAATGCATCTGCAGCGTGGTTTCGCCCGGCTCGAAGCTCGGCTCCTCGACCTGAGGCTCCGCCGCACGCATGGCGCTCTTGAACATCATCGGCGCCGGCGCGCCTTCGCGCTGGTTGGCATAATTGCCCGAGCCTTCAAAGTCGACCGTGTCAAGCACCGCGTCGGATACCTTGCGGCCCATCGCGTTGGCGATCGCGGCGATGCGTTCATTCAAATTCTGGTAAGTGGCGGCGATGCGCTGATCGTCCAACTTCTTGGTGGTGGCCGGCGACAGGCCAAACTGCAAGCCGCTCAAGGCCAGTGTTTTCTGCACGGCAGCGACCAGTTTCGGCAGTCCCGCCAGATTACCCGTTTTCACACCCAGATACTGCCCGACGCGCCAACCGGTAGGCACGCGCACTTTCGGCGCCACCCCGTTCGGCAACGGACGCTCTTCCGGATAAACCGGGTAGGTGTAATAACCATAGGTCTTCAGCACCGCCTGCGGATCTTCACGCTTGACGATCTCGGTGCCCTGCTTCATCTTCAAATTCACGCGCGACGCGGCGACCGCCTTGTCTTTGTCCTGCTCTTCGATCATCAAGGTCGCGTTGGCTTCGTCGTTGGCGTGCGTCACTTCGCCAAAAGCCGGAACAACGACCAGGGTACCACTGGTCGGCAGGCTTTCCGCGCGCGCCTGACAAGCGAGCGCGAGCGCGCCCAACACAACCATTTTTGATAAAGACATAGGATTCTCCAAGGTAGATTGGACAAGAAAATGGGGCAAAACCTGCCCCATCGGATGTCACACACTGGAAGATACAAGCAATGTGATGTTGCGCCTCAGCCTGAAATAGAAAGTTGCAAATTAATTGGGGTCAGAGTCAGATTAATTTGCAACTCTTGCAAATCAATTCGACTCTGACCCTATTTATTTTTACTGCGGCGCTGCAACGTTTCAAACAATTCGACTCTGACCCCAATTGTTTTGCAACTCGGGCCAGCGTCGTTCGGTCTTAGTTCTTCGACTGGTCGACCAGTTTGTTTTTGGCGATCCACGGCATCATCGCGCGCAGTTTGCCGCCCACTTCTTCGATCTGGTGCTCGGCCGTCAGGCGACGACGCGAAATGAGGGTCGGTGCGCCGGCCTTGTTTTCCAGGATGAAGCTCTTCGCGTATTCGCCCGTCTGGATGTCTTTCAGGCATTGGCGCATCGCGTTTTTCGTGTCTTCGGTGACGATTTTCGGGCCCGTCACATATTCGCCGTATTCGGCGTTGTTCGAGATCGAGTAGTTCATGTTGGCGATGCCGCCTTCATAGATCAGGTCGACGATCAGTTTCAATTCGTGCAGGCACTCGAAATACGCCATCTCAGGGGCGTAGCCGCCTTCGACCAGGGTTTCGAAGCCGGCTTTGATCAGCTCGACCGCGCCGCCGCACAGAACAGCTTGCTCGCCGAACAAATCGGTTTCGGTTTCTTCGCGGAAGTTCGTTTCGATGATGCCGGCACGACCGCCGCCGTTGGCCATCGCATACGACAGCGCGATGTTGCGCGCGTTGCCCGATTTGTCGGCGTGGATCGCGATCAGGTGAGGCACGCCGCCGCCTTGAGCATAGGTGCCGCGCACGGTGTGGCCTGGCGCTTTCGGGGCGATCATGATCACGTCCAGGTCGGCGCGTGGCACGACTTGGCCGTAATGGACGTTAAAGCCGTGCGCGAAGGCCAGCACGGCGCCTTGCTTGGCGAACGGTGCGACGTTTTCGTTGTAGACCTGGGCGATGTTTTCATCCGGCAGCAAGATCATGATGATGTCGGCCGCTTTGACGGCGTCGTTTACTTCAGCGACCTTCAGGCCGGCGTTCTTGACTTTGTTCCACGAAGCGCCGTCTTTGCGCAGGCCGACCGTGACGTTCACGCCCGAATCGTTCAGGTTTTGCGCGTGCGCGTGGCCTTGCGAGCCGTAGCCGATGATGGCAACGTTCATGCCTTTGATCAGGGAGAGGTCGCAATCTTTGTCGTAAAAAACGTTCATGATGTTATTCCTAAAATTTTGTAAGTTGGGGGTCGCCGCCTCGTGGCGGCAACGTGTTCGTCTTGCAGCTTGACTCTATACTTTGAGGATGCGCTCGCCGCGCCCGATGCCGGAGCCGCCGGTGCGGACCGTCTCCAGAATCGAGGCCCGGTCGATCGAGTCGATGAACGCGTCGAGCTTGCCCTTGTTGCCGGTCAGCTCGATCGTGTAGGTCTTCTCCGTCACGTCGATGATGCGACCGCGGAAGATGTCGGCCGTGCGTTTCATCTCTTCGCGCTCCTTGCCGACGGCGCGCACCTTGATGAGCATGAGCTCACGTTCGATGTGCGCGCCTTCGGTCAGGTCGACCACTTTCACCACTTCGATCAGCCGGTTCAAATGCTTGGTGATCTGTTCGATGATGTCGTCCGAGCCGCTGGTGACGATCGTCATGCGCGACAGCGTCGCGTCTTCGGTCGGCGCCACGGTCAGCGTCTCGATGTTGTAGCCGCGCGCGGAGAACAGGCCGACCACGCGCGAGAGCGCACCGGCTTCGTTTTCAAGCAGGACAGAAATAATATGGCGCATTACAAGTCCTCCGAACCGAGCAGCATTTCGGACAGGCCCTTGCCAGCCTTGACCATCGGCCAGACGTTTTCGGTCTGGTCGGTGATGAAGTTCATGAACACCAGGCGGTCTTTCATGCCGAAGGCTTCTTTCAAGGCACCGTCCACATCGCCCGGTTTTTCAATTTTCATACCCACGTGCCCGTAGGCTTCCGCGAGCTTGGAGAAGTCGGGCAGCGAATCCATGTACGACTCGGAATAGCGCGAGCCGTAATCGATCTGTTGCCACTGACGCACCATGCCCAGGAAGCGGTTGTTGAGCAAGATGATCTTCGGCGTCAGGTGATACTGCTTGCACGTGGCCAGCTCCTGGATGCACATCTGGATCGAGCCTTCGCCGGTGATGCAGGCAACCGTCGCGTCAGGGTTGGCCATCTGCACGCCCATCGCGTACGGCAGGCCGACACCCATCGTGCCCAGGCCACCGGAATTGATCCAGCGACGCGGCTTGTCGAACTTGTAGTACTGGGCGGCCCACATCTGATGCTGGCCCACGTCGGAGGTGATGAAGGCGTCGCCCTTGGTGATCTCCCACACTTTCTGGACCACCGATTGCGGCTTGATGAGCAGATCGGAATCGGCGAATTTGAGGCAATCTTTGCCGCGCCATTCGTTGATCTGCTTCCACCAGTCCTTGACGGCGGGCGCGTTGACCTTCGCTTCGGCGGCATCCAACTGCGCGAGAAATTCGATCAGCACATCCTTGACGTTGCCAACGATGGGAATATCGACCTTGACGCGCTTCGAGATCGACGAAGGGTCGATGTCGACGTGGATGATCTTGCGCGGGTTGGAGGCAAAATGCTTCGGGTTGCCGATCACGCGGTCGTCGAAGCGCGCACCGATGGCGATCAGGACGTCGCAATGCTGCATCGCCATGTTCGCTTCATAGGTGCCGTGCATGCCGGGCATGCCGACAAAATTGTCGCTCGACGCGCGGTAGGCGCCCAGACCCATCAGCGTGTTGGTGACCGGGAAGCCAAGCTTGTCGACCAGACGGTTCAGTTCCGGCGCAGCATTGGCCAGGATCACGCCGCCGCCCGTGTAGATCATCGGACGTTCGGCCGCCAGCAGCAATTGCACCGCCTTGCGGATCTGGCCGGAATGGCCTTTGTCGACCGGCTTGTACGAGCGCATCTCGATCTCTTTCGGATAATCGTACATGCACTTGTGCATGCTGATGTCCTTCGGAATATCGACCAGCACGGGGCCCGGACGGCCCGTTTTGGCAATATAGAATGCTTTTTTGATGGTCAGCGCCAGATCCTTGACGTCCTTGACGAG
Organism: Burkholderiales bacterium; assembly: GCA_038207625.1. Classification (GTDB taxonomy): domain Bacteria; phylum Pseudomonadota; class Gammaproteobacteria; order Burkholderiales; family Burkholderiaceae_D; genus JBBQZO01. The sequence continues at coordinate 48,459 of JBBQZO010000014.1, read as the reverse complement.
GAAGTTGTGCTTCACGCAAGGACGCGTGATGCCGACCGTGTCGCATTCCTGGAACGCATCCTGACCGATGGCATAACTGGGCACCTGGCCCGAGATGATCACCATCGGAATTGAATCCATATACGCCGTCGACAGACCGGTCACCGCATTGGTGACGCCGGGGCCGGAAGTGACCAGAGCCACGCCGACTTTCTGCGAGCTGCGCGAATAGGCGTCGGCGGCATGCACTGCGGCCTGCTCGTGACGAACCAGGATATGCTGAAATTTATCTTGCTTGAAGATGGCGTCGTAGATGTACAGGACGGCCCCGCCCGGATAGCCAAAGACGTGTTCAACGCCCTCTTCCGCGAGGCAGCGCACCAGAATTTCGGCGCCTGTGATGGGTACGGCTGTTTCGGTATTCATAAAACATTCCTTTCAAGGTCCACTGGGAGATTGATCGGATGCTCTTTCCTAACGACATTCGTGTGACGCGACAGTGCTCAGGCTTCCCTTCTTTCTGCGATCACGACGCTCTTTCGGGTACCCGTAGATACCGTACGAAACGACGCTGGGCGCAAACTCGTTTGGCGTGAGTTTCTGTAGCGTTGTGCGAACCTCTCGCGCTTGTGGCACGGGTTAGAGCAAACTGCCTACATATGAAAGCGCGTCCTGGCGACGGGGGCCTTGTGTGCCGGCTGCGTCAGGACCATGAAACTTCGAGGGTGCGAAGCGTCCCACACGTTACTGCGTCGCACCATTTTGGTCAAGGCATATCGTGCTAAATCGTCTTGCGTGGTTTCCGCAGCCGTAAAAAACATGCAATTTCGTCCGATTTTTGCTAGCATGCGCTCAGTTTTTGTAAATACCACCTTGGACCAGGCGCACGCTCTCGGTACGCCGGCCCGATTCGCACCCCAGTCCCCTTAACTTCGCCTTCCCGGCACCCCGTCCCGCATCGCATGGCCACAGACAAAGAATTATCGGATTTCCTCGAGAACGTCGAGCGGCGCGCCTTCAAGCAGGCCGTGTATGCGGTGCGCAAGGACGAAGTTGCGCTTGACGTGGTTCAAGACGCGATGATCAAACTCGCCGAAAAGTACGGCGACAAACCGGCGGCCGAACTGCCGATGCTGTTTCAGCGTATATTACAAAATACGATACTTGATTTTTTCCGACGCGAGAAAGTGCGCAACACCTGGGTCAGCCTGTTTTCGGGCATGGGCAAGCAGGACGAGGACGGCGATGACTTTGACTTGCTCGACTCCTACCAGTCCGAGCACGGCAGCGCCGCCTCCGAATCGAGCGCCGATCAAGTCGAGCGCATGCAAATATTGAGTTTGATCGACGAAGAGGTACAAAAACTGCCGGCGCGTCAACGGGAAGCCTTCCTCATGCGTTACTGGCAGGACATGGACGTCGCTGAAACAGCGGCCGCGATGGGTTGCTCAGAGGGAAGTGTCAAGACGCACTGCTCTCGTGCCACGCACACCCTCGCGGAGTCGCTGAAAGCCAAGGGAATAAACTTATGAATACCGATGATCTCAATTTCGCCTACAAGGTGCGCCACGCGCTCAATGAAAAGCTAGATAAATTGCCGCCGGCCACCACCGAACGGCTGGCCAAGGCGCGCCAGATGGCGCTCGCGCGCAAGAAGGCGCACGCGCCGGTGCGGGTGCTGCAATCGGCGCTGGCAGGCGCAGCCGGGCAATTTTTCAGCACGCCGTTCTCCTGGCTGGGCCGGGTTGGCGTGGCCGTGCCACTGCTGGCCCTGGCGATCGGCATGGTCGGCGTGTACCAGTATGAGCAGCAGCAGCGCATCGCCGAGATTGCCGAACTGGACGCGGCCGTGCTGTCGGACGAGCTGCCCCTGACGGCCTACCTCGACCATGGTTTTAACGCTTATCTGGCGCAAAACGCGCAATAGGATGACGGGCAGCTTCTTAGGTTCGAAGTTCAAGGCGGCGCTGGGCGCAGTGGTCGTGCTGACACTGGCTGGCGTGTCGTGGGTCAGTGCCCAGCAGGTCGGCACGCCGGCCCCTGTCACGCCGCCAGCGGCAACGCCGGCGGCCATGCCTGCGTCGGCCAGTGCGCCTGCGCCCGTTGCCACTGCGGCCGCGGGCAAAGCTGTTGCCAGCGCCAAATCCGGTAACAAGACGGCCGCGCATACGCTCGACAGCTTGCTGTGGCGCGACCTCAGTGGCCCGCAGCAATTGGCGCTCGAACCGCTCGCGCTCGAGTGGGACAAGATGGAGGCAATCCGCAAACAAAAATGGCTGGACATCGCCAAGCGCTTTTCCACCATGAAGCCCGACGAGCAACAGCGCGTGCATGAACGCATGCGCGACTGGGTCAAACTGACGCCCGATCAACGCCGCCAGGTGCGCGAAAACTATACCCGCACCAAAAAGATCGGTGCCAGCGAAAAGTCGGTGCAGTGGGAGCAGTATCAGCAACTGCCGGAAGAGCAAAAGAAGAAACTGGCGGCCGAAGCGGCCATTAAAAAACAGGTGGCCAATCTGCCATCGACCACGCAAAGCAAGGTCAAGCCTGTCGCGCCGATCAAGGCAGGCGCATCGGCCAAGGCCGCCGCCGCGCATCCACCGGCGCCTATCCAAGCGCCCCCCAGCGCCGCTGTTGTGACGGCGCCGCTGGCCACGCCAGCGCCCCCCACCGCCTTGCCCACTACGATCACCCCGGCCAGCGCGGCTGTTACACCGTCCAATGTCAAATAGTTCGTCGCCCCTCGCCACACCCAGCCTGCCCCGCCGCCTGATCTGCATGATCTACGAAGCTTTCCTGCTGACGGCGGTGGAGCTGTTCGCCGTGGCGGTGTTTTTGCTCGTGACGCAAAATCGCCACTCCGCCACGCTCGAGCATGCGCGGCAGTTCGTGCTGTTTCTGGTAACGGCCGCCTACTTCATTCATTTCTGGTTTGACAGCGGCCACACGCTGGCCATGAAGACCTGGCGCATCAAGCTGATCAAGCCCGGTTACGCGCGCCTGCCGCTGCGCACGGCGGCAGCACGCTTCCTGCTGTCCTGGGGCTGGTTCCTGCCCGCGCTGCTGGCCTGCTACGCCTTCCATCTGACCAGCAAGGCCGACGTGGCGATCGCCATCGTGGTCGGCATGGCGGCATGGGCCAGCACCGCGCTGTTCGACAAGGATCGCCAGTTTCTGCACGACCGCCTGCTTGGCACGCGCCTGATCCTGCTGCCCAAAGCGCCGAAAAAGACCAACCCTGCCGTCTAACTGCGCCGCGCTGACCAGTTCGGCGCACAGCAGTGCCGCAGCGCGATGTTGGCGGTGTGCGTGCGCCGCTGCCAATCCAGCAGCCAGGCCCGCCTCAGTGACCTTGAACCAGCGCGGCGCGCGCACCGGCTCGCGCCGGCAATGACACGTCGGGCGCTCACGCGCCGTCGCACGGCATCAGCAGCACCGTCAGCGCGCAACATGAACGCATCGAAGAAACCACCAGGCGGCACGCTCGCTGCGTTCGCGCCTGGGACTGGCGCGCCGTGCGCCGGTCGACTCAAAAGCGTTCGTACTCGTGCAGGTAGCGCCACTGGCCGGCCGGCAGACTGGCCATCGGGATGCGGCCGATGCGGATGCGCTTCATCGACACCACCGTCAGACCAACCATGCGGCACATGTGCGCGATCTGGCCGGGCAGCGCGTTTTTCAGCGCGAAGCGCAAGCGCGTTTCGTTCTGCCAGCTGACCTTGATCGGCGCGAGCGGCTTGCCGTTGAACGGCAGGCCGTGATTGAGCAAGGCCAGGCCGTTTTCCAGGATGTCGCCCGATACTTCGACGATGAACTCCTGCTCGACCCGGGCCGCCTCGTCGACCAACTTGCGCGCGATGCGGAAATCCTGGGTGTACACCAACAGGCCGCTGGCCATCGTGTCAAGCGGCGTGCACAGCGTCAGCTCGTGCAGGTGGCGCTTCAAAAAGCGCTGCTTGCCGTGATCGGCCACCTCCAGCGTGTCGAGCGCGAGGCAGCTCTGAGCCGGCTTGCCGACGCTGCCCACACCGGCATTGAAGTCGACCGGTTTGTGCAGCAGCAGCGTCACCGGGCGGATCTCGAGCAGCGTCGCGCCGGGCGTGAGCAACACCGTCTGCTCGGGCGCGACGCGCGCGCCGGCCTCCTCGACCAGCACGCCGTCGACCGTGACCCAGCCACCTTCAATATACTGCTCGGCCTCGCGGCGCGAACAAGGGACCATGTCGGCCACGCGCTTCAAAAGGCGCACGGTGGAATCGCTAGGAGTGTCTGTCATTGGGGTCTGTATGAAATGGTTGAATGAGCGGCGCGTCAGGCGCGCGCACCCTTGAAATAGTCGGCGAATACGGCGATGGTACGTGCGATGTCGGCACGCGTGACGTCCAGGTGGGTGACGATGCGCATGCGCGGCGCCGCCGGCAGGCGGATCTGCGCGCGCGCGAGCGCCTCGCCCAGCCCTGCGCAGGCCGCCGGCGCAACGTCGACATAGACGATGTTCGTTTGCGGCGTGGACACCGTCAGGCCTGCCAGCTGGCCCAGTCCGCGCGCCAGTTCGGCCGCGTTGGCGTGATCCTCGGCCAGCCGCTCGACATGGTGTTCGAGCGCGTACTGACCGGCCGCGGCCAACATGCCGGCCTGGCGCATGCCCCCGCCAAGCATCTTGCGCCAGCGCTTGGCCTGGTTGATGAAAGCGGCGCTGCCGCACAACACCGAGCCGACCGGCGCGCCCAGCCCTTTGGACAGACACACCGACACGCTGTCAAAACCGGCCACGGCAGCGCGCAAGCTGATGCCCTGCTTGACAGCGGCGTTGCAGATGCGCGCGCCGTCCAAGTGGGTAGTCAAGCCGCGCCGGTGCGCCAGCGCGGTGGCGCCGGCCAGATAGGCAGCATCGAGCACCCGTCCGCCGATGGTGTTTTCCAGCGTCAGCACGCGGGTACGCGCGAAATGAAAATCGTCCGGTTTGATCTGGGCTTCGATGTCGGCCAGCGCCAGGCTGCCGTCGGGCTGGTTGGCGATCGGCTGCGGCTGGATGCTGCCCAGCACGGCGGCGCCGCCGCCCTCGTAGCGGAAGGTGTGCGCCTCCTGCCCGACCAGATATTCGTCGCCGCGCCCGCAGTGAACCAGCAGCGCGATCAGATTGCTCTGGGTGCCGGACGGCGCAAACAGCGCCGCCTCAAAACCGAACAGCTCCCCCGCCAGCTTCTGCAGCCGGTTCACGCTGGGATCGTCCCCGTACACGTCGTCGCCCACCTCGGCGCACTGCATCGCCGAGCGCATATTGGGCGTCGGGCGCGTCACGGTGTCGCTGCGCAGGTCTATCCACTGTTCGATCATGTCGGGCTCTCTTCTAGTGCGCGGCCGTGGCCTCGGCCAGCTTGCGGGTGTAAAAACGGTTGCCCATTTCTTCCAGGCCCAGGCTGACCAGCACTTCCTGCAAGCGCTCGGTGGGACGCTGGCGCGGCAGATTCTTGTAGCTGGCGATGATTAACTCGTTTTTCATCGAATGCTCCCAGCCGACCAATTCCGTCACGTTGACCTGGTAACCATGCGCCTCCAGTTGCAGGCAGCGCAGCACGTTGGTCACCTGGCTGCCGAATTCGCGCGTGTGCAGCGGGTGGCGCCACAGTTCCGTGAGCGCGCTGCGCCCCAGGTCCTTGCCCTTGTTCTTCTTCAGCACCGACGCCACTTCGGCCTGGCAGCACGGCACCAGCACCATGAACTTGGCGTGCTTCTTGAGCGCGAAGTCGATCGCGTCGTCGGTCGCCGTGTTACATGCGTGCAGCGCGGTGACGATGTCGATGCGCTCGGGCAGCTGATTCGAGGTCGTCGAATCGGCCACCGACAGGTTCAGAAACGACATCCCTGGAAACTCCAGCTTGGCGGCCAAGGCGGCAGACTTTTGCACCAATTCTTCGCGCGTCTCGATGCCGTAGATGTGCGAGCCGTCGTTCAAGCCCTTGAAGAACAGGTCGTACAGGATGAAGCCCAGATACGACTTGCCGGCGCCATGGTCGACCAACGAGATGGCCGAATGGTCGAGCTGGATTTCCTTGAGCAGCGGCTCGATGAACTGGACCAGGTGATTGACCTGTTTCAGCTTGCGCCGGCTGTCCTGATTGAGCTTGCCGTCGCGCGTCAGGATGTGCAGCTCCTGCAGCAGTGCGATCGACTGGCCCGGCTTGATCTCGTGCGCCTGTGCGCCCGGTTGGGTATTTTTCATCGGGTCAGCGCGCTTCATCGATCCACGCCGCCTGGATCGCTTCGAGCACTTTTTCACCGCCACGGGTGTGGTCGTCGTCAAACCCGTCCAGATCGACGACCCAGTTGTGCAGGTCGACGAAGCGGATCGTCAGCGGATCGACATCGGGGAACTTGTCGTACAGGGCTTCCGCGATCGCGGAAATATCACTCCATTTCATGCTGCTCTCCCGATGCTCAATGATTTTTTTCGCTGGCGTGATTGATCGTGTATTTCGGGATCTCGATCACCAGATCAACGTCACCGACGATCGCCTGGCAGGACAGGCGCGACACCGCTTCCAGACCCCAGGCGCGGTCGAGCAGGTCTTCCTCTTTCTCTTCGGCTTCGTTGAGCGACGCCAGGCCTTCGCGCACCAGCACGTGGCAGGTGGTGCAGGCGCACGATTTTTCGCAGGCGTGCTCGATGTCGATGTCGTTTTCAAGCATCACGTCGCACAGCGACTTGCCGCTTGGCGCGTCGACGACGGCGCCTTCAGGACACAGGATAGGATGGGGCAGAAATACGATTTGTGGCACGGTATAACCTCTTCAATATTGGGGGATCAGATGTCGTCGAGCGACTTGCCGGCCAGTGCGCTGCGCACACTCTGGTCCATGCGGCGCGATGCAAAATCTTCGGTGCCGGCGGCCAGCGCGTCGACCGCCAGCTTCAGGGCAGCTTGCTGGGGCGCCGTGTCGGATGCGTCCACCTTCGACGCGGCGACAGCTGCGCGCACGCTCGCCATCAGCGCGTCGATGGCGCTGCGCTCGGACGCGTCCAGCAACGCCGCGTCGCCATCCAGCGCCGACTGGGTCGCCAGCAGGATGCGTTCGGCTTCGACCTGCTCTTCGCGCAACGCACGCGCCAGCATGTCGCCGCTGGCCGACGAATACGAGTCCTGCAGCATGCGCGCCACTTCGTCGTCGCCCAGGCCGTAGGCCGGCTTGACGCTGATCGACGCTTCCACGCCCGAGCGCAGTTCGCGCGCCGAGACCGACAGCAAGCCATCGGCGTCGACCTGGTAGGTGATGCGGATGCGCGCCGCGCCAGCGACCATCGGCGGAATGCCGCGCAGCTCGAAACGCGCCAGCGAGCGGCAGTCGGTGACCAGTTCGCGCTCGCCTTGCAGCACGTGGATCGCCAGCGCGGTCTGGCCGTCTTTGAAGGTGGTGAATTCCTGCGCGCTCGCGCACGGGATGGTCGAATTGCGCGGGATGATTTTTTCGACCAATCCGCCCATGGTTTCGATGCCCAGCGACAGCGGGATCACGTCCAGCAGCAGCCAGTCGTCGCCCGGCGCGCGGTTACCGGCCAGCAGGTTGGCCTGGATCGCCGCGCCCAGCGCGACGACCTTGTCCGGGTCGATATTGGCGTGCGGGATGGTCGAGAAAAATTCGCTGACGGCGCGCCGCACGTGCGGCATGCGCGTCGCGCCACCGACCAGCACCACGCCATCGACGTCGTCGACCGTCACGTCGGCGTCGCGCAGCGCTTTGCGAATCGCCGTCATGGTTTTGGCCACCAGGTTCTGGGTGATGGCGGCGAACACTTCGGCCGACAGACGCAGATGCACCACGTCACCCGAATTGAGCACCGCGTCGATGACGGTGTCGTCGTTGGTCGACAATTGTTCCTTGGCCTGGCGCGCCTTGACCATCAGCGTGGCGGTGTCCTCGTGCGACAGCGGGGCCAGCTTGGTCTGCTCGATGATCCAGCAGAACAGGCGCTGGTCAAAATCGTCGCCGCCCAGCGCCGAGTCGCCGCCCGAGGAGAGCACTTCGAACACGCCCTTGGATAGTTTCAGCACCGAGATGTCGAAGGTGCCGCCGCCCAGGTCGTAGACTGCAAAGATGCCTTCGGAGGCGTTGTCGAGGCCATACGCGATGGCCGCGGCGGTCGGCTCGGACAGCAGGCGCAGCACGTTCAGGCCGGCCAGCTGGGCCGCGTCCTTGGTGGCCTGGCGCTGGGCGTCGTCGAAGTAAGCGGGCACGGTGATGACGGCGCCGACCAGATCGTCGCCCAGTGCGTCTTCGGCGCGCTGGCGCAAGGTCGCCAGAATCTGGGCCGAGATCTCGACCGGGCTTTTCACGCCGGCCACGGTGCGCAGTTGCACCATGCCGGGCACGTCCTCAAAATCGTAAGGCATGTTTTCGGCATGCGCGATGTCGCGCAGGCCGCGTCCCATGAAACGTTTGACGGAAACGATGGTGTTCTTCGGGTCCGTGGTCTGGTGCGCCTGGGCCTTGTGGCCGATGTGCGCATTGCCGTTGGCCAGATAGCGCACCACGGACGGCAGCAGCTGGCGTCCGCCTTCGTCGCTGAGCACCTCGGGGATGCTGTTGCGCACAGTGGCCACCAGCGAATTGGTGGTGCCAAGGTCAATGCCCACGGCCAGCCGGTGCTGGTGGGGCGCGGTCGACATGCCGGGTTCTGAAATTTGTAAAAGTGCCATGTGTAATACCTGATCTCTTATCGTTTGTGCGGTGGCGGCAAACCAGCCTGCGGCAATTTTCGCCGGCGTCCCAGTCAATGGGGCCAGAGGGGGCGCCTAGCCTTTTTTTCGCGGTTGTTCGCGAAATTACTCTGACCCTATCGACGGCGTTGCCAGCGCCACTGACTCCGGTGCGTCAAAGAGGGGCAGCGAAATTTCGCGCAAGATCGCCGCGAAACAAACTCTGCCCCTCTTTAACTGCGCTGCGGTGTTTACGCTTCCAGGGCTTCGAAGGCGTAACCGACCTCGTCGCCAAATTTTTCCAAAAACATCAGCGCGCGCACACCTTCCGCCGCGCCGGTAAACTCGCCCGCGTCGAGCTGCGTTTCGATCTGCGCCAGCTGGGCACGGCGCGCCGCGCGCAACTGCGCGTCGAGTGCGTCAAGCGCCTGCGCGTCCTTGCTGGCACGTGCGTCACCGAGTTCTTCGCGCCATTCCATCTGCTGCATCAGAAACGCCATCGGCATCGCCGTGTTCGATTCCACGCGCAGATCCACCCCGTTGATTTCGCACAGATACTGGGCGCGCTTTTGCGGATTCTTCAGCGTCTGATAGGCTTCATTGGCGCGCGTGGCCCACTGCATCGCGACACGCTTTTCGGCGTCGGTCGCATTGACGAAGCGGTCCGGATGCACCTGCCCCTGAACGTCGCGGTAAGCCGAGTCCAAGGCAGTGCTATCGAGCGCAAAGCGCGCCGGCAGCTGAAATAGTTCAAAGTGGTTTTGCATGAATAGGTCTCGGTGCGCGGCCCATCAAAGCCGATGCGCGGCGCCGTGGTCAGACTGGCGCGCTGGCCCGGACCGGCGTGGGCCGCCCCGTGCCGGCGCCGGCACTAGATGCGGAAGCTCTCGCCACAGCCGCACGCGTCTTTCACGTTCGGGTTGTGGAATTTAAAGCCTTCGTTGAGGCCTTCGCGCGCGAAATCGAGTTCGGTGCCGTCAATGTAGGGCAGGCTTTTCGGGTCGACAAACACCTTCACGCCATGCGACTCGAACACGCTGTCCTCGACGGCCGCCTCGTCCACATATTCGAGCTTGTACGCCAGACCGGAACAGCCGGTGGTGCGCACGCCGAAACGCAAGCCAACGCCTTTGCCGCGCCGCTCGATGTAGCGATTGATATGCTTGGCCGCTTTTTCCGTCAGTGTGATTGCCATCTAATTCTCCGCTCGCGCGCCCGCTGACGGGCACGCGATGTATTGGGCACTTAGGCCGCTGGGTGCTTGGTCTTGTAATCGAGAACGGCCGCCTTGATGGCGTCTTCGGCCAGGATCGAGCAGTGGATCTTCACCGGCGGCAGCGCCAGTTCTTCGGCGATCTGGGTGTTCTTGATCGACAGCGCCTGGTCGAGCGTCTTGCCCTTGACCCATTCGGTCACCAGCGACGACGAGGCGATCGCCGAACCGCAGCCGTAGGTCTTGAATTTCGCGTCTTCGATCAGGCCATCGGCGCCGACCTTGATTTGCAGTTTCATCACGTCGCCGCAAGCGGGCGCGCCGACCATGCCGGTGCCGATCGTGTCGTCGCCCTTGTCGAAGGCGCCCACGTTACGGGGGTTTTCGTAGTGGTCCAACACTTTTTCTGAGTAAGCCATTTTGATGCTCCTGTCTGTATGCGGCCCCGCTGGCGGGACCCAAAAATGAATTCGAACGCGCTTAGTGCGCGGCCCACTGGATCGAGCTGATATCGATCCCTTCCTTGAACATGTCCCACAGCGGCGACAACTCGCGCAGCTTGTGCACTTTCGATTTGAGCAGGTCGATCGCAAAATCGATGTCCGCCTCGGTCGAGAAGCGCCCGATCGTAAAGCGAATCGAGCTGTGCGCCAATTCGTCGCTGCGGCCCAGCGCGCGCAGCACGTAGGACGGCTCCAGGCTGGCCGAGGTGCAGGCCGAACCGGACGACACCGCCAGGTCCTTGATCGCCATGATCAAGGATTCGCCTTCGACGTAGTTGAAGCTGACGTTGAGGTTATGCGGCACGCGGTGATCCATGTCGCCGGTGATGTAGACCTCTTCGATTTGCTGCAGACCGGCGGCGAGACGATCGCGCAGCGCCTTGATGCGCACGATTTCGCTGTCCATTTCTTCCTTGGCGATGCGGAACGCTTCGCCCATGCCGGCGATCTGGTGGGTCGGCAGCGTGCCCGAACGCAGACCGCGCTCGTGACCGCCGCCGTGCATTTGCGCTTCGATGCGCACGCGCGGTTTGCGTCGCACGTACAGCGCGCCCACGCCTTTCGGGCCGTAGGTCTTGTGCGCGGTGAACGTCATCAGGTCGACCTTGGTCGCTTCCAGATCGATGTGCATCTTGCCGGTCGCCTGGGCGGCGTCGCAATGGAAGATGATGCCCTTGGCGCGGCACAGCTCGCCGATTTCGGCGATCGGCTGGATCACGCCGATTTCATTATTGACCAGCATGACCGAGATCAGGATGGTGTCCGGGCGAATCGCCGCCGTCAGTTGCTCGATGCTGATCAGGCCATTGTCTTGCGGCTCCAGATAAGTCGCCTCGAAGCCGACCCGCTCCAGTTCGCGCACCACGTCGAGCACCGATTTGTGCTCCGTCTTGACGGTGATGATGTGCTTGCCCTTGGTCTTGTAGAACTGCGCGGCACCCTTGATGGCCAGGTTGTTGGACTCGGTCGCGCCGGAGGTCCAGATGATCTCGCGCGGATCGGCGCCCACCAGCGCGGCGACATGGCCGCGCGCTTCTTCGACGGCCGCCTCGGCCGACCAGCCGTACATGTGGCTGCGCGAGGCGGGATTGCCGAACTGCTCGCGCAGGAAGGGAATCATCTTGTCGGCCACGCGCGGATCGACCGGCGTGGTGGCCGAGTAGTCCATATAGATAGGGAAATGCGGCGCGGTCACAAACAACTGCTGTTCGACTTTTTTGTCCAGGGGGGCGTTCATCAATTCACTCCAGTGCGATTCAATTCAATGAGATTCAGTTCAATGATTATCCGGCGGCGACGTTGCGGTGCAAGACCACCACGTTCTGTTCCGCAGTTTTCTGTTTTTGCTGGTCGACCAGGTCCTGCAGCGACACCGAGTCCAGGTAATCGACCATTTTTTCATTCAGGGTGGCCCACAGCTCGTGGGTCATGCAGCGCGTCCCGGTGGCCGCGTCGGCGCCATGACAGTTTTCTTTGCCGCCGCACTGGGTCGCGTCGAGCGGCTCGTCGACGGCGATGATGATGTCGGCCACGGTGACCTTGTCGGCCCGGCGCGCCAGGCTGTAGCCGCCGCCCGGCCCGCGGATCGATTCGACGATCTCGTGCCGGCGCAACTTGCCAAACAACTGTTCCAGATACGACAGGGAGATCGCCTGACGCTGGCTGATGCCCGACAACGTGACAGGACCCTTGCCCTGGCGCAGGGCAAGATCAATCATCGCAGTGACAGCAAAACGGCCTTTGGTGGTCAGACGCATTTCAATCCCGGTTGAACTTTGTTAAAATATTGCATCGCACAAACAAACATACCCTGATTAGTTGAACGATTTAGTCAAGTATAACAAATCTGGGGAACTTTGTCTTGGCGCACCCCTGAATGCGAACTGAACAAGGCGGCGCCACCTGCTCTGCCCCCCCTCATTCCCCAGCGCGCATCCACATCAGGTCGCCGGCGCGCCCTCGCCCGGCGCCTTCCCCCAGACACTGGCTCAAGCGCGCATGTTGCGCACACGTCGGCGCAGATGCGGCTTGATCGCTTGCGTCGGCATTGACCAGCGACGCGGCCCGCGCGCGGTGACCCACATGACACGGCCTACGGCCTCAGCGTTGCAGCAACGTAGCGCAGGTCAGCGAAAACCCTCAAATGACACTTTCAGCATATGCCGAACGATGTCCTCGGGCGCCATCTTGCTAAATTTCTGCAGATACTCGACGGCCGGATCGCAGGTGCGTGAGTAATAGCTAAACAGAATGACGTCGGTGGGCAGTTCGGCGTTCAGCAAGCCCTGCTGCTGCGCCTGCTTGACCAGCGCCTCGAGCTGCCGGTTCAGCTTCAACACCCGCATCATGTACTTCAGATTGCGCATCAGCATGTCGCGCACATGGGGACTGGTCGATGGCAGAAACGGCAGGCCGCCTTCCAGCCGCACGCGCAATGCCCACTCCAGCAAGGCCGACAGTTTCTGCAGCGCATTGAGCGTTTGATCGAGCGCGGCCACGTAATCGAGCGCGCCGTCGAGCAAGCGTATCAAGGCTTCGCCAACCAACTCTTCCTTCGATTTGAAGTGCTTGTACAGGCTGGGCTTGGAGATGCCCACCGCGCCGGCGACATCGTCCATGGTCATCAAATCGTAGCCTTTGTTGCTCAACACCGCCGTCGCGGCATCGAGGATCGCGTGTTCACGCAACTTGAATGCCTGGTTTTTGAAGCTGAACTTAGGAAGAATACTCATCGGTAAATTTTCGCTACTAATCAGTAGCTTTAATATGTTGTTGGTAGTAATATTAACACGCAAGTACAACCACGGCCAGAATAAGCATCAAACTCATGACTCAAACACGCAAACGTATCGCCGTCATCGGCGCCGGCATCTCCGGTCTGGCCAGTGCCTACTTCCTCAATCGCCAACACGATGTCGTGCTGTTCGAGGCCGGCAACTATCTGGGTGGCCACACCAACACGGTCGACGTGACGCTGGAGGGGCACACCCACGGCGTCGATACGGGCTTTCTGGTCTACAACGAGCGCACCTATCCGAATCTGGTGGCGCTGTTCGACGAACTGGAGGTGGCCAACGTGGCCAGCGATATGTCGTTCGCCGTCTCGATGGGCGGCGGCGCGCTGGAATGGGCCGGCACCAACCTCGCTACCGTGTTCGCCCAGCGCGCCAACCTGGGCTCGCCAGCCTTCCTGCGCATGCTGTGGGATATCCTGCATTTTAACCGTCATGCGCAGCGCTTCCTGCAGCAGTCGGTCCAGTCGCGCCTGACACTGGGCGAGCTGCTGCAACAGCAGCGTTACGGCGCCACCTTCCGTGACGCCTATTTGCTGCCGATGGCGGCAGCGATCTGGTCCAGTTCGCCGAACGACATCCTCAACTTCCCTGCTGCGACGTTTTTGCGTTTTTGCCTGAACCACGCGCTGTTGCAGATCAATGACCGTCCACAATGGCGCACGGTGGCCGGCGGCGCCCGCCATTACGTGGAGAAAATTGCCGCCACCTTGCCCGACTGCCGACTGCGCACGGCAGTACGTTCGGTGCGTCGCAGCGCCGATTCACTGGTAGTGACGAGCACGGCCGGCACCGAACTGTTCGACGCCGTCGTGTTCGCCACCCATGCGCCGACCACGTTGGCGATGCTGGCCGACGCCAGCCAGACCGAGCGCGCGATCCTCGATGGCGTGCGCTATCAGCCCAACACCGCCTTCCTGCACACCGATACGCGCCTGATGCCGCGCCGGCGCAAGGCGTGGGCGGCCTGGAATTACCTGTCCGGCGAACTGTCGGCCGGCCAGCGCCCGGTGTGCGTGAGCTACTGGATGAACCAGCTGCAAGCGCTGCCGTTCAAGGCGCCGGTGATCGTCACGCTGAACCCGCATGTGCTGCCGGCGCCCGACAAGGTGCTGGCCGTGTTCGACTATGCCCACCCCATCATGGACCGCGCTGCAGTGCGCGCGCAACAGCAGCTGGCGCAGATCCAGGGCAACGGCGGCGTTTGGTATGCCGGCGCCTGGACCGGCTATGGTTTCCATGAAGATGGGCTGAAATCGGCGCTGCGCATCGCCACCGCATTTGACGCCGCGCCAGCCTGGGCGACGCTGCCATGAGCGCCAGCCCGGCCCAACTGGTGCACGGCCAGGTGATGCACGCGCGCGTGCGTCCGGTGGCGCACCGCTTCGTCTATCCAGTATTTTATGTGCGCCTGAATCTGGCCCGTCTCGACGCCTGCAATTCGCGCTGGTTCGGCGTGGACCGCTGGCGCGTGCTGTCGATCCGCCGGCGCGACTACGGCCCGCGCGATGGATCAAATCTGGAACTGTGGATACGCGCGCTGCTGCATGAACACGGCATGGCGGCCGATGGCGAAATCTGGCTGCAGACCTTCCCGCGCGTGGCCGGCTACGCGTTCAACCCGATCAATTTTTGGCATTGCCACGACGCCGACGGCGCACTGCGCGCCGTGCTCGCCGAGGTCAATAACACCTTCGGCGAAACCCACCGCTACCTGCTGCAGATCGACGCCGTGCACGGCGCTAGTGGTACCGCGTCAGCCGTCAAGCAACTGCATGTGTCACCGTTTTGCCAGGTGCAGGGCCATTATCGCTTTCGCTTCCGGCTCGGCGCAAGCACCCACTGCACCGGCATCGACTACCACGACACCGACGGCTTGCTGATCCGGACCGCGCTGAGCGGGCATCCGGTCGCGCTGACCGCGCGCGCGGTGCTGGGCGCCGTGCTGCGCTATCCGCTGCTGGGGATAGGCGTCGTCGCGCGCATCCACTGGCAGGCGCTGCGGCTGTGGCTCAAACGCGTACCGTTTTTCAGCAAGCCGCCCGCTCCCACCCTCCACACCACCGTGCACCAGGACTCCGCCCGATGAATCACTCGCTATCGACCCAATTGCTGGGCGCGCCTGCCGGCGCCCGCTTGTTTCTCTCGCTGCTCAACAAGCTACGCCACGGCCACCTGGAACTGATCACGCCGGACGACACGCGGATGGTATTTGGCGACGCCCACGCGGCGCCCGGCGCCGTGCTCAAATTGTATGACTGGCGCGCCTGCCAGCGCATCCTGCGCGCCGGCGACATCGGTTTTGCCGAGGCCTACGCCGCCGGCTGGGCCGACTCGCCCGACCTGGCGGCGCTGCTGCGCCTGGCGCTGCGCAACGAGGCGGCGCTGGACCAACTGGTGTTTGGCGGCGTGCTGGCGCGCTGCTGGTACCGGCTGCGTCACTGGCTGCGCCCGAACAGCCGCAAGGGCAGCGAACGCAACATCCACGCCCACTATGACATCGGCAACGATTTCTACCGGCTGTGGCTGGATCCAAGCTGGACCTATTCGAGCGCCCTGTTCGACGGTGATTTCAGCCTGTCGCTGCACAGCGCCCAGCAGCGCAAGTACCAGCGCATCATCGACACGCTGCAATTGCGGCCCGGCCAGCGGGTGCTGGAAATCGGTTGCGGCTGGGGCGGTTTTGCCGAGCACGCAGCGCTGCAGGGCATCAACGTACATGGCGTGACGATCTCGCCATCGCAACTGGAACTCGCCCAAGGCCGGATCCTGGCCCTCAATTTACAGGAACGGGTGCAGCTCGAACTGTGCGACTACCGCGATCTCGCAGGCCAATACGACGCCGTGGTATCGATTGAGATGTTCGAAGCGGTCGGCGAACAGTACTGGACGCAGTATTTCCAGACGGTGGCGGCGCGCCTGCGCCCCGGCGGCCAGGCGCTGGTGCAGTCGATTACCATCGGCGAACAATATTTCCCCCGCTATCGCAGCAGCGCCGACTTCATCCAGCAATACATTTTTCCCGGCGGGATGCTGCCCAGCGTCGAGCGCTTCGAGCGCCACGCCGCCGGCGCCGGCCTGCAAACGCTGCAGCGCCACGCGTTCGGACCCGACTATGCGGAGACGCTGCGTCGCTGGGACGCGCAGTGCCGCGTCACGCGCGCGCAGATCGACGAGCAGGGGTTTGACGAACACTTCATGCGCATCTGGCATTTGTACTTCGCCTATTGCGAAGCGGCCTTCGACGAGGGAAGAACCGATGTTGTCCAGTTCCTGCTGCAAAAAGCCTGAGCCGCGGCGCCGGCCGCGCGATTGCGCGCCGAGCGTGCTCGGTGCGGCGGCGCCGGGAGCGCCGGCGTGACGCCGCTCGCCGCACAACCGCGCGGCGCGCCGCCCTGGTGGCGGCTGGCCGCGTACGGCTTGCTGGGCCTGCCGCTGGCCATGGCCGCGCTGCCTGTGTACGTGCAGGTGGCGGCGTACTACAGCACGCTGCGCGGCGTCGGACTGGTGCAACTGGGCTGGGTGCTGTTTGCCGCGCGCTTGTTCGACACGCTGCAAGATCCGCTGCTCGGCCACGTCATCGACCGCCTGCGCGAGGGCATGGCGCGCTGGCTGACGCTGGGCGCACTGGTGCTGGCGCTGGCTTTTGCCGGACTGTGGCTGCCGCCGGGGCCCGGCGTGCCCGCCGCGCTATGGCTGGCCGCCATGCTGATGCTGGCCTACAGCGCGCACAGCATGCTCAACATCGCCTACCTGACGTGGGGCGCACGCCTGTCGGGCGGCTGCGCACACGGGTCCGCGCCGCTGCTGGTGGCCACCGCCTGGCGCGAAGGCGCCGGGTTGGTGGGCATGATCATCGCCAGCGTCATCCCGGCCATCGTCATGAGCGGTGACGCGGCGCGCATTTCGGCCCGCATGGGCACCTACAGCATCGCGTTTGCGCTGTTGCTGCTGGTCGGGCTGCTGGCCCTGCTGTACGTGGCACCCGCCTGGCCGCGCCCTGCCCGGCCGGCCGCTCACTGGCGCGCCGCGCTGCGCCGCATGGCTGCCAACCGCGCCTTCCGGCGTCTGCTGGCACCGTACTTTCTGAACGCCTGCTCGGTGTCGCTGCCGGCCACGCTGGCGCTGTTTTTCATCAGCGACCAGTTGCGCGCGGCACCGCTGGCGGGCGCCTTCCTGGGCTGCTATTTCGTCGCCGCGGCCGGCGCCTTGCCGCTGTGGAGTGCGCTGGCGCGCCGCATCGGCGTGCTGCGTTGCTGGCGGCTGGGCATGGCGCTGGCGATTGTCAGCTTTGCCGGCGCCGCGCTGCTCGGTGCCGGCGACACGCTGGCCTATTTTGCCGTGTGCCTGGGCGCCGGCGCCGCGCTGGGCGCGGACCTGGCCATGCCGCCGGTGTTGCTGGCCCAGCTGATCGACACCGACGAAGCGGCCGGCGCCTACTACGGTGTGCTGACACTGCTGGGCAAGCTGGCGCTGGCGCTGTCCGGCCTGGCGCTGCCGCTGCTGGCCACGCTGGGCTACCGGCCCGGCATGGGCGGCGGCGCGCCGCTCGCGCTGGTGTACGCCGCCCTGCCCTGCTTACTCAAACTGCTGGCGATGGCCGCGCTGTGGCGCGAACAGCCCGTGCCGGCGCCCGTCCTACTTTACCGGAGCTGACCATGAAATCCCTGCTAACGCCGCTGCTAAGGCCCCTGCTAACGAGTCTGTTGTTGGCCATTCTGGCCGGCTGCGCCGGTTCCGATGTTCAGCAATACAAGGCGCAGAAACCGACGCTGGACCTGCCCGCCTACTTCAATGGCACCACCGACGCCTGGGGCATGTTCCAGCGGCGCGGCGGCGACGTCGTCAAGCGCTTTCACGTCGTCATCACCGGCGTCAGCGACGCCGGCACGCTGACGCTGGACGAGCGCTTCAGCTACGACGACGGCAGCAGCGAGCGGCGTGTCTGGCGCTTGACGCGCGACGCCGATGGCCGCTGGCGCGGACGCGCCGGCGACGTCAAGGGCGACGCCGTCGGCGAGCAGGCTGGCAATGCGCTGCGCTGGCAATACACGCTGCTGTTGCCGGTCGATGGACACACTTACGAAATGCAGTTTGACGACTGGATGTTTCTGATCGACGAGTGCAGCATGATCAACCGCGCCAGCATGCGCAAGTTCGGCGTCGAGCTGGGGCAAGTGACGCTGATGTTCCGGAGACGCACATGCGCTCCCTGAACCATCGCATCACCGACTGGCGCGGCCAGCGCGTCTGGCTGATCGGGGCCTCCAGCGGTATCGGCGCCGCACTGGCCGAGAATCTGCTGCAGGCTGGCGCGCGCGTGGCGCTGTCGGCGCGCCGGGCCGAGCGATTGCAGGCACTCGCCGCCGGTCACGCGCAGGCGATCGTGGCACCGTTCGACATCCTCGACCAGCAGGCTTGGGGTGAGCGCTACCGCGACATCTGCGCGCAGGCCGGCGGCGTCGACCTGATCGTGTTTTGCGCCGCCGATTACCGGCCAGAACGCAGCTGGCAAGTGAGCCCCGAGGGCGCCGCCCACACGCTGGCGGTGAATCTGGGCAGCGTCTACACGGGCCTCGCCACGGTGCTGCCCGACATGCTCGCGCGCGGCAGCGGCGGCATCGCCATCGTCGCCAGCGTGGCCGGCTATGTCGGCTTGCCCACGGCCAGCGTGTACGGTCCCAGCAAGGCGGCCCTGATCAATCTGGCCGAACTGCTGTACACCGACCTGCGCCCGCGCGGACTGAACGTGTATCTGATCAATCCCGGTTTCGTGCAAACCCCGCTGACGGCCAAGAACGCATTCGCCATGCCGGCGCTGCAGACGCCCGAGCAGGCGGCGCACGCGATCCGCCGCGGCTTGAGTGCGGGCGACTTCGAAATCCATTTTCCGAAGCGCTTTACCATGCTGGTCAAATTGCTGCGCTGGCTGCCCTACCGCCTGCGCTTTTCCGTCATTAGCCACCTGTTGCTCCCACAATGAACCATCATGAACCCCTGCTGGCATGGTACGCCACGCTCACGCCCGACACGCTGAACCGGGTCGGCCAGTTTTACGCGCCCGACGCGCAGTTTCGCGATCCGTTCAATGACGTGCGCGGCGTCGTCGCCATCGAGACGATCTTTCGCCACATGTTCAGCCACACCGAGCAGCCCCGCTTCATCATCGACGAGCGCATCGCGCAAGGCGAGCAGGTATTCGTCACGTGGCTGTTTGTGTTCAGCCTGCGCGGCAAACCGTACCAGATCGCCGGAGGCAGCCACCTGCGTTTTAACAGCGCCGGATTGGTTGTCCTGCATCGTGATTACTGGGATGCGGCCGAGGAGTTACTGGAAAAACTGCCGCTGGTGGGCGCGCCGATACGCTGGCTGCGCGGGCGTTTCCGGGTTCCCCAATCGACGTGAGCCATCGACGTAGCACTGCGCAATCAGAGATCACGAAGGAACCCCAAACCCGGATCGACGCCACTGCACGCCGGCAGCCAATTCACCTGCTGATTGCCGCATGCGGGCTCGTGGTATCGGCCACCTGATGCGCGCAGCCGCGCTCAAGCTGCTCAGTAACGCTTGGTCAGGGTCATCTGCGCGCTGTCGCGGCGCATGTCGCACCGGTTCAGGAAGTTATTGCCCAGCAAGATAGTGGACAAGCCGGTTTCATGCACCACGGCATCGAGTTGCGACATTTCCAGGCCGCCGACCCGAATCGAGTCCAGACGCACCAGATACCCTTTGGCCGGCCCATTCGCAGTGGACGTGGTGATCACCCGGCCCTGGTGGTAGTCGATCCCGAAGCGCTGCGCGTCAGCTGCGGGCATGGCGATCGTTGTCGCGCCGGTGTCGACCATCATGCGCGCGCCGACCCCGTTGATTTTTCCGTCGGCAAAAAAATGACCGCGCGTGTCGGCCATCAGCACGGCTCGCGCGGCATCGCCCGCGCCACTGCCGCCACCGCCAGCTGCGCCCAGCGCGACCAGCACGCGTTTGCCGCCCTCCTCGATGGTGATGCTGTCCCCGCCCACGCCGACCAGCTTGGCGCCGTCGCCGACGGTGCTGCCAATCAAATACAATTTGGGCGGCGCGCCATCGACGATCAGCAAGGCCTTGCCGCTCAGTACGCCTGCAACCTGGATATCGGATGCCTGGACGCAGGCGCTGGAGAACAACAAGGTGAGAACAAAGGCGCGCATGACGGTGCTTGGATAGGCTGAAAGTGCGATTCTGGCACACTTTTTCCTTGCCGCTAGAAAATTGAATGCGCCCGCCCTCTTGGCCGATGCCAGCGCCGCCGTGCCCGCACTGCTTGGGGCGGTGCGACAGGTGTGCACGCCGGCTAGGCCGCGTCGGTAGCGCGCAGCAACTGCATGGGTCCGAACAAGGCTTGCATGTCGGCATTGCCGATGAACGACAGATTGTACGGATGCTCGGACACGCTGTGCGGGAAGCGCGCCGAATCGGGTAAGCGCTGGACTTGTTCGGCGATTTTTCCCCACAGCACCAGGCGCGGCGGCGTGGCGGGATGCGCCTCGGCCAGCGTGGCCAGCACCGTTTGCAGCAGCGGCAACCAGGCGCGCGCTTCGCGCACCGGCGCCACGTGGGGGCGAAACACCAGCGCCGCGTTGAGCAGCAAGACGCCGTGCGCCGTCAGGTTCTGCTGCAGCTCGGCCAGGCTGTGGATCACGCCGCTGCGCTGGGCATTGTGGGCCACCGCCGCCATCGCCGCACCGCTGCTGTCGCTGGCCGTCAGCTGACCGTCGGCCACCAGCAGCAGCTTGATGAAATTGCGCAGCGAGGTGGCGCGGTTGACCGGCTTCGACAAGCCCGCGCTGGACCAGAGTTCACCCACGGCGCCGTCCATGAAGCACACGCCGGTGGCGCTGGCGGCGCGCGGATACGGCCCCTCGCCCACCAGCACATAGCGTACATCGGCCAGCGGCAAGGCGAAGGCGGCGAACATCCGCTGCCCGGTCGGCAAATAGCTGTCGTTTGCCAAGGCGGGCAGGTAGGCCGGATCGGCTTTCGCCATCGCCTGCAGCGCACGCATCAGGCAGGGGTGCCAGGACGGGTCGGCCAGGACCAGCGTGTCGATGATGGCGGGAGGAATAGCGGGCAAGGACATGGTCGGGCTGGGCGTGAAAACGGCCATTGTAGCCCAAGGCCTGGCGCCTGCCGCGTCGCGCAGGCATGTGCGGCATCGGCGCCCTGCGCTGCGCTGATCGACGCTGGCTTGATCTGCATCAGCAGGTGCCGCCACGGATGCTGACCGACCAGGCGAGCGGCAACGTCGCCGCCAAGCCGGCCGACGCGCCGGGCAAACCGATGCACCAGGTCTGTGCGCAGCCAGGAACGACCTTGCTGCGCTCGACACACAAGGCTGGCACTGTCCAGGCGCGGCAAGGGCACGATCGCACTGGTGGATGGACACCATGTCGGGCCGCCGCAGCACCACCCTCGTCCGACAAGTGCCGGCGCGCGCCATTGACCGACGTGCGCGCACAGTTCGCCGAAAACTCGTTTATGCTTTGATAATTCCCCTGTATCGTCACCGCCTACAGCAAGCATCTTCCAGTCGCCCAAGGACAACCATGGCAACACCTGACATCAGCAAGCTCACCATCGACCGCAGCAAACAGGCGCAGGTGCCGGGCCAGCGCGCGCGGCGCCGGCGCACGATCAAGATCGTCCTGTTCGTCGCGCTGGCCGCCATCGTCGTCGCCGGCCTGAGCCGCACGCTGGGCGGCAAGCCGTCGGTGGACGTGGTCAGCGTGGCGCTGGCCTACCCGGCCC
Organism: Burkholderiales bacterium; assembly: GCA_038207625.1. Lineage (GTDB taxonomy): Bacteria > Pseudomonadota > Gammaproteobacteria > Burkholderiales > Burkholderiaceae_D > JBBQZO01. The sequence goes on along the minus strand of JBBQZO010000014.1, from coordinate 26,489 downwards.
AGAACTACACGCTGCTCAACGCGACCGGCTATGCGGTGGCGCAGCGCAAGGCCGCCATTTCCTCGAAGGCGACCGGGCGCCTGGAGTGGCTGGGCGTGCTCGAAGGCAGCCACGTCAAAAAAGATGAACTGATCGCGCGGCTGGAAAACCGCGACGTGGCCGCCTCGCTCGGGCAGGCCCTGGCCGGCGTGAAGGTCGCGCAAGCGAATCTGGAGCAGGCCAGCGCCGAACTGTTCGACGCCGAGCACGCCTACCAGCGCTCGGCCGAACTGCTGGCACAGCACTTTATTGCGGCCTCGGTGACCGACGCCGCGCTGGCGCGCCGCAACAAGGCGCGCGCCGGCGTGAGCGGCGCGCGCGCCTCGATCGCGGCCGCCCAGGCCAGTGCGCAAGTGGCCCAGGTGGCGCTCGACCAGACCATGATCCGCGCGCCCTTCGACGGCGTGATCCTCACCAAAAACGCCAACGTGGGCGACAACATCACGCCGTTTTCGGCCGCCGCCGACAGCAAGGGCGCCGTCGTCACGCTGGCCGACATGGGCACGCTGGAAGTCGAGGCCGACGTGTCCGAATCGAACCTCTCCAAGATCCGGGTCGACCAGCCGGCCGAGATTCAGCTGGACGCCTTCCCCGAACTGCGCCTGGCCGGCGTGGTCTCGCGCACGGTGCCCACGGTGGACCGCAGCAAGGCCACGCTGCTGGTCAAGGTGCGCTTCGTCGAACGCGATGCGCGCGTGCTGCCGGACATGAGCGCGAAAGTGGCTTTCCTGTCGAAGGCCGTGCCGCCCGAGGACAAGCAGCCGGTCGCCGCGGTGCAGCCGGGCGCGCTGGTGCAGCGCGACGGCAAACGCGTCGCCTTCGTCGTCAAGGACGACAAGCTGCGCATGGTCGGCGTGACGCCAGGGCGCAGAATCGGCGAACTGGTCGAGGTCAGCGGCTTGCGCGCCGGCGACAAGGTGGTGCTCAATCCGGCCGACAAGCTGGTCGACGCGATGCCGGTCACCGTGGCGAAGAAGTAAGCCATGTCCGCACTGGTCCACATTGAACATCTGGTCAAGGCTTACCGGCGCGGCGATCAAAGCGTGCCGGTGCTCACCGACATCACGCTCGACATCAACGCGGGCGACTTTACCGCTCTGATGGGGCCGTCCGGGTCCGGCAAGAGCACGCTGCTGAACCTGATCGCCGGCATCGACAAGCCCGACAGCGGCGTGCTGCGGGTGGACGGGCTCGACATCACCGAACTGTCCGAGTCGGAGCTGGCCAACTGGCGCGCATCGAACGTGGGCTTCATCTTCCAGTTCTATAACCTGATGCCGGTGCTGTCCGCGTTCGAGAACGTTGAACTGCCGCTGCTGCTGACCAATTTGTCGCGCCGCGAACGGCGCGAGCGGGTCGAGCTGACGCTGGACATGGTGAACCTGCTCGACCGCATGGACCACACCCCGTCCGAGCTGTCCGGCGGCCAGCAGCAGCGCGTGGCGATCGCGCGCGCGATCGTCACCGATCCGACCTTGATCGTGGCCGACGAACCGACCGGCGACCTGGATCGGCGTTCGGCGGCCGACGTGCTGGCGCTGCTGCAGCGCCTGAACCGCGAGCTGGGCAAGACCATCATCATGGTCACCCACGACGCCAACGCGGCCGCCCACGCGAACACCACGATCCACCTCGACAAGGGCGAATTGAGCCTCGATGGCGGTGCGAGCTGACATGTACGCACTCAAGCTGATCGCCAAGAACGCGCTGCGCCACAAGCTGCGCACCAGCCTGACCGTACTCGGTCTGGTGGTGGCCACGCTCGCCTTTGGCCTGTTGCAAACGGTGGTCAACGCCTGGTACGCGGGCGCGGCGGCGGCCTCGAACACCACGCTGATCACGCGCAACGCCACCTCGCTGGTGTTTGCGCTGCCGCTGTCGTACGCGGCCAAGATCCGCGGCATCGACGGCGTCACCGCCGTCGGCTACGCCAACTGGTTCGGCGGCGTCTACAAGGACCCGAAAAACTTCTTTCCGCAGTTCGCCATTTCGGGCCAGAGCTACCTGGACCTGTACCCGGACTTCGTGATGCCTGAACTGGACCGTATCGCCTTCCTGCGCGACCGCAAGGGCTGCATCGTGGGGCGCAAGCTGGCCGACCAGTACGGTTTCAAGGTGGGCGACGTGATCCCGCTGCGCGGCACCATCGTGCCCGGCCAGTGGGAATTCGTGGTGCGCGCCATCTACGACGGGCGCCAGGCCAGCACCAACACCACCCAGCTGTTTTTCCACTGGGATTATCTGAACGAGACACTGCGCAAGACGGCGCCGCGGCGCGCCAATTATGTCGGCGTGTACGTCGCCAAAGTCGCCCACGCCGAGGACGCCGCCGCGGTCTCGGCGCGCATCGACAGCACGTTCAAGAACTCGCTGGCCGAAACGCTGACCGAGACGGAAAAAGCGTTTCAGCTGGGCTTCGTGTCGATGTCCGAGGCGATCGTGGTGGCGATCCGGGTGGTGTCGTTCGTCGTGCTGTTGATCATCGCCGCCGTGATGGCCAACACGATGGCCATGAGCGCGCGCGAACGGCTGTCCGAATACGCCACGCTGAAGGTGCTCGGCTTCGGTCCCGGATTTCTGGCCACCCTCATTGTCGGCGAATCGATCCTGCTGGCGGCATGCGGCGCGGCGATCGGCATCGCGCTGCTGTATCCGGCGTCGGCCGCTTTTGCGGCGCAAATGGGCACGCTGTTTCCCGTGTTCGAGGTGGCGCCGCAGACGGTGCTGATGCAGGCCGGGGCGGCGCTGGCGATCGGCCTGGTGGCGGCCATCGCGCCGACCGTGCGCGCGGCGCGCGTCAACATCGTCGAAGGTTTGAGGAGCATCGGTTGAAGATCCCGCTCGGTTACATCGCGCGCAATCTGTGGGCGCGCCGCCTGACCACCACGCTGACGGCGGCCGGCCTGGCGCTGGTGGTGTTTGTGTTCGCAACCGTGCTGATGCTCGGCGAAGGTCTGCGCACCACCATGGTGACCACCGGCGAAATCGACAACGTGGTGCTGATACGCCGTTCGGCCGAGACCGAAGTGCAAAGCGCGGTGGCGCGCGAGCAGGCCAGCGTGGCCACCAGCGACGCGCAAGTGGCGCTGGGGGCGGACGGCCAGCCGATGGTGTCGAAGGAAACGGTAGTGCTCATTTCGCTCAACAAGCGCGACACGGACAAGCCGTCCAACGTCATCATCCGCGGCGCCGGCCCGCTGGGCCTGACGCTGCGCCCGCAGATCAAGCTCACCAGCGGGCGCATGTTCCGCCCCGGCTCGTCCGAGATCATCGTCGGCGCCTCGATCGCGCGCCGTTTTTCGGGCGTGGACATGGGTCAGACGCTGCGCTTCGGCCAGCGCGAGTGGACCGTGGTGGGCTTGTTCGACGCTGGCAACAGCGGCTTCGATTCCGAAATCTGGGGCGATGCCGACCAGCTGATGCAGGCGTTCCGGCGCCCGGTGTTTTCGATGCTGGTGGTGCGCCTGTCCGACCCGGCGCGCTTTGACGCCTACCAGGCGGCCATCGAGGGCGATCCGCGCCTGACGCTGGAGGCCAAACGCGAGCAGAGCTTCTATTCGGACCAGTCGAAGGCGCTGTCGACCTTCATCAACATCCTTGGCCTGACGTTGTCGATCATCTTCTCGATCGGCGCGATGATCGGCGCCACCATCACCATGTACGCCTCGGTGGCCAATCGGGTGGGCGAAATCGGCACGCTGCGCGCCTTGGGTTTTCAGCGCCGCTCGATCCTGGCCGCCTTCCTGAGCGAGTCGCTGTTGCTGGCCGTGGTGGGCGGCATCGTCGGGCTCGGGTTTGCCTCGCTGATGCAGTTCCTGTCGTTCTCGACCACCAATTTCCAGTCGTTTTCCGAGCTGGCCTTCGGTTTCACCTTGAGTGGCGCGATCGTCGTCAAGGCGCTGCTGTTTTCGCTCGTGATGGGTTTCGTGGGCGGCTTCCTGCCGGCCGTGCGCGCGGCGCGCATGCAGATCGTGGACGCGCTGCGCGCCGCCTGAGCCGGCGTAGCGCTTACAGCGCGGGGCGCGCGATCCAGTTGCTTGGCATATTCACCACGTGCGCCTTGATGTGCATGAATGGCACCAACATCTCGAAATCGGCTTCGACCTTCTTTGGCGCACAGTATCCCTGGACGTGCTGCTCATACGTGCTCAACATCGCGACGTCCATGGACAAGGGCATGTGTACCCGCAGGTCCATCTGATGCAGGCAGCCCGTGGCCGGATCGACCCACAGCTTGGCGGCGACCTCCTGCCCCATTTCCTTTTTGCTGACATCGAACACGGTCCAGATCCGGCCGTCCAGGCTTTGCTGGTCGATCCGCTTGGGCACAATCCCGGGCTCCATCAGGATATTTGCCATCGCCAGAAATTTGTCGACTTCGAAGGGCTTTTTCTTTTTCGCCGCTTTGGCCGGGTCCGGTTTGGGCGCCACTTGCTCGAGGCTGTAACGCGGCTCGTCCTTGTCCCAGCCGGTCAGGTGCGAGCGCACCGTTACCGGAGCGTCGCCGCTGTCATCCTTGCGCTGTCCCACCGTCTCGACATCCTGGGGAACATATTTCTTGCTCAGCTCAGCTTGGTCGCGCGTCTTGGACCACAGCGGATCGACCGCCTGGGTTTGGGCATGTGCGGGCACGAGGCCGGCCAACAGCACCAGCGCGAGCGAGCTGGTTACGATCGTAGTCATTTTTTTCATTGCGCGTTCATTCAGAAGGGGATTGGAAGACAGTGTGGCGACAGTGGAAGGCGGCGCGACCTACAATGGCCGGACCACCCAATTGCTCGGTGTGTTGATCATGCGCACATCGATGTTCGAAAACGGTACCAGCGACTTCGCGTCGATCACGGTCTTGCTGGCCAGGCAGCCCCCGTGCAAACTGGGCAGATACGATGCCGATAGCGTGCCCTTGATCATCAGCGTGATATGGAACTGCATTTCCGAGTGATGCATGCAGCCCGTCTCCGGGTCGACCCAGAACTTGATGTCGAGCTTGCCGGTCAATTTGTCCTTCACGACGTGAAACACGGTCCAACTTTGTCCGTCCAGGCTCTGGCCGTCGCTGCGCGTGACGGCCGCCCCGAGCACGGCCGCCGATTGTCCCAGGCCGACCAACATGTCCAGAACCTCGGGGCCGATGCTGTCGCTGTCCGCTTTGCCGGGCTCGGGCTTGGGTTCGAGCTGCACGGCGTCGTATGCGGGTTTCCCCTTGCTCCAGCTCGTCAGATGGGCGTGGTTCAACGTGCGCGCCTGCCCCGGCGGAGCCGTCTTATCGGTGACATCCATGTCGACATCCTGGGCGATCCATTTTTTCGCGCTCTGGGCCTGCTCGACCGTCTTCTTCCACAGCGGATCGACGGTTTGAGCGTGCACCGGCGCGGCGGCGCACGTCACCCCAATCAGGACAGCAACCGTGAGTTTCATTGAATGCAATCTTTTACAAAAAGCACAATAGTATGGGATTTTTTCCCAATGAGGGAGATTTCTTTATTCAAAAACAGCGCCGGCAGCGCTGCGCGGCCACGTGCGCGCGACGGCCGGGCCGGCGTATCGGCCGCCGCGCGCCCTGATCACGCGAGCGGTCACGACACCATGTTCCGCCATGCCACTTCGGCTTGCCTAAAGATTGACTTCGTGGCAGCATGAAAACGCGACGGCGCGCGGCCGCCCACCATCACCGGCGGCGGATCCGCCTGCCCCGGACCGCAACATCGACATGGATCACCATGAAAAAACTGAAAAATGAAGCCGCACTATTCAAAGCCGCCCTGCTGGCCGGTGTGCAGTACGCCGAAGGGCGCGGCGTGGTCGAGTTCGAGGAAACCGATTCCGCGAGCGAGAAAATGCTCTACATTTATCGCTTGCTGGTGCACGACAAGGTGATCCAGCCTCTGCCCGAAGAGCAAGTCGCTGAAAAGACGCTGCGCCACAAGCTGGCGATGTGGCATGCGCACAAATTGCCCAAGGATCATCCTTTGCTCGGCTGAGCGATCGCTGGGAATCGCGCCGCTCCGGCGGCGACGCATCGGCGTTGGCACGCGACAACGCGCACGTGCGCGCTGTCGCGCCAGTGGGCTACTCTGCGTCGCTCTGGCGCGCCGGATGGGCCGCTTCGAACGCTGGCAAGGCCAGGCAGGCGGCGTTGATGCGCGCGATGGTCGGGTACGCTGTCATGTCGATGGCAAAGCGTTCGGCGTTGAACACTTGCGGCACCAGGAAGCAGTCGGCCATGCTGGGCGTGTCGCCGTGGCAGAAACGCCCCGTGTCCGCGTCGCGCGCCAGATGCGCCTCGATCGCCGCGAGCGCTTCGCGCACCCAGTGGCGGTACCACTCGTTCTTGGCCTGCTCCGTCACGCCCAGCGTGCCGGTCAGGTAGCGCAGCACGCGCAGGTTGTTGAGCGGATGGACGTCGCAGGCGACCATCAGCGCCAGCGCACGCACGCGCGCGCGGCCCAGCGAATCGACCGGCATCAGCGGTGCCAGCGTATGCGTCTCGTCGAGGTATTCGATGATCGCCATCGACTGGGTCAGCGTCACGTCGCCGTCCTGCAAGCTGGGGATCAGCGCGCTGGGATTGACGGCGCGGTAATCGTCCTGCAACTGCTCGCCGCCGTGCTTGAGCAGATGCACCGGCACCGCTTCGTAGGCCAGCCCTTTGAGGTTCAGCGCAATGCGCACCCGGTACGCGGCCGAGCTGCGAAAGTAGGTGTACAGTTTCATGGCTGGCGTCCTTCATAGGGGGCAACGCGCTGGGCTATCGCGCCAAAAATGCTGGCGCCGTTCGCGTCGAACATCTCGATGCGCACCGTGTCGTCGAATTTCAGGTAGGGCGTTTGCGGCGCGCCCTGCTCGATCGTTTCGTACATGCGCACTTCGGCCAGGCAGCAGTAACCGACGCCGCCGTTGCCGATCGACGAGCCGTGCAAATCGCCCTGCTTGTTCGACACCGTGCCCGAGCCGATGATGGTGCCGGCGCACAGCTCGCGCGTGTGGGCCGCGTGCGCGACCAGCTGGGCGAAGTTGAAGGTCATGTCGACGCCGGCGTTGGGCTTGCCAAATTCGGCGCCGTTCACCTGCACGCACAGCGGCAGGTGCAGCTTGCTATCGAGCCAGGCGCCGTCCAATTCGTCGGGCGTGACGCACACCGGCGAGAACGCGCTGGCCGCCTTGGACTGGAAGAAGCCGAAACCCTTGGCCAGTTCGTTCGGTATCAGGTTGCGCAGCGACACGTCGTTGACCAGCATGACCAGCCGGATCGCGCCGGCGCAGTCAAGCGCGCTGGCGCCCATCGGCACGTCGCCGGTGATCACGGCCACCTCGGCTTCGAGGTCGATGCCCCAGGCTTCGCTGTTGGCGTAGATAGCATCGTGCGGGCCGACGAAGGCGTCCGAACCGCCCTGGTACATCAGCGGATCGGTGTAGAACGAGGCCGGCACGTCGGCGCCGCGCGCGCGCCGCACCAGCTCGACGTGGTTGATGTAGGCCGAGCCGTCGGCCCACTGGTAAGCGCGCGGCAGCGGCGAATGGCACAGGTGCTGTTCGAACGGCTGCGCGCCGGGCGCGTCGCCCGCGTTCAGGCGCGCATACACCTGCGCCAGGCGGGGCGCGAGCGCCTCCCAGTTGTCCAGCGCCAGCTGCAGCGTGGCGGCGATTTCGGGCACGGCGACGCTGCGCGCGAGGTCGCCACTGACGACGTGCAGGCTGCCATCGCGGGTAGCGTTTTTAAGGGTGGCGAGTTTCATCGGCAAGCTCCGGTTTATTGGCCGTCGGCCGGTGCGTGCATCCAGGCGGCGTGCTTGGGCGCCTTCTTGGTGACGGCCCATTCATTGATCATGTCCCACTTGACGGCGTCGAGCTTGGCCATCATGTCCGGCGTTCCCGTGTTGACGGCCAGTTCAAGGCGGTGCCCGCTCGGGTCGAAAAAATAGATCGACTTGAAGATGGTGTGGTTGGTCGGGCCGATCACGTTGATGCCGTCCGCTTCCAGGCGCGCCTTGGCGGCCATCATTTCTTCCATTGAATCGACTTCCAGCGCCAGGTGCTGCACCCAGGCCGGGGTGTTCTGGTCACGGTCCATCGGCTGCTGGTTGGGCAGTTCGAAGAAGGCCAGCACATTGCCGGCGCCGGCGTCGAGGAACACGTGCATGTACGGGTCGGGCGCACCGGTGGACGGCACCTGGTCTTCGGCGATGGCCAGCACGAAGTTCATGTTCAGGTATTTGCCGTACCACTCGACGGTCTGCTTGGCGTCGATGCAGCGGTAGGCAACGTGGTGGATTTTCTTGATCTGCATGGTGAGTCCTTCGCGTTTGTCACAAATTGACACGGTCCTATCATTAGAGTTCAAAAGTGACTATCATACAAACAATATTTATAGCGTCATTTATCAGACTATCTTATGAATCCTACGCTGCGTCAGATGCGCGCCTTCGTGGCGCTGGCCAAGACCGGCAATTTCACGCTGGCAGCAGGGGTCATCCACGTGACCCAGTCGGCGCTGTCGGGGCTGATCAAGGAGCTCGAGCTGACCTTGAATGCGCGCGTGGTGGACCGCAGCACGCGCAAGATCGCGCTCACCGACATCGGGCGCGAACTGTATCCGCTGTTTGCCAAGATCATCGACGATCTGGATGGCGCGCTGCAGGACGTCGTCAACCGCACCAATTTAAAAAAAGGCATGGTGCGCATCGCCGCGCCGCAGTTGATGTCGTGCACGCTGTTGCCCCAGGTGATCGCCGCCTACCGCGCCGTGCATCCCGAGGTGCAGGTGCGCCTGGCCGACTGCGCGGTCGAACAGGTCAGCGCGCGCGTGCTGTCGGGCGAAGTCGATTTCGGCATCGGCCCGGAGCGCGAGCCGAGCGCGCAGGTGGCCGCGCAGGTCTTGTTCGAGATGCCCTTCGTGCTGGTGTTTCCGCAGCAGCATCCACTGCGGGCAAGCACGCGCATCCGCTGGTCGGACGTCAACCAGTATCCGCTGATCGCCTTGCAGGGCCAGTTCACCGAGCGCCTGATGAACGACATGCACGCGTCGGTGCGCGACGTGACGCTCAACCCGGCCAACGAGGTGACCTTCATGACGACGGCGCTGGCGATGGTCAGCGCGGGCCTGGGCATCACGATCTGCCTGCCGTACGCCGAGCCGCTGGTCAAGCTGTACCAGTTGCAGATGCGCCAGTTGCACGAGCCGCAACTGACACGCCGCTTCTTCGTCTACACGCGCGAGCAGCGCTCGCTGTCGCCGGCGGCCGAAAGTTTCATCGCCTTCCTGTTCAAGTTCGTCGAAACGCACGACTGGAATCTGCCGGCTGCGCGCAGCGCCTGAGCACAAACGGTCGGCCTGTTCTGGCGCGCGGGAACTCGCGCTGTTTCCTGCTACTCTGACTGTCCAAACGATCACACGGGCGGGTGATATGCGACACTTCTTTGGAATGTTGATGCGCCTGGCGCTGCTGGCGTCACTCACCAGCGCCTGCGGCGGCGGCGGTTCCGGCGGCACCACACCCGCGCCGCTGGTGACTGGCAGCCTGGCGCTGGCCGTGACGGGCTTGCCGTCCGGCGTCGCCGGCGCCGTCAGCGTCACCGGCCCGGCCGCCTTCACCCGCACAGTGAGCGCCAGCGCCACGCTCGATGGCCTGGCCGTCGGCAGCTACACCATCGCCGCTGCCAAGGTGCTCAGCGGCAGCACCGTGTTGCTGGCCAGCCCGGCCAGCCAGCAAGTCCAGGTGACGGCGGGCGCAACGGCCAGCGCCAGCGTCGTCTACGCGGCCCAGGGAACGCTGGGACTGGCGCTGCAAAGCGTCGTCGCCGGACTCGACTTTCCCGTCTTCCTGAGCGCGCCGACGGACGATGCGCGCCTGTTCATCGTCGAGCGCAGCGGGCGCATCCGGGTCGTCGAGCAAGGCATAGTGCGCGCCGCACCGTTTCTGGACGTCAGCGCGCGCACCAGCACCGACGGCGAACACGGCCTGCTGTCGCTGGCCTTCCACCCCCAATACGCGGCCAACGGCTTGTTTTTCATCTACTACACGGACCTGAACGGGCGCATCACCGTCGAGCGCTACCACGTCTCGGGCACCGATGCGAACCTGGCCGATCCGCTCAGCGCGGTGACGGTGCTGAGCATCGCGCATCCGCAGTTCAACAACCATAACGGCGGCCTGATCAGTTTCGGCCCCGACGGCGACTTGTATGTGGGCGTCGGCGATGGCGGCGGCGCGGGCGATCCGTCGCACAATGCGCAAGACCCGAATGTGTTACTGGGCAAGTTGCTGCGCATCGACGTGAGCAACACCAGCGCGAGCCATCCGTACGACATTCCGTCGACCAATCCGTTTGCCAGCGCAGCCGGCAAGCGGGGCGAAATCTGGGCGTATGGCCTGCGCAACCCCTGGCGCTACGCCTTCGACCCGGCCAGCAGCTTGCTGTATATCGCCGACGTGGGCCAGGATGCGCGCGAAGAAGTCGACATCGCCCCCATCGGGCAGGCCGGCAACAACTATGGCTGGAGCATCATGGAAGGTGGCGCCTGTTACAACGCGGCCAGCTGCAGCCAGAGCGGCTTGACCCTGCCGGCCTTCGAGTATCTACATGGCGCGGCCGACGTCAACGGCTGCGCCATCACGGGTGGCTATGTGTACCGCGGCAGCGCGCTGCCCGAACTGGCCGGGCGCTACCTGTACTCGGATTATTGCGCCGGCTGGCTCAAAAGTTTCCTCTACAGCGGCGGCGTGCTCAGTGAGCAGCGCGACTGGTCCATCGGCAACGTCGGCAATATCACCTCGTTCGGGCAAGACGGGCACAAGGAGTTGTACCTGTTATCGGCCAATGGCACGGTCTACCGCATCGTGCGCAAGTAGCCATAGCGCGCCGTGACGCGAGTCCGGGCTGATTGCGCTGCCCGAGCGATGTTTTGGCGCCACGAAATGGCAAACAACAAGCAGGCACCGGTGCGGCGTCCTATAATTTGGGCGGGCGGCTCCTGCCCTGCACCTGTTTGGATCGACCATGTCTGACAACACCATCGCCATCAACCAACGGATGGACCGCTTCGACGGCCATCACAGCGTGTGGCTGTTCGGCTACGGCTCGCTCATCTTCAAGGCCGACTTCCCCTACCTCGAGCGGCGCCCGGCCAGCATCAGCGGCTGGTCGCGCCGCTTCTGGCAAGGCTCGCACGATCATCGCGGCACGCAAGCGGCGCCCGGGCGCGTGGTGACGCTGGTCGAAGACGTCGGCACGCAATGCGCCGGTATGGCTTACCTGATTTCGCCGCAGGTATTCAGTCATCTCGACCATCGGGAAAAGAACGGCTATCTGCGCCTGGCCATCGACATCAATTTCGACGACGCCAGCGGCGCGCTCGGCCTGGTGTATATCGCCACCGCCGACAACGCCGCCTTCCTGGGCGAGGCGTCCGAGCGCGAGATCGCGCGCCAGATCGCCGGCGCCTGCGGACCTAGCGGCCCGAACCGCGATTACCTGAACGCGCTCGCCCAAGCGCTGCGCGAACTGGGCCAGCATGACGCACATGTGTTCGCCATCGAGGAACACCTGTCCGGTTTCTAGCCGGACTCTGGCGCGCCGCTATTTGTAGATGCCCGAGCCGACGATGATGTCGTCCAACCTTTCGACGTACGCCGCCTTCGATTCAATTTGTTTGCTCGCCGGATTGGGCCATTTGTACTCGAACCAGCCTTTGCCGGCGGCGCTGTTGCCCACCGCGATGAAGCCCTTGATGATGTACTTGCCGTCGCCGTCGCGCATGTCGATCAGGTTCTTGCCCACCACCTTGGGATTGACGCCGCGCGCGCGCGCCACACCGTGCAGGTCGTAGACGAACACATACAGGTCGCGGTCATGAAAGGTGGTATTGGCGAGGTTGCCAAATTCAGCGTAGGCCTTGTCCTTGCCGTTGGCCTTGATGTACTGAATGGCATTCTTGGTCATCGCGCCCGCTTCATCTTGAACAGCATGCAGGTGCCCAGGATCAGAGCGATGCCGGCTAGCATCTGGTTGGCGATGCCAAACAGCGGCCACCGCGTATTGATGCCGCCCAGCGGATCGACCGCGCCCTGAAACACGAAATCGCCCCAGCCGGCCACACACAAACCGGTCACCAGCAAGTTGGCGAACACCGACTCGGTGCGTTTTAGCGAAGGCACCACGCTGCCCAGCAAATCTTGCAGCATGAAACGCCCGGCGCGCGTGCCGGCGTCGACCGCGGTGAGAATGAACAGCGCTTCGAACAGGATCGCGAAATGGTACCAAAACGCCATCATGGTCTTGCCGACGACCATGCCCGACAGGATCGTGACCATGCCCACGGCCAGCGTCGGTGCCCCGCCGGCGCGTGCGATGACGGTGCTTTCGCCCACGTCGCGCGCCGTCTGGGTGTGCATCTCGGGCGGCACGTAAAACCCCAGGTGCCGCACGGCGGCGGCCGACTGGACCGTCGAGCCGAGCAGCGCGGCCGGGCTGTTCATCGCGAAATACCCGCCCGGCTCGACCGTCGAGGCGGCCACCAACGCCATCATGGCGACCATCAATTCCATCAGCATCGCGCCATAGCCGATGAAGCGGACGTGGTTTCGTTTTCGATCATCTTGGGCGTGGTGCCCGAGTCGGGGCAGCGCAAGCCAAACACATCCTGGGCGCGCTCAACGACGGCGACGACGGCTATTTTTTCGTCTACGATTTGCAAGGCAATAATCTGATGCAGCGCGCCAGCCGCAACGGGTCGGGCGCAATTTGCGGGACATGCGCGACGCCAACGGCAGCCCGACGATCCAGCACCTGATCGAACGGGCGCGCAGCCGCGGCGGCTTCGAACAAGACATCTGGGTCTAGCCGTCCACCGGCAAGCCGGCACGCAAGCTCGGCTATGTGATCGTGCTGAGCAAATGGGGCTCGAGGATGGCGGGGCTCGAGGATGGGCACAGGTATCTATCTCGACGACGTCGACGCCGCGCTCGAGCGCCTCGACGCCCAGCAGTTGCGCACTATCCGCACCACCATGTGGAGCATCGCCGCCATCGCCATCCTGTCCGTACTGCTGGTGGACAGTTCCACCCTGGCGCTCAACATCCGCGCGGTGCGCGTGGCCGGAGCCAAACTGAAGACGCTGGCCACGCGCGTCGTCGCGTCGCAGGAAGAAGAACGCGCGCGCCTGGAAGCGGTCGCGCATTTCGAGGCCGTCGCCGCGGCGGGCAGCGCCGCCAGGCGGGCGGCGTCGACGAGACGCTTGAGCGCGCCGGCGCGCCATCTGGCCCGACCGCTCCCCCACAGCACGCGGTATTGCAGCAGATCGCCACGGGCTTGTCCAACAAACACATCGCGCGCACGCTCGCGCTGAGCGTGCGCACGGTGGCAACCCACCGCCTCAACATCGAGCGCAAGCTGGGCATCGAGGGGCAGGCCGAGCTGATCCGCTACGCGGTCCAGCAGGCCGACTTCGTCGATACGGGGCGCTGAACCCGCGCGGCGCGCTCCAGCCCTGCCGGACACTGGCGACGCCACCGGCCCGCCCAGTTAACAACGGGGCGACCTGCAGCGACCGCAGAATCACACCTAGATCAGCACTGGCGGCGGCGCTGCGCGCGCGCCGCGTGTTGGCAGCGACTGCACATGATCGACCTTCCGCGCGGCGCTTGCGGGCACTTTGAACTGGCACACCGCGTCGCTGAGCATGACGGCCTGCTCTTGCATCGATTGCGAGCCGGCCGCCGCCTGCTCCACCAGCGCCGCATTCTGCTGGGTCACGCCATCCATCTGCGCCAGTGCCTGGTTGACCTGCTCGATCCCGACACGTTGATCCGCGCTCGCCACCATGATGTCGTGCACGATCGCCGTCACGCGCCCTATGCTGTCAACCACGCCCTGCATGGTCGTGCCGGCCTCGCTCACCAGCGCCGCGCCGGTATCGACCGTGCGCACCGACGCCGCGATCAAGTGCTTGATCTCCCTGGCGGCGGCGGTCGAACGCTGTGCCAAGTTGCGCACCTCGGCGGCGACGACGGCAAAGCCGCGCCCCTGTTCACCGGCGCGCGCGGCCTCGATCGACGCGTTCAAGGCGAGAATATTGGTCTGGAACGCGATCCCGTCAATAACCTCGATGATGCTGACGATTTGTTCCGACGAAGCGCTGATCGCGCCCATCGTGGCGACCACCTTGGCCACCGCCGTGCCGCCCGTGCCGGCCAGTTCGGCCGACGCGAGTGCCATGGCGTGCGCCTGGCGTGCATTGTCGGCGCTGTCGCGCACGGCCGACGTCAGCTCCTCCATCGATGACGCAGTCTGCTCCAGTGCACTGGCCTGCTGCTCGGTACGACTGGACAGGTCCATATTGCCGTCGGCAATCTCGCGCGACGCCACACCGATCAGGTCGGTGCCCTCGCGCACCTGGCCGACAATGCCCACCAGATTGGCGTTCATCTTCTGCAAAGCGCGCAACAATTCGCCTGTTTCGTCGCGTGAACGCACACTGATTTTGCCCGTCAAGTCGCCGTCGGCCACCGCCTCGGCGATGTCGATCGCACGCCGCATTGGGACGCTGATCGAGCGCGTCATGCCGATCGCGCTAGCCACCCCGATGAGCATTGACGCGCACCAGATACTGAGCAAGATGCGTTGCCCGATGACGTCGCGCGCGCCCACGTCGGCGACGACGTCAGTGGCATCTTTCGCGTAGCGCTCGCCGAGCGCCTGCATGCCCAGCAGATAGTTCGCCAGGGCCGGCTCCATCCGCGTCGTGAGCAGGCGGGCGACCAGTTGCAGATCGCCGTTCTGTTTGGCAGCAAATACCGCGCCGCGCGCGGCGACATATTCGCGCCGCAGCGCCAGCGCAGCGTCGTACGTGGCTTGCGCGTCGGCCTTGCGAGGGTGCGCTTCGAGCGTCTTTGTCAACGTGCCGATATGTTGGCTGGTCGCTGCGATATCGCGTTCCATCGCAGCGGTGTCGCTGCCAGCGGCGGCGCCGGCCACGGCGATCGAACGCACGCCATTTAACTGGGTCGAACTACGCCAGTCCGTCACCAGTCGCTCCATACCGATGCCGTCGGCGAGCATGCGGTCCGTGGCATCGCCCAAATCGCCCAACAGCCAGAAACCGAGCGCCGTCGTGCCGCTCATGAGCAACAGCAACAGCCCGTAACTGAGACCGAGCCGGCTGCCAATCTTCCAATCGTAGATATTCATCGCGTCTTCCCCGTCCACTACCATGCCTTGTTGATGCGCGCGGATCTGGGGGGCGCAAGAAGAGCAATGCATCATTCGTCGACGGGGCGTTGGTCGGGCGAGCTTACCTGTACTGGCAGGCGATGCAACTATTCGGTCGTGATCAGTATGTCACAGTCCGGGTCGATCTAAAATATTATTTCCACAAGGAAAAGTAACTGATGGCTTTCGGCCTCGCTTGCATGCGCACAAACGCACTTGCCGCGCGCCGCCGTTTCGCCCAGCCGCGCTCCGGCCACCCGGGTGCGCACGCCCGCATAGCGCACGTGGCGCGACGTCGCGGCCCGGGCGCGCAGCGATCTCGGCGTGACCGCGTGACGCCCGTTACAGCGCGCCTTGCAGCTCGCGTTCGAGCTGGGCCACGCCGGCGGCCACGTCGACGCTGGCGCCCAACTCCTTCATCGTCGAGCCAAACGCGTGCAGCGTGCGAAACAGATTGTGCGCGCGGCACTGCTCGCCCATCTGGCCGATGCGCACGATGTTCAGTCCGAACGAGCCGGAAATTTCGACCCGGTACTTGGCCGAGATGCGCTTGCAGATTTCAGCGCGGTCGATGCCCTCGGGCACCTCGATGCCGACCACCGAATTGAGGCGCGATTCGGACGAGCCGTACAGGCGCAAACCCATCGCCTCGACGCCGCGCTGCAAACCGAGCGAACAGCGCAGGTGGCGTGCGAAGCGCTCCGGCAGTGTTTCGCTGCAGATCAGGTGCAAGGCCTCGTGCAAGGCCAGAATGCCCGACACCGGCGCGGTGTAATGGTACGACGCGTTGTGCCAGAATTGCTCGGCCAGCTTGGCGTCCAGGCACCACTGAGGCGGGTCTTGCGGGCGCGTGGCGATGCGCTGCCAGGCGCGCTCGGAGAACGCGATCAGCGACACGCCGGGAATCGACGACAAGCCTTTCTGCCCGCCGGTGACAACGGCGTCGATCTGCCACTTGTCCATTTCAAACGGCATGGTGCTGAGCGTGCAGACGGCGTCGACGATCACATAGCAGCCATATTCGCGCGCCAGCTGGGCGATCTGCGGCAGATGGCGGTTGAACACCGTCGACGAGGTTTCGCCCTGGGCGATCGTCACCACTTCGGGACGAAAGCGCTCCAGACAGACGCGCACCGATGCAAGCTGGGTCGCCTCGCCGTCCGGCGTGGCCAACACCTCGACGTCGCCGCCCACGCGTTTGGCCATCTCGGCGAAACGGCGCCCGAAGTAGCCATTGCAGATCGACAGCACGCGCGTGCCCGGGCGCACCAGGTTACACACGCTCATCTCCATCGCCGCCGAGCCGGGACCGGCCACGCCCAGGATCCACGGCGACTCGGTTTGAAACACATAGCGCGCCATCGCCTTGAGCTGGTCGATCACGCGCGCCATCGTGTCGCCCAGATGGTTGATGACGATCGAATTGGCTTGCGCGACCCGATGCGGGATCGGCACGGGACCGGCGCCCATCATCAACAGGGGCTCGGAAGGGAGTAGTGAGTCGAGGCTATCGACTTTGGGTGGATTGATCATAGGGCGTGCCGCTCAGGTAAGGGAGCAAGAAGTGTACTACGGCACGAAACAGAATAAAACAATCGCCGCATTCTAATCGAGCGAACGAAATACTGCAGATCACGCGATGAATCGACGCCAACAACAGAAAAATGACTCTACAGAAACATACTTTAAGGCTGCACGTGGCCGTATTCCATGCTGTTCGCGCCGCGCGCCGCCACAGCGGGCGGGCGCGCCGGTCAGCGCAAGGGGCACGGCGCGTCAGCGAAAAGCTGCGCAGCTGTCGAGCACCAGCGCACGCAGCCAGCGATGCGCCGGATCGGCATGCAGACGCGGATGCCACAGCAAAGACACGGTGAATTCGGGCATCGGGACCGGCAATGGAAAACTATGCATACCGGCGCGCAAATTTCCCGTATGGCGCTCGGGAACGGTGGCGATCATCTCTGAATCGCGCGCCAGCGCCAGCGCAGTTTGAAAGCCACCGACGATGACGCCGATCTCGCGCACCAGCCCACACGCGCTCAATGCTTCATCGATCAAGCCCTTGTCCTGCCCGCGCAGCGACACGCCGATGTGACGCCCATCCGCATAACGCGCCGGCGTCATCTCGCCCTGTCCGAGCACATGGCCGCTGCGCACGACGCCCACGTAACGGTCGCGAAACAAGGCCTGCGCGCGCACTTCCGGACCCATCGTGTTGGCGAGCACGCCTGTTTCCAGATCGACCGTCCCGTTACGCAACTGCGTGCTGTCCTTGTCGAGCTTTTGGACAAAGCACAGCCGCACACCGGGCGCTTGTTCAGCCACGCGCGCGACCAGCACCGATCCGAAGTTCTCCACAAAGCCCTCGCGGGTGCGCAGCGTGAAGGTTCGGACGAGCTCGTTAAGCTTGAGTGCCTCGGCCGGGCGCAGCACCGCTTCGGTCTCTTGCACCAGCACGCTGACCTTGTCGCGCAGTTCGATCGCCCTGGGCGTCGGGACCAGCGCGCGCCCGGCCCGGACCAGCAAGGGATCGCCGGTCGTCTCGCGCAGCCGGGCCAGCGCGCGGCTCATCGCCGACGGGCTCAGTCGCAAGCGCCTGGCCGCGCCGACGACACTGCCTTCCGTCAGCACCGCATCAAGTACGGCAAGTAAGTTGAAATCTGGACTAGTCATCCAACAAGTTTAGCATGTCGGACTCGACCGTCCGCAGCGCCGGCGCTGCGCATGGCAGGCACCAACGTGGCGCTTCCGACCATCGACCGGCAGCGCCGAGTCGCCACCACAACGGACCGCTCGTTATCACCTCGACAGGCGCCTAGGCGGGCGCAGCGGACGCCCTGGCACACCCAGCGGACGCCTTGGAACGCGCGCATCATGCGGGCAGGCACCCGCCGGCGCTGGCTGCATCCGCGCTGCCGGGCTAGAACAAGTCCAACTGGCCGGACACGTTGGCGCGCGCCGCCGCCGCGCCGGTGGGCACGATCAGCGGGCGTCGGAACGCCGACGCGTCGAGCGACTCGAAGCGCCCGCTCCGATCGCCCATGCCCAGCCGCGCCACCGCCTTGTCGAAGCGCTGGCGGATCAGGTCGGCCCAGACGCCCTCGCCGCGCATGCGCGTGCCGAAATCGCTGTCGTAGTTTTTGCCCCCGCGCAGATCGCGCACCCGGTTCATCACGCGGCGCGCACGCTCGGGAAAATGCGCCTGCAACCACTGCTGAAACAAGGGATCGACTTCCCACGGCAGGCGCAATACCACGTAGTGCGCGCTGACGGCGCCGGCCGCATGCACCGCCTCGAGCACCTGCTCGAGTTCGGGCTCGGTAACGAAAGGTATCACTGGCGCGATGCTCACACCGACCGGAATGCCCGCGTCGGTCAGGCGCCGGATGGTGCGCAGGCGGCGCGCCGGTGCAGCTGCGCGCGGCTCGAGCGTGCGCGCAATGGCCGGGTCGAGCGTGGTGACGGTGATCGCGACGATGGCCTGGCGCTTGGCCGCCATCGCCGCGATCAGGTCGATGTCGCGTTCGATCAGCGAGGACTTGGTGATCAGCGCCACCGGATGCTCGCATTCGTGCAGCACCTCCAGCACGCGCCGGGTCAGGCCGCGTTCGCGCTCGCAGGGCTGGTAGGCGTCGGTGTTGACGCCCAGCGCGATCGGTTCGGGCACGTAGGACGGCTTGGCCAGTTCGCGCCGCAACAGCTCGGGCGCGTTGACCTTGGCAAACAGGCGGCTTTCGAAATCGAGCCCCGGCGACAGGCCCAGGTAGCTGTGCGTGGGACGGGCGAAACAGTACACGCAGCCGTGTTCGCAGCCGCGATAAGGATTGATCGACACGCCAAACGGCAGATCCGGCGAGGCGTTGCGGCTGAGGATGGTGCGCGCAATTTCGTCGGTGACCACCGTTTTGCCGGCCGGCGGCGCGTCGCCTTCGTGTTCCTCGCTCCAGCCGTCGTCAAACTGCGCGCGTTCGGCGCGCTCGAAGCGCCCTTGCAGGTTCGATACCGCGCCGCGCCCCTTGCGGGCGTGCAGCGGCCGGGGTGGCAACATCACCTGTCCGTCGTCGTTGTCGTCGTATTGGCTCACACCGGCCCTCTTGTACTGTATATTTAAACAGTAGTTTAAGCGCTAGGCGTCGCACAATCAAGCTCCCTGCCCGCTTTATTGTCGAGGTACGTAACTGGCTTGTTGCGCCACAAAGCCATCGAAGCCGGTGATCAAAGGCTGGAACTTTGCCACACTGCGCTCCAGTTGCATCAGCGCATAGCTGCTTGCCTCGAGCGTCGACAGCTGGTCCGGCGCGTGCGCCTTGCGGATCAGGTAGTGCGACGCGGGCGTGTCGCGCAGCGGCAGGCGTGGCAGGGTTTGCAACAGCCGATTGAGGTAGAGCATCTTGCGGCTCTTGCGCCAGGTGGCGTCCAGCACCAGCAGACGCAGCTGCGCCGGATCGACCAGCAGCGCGTCGTCCAGCGCGGGCGGTGCGGCAATGCCCAGCGACTGCTCGCCCGGCGTGTCCGGATACAACAGCACCGTGTGCCGCTGGCGTCCGCCCGGGCCCGGATCGGGCGCCGCCAGCATTTCCTTGAGCTGGCCAGCGGGAAACGTCTCGCCGACCAGCAGCGTGCTGCGCGCCAGGCTCAGGTGCAGCAAACGCGCGCTGTTCTTGGCGTTCGCCACTTCCAGCGGGTGCTGCAGTATCAACACCTCGACGGTGTTGTCAATCGGCGCAATCCAGCGGCAGATGCAGGTCGATTGCGCGCGCAGGCAGCGCTGGCAACGAGGGCGGGTTGAAGTCAATGTCAGCAATCAGGGTGGTGGTTTGACGCGCGCGGCAGCGCCGGCTCAGGCGCCATGATCGCTTGCGGCGGCTGCGACGGCAAGTGCTGTAGCGTGATCCGGCGCGCTGCGCCTTGCCGATTCGGGCCACGCTTGCTAGGCTTCGGGTCTGCGCGCCGCGCGCCGACAGTCACATCAAGAAAGAGCTGCACATGATACAAGGCATATTGTGGGACAACGATGGCGTGCTGGTCGATACCGAACGGCTATTTTACGCCGTCAACCGCGACCTGCTCAGCGAACACGCCATCGCGCTGAGCGAACAGCAGTTCTTCGACTGGTACCTGGCCGACAATTGCGGCGCCTGGCATCTGCTGGAGGCACGCGGCGTCAGCGCGGCCCAGATCGACGCGCTGCGCGACGAGCGCAACCGGCGCTATTGCCACTACCTGGCGGGCGCCGGCGAACTGGCGATCGCGCACATGGCCGCGCTGCTGGCGCGCTGCGCGGCGCGCCTGCGCATGGGCATCGTCACCAGCGCCAGCCGCGCGCATTTCGACATCATCCACGCGCGTGCGGACTTCACGCGCCACGTCGAGTTTGTGCTGACCGACAGCGACTACACGCACAGCAAGCCCTCGCCGGAACCGTATCTGCTGGGATTGCAACGGCTCGGTCTGGCGCCTGAGCAGTGCCTGGTCGTCGAGGATTCTCCGCGCGGCCTGCAGGCGGCCATGGCAGCGGGCATCGCCTGCATCGTGGTGCGCAACGCGATGACGCGCCACCATCGGTTCGACGGCGCCCACCGCGTCGTTGACACGGTCGAACAACTGGAAGTCGCAATCAAGGCCTTGCTGTAGCCCAGTCGGCGGCGCACGCCTGGCGCCCCGCCCGCTGCGGGCCGGCCCCATCGCCCGGTGGCCTGCGGTATGATGAGCTCGCCGCGTGGCACGCAGCTTGCGCCCATCGCCACGCGCCACCGCGCCCTTTCCCGCCCATTCAATCCGGAGTGCCCGCACCATGAAGAAACTATCAGCCATCCTTGCACTCGTCATTGCCGGCGTGGCGCTGGCGACAGAACCCGTGTCGCCGCACGGCCCCGCCGTGCAAGGTGACGTGCTCGAGGTCAAAGACGTCAACACCTATACCTATTTGCGTCTGAAGACCAAGGATGGTGAAACCTGGGCGGCGATTGGCAAGACGCCCGTCAAAGTGGGCGCGCGAGTCAGCATCGAGAACGCGATGGTGATGGATCATTTCGAGAGCAAATCGCTCGGAAAGACCTTCGACAAGATTGTCTTTGGCAAGCTCGCAGGCGACCTCGGCCAGCCCGGCGCAGGCGCGGGCGCGCCCGTGCCCAGCGCGCCCGACGTGCGGGTGCCCAAGGCGGGCGGCGCCGACGCGCGCACGGTCGCCGAAATCGTCACCCGGCGCAGCGAATTGAAGGACAAGACAGTCAGCGTGCGCGGCAAGGTCGTCAAATTCAACGAAGCGGTGATGGGCAAAAACTGGGTCCACCTGCGCGACGGCAGCGGCGCCCAGGCGGACGGCTCGAACGACATCCTGGTGACGACCTCGGCCAGCACTGCGCTGGGCCAGGTCGTCACCGCGCGCGGCGTAGTCCATGTCGACAAGGATTTCGGCGCCGGCTACCGCTACCAGGTGTTGCTCGAAGAGGCGACGCTGCAAAAATAGTCGCGCCGCACGGCGTCGCGCCCGCGTGTGCAAGCGAACAACCACGCTGTGCCCTACAATCGAACTCATCTCTCGTTTTTAGCAAGGAAGCGCATGCAAGCGATCATTTCCATCAAGAATGTGTCGAAGGTTTACGCAAGCGGCTTCCATGCGCTCAAAAACATCAACCTCGACATCCGTCAGGGCGAAATCTTCGCGCTGCTCGGACCTAACGGGGCCGGCAAGACCACGCTGATCAACATCGTGTGCGGCATCGTCAATCCGGGCGACGGCAGCATTCTGGCCGACGGCCACGACGTCGTCACCGATTATCGCGCCGCGCGCGCCAAGATCGGGCTGGTGCCGCAGGAGCTGTGTACCGATGCGTTCGAAACCGTGTGGGCCACCGTCTCGCTCAGCCGCGGCATTTTCGGCAAGGCGCGCAACCCGGCCCACATCGAGAAGGTGCTGCGCGAACTGTCGCTGTGGGACAAGCGCGACGCGCGCATCATGACACTGTCGGGCGGCATGAAGCGGCGCGTGATGATCGCCAAGGCGCTGTCGCACGAGCCGCAGATTCTGTTTCTGGACGAGCCCACCGCCGGCGTCGATGTGCAGTTGCGGCGCGATATGTGGAACATGGTGCGCGGGCTGCGCGACAGCGGCGTCACCATCATCCTCACCACCCACTACATCGAGGAGGCCGAGGAGATGGCCGACCGCATCGGCGTGATCCGCAAGGGCGAACTGATCCTGGTGGAAAACAAGGCGGCGCTGATGGAAAAACTGGGCAAGAAACAACTGACGCTGCAGCTGCAACAGCCGCTGGCGCAGATTCCCGCCGCGCTGGCCGGACAACTGCTGGCCTTGTCGGCCGACGGCCATGAACTGACCTACACCTTCGACGCGCAAAGCAAACGCACCGGCATCACCGACCTGTTTCGCGTGCTGGGCGAATGCGGCATCGACTTCAAAGACTTGCAGTCGAGCCAGAGCTCGCTGGAGGACATCTTCGTCAATCTGGTCCGGAGCGAACCATGAACCTGCACGCCGTCGTCGCACTGTACCAATTTGAAATGGCGCGCACCTGGCGCACGCTGATGCAAAGCGTCGCCTCGCCGGTCATCTCGACGTCGCTGTATTTCGTCGTGTTCGGCACGGCCATCGGCGCGCGCATGGTCCAGGTGGGTGGCGTGCAGTACGGCGCCTTCATCGTACCCGGCCTGATCATGATGACCCTGATGACCCAGAGCGTGGCCAATGCCTCGTTCGGGATCTACATGCCGAAGTTTTCCGGCACCATCTACGAGATCCTGTCCGCGCCCGTTTCGCCGTTCGAAATCGTGCTCGGCTATGTGGGCGCTGCCGCCACCAAATCGGTGATCCTGGGCCTGCTGATTCTGGCCACGGCGCGCCTGTTCGTCAGCTTCGAGATCGCCCATCCGGTCTGGATGATCACCTTTCTGGTGCTCACGGCGATCACCTTCAGCCTGTTCGGCTTCATCATCGGCATCTGGGCCGACGGTTTCGAAAAAGTGCAGATTGTGCCGATGCTGGTGATCACGCCGATGTCTTTCCTGGGCGGCAGTTTCTACGCGATCGACATGCTGCCGCCGCTGTGGCAAAAGGTGGCCCTGTTCAATCCGGTGGTCTACCTGATCAGCGGATTTCGCTGGAGTTTCTACGGCATTGCCGACGTCAGCGTGCTCGTCAGCGCCGTCATGACGCTGACGTTTCTGAGCGTCTGCGCCGCGCTGGTGTGGTGGATCTTCCGCACCGGCTACCGGCTGCGCGCCTGACGCCACGTTGCTCAAGGCCGCCAAGCTGGGGCCTGAACCGGCCGCGTCGCTGACCTGCCAGCGACGTGGACAAGGCCCTGTTTTGTGATACATTAACCAATTTTTCGCAGCCGCAAGCTGGCGCCCCGCGCGACCCGCTGTGCCCGGCTGCACTCTACATTGGGAGTGTGTGCATGATGCTATGTCGGCGCCTGGCCAGTTTGGCCATACTGGCCATGTCGAGTATGTCGAATGTGTGGGCGCTGGACGCGCTGCCCACCCGGCTGACACTGACCCACACCGCCACCGACACCTGGCGCGCCGACTACGTGATGGCCGAACCGGTCACGGCGATCGACTTCGGCGCGGCCGCCCAGGTGCTTGAATTTCGCAAGAAAGCCTGGCGCGTGCTGACCCCGGGGGTGACGCTGGTCGAACGCGACGGCAAGGAGTTGGCCAGCGCGGGCGGCAAACCGTTCACCACCTTGAGCGTGGAGATCGGCACCTACAAACCGTTCGCCCAGGGCAGCTACGCAGCCATCAACCGCTTCAGCGACGGCGGCTCGGCCTTCTATCTGGGCTTCCTGCAAGGCATGGTGCATCAGGATGGCAGCGGCGCCGAGCGCGACATGTTGCCGACGCTGACCATGCACGGTCTGGCCGGCGAAACGGTGCTGTGGCCCACGCTGCGCACCCCGGACCTGGACGGCTACGCCTATTTCGGCCCCGCCAAGCCGGGCGCCGGGCTGACCAACCTGATCCTCGATCCGCAAACCCCAAACTGGCTGGCACAGGTGATGATCGAGACCAGCGCGAAAGTGTCGCAGTACTACACGACGGCGTTTGGGCGCACGCTCGAGCGCCCCGTCCCCATCCTGATCGCGGTGGGCGGCTTCGACAGCTCGGGCTTTTCGATGAAGGGCGGCGCGCTGGGCGGCCAGGTGGTGTACCGGGTCGAAGGCAACAGTCTGAAAAAAGACAGCCCCGCCATGCGCGACATGGTGCGCATGATCGTCGCGCACGAAATGGCCCACATCTGGCAACGCAATGTGCTGCGCGGCGGCGTCGGCGAGGGCGAGCCATGGATCCACGAAGGCGGCGCCGAGAGTCTGGCCATCGCCGCCCTGGAACATAGCGGGATCTGGAGCGCGCCCCAGGCCCGCCAACATGCCGATAAACTGCTGGCCGAATGTGGACAACTGGACCATGCGGTGCTGAGCTACCGCGGCTGGTACGCCTGCGGTTTCCAGCGCTTTCACGACTATCCGCTAGCATCCCCGCAACTGTGGAAGGCGATGATGGCGGCCACCGAGCAGTCCGGCGCCGTGTATTCGTCGACCATGATCGAGACCATCCTGGCCGCCTCTGGTAGCGCGCCAGCGCAGGCCATTCCATAAGCCGGGACGGACCGCACAGCGGCCCGGGCCAGTGCGCGACGCGTCCTGGCCTGGCCATGCAAGCGGCGTTCTGGCGCTGTCTGGCAAGTTCATTTCCACAACGCCAGATTGGCACGCGGCATCCGCGCACGCGGGCCGCAGTGCGCTAAATCCAACACAACCAGCTTGGCGTAATCGCCCCTGCCCCAGCGCGACGCCAGCGTTGTTGAGCCCCTCCCTCCTATGAAGAGCCGGTCGTTTCGGCGGCGCCAGCGCGCCCGAACAGGCGCCGTTGGCCTGTCTCACACTGCGGCGTGTCAATTTTTGCACTATCTGACAATCTGGTGCTTGTGATAATTAATTAATTAAGTGATACTACAATTGTCGCACATGAAGTTTCAATTTTTACACCAAAAATAACAGGGTCCGCAGGTGCCAAAAGCACCGGTTGGACACTGTCCGATCGGATCCTCCGCATCGGACCATACCGCCGATCGGCACAGGAGAAAGTCATCATGGTGAATTGGAAAACTTGTAAAACTCATCTTTGTATCGCGCTGTTGTCAGGCCTGGTCTCGTTCGAGGCTGCCGCGTCCACGCCGACCCTGTCGGTCAGTGCCACACCGAATCCGGCCACGCCCGGCGCCATGACCGGTGTCGATGTGCTCATTGCAGACATCAGCAACTTGTACACCTACCAGTTCTCGCTGTCGTTCGACCCGAGCGTGATGCAAGTGAGCGCTGGTTCGGAAGGCGCTTTCCTCAGTGCGGGTGGCGGCACCTTCTTCGGCACCGGCAGCTTCGATAACACGGCCGGCACCATTTCGTATGCGTTCAATACCTTGACCGGCGCGGTCCCTGGCGTGAGCGGCGCCGGCACGCTGGCGCACTTCGACTTCAACGTCATCAGCGCCGGCACCAGCGCGCTGAGCTTTTCCGACACCCTGTTTCTCGATGCGAGCTCGGCCGACATCGTCGTCCAGGTCCAGGACGGCGTGCTGCAGGCCGTTCCGGAACCGGCCAGCTATCTGATGCTTGGCCTGGGCCTGGCCGGTATCGCCGTCATGCGGCGCCGCGCCAGCACCTGACACGGCGCCGTTCGGCCCCGCTGCAATTGAGCGCACGCACAGCGCGACTAGCGCGCAAGGGCAAGTGTGCGTCGCACGATCTCGGCGTCGCTGTCGGCGCGAACCGTGCCGCTGACGTCAGACCGATCCTTTCCAGAAAATCAAAAAATTCTTAAGGAAACAGCATGAAAACGAAATCCGCCAACACACCGTCGTCGCGCTCTGCGCGCAACAGCGCGCCGCAACTGCAGCGCGGCGCCGGCACCATGCTGGTGCTGTGCCTGGCAGTGGCCGGCGCCTTCGCCGCCCCTGCCGCGCTGGCCGCCCAGCCGACCAATCGCGCCGCCGCGGCCGCCGCAAATGGCACGTTCTGGCAAGAAGCGCTCAGCACCGTGAGCATGCTGTCAGCACGCGGCGCGCCCGCGTCGATCCAGCCACGCCGCTTTCACGCCACCACGCTCGACAAGCGCGGCATGGCAGCGCTGGTCGCCGGTGCCCCGCACGAGCGCAATCAGGGCGCTGGCACCAGCCCTTTGATCATTTCGCTGCCCCATCCGGACGGCGGCTTCCAGCG
>JBBQZO010000013.1:0-125734 GCA_038207625.1 Burkholderiales bacterium | reverse complement strand
TAGCAATGGAACGGATGGAGCACAGGTCGGCGCGCATCGTCATGACGACGGCGCGCTCCTGGGTAGTCAAATGCTTGTAAATTTTCGCCATGGCGGCACCTTACAGGAGAAGGTGTTGCACTTGGTCTTTGAGAACGCCCTTCTTAAAGGTCACCGAAGGGCCGCCGCCGGGGCATGGTGATCTACTGACTTTAGTATCAGTTAGTGGAAATCCTACTATCGGAGTTGGGTTTGATTTGGGTACCGGATCTGATAAAGCAAGAAATAGTATTTTAAAAGCAATTGGATTTAACGCCCAAGTGGTGGATTTGTCTATCGCTCACCCGCCGGCGGCGGGTACGCCGCAAGCAATTGAATATTCGTATGTTCAAGATTTACGTGCGCAAATGCGTCCTGGCGGTAGTGTTAGCATAATGAACGCAATAATGAGTCAACGCGCTGAAAATTCAAACGCCCAGTTTATAGCGTTATTTGGAGCTAGTCCGCGGCGAGAAACATTTTCATTTGCAAATGAGTCAGAAGTTAAATCAATATACAGGTTAATTTTGCCTGACTATGTTGCAAAGGTAACTCATTGGAATAATTGGGGACAGACCCCTGTTTTGCAGAAATTTTAGAGTTTGATAGAGACTTTGCGATACTGCCGTCGACCGTTTGAAATACCGTTGTTTCATAACTTTCCGAGATGCCAGGGCGGTCCTATGTTGTTCAGTCGGGCCTGGACGTCGCCGCCACCGGCCAGATCCGTGCCTTCACCGAGGGCCGTCAGCCTTCCATCGCGACCCTGTCGGCCTGCGTTTCTGACGACGAACGCACTGCCCCATGGTGCACCAGCGGCGGCGCCGTCATGCGCAAGCCGCTGGAGGCGCGGCAGTCCTTCGCGATGCGCGGCCAGCAGCGCAATCCCCATTTCGTGCGCGTCGCCGACAGCGCCAAGGCCGAGCTTGCGAGCGCGCCGCGCGTCGCTCAACTGGAGAACGCCGCGCTGGCCGATCAGCAAGGCGGTCAATTGCACCAAGGTACAGGTGCGATATTGCTCTGCGGATACTACACTGGACGGATCGTGCATGCGGCTCACGCGTTTTCACGATCTCCACCTTGGCCTTGCCGTGCCCGCCCGGTGCGGCGCAACCCATTGATCCGCAAAGGAAGCGCGCATGTCCGTCGTCGCCATCTCAGACAAAGAATTCAGCCAGTTCCAGCGCTTCATCTTCGATGTGGCCGGCATCACCATGGCCGACAGCAAGAAGTCGCTGGTCAGCGGACGCCTGGCCAAACGCCTGGCGCACCTGGGCATGGACAGTTACGGCGCCTATTTCGCCAGCCTGGCCGGCAACAAGAACGGCGCCGAAATGCAGATGGCGGTCGACCTGCTGACCACCAACGAAACCTATTTCTTCCGCGAGTCAAAACACTTCGACATGCTGCGTGCGCAGGCCACGGACGCGCGCGCGCGCGGCACGCCGCTGCGGGTGTGGAGCGCGGCCAGTTCCAGCGGCGAGGAAGCCTACAGCATCGCGATGGTGCTGGCGGACGTGATGGAGGAGCGCCCGTGGGAAGTGCTTGGATCGGACATCAGCATGCGCGTGCTTGAACGCGCGCGGCGCGGCCACTATCCGCTCGAGCGCACCGAGCACATTCCGCCGGCCTACCTGAAGCGCTTCTGCCTGAAAGGGCAGCGCGCCGAGGCGGGCACCTTGCTGATCACGCCGGCGCTGCGCAAGCGGGTCCAGTTCATGCAAATGAACCTCAACAGCGCGCTGGCCCAGGTGGGGCAGTTCGACATCATCTTCCTGCGCAATGTGATGATCTACTTTAGCGGCGACACCAAGCGCGAGGTGGTGGCGCGCGTGCTGGCCCAGCTCAAGCCGGGCGGGCTGTTTTGCATCGGCCATTCGGAAACGCTGAACGGCATCAGCAGCGCGGTGCTGCCGGTGGCGCCGTCGATCTACCGCAAACCGTGACGCAGAACGCTGCCGTTCGCAGTCCTGAAATTAACTGCCTGTATTTATAGCCAAGATACAGATAATTAATATTGGCGCTGTGCATTTCCGTATATGATCGTTCCGTTGACAGCAACGCGGAGCGCGCGACAGCAATGGAAAACAGCTTGGTGCAAGCGCACGAGGGCGCGGCCCTGCATCGGCACGGCGACATCCTGGTCGTCGAGGACACACCCGCATCGCTGATACTGCTGACCGGCTTGCTCAGCGCGGCAGGCTACCGGGTGCGCCAGGCACCGAACGGCGAGCTGGCCCTGTGGAGCGCCACCGCCCAGCCACCCGAGCTGATCCTGCTCGACGTGCGCATGCCGGGCATGGACGGCTACGAAGTGTGCCGCCGCCTGAAGGCCGTCGCCGCGCTGCAGGAAGTGCCGGTGATTTTTCTGTCCGCCTACACCGACCCGGACGACAAGATCAAAGGCTTCGAGGCCGGTGGCGTCGATTTCATCTCCAAACCGTATCAGTTCGAAGAGGTCAGCGCGCGCGTCAACGCGCACCTCAAAATCTGCCGCCTGCAACGCAAGCTGGCCTATCAGAACGAGCACCTGCAGGAACTGGTCGAGGCCAAGGCGCGCGACCTGTCGGCGGCCCAGCTGTCGCTGCTGTCCGAGCGCCAGCACCGCGACATCGCCGAGCGCGAGTCGCGCCTGCGCCTGGCCGAACTGGCCCACATGAACCGCAACGCCAGTGCCACCGTGTACGGCGCGGCGCTGGTGCATGAACTGAACCAGCCGCTGGCGGCCATCATGAGCAACGCCGAGGCGGCCGAGCTGTACCTGAAGATGGACCCGCCGGCGCTGTCCAGCGTGGCCGAGATCCTGGCCGACATCCGGCGCGACGACCTGCGCGCCAGCGCGCTGATCCAGCGCATGCGCGATCTGCTCAGAAAATCCGAATCCAGCCCGGGCGCGCTCAGGCTCGACGAACTGGTGCGCAACGCGATGACGCTGTTGGCCAGCGAGGCGCGCCTGCGCAAGATCGCCTTGACGCTGGCGGCGCCGGACGGCCAGCTGTGGGTGACGGCCGACCTGATCGAGCTGCAGCAAGTGATGATCAACCTGATCATGAACGCGATGGATGCGATGAGCGACACCGCGGCGCCATTGCGCGTCGTCGCCATCGACGTCAAACGGCACGGCCAGGGCGAGGCCGAAGTGGCGGTGCGCGACGCCGGCTGCGGCTTCGGGGCCGCACTGGAGCGGGTGTTCGAATCGTTTTTCACCACCAAGGCGAGCGGCATGGGGTTGGGTCTGTCGATCAGCGCGGCCATCGTGGCGGCCCACGGGGGGCGCATCGGCGCGGCCAATGTGGACGGCGGTGGCGCCTGCGTCTGGCTGCGCCTGCCCTTGTGCGGGGCGAGCGCATGAGCGCGCCCGCGCTGATCCACATCGTCGAGGACGACGCCTCGCTGCGCGCCGCGCTCACGCGACTGCTGGGCGCATCGGGCTATCAGGTGGCCGCCTACGCGTCGGCCGAGGACTTTCTGGCCAGCGACACGGCCAACGCGGCCGGCTGCATCCTGCTTGACATGAACATGCCGGGCCTGTCCGGCGCGCAGTTGCAGCAGCACCTGGGCTGCAGCGGCAGCATCCTGCCGATCGTGTTCCTGACCGGCAATGGCGACATCGCCATGAGCGTGCGCGCGATCAAGGCCGGCGCCGAGGATTTTCTGTCCAAGCCGATCGCCAAGGACGACTTGCTCGAGGCGATCGAGCGCGCCATGGGCCGCTACGCGCTGGCGCACGCCGAGCGCACCCGCAAGCTGGGCCTGCTGGCGCGCTTTCACACGCTCAGCGCGCGCGAGCACGAGGTGTTTGCGATGGTCATCCAGGGCATGCTCAACAAACAGGTCGCTTTTGCGCTGGGTAACACCGAGCGCACCGTCAAGGCGCAGCGCCAGGCGGTGATGGAAAAGCTGGCAGCCGGCTCGGTGGCCGAGCTGGTTCAGATGGGGCTCGAACTGGGCCTGCTGGCGGCGCGCCCGGCGGCCCCGCCGATAGCACCAAAGGACAAGTGACAGCCCCGTTGTGACGCTCTACAGTCGTTGCCATGAATGCAGCAATGGACAGGGCGCGGCGTGTGATCGACCCGGCCGCGAACGCGTGGCGTGCAGCGCTGCGCGCCGCGCTGGCCCGGTGTGTGCGTGCCTGCGCGATCGTGCTGCTGGGGCAGGGCGCGGCCCATGCCGACGCCGTCCAGCGGCCTGCGGTGCCCGCCATGGCCGAGCGCCAGATTCTGATCCTCAGCCCCTACGGCTACGGCCGCCCCGGCATCGACAGCTGGACCCGCAGTTTCCTCGACGTCGTCGTGGCCGGCGGCGTCAACAGCGAACACGTGACGGTCGAGTTCCTCAACCTGAACCGCAATACCGACCCCGAAGCGAAGGCGCGCATTCGCCAGTCGCTCGAAATCCAGTACCGCGCCAAGCCGCCCGACCTGATCGTTGCGATCCAGCAGCCGGCGCTCGATTTCATGCTGGGCGAACTGGCCCAGTTTGCGCCCGCCGCGCCGGTGCTGGCGATGAGCGCGACGCTGGCCGCGACGCGCCCGGCACCCAGTCACGCACTGCTGGTGCAAAGCAGCAGCGTCGACAACCAGGGCACGCTCCGGCAGGCGCTGGCCTTGTTCCCCGCCACCACAAACGTGCTGGTGGCGGTCGGCGCGAGCGCGAATGACCAGATCGTCAAACGCGAGCTTGAAAAGAGCGCCGCCGCGTGGCGCGGGCGGCTGACCTTTGAGTACACCGACACGCTGAACGTCGAGGCGATCATGGCAAAGGCGGCCCACCTGCCGCGCAACACGATCATCCTCAGCGCCGGCATCAACCGCGACGTCGACGGTCACATCGTGACCCCGTATGACATGACCCAGCGTCTGAGTACGCTGGCCAACGCACCGATCTTTGTGCTCTACAGTACCGTGATGGGACGCGGTCCGCTGGGCGGCTCGGTGCTGCATCTGGAGCGCCAGGCAGCGCAACTGGCCGACACCGCGCTGGCGCTGCTGGCCGGCAGCGCGCACCTGCCGGCCGACGCCAGCACGCTGACCTTGCGACCGACCCCGATGTACGACAGCGTCCAGCTCAAGCGCTGGGGTGCGGATCCGGCCAGACTGCCGCCGGACACGATCTTCGTCAATCGCGAGGCGACCATGTGGGAGCAGCACCGCGCGCTGGTGCTGGCGACGCTGGCCGTGTTCCTCGCCTTGCTGGGCATGCTGGCCGGCCTGTTGCTGCAGCGGCGCAGTCTGGCGCGCGCCCAACTGACGATCCGCGAAAGCGAAGCGCGCTACCGCGTGCTGGTCGAGAACGCGCCCGAGGCGATTGTCGTGTACGACGTCGAACAGCGCCTGTTCGTGGACGCCAACAGCAAGGCAGAACAGTTATTCGGCTGCAGCCGCGCGCAATTGCTGTGCCGCGGGCCGCACGATTTTTACGATTTGCGCCAGCCCGACGGGACGGACTCGGCCGACAGCATCGCCCGCAATGCGCAAAGCACGCTCGATGGCAACGAGCTGGTGTTTGAACGGGCCATGCACGATCTGGCCGGCCGCTATTTTCCCTGCGAGGTGAGCACGGTGCGCCTGCCGGCCGCCGGGCGCCACCTGCTGCGCGGCAGCTATGTCGACATCAGCGAGCGCAAGCGCGTCGAACACGAGCTGCTGCTGTACCGCGACCACCTCGAGGAGCTGGTGCAGCAGCGCACCGCCGCGCTGTCGGTCGCCGTGCAGCAGGCCAATGCGGCCAGCCGCGCCAAGAGCGTGTTCCTGTCGAACATGAGCCACGAGCTGCGCACTCCGCTCAACAGCGTGATCGGCTTTTCCGAGCTGATGGCCGCCTCGACCAGCATGCAGGAGGAGGAAAAGCGCAATCTGGCCATCATCAACCGCTCCGGACGCCACCTGCTCACGCTGATCGACGACGTGCTCGAACTGTCCAAGCTCGAAGCGGGGCGGGTGCCGCTGCAGCTCGAGCGGCTTGACCTGAACCGCCTGCTGCACGAGCTGCTCGACGCGATCCGCCCGCGCACCGCGCACAAGGCGCTGGCGCTGGTGTACGACTGCAGCGACGTGCCCGCTCTGGTGCAGGCCGACGGCGCCAAGCTGCGCCAGGTGCTGCAGCAACTGCTGTCGAACGCGGTCAAATTCACCGAGCAAGGCAGCGTCACGCTGGCGCTGACGTGCCGGCCGGGCCAGCCGGGCCGGATTACGCTGGCGTTCGCCGTGCGCGACACCGGCATCGGCATCGCGCCTGCGGACCTTGAACATATCTTCCTGCCGTTTACACAGGCGGTGGCGCCGAATATGCAGTCGGGCACCGGGCTGGGCCTGAGCATAGGACGCGAATTTGTGCGCCTGATGGGGGGCGAACTGGGCGTCCATTCGCAGCTGGGCGCCGGTTCGCAATTCGCCTTCAGCATCGAGGTGCTGCACGACACAACGCTGGCCGGCGCGCCCCAGCAACTGGGGCAGGTGGCCGAACTGGCCCAGCATGAACGGGGCAAGACGGTGCTGGCGCTGGACGACGACCCGCTGCGCCGGGCGGGGCGCTGCGCGCTGCTCAAGCAACTCGGTTTCATCGTGCTTGAAGCGGCCGACGGGGCCAGCGCGGCTGGTCTGATGAAACACGCGCACATCGCGCTGATCCTGATCGAGCGCCAGGTGGGCGGCCAGGACGGCATCGCGCTGATGGGCGCGCTGCGCGCCGTCGCGCCGGCACCTGTACTGATGTTTGGCGCGCCCGGCGGCGAGCATGAAGGCGCCGCCATCGTCGCCGCCGGCGCCGCCGCGCTGCTGTGCGAGCCGCTCGATCGCCAGGCGTTGTTCGACACGCTCGAAAGCGTGCTGCAGATGCGCTTTGTGCGGCGCGAAGTGCTTAGCGTCAGCGCGCCGCCGGACGCGGGCGCGCTGTGCGCCGAGCAGCTAGGCGCACTGCCCGAGCCGGCCCGCAAGGCGCTGATGCTGGCCGTGCGCGACCTCGACCTGGGCAATGCGGGCGCGCTGCTGGCGACGCTGGCGCCGCAGCACGCGACGCTGGTGGCGCGTATCCAGGCCATGCTCGACGCCTACCGGTACATGGAATTGTGGCAGCTGCTGGGCGATGCCGCGGCGGACGACGA
This sequence comes from Burkholderiales bacterium, assembly GCA_038207625.1. Taxonomy (GTDB): domain Bacteria; phylum Pseudomonadota; class Gammaproteobacteria; order Burkholderiales; family Burkholderiaceae_D; genus JBBQZO01. Next base: position 118,614 of record JBBQZO010000013.1, on the reverse strand, counting down.
CCTTGCAGGAGAGGCGACATGACACAGCAATACCCAGTCGGCCAGGGCGACATCCTGGTGGTAGAAGACACGCCCGCTTCGCTGCGCCTGCTCACCGAACTGCTGCGCCAGGACGGCTACAGCGTGCGCGAGGCGCCCAACGGCGAACTGGCGCTGTGGAGCGCGCAGTCGCGCCCGCCCGAACTGATCCTGCTGGACGTGCGCATGCCCGGCATCGACGGCTTCGAAGTGTGCCGGCGCCTCAAGCAGACGCCGGCGCTGGCCGCCATTCCCGTGATTTTCCTGTCGGCCCAGCACGATACCGAGGACAAGGTGCAGGGCTTTCAGTGCGGCGCGGTGGACTTCATCGGCAAGCCCTATCAGAGCGAAGAGGTGCTGGCGCGCGCCCGCGTGCACATCCGGCTGGCGCGCGCCCAGAACGCGCTGGGCGCGGCCAACAACGAGCTGGCCGGCACGCTCGCGCAGTTGCGCGCGGCGCGCGCCCAACTGCTGCGCTCGGAACGGCTGGCGGCGCTGGCCGCGTTGGTGAGCGGTGTGGCGCACGAGTTGAATACGCCGATCGGCAACAGCGTGCTCAGCGCCAGCACGCTGGCCGAGCGCACGCGCGAATTCGCCGCCCTGATGCAGGCTGGCTTGCGCCGTTCGGACATCGAACGCTACGTCATCGACGCGTCGACCGCCACCGAACTGCTGCTGCGTAATCTGGACAAGTCGGCGCGCCTGATCGGCAGCTTCAAGCAACTGGCCAGCGACCAGCCAAGTGCGCACGGCAGTTGTTTCGATCTCGCCACGCTGCTCGACGAGATCAAGGCGAGCCTGCTGCCGGCGCTGGCCGAGGCCAGGGCCAGCCTGCGTATCGAAGTGGCGCCCGGCATCGCGATGGAAAACTATCCCGCCGTGCTGTGCCAGATCGTCAGCCAGTTGGTGCTCAACGCGCTGTTGCACGGCTTCGGACAGCGCGACAATGGCGCCATCACACTGGCGGCCCACGCCGATGCAGCCGGCCAGCTGACGCTGCGCGTGAGCGACAACGGCGCCGGCATCGCCGCCGAGCACATCGACAAGGTGTTCGATCCCTTCTTCACCACCAAATTCGGACAGGGCAGCAACGGACTGGGACTGAACATCGTGCATAACCTGGTGAGCAATGTGCTGGGCGGGCGCATCGGTGCGCACAGCGACGCCGGCCACACCTGCTTCGTGCTGGAGTTCCCGTGCGTGGCACCGGACCTGCTTGCAAACCGGGGACATCGCGCTGTTTCCAGCAAACGAACGATGGAAGATGATGCTGGCGTGGGCGTGCTGCAGTCCCGTCTGGCGCCGCCAATCGATTGATGGGCGGCATCGATAGAGCGTCGCGCAGGTCGGTGCGTTTGCCCGCACGCGAGCCTGCGCGCTGTCAGGCCATGCGCGTTTGCAGGGCGGGCAGCGCGCGCGCGCGCGGCAGTGCGATCAGCCCGCCGCCGTGCGCGCCGGCAGCGTCGGGGCGCGCCTCGTCGGGCGCATCCTGGCGCGCCCACACGGCGCCGCTGCCGACATTGAACACGATGCGTCGGTGGCCCAGTCCGTACAGGCTTTCCGAGGCGATCCTGATTCCGTGTTCGCGCAGCTGCTGCTGGGCGATGGCGCCGTTCTGGCGTCCCACGCCGTCGCCGCGGCGCGCTTCGAGCGCCGGAAACATGGTGGCGCCGCCGAAAATCTTCGCTTCGCAGTCGGCTGGCGCCACGCCCAGTGCCGCCAGGTCGAGCAGCATCAGCGTCAGCGCGTCCTCGCCGTAGCGGCTGTCCAGTTGCGCCCCCGGCTTGGTGGCGCCGCTGCGCGACAACAAAAAATGCGACATGGCGCCGATCCGGCGCACGCTGTCCCACAGCGTGATCGACACGCAGGAGCCGAGCAGCGTGTGGATCCGGCTGTCCGCTGTGCCCACCGCGTATTGTCCGGGCATCAGGGCGATTGCGCTGGTGATCTGAATGCTCGACATCCGGGTGCTCCTTTCAGGGGGGCGCTGGCCGCGGCTGGCCAATGATGAGCACATTCTAGGACAGCGCGCCGGCTCCGTCATTTGTACTTTGGTACAAACGCCTGCCCGAAGCCCACTGTACCAAAGTACAAATGACAGCAAGTGATCGATTGCTTACAGTGGCGACGGGCGTGGCGGTGCGTGCGCCTGCCGCGTTATCAGTTGAACATTTCGTATCGACAGTCTTGGAGAGCCTACAGTGATCAGTGCGTTGCAAACCCGTTCCACCGAGTTATATCCGCTGATGCTGGGCGCGGGTGCGGCCGTGGCCGTGCTGGTGTTTAGCGGCGCCAGCGCGGCCGGCCTGGTGTTTGCCGTGCTGTGGCTGCTGGCCGGCGCGGCCATCGCGCGCCACGCCGGTGCCGCCCGCACGCAGCTGCGCGGCACGCTGGGCGATTACCTGACCAGCCGGCGCCAGCTGGGCGAACAGGTGGTGCCGGCCTGGTCGGCCCACATCGGCGCTTCGATGGCGCAGATGGAAACGGCCGTCACGGCGCTGACGGCGCGGTTCGGCGGCATCGTCGACCAGCTCGATCACGCGGTGCGCGCCTCGGCGATGGACGAGAGCGGCGGCGGTAATGCGCTCGTGGCGGTGTTTGCCAGCAGCGAGCGCGAGTTGCAAGCGGTGGTGGCCTCGCTGCGCGCCGCCACTGCCAGCCAGAGCGACATGCACGGCAAGGTGCAGGGGCTTGACCAGTTCATCCGCGAACTGCAGGACATGGCCGCCGACGTGGCGCGCATCGCCGCGCAGACCAATCTGCTGGCCCTGAACGCGGCGATCGAAGCGGCCAGGGCCGGCGAGCAGGGACGCGGCTTCGCGGTCGTCGCGCGCGAGGTGCGCGCGCTGTCGAATCTGTCGGCCGACACGGGCAAGCGCATCGGCGCCAAGGTCGGCGTCATCAGCGACGCCATCGAGGCCACCTGTGCGGCGGCCGAACTGGCGATGGCGCGCGAAGGGCGTGCGGCCGACGCGTCCGAACGGGCCATCGGCGCGGTGCTGAGCGATTTTCGCGGCGTCACCGACGCGCTGGTGGCGTCGGCCGAGCAGCTCAAGGACCACAGCATGGGCATCAAATCGGAAGTGGGCGAAGCGCTGATGCAGCTGCAGTTCCAGGACCGCGTGAGCCAGATCATGAGTCACGTCAAACACAATATCGACCGCCTGCGCGAGCTGCTCGCGCAGAACGGCCAGGAGTGCGAGCGCACGCGCGCGCTGCAGCCGATCGACGCGGCGCGCCTGCTGGCCGAGCTGGAACAGACGTATGCGATGGCCGAGGAGCGCGCGCTGCATCACGGCGCGCTGGCGCTGGCCGCGCCGGCCGACGAAGTCACGTTTTTCTAAAGGACGCCAATGAGCAAGATGATCATGATCGTGGACGACTCCCCATCGATGCGCCAGGCCGTTGGCATCGCGTTGAAAAGCGCCGGCTACCAGGTCGTTGACGCCTGCAACGGCGCCGACGCGCTCGACAAGCTCGGTCACCAGAAAATCCACCTGGTGGTGTGCGACGTGAACATGCCGCAGATGGATGGCATCGCCTTCGTTCGAGAATTGAAGCTTTGCCCGAACCACCGTTTTACGCCCGTCATCATGCTCACCACCGAAACCCAGGAAGCAAAAAAGCGCGAAGCCCAGGCTGCCGGCGCCAAGGCCTGGGTGGTCAAACCGTTCCGTCCGGAAGTGCTGGTCGCCGCAGTCCAGAAACTGGTCCTGCCTTAAACACTGAATCACGAAAAAGGATACGCCATGAACTTCACGACTTTGCGCGCCAAGCTGGTGCTGATCGCGCTGATCAGCGCTTGCGCCTTGCTGGCCACCTCGCTGATCGGCCTGGCCGGCATCCGCCAGGGCCAGCACGACATCAACGAGGTGGGGCGCAACCGCCTGCCGTCGGTGCTGGGGCTGGAAATCGTCAACGAGTCGCAAACCGCGCTCAAAGCCAACGTGCTCGAGACGGCGATCTGGGAGAACGACTACAAGGCGAACGCCAATTTCGCCGCGCTGCTCAAGGATAAAAAAGAGATCTGGGCGCGTGTGGACAAGGGCTGGAAGATCTATGATCCGCTGCCGCAAAGCGCCGACGAAGCCGTGCTGTGGAAACAGTTCGTCAAGGAGTGGGACGCCTGGAAGGTGTTCGACAGCGCGATCACCGACACCATGGATGCACTGAGCAAGAACACCAGCGAGAAGGAACAGAAGGCGCTGTTCGTGCGCTTTTACAAGCAATACGCGGACGCGTTGCCGGCCTATCACGCGGCCGAAGTCACGCTCGACAAGATCGTCGATCTGAACGTCAAGGTGGCCGGCGACAGTGTGACCGGCGCGGAAAGCGACGCGGCGCGCTCGGTCTGGCTGATGGTGGCAGCCTGCGTGAGCGCCTTGACGGCGCTGGTGATCGCCATTGCGGTGATCGCGCGCGGTGTGATGCGCCAGTTGGGCGGTGACCCGGCCTACACGGCCGAGATGGTCAACAGCGTCGCCGCGGGCGACCTGACGCTGGCCATCACCACCCGGCCGGGCGACACCAGCAGCTTGTTGTTCGGCCTGAAAAGTATGGTCGACAAGCTTTCGCAGGTGGTCTCCGAAGTGAGTAACGGCGCGCAGGCGCTGGCCAGCGCGTCCGAGCAGGTCAACGGCACCGCCCAGTCGCTGTCGCAGGCGGCCAGCGAGCAGGCCGCTGGCGTCGAGCAGACCAGCGCCTCGGTCGAGGAAATGAACGCGTCGATTTCACAAAACACCGAGAACGCCAAGGTCACCGACGCGATCGCCGCGCAGGCGGCCATCGAGGCCACCGAAGGCGGCGAGGCGGTGCGCCTGACCGTGTCGGCGATGAAGCAGATCGCCAAGAAGATCCTGATCATCGACGACATCGCCTACCAGACCAATTTGCTGGCGCTGAACGCGGCCATCGAGGCGGCGCGCGCCGGCGAGCATGGCAAGGGTTTCGCGGTCGTCGCCGCCGAAGTGAGGAAGCTGGCCGAACGCAGTCAGGTGGCGGCCCAGGAGATCGGCGAAGTGGCCACCAACAGCGTCGAGCTGGCCGAAAAAGCCGGCCGCCTGCTCGACCAGATGGTGCCCAATATCCGCAAGACGTCCGACCTGGTGCAGGAAATCACGGCCGCGTCGGAAGAGCAGTCGTCCGGCGTGGCGCAGATTAACAGCGCCGTCATGCAGCTGAGCCAGACGACCCAGCAGAACGCCGCCGGTTCCGAAGAGCTGGCCTCGACGGCCGAGGAAATGAGCAGCCAGGCCGAGGAGCTGCAGCAGACGATCTCGTTCTTCAAGGTGGCCGGCAGTGTGCCGATGCACGTCGCGGCGCGCCCCAAGATGACGGTGTTGAGCAGCCGCGGCGGCAAGGCGGTGGGTTCATCGAGCAGCGCCTTGCTGGGCGACGCTGAACTCGATCAAGCCAACTTCACCCGTTTCTAAGCACCGATCAGAAAGTAACGATGAACCAATATTTACCCGCTACCCGCGCCGGCGCTGACGTGCAGGTCCAGGGACCGACCCAATACCTGACGTTCATGTCGGGCGCCGAGGTGTATGCGATCGCCATCCTGGGTATCAAGGAAATCATCGAATACAGCGGCACCACCGCCGTGCCGATGATGCCCGACTGCATACGCGGGGTGATCAACCTGCGCGGCGCGGTGGTGCCGGTGATGGACCTGGCGGCGCGCTTTGGTAAACCGAACAGCGAGGTGACCAAACGCACCAGTATCGTCATCGTCGAAACCTTGCACCGCGGCGTGCCGCTGGTGCTGGGCGTGATGGTCGACGTGGTGCATGCGGTGCTGGAGATCGACCGGCGCGACATCGAGCCGGCCCCGGTGTTCGGGGCGCGCGTGCGCAGCGAATTGATCGCCGGGATCGGCAAGGTCAACGGGCGCTTCGTGATCCTGCTGGCAATCGACGCGGTGCTCGACAGCGTGGAGATGCATGGCGCCGCCGGCGTTGATACCCACGCCGTCCTCGCTGACGTGGCGCTGATCGCAGGCTGAGCAATGACCCGCCGGGAGGCGGGCCGTGGCACGCGGGACGACTACAGCAAATGCGCGTCGCCGGCCGGCGCGTTGCCGCGGTCGTAAGGGCGCGCGATGACCATGTACAGCAGACCGACCACCAGCACGGCGGCGGTGGTGATCAGCATCGCATAATTGACGTACCACGCCTCGGTCGGGCTGCGCGGCCACACCATATCGACAATGGCCAGCACGCCGAAAACGAACGAGAAGATATTTACCGGCAGGCCCCAGGCGCCCAGCGTGAGCGCGCCGGACGGTCGCCAGCCTTTGGCGCGTGCGATCAGCGCGCCCAGCACCAGCATCCGGAAGGCGATGTAGATACCGATCGCGGCGAAGCTGATGATGATCGTCACCGCATCCTGCAGCCAGATGCCGCCGAATGCCAGCAAGGCAGGGACGAAGCCGGCCACCAGCAGCGCCACCACCGGCACGTGGGTGCGCGGCGACAGCTTGCTGAGGTAGTCGCTGCCGACGATCATGCGGTCGCGCCCGTAGGCGAACAGCAGGCGGCTGGTGGCCGCTTGCAGGCTGAGCAGGCACGACACGAACGACACCAGCACCACCACGATCACCGCCCGAAATCCCGTTTCGCCCAGCGCCCCGCGCAGCACGGTGGCCACCGGCTCCTTGTCGGTGCCGTTGATGACGGCCGTCATGTCCGATACCGACAGGATCAGCGCCAGGCAGACCAACATGGCCGAGGCGCCGCCGACGTAGATCGTCATGCGCATCGCCTTGGGAATCATGCGGCTCGGGTCGGGGGGGGCCTCGGCCACGTCGCCGCAGGCTTCAAAACCGTAGTAGCAGAACATGGCGGCCACCGCCGACGCGGCGAATGCCCACAGATAGTTGCCGCAGGCCTGGAATACGTCCTACACGTGGAACACCGCGCTCCACGGCTGGTGGCGTGCGAAGATCAACAAGTAAGCGCCCACCGCAATCGCGCCGATCAGCTCGCAGATGAAGCCGAACATGGCGATCTGCGCCAGCAAGCGCGTGCCGGACAGGTTGATCAGTGTGGTGACGATGATCATCGCGATCGCGACCAGGCCGTTGGCCAGCGGCGTGGGTTCCAGGCCAAACAGCTGGCTGACAAACGACGCGCCGCCGGCCACCGCCGCAATCGAGGTGCTCAGCGCAAACGCGTAGACCCAGCCGGCCATCCACGCCCAGCGTTTGCCGACCAGCCGGCGCGACCACGGATACAGGCCGCCCGAAATAGGGAACTGCGACGCCACTTCGTCAAACACCAGGCACACCATCAGCTGGCACAAACCGATCAACAGGTAACTCCACAGCATCGGCGGGCCGCCCGCCGTCATCCCCATCGCAAACACCGAGTACACGCCGACCACCGGTGAGAGATAGGTGAAGCCAAGCGCGAAATTCTCCCACTTGCTCATGGTGCGGTCAAAATTGGATTCGTAACCGAGCACGCAGCTGGGCGCTGTCGTCGTTCAAAGTCGGGTTGTCGGTGAGTGTCATTCGATTGGTTCTCCAGAACAGTCAGGCACGGAAATTTGCTTGACGCGAGCTCGCTAAATTTGTCAGATCGACGGCGCTAGCGAAACCGGGGCTTGAAGAACGCTTAGGCAAGGGCGGGTCGGGCCGACACGCGCTGACGTTTGGCGTGTCCGGCCAGACCGGATGCCTGATCCGGCAGATTGTTTCGATTGCCTGATCTGGTCGATTGCTTAGTCTGGCGGGTGGCGATTTCCGCTTCGCTCTGGTATGGTTGATGCGGTGGCGGTGGCGCGATTTGACGCATACCGTTTATATCGTTCACCGGAGAGTCCCGATGCAACATCCGCGTCCCCAATTGTTGGGTGCCCGACTGGCCGAACTACATCCGACCCAGCTGACGGTCGGCAAGCGCGAGGTCGCGCTGAAACGCGAGCAATGGCGTGGCCTGGACAAGAAAGCGCGCACGCTGGCGCTGAGCAGTCACTGGTTCCCCGCCATCCTCGGTCCACAGAATCAATTCTACGTCGTCGACCATCACCATTTTGGACTCGCGCTGCAAGAAGAGGGCGTCAAGACGGTCAGCGTATTGATGCTCAAGGATCTGTCCTGGCTGGCGCCGGACGCGTTTTGGCGCGTCATGGATTTTCACCAGTGGGCCCACCCCTATGATGGCGACGGCCAGCGGCGCGATTTCGGCATGATACCCGGCCGGTTGGGCGAGCTGCTGGACGACCCGTACCGCAGCCTGGCGGGCGCCTTGCGCCGCGCGGGCGGCTTTGCCAAGGACGTCACACCGTTCAGCGAATTTCTGTGGGCCGATTATCTGCGCGCCGAGCTGCCCGCCAGTCTGCTGGCAGAGAATTTCGATAAAGCGCTGTCCAAGGCCGGCAAACTGGCGCGCAGCCAGCCGGCGCGCTACCTGCCCGGCTGGTGCGGCCAGATCGCGCTGCTGTAGATGAACGCCGACAAACCCGTTGCCGCCCCCGCGCCACCGAACTGGCTGGCCCGCGTGTGCTGGTCCGACCTGCTGGTCGGGCTGGTGCTGGCCGGCCTGCTGCTGCCCGAGGCAGTGGCGTATTCGAGCATCGCCAACTTGCCGCCCCAGGCTGGCGTGCTGGCGCTGTTCGCCGGGCTGGTGTGCTACGGCCTGATTGGCACGAGCCGCTTTGCGATCGTCGCGGCCACCTCGTCGTCGGCGGCGGTGCTGGCGTCGGCCTCGGCCAGCATGGCCGCAGGCAACGACACGCTGCGCGTGGCCGGGGCGATCGGGTTGGTGATTGTGACCGGACTGTTGTTCCTGGTCGCCGGCTTCGCGCGCATCGGCGGCGTGTCCGACTTCATCGCCCGACCGGTGCTGCGCGGCTTCGCGTTCGGTCTGGCGATCGTGATCATCCTGCGCCAGTTCGCCAGCGTGGTGGGCGTGCACCCCGCACACGCGGACCTGATCCGCTACGTCGCCGAATTATGCAACGGTGTGGCGCGCTGGAACCTGGCCGGCGCCGCCGTGTGCGCTCTGGCGCTGGCCGTGCTGTTCGTGTGCGCGCGCGTGCGCCACGTGCAAGGCGGCCTGCTGATCCTGGTGCTGGGTGTGGCGGCCGGCAAGTGGCTCGATCTGGCCCACTACGGCATCGCGCTGGTGGGCACCATCGACGTGCAGCTGGCGCGGCCAAGCTTGCCGGCCCTGTCCTACGCCGAGTGGCTGCGCACGGCCGAACTGGGCATGGCGATGGTGCTGATCCTGTACGCCGAGTCGTATAGCGCGATCCGCAGTTTCGCGCTGATCCACGGCGACAGTGTCGCGCCCGACCGCGACCTGCTGGCGCTGGGCATGGCCAACCTGGTGTCCGGGCTATTGCACGGCATGCCGGTGGGCGCCGGCTATTCGGCCACCTCGGCCAACGAGGCGGCGGGCGCCAGCTCGCGCCTGGCCGGCTGGGCCGCCGCGCTGGCGCTGCTGGTGATTGTGCTGACGCTGCTGCCGGCGGTGGCCTACACGCCCCAGCCGGTGCTGGCGGCGATCGTCATCCACGCGGTCAGCCACACGCTCAGGCCGGCCGTGTTTATCCCTTACTTCACGTGGCGGCGCGACCGCGTGGTAGTGGTGGCGGCGGTGCTGGCGGTGCTGGTGCTGGGTGTGCTCGACGGCCTGCTGGCGGCCATCGCGGTGAGCTTGCTGATGCTGCTGCGCCGGCTGGCCGAATCGTCGGTGACGGTGCTGGGGCGGCTCGGCCAGGGCCACCTGTTCGTCAGCACGGTGGCCCATCCGGACGCGCAGCCGGTACCGGGTGTGTTGATCCTGCGGCCCGACACCGGCCTGTTCTTCGCCAACGCCGAGCGCGTGCTGGCGCAGGCGCGCCAGCGCATCGCCAGCGCCGGCGCCGACGCGCACACCGTCATCGTCAGCCTGGAAGAGTCGCCCGATCTGGACAGCTCAAGCGTCGAATCGCTGCGCGACTTTTGCGCCGCCGTCACCGGCCAGGGCAAGCGGCTGTTGCTGGCGCGCCTGAAAACCCCGGTGCAGATGGTGCTGCGGCGCGCCGCGCTGGCCGGCCTGCCGACGGCGACGCTGTGCGACCTGAGCGTGGACGACGCCGTCGCGCTGGCGCTGGCGCAGGGCGCCGCGTAGCTGCCGGTGGACGTGATGTCGCCCCCACCGTTGCATGCAAGCGATTGGCGCCGGCCCACTCGCCACGGTGACAGGGCACGTGATGTTGGCACATGTTGATGGGCTTTTCATTCAGTGTATGATTCACGCACCATCGTCGAGATTGTTATTCGTAACTTGTTACGCGGACGAAGCGCGCTGCCAGCAACCGACGCCGGCGTGACGGCGCCAGCGGTGCGAGCGGCATTGCCAAGGCGCGCATCGTGCGCTTGACCGGTGACGACGAATTGCCCGACGACCTTCCTTGCCCGATGGCCGTGTTGGCGTGGCGATGGTGAATGGCAGCGCGGCGTTGTGCGCGCGCGAAAATGGCAACTATACGAGGAAAAGACATGGAATCGACGCTGTCCAAGCTGTCCATCGCCGCACTGACCGCGGCCACGCTGGCACTGCCAGCCGCGGCGGCCAATATGGCATCGTCGCCTGTCACTTGCGCGGCCAAGTGTAGCTCGGCCAATATGGTCAAGCAAAAAAAATCGAAGGCAAGTGCGAAGTGCGGCGCCAAATGCGAGGCCCAAAGCGCCGCCAAATGTGCGCCCAAATGTGCGCCCAAATGCGCGCCCAAATGCGCCGCCAAGTGCGCACCCAAAAAATGAGCCGTCAAATAGGCTGCTAATTACCGGCGCCGGGCGGTACCGCTGCGACACATCGCACCGGTCAGCGTCGAATCGGCGCATGAAAGGACTGGCGTGACGGCAGAGCGTGAGCGCAGCATCGCCCGCAAGCGCCTCGGTGCGGCATCATTGGGGCGGCTCGGCCAGGTGGGCCAACTGGATCAAGTGGGCCAGCTGGACCGGATGTCGGCCTCGGCGCAGGCGCTGCTCGCCTGCTATACGCAATTGTCGCGCAAGCGTGCCCACCTGCTCGATTCCCTGTTGGCCGGTGCGCCGCCAACGCAGTGGCTGCACTATCCGCCTGAGGATGTGATCGACCCCGGTTCGGGCTACCAATATTTCTACCATTCGCATTCGCCCGAGGATCGCCCTGATCGGGCCGAACATGGACATTTTCACCTGTTCGCGCGCACTGACGCCGCTCACAGAATCGACCCGGCGGCAGAATCGCGTTTCCTGAAGAACCTGGAAGGCACGCCTGCGACGGCAAGTAACACGGCAAGCCTGCTGTGCATCGGTGTGGACCCGAAGGGCGTCCCAACCTCATTATTTACCGTGAATCGATGGGTGACGGGCGACCACCTTCTGAGCGCGGAAGCCACGCTGGGCTTGCTGCGCGATTTCCACATCAGCCACTTGCCGACGACATCGATCAATCATTGGCTGGTCGCGATGATCGGATTGTTTTGGCCGCAAATTGTCGAACTCATCGGGCAACGCGAGCGGCAACTGGTGGCACTGTGCGCAGCAAGAACGCAGCCTGGCAGTGTCCTCGACGATGTTGCAGTCGAGCTCCTGTCCAGCGTGGACATCAACGTTGACCAACAAATTGCCCACGCCGCGGGACGTTATCGTTGACGTTCCCGTTGACGTTGACGTTCCCGTTGACGTTGACGTTGACGTAACAACTTGGCGGCGCCGCTTGGCTGGCAAACGCTTTCAACGGCTTGTCTGCGCACGGTTTGCAATCGACACGCGGGCGCACTCAACCGGCACGCTCGGCCGGTGCGCGCACCGGCGGCGCTCCCTTGTCAGGCTGGCGGCAGGACGATCGGGCTGGCCAGTTGCGCACCGTCGTTGCCGGCGCGTCCCACCTGCTTGTCGACCGGGTACCAGTCAAAGTGGTCGGCGCCCAGTGCCACCGCATGGCTCAGTTGCTCGGCCTGCTGGGGCGTGAGGGCCGGATCGAGCCACAGCGCCGCATCGGCCGCGCAGAACACCACCGGGCGGCGGTCGTGCACGTCCACCATGCCGCCCTCGGCGTCGGCGGTGATCAACACGAAGCCCGCTTCGGCCGCGTGCTCCTTGAACGGGCCAAACGCGGCCAGCGCCGCGATGAACAGCGGTTCGCGGCTTTTCAGGTGGATATGCCAGGGCTGCTTGTGGCCTTTCTCACCGGTCCACTCGTACCAGCCGTCGGCCGGCACGATCGCGCGCCCGTGCTTGAGCAGCGGCTGCCAGTAGCGGTTGGACAGTTTCTCGCGCCGCGCATTGATGGCCACCGGCACCTTGCCGACCGCCCAGGCGGCCCGGTAGCCCCAGTACAGGTCATCGACCGCCAGCGCATCGTCAACCCGGTGCAGCAGCGGGCGATAGGTGCCGGGCGGGGCATTGAAGCTGGGCGCGGCGGCGCTGCCGAACAAGGGCGCCTGGTGGGGCCAGTGCATGGCAGCCACGTATTCCACGGCCGTGTGGTTCTGGTCGAGGCGTCCGCACATGTCAGCGCGGGCGTGCGCTGTGGCGCGCGCGCAAGTTGATGCACTGGGCTATGACAAAGGCTGGCATCGGCGACTCCGTGATCAAAAACACCAACGATACATCAGATGACATCGGCGGGCTCAAATGCAAGCCGGTTTTGATGTGCGATAAAGGTGCGCCGCCCGGCGCTTGCTACGATTGTTTTCCACGATGGAAGAAAGAGCCAGCGATGAAAGCGCCAGCACAGGCCGGACTGTTCCCCTTATTGCTCGGTCGCATCAGCGGGCCGAACGGGCGCGTGACCGCACTGCATCGCCCTGAGCCTGACGAGCCACCGCTATCGCCGCCGGTGCCCAACACGGACGACCAGCCTGCGCCGGCGCATGCGCCCGTTGGCGAACCGCCCCGGCCGACTCCGGGGCCGGTCAAGGTTGGCGGTTTGCGTCAGGTGCCCTTGGGCGGAACCGGGTCGAGCGCGTCCAGTTGCAAGTCCGGCTCATCGCGTTCGAGCGACTGGTCCTGTTCGATTTTGTGGCCGGGCGCGCCGACGTCGAGGTCCGCTTCGATGGCGTCGTCTTGCAAGGCGGCGTCAGCGTCGTCGGACTCGCTCCCATCGAGTTCACTTGCCTCAAGCAGGGGAATCTGGCGTATCAGCAGGTCGGTCTCGTGATCGCCCGGGCCGCGTTCACCGCTGCCGATGTCCGCTTCGTCGAGCAGGGCATGGGCCAGGGCCGGGTCGGGAAAGGATGATGATGTGTGCTTCATGGTCGTTGCCTTTTTTTGGGTGCGATGCTGCGCCTGCTGCCCGGCTGCATCGTTGCGCCGGACCGGCCTGCGGGCCTACTTGGCGGCCCGTCAATCTTGTGATGGTAGCAGTGCGCGCGGGCGACGGGCGCGCAATAGAATTTGATGTGCAGTGTTGCTTTATGGATACAAAATGAGGGGGAATGTGTCGGCCGTCACAACGGTGTTTTGAGAGATTTTTTATAATGGGTCATCGATGAGGTGTTTGTTCCGGGGAGAACATGATGGGCAATTCTTTACACAATAAAATTTATCTTGGCCGCAGCTCGGTGCTCAGTTCCAAGCCGGCGCAAGCGATGCTGGTGATAGGCGCATTCGCCACCATCGGCCTGATCTGGCTGGCCATACGCGCCTTATCGTGAGTGCGCGCGGCCACGCCGGCCGCGCTTAACGGTTGCCGTTCGGGGGCGACGCGGTTACCATGTGGGCCGAGTGGGCTTACCTGGAAAGTGGCAATGAAGAACGAGAAACTGACGACAGACGAATATGATGCGCTAGAGCAAGTACGGCGCGGTGCCAAGCACGACCGCGTGACCGCGTGCGTGGGGCGCAATGTGAAACGCCTGTCGGGCCTGAAATTGGTCGCTTATGGGCGTGACGGTTCGCTGGCCCTGACCGAAAAGGCGGTGACCTTGTTGTTCGTGCGCCGCTGCATTCTGGGTTTGCGCGCCGTGGCGGCCGATCCTGCGGCCGCGCTGGATGCTGATGTGGCCCTGTTCCTGGGCAAGAAATCGCATGTGCTGCCCATCGAGGGCGGCGGCTTTGAAATCACCGCCAAGGGCCGCGAGTCGCTGGCCGATATCGAGGCGCAGGAAAGAATCAAATAATTTGCCGCTTGTGGTGAGTGTTACCGCAAACAAATAGGGGACAGAGTATTGTGCGATAAAACCGCACAAAAAAACTCTGACCCCTATCTTATTTGCGGCAACACTTTGCCGGCCTTGCGGCTCATTTGGCCAGCGGCGCTGATGCCGAGCCCGGTCACCCAATTAAATAGGGTCAGAGTCGAATTAATATGCAACTGTTGCAAATTAATTCTACTCTGACCCTAATTATTTTCACGCGTCGCGGGGTTTGCGGCTTATTTGGCCACGGGCGCGAAGCCGTCCGCGCTGATGTCAAGCTCGGTCACCTCGCCGTACTTGGCGGCGATCTTGCGGATCGCGTCCGCTTTGCCCACCAGTACCATTTGCAGTTGCTTGCGCGGGAAGTGCTGGTCGACCAGCTGTTTCGCGCGCGCCGGCGTCAGGCTGTCGACGTCTTTCATGAAATTGTCGATCTGCTCGCGCCCGACCTTGGCGGCGAACATTTCGCCGAGCAGGCCGGCCAGCTGGCCGCTGGTTTCAAAACGGGGCGGATACTGGCCTTTCACGTAAGCCTTGGCCGATGCCAGCGTGGCCGCGTCGATGCCCTTGTCCCACAGTCGCTGGTAGGTTTTCAGGGCCAGGTCGAGCGCCGCTTCCGTCTTCGGCAGCGCCGTGAAGCTGGAAATGGCAAACGTGCCGGTTTGCGACAGCGTGGCGAATTCGCTGCGCGCGCCATAGGTCAGCCCGGAATTGACGCGCAGCTCGTCGTTGAGCCAGGACGTGAAGCGTCCGCCGACGATGGTGTTGAGCACCTGCAGCGGCACGTAGTCGGGATCGTTGCGGGCGATGCCCAGGCCACCGATCAGGAAGGTCGTTTCGATCGCGTCGGGCTTGTTGACCAGCCACACGCGCGCCTTGTCGGCCTGCACCTTGCCGTTGTCCTGCGCGGCCGGCGCCGCGCCGCTGGCGTGCCACTGGCCGAACAGCGCGGCGATCTGGGCGCGCATCTCGGAGGCCTTGAAGTCGCCCACCACCACGATGGCGGCGTTGTCGGGACGGTAGAAGCGCTGATGGAAGTTCTGCACGTCGGCGCGGCTCAAGGCGCCCACGCTGCTGACGGTGCCGCCGGACGGGTTGGCGTAGGCGCCGGCACCGAACAACATGCTGCGGTAATAGTTTTGCACCACGTTGCGCGGGCTTTCCTTGGCCTGCTTCAGGCCGTTGACTTTGCGCGCGCGCAGCTTGTCCAGCTCGGCCGCGTCGAAGCCGGGCGCCTGTACGATGTCGGCGAACAGTGGCAGCAACTTGGCCGCGTCGTCGCGCGCGAAGTCGGCCGCCACGCTGCTCGTTTCGGCGCTGCTGGCGCCGGCCAGGTGGGCGCCGCGGAAGTCGAAGGCCTGGTCCAGCACCGCCTTGCTGGTGCTGACGCTGCCCAGCAACAGCGCGTCGCCGGTCAGGCTGGACAGGCCGGCGTGCATGGCGTCGTTGACCGAGCCGGCCTTGACGATCGCGCGCACGGCGATCAAGGGCACTTCGTGGCGCTCCATCAGGTACACGGTCAGGCCGTTGGGCAGGGTGGTCGTTTCAAACGCGGGCAGGCGGAATTCGCCCGCTTGCGCCAGGCTGGCCACGCCCAGCAAACCGGTGGTGATCAATCGCTTCATGCTCAGTCCTCCTTTGCGGCGAGAACGCCGACGGTGCGCTGCGATTTTTTCAGGTACTTGGCGGCCACCGCCTGGATGTCGGCCGGACTCAGTTTCTTGTAAGCGTCCGGCGCGCCGAACAGCTTGGCGTAGCCGCCGAAGAACACCTCATATTGCCCCAGTTGCTGGGCCTTGCCGTTGATGGTTTCCTGCTCGCGGTACAGGTCCAGCAGCTTCTTGTTCTTGACCTTTTGCAGCTCGTCGTCGGTGACGCCGTCCTTGATCAGGCGCGCCACTTCGGCCAGCATCGCCTGTTCGAGCTTGGCCGGTTCGACCTTGCTGGCGGCCACGCCGTATAGATACAGCAGGCCGGGATCGAAGCCGTCGATGCTGTCCGAGCCGACCGAGGTGGCCAGTTGCTGCTCGACCAGCGCGCGGTACAGGCGCGAGGTCTTGCCTTCGGCCAGGATGCTTTGCAACACGTCCAGCGCATAGTGGTCCGGATCGTCGATCGCCGGCACCTTGTAGGCCACCATCAGATTGGCCGCCGTGGCGGATTCCTTGGCGACGAACACGCGCCGCTCGCCTTTTTGCTCGGGCTCGACGGTGCGCACCTTGGGCGGCAGCGCGCGCTGGGCAATGGCGCCGAAGTAGCGCGTGGCCAGTTGCTTGACCTGGTCGAACTTGACGTCGCCCACGATCACCGCCACCGCGTTATTGGGCGCGTAGTAGACCTTGAAATAATTGACCAGGTCGTCCTGGGTCCAGGCCTTGATGTCGGACTCGTTGCCGATCACCGACCACGAGTAGGGGTGGGCGCGGAATGCGACTCCGTTGACTTCTTCCTGCAGCATGCGCACGTTGGAGTTTTCCAGCCCGGTGCTGCGCTCGGAGAGCACTACGCCGCGTTCGCTGGCCACCATCTTCGGGTCGATCGTCAGGTGCGCGATGCGGTCGCTTTCGAGCTTGAAGATGGTTTCCAGCGCGGCGCCGGGAAACCAGTCCTTGTAGACGGTCACGTCGTTGCTGGTGGAGGCGTTGTTGGAGCCGCCTTGCGCTTCCATGGTGCGGTCGAACATCTTCGGCCCGTAGCTTTTCGAGCCGTTGAACATCATGTGCTCGAAGAAGTGCGACAGGCCGGTGATGCCGGGCGCCTCGTTGCGCGAGCCGACTTTCCAGAACGTATACATGTTCGCGTTGGGGATCGCGGTGCTTTCGAGCACGATGAACTTCATGCCGTTGGCCAGCGTGAAGCTGTTGACTTGCTCGGGCGTGACCGCCTGGGCGCAGGTCGCCATGCCAAACACGATGGCGGCGGCGAGGACTTTCCACTTCATGAGGAACCTTTCGGAAAGCGGCGCGCACGCCGCGAAGATGAATGCCGCTAGCGCGCGTTCAGGGGGCTGCGGCGCAGCTGAGGATAGCATAGCGCGCGCATGGCCACCTCTTGCGGCACGCGCATCGAGGACAGGAATTTGGCCGCCTGCAGCAGGCCGATCTCGGGAATCACGGCGATTGCCTGATCGACGATGGCGCGAGTGCGCAAGTCAGTGCGTCGTGCCGCATAGTCATTCCATTGCTCGGGGGCGTGCTGGCCGGTCATGTCCATCCTCGGTGATTGGGCGCCACAGGCGGCGCGCACGGCAATGATATGCGATTTACATCGACGGTGGCTATTTTGTCATGATAAATATTCAGCTTGACAGCGCGCCGCATTGGCGTGCGAATTAGGCGGCCAGGCATTCGTCGAGGCTGGCCGCGTCGGCCAGGTGGCGCCGCAGCAGCAGTTCGAACTGCGCCGCCGGCAGTGGCGCGCTAAACAGATAGCCCTGCATTTCGTCGCAGCCGTGCCGGCGCAGATAGGCCAGTTGCTCGTTTGTCTCGACCCCTTCGGCGATCACCGCCAGCTTCAGGTTGTGCGCCAGCGCGATGATCGAGTCGACGATGGCCGCGTCGTTCGGGTCGCGCGTGATCTCGTTGACGAACGAGCGGTCGATCTTGAGCACGTCGATGGGGAAGCCCGACAGATACGACAGACTCGAATAGCCGGTGCCGAAATCGTCGATGGCGATGTTCACGCCCAGCGCCTTCATGCTGTGCAGCAGTTCGACGGCCAGCGTGACGTCGTTCATGAACAGGCTTTCGGTGAGCTCGAGCTCCAGGCAGGCCGGGCGCAAGCCTGTCTCGGCCAGCACGGCGGCGATGTCGGCCACCAGCGTCTTCGAGCCGAACTGGCGCGCCGACAGGTTCACGGCCATCCGCAGCGAACCCAGGCCGGCGTCGTGCCAGGCCTGGTTCTGGCGGCAGGCATTGCGCATCACCCAGGCGCCGATCGGCACGATCAGGCCGGTTTCCTCGGCCAGCGCGATGAAACGCTGCGGCGCCACCATGCCCAGCTCCGGATGCTGCCAGCGCAGCAGCGCCTCCATGCCGACGATCTGGCCACTGTTCAGATCCACCTGCGGCTGGTAATGCAGCACGAATTCGTCGCGTTCGAGCGCGTGCCGCAGCGCCGTCTCGATGCGCAGGCGCTCGAGCGCTTCCTCGTTCATCGCCGGCGTATAGAACTGGAAGTTGTTGCGCCCCAGTTTCTTGGCGCGGTACATGGCGATGTCGGCGTGTTCGATCAGCGGGTGGCTGGCGTCGCCACCGGGCGGCAGCGCGGCCACCCCGATGCTGCAGGTGACCTGGAACTCCTTGCCGTCCAACAGCACGGGGCGCGCCACCGCCTCCATCACGCGCTGCACGATCTCCACCGACAGGCATTCCTGCGGCTGCTCGATCAGGATCGCGACGAATTCGTCGCCCGACAGGCGCGCCACGGTGTCGGTCTCGCGCAGCGCCGCCAGCAGGCGCGCGGCGACGGTCTGCAGCAGCAGGTCGCCGGCCTTGTGGCCCATGCTGTCGTTGACGAACTTGAAGCGATCCAGGTCGATCAGCATCACCCACACGGGGCGCCCGCTGCGCTGGGCGTAGCCGATGGCCTGGTGCAGCCGGTCCTTGAGCATCACCCGGTTGGGCAGGCCGGTCAGCACATCGTGGTGGGCGATATGGTGGATGCGCTGCTCGGAGCGCTTGCGCGCGGTGATATCGGCGCCCGTGCCGCGGTAACCCTTGAACACCGCGCCGTCATACAGCGGCTCGCCGTTGATGCTGACCCAGCGCGTCTGGCCCGCGTCATCGATGACGGTGTATTCGAGTGCGCTGAACGGCTGGTGGCGCCGCACCAGCTCGATGTGGGCGCGGCCCCAGTCGCTGCTGACCATGCCGGGCACGGTTTCCCAGCGCGTCTTGCCGATCAGTCGCCCGAGCAGCGCGCCGGCCTTGGCGATGTTGCCGCCGGTGATCAGGGTGAAGCGGAAGTTGGCGTCCTGCTCCCAGTACCAGTCGGACGACATGGTCACCAGGTGGCGAAAGCGCTGCTCGCTTTCCTGCAGCGCCAGTTCGGTGCGCGCGCGCGCGGCCACGTCGTCGATCAGGCGCCGGTTGGAATGTTTCAGGTCGGCTGTGCGCTGGTCCACCAGCTTTTGCACCCGGCGCGAGCGCTGCACCAGCGTATGCACGAAGGCGGCCATCAGCAGGCTAAACAGCACGCCGCACACCAGCGTCGACAGCGATCCCAGGTGGTCCGCCAGCAGCGCGCGCGGCGTCAGCGTGACGCGCACATGCCAGGGTTGGCCGGCCACGTCGAGCGTGCGCGCGAACTGGTCGGGGTAGTCGAACGAGAGCCAGCGCGCCAGCGCGCCCGATAGGCCCGGTGCGAGCGGCGCCGAGGGCGCGTCGGCGCCGCCGAATACGTGGCGGGCCGGGTCGGGCACGGCGCTGGCGAACACCGACAAGTGGATGCTCGGATCGGACAGCAGACCGCCCCGTTCCAGGATCAGCTGGACCAGCTCGCCGGCGTGGATGATGGCGGCGGTGTCGCCCATCAGCGCCGCCTCGCGCTCGTCGGCGCTGCCCAGCGGCGCGCCGGGCCGGTACACCGGCATGATGACCTCGAAGCCGCGCCGGGTCTGCCGCTCTGAACCCAGGTTGAGCAGTTCGGTGGCCGCCGGATGGCCTTGCGCGACGGCGCGCGCCAGAGCCGCGCCGATCTGGCGGTCGCCGGACAGGTTCAGACCGAACGCGTCGCTGTTGTCCTGCATCGGCTCGAGGTAGTCGATGAAGCTGTACAAGGGCGCCGCGATGGCGCCACTTTGGTTGGCGGCGTCGCTGGTCGGCGCGCCGCCGCTGGCGATCTGGCGCAGCGCCAGCTTGACACCGGCGCGCTGCTCGGGCGCGACAATGCGGTGGTAATTGAAGGCTTCGATGAACGGATGGCGCGCCAGCAGCGGCGTGGTGAAGTCGTGGAACTGGGCGCGCGTGACCGGCGCGACGCTGGAAAACAGCTGATTGGTGACGGTCAGCACTTCGACCGCCTCGTCGAGCCCCTGGTGCACGGCGGCCACGCGCAAATTGGCGCGCTGCTGGAAAGCGAGCGTCATCTTGTCGTATTCAAGATGACTGACGCCAACGAACAGCAGGGCAGTCACGCCCAGGCCGGCGCACAGTGTCAAACTGGCCGCAAGGGCAAAACGTAACGGCAGACGGCGAGGCAGCATGGGTCTGTTCCTTGGTGGAAGGGTAGGCGCACGCGCGGTGCGCCGTCAGAGGCGTTGCCAGTGTGTCACAAAAATGCTTGCTCTTGCGAAAAAGTTACATAACCACAATGTTGGTGTGGCGGGCAAGCCGCTCAGCGCCACGCCAGATAGCGCACGACGGCGTGCGCCAGCAGCCGGTTCAGCGCTCCCAGGCCCAGGCCGTGCAGGCCTGCCAGCCGTTGCTGCAGGCGCATGGCGCGGCTGGACGGGGCGCTGCTGCGCCGATCCAACGGGCCGTTGACGCTGAACAGAATGTGGTTGTTGCCGGCGATCGCATCGAACCAGCAGACCCGGTTGTCGAAGATGATGTGCAGGCGGCGCAGGATCAGCGCGTACTGCGCGTCGTAGCTGAACACATTGCTCACCAGCAGGCCGTCGGGGCGCAACGCGCGCCGGCAATCGGCCAGGAAGCGCGCGCTGGCCAGCGCCGGCGGCAAGCCGGCCGCGTCGAAGCCGTCCACCAGCAGCACGTCGACCTTGTTGACCGTGTGGCGCAGGTAATCGACGGCGTCCGCGTGGATCACCTGAAAGCGCGCGTCGTCCGGCGGCACCATGAACTGCTCGCGCAGCGCGATCACGTCGGCGCGCAGTTCGAGCACCGTGATGTGCGCCTCGGGCAGGTAGCGGTAACAGAATTTGGCCAGCGAGCCGCCGCCCAGCCCGACCATCAGGATGTGGCGCGGGGCCGGCTTGAACAGCGTGAAGCACATCATCGCGCGCGCGTAGGCCAGCACCAGCGCGTCCGGGTGCGCCAGGCTCATCTCGCTTTGCACGTTACCCGGCGAAAATTCCAGCCGGCGCCGGTCGGCGCGCGTGTGCACCTGCGGCGCGTTCGATGCCGCTGTGGCTGGGGCAGGGCTGTCGGGGCAGGCTGGCATCGGGGCCGATCAAAGTCTTGGGGCAAAGCGCCCGGGCTGTGGCGAGTATACCGCGTGCGCCGCGCCAGTCGACAGGCGTTGCCTGGGTAGGACGGCGCGCAAGCGCATGGTGCCAATGCGCTGCTGGGCCGGTTGACGCCGTGCGACACCTATCGCGGCGTCGGTACGCGCGCCGTGCCGGCGTGCGCAAATTCGCGCCGGCGATGTCACGCTTTACGCAATATCGATGGCAAACAACTCCAGCTCGCGATCGCCATCGGGATGCGGCACCATGCGTTCAAAGCGCAGCCCCAGTTTCAGCAGAAGCTTCGCCGATAGGTGATTGCCAGGGCGCATCGTGGCGACGATGCGTTTCAAGTTCAAGTTCGCCTTTGCGTAGTCCAGTACGGCCGCAGCCGCCTCGTAGGCGTAGCCGTTGCCACAATGCTCAGGCAGCAAGGCATAGCCGATATCGACGTCGTCGAGAAAATCGCGCTTGGCCAAGCCGCAAATGCCAATGGCATGGCCAGTCGCTGTCAGTTCAACGATATAGAAACCAAATCCAAGGCGCGCATACATCGCGACCGGCCCGTTGAGTATGTAATTTTGCGCGTCGGCGATGGTCCGCACGCCCCGCTCGCCGATGAAGCGCAGCCACGACGGCGCGTTCAGTAGCGCGAGCATGAACGGCGCGTCGTCAGCGCACATGCGCCGTAGGCTTAATCGCTCTGTTTGCGTCACATGCATGGGGGCTTTGGCTCAATTAAGGGAATTGATTACCAGGTCACGTCCTCTCGATTCGAGAGTGCCATGCCGTCTGTCTGTCGATACCGTTCGCCATGTCACGGTAATGTGTTCGGATTCGGCGCGCCTCACTTGCCCGCAACAGCCAACAGCGCCTTCGGATTTGTACTGGCAATGGCCAGTAGCGTGCGGGCCGCGCCACTTGGTTGCTTGCGGCCTTGCTCCCAGCCCTGCAACGTGCGTACCGAGACCCCCAGCAGTAGCGCAAACTGGGACTGCGATAGACCGGTATTCTTGCGCGCCTCGATGATCGGCGACGAAACAATATGCACCTGGCCGGCCTTCATTTCGCGCACCGACAGCAGCAATTCCGCCGCGAGATCGCGCGTCGCTTCATACTCGGCCAGCGCAAACGAGTCAAGGGGCTTACTCTTCGATGACACGGCGGATCTCCTTCAATGTTTGTCCGGTAAGATTGTCGGTCTTTGACTTCGCACACAGCGTCAGCAGGACCAGTTCACCCACTTTGCTGCGGGTAAAGTAGATGACCCGAACGCCACTGGATTTTCCCAAACCTGCTCGTCCCCAACGCACTTTGCGAATGCCGCCGGACTCCGGCACGACGTCTCCAGCGTTGGGATGTTCAGCGATGTAAGCGGCGAAGTCACCCCGTTCGTCTTCTGTCCAGTAATGCGGCCACTGGCGCTGGAACAAGAGCGTTTCGACGACGGTAAACATAGGTTGACTATACGCCTTAGGCGCATTAATGTCCAGCTGAGCGGGGACGCCACATGAACACACCTTGTTGTCTCGACGTCTAGTCGCGAATGTCTGTACGGCACCGATGTCGTTGTGGTTCGGCTAGCACTCAAAGCCATAGTCTCGTCGATATTTTTCAACTTCTGCAATGGGCATATGCTTAAATATCACGCACACAGTAAAGCTGCCTTTTTGTTTCCCATTTTGAGAGTAGCCCCAGTCCGTGATATCGGCGCGACCAAAGGTGATGGTCTGTCCATACACGACGCTTTTTACGTAATCCGGCGTGTCAGCAAGCGTGCCGACAAAACCAATGCTGGTTTGTTCAAATGGTGTGACCCACATGTGTTCAATACCGTTTCCGTCGGAGATGCGCACTTTCAGCTTGAATCCTGACGCGCCGAACGGTCGAGTCTTGTCTATCCGAAGAAAGTCATCCAATGACGCCTGTGCGCGTGCGATAGCCGATACCATTTCTTCATCCTCGGTCCGGATGAGAACACTTTGATCAGGAGTCTTGTCGGCGCCGAACGAGAACGTGCCGAATGGGAGCAGCAAGGCTACGAGGAAGCATTTTTTCATAGGGATTCCAAGGTGAACTTCTTCAATTAGAATTAATGTTGATGCAATATACATGCAAGTACGTGCCCCCATGCATTGGCAGGGCAACATTGGCGTCTGCCCCTGCATGGAATTATTTGAAGGGCGCGTGCTAGATCGACGGCGAACGTCGCGCCGGCAACGCTAGCGCGAGGTGGCGTGAATGGAAGTCTTCCACTTCGTGCAAGCGTTAAACCACCAGTGCGTAGCGCACAGCTGGAAGCGTGGCCGACGCGCGACCTCTGCAGCGATCGCGCCGGCCGGGGAAGGCGATCGCTTGTTGAACAGTGTTGCTTTCTGCTAAGCTGGCCGCGTGAGGCGCCGCTTGCCGAAGCGCTGGCGCGACATTTAATTTACAGCGCAAAAAATTGAAGGTACATTGTTGTAGGCAGCACGTACGCCGGGCGCCAGTGCATCGTCAACCCGGCGCCGCGCGGGACACCCAGGCGGCCACCACGGAGAGCATATGTTTTTAGATCACCCGACCATCACGGCAACCAACAGCTTGACCGAGCCGGACCGCATCGAGCGCCTCGAGCGCGTCTACGGTTTTGTGGTGGCCTTGGCCGATGCCGCGGGCGATGAGGAGCTGATCGATAAATTCGCGCAGATCCACGACCACAAGGGCACCCTGATCGTGTTCTGGATCGACGCCCCGACCGAGCAGCAGAAGTTCTATTTTACCCAAGCCTGGTCGAACAAGATCATCGGCGACGGTAGCACCAACGTTGAGCACGAAATTTAGCGCCGCCGCTGTCACGGACAGGCCTTGCGCGCATCCGTGCGTCGGCCTTTCTTCCTTACCGCGGCTGGGATGACATGGATACAAAAACACTGGTACTGGCGCTGGCGCTGGGCAATCTGTGCCTGTGCGCCGTGCTGTTCTTTTTTGAGTACGAACGCAAGAAGACGCTGAGCTGGTCGAGCTGGGCGATCGCCAAGCGCTGCCAGGCGGCCGGCTGGCTGCTGGTGTATTTGCGCGGCATCGTGCCGGACCTGATGTCGATTCCGCTCGGCTCGGCGCTGCTGTTCGCCGGCGTCGCCTTCGAAGCCGGCGCGCTGTGGGAAGCGGCCGAGCGGCCGGCCTGGCGCCGTCTGAGTTTTCCGCTGCTGGGCTTGGCCTGCGTGCTGTACCTGGCCTGCTACCTGATCGACGTGGCCGGCGCCTTGCGTCTGGTGGCCGGGTCGCTGATCCTGGCCGGCTTTTACCTGTCGGCAGCCGGCGCGCTGGCGCTGGGTTGGCGCGCGGCCAGCATGCTGCGGCGCTTTCTGGCGCTGGCCACCGGCCTGCTGAGCATGCTGGTGGCGGCGCGCGCGCTGCTGGTGAGCGGCATGCCCGACGGTTGGGTCTGGATCAGCAGCACCCTGGTGCAGTCGCTGTCCTACGGCGCGCTGTACCTGCTGATGCTGCTGACCAGCTTCGGCTTCCTGCTGCTCACGCGCGAACAACTGCAAAGTGAAGTAGCGCGCCTGGCCGTGGTGGACGCGCTCACCGACGTGCCCAACCGGCGCGGCTTTTTCAGTTTGCTGGCACCCTGGATGGCGCTGGCGCGCCGGCCCGGTTTGCCGACGTCCCTGATCGTGTTCGACTTTGACCAGTTCAAGCGCGTCAACGACGGCTACGGCCACCCGGTCGGCGACACGGTGCTGCGCACGCTGGTCGACGTGTGCAAGCATCAGCTGCGCGACAGCGACCAGCTGGGCCGGCTGGGCGGGGTCGAATTCGCCGTGCTGCTGCCGCGCACCAATCTGGTCGAGGCGGTGGTGGTGGCCGAGCGCATCCGCGCGGCCATCGTGGCCACGCCCGTCAAGTCCGAGCGCGCGGTGATCAACCTCACGGCCAGCCTGGGCGTGACGAGCATCCTGGCCGACGACAGTTCGGTGAGCCTGTTCACGCGCGCCGACGCGGCGCTGCAGCAGGCCAAACGGGACGGGCGCAACCGCGTCAGCGAAGCGGCGCCGGTCGCGCTGGCGCTGTAAGATGTGCGCGGCGTCATCAGCGCGTCACATTGCGCCGTTACCGTAGTGGGATTTTCGTGCCCCGCGTCGTCGCGTCGTCACGATACTTTTTTTGAAACAGAGGCAAGGCATGTACGCAGCAGTCGATTTGGGTTCGAATAGTTTTCGTCTGCACATAGGCAAACATGAGGGAGAGACGATACGCGTGCTGAAAAGCCTGCGCGAGCCGATCCGCCTGGCCGCCGGCCTGGACGCCAAGGGTTGTCTGACCGAGGCGGCCATGCAGGGCGCGCTCAAGTGCCTGCACAATTTCAGCGTCACGCTGGCCGCCTACCGGCTCGACGCGGTGCGCGTGGTGGCCACCTCGACGCTGCGCATCGCCAAAAATTCCGCCGCTTTCCTGCCGGCCGCCGAGCAGGCGATCGGCTACCCGATCGAGATCATCTCGGGCGAGGAGGAGGGTCGCCTGATCTACATGGGCGTGGCCAATTCGCTGGCCGTGCCGGGCGAGCGGCGCCTGGCGATGGACATCGGCGGCGGCTCGACCGAACTGATCCTCGGACGCGGCCTGGACATCGAGCGCGTCGAGTCGTTTAGCATCGGCACCGTCAAGCAAAGCCTGTCGTTTTTCATCGGCGGGCGGGTTGACGCGCCGTCCTTCGACGCGGCCGTGCTGTCGGCGCGCAGCCACTTCGAGGACGCCGCGCCGCCCTACCATCCGCAGCACTGGAAGAACGCCTACGGCTCCTCGGGCACGATCCGCGCGATCGCCGAAATCATCGCCAGAAACGACCTGGGCGACGGGCGCCTGACCCCGCGCAGCCTGGAGGCGCTCAAGCAGCGCTTCATCGCCTTTGGCAACGTCAGCCGGATCGACATGCCGGGCCTGCGCCCGGACCGCGCCAGCACCATCATCGGCGGGCTGGCGATCCTGATCGCGCTGGTCACCGAACTGGACATCGAGATCATGCAGCCGGTCGAGGCGGGCCTGCGCATGGGTGTCATGTGGGACTTGTATCACCGCTCGATCAAGCGCGACCGGCGCGAGCAGTCGGTGCGCGCGCTGGGGCAGAAGTTTCACGTCGACGAGGCGCGCGCCAACCGCGTGGCCGACATGGCGGCGGCCTTGTATATCCAGCTCAAACCGAGCAGCGAGGCCTACACGCGCCTGTTGTTCTGGAGCGCACTGCTGCATGAAGTGGGCATGGTGGTGTCGCAGACCGACTACCACAAGCATGCCGCCTACATGATCGAGAACGCCGACCTGCCCGGCTTCACCACGCGCGAACAGAAGCTGATGAGCCGCCTGATCGTGGGGCAGAAGGGCAATCTGCGCAAACTGGGCGAGGGCCTGCTGGAGGCCGATTTCGCCAAGGCGGTGCTGGCGCTACGGCTGGCGATCCTGTTCATGCACTCGCGCATCGAGCCCGAGCTGGGCGCGCTGCGCCTGCGCATGAAGAGCCGCATCGAGCTCGACATCAAACGCGAGTGGGTGGCGCACCATCCGACGGTATCGTACTGGATCGAAAAAGAGCAAGAGTGGTGGGATGAAGTCGGGGTCGACTTCTTCGTCAAGGCCACCGCGTAGCAAA
This sequence comes from Burkholderiales bacterium, assembly GCA_038207625.1. Taxonomy (GTDB): domain Bacteria; phylum Pseudomonadota; class Gammaproteobacteria; order Burkholderiales; family Burkholderiaceae_D; genus JBBQZO01. The sequence goes on along the minus strand of JBBQZO010000013.1, from coordinate 91,723 downwards.
CGGGCCACACTGGCGTTGGCGCCGGTGCGATTTTCCGCTGTCGCTGCGAACTGAACAATGGCATACTTGGCAAGGCCTGTTGCCATGGCGCCGAGTTCGCGGCGCCCCGGCATCCGGACCCATCCTCCAGAGGTGACCTTGAGAGCAGCGCTTGACGGAGACACTGTCAATCACGCGGGCGGGCGGCGCGGATGCGCGCTGCTGCTCCTGCTGCTGCTTGGCGCGGCCTTGCCGGCGCACGCCAGCCGCACCATCACGCTGTGTTTCGAGCGCCAGGATGTGCCGCCGTGGCGCAGCGTCGCCGCCAGCGGCCTGAACTTCGAGTTGCTCAACGCGGTCGCGCAAAAACTGGACCTGCACTTCGACTACCAAAGCATGCCGTGGAAGCGCTGTCTGGCCCAGCTTCAGGAGAACGCCGTGGACGGTGCCTTCGCGGTCAGTTTCAAGGCCGACCGGATGGCGCTGGGCGTGTATCCGGGCGGCGCCGAACCTGATGCGAGCAAGCGCATGCACGTCGATCGCTACGTGCTGTTGCGCCGCAAGGGCAGCCGGGTCGATTGGGACGGCAAACAATTTCGCGACCTGGAAGGGGCGGTCGGCTTCCAGCTCGGTTATTCGGTGGGCGACTTCCTGCGCGCCCAGCATGTGGTGGTCGACGAGGGCAGCGGGCGTGCCACCGAACTGGCGCAAAAACTGCTGGCCGGCCGGCTCGGCGCGGCAGCCGTGGGCGGCAGCGACGGTGCCACGCTGATGGCCGGCCCGCTGGCCGGGCAGCTCGAGATGCTGCCCACGGCGCTGGTCGAGAAACCGTATTACCTGATCGTCTCGCACGCGCTGGCCGGGGCCGACGCGGCGCTGGCCGCGCGCATCTGGCAGGCGATCGAGCAGGTGCGCGAGGGCGCCGCCTACAAAAAGCAAGAGCGCCAGCTGGCCGGAGCGCACCATTGACGGCGCGCGCGGCGACGCGGCCGCCGGCATCATGAAGCCGCTGCGCGCGCTGTTTGCGCAGTGGCGCAGCAACATCCTGTTTCGCCTGGCGGTGGGCATCGTGCTGGCGGTGGCGCTGTCGACCGGAGTGTACACCACCTACGTGATGGAGGCGCTGCGCGCCGAGGCCAGTGCCCGGCTCGACGAACGGGCCGAACGGCTGGCGACGGTGCTCACGCAGGCGCTGGCCCGTCCGCTGTTCGACATCAACGGCGCGGCGGTTGCCTCGGTGGTGGACGCGCTGGGCGGCACGCCCGAGCTGTCGATGCTGCGCGTGCTGGCACCGAATGGCGCCGTGCTGGCCAGCTTCGGCGCGGCGCCGCGCGACGCCGCTGCGGCGATTTTGCTGCGCCGTTCGATCAGCTACAGCGACGGGGCGCGCAGCTATCAGGTAGGCGCCATCGAGCTGGCCTATTCGCGCCGCCAGATCGCGCTCGACCTGCAGCGTCAGCTGCTGCAGACGGGCGCGGCCAACCTGCTGTTGACGCTGTCGATCGTGCTGTGCATCTTCCTGGTCGGGCGCCAGGTGACGCGCCCGTTTGCCGATATCCAGAACGCGCTCGACAAGCTCGCGCACGGCCAGACCGACATCGCACTGTCGGGCATCGGCCGGGCCGACCAGATCGGGCGCCTGTCGCTGGCGGTGCGCAGCTTTCGCGACACGCTGATGCAGCTGCGCCAGGCCGAACAGGCCGGCGCCGTGCTGCTCAGTGAAAAGAGCGCGATGGTCGAGCGCCTCAACGCGATCTTCGAGGGCAGCCAGGACGCGCTGATCCTGCTCACGGAGCACGGTTTTTTCGACTGCAACCGGCAAACCTTGCTGATGTTCGGCATCCGCGACAAGGCCGCCTTCGTCGGTGCCCATGCGTCGAGCCTGTCGCCGCCACGCCAGCCGGACGGCAGCGACTCGCGCGAGCTCGCCAACGCGTACGTCGCATTGGCGCTGCGCGAGGGCCAGGCGCACTTCGAATGGGTGCACCGGCGCGTCGACGGCAGCGATTTTCCGTCCGACGTGCTGCTGTCGGCGATCTCCTACGGCGGGCGCACGCTGGTGCAGGCGACGGTGCGCGACATCGGCGCGCGCAAGCGCATCGAGCAGCAACTGCGCGACATGAACGAGGGGCTCGAACAGAAGATCGCCGCGCGCACGGCCGAACTGACCAGCACCATCCGGCTGGCGCGCGACAGCCAGCGCAAGCTGCAGGCGATCGTCGACACGGCGCTCGACGCGGTGGTGCGGATGGACGTGAAGGGCGTGATCGTTGGCTGGAACCGCCAGGCCGAGCGCATCTTCGGCTGGAGCGGGGCCGAGGCGCTGGGGCGCCAGCTCGACAGCACCATCATTCCGCAGCGCTACCGCGCCGCGCACGGCAACGGCATGCGCCGCTATCTGGACGGTGGCGCCGGCGGCGCCGTGCTCGACACCCGCATCGAGATCTACGCGCTGCGGCGCGACGGCAGCGAGTTTCCGATCGAGCTGGCGATCACCCAGGTGCACATGGCCGAGCAGGGCGACTATGAATTTTGCTCCTTCATCCGCGACATCAGCGAACGGCGCGAGCGCGAGCAGTCGCTAGTGCAGGCCAATGTGCGCGCCGAGGCGGCCAATGTGGCCAAGTCCGAGTTCCTGGCCAATATGAGTCACGAGATCCGCACCCCGATGAGCGCCATCATCGGCATGGCCTACCTGGCGCTGCGCACCGACCTCTCGCCCACCCAGCACGACTACGTGGGCAAGATCCACCGCGCCGCGCTGTCGCTGCTGGGGATCATCAACGACATCCTCGATTTTTCCAAGATCGAGGCCGGCAAGCTCGACGTCGAGGCGATTCCATTTTTTCTGGACGACGTGCTGGCCAATGTGGCCAGCGTGACGGGCCAGAAGGCGGCCGACAAACAGCTCGAATACCTGTTCCACGTGCCGCACGCGATCCCGCGCCATCTGGTGGGCGACCCGCTGCGGCTGGGCCAGGTGCTGATCAATCTGGTCAACAACGCCGTCAAATTCACCGAGGCGGGCCAGCTGGAACTGGCTTGCGTGCGGCGCGACGACCCTGCGCCGGGCAAGGTAATGCTGCGTTTTTCGGTGCGCGACACCGGCATCGGCATGAGCGCCGAGCAGCAGGCCAGGCTGTTTCGCGCGTTCAGCCAGGCCAACGGCTCGACCACGCGCGAATATGGCGGCACCGGACTGGGGCTGTCGATCTCGCAGCAGCTGGTCGAGCTGATGGGCGGCAGCATCCACGTGCAGAGCGAGCTGGGGCAGGGCGCCACCTTCCACTTCGACCTGGCGTTCGCGCTGTCGGAGCTGCCGGCGCGCGCGGCGGTGCTGCCGGCCGGGCTCGATGGCGCGCGCGTGCTGCTGGTGGACGATTGCGCCAATGCGCTGGAAATCCTGGCCGAGGCGATGCTGGCGCTGCCGCTGCGCGTCGAGCAGGCCGGCAGCGGCGCCGCCGCGCACGCGGCGGTGCTGGGCGCGCTGCGCGACAACGATCCGTTCCGGCTGGTGCTGACCGACTGGCAGATGCCCGGCATGGACGGCATCGAGCTGGCGCGCCGTATCCGCGCCGGCGCCGTGCCGGCCAGCCAGCCGAGCATTGTGCTGGTGAGCGCGTTCGGGCGCGACGACGTGCAGCGCGAGGCCGAGTTGGCCGGCGTGAACGCTTTCCTGTACAAGCCGATTGGCCAGTCGGTGCTGGTCGATACGCTGGTGACGCTGTTGGCGCCAGCTGGCCGGCCGGTTCCCGGCAACGAGGCGGTGCGCCAGGGCCACTACGCGGTGCGCGTGCTGCTGGTGGAGGACAACGCCGTCAACCAGGAGATCGCGCTCGAACTGATGGCGGTGCAGGGCATCAGCGTCGACGTGGCCAGCAGCGGCCAGCAGGCGCTCGAGATGCTCGAACGGGGCGGACCGCACGCCTACGGACTGGTGCTGATGGATCTGGAGATGCCGCTGCTGGACGGTCACGCGGCCACCATCGCGCTGCGCCGCGACGCGCGCTTTGACGCGCTGCCGGTAATCGCGATGACCGCGCACGCGCTCTCGGAAGTGCGCGAACGCTGCCTGGCTGAAGGCATGCAGGACTACCTGACCAAGCCGATCGATCCGGAAAAACTGTATCACACGCTGGCGCGCTGGCTGGGCCACGCTTTGCCGGCGCGCGCCGTGCTGGCGGCGCCGCCTGCGGCCAGCTTGGCCGGTCTGGATGGCATCGATAGTGCGCTGGGCCTGCGCACTGTGGCCGGCAACAGCGTACTTTACCTGCAATTGCTCGAGCGTTTTCGCACTGCCCAGCGCGATGCGGCCGGTGCGTTGCGGGCGCAGGTGGCCGGCGGCGACCTGCGCGGCGCCGGCCTGGGTGCGCATGCGCTGCGCGGCTTGGCCGGCAACATCGGCGCGCGCGCGCTGCAGGATGCGGCCCATCGGCTCGAGCGCACGCTGCGCGAGCCGATCGCGCCCGACGCGCCAGAATTGCTGCAGCAGCTGGCCGCTCTGGAGGCGGTGCTGCAGACACTGCTCGACATGCTCGACGCGTATTTCGCGCTGGCGCAGCGCGCCGAACCGGGCAGCGTGGCCGGCCAGGACGGGGCCAACGCGCTGCTCACGCTGCAAAGTCTGCTCGACGCGTTCGACGGCGAGGCCAGCGACTACTTCGACAGCGTGCGCGCCAGTCTGGCCGGGGTGCTCGGGCCGCTGGTGCTCGAACAACTGGCCGAACGCATGGCCAATTATGATTTTGAAGCGGCGCGCCGGCTCTTGGCGGCGGACGCGGCGCAACGACATGTCCCGGGCGCAGCGCCGGGTGGCAGGCCCACTGTATTGGAACCCAAATGAACCTCTTGCTGCCGGCCAAGCCGACCATTCTGATCGTCGATGACACGCCCGACAACATCATGTTGCTGGCGCGCCTGCTCAAGGAAAAGTATCACACCAAGGTGGCCACCAACGGCAGCACCGCGCTGCAGATCGCCAACAGCACGCCCGAGCTGGACCTGATCCTGCTTGACGTGATGATGCCCGGTGTGGACGGCTACGAAACGTGCCGCCAGCTCAAGGCCAATCCGGCCACGGCCGACATCCCGGTGATCTTCCTGACGGCCAAAAACGAGGTCGAGGACGAGGCGATGGGCCTGACGATGGGGGCGGTCGACTACCTGGCCAAGCCGATCAGTCCACCGATCCTGTTCGCCCGGGTGGCCACCCAGCTGACGCTGCGCAGCGCGCGCCAGCTGCTGCAGGGGCAGAATCAGGACCTCGAACGGATGGTGCGCGAACGCACCGCACAACTGTCGCTGATGCAGGACGCGACCATCATGGCGATGGCCTCGATGGCCGAGACACGCGACAATGAAACGGGCAATCACCTGCGCCGCACGCAGAACTACGTGAAGGCGCTGGCGCTGCATTTGCAGCACCATCCCCGTTTCGCCAGTGAGCTCACCGACGACAATATCGAGCTGCTGTACAAGTCGGCGCCGCTGCACGACATCGGCAAGGTTGGCATTCCGGATCGTATCCTGCTCAAGCCGGGCAAGCTCGATAGCGAGGAGTTCGAAATCATGAAGCTGCACGCCGTGTACGGGCGCGATACCATCATGCTGGTCGAAAAACACCTGGGCGGCAGTAACACCTTCCTCAAGTTCGCGCGCGAGATCGCCCATTCGCATCAGGAAAAGTGGGACGGCTCGGGCTATCCGGATAATTTGTGCGGCGACGCCATTCCGCTGTCGGCGCGCCTGATGGCGGTGGCCGACGTGTACGATGCACTGATTTCAAAACGGGTCTACAAGCGCGCCTTCAGCCATGACGAGGCGCTCGACATCATGCGCAAGGGCCGCGCCAGCCACTTCGACCCGGATATCTACGACGCCTTTTTTCAGATCGAGCAGCGCTTCGCGGCGATTGCGCTCGAATACTACGATGCGGAAAACGAGCAATGACCATGAATGCTAACCCCACAGAACCGCAAGCACTGCAGCTGCCCGGAATCGATGTCGCCGTCGGACTTGAGAACGTGGGCGGCGACCAGGGCTTCTACCTGCGCCTGGTCGAGCGCTTTTTCAGTTCCCAGCGCGGCGCGATGGCGGCGCTGCTGGCCGATGCGGCCGGCGCGCAGTGGGCCTCGCTGTCGTTGCGCGCACACACCCTGCGCGGCAGCGCCGCCGCGATCGGTGCTGACGAGCTGGCGCGCGCGGCCGGTACGTTTGAGCACGCGCTCACGCGCAGCGCGTCGGATGCCGGTATGGAGCCTCTGTGCGAGGCGCTCAATATCGTCATGAGCGGGCTGGAGCTGTATTTTGCGTCCCGCCCGGCCACCGTCGGTGCCCGGCCGGCTGACGTCGCGCAGGGCAGCGCGGCGCGCGTTAAGCTGCTGGCCCAGTTGGCCGAACACAGTGGCGACGCGCTCGACACCTTCGATGAATCGCGCGATTGCCTGGCGCTGATCCTCACGCCGGAAACTGTGCAGCAGTTGATGAAGTACCTGCACGTCTACGACTTCGACAACGCGCGCCGCCTGCTGTGCTGAAGCGAAATCCGGGAAGCGCCGCTTGACTTCTGCACGGCGCAGCGCTTTCTTGGCGTGCGTCAGTACTGCGAACGAATAAATCGTATATATTGTTTAAATTATTTAATTGTGGAGGTTTCAATGGTCAAGCTAGTCGCAGTCAACAGTGCAGTCGAACCGGGCGCGGCAACCAAGCCAGCGGCCAAAACAGGTGTCAAGGTGACCGCCAAGCCGGTGTCCGCGACGCCGGTGAAGACGTCCGCCAAACCGGGCATGAAGCTCGCTCCCATGCCCGCTGTCAGCGCCTCGGCGCATGGCGCCGGCAAGCCGGCCGCGCAAACGGCGACCAAGGCGGTGGTGAAGCCAGTGGCAAAAGCGAGCGCAAAACCGGCCGTAAAAGCGCCGGCGAAGGCGCCTGTCAAGGCCGCGCCCAAGACTGCAAAACCGGTCGCCCAGTCGGTTGCGACGCCAGTGGCAAAAACTGCCGCAAAACCGGCCGCCAAGGCGCCAGCGAAGGCAGTCACAAAACCGGCCGCAAAGCCAGCAGGCAAATCGACCAGCAAGGCCGTCGCGAAATCTGTCGTCAAGGCGGCGCCGAAGCCGGCTGCCAAGGCAGTCGCCAAGATCGCGCTCAAGGCCACTGCCAAGCCTGCCGGCAAGGCCGTCGCCAAGCCTGCTGCGCGCAACGGCGCCGCCAAGCCCGCCGCGGCCCAGTCGCTCGATCCGCTCAAGGAAAAGGCGCGCAAGCCGAAACTGGTGCGTGACAGCTTCACCATGCCTGAACTCGAATACGCAGTGCTCGGCCAGGTCAAGAAAGCCTGCCTGAAAGCAGGCTTCGAGATCAAGAAAAGTGAATTGCTGCGCATCGGCGTGGCCTTGATCGCTCAAATCGACATGGCCACGCTCAAGAAAGTGCTGACCGCGCTGCCGCAGCTCAAGACCGGTCGCCCGAAAAACGACTGAGCGCTCCCCGGCGCGACGACACATGTCATCGGAATGACATGTGCTTGTCATTATCTTGAAAAATTGATCAGTTAGGCTTGCTTCGTCACTCACTGAAAGGACGAAGCATGCAAAACTCGATTGCGTCTTTAGAGACCAGGCAGCACACCCCCAAGCTGACCCTCAGTCTTGCCTCGACCCCGGCAGAGCTGCGCGAGGTGCAGCGCCTGCGTTACAAGGTGTTCATCGAGGCGATGGGTTTGTCGGCCTTGAGCAACGCCGACGGGCTCGACAGCGATGAATTTGACGCGCACTGCGATCACCTGATCGTGCGCGAATCCGACACCCTCAAAGTGGTCGGCACCTACCGCGTGCTGAGCGCATCGCGCGCGCGCAAGATCGGCCGCTTCTACTCGGAAAACGAATTTGACCTGGGACGCCTGAACAATCTGCGCAGCCGCATGGTCGAGGCAGGGCGCGCCTGCATCCACCCCGACTATCGTGGTGGCAGCGTGATCATGCTGCTGTGGTCGGGACTGGCCGAGTACATGCGGCGCGAACGCTGCGACTACCTGGTCGGCTGCGCCAGCATGAGCCTGGCCGACGGCGGCCACAACGCGGTGGCGGTGTATCAGTCGCTCGCGCAAAAACATCTGGCGCCGTCCGAATACCGGGTCACGCCGCATCTGCCGTTTCCCATCCATACGCTGGAGCCGGCCGGCAAGGCGCAGGTGCCGCCGCTGATCAAAGGCTACATGCGTTCGGGTGCCTGGTTGTGCGGCGAGCCGGCCTGGGATCCCGACTTTGAAAGCGCCGACATCTTCCTGCTGTTGCCGCTGTCGAATCTGGACGGTCGTTACGCACGCCATTACGGCGTCGACGAAGCGATCAAGTAGGCCTACCGGCGCGCGCTGGCCCGACCCAGGCGCCGGGCGCGCGCTTTGTCTTCACACGGCGCGCGCGTCATCGGCAGCGCTGCAGGCATATCTCGCCGGGGCAGGCGTAGGTTTTTCGGTATGGGGCAGCTGCGTGTTTTCAGCGCCGGGCAGGCGCGTGTCCCCACCACGGCGGCATGTGCCGCGCGGTGCGTGTGTGCTGATCGGGGAGCTGTGCAGCCGCGCGCGGGTCAATTGCCGCGTCAGGCAAACAGTGCAACTGCAAGCGAAGGCTGCGCCGGGATAGAGGCCGGCGCGACGCCCGCTCGCTCGCTGTCGTCTCAGTGCATCGAGGCCGCGGATAACTCTTTCAAGTCGCGGATACTCATGTCCGACTTCTCGTGCATACGCAACAAGATGGTGGCGCCCACCGCCAGTTTTCGATGGCGGATTTTGCTGATGATCGGTGGCTGCACTTCCAGCACCCGGCACAGCTCGGCGTCATTTTTCAGACTCATTTTTTCAATCAATGTATCGAGTAGCTTGTTCGGCACAAAGCTCGACGGTTCGAGCGCTCGTGCGCGATTCATCGCCTCGATCATTTCCAGTTTTTTTTGCCGTACGTTCATCGTACTCCTCCAAAGTTTGCAGACATGGTGGGGTTGCTAGTCGTGGGCTCTTTCCCGCATGGTCTCGCTGGATGCGCAGCCGGTCGATTGTTTGTGACAATTCGAGATATTTGACGCCGGTAGCGCGGTTTTGATAATACTACGTTAAGAATATGTTTGGAGCATTGTTAGACGAATTTTCTTCGGTTTTTGAGGTTTTTCGTGCACAGAGTGAGCAAAACGCTACCAAAACGGCGTAAAAATACCGATTCGACATGTTGCCTCGGCATCTACTGTTGTTTTTCAGGGAATATTTTTAGAAGGCCAACTTGGATGCCGTAGCGCATGGAAAGCGTGTATTTTCGTGTGAATTCTCACACTTGGGAATGCTGGGCGCGCCGCCGGCCGGCGCGCCTTAGCGCGTCAGCGCGTCAGCGCGCGACGCAGCGCGAAGCTGAGCGCGTCCACCAAGGCCACCAACAACAACATGGCAATGATCACGGTGGCGCCGCTTTGCATCTGGAACAGCGACAGATGATATTTGAGCATCTGTCCCAGCCCGCCGGCGCCCACCACGCCCAGCACGGCGGCGGCGCGGATATTGTTCTCCCAACGGTACAGCGTGTAGGACAGCATCTGCGGCAGCGCCTGCGGCAAGGTAGCATAGAGGAATGCGCTCATCGACGTCGCGCCATTGGTGCGCAGCGCTTGTTCGGATTGCGGGGGCACGTTCTCCAGCGCGTCGGCGAACAGCCGCCCAAGCACGCCACTGGTGTGCGCGGCCAGCGCCAGCGTGCCGCCGAACGGGCCCAGGCCGGCCGCCACCAGCAGGATCGCCGCCCATACCAGTTCGGGAATCGAGCGCAGCAGGTTTTGCAGGGCGCGGCTGGCAAAGCGCGCCAGCACGCCAAACCGACCGGCTGCGGGCAGCGCCAGCGCCAAGCCGCCGCACACCGCCAGCAGCGTGCCCAATGCCGACATCGACAGCGTCTCCAGTGTCGCCAAAGCGCACTTGCGCAGGAACGGCGGCGCCACGTCGGGCGGCGCGAAGCCGCCCAGGAATTCGGCCGCGCTGGCGACTGCCTCGGGCGTGAAAAAACCAGCCCATTGCAGCGGCAGCGAGGCAAAGCTGGCCACGATCAGGCCGAGCAACAGCACCAGCAACAGCATGCTCGACAGTTTGCGTTTCGGGGCCGGCGGCAGTGTGATGGCGCGCTTCATCCCAGCCGCCTGCGCAACAATTTCGACACCAGGTCGGCGCCGGCCACCAGTAGCACAAACATGATCAGCATGCTCGACACTTCGCCGCCATTCATCATTTTGGTCGATTCGTCCATGCGCTGACCGAGTCCGCCGGCGCCCACGAAGCCCATCACGACCGAGCCGCGGATCGCGCATTCCCAGCGATACACGGTGTACGACACCAGCTCGGAGGCCGACTCCGGCAGCGCGCCGTACAGCAGCGCTGTCATGCGCGAACTGCCGTTGGCCAGCAGCGCCTCGGTCGCTTGCGCGTCCGACGATTCGAGGATTTCGGCATATACCTTGCCTAGCATGCCGCAATAGGTGAGCGCGATGGCCAGCACGCCGGCCGTCGGCCCCAGGCCGATGATACGCACTAGCAGCAGCGCCCACACCAGTTCGGGCACGCTGCGCAGCAGCACCAGCAGCCAGCGCACGCACTGGCGCGCCAGCAGCGCGGCGCTGCGCATGCGCCCGGTGCCCAGCATGGAAATGGACAGCCGTTCGGTGACGATCAGCGTGGCCGGAATCGCGCCGGCCAGCGCCAGCGTCAGGCCGGCAGTGGCAATGGCCACCGTCTGCCAGGTTTCACGCAGCACCATGGCGAGAAATTCCGGATCGTGGGCCGGCACCAGAAAGCCGGCCAGGAAGTGCCCGGTCGCGCTCAGGCTTTGCGCGTCGAACAGGATCCACGGCTTGAATTCGCTCAGCACCAGCATCGGCCACAGTACCACCAGACCGACGCAGGCGACCACCAGGCGCGCGCGCCAGGCAGGATCGGGGTGCTGGGACAAGGTGGCCGACACGGCTTAGAAACAGGCGCCGACGGCCAGACTGGCGGGCGAGGGGTGTTCCGTGCGCTCGTGCGGCGCGCTCACGTCGTTCTGGTACAGCGCGCTGATCATCGCGTCTGTCACCAGTTCGCGCGCCAGGTCGAACACGATGCGCCCGTCGCGCAGACCGACGATGCGGGGGAAGTTGGCGCGCGCCATGTCCACCTGATGCAGGCTGCAGATCAGCGTGGCGTTGCGCGCGCGCGCTTCCTGCTGCAAGGTGTTCAAGGTCAGTTGCGACAGCGTCGGGTCGAGCGCGGACAGCGGTTCGTCGACCAGAAAGATGTCGGCCGAGGACAGCAGCAGGCGCGCCAGGCCGCAGCGCTGGCGTTCGCCGCCGGACAGGCGATCGACCCGCGCATACAGTTTGTCGCCCAGGTCGAAACGGGCCAGCGCCGCGTAGGCCGCGTCGGGATCGCTCGGCTTGATCAGCGAGCGCAGCGCGCGCCACAAGCTCCAGTGCGGCAGACGCGCCGCCAGCACCGCGCTGACCACGCGCTGGCGCGGCGGTAGCGGCGGGGTTTGCGGCGCCAGGAACAGGCGCGCACGCAGTCGGTGGCGCGCCGCCTCGGACAACTGCCAGGGCGACTGGCCCAGCACCGACAAGGCGCCCGTGTCGGGCCGGTGTGCGCAGGCCAGCGTGGCCAGAAGAGTGGTCTTGCCGGCGCCGGACGGGCCGATCACGGCCAGCTGCTCGCCCTGCGCCACGTTCAGCGTGATCGCGTGCAGGGCGGGCGCGCGCGCCGCGCTCAGGTGACGCACCGTCAGTTCGTCAAGACGAAACGCGCTCATCGCCGGCCGCTCCAATTACTTCAGCAGACCGGCGTGTTGGGCGGCCGCTTCGATCGCCTTGTAGTTTTCTGCCTTGGTCGGAATAAACTTGGACGCACCTTGCAACGCGAGAATTTCCTTGCCTTCAGGCGTGCTCTGGTCGAGTGTCAGGAAAGCGTCTGTCAGTTTCTTTTGCAACTCGGCGTTCATGTCCGAGCGCACGCTCCAGTTGTAGTCGTAGAAGCCGGGCGTGGTGTAGAACACCCGCACCACGCTAGGATCGACCTTTTTCGCCGCCACCAGTTTGTCCCACACCGAGATGTTGAGCGCCCCCGCATCGACCTTGCCGCCGGCCACCGCCGCTACCGTCGCGTCATGCGCGCCGGAAAAAGCGATGCGCTTCATGTCGGTGTCGGGATTGATTTTGGCAGCGAGCAGGAACGAGCGCGGCATCAGGTGGCCGGAAGTCGACGATTCGGAGCCGAACGTGAAGGTCTTGCCCTTCAGGTCTTCGAGCTTGTTGATGTCCTTGCTGGTGGTGACGAACACCGAGTGGAAGTTGGCGTCCTCAAAGCGCTGCACCAGCGGCGTGATCTGGTCATGGCTGCGGTGCTTGGCCTGGATGAAGGTGAAGCCGCCAAACCACACCATGTCCACTTTGCGGTTGATCAAGGCTTCGACTGATGCGGCGTAGTCGGTGACGGGGGTGAATTCCACTTTCAGGCCGGTCTTCTTGCCCAGATATTCGCCCAGCGGCTTGAACTTGCGTTGCAGTTCGGTGGGCGCTTCGTCCGGAATGGCCGACACGCGCAGCACGCCAGGCGTTTGCTGTGCGTAGGCGGGCGCCTGCGCCACCAGCAGGCAGGCGCAGGCAGCGCCCAGCAGGGTTTTGATGCCGCGCGAAAAAGAAAGTGCGTTCATGGGAGAGCTTTCATGTGAGGAAATGGGATCTGCTGCGGCCGATACAACGATGCCGGGCGTGCGCGCCCTGACTAGGATATTCGGCTATGATAACAAAAACAGTCACTGCGCCCGTAGCCATTTTGCGTTTCACGCCTTGTGGCCGTGCCCAAGGTTGTCGCCAACTCACACGATGATTGCCCAACTTATGCCCACGCCCCGACCGCAAACGCCCCGACTGATCTTTCCCGACGCGCCGCCAGGCGGCAGCGCGCCCGGCGCCGTGCTGGCCGAACTGAACGCCGGCTTGCTGGCACCAAACGCGTTCGTGTCGCCCAAGTTCTTCTACGACGCGCTTGGCTCGAAACTGTTCGAGGCCATCTGCGCGCTGCCCGAATACTATCCGACCCGCACCGAGGCGGCCATCTTCGATCACAACGGAGCCGACATCGCGCGCGCGATCGGCTCGGGCAGCACCTTGATCGATCTGGGCGCAGGCAATTGCGCCAAGGCGGCGCGCCTGTTTCCCTTGCTGCACCCGGGCCAGTACGTGCCGATCGACATCTCCTACGATTTTCTGCACGAGGCGCTCGAACGCCTGCGCCAGCGTTTTCCGCACATCGAAATGAGCGGGCTGGGGCTGGACTTCTCGGTGCCGTTCTCGCTGCCGGAGTCGGTGCGCAGCGAGCGCCGGCTGTTCTTCTACCCCGGCTCGTCGATCGGCAATTTTGCGCCAGATGCGGCGCGCACTTTCCTGCGCACGCTGCGCGCCGGCTGCGATGACGACGGCGCGATCCTGATCGGCGTCGATCTGATCAAGGACGCGGCCATGCTCGAGGCGGCCTACGACGATGCGCTGGGCGTCACGGCCGCTTTCAACCTCAATGTGCTGCGTCACCTGAACACTTTGATCGGCGCCGACTTCGACGTGCGCCATTGGCAGCATCGGGCCTTTTTCAATGGCGAGCAAGGCCGCGTCGAGATGCATCTCGAAGCGCGCGCCGACCTGCAGGTGAGCTGGCAGGGCGGCACGCGGCGCTTTGCGCGCGGCGCACGGATCCACACCGAGAACAGCTACAAGTACACGCCGGCCGGCGCCTGCGGCCTGCTCGAGCAGTCGGGCTTTCAGGTCACGCGCAGCTGGACCGACCCGAACGGCTGGTTTGCCGTGCTGTACGCCCACGCGATCCGGGGGTAGGCCATGCAAGCAGGCGACATCGGGCAACTCTGGCGTGCCCGCTACGACAGCGTGCGCAAGCGTTCGCTGATGCTGGCCGAGCCGCTGTCGGACGAGGATTGCGGCGCCCAGTCGATGCCCGACGCGAGCCCGATCAAGTGGCATCTGGCGCACACCAGCTGGTTTTTTGAAACCTTTGTGCTGGCCCAGTACGAGGCCGGCTTTCAGCCCTTCCATCCGCTGTTTCGCGCGCTGTTCAATTCCTATTACAACGGCATCGGCGAGCAGCACCCGCGCGCGCGGCGCGGTTTGCTCACGCGACCGGCCATGGAGCAGGTGCGCGAGTACCGGCGCGACGTCGATGCGCGCATGACCCGTTTGCTGAGCGCCCAGCCGGACAATGCCGCCATCAGCGCGCTGGTGGCGCTCGGGCTGCAGCACGAGCAGCAGCACCAGGAGCTGATGCTCACCGACGTCAAGCATCTGCTGGCGTACAACCCGCTCGCGCCGGCGTATCTGGCATTGCCAAACGCGCCCGCTGCGCCCTGCGGAGCGTTGCGCTGGATCGATGTCGATGGCGGTCTGGTCGAGATCGGCCACGACAGCGCCAGCTTCTGCTTTGACAACGAGTTGCCGCGTCACCAGCAGTTTGTCGCGCCGTTCGCGCTCGCTTCGCGCCTGGTCAGCAACGGCGAGTTCCTCGCCTTCATCGAGGCGGGCGGCTATGCGAATGCGGCGCTGTGGCTGGCCGAGGGCTGGGAGCGGGTGCGCGCCGACGGCTTGGCGCATCCGCTGTACTGGCGCCGCACCGACGACGGCCAATGGCATGAGTTCACCCTGACGGGGCTGCACAAGCTCGATCTGGCGCTCCCCGTCACCCACGTGTCGCTATACGAGGCCGACGCCTATGCGCACTGGGTCGGCGCGCGCCTGCCCACCGAGGCGGAGTGGGAAATCGGCGCGCGCGACAGTGATGTCGACACCGGCAATTTGCATCCGGCCGGCGCCCCGGCCGAGGCCGGGCTGTGTCAGCTGTTCGGCCACTGCTGGCAGTGGACCAGCAGCAGTTACGCACCTTATCCTGGCTTTAGCGTGGCGCCCGGCGCGCTGGGCGAATACAACGGCAAGTTCATGCTCAACCAGTACGTGCTGCGCGGCTCCTCGTGCGCCACGCCGGCTGGCCATGCGCGCGCCAGCTACCGTAACTTCTTCCCGGCCGGCGCACGCTGGCAATTTAGCGGCATCCGGCTGGCGAAATAAGGCGTCGTCGCGCGTCGCCGCTGGCCGCCTGCGCGCGTGCGCACCGGCCACGCGGTGCGCCTGTCGAGCCGGCCCGCCACGCTCGGTGCGCAAGCGAACGGACGTTCCCTGTTGAACGGCGCAAGCTGGTGCCAGCAATCGCAGCGGCGCGCCGGAATCGGCGGTGCCGTCGCGCTTGCGTCAAGCAGCGGGCGCCACCGGGCGCCGCCAACAGGAGAATTCACGATGACTACCATACTTGCAGGCCACGTCCTGTTGCAGGATCAAGCCGCGCAAGCGTGCGCGCAATTGCAGCGCGCGGGCTTTCGCGAGGACCAGATCAGCACGTTTTTCGTCAACCAACCGGGTCAACATGATTTGGTGGCGGTCGGCGCCACCAGCGGCGAATCGCCCGGCGCCAAGGAAACCCCGCTGGCGGTCGGCGAGGGCGTCGCCGTCGGCGGGGCCGTCGGTGCGGCGGTGGGCGTGGCCGGCGTGGTTGCGCTCGGCCCGGTCGGGCCGGTGCTGGGAGCGCTGGTGGGCGCGCATGTCGGTTCGCTGTTTAGCCTGTCGAAGATGAAGGAGGCGGGCGAGCCTGAGAAGGGCGGCGGCAATCAGCGCATGCCGCGCCTGTCGGGCATGCTGGTGGCCGTTGCCGTGGCGGGCGCGGGCGAGGAGCCGCTGGCGATGGACGTATTTCGCACGCTTGGCATCCACCATCTGGAGCGCGCGGAAGGCAGCATCATCGGCGGCGACTGGGTCGACTTCGACCCGCTGTCCTTGCCCGTGCTGGTGGCCTAAGTCAGCCCGCCGCGCCGCCACGTTCGCGCCACGACATGGGCGCTCGGACGTGAACATGGGGAAGCGCGCGCTCCCCCATGTTTGCTGCAGCACGGTGCGCCCCGCACCGGCGGCGTCGCTGCCCGGCGCCGTGCTTAAGCGGCGACGGCGTTGCTGGCCACGCCAGTGGCGCTGTGCGCCAGTTGGCGGTTCACCGCGCTCAGCACCGCCTTGAACGAGGCGGTCACGATATTGCTGTCGATCGCCGCGCCGAATACGGTGGGGCCATTGTCCAGGCGCAGTTCGACGTAGCAGGCCGCGCTGGCGTTGGCACCCGAACCGATCGCATGCTCGTGGTAGTCCATCAAACGGATGTCCAGTCCCAGTGCGTTGACGAAGGCATCGATCGGGCCGTTGCCGCCGCCTTGCAAGGACAGCGGTGCGTGGCGGTGCGCCAGCGTGATGTCGATCTGCACCGGCTCGTCGCTGCTACTGTCCTCAACCATCTTGTGTGCGCTGTAGGCGTAGGGCACGCTTTGCTCGAAATACTCGCGGCAGAAAATGGCGTAGATGTCGGCCGCGTTCACTTCGCGCCCGCTGGCGTCGACCGCGGCCTGCACGACGCGGCTAAATTCGATCTGCAAACGGCGCGGCAAGGCCAGGCCGTATTCCTTTTCAAGCAAATAGGCCATGCCGCCTTTGCCGGACTGGCTGTTCACGCGGATCACAGCATCGTAGCTGCGCCCCAGATCGGCCGGGTCGATCGGCAGGTAGGGAATGGCCCACAAGGTGTTCGGCTGCTGCTGCGCGAAGCCCTTCTTGATCGCGTCCTGGTGCGAGCCGGAGAAGGCGGTGAATACCAGATCGCCGACATACGGATGGCGCGGATGGACCGGCAACTCGTTGCACTCTTCGACGCACTTACGCACCGCGTCGATGTCGGAGAAGTCCAGTCCCGGATTGACGCCCTGGGTGTACAGGTTTAACGCCAGCGTCACCAAGTCGACGTTGCCGGTGCGCTCGCCATTGCCGAACAGGCAGCCTTCGACCCGTTCGGCACCGGCCATCACGGCCAGTTCGGCCGAGGCGACGGCGGTGCCGCGGTCATTGTGCGGGTGCACGCTGATAATGATCGCATCGCGCCGGGCCAGCTTGCGCGACATCCATTCGATCTGGTCTGCATACACGTTCGGGGTGCTGCACTCGACCGTCGAGGGCAGGTTGATGATCATCTTGTTGTGCGGCGTAGGCTGCCAGACATCGCTGACGGCGTCGCAGATATGCTTGGAAAAATCCAGTTCGGTGGTGGAAAACGATTCGGGCGTGTATTCGAAACCCCAGTCCGTTTCCGGATGCGCGCGCGTGAGTTCTTTGACGAGCTTGGTGCCGGACACGGCGATCTCGGTGATCTGCTCGCGCGACATGCCAAACACCACCCGGCGAAACACCGGTGCCACCGAGTTGTACAGGTGGACGATGGCGCGCTTGGCGCCCACGCAGGAGTCGACCGTGCGGCGGATCAGCTCATCGCGCGACTGGGTCAGCACGATGATGGTGACGTCGTCGGGGATGCGGTTTTCGTCGACCAGCTTGCGCACGAAATCGAAGTCGGTCTGCGAGGCCGACGGGAAACCCACCTCGATTTCTTTCAGGCCGATCTGGACCAGCATCTCGAAAAAGCGCAGCTTTTTTTCCGCGTTCATCGGTTCGATCAAGGCTTGATTGCCATCGCGCAGATCGGTGCTCATCCAGATCGGCGGGCTGGTGATCGTGTTGTCGGGCCAGCGGCGCTCGGACAATTGGACGGCGGGGAAGGCGCGATATTTCGCTGACGGGTTTTGCAACATCATGGGGAACTCCAGGGATCAAAGACGGGGAAGCCGGTTCGGCGCGCTGTGGCGGGAAGGCTGCCGGGCGGCCACGTTACACTAGGCCAGGCAACCGATCGGTAGCAGTAGCAGCAGACGCACCAGCGCACGCGCACCCTGCGACAGCGTGTCGGCAGTGGTGGTCAAGGCGTGGAGGGCGGCTGAAAACATCGGTGCAAACTTTCCTGGGTGTTCAAGAGGTGCCGGCGAGAGGCCAGCGAAGCGCTGCGGTGAAGCGGGAATTACGCGCGTAGTAGCGTCGCTAGCGATAGATCGCCAGTGAGCGGTAGGGAAGTTTGCAGGTGCAGGGATGCGGACATGGGCTTAATGTACGCGATGGCGCGCCGCCTTGTCAAGCGTGGCGGTTGACAAGGCGGGCCCGCTGGGCACGCCGAATCGCCCGTCGGCCGGCGCGCATACGCCACCCGGCGACGCAAACTGGCAAGCTGCGGCAGCGCTGTGCGCTATTGGTGGCGGCGCAGATGCTCGTTCCATGCGGCCGTGCGCCCCTCCACATAGTCGTGCAGCGCGGCGCTGCTCGACAGGTCCGGCGGCACATGTTTGAACTGGCCGTGCGCGTCGGGCAGTGGCAGTCTGGCGACCTTCATCGCATGGATCTTTTCCAGCTCGGTTGGGATGGACTGGTTCGGGTTGCGTTGCGCCGACACGGGAACGACGACATCGTGCAAGGGATCGTCGGATCTGGCTTGGTGCAAACTGAGCACGCCAGCAAGATCAGGCGCGCTGGCGTCGCGCCGTGTGAGCGCGTCCAGGCCAAAGCGCAGCGCCAGGGTTTTCAGCACGCAGGTGTGGTCAAGCGTGCCGCTGCCCGGCCGGAACACGGTACCGGCGGCAATCAGCGGCGAGACCAGGATTGCGGGAATGCGCACGCCGTAGCGGGTGAAGTCGAAGCCGTCGAATTCTCCGGCGATATCGTCGGGCGGTGCCGCGTTCTGGGGCGGTGCCACATGATCGTAGTTGCCGCCGTGTTCATCGTAGGTAATCACCAGCAGCGTCTTCGCCCAGGCCGGACTGCGTCTGAGCGTGTAGTACAGGTCGTGCAACAGCTGCTCGCCCAGAGCCACGTCGTAATTGGGGTGTTGGCTGTTGCCGCTGGCGCCGAAACTCGGTTCGAGAAAGGTATAGGCCGGCAGGGTGCCCGCCGCCGCGCGCTTGGCGAACTCGGTATAGCGGCCAAAATGGCCAGGATCGGCATTGATGGTGTCCGGAAAATCCAAGCGCGTCATTGGCGCACCGTTGTAGCCGTAGATCGCCCAATCGAGCCCCTTGTTGGATAGCCGGCCGAAGATGCTGGGGCAGGTGAATACCTTGACGTGGTTGTCCAGATTGCCTTGCGAAGTCGCGCAGGCGGCGAAGGCGCGGTTCGGAATGGTCTGGGTCGGCACCGATGCGAACCAGCGGTCGCACACCGCATAGCCGCGCGCCAAGGCCGACATGATGGGCAGCGTTTGCGGCGCATACATGCCCATGACTTCGGCCGGCACGGTGCCGGGCAAGGTGTCCGGAAAGTGCCTGGCCAGATCAGCCTGGATGGCGCTCTTGAAGTTGATGACGAAACCATTGTTGGACGCCAGTGCGCCGTGGGCCGGGTGCTGGGTACCAAACAACTGCACATTCGTGTTGAAGAAACCTTCACCCGGATCTGCGCCTGGCATCAGGTAAGGATGCTTGGCATCCGGGGTGATCGGATAGACGCGCACGGTGCGTCCCGTTCCGTCGGGGTTGCCCTCGTCGCCGGTGAGTCCGTCAAAAGGATGTCCCAAGGGCGACTGGTTACCGGCGTCCGCATACAGGTAACCCAACATCTGGTCGAACGAGCGGTTTTCCAGCATCAATTGTATGACATGGTCGATTCGTCCTAACTGACTGTTCATGGCAAGCTCCTGATCAACGAACGCGTCGGCGCCATCACAAGGACCATGCATCTTCAGGCGTGCCGCATGATCGACAACCATCCACGTGCCACTTTCCCATGGGGAATCGGTTGCATACAAATGCACTGCAACGATCCGTCGCGGCGCGGGCCCGTGGACCGGTGACGATGACGTGTGCTTGGCGTCGTTGTCCACAAAGACGCGTTGGGCACGCCGGATCACCGTCAAGATCTGACCATGTGATCAATCGAATGTTCCGCGAAAATCGTCCAACTACGCGTGCGGCATGCTCGCGATCCCGCTCGCCATCATTGGCGTGGCGCATAGCGCTGGATGTTGCTGGCGACGCGGCGCCAGCGGTTCCGGGCGACAGCACGGCAGCGCGCAAAGCAAGTGCGCACCGAAGTGCGCCACGTGCACGATCAGGCGGCGACGTCGACCCGCGCCGGGCCGGCGGCCATCTGGCCGATCACGGCGGCGTGTGCGAAGCCGCCGCGCGCAAACAGTGCCAGCACCTCGTCGACGCTGGCCGCATCGCACGCAATGAGCAACCCGCCCGAGGTTTGCGGATCGGTCAGCAGCATTTTTTGCGCCATCGTCACCTGCTCGGACAGCTTCACATCCTTGCCGTAGGCGTCCCAGTTGCGTGCCGACGCGCCGGTGAAAAAGCCGTCGTGCGCCAGTTGCTCGACGCCGGGCAGCAGTGGAATTTTGGCCATCTCCAGTTGCGCCGTCAGACCGGCGCCGCGCGCCATTTCCAGCAGGTGGCCAAGCAGCCCGAAGCCGGTCACGTCGGTCAGCGCATGCACGCCGTCCATCTGGGCCAGCGCGATGCCCGGCTTGTTCAGTTTGGTCGTGTTGGCGATCATCGCCGCGTAGCCGTCCTCGCCCAGTACGTCTTTTTTCAGCGCCGCCGACAGCACGCCCACGCCCAGCGGTTTGCCCAGAATGAGCACGTCGCCGGCGCGCGCGTCGGCGTTGCGCTTGACCTTGGACGGATGCACCAAGCCCAAGACGACCAGGCCGTAGATCGGCTCGACCGAGTCGATCGTGTGGCCGCCCGCGATCGGGATGCCCGCTTCGGCGCAGATCGACTCGCCGCCGCGGATGATCTGGCCGATCACCTCCAGCGGCAGTTTGTTGATCGGCATGCCCACCAGAGCCAGCGCCATGATCGGCGTGCCGCCCATCGCGTACACGTCAGAAATGGCGTTGGTGGCGGCGATGCGTCCGAAGTCGAACGGATCGTCGACGATCGGCATGAAGAAATCGGTGGTGGCGATCAGCGCCTGTTCGTCGTTGAGTTTGTAGACGGCGGCGTCGTCGGCCGTTTCGATGCCCACCATCAGTTCCTTGGGCACCGGGAAGCCGCTGGAGTTTTTCAGGATCTCGGCCAGTACGCCCGGTGCGATCTTGCAGCCGCAGCCGCCTCCGTGCGAAAACGAGGTCAGTTTGATTTTCTGTTCCGGTGCTGTGCTCATGATGGTTCCCGTTCCTTGTGTGATGGCGCTCAGTGCGTGCAGAGCAGATTATCCACCAACTGGCGCAGCGATGCTTGCTCGCGTTCGGGCGTGAACAGCGCCGCGCGCAGCGCGCATTGGGCCGCCAGGCGTGCGTGAAAGCCAGGCTCCTTGACCACGCGGTCGATCAGGTGCGCCAGCGCCTGCGCGTCGCCCGCTGCAAAATAGCCCAGGTAATCATCGCCCAGCATGCCGACGTTGCCGCTGATGCGCGAGGCCAGCACCGGCACGGCGCAGGTGATCGCTTCGATGATGACGTTGGCGCCGCCTTCCATGATGGACGCGATCACCATTGCGCGGCTGCGCTTGAGGCGCTGGCGCGTTGCGCCATGGGGCAGATTGCCCAGCCAGCGGTAGCGCGGGTTGGCCGCTTCGGTCGCCACAGCCTGCGCACCGAGCGCCGGATCGAGCGCGCCGCCGATATGGACCAGGCGCGCTGCGGGCGCGCTCACCAAATGGCTGGCGCGCATGAAGGTGGAGGGGTCTTTTTCGCTGCGCAGGTGGCCGATCATGCAGATGTCGGCATGCCGGTGCCGCGCAGCGTCGGGCAGCAGCGCGCGCGCCGACTGGTAAATCACGCTGGCCTTGGCGCGCCAGAGCGGCGCGAGCATGTCCAGGCCCGCGCTTTGCAGCACCACCAGCTGCCGGGCCGCGTCGAGCGAGGCGCGCGCCGCGGCGTCATTGACGATGTCGCGATACAGGTCGGTGCCGGTCAACACCAGCACGGTGGGGCGCTCGGGATGGGCCGCGCGAAACGCCGCCAGCGACGGCGCCGAGCGGCGCGCGTGCAGCGCGATCAGCAGGTCGGGCGCGGCGAGTTCGCCCGCGCGCCATCGTCCTGCCACACTGACGCGGTAGTGCGCGCGCAGCAGATGGGCCCAGCGGCTGGCCGTTTGCCAGTTGCCGTTGTTCTGGCTGGCGCCGGCCGGACTGACGATGAGAATTTGTCGTGCTGGCACCTGCGCGCCTCCGTGAAAAGTGGCTACAATCTTGACATGACTTTACTCCCCGGATCCTTTCGCAACGCCCGCCCGCAGCAGCTGGCCGACGCTTTGCAAGACGCGCGCGCCACCACGCTGACGCTGTTCGAGTGCCTGCTGCAGGCCGGCTACGACGTGCCGTCCAAGGTGCCTTATCTTGCCACGATTAACCCGCCCTTGTGGGAACTGGGCCACACGGCCTGGTTTTGCGAGTGGTTCGTGCTGCGCGAGGCGCAGTCGAGCCACCCGGCGGCGGCCCAGCGGCATGGCCTGTTGCAATGCGGTGACGACTGGTTCGATTCGAACACCGTGCCGCACCGCGCGCGCTGGACGCTGGCGCTGCCCAGCGCCGGCGCATTGAAGACCTATTGCCACGAGGTGCTCGATCGCACGCTCGACAAGCTCGGACGGGCTGCTGCGCACGACAGCGCGCTGTATCCGTACCGGCTGGCGCTGGCGCACGAGGACATGCACGGCGAGGCGCTGTGGTACACCATGCAGACGCTGGGCGTGGCGCCACCGCCAGCGCTGCTGCGGCGCGCACCGGACCATACGCCGGGCGTCGATATCGGCTATCCGGGCGGCACGCTGCTGCTGGGTAGCGGCAACGATGGCGGCTTCGTGTTCGACAATGAGCGGCTGGCCCATGCCCATCACGTGGCGCCGTTTCGGATCGATGCGACGCTGGTGGGCAATGCGCAGTATGCCGATTTTGTCGATGACGGCGGCTACCAGCAGCGCCAGTTCTGGAGCGCCGCCGGCAGCGCCTGGCTGATGCAGCAGGAGCGCTCGTCGCCGCGTTACTGGGAGCGCGATGCCGGCGCCTGGCGCACACGGCGCTTCGGCCATGCTGCCACGCTGGCGGGGGGCGAGCCGGTGCGCCACGTCAATCTGTACGAGGCGCAGGCGTATTGCGCCTGGGCCGGGCGGCGCCTGCCCACCGAGGCCGAATGGGAATACGCAGCCCTGTCCGCGCAGCCGGGTTTTCACTGGGGCCAGTTGTGGGAATGGACGGCGTCGCC
This sequence comes from Burkholderiales bacterium, assembly GCA_038207625.1. Classification (GTDB taxonomy): domain Bacteria; phylum Pseudomonadota; class Gammaproteobacteria; order Burkholderiales; family Burkholderiaceae_D; genus JBBQZO01. The sequence goes on along the minus strand of JBBQZO010000013.1, from coordinate 68,577 downwards.
GTTCGAGCCGTATGCCGGCTTTGAACCGGATGCGTATCGCGAGTATTCGGCGCCGTGGTTCGGCACCCATCAGGTGCTACGCGGCGCCTCGTTTGCCACGCCGGCGCGGCTGCGCTCGCCCCGCTTTCGCAATTTCTACTTGCCGCAGCGCGACGATCTGTTCGCCGGTTTTCGCACCTGCGCGTACTGAGAGCGCGCGCCGCGCCGCTGCGCGCAGGGCCCTGCGCGCGCCAGCGCTTTAGACGGTGACCTTGATTGGCTGCGTTTCGCCAGCCGGCTTGGCCTGGTTGTCCTGCACATACGCCTTCAATACTTCCAGCGCGCGGTCGAGCCGCAGCTGGCGCGCGTCGCCGCCGTTCTGGACGGCGTCGCCCGTCTGTGCATCGGGTGTTTGCGTGTCGGTCGTACGGTTGGCCTTCAGGTAAGCTTGCCCTTCCGCGCGGGTCAGTTTGCCGTCGCCATTGGCGTCGGCCGCGGCGAAATTATCGATCAGCTTGGTCAGCGTGCTGGCATGCCGGCTCTCGCTCGAGCCCAGCGCTTGCAAGCGACTGACCAGATCGTCCTTGGTGACGGCCCGGCCCACGCCATTGCTCGTCGCAGGCGTATGCCCATTGCTCGTCGCGCTCGGCGTGCTCACTTCGCCGCTGGCCAACAGCTTTTGATAGGCCGCCGCCTCGGTCGCGCTGACGGTGCCGTCGCCATTGGTGTCGGCGGCGGCGATGTAGCTCGCTGTTGCGCTGGCGCTGGCACTGGCGCCCCCGCTAGCCCCGGCCGGCGGCGGTGCCACGACCGTGCCCGGTTCCGGGCGGTGCGGGCGCGCGACATGCTGGTCGCCGCCGGCCTTGGCCACCCGGCTCTGGTCAACCTGGGCGTTCAATTCGTCGGCCAGCTTGCCGATCGCACTCGATAATTCGCTTTTGGTGACCTTGCCGTCGCGATTGCTGTCGAGCTGGGCGAACAGTTGATCGGCTTCGGCATTGCTGCCGCTTGCGCTGGTGTTGTTGCCGGTGTCGGTCGGGCTGACCGGTGCCGCGCCGGTGGCCTTGGCAAACGCCAGTTCCAGCCCGGATTGATCGATGAAGCCCTGGTTTTTGGTATCGAGTTTGGCGTACAGCGCGTTCGACCAATCCGATACGGTGCTACTTGAGATGCTCGCTACCATGATTGCCTCCTTGCGGATGCGAGCCAGACTTGTCGTTGACTCGTAGTAGGGTAACGGCACAAATGAGCAAAGCTGATGGTTGGAAGATGTAATTAAATGTAAATTTGGTCGGGAAAACAGCTAGCCGAACTGAGCGGTGTTTGAACGTGAATTGCCTATGAGAATCCACTATTTCTCCAGTCCAATTAATTTCACATTTGTTTGCACAGCATGGACCTGAAACCGTCGAAGGCTTTCTGCATCGTCGTCTGTTTGTAAGCGAACTCCTTGCTGGCATCGACGGCGTGGATCCAGCCGCGCGTGTCGGCCTCGAACAGCAGCAGGCGCGCGTCGGGCAACAGCGCGCAATCGAGGATGACGTAGTCGAGTCCCAGCGCGGCAGCGATCGCGGCGAAGGTCGCGCGGTGCTGCACGGCAAGGCCTTGCTCGAAATCGGCCATCCAGGGCGCCTCCTCGGCGCGCTTGGCCGCGCACAATTGCATCCCGGCGAGAGCGTAGTGAACGATCCAGTCAGGGCCTATCGCCATATGGCACAGATAGGGGGCGCCATCGATCAGGGCGATGCGCAATTTGCGGAACTGGCCGTCGGCGCTGCGATACTCGACGTACTGCGACACATAAAATTCGGACTCGGGGTGCTCGGCCAGATAGGCGTCCAACTCGGGCCGCGTGTCGATCCGGGCCAGGCCGCGCCCGCCATGCGTGTCGAGCGGCCTGATCGTCAGCGGCAGCGCGCACTGCGCACACTGTGCGCGTGCGACCCGGCGGGTGGCCGGCATCACCAGGCCGGGGATGGCATGCAGCAACGCATAGCTGCGATCACGCGCGCAGTTGCCTATGTGGCGCGGGCGGTTGAGCAAGGGGCGCGGCCACGCGTCAGCCAGGCTTTCAATGCGCGCGAGCACGGCGCGATGCTGGTCCGCCTCACCGAGCGCGACGATGGCTACGTCATGCTCGGGGATGCTTTCTGGCAGCGCCAGCTCCGCCGTGATGTACAGCAGGTCGAGTCGGATATCGCTGTGCTCGAGCAGAAATTCGAGCGGCGCGTTGTCGCCGATATGGCCTGGCCCCATCAACGCGAGCAGGCGAATGGCCGGCTTGGGCGGGCTGGCCACGCGAAACAGCTGGCGCAGCGCCAGCGCGCGCCGCTGCATTTCCAGCGCGGCGTCCGCTTGCCCCATCACTTGCAAAATGATGAACAGGCGCATGTACATATTGGCCGGATCGGGGTCGGCCGCGGCATCCGCGATGGCGCCTGCCAGCATCTGCGCCGGCAGGCGGCCGATCTCGAGCGAGGACGCAAGCGGGCGCAGTTCGGTGTCGCTCAGGGTAACTGCCGGGTGGTGGGTGCTTGAAGTCATGGATCCGATCCGGGCTCGACGGGCGTGTCCGCGCGACCGCCGACGGCGGCCGATGCCATTGTATCTGCGATCACCGCGGCGGGCGAGGCGACGGGGCCGGCCGGTGGATATTGCAGAATCGTTCCATCCGGCGTACATTGCTGGCGCATCCGCAATCGACCTCACGCAGGAATACCAACATGCATTTTGAAGTCCCAAAAGCGGCGCTCTCATCGTTCAGGGAGTTCGCCGGGGAATATCTGATGATCGTCATCAGTATCATGACGGCGCTGGCGCTGGAGCACACCGTGCAAAGCGTGTATCACGCCCACCTCGCTGCCGAGACGGCGCAGATGCTCGATGCCGAAATCAACGCGAACGTCGACACGATACGCGCGGCGCGCCGGTACAACAAGGAACAGTTGAACACCCTGGGCCACCTCAGGCAATTGTTGGTGCACGACATCAAGGCCAAGTTGCCCGAGGCGACGATCGGTGAACACTTCACGGCGGCGGCGGAAAAAGAAAAGCATTTCGACCTGAACGTGCAGATTCCCGCCTTGCGCCATGAGGCCTGGGACGTGGCGGTGGCCAACCAGTCCGCCAGTTGGTTGCCGGCGCCGACCTTGCGGCGCTACGCGCGCGCCTATTCGTTCCAGCGCGACGTAGCGCAGACGGCCACGTCCAACCTGAGCACGCTGCTGAACGGGCCGGCCATGATGAACGCGCTGGGCGACGTGCAACTGGGCACGGTCAATCCGCGTGAGATGTTCCACACGGTTAATCAGTTCATCGGCGTGCTGGAGATCACCGATGCGATTTTGGGCGGCGTCGAGACGTCGCTGGCCAATCAATTCGGGCCTGCGCCAGCGCCGGCGAAGTAGCCGGGCGGTCGTCGTTGCCGGCGCGCCGAGGCGGCGCCGCAACGGGCCGCGAGCGCGTCGGGGTCGAAGCGGAACGTGCGCCTGGGCCCGGGGCGGGCGGGGCGCAAGATCGAAGTCGCCCGACAGGGGCCAGCCTTGTTACAATTGCGCCCTCAAAGTGGCATTTCATCACATTATTCGGTTGGAGACTATCGTATGACACCGTTCAACTCGCTCAAGCACATCCCGCAAACCAACATCTTCCGCAAGGGCGACGTGTTCGTCCTGTTCGGCGAGATCTTTGGCCGCGGCTACGCCAACGGCCTGGTCAATGAAGCCCGCAAGGCCGGCATGACCATCATGGGCGTGACGGTCGGTCGGCGCGACGACGACAATGCCCTGCGTCCCCTGACGGCCGAGGAGCATGCCGAAGCCGAAGCGAACCTGGGCGGGCGCATCATCAACGTGCCGCTGATGGCCGGTTTCGACCTCGACGCGCCCGAAGGCGAGCCGACCCCGACCGATCTGCTGGCCGGCCTGACGTTGAAAAACTGGACTGAGGAAAAGCTCGACTGGGCGCAAGTGGAGCGCTGCCGCGCCGCCGGCGTGGCCCGCATCACCGATTCGGTGGCCAAGGTCATGACCGAGATCGACGCCGCCATTCCGGCCGGCAGCAATGTGTTCTTCGCCCACACGATGGCCGGCGGCATCCCGCGCGTCAAAGTGTTCCTGGCCATTGCCAACCGCATCTACAAGGGCCGCGGCGAGCGCTTCATGGCCTCGCGCGCCTTGCTCGACAGCGACCTGGGCAAGCTGATCCTGATGAACTTCGACGAAGTGAGCGCGAATACTTTTCAATATCTGATCGACGGCAGCGCGGCAATCCGCGCGCGCGTGGAGCAGGCCGGCGGCCAGGTGCGCTACACGGCCTACGGCTACCACGGCACCGAGATCCTGATCGACGGCAAGTACACCTGGCAGACCTATTCGAACTACACCCAGGGCGACGCCAAGAAACGCCTGGAGCGCGTGGCCGAGGCGGCCTGGGCCAAGGGCATCAAGGCCACCGTGTTCAACTGTCCGGAAATTCGCACCAATTCGTCGGACCTGTTCGTGGGCGTGGAACTGTCGCTGTTCCCGCTGCTGACGGCGCTGAAAAAAGAGCACGGCGGCGCCTGGGCCGACGCGCAATGGGCGGCCTGCGCCGCCTTGCTGGAAGAGGGTGCCTCGCTGGAGCAACTGCTCGCTAAAATCGACGCCTACAACGACAGCGACGTGATGGTCGCTTTCCGAAACTTCGAAGCCTGGCCGATGGATAATTCCGAGGCGCTGGCCGAGATCATGATCGGCACCTCGACCGACATCACCGCGATGCACATCGAGCGCAAGGCGCTGGTCACCGACGTGCTCAGCGCGCTGGTGCTCGAAGGCACGGGGCCGTTGATGTTCCACGAGGCGTCCGCGCCGTCGGCGCCGGTGCTGTGGCTGGGCCACGACGTCATCGCCCAGCAGCTGAACCTGCTGCACCCCTGATGCCGGATGGCGCGATGACGGCGTCAGCTGTTGCCGCGCCGATCGGCGCTTGCGGGTCGTCCAGCTTGCTGATGTGGGCCTGGCGCACCACGCGAGCGCCATCGTCGGTTAGGACCGCAGCAAACAACGGCTACCTCGGTAGCCGTTGTTGTATCCACCGGCGGCCAGCGCGCGGGAGGCGCAATCGGTGCCGCCGCGCGGTGCGGACGGCGGCCGGGCTGCAGAGTCGGCCAAGCGCGGACGAAAAAAACGGCTACCGAGGTAGCCGTTCTTGTATCGCATTGCGACTAGCGATTAACGATCGCCGTAGGTGCGGCGTGCGCCGTCAGCCGAACGCGGGTTGGAACCCTTGTAGCCGCCGCCTTCGCTGCGTGGGGCTGCGCCCGGCTTGCTGAAGGTGCGCTGACCTGGCTTGGCTGCTGCGCTGCGGTTGTCGCCCGGCTTCCAGCTGCCTGGACGTGCCGACGAACGGGGTGCCGACGCGGTCTTCTTCGGCTCGAAGCCTTCGATGACGTTGACCGGGATCAGTTGCTTGGTGAAGCGCTCGATACGCTTGACGTTCATGCCTTCGGCATGGTTCACCAGCGAGATCGCCAGACCGTTGCGACCGGCACGGCCGGTACGGCCGATACGGTGCACATAGTCTTCCGGGAACTTCGGCAGATCGTAGTTGAACACGTGGGTGATCGTTGGCACATCGATACCGCGCGCGGCGACATCGGTGGCAACCAGCACTTTGACGTGGCCACGACGCATGCCGTCGAGCGTGCGGTTACGCGCGCCCTGATGCATGTCACCGTGCAGCGCGGCGGCGGAGAAACCGGCGATGTTCAGGCGATCGGCGATGGTGTCGGCGTCACGCTTGGTGGCGGTGAACACAACAGCCTGGTCCAGCGTTTCGTCGCGCAGCAGATGGTCGAGCAGGCGATTCTTGTGCGACAGATCGTCGACGAAGTGGACGCGCTGCACAATGTTTTCGTGCTTCGACGACGAACCGGCGATCTGGATCGTCAGCGGGTCTTTGGTGATGCGGCGGGCCATGTTGCCGACGACGCCGTCCAGCGTTGCCGAGAACAGCATGGTTTGACGGGTAGCCGGGGTCGCTTCAACGATTTTTTCGATGTCGTCGATGAAACCCATGTCGAGCATGCGGTCCGCTTCGTCGAGCACCAGAATTTCCAGTTGCGAGAAATCGATCTTGCCCGATTCCATATGGTCGATCAGGCGACCTGGCGTTGCGACCAGAATCTCAGGATTTTTGGCCAGCAATTGCATCTGTTTCGGGTAAGGCATGCCGCCCAGGATCGACACAGCCTTGATGCGACGGTTGCCCGAGCAATATTTTTCGGTCGCGCTGGTCACTTGCAGTGCCAGTTCGCGGGTCGGGGTCAACACCAGCATTTTTGGCTGGGCAGCCTTGAAACGAGGACGCTCGCCACGGGCGCGCGCCGATTGCATTTCCTGATTGGCGGTTTTGGCCGCGCTGCCGCTCTGGTCAGCGACGACAAATTTGTGCAAAGCCGGCAGCATGAATGCAGCGGTCTTGCCGGAGCCGGTCTGGGACGACACCAGCAGGTCACGGCCAGCGATAGCGGCAGGGACGGATTGTTCTTGTACCGCGGTCGGCTTGGTGTAGCCTGCTTCGGTCAATGCGGAAATAATGGACGTGTGGAGGCCAAGTGCTTCAAAAGTCATTGTATTCTTTTCTTTCGGTATACATCAGCGCCCGTGCAAACGCAACGAGCGCAAAATAGCAACGCCAACCAACAACGAAATGACTCAAAAATGAAAGAAATTTCGGCACAAAAGCTTTGCGCCGGGACGGTGTCAGGTGCGACACCAAAGGCGGGAGGGCTTTATTGAGGGTATCCGTGGGATACGCCTAGGCTTGCGAAGCTGCTAAGTTATTACTGCTTTGCTCCTGCTGATACGTATTGTAAGATGACTTACAGAAACATATTGCAGTGCACAAGCGGAACTATACAGTAGTTCCGCCGTTTTTGTACAGTTTAATTTCGGATCTGTCTATACAAGCAACACCGTGTCCTTACTGCGTCACGGCAGGGACGCCGCTGGTGTCGAGAAAGGTCAAGCGGGTCTGGTCCGGCCAGCTCTGGTCGCCGGTGGGGAAGGTGACGATGGCCGCGCTGGCGCGCAGCTCGGCACGGCGGCTGCCGTCCTGCAACACGACGCTGCCGGTATTGACGCCCACGCGGTAGTCGAAGCTGGCGCAACGCGCGCCCGTTTCGTGCATGGCGGCAAACAGCATGTCGCTTTGGAGATAGGCGTGCAGCACCTGACACATCAGGCGGGCCTTGCCCATCGTCCAGCCCGGCTCGCCCGGATCGTTGACCGAGAAGCCCACTTTGGTCGGCCCGGCCTTGCGGTTCAGTTCCAGCACGGCCCGGTCGGACAGGGCGGGCGCACTGATGGGCAATTCGAACTCGCCATTGGCGTCGAACGGGATGGCGATATCGATGGTGTCGCCGATCAGGCGCAAGGTTTTGTCCTTGGCGTCGACGCCGGCGTGGGTGAGCGTGACCTGAAAGCGCAGGCGCGCTTGCGGCGCGTGCCAGTGCTGTTGCTCGAAGGCGGCCGCGGCCGCGTAAAACGGCGCATACGGCAAGGTGACGGGATTGCGCAGCGCGCGCACGGAAATTTGCTGCACCGAATCGTCGGGCACGGCGACCGCCTGAGCGGACAGACTAGTGCCAAGCAGACAGCAGAACAGAAGGCGGGGGAAGGACGATGTCATGGCGATACCGAGAGGCGGCGCGTGAAATTGCCGCACATAAACGATACTATGCAATAAATTGAATCAGCGCAATAAGAAACGTTCGCGCCGGCCATTGCGCCGCGGTGACGCTGGCCGCACCCGCGCTAGCACCGAAAGGCATTGCCGAGAAGTTGCTGGTCGGATCGATGGCGCACAAAAAAAAGCGCCCCGCAGGGCGCTCGCTGGTGGCGCTGGTCGGGCGATCAGGCGTAGTCTTCCGCATTGAGTCCCATCACGTGCGAGAAGCCGCCATCGACGTAGGTGATTTCGCCGGTGATGCCGGATGCTAAGTCCGACAGCATGAAGGCGGCCGTGTTGCCCACTTCATCGATCGTCACATTGCGGCGCAGCGGCGCGTGCGAGGCGGAAAAGCCGAGCAGCTTGCCGAAGTCCTTGATGCCGGACGCGGCCAGCGTCTTGATCGGGCCGGCCGAAATGCCGTTGGCGCGGATGCCTTTCGGACCCAGCGATTCGGCCAGGTAGCGCACCGACGCTTCGAGCGAGGCCTTGGCCAGCCCCATCGTGTTGTAGTAGGGAATCGCGCGCACCGCACCCAGGTAAGTCAGCGTCAGCACCGACGAGCCGGCGCGCAGCATCGGCAGGGCCGCCTTGGTCAGCGCCGGGAAACTGTAGGCTGAAATGTCGTGGGCGACTTTGAAGCCTTCGCGCGACAAGCCGTCGAGGAAATCACCGGCAATCGCCTCGCGCGGCGCGAAGCCGATCGCATGCACCAGGCCGTCCAGATGATCCCAGTGCTTGGCCAGGTCGGCGAACACGGCCTCGATCTGTTCATCGCTGCTGACGTCGCAGTCAAACACGAGGGTGCTGTCAAATTCCTTGGCGAAATCGACGATGCGCTCCTTGAAACGCTCGCCCACATAGGTGAAGGCCAGCTCGGCACCTTCGCGCCGGCAAGCTTTGGCGATGCCGTAGGCGATCGAACGGTTGGAAAGCAAACCGGTGATGAGGATTTTTTTGCCTTGCAAGAACGACATGTGGTCTCCGGTTGCTAACGTGGCAGCGCCGCCCCGCAGGGCGGCGCACGCTACATGATGAGGGTATTCGTGGCGCGGCGCCGTTGCCGGCGCCGGACTCAATTGGACAACGTGTGCGTCCGTGCGCCATGACGCAGATCAAGATTGTAGGGCGTGTCCGCCCCAACCGCAACGTTTGTCAATGTTTTGCCAACATTGACGGGGATTTAGTCCGCGTGCTTCTTCTTGTGCTTGGCGTTGGCCGCCTTGTGCGCGGCGACATGATGCGCCACGTGGCTCTTGATGTGCTCGACCGCATCGGCCGCGCTGGCCTTGAACTTTTGCGGTCCGCGCAGCGACACCTTCTTGATGCCGTGCTTGCTCTCGCTGCGGTCGGCCTCGAACGACATGACGGCGTTTTCCACGATGTCGGAGGTGATGTCGTTGTTGAGCGAGGCGGCCGTTTTCGGCACCAGTATCGTCGAGCCGGCCCGGAAGTGGCTCTTCTGGGGGATGTTGTTGGCCTGACGCAGCACCTCGGGGGTGGTGCCAAAGCGCGCCGCCAGCGTCTGGATGCTTTCCTTGGCGCCGCTGATGCGGTGCGTGGTCCAGCTCGACAGGGCACGGCCCCACTGGGCCAGGTTCAGGTGGAATTTCGCGGCGTTTTCTTGCGGCAGCAGGATCTTGGTCGCCTCGCCGCCCGTGATGACGGGCTTGTTGAACTGCGGATTGAGCGCCTTGAACTCCTCGACCGACAGTTCGGCCAGCTGGGCCGCGACGGTCAGGTCGATGTCGCTGGTCTTGTCGATCGTCGTGAAATAGGGCTGGTTATCGATGCGCGAGAGCACGATACCGTACTGGGCCGGATTGGCGACGATGTTCTTCACCGCCTGCAACTTGGGCACGTAATTGCGTGTCTCGGCCGGCATCAGTTCGGCCAGGCTTTCAAAGTCGGTCGGTTTGCCGGCCGCCTGGTTTTTCTTGATGGCGCGCTGGACATTGCCTTCGCCCCAGTTGTAGGCCGCCAGCGCCAGTTGCCAGTCGCCGAACATACCATACAGGCGTTGCAGATAGGTCAGGGCGGCATCGGTCGAGGCCAGCACGCCGCGCCGCTCGTCCTTGAACATATTCTGTTTCAGGTTGAAGTCGCGTCCCGTGGCGGGCACAAACTGCCACATGCCGGCCGCGTTGGCGCTGGAAAAGGCCTGCGGATTGAAGGCCGATTCGATGAACGGCAACAAGGCCAGTTCGGTCGGCATATTGCGTTTTTCCAGTTCCTGCACCACGTGGAACAGGTAGCGCGAGGCGCGCGCCGTGGTGCGGGCGATGTAGTCGGGGCGGCTGGCGTACCAGTTGACGTGTTTCGTGACCAGCGCGTTATCGACGTCGGGAATGGCGTAACCGGTGCGGATGCGTCCCCACACGTCGCCTTCGGTGAATTCATCGACCACTTTCGGGGTGGCGACGGGCGCCGGCGCCTCTTGCAACAGGGGCTTGGCCGGCACGATGCGTTCCAGCGCCACCGAGACGGGCGGCGCGACAAGGGGGGCAGTGTCGACGGCGTGGCTGAGGGCTGGGATGAGCAGCAGAGCGAGCGCAGCGTGCGCCGTGAACTTACGATTGGTTTGATGCATAGTTCTCCATTGTTGCCGCCTAGCACTACAAAGCGTACGATGAATAATCTGGGAGTGTACGTAGCACTGAACGGCTGAGTCAAGAAATTTGTCCAGCGCGTGAGCAAATATAATGACAACTTTCACTTCAATAGTTCCCGTGATGTAAGGCTGACGGTCGCGCGGCTCCAGCACGGCGATGCCCGTCTTGCCGGCGAGGCGCCGCCAATTGCGGTATATTCAGCGCTCCCGGCGGGACGCTGCGACGTGCATACGCGCAGCGTTCGGTTTCCAACTGACAGACAAACATGGTTCAACGAGATATCCTGGCCGTTTCCGGCAGCTTGCGCGCGGCCTCCTATAATTCGGCCTTGTTGGGGGCCGCAGCAAGCGTGGCTGCGCCAGGCGTGACGGTGACGCTGTACAAGGCGATGCATGCCTTGCCGATGTTTAATCCCGACCTCGATCCAGCGCAGCTGCCGGTCGTGTCCGCGTGGCGCGCGCGTGTGGCCGCCGCCGATGGTGTGCTCATCGCCAGCCCCGAATATGCGCACGGCATCAGCGGGGTCATGAAAAACGCGCTCGACTGGCTGGTCAGCCTCGAGCAGTTCGATGGCAAACCGGTGGCGCTGCTCAACGCCGCGCCGCGCGCCAGCCACGCCCATGCCGCGCTGGCAGAAGTGCTTCAGACGATGTCCGCGCAACTGGTGCCCGGCGCGGCGCTGATCTTGCCGCCGGCGCCGCGGCGCGACATGGACAGTGCCGCCATTTTGGCCGAACCCGCGCTGGCCGAGGCGCTGCGCGCAGCCGTCGCGGCCTTGGTTGACGCGCTCCCAGCTTAAGCGCGCGTGAGCGCAAAAGTATGCGCGCACGCAAAGAGTGCGTACAATTTGTCTGATCCGCGCAGGCGCAGCAGTCCCTATTTTCTTGAAAGTTCCAGAATGACAAGCCCAAACCTCAACGTCGATGATGACGCCATCATTGCAGCGACCCAGAATTGGCTGGAGAAAGCCGTCATCGGCCTGAACCTGTGCCCGTTCGCCAAGGCCGTGCATGTCAAAAAGCAGGTGCGCTACGTGGTCTCGAACGCCAGCACCCCGGAGGCGCTGCTGGAAACCCTGATGGACGAATTGCAATACCTGTCCGACGCCGATCCGGAACTGGTCGACACGACCTTGCTGATTCATCCTTTCGTACTGGGTGATTTCCTCGACTATAACGAGTTCCTTGACGTGGCCGACGCGGCCGTCGAAGACATGCAACTGGACGGCGAAATCCAGGTCGCCAGCTTCCATCCGCAATACCAGTTCGCCGACAGCGCACCGGACGATATCGACAATTTCACCAATCGGGCGCCGTATCCGACCCTGCACCTGCTGCGCGAAGAGAGCATCGAGCGCGCCGTGCAAGCGTTTCCGGAAGCATCCGATATTTTTGAGAAGAACATCGCCACCTTGCGCGCGCTGGGCAATGATGGTTGGGACAAGCTCGATGTCGGCCCGGCCAAGTGAGGTCGGTGTGCTGGCACCGCTCGTCGTGCGTGCGGACACGCCCTGCGTGGCGGTTTGCTCGACCACCTTCGATGAGATCTGCCGCGGTTGCGGGCGCAGCGTCGTCGAGGTGGCGCACTGGGTGTCGATGAGCGAGGTGCAAAAAGAACTGGTGTGGCAACGCATCACGGCGCAAGGCTACCCGCGCCGCAATACCTAAGTTGCCGCGCGGGCATGCTTCGGCGCGCACCCTTCGCCGCAGCGAAGAAGGGCGCGCCAAGCCGGCCGGCTTAGAAGCTGCCGATGAAGTCCTTCTTGCCCACTTCAACGCCGTTGTGGCGCAAGATGGCGTACGCGGTGGTGGCGTGGAAGTAGAAATGCGGCAGCGCGTAGTGCATCAAATACACCTGGCCCTTGAACTGCTTGGCGTTGGCGCCGCTACTGGTGCTGATGTCGCGATCGGCGCTGGCTTCCAGGTCCGCTTGCGGCAGGGCGTCGATGAAGGCGATGGTTTTGGCCAGGCGCGCCTTGAGGTCGGCGAAACTGTGCTCGGTGTCCTCGTACTTGGGCACATCGACGCCGGCCAGGCGCGCCGATGCGCCCTTGGCGAAGTCGGCCGCAACCTGGATCTGGCGCAAGAACGGAAACATGTCCGGGTAAAGGCGCGCCTGCAGCAGGGCGGCGGGCTCGATTTTTTTCTCCAGCGCGTGCGCTTCGGCCTTGTCGAGGATGGCCGACAGGCTGCCAAGGATCTGTTTGAAGACCGGCACCGAGGCCGAGTACATGGAAAAGGTCATGATGTGTTCCTTGAGAAAAAGAGTGCAGATGATAGCAAGAGCGCGTGTTTCGTGCTTGCCGCGACAGCGCCACGGTTGGCAGGCGCGCAATTTGATGACTTTTTGGTGTCTTTCCGTGCATAATTCCACCTAGAAAAGAAACTTGCACGACGAATCGAGCACTGACCCGAGCTATACAGTACGCCTGGCTGCTGCGCCTACGATGCGCGCGCCGGCGCTGGGCGGGCCAGACGATGGACACTCACATGGCGACCGCTTCAAAGACCACCCGATGATGCTCACATTTGAACGCGCCCAACTGCGCGCGCCGGCGCATGGCTAGTACCACCAACCGTCACCCCCTCAACATTCGTGCCCGGCTGGGCGCGCTGTTTGGCCTGTCGATCTACGGCGCCTTGCTGGCGGTGGTGTTCGGCGGGCTGGTGCTGCCGGCCATCATCGGCAGCTATCTGCTGATCGGCGTGCATGAGCAGAAGGCGGCCACGCTCTCGCTCAACGAGGCGCTGCAGCGCAACGTCGACATCCTCGCGCTGGGCATGCAGGAGTCCTTGTGGAATATGAACACCGAATCGGCCCACTCGCTGGTCGACTCGGTCATGCGCGACCAGTCGGTGCTGCAAATTCGCGTACTGGGTCAGTCCGATGCGCCGTTCATGATGGCCCATTCACCCAACCGGCCGATCGGCAAGATCTACCGCGCCGAGCGCGATATCCTGGTGCGCGGCGAGCGGATCGGGCGCATCCAGGTCGAGATGGACGATGCGCGCAGCCAGCAGGAGCTGCGCATCAAGCAAATCAACTATGTCTTTGTGCTGGCGGCCCAGCTGACGGTGTCGCTGCTGCTGATCGTGTTGTTCCTGAACCGCCGCCTGCTCACGCCGCTGCGCAAGTTAATGGGGTTTTCCGACCGGCTCTCGCACGGCGACTTTGAAACGCGCCTTGACCTCGAAGGCAAGGACGAACTGGGCCGGCTGGCCGGCCAGATGGAGCAGATGCGGGTCGCCATCAAGCACCTGTTCGAAGACATCGGCGAGCGCGAGGAGCGTTTTCGCACCATCGTCACCCAGGTGCCGGGCGCGGTGTTTCGCTTCCGCCCGGATGGCCCGATCGACTTCGTCAGCGACGCCATCGAGGATATCTGTGGCTATTCGGCGGCGCTGTTCATGCGCAGCAGTTCGGACATCTGGGCCAACATCATCTGCCCGGAGGATCGCAAGCGCCAGCGCCGCGCAATCAGCCAGGCGCTGCGCGACGGCAAGCCCTACGAGATCGAATACCGCATCATCGACGCGGCCGGCACCGAGCGCTGGGTGGCCGAAAACGGCCAGCCGCAGCAGGGCGACGGCGGGCTCGCGCCGTGGGTCGACGGTATCTTGTCCGACATCAGCGAGCGCAAGCACAACGAGATGCGCATCGAAAACCTGCTCGCCGAGCAGGGCGCCATTCTTGACAACGTGATGTTTGGCGTGATGTTCGTGCGCGCGCGCCAGGTGGTGTCGGTCAACCGCCGCTGCGAGGAGTTGTTCGGCTATTCGGGCGGCGCGATGGTGGGCGCGTCGACCGAAATCATGTTCCCCAGCGACGGCGAGTTCGAAGCGGCCGGCCAGCACCAGTATGCCAGCCTGACGCACGGTGGCTACTTCAACGAAGAGCGCCAGTACAAGAAGCGCGACGGCAGCCTGTTCTGGTGCCTGGTATCGGGCTGCGCGCTGGACCCGCATCATCCGAGCGACGGCTCGATCTGGGTGTATGCCGACATCACCGAGCGCAAGCAGGCCGAGGAAAAGCTGCGCCTGTCGGCCACGGTACTCGAACATATCGCCGACGGCGTGATGGTGATTGATACCCATGGCGTGATCGTCGCCGTCAATCCGGCCTTCACCCAGATCACCGGCTACACCGAAGCGGAGGCGCTGGGCCAGCCGTCTTCGCTGACGCGCTCGGGGCGCCAGGACGACGCGTTCTACCATGCGCTGTGGAGCAACCTGGTCGAGAGCGGCTTCTGGCGCGGCGAGATCTGGAACCTGCGCAAGAGCGGCGAGCTGTATCTTGAATGGCTGACCATCTCGGCGGTGCGCGATAACAATGGCGTGAGCACCCATTACGTGGGCGTGTTCAGCGACATCACCCAGGTCAAGGAGTCGCAGGAAAAGCTCGACCATATGGCGCATCACGATCCGCTCACGGCGCTGCCCAACCGCCTGCTGTTCCACGACCGCCTGCACCACGCGCTGCAGCGCGGTGCGCGCGACCAGGAGCAGCTGGCGATCCTGTTCATCGACCTGGACCGCTTCAAGAACGTCAACGACACGCTGGGCCACCACATCGGCGACGAGCTGCTCAAGCAGGTCGCGCACGCGCTGTCGCAGCGCCTGCGCGAAGGCGACACGCTGGCGCGCCTGGGCGGCGACGAGTTCATCGTGCTGCTCGAGAACGTCGACGGCCAGTACGGCGCCGGGCTGGTGGCCGAAAAACTGATGACCATGTTCGAGCAACCGTTCATCGTGTCCGACTACGAGCTGTTCGTCACCGGCAGCGTGGGCATCAGCCTGTATCCGGCCGACGCGACGGACCTCAATATGCTGATCCGCAACGCCGACGTGGCGATGTACCAGGCCAAGGCGCGCGGGCGCAACGGCTACCAGTTCTACGCGCCGTCGATGACCGGCGAAGGGGTCGAACGGCTGCGCCTGGAGGCGATGCTGCGCCGCTCGATCGACAAGAACGAGATCTTCCTGAACTACCAGCCGCAAGTGGAGATCGACACCGGCCGCATGATCGGCGTCGAGGCGCTGGTGCGCTGGAATAATCCGGAGCTGGGGCTGGTGCCGCCGGTGCGCTTCATCCCGCTGGCCGAGGACACCGGCTTCATCAACCAGCTGGGCAAATGGGTGCTGTTCGAAGCCTGCCGCCAGATGGTGCGCTGGCAGGAGGCCGGTTTGCATGTGCCCAAGATGGCCGTCAACCTGTCGGTGAAACAGTTCGAACGGGGCTCGATCGTCAACATGGTGGCCGAGATTTTGAAGGAGACCGGGCTCGAGCCGCACCGCCTGCAGCTGGAGGTGACGGAGTCGGTGATCATGAACACGGGCGACGCGCTGGTGTTCATCAACGACCTGCACGCGATCGGGGTGGGGCTGGCGATCGACGATTTCGGCACCGGTTATTCCTCGCTTGCTTACCTGAAGCAGTTGCCGGTGCAAACGCTGAAGATCGACCGCTCGTTCATCAAGGACATCTCGACCGACGCCAACGACGAGGCGATCACGATCGCCATCATCCAGCTTGGCAAGAGCCTCAATTTGTCGGTGGTGGCCGAAGGCGTCGAAACCGAAGAACAAGCGGCCTTCCTGCTGCGCCACGGCTGCAATATGGCGCAGGGCTATTTTTACAGCCGTCCGGTGCTGCCGGACGATTTGCTGGAACGCTGGTGCGTCAGTCCACCGGCCTGACCCTCGAAAGAAACCACGCATGAGCGCAGCACCAAAAAAATCATCCCGCCGGCGCTTCCTGCTCGGCGGTCTGGCCGCCACCGGCGTTCTGGTGGTCGGCTGGGGCGTGCTGCCGGCACGCCAGCGCTTGAACGGCAGCGCGCCGTTTGCCGCCGGTGCCGGCGCCGTCGCCTTGAACGGCTGGCTGGCCATCGGCCCGGACGGCAGCGTCGCGGTGGCGATGCCACGCAGCGAAATGGGGCAGGGCGTGCATACCGCCTTGCCGATGCTGCTGGCCGACGAGCTCGACGTGCCGCTGTCGGCGGTGACGCTGAGCCAGGCGCCGCTCGACAAAATCTTTGGCAATGTGGCCATGTTCAAGGACGCGCTGCCGTTTCATCCCGATGACGAAGGTCGCCTGAAGGCCGGCGCGCAGTGGGTGGTGGGCAAGGTCGCGCGCGAGCTGGGCATCAACATGACGGGCGGCTCCTCCAGTGTCAAGGACGCCTGGGGACCGATGCGCGAGGCGGGCGCCAGCGCACGCGCGATGCTGGTGCAGGCCGCCGCCGAACAGTGGGGTGTGGCGCCGGCGCAGTGCCGCACCGAGGCCGGCTTCGTGATCCACGCCAGCGGCCGGCGCGCTTCCTACGCCAGTCTGGCCGCCAAGGCCGCCACGGTGCAGATCGCGCCCGAGCAGGTGCAGCTGAAAGAACCCAAACAATTCAAGCTGATCGGCACGCCGGCGCCGCGCCGCGACACGCCCGCCAAAGTCAACGGCAGCTGCGTGTTCGGCCTGGACGCGCGACCGCCCGGCATGCTGTACGCGGCCGTCAAGATGGCCAGCGTCATCGGCGCCAAGCTGGCCAGCTTCGACGCCAAGGCCGTCACGGCGCTGCCCGGTGTGCTGCATGTGATCGACGTGTCGGGCGCGCTTAGCGGACAGACCGGTGCTGCGGCCGGGGTGGCGGTGGTGGCCGATTCGTTCTGGCGCGCGCGCCAGGCGGCCGCTGCCTTGCCGGTGAGCTGGAACGAGGGCGCCAACGCGCATCTGTCGAGCGCCGACATCTACGCGCGCTTCGCGGCCGCGCTCGCGAGCGAAGGTGGGCACACCTATCACGCGCGCGGCGACATGGACGCGGCCAAGGGCGCGGCCAAGACCGTCACGGCCGACTACCGCGCGCCGTTCCTGGCGCACGCGGCGATGGAGCCGCTCAACTGCACCGCGCAGGTCAAGGATGGCAAGGTCAAACTGTGGGTGTCAACCCAGGTGCCGGGCATCGCCGTCGAGATGGCGGCCAAGGTGGCCGGCGTCGACAAGAGTGCCGTCAGCATCGAGGTGCTGATGCTGGGCGGTGGCTTCGGACGCCGGCTCGAGGCGGACATCGTTGCGCAGGCGGTGGCGGTGGCCATGCAGTGCGGCGGCAAACCGGTCCAGCTGATCTGGACGCGCGAAGACGACATGACGCACGATGTGTACCGCCCGGCGGCGCTGGCGCGTTTCACGGCCAGCCTGGACGCGGCCGGCCACGTAACGAGCTACGACAACAAGTCCGTTGGCGGCTCGATCGCGCACCAGTTTTTCAAGCGCAATCTGGGGCTGCCCGGCGGCGGGCCTGACAAGACCACCGCCGAGGGCGAGTTCGACATGCAGTACGAATTTCCCAACCAGCGCATCGCCCACGTGATCGTCGACAGCGCCGTGCCGCTGGGGTTCTGGCGTTCGGTCGGACATTCGCACAACGCGTTCTTCAAGGAGAGCTTCATCGACGAGCTGGCCCATGCGGGTGGCACCGACCCGGTGGCGTTCCGGCGCAATCTGCTCAAGGATCATCCGCGCCATCTGGCGGTGCTGGAGACGGCCGTGCAGAAGGCCGGCACGGCGCCGGCTGGACGCGCGCATGGCGTGGCGCTGCATCAGTCGTTTGGCAGCATCGTCGCGCAGGTGGCCGAGGTGTCGGTGCAGGACAAGCAGATCCGCGTGCACCGGGTGGTGTGCGCGCTCGATTGCGGCATCGCCGTCAACCCGAACATCATCGCGCAGCAAATGGAGTCGGCCGTGATCTTTGGCTTGTCGGCCGCGCTGGCCGGCGAGATCACGATCAAGGACGGGCGCGTACAACAATCGAATTTTCACGATTACCCCGTGCTGCGCATGGATCAGGCGCCCAGCGTGGAAACGATTATTATCCAAAGTGCCGAGCCGCCCGAAGGCGTGGGCGAGCCGGCCGTGCCGGTGATCGCACCGGCCGTCGCCAACGCCGTGTTCGCACTGACCGGCCAGCGCCTGCGCAGCCTGCCGCTGCGGCTGTAGTCCGGTACGACGCTAGGCGTCGGCCTTGGCCAGCAGGGTGCGCAGATTGCAGTCGTGCTGCCAGGCGCGCCGCTCGGCGCTCGATTGCGCCAGCGCGGCCAGCTCGGCCTCGCTGTGCGCGGCCTGCGCCTGCACCAGCCGGTCGGCCAGTTGCGCGTCCGGTTGCACAGTGCCGAAGAACGCGACCTGATCGCGCCGCTGGATCAGCAGCGTGGGAAAGTTCTCCACATCCAGGTCGCCCACCACGTCGGCCTGGTCCTCGATGTCGATCCACACAAACAGTTTGTCGGGGTGGCGCGCAGCGAGCTGTTCGAAGGTGGCGCGGTAGCCCGTGCAGGTGCCACACCAGCCCGCACACAGACAGGCGACGACCATCCGTTCGCTCGCAAGCGCCGCTTGCAAGGTGGTGCGGTTGGCCGGCTCAAGTGTCAGACTATGCATGGTGTTAAAACGTGGTGGCAGCGGTGAGCCGCCATTCTACCCCCGCGCGTGGCGCAGCGGCACCGGCTAGTGTGCCCGGACGTGCCGAAAGGGTAAAATACGGCATGCCTATTATTCTTGCCATTGAAACCTCTTCCGAACTCGCTTCCTGCGCCCTGTTGCAAGGCGACGTGATCCACACGCGCGCGTCGTCCGGTGTGCGCACCCATTCACAAACCATCCTGCCGATGGTGCAAAGCCTGCTGGCCGAGGCGGGCGTGACGCTGGCCCAATGCGACGCGATCGCCTTTGGCGCCGGCCCCGGCTCGTTTACCGGCGTGCGCACCGCCTGCGGCATCGCCCAGGGCCTGGCCTTCGGCGCCAAGCTGCCGGTGCTGGCGCTGGTCACGCTGGCGGCCATGGCCGAAGGCTGCCGCGCGCGCCATGGCGCCACCGACGTGCTGGCCGTGCTCGACGCGCGCATGGGCGAAGTCTACTGGGCCCAGTACCGCTACGTCGACGGCGCCTGGCTCACCGTGTGCGCGCCGGCTTTGTGCGCGCCGGCCGATGTGGCGCCGTTACTGGCCGACGGCGTGCCGCTGTGCGCCTGCGGCAACGGCTTTTCGGCGTATCCGGCCGCGTTCGAAGGGCGCGCGTATGGCGCGGCCGCGCTGGTCGAGGTGATGCCGCATGCGGCCGATCTGGCGCAACTGGCGCGCCACGCGCTGGCCGCCGGCGCCGGCATGGATGCGGCGGCCGCCCAGCCGCTTTACCTGCGCAACAAGATCGCGTTCACCAGCGATGAACGGCGCGACATCAATGCGGCCAAAGCGGCCCAGGCGGCGCTGTGATGAGCGTGTCGGCGCATGAACGGCTGGCGTACGCGCCGATGCAGCAGGGCGACGTGGACGACGTGGTGGCGCTGGAACAGAGCGTCTATCCGCATCCCTGGACGCGCGGCAATTTCGTCGACTCGATCGCCAGCGGCTATCAGGGCTGGGTGCTGCGCGACGAGCAGCATGCGCTGGTCGGCTACTTCCTGCTGATGGGCGCAGTTGACGAAGCGCATCTGCTCAACGTCGCCGTGGCGGCCGGCCGGCAGGGCGAGGGCATCGGCCGCTTCCTGCTCGACAAGGTGATGGCCTGCGCACGCGGACTGGCGGCCGAGTCGGTGCTGCTGGAAGTGCGCCCGTCCAACGCGCGCGCGCTGCAGGTCTACCTGCGCTACGGATTTTGCCAGATCGGTCGGCGCAAAGCCTACTATCCGGCCCACGACAATCAACGTGAGGACGCCATCGTGATGCGCCTGCCCCTATGAGCGACTTAGCCGCGCGCAACGCCGTGTTCCTCGACGAAATGGGGATCGGACCGCTGTGGAGCTTGCGTGATGCGTTAGGCGGCGCGCCATTTGACGACGCTGTGCCGTCAGCCCAGGATGACGTGCGCTCGGCCGCGCCAGACGCAGCGCCCGTGGCGGAAGTGGCGCAAGTGGCGCCATTGGCGCCGGCGCGCGCCGACGATGGCAGTTCCGCAGTGCCGCGCGCGGCCGCGTCGGTGCCGGCCTCGCCAGTTGTGACGGTCGCGGCGCCAGTTGTCGCGCGCCCTCCGGCTCCCGTCGCCGCGCCGGAATATGCTGCGGATGCTTTCGCGTCGGCGCCCGCAGCGGCAGGCGTCACGGCTGCGGCAAACTCGTCCGCCTCCGAATCGGCCTGGGCCGACGACGACGCCGGCCAGCCCAGTGCGCCCGCCACCGATGCGCAGATTGCACTGATGGACTGGCGCCAGTTGCGCGCCGCCGTGGCCGGCTGCACCCGCTGCAGCTTGTGCCGCAGCGGCCGCAAGCCCCTGTTTGGCAGCGGCGCGCAAAGCGCGCAATGGGTGGTGGTGGCCGGCGCGACCACGCTGGCCGACGAAAAAGAACATCAGCCGGTGGCCGGCGAGTCGGGCAAGCTGCTGCACAATATGCTGGCCGCGGTCGGCCTGGCGCGCGACAGCAATGCCTACGTGACGAACCTGATCAAATGCCGTCCGACCAATGCCAGCGGTGGCGATCGGGCGCCCACGGGCGACGAGGCACAAGCGTGCCGACCGTACGTGGAGCGCGAGATCGTGCTAAGCGGCGCCAAGCTGGTACTCACGCTCGGCCAGATCGCCGCCAATGGCCTGCTGGATCAGCCGTTGACGCAGCCGCTCTCGGCCACCCGCGGCAAAGCCTACGCACGCGCCGGCGCGCCGCTGGTGCCGACCCTGCATCCGGGCGAACTGTTACGGCGCGGGACCGACAAGGCGCTGGCCTGGTCCGACCTGCTGCTGGCAAAAGAAGCGAGTGATGCTTGATCCGCTTGAAGCGCATCAGGCCGAGTTTGAACAGCGCTGGGGCCAGCTGACGTTGCCACACGTGCGCGCGCTGGCCTGGTTGCTTGACGCGCCCGACCTGCTCGACGCGCGGGCCAGCCTGTGGCAGGGCAAGATCGCCACGCTGTCGGCGCCGCGCCCGGCCTTGTTGGGATGGCTGCGCGCGCTCGAGCGCGACCCGGCGCCGCTCGACGACGCGATGGGCACGCGTATCCATACCCGGCTCGGCCTGTACGCGGAAAAGCTGATGGCCTTCTACTTTCAACAGCATGGCCAGTTGGTGGCGCACGGTCTGCAAGTGCGCGCCACGCGCAATGACACGGTGGGCGAATTCGACTTCCTGCTCGACGCCGGTGCGGCGCTCGATCACCTTGAATTGGCCACCAAATTCTATCTGCAGGACGGCGATCCGCACAGCCTCGGGCTGGACGGTCTGGTGGGGCCGAACCTGGCCGACACGCTGGGCAAAAAAATGCGCAAGATCGTGCAGCGCCAACTGACGCTGGGCAGTCACCCGGCCGCGCTGGCGATCCTGCCCCGCCCGGTGCGCCAGGCGCAGGCGTTGATCAAGGGGTGGCTGTTCTATCGGCTCGGTCAAGCACCCGGTCCAGCCCTGGGCGGCATCGCGCCAACGCACTGCCGCGGCTTCTGGTGTGCGCAGGACGAGGTCGCAGACTTGGACGACGGGGAGTTTGTGTTGCTGCCGCGTCTGGCGTGGCTGGCGCCTTACAAAAGCACGCGGCTCAACGATGCGCTGACGCGCGCGCAATTGCAGGGCGCGTTGGCGACGCATTTCGCGTTGGCGAACACGCCGATGCTGGTCGCCTGCGTGCGCCGCGACGGCCCCGCGCTGATCGAAACTCGGCGCGGCTTCGTCGTGCCCAACGACTGGTGCGCGCGTTCGGCGGCCAAGCGCGCCGCTTAGACCCAACGCAACGCGGCGCGGCTTCGGCCTGCCGACGCGCCGCCTGGATCAGTGCTTGTGTTCGCCGATCAGCGCGAGCGAATCGTATTCGCGCTGGTTGCTGGCATGGCGGCGCATGATCAGGTACATCACGCTGGCCACCGACAGGCCGAACAGCACGATGATGATGTTCAGGTCCAGGTTCAGGCTGATCATCAGCGCGTACACCGCCAGCATGGTCAGCACCGACAGGTTCTCATTGAAGTTCTGCACCGCGATCGAGTGGCCCGCGCTCATCAGCACGTGGCCGCGGTGCTGCAGCAGCGCGTTCATCGGCACCACGAAAAAGCCCGACAGGATGCCCACCAGGATCAGCAGCGGGTAGGCCAGCCAGACCGTGTGCACCATCGTCATGCCCATCACGATGACGCCCATCGCGATCCCCAGCGGTATCACCGACAGCGATTTCTTGAGCGGAATCAGGCGCGCCGACGCCACCGCGCCGATCGCCACGCCGACTCCGACCAGACCGACCACGCTGGTCGCTTTTTCATACGGAATCTGCAGCGAGCTTTCGGCCCACTTGAGTACGATCAGTTGCAGCGTTGCGGCCGCGCCCCAGAACAGCGTCGTCACGGCCAGCGAAATCTGGCCCAGTTTGTCGCGCCACAGGATGGCTGTGCAATTGGCGAAGTCGGTGATCAGCTTGGCCGGGCTGCGCTCCTGGTGCGCGTAGTGCGCGCCGGTGTCGGGAATATACAGATTGAAGATCGCGCCCAGCACGTAGATCGCCACCACCACGCACAGCGCCGCTTCGGTGGGGGTGTCGATGCCGGTGTCGATGAACGGCACATCAAAGCCAAGCAGGAAGGTCGAGGCGCGCTTGCTCACCAGCATGCCGCCCATCACGGTGCCCAGAATGATCGACATGATCGTCAAGCCTTCGATCCAGCCGTTGGCCGCGACCAGTTTTTCCGGCGGCAGCAACTCGGTCAGGATGCCGTATTTGGCGGGCGAATACACGGCCGCGCCAAAACCGACGACCGCGTACGCGATCAACGGATGGATGTTGACGAAGATGAGCGAGCAGCCAAAGATCTTGATCAGGTTGGCGATGAACATCACGCGCCCCTTGGGCAGCGCATCCGAAAACGCCCCGACGAATGCTGCCAGCAAGACATAGAACAACACGAACGAGAGCTTGAGCAGCGGCGTCAGTGAAGCGGGTGCTTGCATGGCTTTGAGCAGTGCAATGGCCACGAACAACAGGGCATTGTCTGCCAGCGACGAGAAAAACTGCGCCGCCATGATGGTATAGAAACCGCGATTCATTCGATTACTTCTAAGAGCGTAGGTGGGTTGCTTTATACCATGAATGGCTGGGAAGCCCAAGAAATGCACGGGTCAAACGGAGTCTGTCCGGTAAAATACCCGCTCCACTCCCTTCCAACGAAGATTGCTCATGCCAAGGCCACTGCAAGCGACCATCCATCTTGATTCGATGCAACATAATCTGGCGCGTGCGCGCGCCTGCGTTCCCGGCGCCAAAGTCTGGGCGGTCGTCAAGGCCAATGCCTACGGGCACGGGCTGGAGCGGGGCATGCGCGGGTTTGCCGGCGCCGACGGGTTGGCGCTGATCGAGCCGGACAATGCGCTGCGCCTGCGCGCATTGGGCTGGACGGGGCCGGTGCTGCTGCTGGAGGGGTTTTTCGACGCGGCCGACCTGGCCATGCTGGCCGAGCACGCAATCGAGACGGCGATCCATTGCGACGAGCAGCTCGCGCTACTGGAGGCGGCCCGCCTGGACGGCCAGATCGACGTGCATCTGAAGATGAACACCGGCATGAACCGGCTCGGCTTCGCGCCGGCCGCTTTCCAGAGCGCCTATGCGCGCCTGCGCGCGATCCCGGCGGTGCGCAACATCACCCTGATGAGCCACTTCGCCAACGCCGACCATCTGACGCACCCGCTGCTGCCGATGCACGAGCAGATCCGCCGCTTTCAGGACGGCGCGCGCGCCATTCCCGGCCAGCGCAGCCTGTCCAATTCAGCTGGCGTACTGAACCAGGCCGAGCTGGGCGAACTGCTCAGCAACGACTGGGTACGCCCCGGCATCATGCTGTACGGCGGCACCCCGGGCGGCAAGTCGGCCGAGCAGTTCGCGCTGCGCCCGACGATGAGCCTGACCAGCGCCATCATCGGCGTGCAGCACATCGGCGCGGGCGACGCCGTCGGCTACGGCAGCAGCTTCCAGGCGACCGGCCCGATGACCATCGGCACCGTCGCGTGCGGCTACGCGGACGGCTATCCGCGCCACGCGCCGCACGGCACGCCGGTGCTGGTCGACGGCGTGGCCACCAGCACGGTGGGGCGCGTGTCGATGGACATGCTGGCGGTCGACCTGACGGCGCTGGCCGGCGCCGGCGTCGGTAGCGCCGTCACGCTGTGGGGCGCCGGCTTGCCGATCGATCTGGTGGCCGAGGCAGCCGGCACCATCGGCTACGAGTTGATGTGCGCGCTGGCGCCGCGCGTGCGCGTGCTGGAGGGCGATCTGCATCCCCATGGCTAAAGTTAAAACCAATTACACCTGCACCGAGTGCGGCGGCGTATCGAACAAATGGGCCGGGCAGTGCAGCGCCTGCCAACAGTGGAATACGCTGGTCGAGACGATTCCCGAGGGCGCCGGCAATCGCTATTCGGGTATGGGCCACCAGAGCCTGGCGCAGACGGCGCCGGTGCTGTCGCTGGCCGACATCGACGCGATCGACGTGCCGCGCTTTGGCACCGGCATCGAGGAATTTGACCGCGTGCTGGGCGGCGGCCTGGTGCCGGGCGGGGTGGTGCTGATCGGCGGCGACCCCGGCATCGGCAAGTCGACGTTGCTGCTGCAGGCGCTGGCCAATATTTCGCATGTGAAGAACACGCTGTACGTCAGCGGCGAGGAGTCGGGTGCCCAGATCGCGCTGCGCGCCAAGCGTCTGGTGCTGAGCGCGGGCGACCTGAAGCTGCAGGCCGAGATTCAGCTGGAAAAAATTCTCGGCACGCTGGCCGACCTGAAGCCGGACGTGGCCGTGATCGACTCGATCCAGACCGTGTATTCGGACGCGCTCAGCTCCGCGCCCGGTTCGGTGGCCCAGGTGCGCGAGTGCGCCGCCCAGTTGACCCGGGTGGCCAAGCAGACCGGCATCACCATCATCCTGGTCGGCCATGTGACCAAGGAAGGCGCGCTGGCCGGCCCGCGCGTGCTTGAACACATCGTCGACACGGTGCTGTATTTTGAGGGCGACACCCATTCGAGCTTCCGGCTGGTACGCGCGTTCAAGAACCGCTTCGGCGCCGTCAACGAACTGGGCGTGTTCGCGATGACGGAGAAGGGCTTGAAAGGGGTGTCCAATCCGTCGGCGCTGTTTCTGTCGCAGCACGACAACCAGGTGCCCGGTTCCTGTGTGATGGTTACCCAGGAGGGCACCCGTCCGCTGCTGGTCGAGATCCAGGCGCTGGTTGACGCCAGCCACCTGCCCAACGCGCGCCGCCTGTCGGTCGGGCTGGACCAGAACCGGCTGGCGATGCTGCTGGCCGTGCTGCACCGGCACGCCGGCATCGCCGCGTTTGATCAGGACGTGTTCATCAATGCCGTGGGCGGCGTGAAGATCACCGAGCCGGCCGCCGACCTGGCGGTGCTGCTGGCGATCAACTCGTCGATGCGCAGCAAGGCCCTGCCGCGCGGCCTGGTGGTGTTTGGCGAGGTCGGGCTGGCCGGCGAGATCCGTCCGGCCCCGCGCGGCCAGGAACGCCTGCGCGAGGCCGCCAAGCTGGGCTTCTCGATCGCCATGATCCCGAAGGCGAACGTGCCCAAGGCGCCGATCGAGGGCATGACCATCGTCGGCGTCGAGCGTATCGACGACGCCTTCAACAAGCTGCGCGAACTACAATAAGGCGCTGGAGTGTCGCCGGTGGGCAACACGGCGACGTGGATGGGAACTATAATGCTGCCGGGCGCCGTATGGGCAGCGCCGTTGACCGAGTGTTGGAACGATAGTGAATAAAGAGCAAAGAACGACCTTACGCAAAGTACTGAAAGTGAAGGCGATGGTGGAGATGGACGGTGCGCAGGCGATTCCTGCGCGCACCATCGACATCGGCGTCAGCGGGATGAGTTTGGCGCTGGAGCACCCGGTGCACCTGGGGCAACGTGGCCAGATCTCGTTTTCGTTTTATTTCGATGGCGAGGTGCATCCCATCTGCGCCAAGGGCGAAGTGTCCTACTGCATCTACAGCAGCGGTGAATTCAAGGCCGGCTTCAATCTGGTCAATCTGGGCCTGACAGGCATGACGGCGATCACCAAATACATGCGCTAAACCGTTTGCAGGGACGCAAAAGCGGGTTTGATTGATGTTTTGATTATTCTCCAATCATGGACAATAATTAACTCAGTCAACCCGGCCGGAACAGTCGCATAGCAAGTGCTGCCACTGTTGCCGGAAACCGTAGCCGCGGCAGCGATGCCGGCGTACCCACAGATCGGCAGGCAAGCATGGTCTCCCCACTTCTTTCAGGCACTCAAAGCACAGCGACGGGCAGCGCGAGTGTGTCCGCGTCCGATTTATATACCCGCGTCAGCAAGACGCTGCAGTCGCAGAACGCCGGCGTGAAGGCGCTCGGGGCGGCGCTGGGGCGCGACAAGGCGGTGTTGTCCGGGCTGGGACAGTTGCAAAACGCGCTGGCCGACTTCGCCGCGCTGACCCAGACGCTGACCGGCGCCGGCGTGCAAACGGGCGCCAGCGTCAGCAACTCGCGCGTGCTGGGAGCGGTGACGAACACGGCGGCGCAGTCCGGCACCCATACGGTCGACGTGACACAGTTGGCGCAAGGGCAGGTGCTCAGCACCGATCCGCGCAAGACCCAAACGACACCGATCGGCGCCGGCACCAGCAGCAAGATCGTGATCGACACCGGTCACGTCAGCGGGGCCAGCTTTGCCGCCAACCCGGGCAGCGCAAAAACCCTCACTGTCGACGCGAGCAACAACACGCTGCAAGGCATTGCCGCGGCCCTGAAGGCGGCCGGCGTCGATGCCAGCGTTGTCAAGAGCGGCGCCGGCTACGCGTTGACGCTGACGGCGCCGCCGGGCAGCGCCAACAGCTTGCGCGTGAGCGTCAGCGGCGACGCGAGTGTGCAAAAACTGTTGAACTTCAATCCACTCGGCGCGCAAAACCTGGCGCAGACGCGCGCGCCGCGCGACGCCCTGTTCAACATCGACGGCACGGCCCACACCAGCTCGGACAACGTCGTTGTCGGGGCGCTGGCCGGCGTCACGCTGAGTCTGAAATCGGTCGGCAGCACCAGTGTGGCCGTGTCCCAGGACCCGGCCCAGATCGGCAAGAACGTCAACGCTTTCGTGGGCGCCTACAATACACTGAACGCCAAGTTGCGCACCCTGCAACAGGGGGGGCTGAAAGACGACGGCGTGCTCGGCCAGGTGGGCGGTGAGCTCGCTGCGACGCTGAAAAATGCCGGCACCAGCGCGCTGGCCAAGGCCGGCATCAGTATCGATGCCAGTGGCGACTTGCACATCGACGACAAGGCGCTGCAAGGCGCGCTTGCGGCAGACCCGCAGGCCGTGGCCGGGCTGTTTTCCAATCAGGGCAAGGGGATAGCCGATCAACTCGGCGCACGCATTGCCAAGCTCAATGGCAGCAACGGCACGATCGTCAAGAAGCATCTGTCGATCGATCATGATATGAACAGCATCGCCACCCAGCAAACTGCGCTTAACAAGGCTTTGTCCGCCCAGGCCAGCGCCCAAGTGGCGCAGTATGCCAGCGCCGGTGCCAGCGATCCCGGGCAGTCGGGCGGTCATAACTCACTGTTCGATTACATCGCCTAGTGGCGTGCTGCACTTGCCAAGCGCGCCGCTTTGCCCGATCATCTTGGCCTTGCAGCTTTGCACACTCGAGTGACTGAACGGAAAGGGACATCATGGCATTTGTAGGGGACGCGCGTTTGAAAAAGCGCCTGGGATTGGGCTTGGCCGGGCTGGCTGCGGCGTTCGCGCTGGCGGCGCCGCTGCATGCCGAGGAAGAAAAAGTCCTCAACATCTATAACTGGTCGGATTACATCGCCGACGACACGATCAAGAACTTCGAAAAAGAGACCGGCATCAAGGTCCGTTACGACGTGTTCGACAACAACGAGATTTTGCACGCCAAACTGTTGGCCGGCAAAACCGGTTACGACATCGTCGTGCCGACTGCCCACTGGGCGCGCCTGCAGATGGACGGCGCCCTGCTGCGCAAGCTCGACAAGAGCAAACTGTCCAACCTGGGCAATCTCGATCCGGCCATCCAGGCCAAGCTGTCCAAGCTCGACCCGAACAATGAACACCTGGTCGACTGGCTGTGGGGCTACACGACAGTGGGCATCAACGTCGACAAGGTCAAGGCCGCGCTGGGTGCGCTGCCGATGCCAGACAATGCCTGGGAACTGATTTTCAATCCGAAATACGCGTCCAAGCTCAAGTCCTGCGGCGTGTCCTTCCTCGATTCGCCGTCCGAAGTGCTGCCCGCCGCGCTAATCTATATGGGCAAACCGGCTTACTCGAAGAGCCTGGCCGACTACAACGAAGCGGGCAAGATGTTGCAGGCGATCCGTCCCTACGTGACGCTGTTTAGCTCGTCGGGCTATATCAACGACATGGCCAACGGCGCCGTGTGCGTGGCGCTGGGCTGGTCGGGCGATATGAACATCGCCCGTCAGCGCGCCATCGACGCCAAGAATGGCAACCACATCCAGGTGCTGATCCCGAAGAGCGGCGCCGCGCTGATTTTCGACACGATGGCGATCCCGACCGATGCGCCACATCCGAATAATGCCCATCTGTGGATCAATTACATCCTGCGCGGGCAGGTGCATGCCAGCCTGACCAACAAGGTGTTTTATGCGAACCCGAACACGGCCAGCCTGAAATTCGTGCGCAAGGATATCGCCGAGAACAAAACGGTGTTCCTGGCCGACGAGGACTTGAAGCGCATGGTCGCGCCCGAGGCGCTGTCAAACGATCTGCGCCGCGGCGTCACGCGCATCTACACCCGTTTCAAGACGGGATTGTAAGCACGGCGGCGCCAGGCGCCCACGTGAAAGCGGCGAGCACCACCAGGGTTCTCGCCGCTTTGCTAGTGTGGCTCGCAGGAGAGCCTGATGCTATTCGTGATAGCGGTCGTGCAACTCATGTTTTGAACCGGACACCTCTTCATAGAGTTCGTAGGCGATCAGTCCGATTGTCGCGCCAAGAATGGCGATGACGAACATACCAAGCATAATGTGTCAGCCGATGTTACGCGGCCCCTCGCTAAAGTTGATACGACTAAACTGTAGCAGATGTGTAGTCATTTTCAATGACTTACCGACAAGCATGACACGTTTCATTTGATAACCAGTTCGGGCGCCATCACGGCGCGCAATACCAGACTGTCCGGGTCGTTCGGCTCGCGTTGGCTGATCCACCAGGCATTCGCTTTCTTGATGTTCCAATCCTGCGGCTGACCGGCCAGCAGCAGTGCGGCCACCTGGCCGAGCGTGGGCTGGTGCCCGACGATCAGTACCGCCTCCTTCGACAGCGGCCAGTTCGCCGTGCGCAGGATCGCCTCCGGGCTGGCGCCGGGCGCGAGCTCCGGATGGACGCGGAACTTGCGGTCCAGCGCCTCGGCCGTCTGCACCGTGCGTAGTGCCGGGCTGACCAGTATCCGGCACGTTTCGGGCAGTTGACTGGTCAGCCATTCGGCCATACGCCTGGCCTGCTTCTGGCCCTTGGGCGTGAGTGCGCGCTCCATATCGGGCTCGCCAAACTCGGCCTCGGCATGCCGCCACAAGATCAGATCCATGCATTCCTCCCTTTGCAATACTCGCCTTGCGATCGGTCGCCCAGCCGCTGGCGAACGT
The DNA here is from genome assembly GCA_038207625.1 of Burkholderiales bacterium. Lineage (GTDB taxonomy): Bacteria > Pseudomonadota > Gammaproteobacteria > Burkholderiales > Burkholderiaceae_D > JBBQZO01. Next base: position 38,669 of record JBBQZO010000013.1, on the reverse strand, counting down.
GATGGTCTTTGCCGCGCTTAATCGGGCACGTCCGTGTTCGGCGTGCCCAGCAGTTCCATCAGGTGTTTCTGGGCGCTGAAGGCGACTTGCTTGCCGCGCGGCTTGCGCCGCTGGTAGTGGCCGTCCGATTCCAGTTCCCACGCGTTCGTATTGTCTTTCAGGTAAGGCGTCAGGCCTTCCGAGATCACGCGCCGCTTCAGCGCGCGGTCCAGGATGGGGAAGGCCACTTCGATACGGCGAAACAGGTTGCGACTCATCCAGTCCGCGCTGGCCAGGTAGACATCGTGCGCCAGCGCGTTGCGGAAGTAATAGATGCGACTGTGTTCCAGAAAACGCCCGATGATCGAGCGCACCTTGATATTGTCCGACAAACCCGGCACACCCGGCTTGAGCGTGCACGCGCCGCGTACAATCAGGTCGATCTTCACGCCGTCCTTGGACGCCGCGTACAGCGCGCGGATCACCGATTCGTCCACCAGCGCGTTGATCTTGACGATGATGCGCCCCGGTTGGCCCGAGCGGGCAATGCGCGCTTCGTTGCGGATCGCCTTGATGATCTCGTTTTGCAGTGCAAACGGCGCCAGCCACAGATGGTTCAATTTATGCGGCTTGGTCAGGCTAGTCAAGTGAATGAACACTTCATTGACTTCCTGCGCAACGTCCTGGTGGCTAGTCAACAGGCCGAAATCGGTGTAAAGGCGGGTCGTCGTCAAATGGTAATTGCCGGTGCCCAGATGGGCATAGAAGTGCAGGCCGGTTTCCTCGCGCCGTATCACCAGCGCCACCTTGGCGTGGGTTTTCAGCCCCACCACGCCGTACACCACCTGGGCGCCGGCCTGTTCGAGCTTGTCGGCCCAGTTGATATTGGCTTCCTCGTCGAAACGCGCCATCAGTTCGACGATGACGGTGACCTCCTTGCCGGCGCGCGCGGCCGCGATCAGCGACTCCATCAGGTCCGAATTCATGCCGGTGCGGTAGATGGTCTGCTTGATCGCCACCACGGCCGGGTCTTGCGCGGCACTGCGGATGAAGTCGATCACCACCTGGAAGGACTGGAACGGGTGGTGCAACAGGATGTCGCTCTTTTTGAGCTGGTCGAAAATATTGGTGTTGGCCAGCTTGGCCGGCACACCGGGATAGAACGGTGCAAAGCGCAGCGCAGGTTGCTGCACATTGTCGATCAGCTCGGTCAGGCGCACCAGATTGACGGGGCCGTCCACCGGGTACAGACGTTCCGGGTCCAGATTGAACTGGTCGAGCAGAAACTGCGACAGGTCGGGCGGACAGTTCTTGGCCACTTCCAGGCGCACCGAGGTGCCGAACTGGCGCCCCTGCAATTCGCCCTTGAGGGCCTGGCGCAGGTTCTTTACTTCGTCCTCGTCAACCCACAGGTCGGAGTCGCGCGTGACCCGGAACTGCGAATAGGCGATCACTTCGCGCCCGGTGAACAGGTCGGCCACATGGGCGTGGATGATCGACGAGAGCAGGCAAAACGACATGCCGTTTTTCGACAGGTGGTCGGGCAGGCGGATCACCCGCGGCAGCACGCGCGGCGCCTTGACAATGGCGATCGCGGTGCCGCGCCCGAAGGCATCTTTGCCCGACAGCGAGACAATGAAATTCAAGCTCTTGTTGATCACCTGGGGGAACGGGTGGGCCGGGTCGAGTCCGATTGGCGTGAGCAGCGGGCGCACTTCGCGTTCAAAATATTGCTTGACCCAGGCGCGCTGCGCCTCGTTGCGCTCGGTGTGGCGCACCAGATGCACGCCCTTGGCCTGCAGCTTGGGCAACACTTCGGTATTGAGGATCGCATATTGCAGTTGCACCAGCGCATGACATTCATTGCTGATGCGTCCCAGCGTGGCCACCAGCGCCGGATGCTGCGACAGTTCGCCGTCCAGGCTGGCTGCGGCCAGCAGACTGGCCACGCGCACTTCAAAAAATTCGTCCAGATTGTTGCTGACGATACACAGATAGCGCAGTCGTTCGAGCAGGGGAATGGCCGGATCTTCGGCCTGGGCCAGCACGCGCCGGTTAAACGTCAGCTGGGATAACTCGCGGTCCAGCAAGATACTTGTCTTCGGTGATTCCGCGTGGTCTGTTTTCATGTCCTCGTTGATCTTTGCAAAAAAGTGCGTTAACTGAGCCTGGCCCCATAGTGTAATTAGGAAATGTTACAAGTCTGTGACATAGATCATGCGCCGGGTTGCCACAATTGTCACGCACAGTAGGTTCGCCATAGGCGGAGATGAAATATTTCAAGTATTTCGCCCATGTCATAATCACGTCATAATTGACCGCTAGACTTCGCCGTATTCAATCTGTCACAACCCTAAGGACTTGATATGCGAATCAAACAGTTGTTGGTTACCCTTGTTGTTGGCGCATCTGCCGTGATGTCGATGTCCGCCGCTGTCGCTGCCGACATGACCGGTGCAGGCGCAACCTTTCCTTACCCGATCTACGCCAAATGGGCGGAGACGTACAAGAAAGCCACCGGCAACGGCCTGAACTACCAATCGGTCGGTTCCGGCGCCGGCATCAAACAGATCAAGGCAAAAACGGTCGACTTCGGTGCCTCCGACATGCCTTTGAGCGCAGAAGACCTGAACACCGAAGGCCTGATGCAGTTCCCGGCCATCATGGGCGGCGTCGTTGCTGTCGTCAATCTGGATGGCGTCGCGCCAGGCCAGATGAAGCTGACCGGCCAGGTCATCGCTGACATCTACCTCGGTAAAGTCACCAAATGGAATGACAAGGAAATCGTCGCCCTGAACCCGGGCGTGAAACTGTCGGCTGACGACATCACCGTCGTCCATCGCGCAGACGGCTCGGGCACCTCGTTCCTGTTCACCGACTACCTGTCCAAGGTCGACGGCGAATTCAAGACCAAAATCGGCACCGGCACCGCCGTCAAGTGGATCGTCGGCGTGGGCGGCAAGGGTAACGAAGGCGTCGCTGCCAACGTTCAGCGTATCAAGGGTTCGATCGGTTACGTCGAATGGGCTTACGCGAAGAAAAACAAAATGTCGCACACCCAGCTGAAAAACGCCGATGGCGTGTTCGTGCAACCTGACGACGACAACTTCAAGGCTGCCGCTGCCGGTGCAGACTGGGCCAAGACCCCCGGTTTCGCCGTCGTGCTGACCAACCAGCCAGGCAAGGCCAGCTGGCCGATCACGGGCGTGTCGTTCATCCTGATGCACAAAGCACAAGCGGATGCCGGCAAAGGCAAAGAAGTGCTCAAGTTCTTCGACTGGGCCTACAAAAATGGTGGTGCCGCAGCAACCGAACTGGACTATGTTCCACTGCCAGCGTCGGTCACCAAGCTGGTGCAAGACGCCTGGAAGGCAAATCTGAAAGACGCAGCAGGCAAGGCGATCTGGTAAGTTGATATCATCCTCTTGTGCGCATGCAATCTGCGCGCAAGAGGAGCTTAGCCTGCGGTTCTCGGTGTCGGGGAGCGCAGGCTAGTCCACATCTGAATGGCATAACATGAGCGCAAACCCTACCGTAACAATGCTAAACCTTCCAGACGCCGCCGTGCCCGATACCAGCTACGCCACCATGCACAAGGCGATGCGCAAGCAGCGTATCGAGGATTTCATCTTCCACAAGGTGACGATGCTGTTCGCCGCGTCGGTGCTGATTGTATTGGTCGGCATCATTATCTCGCTGGTGGTCGGCGCGATTCCTGCTTTTGCCAAGTTCGGCCCCGGCTTCATCACCAGCGTCGAGTGGGACCCGGTCAACGACAAGTTTGGCGGCATGATCGCCATCGTCGGCACCCTGGTGACGTCCTTCATCGCGCTGGCGATCGCCTTTCCGATCAGCTTCGGGATCGCCTTGTTCCTCACCGAAATTTGCCCCACCTGGCTGCGCCGTCCGCTCGGCACGGCCGTCGAGCTGCTGGCCGGCGTGCCATCGATCATCTACGGCATGTGGGGCCTGTTCGTGTTCGCGCCCATCTTTGCCGACTACGCGCAGCCGTTTCTCAAACACACGCTGGGCAATCTGCCCTTCATCGGCGTGCTCTTTAGCGGTCCGATGATGGGCATCGGTATCCTCACGGCGGGCCTGATCCTGGCTGTGATGATCATCCCCTTCATTTCCTCGGTGATGCGCGACGTGTTCGAGATCGTCCCCGCCGTGCTGAAGGAGTCCGCTTATGGTCTCGGTTGCACGCGCTGGGAAGTGGTGCGCAAGATCGTGCTGCCGTACACCAAGACGGGCGTCGTCGGCGGCGTCATGCTGGGACTGGGGCGCGCGCTGGGCGAGACGATGGCGGTGACGTTTGTGATCGGTAACGCCAATAAATTGTCCTGGTCGCTGTTTTCGGCCGGTAATAGCATCGCCTCGACGCTGGCCAACGAATTTGGCGAAGCCGAAAGCAAGTTGCACGTGTCGTCGCTGTTCGCGCTGGCACTGATCCTGTTTGCGATCACCTTTATCGTTTTGTCGGCCGCCAAGATCATGTTGGCCGGAATGTCCCGCAAGGAAGGCGTGAAATGAGTCAAGTTATCAATCCCGTGTATCGGAAACGCCTGATCGTGCACCGCATCGGTATCGCCTTGTCGGTGGCGGCGATGCTCGTCGGACTCGCTTTCCTGGTGTGGATCTTGACGACGCTGTTGATCAAAGGCTTCGGCGCCTTGTCGGTCGACATGTTCACCCAGACCACGCCGGCGCCAGGCAGCGAAGGCGGCGGGCTGATGAATGCCATCGTCGGTAGCGCCATGATGGTAGCCCTGTCGACGGCAATCAGTACCCCGATCGGCATTCTGGCCGGCATCTACCTGGCCGAATACGGCGAAGAAAACTGGTTCGCCCAGGTCACTCGTTTCGTCACCGACGTGATGCTGTCGGCACCGTCTATCGTCATCGGCATGTTCGTGTGGGCCATCTATGTGTTCAACGTCAAGCATTACTCCGGTTACGCCGGTTCGATCGCGCTGTCCTTGATCGCCGTGCCGGTGGTGGTGCGCACCACCGACAACATGCTGCGCCTGGTGCCCAACAGCCTGCTCGAAGCGGCTTTTGCACTGGGGGCGCCGCGCTGGAAAGTGGCCACGCTGGTGCGTCTGCGCGCCGTCAAGGCCGGCGTCGTGACGGGTGTCTTGCTGGCACTGGCGCGCATCTCCGGCGAAACGGCGCCGCTGTTGTTTACCGCGCTGAGCAACCAGTTCTTCAGCGCCGACATGAATGCGCCGCTGGCCAACTTGCCGTATGTGATCAGCCAGTTCGCCATGAGCCCTTACGACAACTGGCGCAGTCTGGCCTGGGGTGGCGCGCTGCTGGTGACCTTCACCGTGCTGCTGCTCAACATCATCTCGCGCACCGTGTTCAGCCAAAAAATCCCGAATTAATTTTCTCTAGCGATCGATACGACCATGACCATTGCAACGACGCCGGACTTGTCCGCGAAGAAAAAAACCATCGAAATCTCCGGACTCAATTTTTTCTACGGCAAGACCCAGAGCTTGTCGAACGTCAATCTCGACATCCACGAAAAACAGGTGACGGCCTTCATCGGCCCGTCCGGCTGCGGCAAGTCGACGCTGCTGCGCACGCTTAACCGCATGTACGATCTGTATCCCGGCCAGCGCGCCGAAGGCTCGATCATGTATCGCGGCCACAACATCCTCGAACCGGGCCAGGACGTGAACATGTTGCGCGCCAAGGTCGGCATGGTGTTCCAGAAGCCGACCCCGTTTCCGATGTCGGTGTACGACAACATCGCCTTCGGCGTGCGTCTGTACGAAGACATGTCCAAGGGCGAAATGGATGAGCGCGTCGAATGGGCCCTGAAAAAAGCGGCGCTGTGGGGCGAGGTCAAGGACAAGCTGACCAAGAGCGGCCTGTCCTTGTCGGGCGGCCAGCAGCAGCGCCTGTGCATCGCGCGCGGCGTGGCGGTCAAGCCGGACGTGTTGTTGTTGGATGAGCCCACCTCGGCGCTCGATCCGATCTCGACGGCCAAGGTCGAAGAGCTGATCAGCGAGCTCAAGCTCGACTACACGATCGCCATCGTCACCCACAATATGCAGCAGGCGGCGCGCTGCTCGGATTACACCGCGTATATGTACCTGGGCGAGCTGGTCGAGTTCGGCGAAACCGACCAGATCTTCATGAATCCGGCGCGCAAAGAGACGCAGGACTACATCACCGGCCGTTTCGGTTGAGCGCGCAGAACAATACAATTAAGGAAACCACAGCATGATCGGTGAACATTCATCCAAGCAGTACGACCACGAACTCGAAGCGATCCGCTCCAAGGTGTTGCTCATGGGCGGCATCGTGGAAACCCAGTTTCTCGAGGCGATGACCTGCTTTCGCATCGGCAACTCCGAGCGCGCCGACCGCGTGATCCGCGAAGACGACGCCGTCAACCAGCTCGAAGTGTCGCTCGACGACGCCTGCAGCCACCTGATCGTGCGGCGCCAGCCGGCCGCCAACGACCTGCGCACCATCATGGCCACGATCAAGGTGATCACCGATCTGGAGCGCATCGGCGACGAGTCGACCAAGATCGCGCGCACCGCCAAGAGTCTGCATTCGCGCGGCCCGGCCGTGGTCAACCACTACGAGATGGTGCGCACCATCGCCACTGCCACGTCGGACATGCTGCATGACGCGCTCGACGCGTTCGCCCGTCTGGACGGCAAGCAGGCGCTGGTGCTGATCGCCCAGGACGCGGTGATCGACCATGAGTTCCGCTCGATCATGCGCAACCTGATCACGTTCATGATGGAAGATCCGCGCACTATTTCGGCCGCGCTGGACACCTTATGGGTGGCCAAGGCGATCGAACGGATCGGCGACCATGCGAAGAACATCGCCGAGTACGTGATTTACGTGGTCGAGGGCAAGGACATCCGCCACTCGCGCCCGGCCTTGACCAGTCCTGATTTCACCCCGGAATAATTGATGGCAGCGGAAAAAACCACAGTACTGATCGTCGAGGACGAGCCCGCCATTGTCGAGCTGGTCAAGTTTTCCTTGCGCGAATCGGGCTGGAATATCTGCGCCGTGCAAAGCGCCGGCGAAGCCTGGGAATTCATCGCCCACCGCACGCCCCAGCTGATGCTGCTCGACTGGATGCTGCCCGACCAGACCGGCTTGCGCCTGCTCTCGCGCATCCGCGCCGACCGCCAGTTCAACGAGATGCCGGTCATCATGTTGACCGCCAAGAGCATGGAGGAGGACAAGCTGGCCGGGCTGAACACGGGCGCCGACGACTACGTCACCAAGCCGTTCTCGCCGCGCGAATTGCTGGCGCGCGCCAAGGCGCTGCTGCGTCGCAAGAGCCCGGAACACGCGCAGGCGACCATGCACGCCGGTCCCGTCACGCTTGACCCGGTGAGCTGCTCGGTGTTGCTCGACAACCAGAAGATCGACATCGGCCACGCCGAATTCAAGCTGCTCAAATTCTTTCTGGCCCATCCTGAGCGGGTGTTTTCGCGCAGCCAGTTGCTCGACAAGGTGTGGGGCGACCATGTGGTGATCGAGGAACGCACGGTCGACGTGCACGTGCTGCGCCTGCGCAAGGCTTTAAAAGAAGCGGAGCGCCTGATCAAGACGGTGCGCAGCGTCGGCTACATGCTGTCGGAAAAATAGAGCCTACACAATGAATTCGAGACTGCTGTTCTGGGTGCCGGCCCTGCTGCGCATGGCCTTTGTGTTCGTCGGCGCCGGCGTGGCCTGGTTCCTGTTTGGCGCCATTCCGGCCCTGGTGCTGACCGTGCTGGCGCTGGTGGCGCTGCTGGTGACCCAGTTGTTGTACCTCAATCAGCTGGGCGAGTGGCTCGACAATCCGTCCAGCATCCGCCTGCCGGACGGCTGGGGCGCGTGGACCAACATCTTCTCGCGCCTGTACCGGCTGCGCCGCGACGACGAGCGCAACCAGGCCGAGCTGACCGAGTGGCTGGCGCGCTTTCGCCAGGCCATGCATCTGCTGCCGGACGGCGTCGTCATCATGGACGACGTGCTGTTTCTCGAATGGTGCAACCCGGCCGCCGAACAGCACCTGGGCCTGACGCTGGGGCGCGACAAGGGCATGCGGGTGACCAACCTGATCCGCAACCCCGACTTCATCGACTACATCATTCTGGGGCGCTACGACCAGCCGCTGACGCTGTCGTTTCGCGACCGCAAGCTGATCGTGCAGATCATCCCGTTCGAGAACCGGCGCCAGATCCTGGTCACCCACGATGTCACCGAGACCGAGCGCATCGAGGAAGTGCGGCGCGACTTCATCGCCAACGCTTCGCACGAGCTGCGCACGCCGCTGACGGTGATCGTCGGCTTCCTGGAAATCGCGCTCTCCGAGATGGACCTGGACGTGGCCACCCGCAAGGCCCACCTGACCTTGATGACGGAGCAGGGCCACCGCATGCAAAACCTGATCGAGGACATGCTGACGCTGTCGCGCCTGGAGTCGGTCGACTACCCGCTGCGTCCCGAGCGGGTCGACATCGCGATGGTGCTTGGCCAGATCCTGCGCGAAGCGCGCGCCCTGTCGGGCGGCAAGCACCAGATCACGCTCGACGTGGCCGGCCCCGACATCAATGGCAGCGCCGACGAATTGCGCAGCGCCTTCGGCAACCTGGCCTCGAACGCGGTGCGCTACACGCCCGAGGGCGGCACGATCCACCTGTCGTGGCAGGATACACCGGGCGGGCCGCAGTTTGTCGTGCAGGACACCGGCATCGGCATCGATCCGCACCACATCGCGCGGCTGACCGAACGCTTCTACCGCGTCGACAAGAGCCGCTCGCGCGAAACCCAGGGTACCGGGCTGGGACTGGCGATCGTCAAGCACGTGCTTCTGCGCCACGGCGGCACCTTGACCATCAAGTCGGTGGCAGGCAAGGGCAGCAGCTTCATCGTGGCCATGCCAAAAGAGGTGGTGGCGCAAGCCCAGGCCGAGCTGCCGATTGCGTGACGCCGCCACGCCGCACCGGCCGATGGGCAAGCTGGAGCGTTACTCGGCATCGCTGATGCTGCTCAACGGCGCAATCGGCCTTGCCGTCGCGCTGGGGTCTGCCGCGCTGCAGCGCATGCCCGCGGCCTTGCTGGACGCGCCGCCGTACGCGTCGCTGCTGGGCGTGGTGTCAGGCCTGCTGGCGCTGCGCGGCAAGCTCGCCGGCCTGCTCGGCGGCCTGCTGTTTTACGCGCTGCAAATCCCCAGTTACTATTCGCCGCGCTGGCACTTCAACGTGCGCTCCGGCATCAGCGTGGCCACCGTCGTCGAACTGGCGCATGGCGTGTTGGTTATCAACGTGGCGGCGTTGGCGGGGCTGCTGGTGACGGTGTGGCTGCTGGCGGCGCGCCGCGCCGCTGCGCGAGCGCGCTAGGGCGCCCTGTCCGGCGTCGCGCAGCGCGGGTGCGCCAGCGCTACAGCGCGTCGGTCGGCATTGTGCAGCGCTGGTCCACCGGCGCCGCGCCGGCAACGAAAGCGCGCACATGGCGCGCAAAGCACTCGGGTGCGCTCCACAAGATGAAGTGGGGCGCGCCGACGACTCTGACCATGCCGATGCTTCCCGCTTTGCGCAATGCCGCGACATGGCTGAGCGCGCCATCGTAGTGGGTCTTCGGGTCCAGCGTGCCATTTAACACCAGCATCGGCGGCACGTGCTCGGGCAGCTTGCCGTAGTACTGGTCCGGCCGATACGACGGCAGGCCCGGCTTGACCATCAGCTCGGGCAGGCGGCTGGAAAACAGCAGGGCGAGCTCCTCTTGCTTGATGTCGTCAAGGCTCAACTGCGGTCGCAGATAGTTTTCCGACGTGCTGATGATGCTCACCAAGGGGATCGAAGGCGTCAATTGTGGATAGTCGCCCAGCGCGGCGCCGGCTTGCTGCAGCGTGGCCAGCACGGTCTTGAGTTCGTCGCCGCGCCCCATGCTCAAATCGCGAATCAGCGCGGGGATGCGTGCGCGCGCCGCCGGCACGTCGAGCAGCTTGCCCATGAAACGCTTCAGGTCCTTGCCCGGCACGTCGGCGATCAAGCCCGGCTGTTGCTGCGCCAGCGTCAACAGGCGGCGGTACTGGGATTCTGCACCACCGACCAGCGTCGCCTGACAAACGGGGTCGCGATCGCATTCGGCCAGCACCTGGCGGCCCACGTCGTCGACCACCTGCGAGCGGTGACTCAAGTCCCACTGCGCCGCCGTCTGCAGCGGCACCAGCGAATCGAGCACGACGCCGGCGAGTGGCAATTTGCCAAGCTGCAGCGTGCGCAATACCAGCTGCGTGCCATACGACACGCCGTACAAGTAGATTGGCTTGCGCGTGTCCGACTGTCCGATCAGCGTTGTCAAGTCGTGCGCCGCATTGGTGATCGAGAACACCTTGGCCAGTTCCGGATGGGCGTTCAGGTGCGCAAAACAGCTGCCCCATTCTGCGCCGGCCAGCGCCATGCCGCCGGCGCTGTCGGGCGCTTCCTCGGCGGGACACAGACGGCTCGAGTAGCCGGTGCCACGGTGGTCAGGCAGCATCAGATCAAAACCGGGAAAGCTGCGTCGCAAGGTGTCGAGCATCGCGTACAGCGACGCGCCGGACTCGCCGGGCCCGCCGGCGACCAGCCATACCGTTCCCTTGGACGGTTGTGCGGCGGGAAATTTGCGCACGAACAGACGGATCTTTTCTGCCGCCGCCGACGGCGCCGCTTCATACGACAACGGCAGCTGGTGCGTGGCGCACACGCTGCCTTGCAGCGCGGGGAAGCTGGCGCTATCGGGGCAGGGGGTGTATTCGGCGGCGTGCAGCTGGCAGGCCACTACCAGGCCGGCCAGCACACTGGCCCATGCTGATGTCGTGCGCTTCATCGGATATCCCTCGGATACAACGTCCATCAAACAGGCGCCTCCCGCTTGCCGGGCGCTTGTGCATCGCGGTGCCATCCGTCCGCGGTGTGGTGGCGTCGCGAAGTATCCCCAATGAACGCCTGATCATCAATCTTTTTGCGATGAGCTGCGATTCTGGCGGGGCCAAGCGTGGAAAACGCAGCCAAGGTGGCGCCTGGTGCCGCGCATGCCGGCGCCGCGCCGCTTTCCATCGCCTTGGCTGGGCCGGATCTCAGGCGCGCGCGCTCAGAACCTGACGCTGCAGCTGGCGTCCGCGCCGAGTGCGCTGGCCTGGTTCAGGGAGAACCGATTGCTGCGCAGATGCAGGCGCAACGGGCCGACGTCGACCCCCAGTCCGACGCTGCCGAAGCGGTGCTCGTAGCTGGCGCTGAGGCCGCCCCAGCCCGACTGGTAGCGCGCCGATACGATGGGGATGATGGTGCTTTCAAGGTAGTCTAGTCCGGTACTGGCGCTCCACCGGCCAGACTGGTAGCTGACGCTGAGCGCGCCCGAGGGACCGATCGTGCGGCGCAGATCGACCAGATTGTTTTGACCGCTCAACAAGGGGCGATAATTGACATATCCATCTTTGTCATAACTGGTCGCATGCGAGTCCAGTTGCTCCAGCTTGGAAGGTAGATTCGACCAGTGTATCCGGCTCCACAGGTCGTTGATGGCCAGGCGGGCGCTGAGCCGCTCGCTCACCGGCCATGCCAGCGCCAGCGCGACGCTGGTGCCGGAGCCCGTTTGCGCGGTGGCCGGCATGAATGGATAGCGGTAGCGCGAATTCGAGTCGAGCAAGCGCGCGTTGAAGTCGTACGCGTCGTCGTTTTGATACTGGACCTGGCCGTGCATGTCGGTCGCGCGCACTTGCGGGCGACCGTAGAACGTGCCGGAAACCATCAGCAGCGGCGCATAGGCTAGTGCGTCGAACAGGGTGAACGTATGGGCCAGGCGCAAGCCGGTCGCCGACCATGCGATGAAACGGGCATCGACATCGAAGGCGCGCGCCTGCTGCGGGTGCAGCCTTTGTTTGTAGAGGTGATAGAACTCGACTGCGTCGGCGCTGGCGCTGAGGACGCCTTGCTGCCGGTACTCGATGCCCACTTGCCAATTGTCCTTTTCGACACCGAGTTCGGCGCGCTTGCGCAGCACGAACAGATTGCGGCCTTGGCGCGGCGCGTAGCCGGACGACCAGTCACCGTTGAAATTGCGCACGGCGACGGCATCGTCGGCGGCGAACGCGCTGACATCGGCATACGCCTGCCAGTCCGCGCTGGCGACATGTGGACGGATTGCTTGATCGACCAGTGAAACCTGGGCCAGGGCGTTGGCGCTGAGCAGCATACTGAGAGCGAGGATGGGGCGCATGATTTACCAAAGAAAAAAGCCCGACGGCATGCCGTCAGGCCTGAAACAAGCAAGCCGCGTGATGCTTACTTGAGAGACGTGAAGCTGCCGTCGGTATAGCTGATGATGCCGGTCAGGCGATTGTAGCTGGCCACCTTGCCGCCGTTCTTGAACACATCGGACGCATCGTCCGTTTCCTTGAACTGGAGCGACACGCCGTCGGCGCTGGTGATGCTTATGACCTTGGGCAAGGCGCCGCTATCGCTGATGAGCAAGGTGTTGGTGCCGTCTTCATACTGCGCGCTGAACGAGCCGGCGCTGCTGGTGAGCTGGATGGCGCTCATGGACAGGCGCAGATCGGGACGGCCGGCGATATGCAGCAGGCCGACGAAGGAGCCGGAGCGCTTGATGAAATTGCTGTCCGATTCCATCGCGGCGCCGTCGTACAGAGCGAAATCGGTGACCTTGCTGGTCAGCGTGCCGTTGAAGAATTCGCTGGCGCCGTTGCTGAAACTGCCGACGAACTTCACATCGGCGGCCGTGTAGTCGTTGCCGCTCAGGTCGGCGCTGAAATTGTTCATCGTCAAGGTGCCGGCGAACTTGCTGTCGATGCCGGTGACGAGCACGCTGAAGTTGAGTTCTTTCAGGCTGCGCCGCGCCAGACCACCGCTGGTGTCGGCGGTGCGCAGGAAGGAACCGGCCCCGATCGCGATTGAACCCATGCTCACATAGGCGCCGGCGGCGTTTTTCTTGAACGCGCCGATGTCGCCGCTGAACGCATATTTCAAGGTGCTGCTGGCGGCGTCGACGACCGGCAAGTAGCTGATCTTCAGATGCGTCTTGTCGCTCAGGTAAGCGCCGTTGGCATCGAAACGGGCGGGCATGTCGCCATCGATGGTGATCGAGTTGGTGGCCGTCGCGGTGCTCGCGAACGCGATGTTGCCCGTGACCGGGTTGCTCAGGATCAGGCTGCGGTCGGCATACACCTCATCGACGACGCGGCCGGCGCTGTCGCGGTTGAAGTAGGTCGGGATCGCGTTCGCATCGGCGGAATAGGCGAAGCTGGTGGTCGATCCGGTGGCGGGGGTCAGGGTCAGGTCATGCATGAGCATGGTGCCTTTCAGCGTGGTCGCCGGATGCAAGCCTTGCCCGTCGGTGAAGGCCGCGCGCGCCTCTCGCGTTTGGGTTGGCAGCGCCACTCGCTCATTGGTATAGCAATAGATGGCGCGCACGGGCGAACCCTGCAAACTGCACGAGCCGACAGTCGTGCCATACGCTCCCGCGACGTCCACGACGCGCACGCCCTTGTTGCCCGCGTCGACGAAACTCTTGTACAGCTGCATGCCTTGGCGGGTGATGTCGATCCAATCCATCAAATCCTGGTCGAGCGGCGCGATGGTCTTGGCAAAGTCGCTCGACATGGTGTCGAATGGATTGCCGACGGCGCCCGATTGCAGCGACGCCTGCCATGCGTTGGCGTTGCTGCGCAGGCTGGTGAACATGGCCTTGGCGGCGACCAGGGGCGCGACCTCGACCGCGCCGACGGTGATGTTCGCCTGGGTGAATGTGGTGGCGCCGGTCAGCGTGGTCAGCGTCGTCTTGTTCAACAGTTTGTTGGCGGCCACGCGTTCGGCGGCGTCGCGGATCGCGCCCTGGGCGGCCAGCGAGATGCTCAGATGGCCATCCTTGAGTTCGGCCGCTCCGATGGTGGCGCTGACGACGCAGGCCACTTTTTCGCTGACGGTGCCGGCGCAGCCGAGTGTGTTGCTGCTGTCGTTGGCCAAACGCGACAGCGCGGCCAGGCTGATGCTTTGCAGCTTCTCGGACATGTCCGTCACCGCCGCCGCTGCGGCGCTATTGCTCATCACCGGTTTGGTCAGCAGCGGATTGAAGCCAAGCATGGTGGTCACGCCGTTCTGCGCCGAGGCGACATTGGCGCTGGTCAGGCCGCCGCTCGATTTGCTGGCGACGTTGACCAGCATGTCGGTGAATGGGGTGACGTAACCTTTGATGCTGGTCGCCGCCGCGCTGTCAAGCTGCACAAGGCTGCGCATTGTCATGCTGAGCGGCATGGCGATATCGGCGCCGCTGACTTCGTCGGCCATGGTGGTCGTCGCATCGGCGCTCACTTCGACGGTGAACAAGCCGGTGTTGCTGCCCAGATTGACCGAATAGCTGCCGTCAACCGACGAGGTGCGGCCCGTCACCAAAGGATCGGTGCCCTTGACGCCGGCGGCGCTGACCGCGTAGACCTTGACGATGCCGTTCTTGATCAATCCCTTGGCGGCCACGCCGTCGAGGGTGCGTGCGACCGGGGTCGGAGTCGGGGTCGGGGTCGGGGTCGGGGTCGGGGTCGGGGTCGGTGTGCTGCTGCCACCGCCACCGCAAGCTGCCAGCGCGGCGCTGATTGCGCAGCTGAGCGCAAGTTGAGTAAATTTCATGTAATTTCCCCCTGGTGTGTAGTGAACAAAAAAGGCGCACGCGTTGGCTATGCACGGGCAGTGACTGACGGTCTTACTTGAAATTCACGCACGCGCCTGTTGGCAGGCGGCGGCGGGTAAAGTTGCGCCGCGGAATCATACAACGTGTGACGATGCCGCAGTCATGTAAATCTCGATGTCAGGGTTGTGGTCCGACCGCTTGCGCGCAGCCGGACCGGGACCATCGTCGACGGTAGCGCGCGGCGCGATCGATCCGACATGGCGTGAGGACGGGGCCCGCGCTTGCGGGCGGGGCGGTCCCGGCGGTGCAATGGCAGAGTTTTTGCATAAACCTTGCTAAATATTTCACCATACAAAGATTAACACGCCGCAGTTGCCATATTATTGTGTCATTTGTGTCAGGCGCGTTTGCGTCGCCGTCGGCGCGTATTGCGCGTCCGGTGTCGGGGGCCGGTGAGGCGACGGCGCGACGTCGGGCGGCGCAGGTCGCCGCATGGTGAGCTGGGCTGCGCAGGCCGGTGGCGGCGTTGATGAACGGGAATCGAGGAGCGCGGAAATGGAAATCCAGATCGACGTGGCGGGCAATCGCCTGCTCATCGATGGCCATGTGGCACAAGGGCGGCGACGCTGGGAGGCCGCCGCATTGGGGCTGTTACTGCAGGGTGCGCACCATTGCGCGCAGCGAGCCTGTGCCGGCCCCGCGCTGCAAGCCTGGCTGAGCGAACGTGGACAGCGCAATATGCTCAACCGCAAACAACTTAGCCGCTTGTTCGACGCGCTGGCCGGCCTGTTCGACGAGGCCGGGCGCGCGCCGCAGTTCGCCGCGCGCTTCGGCCACGCGCCGCGCGGGCGCACGGTGGGGCCGTGGTGGTGGAGCGTGCATGCGGGCGACACGGTGCGCTTCGCCGAAGAACCGGCACCCCATCGCTTGCGTGCGGCCCTGCCTTGCCTGACGGACGACCCCGATGCGATGAACTCGGCGCGTCTGTGCAAGCAGCTATTGATCTGCCAGGCGCATCTGACCGAGGGCGAGTGCCGCAACGCCATCGACGGTTTGTCCGATCTGCACGCATGGCGTGGCGCGTCCGATGAGTTGACCGCATGGCGCCTGCTGCGGCTGGCCGAGGCTCGGGTGGCGCTGCGCGAATTCGCGCACGCCCGCGCGGCGCTGGACCGGCTCGATACGCTGCTGGCGGCAAGTGTGGTGGCGCGTAGCCACTTTAGCGGCGCCGCGCTGATGCTGGGCCACCGCTTGACGTATGCCGAGACGCCCTTGCACAGTTATGCCGCCATCGCCGAGGCGCTGGCGCCCATGCTGTCTGCGCCGCCGGGCGACACGCTGCTCGAAGTCGACGGTTACGCGCGCGGCGCCGCGCTCAATCTGGCGGCCCTGTGCGAACGCCGCTGGCTCGAAGAGCATGCCGGCACGGCGCCGCGCGCCGAGACGCAGGCGCGCAGCGCGCTGGCCATGCGCTATGCCTGCGCGGCGCTGTTTAGCTACGCCATCAATTATCAGTACGAATACGTGCAGAAGACCTGCTCCAATCTCGCCTACTTCACCCAAACCTGTCATCGCCTGGGACTCGATGTCGCCCCGGCGCTGGCGTTCGCGTGGTACGCGCTGGCGCAGGCGTGGCAGGACCGCTTCGAGCTGCCCGATAACTCGGTGTGGGAATGCATCTTCCTGGGCGACTTCTGGCTGTACCAGCCGGCCGCGCGTGGCGTCTTCGCCAGCCATTCGCTGCGCTCGGATTGGGAAGGGCGGCGCCCCGACACGCTGGCGTTCTACGTCCATGCGGCGCGGCGCGCGCGGGAATTGGGCGACCCGCGTCAGTTGGGCCATTGCGCGCTCAATCTGTACCATTTCACGCGCTTGCACGGCATGCGCGACGAAATGCTGGCCGCCCACGCCGCCTTGCGGCGCGTGCTTGCCGATTATCCGGACATCGAGGCGCTGTTGCTGGCCGAGGGCTACAGCCTGTCGTGACGCGCGCCGTCCTGTGCGGCGCCGGCCCGGCGCGCCGGCCACTTGCGTTACAATCTAGTCCGCTCAATTTCCCCATGATGGCCGGGCCGGCACGCCGCGACACGCTGCCGCCGCCGGCAAGCCCACACTCCATGCATCCACCACGTCCCCCCCTGTTTGCGCTGGTCGCGCTGTTGCTGGCCGGCTGCGGCTCGGCGCCTGTCAAAAATGTCACGCCGGTGGCCGTGCCGGTGATCGCGCCGCTGGCCGTCATGCCGCACAAGGTCAAGATTGCGCTGGTGCTGGGCGGCGGCGCCGCGCGCGGTTTCGCCCACATCGGCGTGATCAAGGCGCTCGAGGCGCAAGGCATCGTGCCCGACATCATCGTCGGCACCAGCGCCGGCAGCGTGGTCGGTGCGCTGTACGCGGCCGGCAACAATGGCTTTGCCTTGCAGCGCCAGGCGCTCGAGATGGACGAGGCCAGCATCTCCGACTGGGCCATGCCGCTGTTTTCGAAGAGTTCCGGCGTGCTCAAGGGCGAGGCGTTGCAAAACTATGTCAACAAGGCGGTGCACAATGTGCCAATGGAAAAGCTGAAGATTGCGTTCGGCGCGGTCGCGACCGATCTCAACAACGGTCAGCCGATCCTGTTCCAGCGCGGCAATACCGGGCAGGCCGTGCGCGCCTCGTCGTCGGTGCCCAGCGTGTTCCAGCCGGTCGTCATTGGTGGCCATAGCTATGTCGACGGCGGGCTGGTGGCGCCGGTGCCGGTGCGTTTTGCGCGCGAGATGGGCGCCGAGTTCATCATCGCCGTCAATATTTCGACGCAGACCGATGCGCAGGCCGCCGTCAGTTCGCTCGAAGTGCTGTTGCAGACCTTCAGCATCATGGGACAGCGCCTCAATCACTACGAGCTGAAGGACGCCGATGTGGTGATTCAGCCTAGCCTGGGCACCATGAAGGGCAATGACTTCAACGGTCGTAACCTGGCCATTCTGGCCGGCGAGCAGGCGGCCTCCGACCTGATGCCGCAAATCAAAGCCAAGCTCAAGGCCAAGCAGGGGCAATAGCCGGTATATGTTTGTCCATATCCCCGGCCGGGCCGGCCCGGCGTAGAATGGCAGACCACACATTTAAGGACGCATGATGCAATCGAAACCAATCCTGGCGCTGGCCGACGTTAAACTGATCGCCGCCGCCGCCGAGGCCGAAGCGCTCGCCAATCACTGGGCGGTCGTCATTTCCATCGTCGACGATGGCGGACATTTGCTGTGGCTGCAACGGCTCGACGGCGTCGCGCCGATCTCCGCGCATATCGCCCCGGCCAAGGCCAGGACGGCCGCACTGGGGCGGCGTGAGTCGAAAATTTACGAGGACATGATCAACAACGGACGCGTCTCGTTCATCACCGCGCCGTTCATCGACGGCATGCTCGAAGGCGGCGTGCCGATCATGGTCGATGGTCACTGCGTGGGCGCGGTGGGCGTGTCGGGTGTGAAGTCGGCCGAAGATGCGCAGATTGCCAAAGCCGGTATCGCCGCGCTCAATCTGGGCTAAGTATCAAACGGGGCAGGGCGCCGCGCGCCCGCCCCAAGTTGCCTGGCTCAGGTCGGAATGACCGGGCCGTCGGGCGCCGAATCGAGCGCGTTCGACTGCTCCAGCCAGCGCGTCAAGGCCTCCATCTTGCGGATCGTGATGCCGCTGCCTTCGATGAAGCCGATCTGCTCCAGATTGTCGGCGTCGAGCGTGACCTTGTTGACCGTCGGCGCCAGTTTCACCATCCGGTCGTAGGCCTTCATCACCTTGTGCTCCCACTTGAACAGCGACGAGTCGTTGAACTTGTTGCCTTCAAAGTAGATCATCACCGAGCCGTCCTTGTTGCCGAAGCCGACCATGCCGCAACCGCGCGGTATGCCTTCAAGCACGCTTTCCTCGACCGTCGTCGACGGTACAAATACGGCTGCCCGTCCGCCCTGGCTGGGTCGGTCTATCGGTGTGTCGCGTCCAAATGTGGCCATCGCTGTATCCGTTCTGTAGTGGTGAATCAGGTCGTCAAGCTAGGGTAGGGGATAGCGGGTCCCGCTGTCAAAGCATTGTGAAAAATAGTGTCATGCTTTTGGGCAATGCCACTTTGTGGTCATTTTGTGCATCACAGCAATTGCCGGCAAGGCCGTTTTGCGCTATACTTTTGAGGTTTAGCCATTCTTACCTATACCGTAGCGACTACCACCCCTCCATCATTCACAATGATCCCGAAAAGCACGAGCGCAAACGGCTCGGGCAGCATGGCGATCGGTCTGACGTGGCGCAGCTACGGTAACTTTATCAGGAGTTGCCCTTGCCGCCATTTTTTTCTGGCCCTACCGTTCCAGCCATCCTCGCGCTCGCTGACGGAACGATATTCAAAGGATTTTCCATTGGCGCCGCCGGCCATACGACCGGGGAGGTGGTGTTCAACACCGCCATGACCGGTTACCAGGAAATCCTCACCGATCCGAGCTACTCCCGTCAGATCGTCACGCTCACCTATCCGCATATCGGCAACACCGGCGTCAACCTTGACGACGTCGAGTCCGAGAAGGTCCACGCGGCCGGTTTGATCATCCGCGATCTGCCTTTGATGGCATCGAATTTCCGTTCCACGCAATCGCTGTCGGATTACCTGAAGGCCGAGAACATCGTCGCCATCGCCGGTATCGACACGCGCAAGCTGACCCGCATCCTGCGCGAAAAGGGTGCGCAAAGCGGCGCCATCCTGGTCGGCAACCTGGGTGCCGAGCCGCTCGCGTCGCAAGCGCTGGAACTGGCCCGCTCCTTCCCCGGCTTGGCCGGCATGGACCTGGCCAAGGTGGTGTCGACCAAGGCCGCCTACGAGTGGACTGAAACCGAATGGACGTTAGGCGAAGGCTACGGCAAGCAAACGGCACCGAAGTATCACGTCGTCGCGTTTGACTACGGCGTCAAGCGCAACATCCTGCGCATGCTGGCCCAACGCGGCTGCCGCGTCACCGTGCTGCCGGCGCAAGCGACGGCCGCCGACGCGCTGGCGCTGAACCCGGACGGCATCTTCCTGTCGAACGGCCCCGGCGACCCGGAGCCATGCGACTACGCCATCGCCGCCACCAAGGAATTGATCGAGCGCGGCATCCCGACCTTCGGGATTTGCCTCGGTCACCAGATCATGGCTTTGGCTTCCGGCGCGAAAACGCTGAAGATGAAGTTTGGCCACCACGGCGCCAACCACCCGGCGCAGGATTTGGACAGCAAGAAGGTCATGATCACGTCGCAAAATCACGGTTTTGCCGTCGACGCGGCGACCTTGCCGGCCAATTGCCGCGTCACCCACGTCTCTTTGTTCGACGGTTCGCTGCAGGGTTTCGCCCGCACCGACAAGCCGGCGTTCTGCTTCCAGGGTCACCCGGAAGCGTCGCCCGGTCCCGAGGATGTCGCCTACCTGTTTGATCGCTTCATCGGCATGATGGACGCAGTGGAGAAAAAATAATATGCCAAAACGTTTAGATATTAAAAGCATCCTGATCATCGGCGCAGGTCCGATCATCATCGGCCAGGCCTGCGAGTTTGACTACTCCGGCGCCCAGGCATGCAAGGCGCTGCGCGAAGAAGGCTACAAGGTCATCCTCGTCAACAGCAACCCGGCCACCATCATGACCGACCCGGAAATGGCCGATGTGACCTACATCGAGCCGATCACGTGGAAAGTCGTCGAGCGCATCATCGCCAAGGAGCGTCCCGACGCGATCCTGCCGACCATGGGCGGACAGACCGCGCTTAACTGCGCGCTGGACCTGCACAACAACGGCGTGCTGGCCAAGTACAACGTCGAGCTGATCGGCGCCTCGCCAGAAGCGATCGACAAGGCGGAAGACCGCTCCAAGTTCAAGCAAGCGATGACCAAGATCGGCCTCGGTTCGGCCGCCTCGGGCGTGGCGCACAGCCTGGACGAGGCGTGGGGCGTGCAGCGCGAGCTGGGCTTCCCGGTCATCATCCGTCCGTCGTTCACGATGGGCGGCACCGGCGGCGGGATCGCTTACAACGAAGAAGAGTTTGAAACGATCTGCAAGCGCGGTCTGGAAGCGTCGCCGACCAAAGAACTGTTGATCGAAGAGTCGCTGATCGGTTGGAAAGAGTACGAGATGGAAGTGGTGCGCGACAAGGCGGACAACTGCATCATCATCTGCTCGATCGAAAACCTCGATCCGATGGGCGTGCACACGGGCGACTCGATCACGGTCGCGCCGGCGCAAACGCTCACCGACAAGGAATACCAGATCATGCGCAATGCGAGTTTGGCTGTGCTGCGCGAAATCGGCGTGGACACGGGCGGCTCGAACGTGCAGTTCTCGATCAACCCGGCCGACGGACGCATGATCGTCATCGAGATGAATCCGCGCGTGTCGCGGTCGTCCGCGCTGGCCTCGAAAGCGACCGGTTTTCCGATCGCGAAAATCGCCGCCAAGCTGGCGGTCGGCTACACGCTTGACGAACTGCGCAACGAGATCACCGGCGGCGCGACCCCGGCCTCGTTTGAGCCGTCGATCGATTACGTCGTCACCAAGATCCCCCGTTTCACGTTCGAAAAATTCCCGACTGCCGACCACCACCTGACGACGCAAATGAAATCGGTCGGCGAAGTGATGGCGATCGGTCGCACGTTCCAGGAATCGTTCCAGAAAGCCCTGCGCGGCCTGGAAGTGGGCGTGGACGGCATGAACGAAAAAACCCAGGACCGCGAAAAGCTCGAAGAAGAGCTGGGCGAGCCGGGTCCGGACCGCATCTGGTACGTGGGCGACGCGTTCGCCCAGGGCTTCACGATGGAAGAAGTGCATCAGCTCACGCACATCGACCCGTGGTTCCTCATCCAGATCAAGGAAATCGTCGACATCGAATTGTGGCTGGAAACCCAGTCGCTGGACCTGATCGACAAGGCGCTGCTGTACAAGTTAAAGCAAAAAGGTTTCGCCGACCGTCGTCTGGCCAAGCTGCTCAAAACGACCGACACGGCCGTGCGCGAAAAGCGCCATGCGCTGGGCGTGCGTCCGGTGTACAAGCGCGTCGACACCTGCGCGGCCGAGTTTTCGACCGACACCGCCTACATGTACTCGACCTATGACGAAGAGTGCGAAGCGAAGCCGACCGACAAGAAAAAAATCATGGTGCTGGGCGGTGGTCCGAACCGCATTGGCCAGGGTATCGAGTTCGACTACTGCTGCGTACACGCGGCGCTGGCGATGCGCGAAGACGGCTACGAGACCATCATGGTCAACTGTAATCCCGAGACCGTGTCGACCGACTTCGACACCTCCGACCGCCTGTATTTTGAGTCGCTGACGCTAGAAGACGTGCTGGAAATCGTCGCCATCGAAAAGCCAGTCGGCGTGATCGTGCAGTACGGCGGCCAGACCCCGTTAAAACTCGCACTGGACCTGGAAAAGAACGGCGTGCCGATCATCGGTACCTCGCCGGACATGATTGACGCCGCCGAAGACCGGGAGCGTTTCCAGCAGATGCTGCACACGCTGGGCCTGCGTCAGCCGCCTAACCGCACCGCGCGCACCGAAGAAGATGCGCTGCGTCTGGCGCAGGAAATCGGCTACCCGCTGGTGGTGCGTCCTTCGTACGTGCTGGGCGGGCGCGCGATGGAAATCGTGCACGAACAGCGCGACCTGGAGCGCTACATGCGCGAAGCGGTCAAGGTGTCGCACGATTCGCCTGTGCTGCTGGACCGCTTCCTGAACGACGCCATCGAGTGCGACGTCGATTGCATTTCCGACGGCGAAACGACGTTTATCGGCGGCGTGATGGAGCACATCGAGCAAGCTGGCGTGCACTCGGGCGACTCGGCCTGCTCGCTGCCACCGTACTCGCTGGCCCCTGACACGATCGCGGAACTGAAGCGCCAGACCTCGCTGATGGCCAAGGGCCTGAACGTGATCGGCCTG
The DNA here is from genome assembly GCA_038207625.1 of Burkholderiales bacterium. Lineage (GTDB taxonomy): Bacteria > Pseudomonadota > Gammaproteobacteria > Burkholderiales > Burkholderiaceae_D > JBBQZO01. The sequence goes on along the minus strand of JBBQZO010000013.1, from coordinate 16,110 downwards.
ATGAACGTGCAGTTCGCGATCCAGCGCCAGGAAGTCGACGGCGTCATGCAAGACATCGTGTTCGTGCTGGAAGTGAACCCGCGTGCCTCGCGCACCGTGCCCTTCGTGTCCAAGGCGACCGGTCTGCAACTGGCCAAGATCGCCGCGCGTTGCATGGTGGGCCAGTCGCTCGCCTCGCAGGGCATCACCAAAGAGATCATTCCGCCATATTTCAGCGTCAAGGAAGCGGTGTTCCCGTTCGTTAAATTCCCCGGCGTCGACACCATTCTCGGACCTGAGATGAAGTCGACCGGTGAAGTGATGGGCGTGGGAATGACCTTTGGCGAAGCCTTCGTCAAGTCGCAGTTGGGCGCCGGCGTGCAGTTGCCGACGTCGGGCAAGGTGTTCATGTCGGTCAAGGCGTCCGACAAGCCGCGCGCCGTAAAAGTGGCGCGCGACCTGGTCGAGATGGGCTTCACCGTTGTCGCCACCAAGGGCACGGCTGCGGTCATCTCCGCCGCCGGCATCCCGGTCACGCCAGTGAACAAGAAGATCGAAGGCCGTCCACACATCGTCGACATGATCAAAAATCATGAAATCGCGCTGGTGATCAACACGGTCGAAGAAAAGCGCAGCGCCATCATCGATTCGCGCGCGATCCGTACCTCGGCGCTGGCGGCCCGTTCGACCACCTACACCACCATCGCCGGTGCGGAAGCGGCGGTCGAAGGCATGCGTCATCTCGACGAGATGCACGTCTATGATTTACAAGGTCTGCATAAAACCTTAAACTAAGCCTTTCGCAGCACTCTTAGCCACAGAGCTCGCACCGTTGTCCAGTGCGGCCTCTGTGGTTTTCGCTTGGTAGAGCAGATTCGACCGATAACCCAGTAGATAGCAGATAGACATGAACTCAACCGTCCCACTTACCAAATTTGGCGCCGAACTCCTCAAGGCCGAGTTGCATCAGCTGAAGACCAAAGAGCGCCGCATCGTCATCGACGCGATCTCCGAGGCGCGCTCGCACGGCGACCTGTCCGAAAACGCCGAGTACGACGCCGCCAAGGAGCGCCAGGCGTTTGTCGAAGGACGCATCGCCGAGTTGGACGGCAAGCTGTCGGCCGCCCAGATCATCGACCCGACCACGCTGGACGCCGAAGGGCGCGTCGTGTTCGCCTCGACGGTCGACCTGGAAGACCTGGAAAATGGTCAGAAAGTCACTTATCAGATCGTTGGTCTGGACGAAGCGGACCTGAAAATGGCCAAGGTGTCGGTGACCTCGCCGATCGCGCGCGCGCTGATCGGCAAGTATGCCGGCGACGTCGTCGAGGTGCAGGCGCCGTCCGGCCCGCGCGAATACGAAATCCTTCAGGTGCGCTACATCTGATGTGGCACACCCGGGTCCGCCTGCTGGTCGCCACGCTGTGGGCCGGCAGTTTGTGGACGGTGGGCTACCTGGTGGCGCCGACGCTGTTCCTGACGCTGTCAGACCGCGTGCTGGCCGGCACCGTTGCCGCCAGCATGTTTCGCAGCGAAGCGTGGCTGTCGATCGTCTGCGCGCTGGTGCTGCTGGCGCTGCTGTATAGCGCCAAAAACCTGGACGCGCGCCATCGCCGCAGCGCAAGCGTGCTGGCGCTGGCGATGTTGTCGTGTACCCTGGTGATTCATTTTGGATTACAACCCGTGATGGCCGCGCTGCGTGAAGCGGCGGGCCCGAGCGGGGTGATGGCAAGTGCCGCCAAGACCGAATTCGGTGTCTTGCACGGTGTGTCGAGTGTGATCTACCTGGTCCAGAGCGTGCTCGCGGGCTGGTTGGTCGCGAAACACACTTAGGTGGAGCAGGGCGTCGTCTTGCGGACGACGGAAACATGCTGCCCGCCTGCATAAAGCCCGGCCAGCAACTGTATGGCGGAAGGGGAAGTCCCCATCCGCCGCGCGCTCTTATTTACTACCCAACGCGCTTTTCTTGGCACTGCTCTGGCGCGGTTTTGCGCGTTTGATCGAACCGCCTTCGGTGACGCGTTCGTTACCCTTGATCATGACCTTGGTGACCGACGGACGCTTGGTACCGCTGGCACTGGCTTTGACGATGGTCACTTCGCGCATGCCCTTGCCGCGGGTGACGCTTTTTTCGTTGATGACTTCTTTTTTCGGACGGTAGATCACCAGCAGTTTGCCGATGTGCTGGACCGGCGCGCAATCGAGTTGCTCGCAGATCGAAGCGTAGATGGCGACGCGGGCTTCGCGGTCGTCACCGAACACGCGAACCTTGATCAGGCCGTGTGAATCGAGGCTGAGAGCGACTTCCTTGAGGACAGCCGGTGTCAGGCCCGCTTCGCCGATGATGACGACAGGCTTCAGCGCGTGGGCTTCAGCGCGCAGTTCGCTGCGCTCGACGGGTGTAAGTTTTTGCATAATGTATTTAGATAATCCCTTTAAAAGCAGTATTCTACGCGATATGAAGAAGAAGAAATTAAACAAGAACTGGTTGCACGACCATATTAACGACCCTTATGTGAAGTTGGCGCAGAAGGAGGGCTACCGCGCCCGCGCCGCCTACAAGCTCAAGGAAATTGACGAAGGCGAAAAACTGGTCAAGCCGGGCCAGGTCATCGTCGACCTGGGCTGCACGCCGGGCAGCTGGGGCCAGTATGTGCGGCGCAAGCTGGCCGGCGCCGACGGCGGGGGCATCGACGGCACCATCATCGGGCTCGACATGCTGCCGATGGAGCCGATCGCCGACATGCATTTCATCCAGGGCGACTTCCGCGAGGCGCGCGTGCTGCGCGAGCTCGATGTGTTGCTGGCCGGCCGCAAGGTCGATCTGGTGCTGTCGGATATGGCGCCCAATTTGTCGGGCATCGCCACGGCCGACGCCGCGCGCATGGAGCATCTGATCGATCTGGCCATTGAATTTGCCCAGTTTCACATGAAGCCGTCCGGTTCCTTGCTGGTGAAATGCTTCAACGGCACCGGCTACAGCCAGATTGTGGAAAAGTTTCGCGCCGAATTCAAGATCGTGGTGCAGAAGAAGCCCAAGGCCAGTCGCGACAAATCGTCCGAGATTTTCTTGCTGGGACGCGGCGTGAAGAATCCGTCGGTAAATAATCGTGCTCTGGAGGATGATTCGCCTCTTGATATTTAAGGCATTGAGCCGCACATCAATGCAGGGAGGGGCGTTTGCAGGTTGGAGCGCCGCTGGCATTCCCGGCTTTGTGCGCGCGGCCGAGTTATCATATCGGCCAGTCTTTGGTACAGAGTCGCAGGCCACCATCGTGGTTTTTTAGCCGTTGCGCACGGGCGTGCGTGGCACTGCTTGCTTATTGCGGGTAAAATCGGCTTTCTAGAATAGGTATCAGATGCGCCTGCATCGAAGGAGTTTTCGTGAATAACATGTTTTCCAAGTCAGCCATCTGGGTCGTTGTTGCCCTGCTATTGTTCATGTTGTTCAAACAGTTCGACAGCCATAGCGCCGTTGGCGGCAGCAAAGGCATCGCCTATTCCGAGCTGCTCGACGAAGTCAAGGCCAAGCGCATCAAGGATGTGGTCATCGAGGGCACCAGCATCACCGCCACCAAGGTCGATGACAGCAAAGTGCGCAGCACCGTCACCGTGCTCGATCGCGGCCTGATTGGCGACCTGCGCGAGAACGGCGTGCATTTCGACGTGCGTCCGCCAGAAGAACCATCGTTCCTGTCGCAAGTATTCATTTCGTGGTTCCCGATGCTGCTGTTGATCGGCGTGTGGGTGTTCTTCATGCGTCAGATGCAAGGCGGCGGCAAGGGCGGCGCGTTCTCCTTCGGTAAATCGAAGGCGCGCATGATGGATGAAACCAACAACACCGTCACCTTCGCCGACGTCGCCGGTTGCGACGAAGCGAAAGAAGAAGTCAACGAAATCGTCGACTTTCTGAAAGACCCTACCAAATTCCAGAAACTGGGCGGACGCATTCCGCGCGGCGTGCTGATGGTCGGGCCTCCAGGGACCGGTAAAACGCTGCTGGCACGCGCCATCGCCGGCGAAGCCAAAGTGCCGTTCTTCTCGATCTCCGGTTCGGACTTCGTCGAGATGTTTGTCGGCGTGGGCGCGTCCCGCGTGCGCGACATGTTCGAAAACGCCAAGAAGCATTCGCCTTGCATCATCTTCATCGACGAGATCGACGCCGTCGGTCGCCATCGCGGCGCCGGCATGGGCGGCGGTAACGACGAGCGCGAACAGACTTTGAACCAGTTGCTCGTCGAGATGGACGGCTTCGAGGCCAACTCCGGCGTGATCGTTGTCGCTGCCACCAACCGCGCCGACGTGCTCGACAAAGCGCTGCTGCGTCCAGGTCGTTTCGACCGCCAGGTGATGGTCGGCCTGCCGGACATTCGCGGTCGTGAGCAGATTCTCAACGTGCATATGCGCAAAGTGCCGATCGGCACCGACGTCAAGGCCGATATCCTGGCACGCGGCACCCCGGGCTTTTCCGGCGCCGACCTGGCCAATCTGGTCAACGAAGCGGCATTGTTCGCTGCACGGCGCAGCAAGCGCCTGGTCGAGATGATCGACTTCGAGGACGCCAAGGACAAGATCTTCATGGGCCCTGAGCGTAAATCGATGATCATCCGCGAGGAAGAGCGTCGCAACACCGCTTACCATGAGTCTGGCCACGCGGTCGTCGCCAAGCTGCTGCCGAAGGCCGATCCGGTGCATAAGGTCACCATCATGCCGCGCGGCTGGGCTTTGGGTCTGACCTGGCAGCTGCCTGAGCACGACAACCTGTCCGGCTACAAGGACAAGATGCTGGAAGAAATTTCGATCCTGTTCGGTGGTCGTATCGCCGAAGAGATTTTCGTCGGCCAGATGTCGACCGGCGCCTCGAACGACTTCTCGCGTGCCACCAAACTGGCACGCTCGATGGTCACCCGCTTCGGTATGTCCGACAGCATGGGCGTGATGGTGTACGAGGACAGCCAGCAGGAAGGCTTCTTCGGCGGCAGCGCCAAGACCATTTCGGAAGCGACCCAGCAAAAGGTCGACGCCGAAATCCGCAACATTCTCGACACCCAGTACGCGCTGTCGCGCCGCCTGCTTGAAGAGAACCGCGACAAGGTCGAAGCGATGACCAAGGCGCTGCTGGAATGGGAAACCATCGACGCCGACCAGATCAACGACATCATGATCGGCAACGAGCCGCGCCTGCCGAAGTCGGGCATGCTGACCAAGCGCCCGTCGTCGGGCGGTGACAGCGGTTCGGGCGGTGTGGCCGCCAACGCGACGGCGCCGGCCTGATCGTCGGCACGTCGTAGCGGTCGAATGGCATGTGTCGGCTGTAGCGCAAAGGGTGAGGAGCGATCCTCGCCCTTTTGCTTTGTGCGCCTGCGTGCGCCAGCAACCAGGTAGGACTAGATGCGACAATATTTGCAATGCGGGCGATTCGGTTTTCAGTTCGGACGTCCCGTCGTGATGGGCGTACTGAACGTGACGCCCGATTCGTTTTCCGACGGCGGCCAGTTTCAGTCGCTGGAAGTGGCGCTGCTGCGCGCCGAGCAGATGATCGGGCAGGGCGTCGACCTGATCGACATCGGCGGCGAATCAAGCCGCCCCGGCGCGCCCAGCCTGGCGCTGGACGACGAACTGCGCCGTGTGCTGCCGGTGCTGTACGCGCTGCGCGAATCGGGCAAAGCGTTGTCGGTCGACACCTACAAGCCCCAGGTCATGCGTGAAGCGATCCTGGCCGGGGTCGACATGATCAACGACATCAACGGCTTTCGCGCGCCCGGCGCAATTGCGGCAGTGCGCGACAGCGACTGCGCGCTGTGCGTGATGCATATGCAGGCCACGCCGCAAACCATGCAAGACCAGCCGCAGTACACCGATGTGGTGGTTGAAGTGATCGCCTTCCTGCGCGAGCGCGTCGATGCGCTGCTGGGCGCGGGCATCGAGCGCGAGCGCATATGCATCGACCCCGGCTTCGGCTTTGGCAAGACACAGCAACACAATCTAGCGCTGCTGCGCGGCATCGGCCAGATCCAGGCGGCGCTCGATTTGCCGCTGCTGGCGGGCCTGTCGCGCAAGTCGATGATCGGCACGCTGACCGGCAAGCCGGTCGAGCAGCGCCTGGCCGGCAGCCTGGCCGGCGCACTCGCTGCGGTAGCGCATGGCGCGCGCCTGGTGCGGGTGCATGATGTAGCCGAAACGGTCGATGCGCTGAGCGTCTGGCAGGCGGCCCAGCCGCAAGCATCAGCGTTTGCATAAGCCGCATCGGCAAACGAGCAAGCGTTGCAGAATTTTGAACGAATCGAAGCCACCCCGTTAGCGCACTAGCGGCGTAGCGAAAGCGGGGTCAGAGTTTCTTTGCGCGGGCTTATGGCGCAAATTGCTCTGACCCCACTTTCGCGCTTCGAAGTCCGGGGCCGTGCCGCAGCAAACGCTGACACGGTCCACGATTTCTGATTCACACGTACACAAACAATCAACTCCAGCAAAAGAAGAGAACAACATGGCACGTAAATATTTTGGTACCGATGGCATACGCGGTCTGGTTGGTGCGGCCCCGATCACCCCCGACTTCGTGATGCGCCTGGGATACGCGGCCGGCCAGGTGCTGGCCAAGGCGCAAAGCGCCACCGTCAAGCCTACGGTGCTGATCGGCAAAGACACGCGCATCTCCGGCTATATGCTCGAGGCGGCGCTGGAAGCGGGTTTTGCCGCCGCCGGCGTGGACGTGATGCTGGCCGGCCCGATGCCAACTCCGGCGATCGCCTACCTGACGCGCGCACTGCGCCTGTCGGCCGGGGTCGTCATCTCCGCCTCACACAACCCGTTCCAGGACAACGGCATCAAGTTTTTTTCGAAGCACGGCACCAAGCTGCCTGACCAGGTCGAGCTGGAAATCGAAGCGGCCATCGACCAGCCGATGGGCTGCGTCTCGCCGGAAAAACTCGGTCGCGCCAAGCGCCTGGACGATGCTGCCGGCCGGTACATCGAGTTTTGCAAAAGCACCTTCCCTAACGAACTGGACCTGCGCGGCCTGAAGATCGTCGTTGACTGCGCGCATGGCGCCGCCTACCACATCGCCCCCCACGTGTTCCACGAACTGGGCGCGGAAGTGATCGCCATCGGCGCCAAGCCGGACGGCTTCAACATCAACGCCGGCTTCGGCGCCACCGCGCCGGCGGCCCTGTCGGCGGCGGTGCTGGCCAACGGCGCCGACCTGGGCATCGCGCTCGACGGTGACGCGGACCGCCTGATCATGTGCGACGCCAGCGGGCGCCTGTACAACGGCGACGAGCTGCTGTACGTGATGGTGCGCGACCGCATGGCCGTCGGCCCGGTCGCCGGCGCGGTCGGCACCTTGATGACCAATATGGCGCTTGAGGTGAAGTTCAAGGAAATGGGCGTTGGCTTTGCGCGCGCCAAGGTGGGCGACCGCTACGTGCTCGAAGTGATGCAGGAGCGCGGCTGGTTATACGGCGGCGAAGGCTCCGGCCACCTGCTGTGTCTGGACAAGCACACCACCGGCGACGGCATCGTCTCCGCGCTGCAGGTGCTGTCGGCCTTGCAGCGCAGCAATCAAAGCCTGGCTGAATGCACCAGCAGCCTGACGCTGTTCCCGCAAACGCTGATCAACCTGAAAGTGGCGGCCGGTTTCGACTGGCAGAAAGTGCCGGCGATGGTGTCCGAAAAAGATGCCGTTGAACGCGAGCTGGGCGACACGGGGCGCGTACTGATCCGCGCCTCCGGGACCGAACCTTTGATTCGCGTGATGGTCGAAGCCAAGGACGCGCGCGACGCCGAATCGATGGCGCGCCGCATCGCCGACAAGGTCGTCGCCTAAAGTTTGTCGGCGCGGTGAGCGGCTTGCGCGTCGCCGGGGCCGTCGCCGCGAGGTCGGCTGATCCCATGGCCGCGTGCACTGAGCGGCGCGGGCAGGGGGGTGATCGCTATGGCTATGGCGGTGGCGGTGTTGGTGTTGGTGTTGGTGTTGGTGTTGGTGTTGGTGGCGTCGACGATACCGATGCTTGCAAGAATTTCCGTCTATTTCGCGCCCTAACATTGACGAAAATGCTGCCAAGAGGTATTATCTTGTCTTCGGAGTGTGGCGCAGCCCGGTAGCGCACCTGGTTTGGGACCAGGGGGTCCAAGGTTCGAATCCTTGTACTCCGACCAAAGTTCAAAGACGGGCTGTCATTTATTTGACGGCCCGTTTTTCATTTGCTGGCACCGATTTGGCGTGTCACCGCATCACATACTGCCCATAGCTCAGTTGGATAGAGCATCAGCCTTCTAAGCTGAGGGTCACAGGTTCGATTCCTGTTGGGCAGACCAATAAAATCAATGGCTTACACTATTTTACCTCGCTAAATTTGAGGCGTAGTCGTATTATTGTCCAAAATCTGTCCAAACCTGTTTTCAAACGTCTGACAATTTTAGGATAATAATGGCGTCTTTTCGCAAGCGTGGTGAACTTCAGTGGCAAGCGCGCGTTGCCCGCAAGGGCTTCCCACCACAGGTTAAAACATTCAACTCGAAAGCCGAGGCCGAAGCGTGGGCGGCAACAGTCGAGTCCGCGATGGCGCGTGGCATTTTCATCAACAGCGCGGAATCCGAGCGGACGACGCTCCGGGAGGCGTTCGAGCGCTACGGCCGCGAAATTACCGTTCAGAAAAAAAGTGCGGCGCAGGAGAATAGTCGCATCAAGATCATCCTCGCTCATCCCCTGGCGTTGCGTTCTTTGTCCTCGTTACGGAGCAGCGACGTAGCGAGCTATCGCGATTTACGTCTCAAAACGGTCGGCGCTCAGACTGTTGTTCATGACCTGAATTTGATTTCAAATCTGTTCAACATTGCTAGGAAGGAATGGGGTATGGAAAACCTGAGCAACCCAGTTGAGCTGGTCAAGAAGCCGAAATTGCCAAACGGCCGGAATAGGCGCCTTGTGGGCGACGAGGAGGCCAGGTTGCTGCGTGCCGCAGGCGCGAGCAAATCAGCGGCGTTGAAACCTCTCATTCTCGTTGCCTTGGAAACGGCAATGCGGCTGGGCGAAATGCTCTCGTTGACTTGGAAAAATATTAATCTTGAGAAGGGGGTTGCGAGCCTGAGTGACACCAAAAATGGCGAGTCAAGGCAAGTGCCGCTTTCATCGGCTGCAATTGAAATTCTTACGGCGTTGCCCCGCAACCCCGAGTCCGATCGCGTTTTCTGGACCTGGACGGCAATCGACAGCGTAAAGGGTTTGTGGCGGCGAGTGTGCGATAAGTCTGGCGTGAATGATTTTCACTTTCATGATTTACGCCATGAGGCTACGTCCAGGCTCTTTGAGCGAGGGTTCAATCCAATGGAGGTCGCATCGATAACTGGTCACAAGACGCTGCAAATGCTCAAGCGGTACACGCATTTGCGAGCAGAGGATTTAGCTCGGCGAATGAGGTGAGTGTCGTCACGCTGGGTATTCCGGCGCAACGTGACCAGTGATTCCGGCATCGTGACCAGTCATTCCGGCGCAACGTGACCGCTCATTCCGGGCGAACGTGACCGATTTCGGGCATTGCCCGGAATCAGCGGTCACGATGCCGGAATCGATGGTCACGATGCCGGAACGGCGCCGTACAGCGCAGTAGTGGTGTTACGCATTTTGCAACCTAACGGGTACGCTTCCAGCTTTTGACTGGAACCAGCGTGCCCGCACCAAGGATCAATATGCGTAAGATTAAGGACGTATTACGGCTCAAGCTTGATGCCAAACTGTCGCATCAGCAGATCGCCGATGCGCTGGGCCTGTCGAAAGGCGTCGTCACGAAATACGTGGGCTTGGCCGCCGCCGCAGGGCTGGACTGGAGTGCGGTTCAGGACATGGACGAGGCGGCGCTGGAGCGGCGCCTGCTGGTCGGCTCCCAGAAGCTGCGCGACTATGTGCAGCCGGACTATGGGCGCATGCACCAGGAACTGCGCCGCAAGGGCATGACACTCATGCTTCTGTGGGAAGAGCACCGCGCCGACTACGCGGATGGCCAGACCTACGCCTACTCGCAGTTCTGCGAGAATTACCGGCGCTTCGCTAAGCAGCTCAAGCGCTCGATTCGGCAGATCCATCGGGCCGGCGAGAAGCTGTTCATCGACTACGCTGGTCCCACCATCGCGCTCACCGACGGCGGGCGCGCCCACATCTTCGTGGCCTCGATGGGGGCTTCGAGCTACACCTACGCCTACGCCACGCCGCGCGAGACGATGGCCGACTGGCTCGAATCGACGGCGCGCGCACTCGTCTTCTACGGCGGCGTGCCCCAGTTAATCGTGCCCGACAATCCGAAGGCGATGATCTCGGACGCCAACCGCTACGAGCCGCGCAGCAACGACACCGTGCTGGACTTCGCGCGCCACTACGGCACCTCGATCCTGCCGGCGCGGCCATATCACCCGCAGGACAAGGCCAAGGCCGAATCGGCGGTCCAGATAGTTGAGCGCTGGATCATGGCGCGTCTGCGCCACCAGCAGTTCGGCAGCGTGCACGAGGTCAACGCGGCGATCGCGCCGCTGCTGGCAAGGCTCAACGACAAGCCGTTCCAGAAGCTGCCGGGTAGCCGCGCCAGCACCTTCGCCGAGATCGATGCGCCGGCGCTGTTGCCGCTGCCGTTGCAGCGCTACGAGATGGCGCACTTCAAGAGCGTCAAGGTCCACATCGACTACCACGTCGAGGTCGAGCGTCACCGCTACAGTGTGCCGCAAACCCTGGTCGGCCAAGTGCTGGAGGCGCGCATCACCACGGCGGTGGTCGAGCTGCTGCATCGCGGCCAGCGCGTCGCCAGCCACGCCCGCAACAGCCGGGTTGGCGGCTTCAGCACCATCGCCGCGCACATGCCGGCCGCGCACCGCGCCCACATGGAGTGGACACCGCAGCGGCTGATCCACTGGGGCGAGAGCATCGGCCCGGCCAGCGCCGAGGCGGTGACCCGGCTGATGGCCGAAAACCGGCACCCGGAGCACGGCTACCGTGCGTGCCTGGGGCTGCTGTCGCTGGCCAAACGTTACGGAAAATTGCGGCTGGAGGCGGCCTGCATGCTAGCCCTGCAGATCGGCGCCTGCCAGTACCGCCACGTGAGCGACATCCTGAAAAACAACCGCGACCAAAGCGTGCCGGCCGCCGCCAGCGAATGGGTCAGCCCCTACCACGCCCACGTCCGTGGCCCCGGCTACTACCAATAAGGAAGACGACGATGATGATGCACACCACCCTGGCGCAACTGCGCGCGCTGAAACTGGACGGCCTGGCGGCCGGCCTTGAGGAACAATTGGCCCAACCCGGTATGGCCGCGCTGAGCTTCGAGGAACGCGTGGCGCTGTTGATCGACCGCGAGGTCCACGCCCGCAATGACCGCAAGCTGGCGCGACTGCTCGCGAACGCGCGCCTAAAGTACGGACAGGCGGCCATCGAGGACATCGACAGCCGGGCCGGACGCGGCATCGACCGCCGTGAAGTGATGAGCCTCGCCTTGGGAGACTGGGTCAGTGCTGGCCACAGCGTTCTGATCACCGGCCCGACCGGAGCCGGAAAGTCCTGGCTCGCGTGCGCGCTGGCGCAGTACGCCTGCCGACGCGGGTACTCGGCGATCTACCAGCGTGTACCCCGCTTGCAGGAAGAACTTCGCATCCGCCACGGCAGCGGTGCCTTCGGCAAGTGGCTGCTGCAGTTGGCCAAGATCGACGTGCTCGTGCTGGATGACTGGGGCATGGGTGCCATCGACGGCGCGACGCGGTCGGATCTGTTGGAGGTCATTGACGACCGGGCCGGCAACAAGGCCACCATCATCACCAGCCAGTTGCCGGTCGAGCATTGGCATGCCTGGGTCGGCGACGCCACCATCGCCGACGCCATTCTGGACCGCATCATGCAGCGCAACCACCGCTTCACGCTGACCGGCGATTCGCTACGTGCAGAACGGCCGAAAACGGCCAAAAAGGAGAAAAACATCACCCCATCGTGACCGCTGCCGTTAGAATTTGACCGCGTAACGCCATCTCATGCGCAGCGGTCACGATCACCGGAATGAGCGGTCACGTTCGCCGGAATACGCAGTCACGCGGTTTGATGGGAGATAATTTCACGTAGAGCGATCGGGGGGGGGGGCGGCGCCTTCGTGGCAAAGGCGCGTTCAAAAATGTTCACGTCAAGATTGACGGATAATTCCCGACCGGTGTCTGAATACCCGAACACCGCGACGCCGCGCAGTAGGTTTTTGACGAGGTGAAAGAACATGGTAGCTATCAGCTTTCCTAAGGAACATGATGTCTTCTCGAAGGACGAGGGATTCAGAAGAAATATCAAGCGGTTGGAGGATCGCTTAGAGCAAATGTATCAGTCATTCGCGTTGCTGCAGTCCCTTGACAGCATAGTTCAAATTGTCGAACCTCGTGCCGAGGCGCCGAATGCACGGATCGAGATACCCCCTGAGCTTCTGCTGGCGATGGAGGAGTTCCTTTCCCAGGCTCCCCCTCGCGACCAGTTGGACATTGACCGCGACGCCATCTGGGAAATGAAGGCGAGGGTGGGAACCCAATACGTCCTTGGCTTTCTTAGTCCGACCCTGTTAACGAGCATGGAAATGCTGTTCTCGGGCATAGTCGTTCAGTACATACAGATGTTCAATGGTTCAAGGCGAAGAGCGCCCCTCAGACGCGAGGCAGTTTTCGCCGGCGATGACGAAGGGCTAGCGTTCCACTTGAAAATAGACGAAATCAGAAACAAGCACTATGCACACAAAGAGACCGCTGCGGGACAGCATCGTCTTTCGTATTATATAGGTGAAAATCTAGAGTTCAATGTGGACAAGGGCGGCCCGCACGAGACCATCGATTTTCATCTGACGCTTTACCCCGATCTGAAACGCAACCTGCAAAAGTTGCTGGGGTATTTGAGAAAAGAAATCGACATTCGAAGCGAGAACTTGTTGAGCGGGCTCAGCAAGGAACAACGATTAGTGTTGCTTCAACATTGGAATCGCGCCGCTCAGCACGGCCTAACTACTCCGGCTTCGCACGCAGTCATCGATCGGAGGGAAATGTGATATCGAAGTAGCTCACATCAAGGCCTCCGGTCTATCGTGTTTCTATTGGTTTTGCGTTTGGCTCAGCGTGTAGCAGGATATGGGCAATTCAAGCTGTGGCATTTTTTGTACTTCAATCCTGAACCACAGGGACATGGATCATTGCGACCGACTTTTGGTTGAACTCGGAGCTGCAGTTCTACAGTGGGCCGGCACAACGGCGGCTCAAAGATGCGCCGTTGTACTGGCCCATTGCCAAGACGAAGATCTGCGATCAACGCCCGCTGACCAGCAATCTCTCGTCGTTGCTCCGATGTGAATCCTCCTGCATAGGCCTCAAGTCGTTGGATCTCGTGTTCGGCTGCTAGAAAATCTCGGCAATAGGCCAGAATGACTGCGTATTGACTGCGGATCGCGACGATCCGATTCAGCATCCGATAATGTTCGGCATACGGCAGCACATGCTGCTCGAGAATCTGACGTGCGCCGATGAAGTCGTGCCTTGCCACATAATCGTCAGCAACATCCTGACCTACACGCACTACGGAGTCGACCGCTCCGACGAGCGAATAGAACTTCATTGCGAATAGCCGCGAGAGACCTGGGTCTGACCTCCGCTCCTTCAGCAAAATCGAGCGAAGTTCCATAGCGTCGGCGAGATGCTTAATATCATCTAGGCTGCTTTCGGACCGATTGAGAAGAGGGCGTAATTGTTCCTGCGACTTCCTGAAGATCCACGCCTCACTGATCCCAAGTACATCGAGGTATCCAGGAATGACCTCTTCCACCAGACGTTCCGCTTCCGTTCGCTGACCCAAACGCCACAAAGCAACCGCAGTGTTGTACTTGAAGATGCGCTGATACTGTGGCGCGTCGGGCAACTCTCGATCTATGTCGGCAATGCTCGCTCGAACACCGGGCAGATCACGATGCTGTGCTTTTAGTAACATTCGTTTCATCCCAAGCGCAAGTCGGGTAGTGTTCGGCAACGCGTGCGCTGCGTATTCCACGCAAACTGGACACCAGTTCCGCCGCAAACTGGACAGTCATTCCAGCGCAAACTGGACACCTGTTCCATGCCAAGCTGGACACCTGTTCCACGTAAAACTGGACACCTTGGGCGCGATGGCGCGGGGTTGAGGTGTGGTTTTACTCCGGAGTGGCCGAGCTTGTCAAATTTGCCCGCTTTTTTCGCAGCGAATCTCCTTTCAAGTTGAGCTGGTGGGCGTTGTGGACCAAGCGGTCAAGGATGGCGTCGGCCAGGGTGGCGTCGCCGATGGCGGCGTGCCAATGGTCAATCGGAAGCTGGCTGGTGACGATGGTCGAGCCGCTACCGTGGCGGTCGTCGAGCACTTCCAGCAAGTCACGCCGGTGTGCGTCGTCGAGTACGGCAAGTCCCCAGTCATCAATTACAAGCACGTCAATTTTGGCCAGCTGTTTGAGCAGCTTCATGTAGCGGCCGTCGGCGCGGCCAATCGCCAGCTCGTCGAGCATGCGCGGCAAGCGTACGTAATAGGCGCTGCGGCCCATGCGGCAAGCCTGGTGTGCCAGCGCGCAGGCCAGCCAGGTCTTGCCCACACCGGTGGGGCCGGTAAGCAGCACGTTCTGCTTTTCCTTCAGCCACAGACCTGCCAGCAGCCGTTGAAACAGCGCCTTGTCGAGTCCACGCGCATGGCGGTAATCGGTGTCCTCGGCGGCCGTGTTGGGTTTGAGCTTGGCACGCTGCAGGCGCAACGCCAGCGCCTTGCCATCGCGCTCGCTCACTTCGTGCTCGACCAGCAGGCCAAGCCGTTCTTCGAAGCCAAGATGGCCCAGGTCCAGCGTGCTTTGGTCAGCGAAGGCGCGCGCCATGCCAAACAGTTTCAGGCGGGTCAGTTTGTCGTAGGTCGGGTGGTTCATCATAGGTCATCCTTAGGTGGTACTGCGCCGCAGATGGCGGCGCATTGGTCTTCTGATATAAATCGTATATATGATTTATGTTATTTAGTGAATTTGGCTCGACTGATAGTAGGCCGCGCCACGCAGGTTCTCGTGCTCTGGCAGGTCGAGCGTGCGTTGCGCGTCCTGCGGCTGCAGGTCGAGTCCATTTTTGAGGATGGCCTGGACGCTCTTCCAGCTGACGGCGCTGTACTTGAGTGCACGGGCGCAGGCCGCCTCCAACCGGTCGCCGCCGTACTTCTGCCCCAGCGACAGCACGCCCAGGCAGCTGCGGAATGCCTGCTGCGGATGCTGCCGCTGGCCCAGCAGCCGCTCCACCAGGACCGCGCAGCGCGGACCCACGGCTTCGGCCCGCGCGGTGAGCGTCTGTGCATTCCAGCCAGCCACCTCGCGGTGTGCCGGCGGCATGTGCGTGGCGACGGTTGTGTGGCGGCCCTTGAAGGCGCACTGGACGTGACTGGCGATGCGCTGGCCCCGTTGAAACACCTCGACCGTCGTGCGCGTCATGCGCACCCTGACCTGGGCTCGCGCGTGCTGGCACGGCACCGAGTAGTAGTGGCCATCGACCTCGACGTGGTAGTCGACACCGACACGCGCCAGTTTCCATTCGGCGTATTCATAGTCCAGTTGGGGCAAGGGGCGCAGCGCCGGCCGGTCCATCTCGGCGAAGGCGCTGGCGCGGCAGCCGGGCAGTTTCTTGAACGGCCGCTGGTTCAAGTCGGTGAGCAGTGTGCGCAGCGACCGGTTCAGTTCATTCAGGCTGAAGAAGCGCTGGTGGCGCAGGCGCGCCAGCACCCAGCGCGTCACCACCAGCACGCCGTTCTCGACCTTTGCTTTGTCCTTGGGCCGGCGCGCGCGCGCCGGCAGCACCGCCACGCCGTAATGCTCGGCCAGGTCGTGGTAGGTGGGGTTGACGTCCGGCTCGTAGCGCGAGGCCTTCGACACGCCGCTGCGCAGGTTATCGGGCACCCACAGCTCGGTGCAGCCGCCGAAGAACGCGAGCGCGCGCACGTGGCTGCCTATCCAGTCCGGCAGCTGCTGGCTCCAGGTCGCTTCGATGTACGTGTAGTTCGAGGCGCCCAGCACGGCCACGAACACCTGGGCGGTGCGGATTTCGCCGGTGCTGCCGTCGGTCACGTCGACGGTCTGGCCGGCATAATCGATGAAC
>JBBQZO010000012.1:0-137013 GCA_038207625.1 Burkholderiales bacterium | reverse complement strand
GTTCCTGCCGGGCCGGGTACGCACGCCGCCCGATAATCGCTGACCAAGCGCCAGCTCTTTTCTGAAGTATCGAATGAACCTATCCATCCATTGTTTGCCGGAACACCCCAGCATTGTCCAGTCTGTTGATCTCATCAAGAGTGCGCCACTGTGTCACTGGATGCCGGTGCTCGAACACCTTCAACAGGTGTATCGATTGCCGGTCGGACAATGGACGCGGATCCCCGAAGGCGCCAATGCCTTGTTCGAGCTGGGTGACGAGGTCATCGTCAAATTGGTGCCGCCCAATTGGCGCGGGCAAGGCGAGAAAGAACTCATCGTCGCACCGCTATTGAACGGCAAATTATCGCTCGAGACGCCCCGGCTTATTGGCGGCGGCATCATCGACAACTGGGTCTTTGTGATTTCCAGTCGCCTGCAGGGAACCTCGCTGGCCGATGTGTGGCCGTCGCTCGACGTCGGCCAAAAACGCCTGATCATGCTGCAAGTGGGCACGCTGCTGCGTGAGCTGCGTAGCATCGCTGTCGATGGCGACAGTGCGATCCGGGTCGATTGGCAACACTACATCGGCACGCTGGTTTGCGCGTGCCTCGCGCGGCATCAGCGCAAGGCGATGCCGGCCCATTTGGCGGCGCAAGTGATGCCCTACATCGACGCGGCGGGCGACTTTTCGCCACCGGCGCAGGCGCGCCTGATTCACATGGATATCCATCCCTGGAACCTGATGGCGCGCAACGACCAAGGGCGCTGGACGCTGAGCGGCCTGATCGATTTCGGCGATGCGATAGTCGGCAATAACGATCGCTTTGAATTGCTCACACCACTGATGTTCATGGCGCAAGGTAACCCGATATTGGTGAAGGCACTGCTCGACGCCTACGGCATGCTCAACGATGACGATGCGCCAACGCTGCGGCGCCAGCTGATGGCCACAGCCTTGATCAGGCCCGATTCGGACGTCGGCTTTTGCATGCAGCAAGTTCCCGTCAGCGGGCCGCGTGACACATGGGAACAGATCGCCTTGCAGATGTTCCCGATGTGAGGCGAGGCGCAGCATGACGGCGCGCCGCGCGAGCGCTCAGTCGCGTCGCTTCTTCACTGCAAAGATGGCAGTTACCCCGATCACTTCGAAGTGGACCATCTCGAAGTTCTTCACGAGGCACGATTTCAGATCGTCAGCGTTGTCGTGTTGATTATTGAAGACCCCCAGAGCGTTCATCAACCACATGAATGGTCGGGCCAGCAGGTTCTTCGGCACGCCCTGCGACAACACCGTCGTGCCAAACAAGACGCCATCGGCACTGAGCAAGGAACCCAAGTGTGTGAACGCGACGCCTTTTTCTTTGAAACTACCCGGTACGCAATGCATGACGTAGTTGATGGCGATGGAATCAAAGGCGGCCACCGCGTGCTCGATGGGGACCAGCAAGTTCTGCCGATAGATGTCCGGCCGGTAGCGCGCCACCTTGCGCCGCGTCGTCTCCAGGCATTGTTCGCTCAAATCCATCAGGGCAAGCCGTGGTTGTGCCGACGTAAAGACGACACGATCGAGCAGAAAACCGGTCCCCACGCCGACCTCAAGATGGTTCGAAGTCAGGTAGGTTCGATAGTGCTGGTCCAGCCGGTCGATGCTGCATTTCCACGCGTATTTCGAGATCACGCCGTACAGAATCGCGTCGTAGAAGAACAGGCTCAAGGTGTTGAAGTATTTCTGGGATCGATCCACTTTTTCAAGTGTCGGTTGCGAAACGCTATTGTTCATGGTCTACCGGACAGAGGGGAATCAAGGCCAGCGCACGCTCGCCGGCACGCGCTTCGGCGTGTCGCATAGGATGCGCCCTATCGCCGCTGCAGCGTTCGACCAGGGTGCGCGGCATGACATCGCGCGCCACACCACAGGCAGACGGCCACATGCGTGCACGCTGACATCATACGCATATAATTGGACAAAAAATTAACAGTGCGTTCTTGGCAAAGACCGCCGCTCTGCTCCGGAAATTCAAAACGGCATGCACCTGATCGGGGCGATGCCCTGTGCCCGATGCACGCCCAGGGTGGACGGGCGCAAGCATGCCTGTTCGCGCTGGCGCGCCGCCAGCCATGCGGCGCGCCGTTGAACGGACGCGGCATGGCCAACGGTGCGGCTTTAGTCGCGGTAGACGGGCGCGCGCTTTTCCATGCCCGCCTTGCCCGCTTCCATCAGGTCTTCCGACATCAGCATCGCGGCGTTCCACGTGGCGATGTAGTTCAGGCTGTCGGCCACGCTGTGATCGCGCGCATAGGTGATCATTTCCTTGCTGCCCCGTACCGCCAATGGCGACTTCGTTGCGATCGTGCGGGCGATCTCCAGCACGGCTTCGTGCAGCGCCTCAGGCGTGTCGAAGCAGCGGTTGACCAGGCAAATTTCGCGCGCCTCGGCGCCGTCGAAGTTGCGCCCCGTGTAGGCCAGCTCGCGCGCCATGCCTTCGCCGATCAGGCGCGGCAGGCGTTGCAGCGTGCCCACGTCGGCCGTCATGCCCACGTCGATTTCCTTGATCGAGAACTTGGCATCCATCGAGCAGTAGCGCATGTCGCAGGCGCTGATGAGGTCAATGCCACCGCCGATGCAGGCGCCGTGGATGGCCGCCAGCACCGGTTTGCGGCAGCGCTCGATGCTCGTCAAGGTGTCTTGCAGGTCGAGGATCAGGCGGCGCAGTTTTTCGCGCGAACGGCCGTCGCAGCTGTCGCCGATCTGTTTGCCCAGGCTAAACAGCATCGACAGGTCGATGCCGGCCGTGAAGTGGCGTCCGGCGCCACGCAGCACCACCACGCGCACCTCGGGCGTCGTATCGGCCCAGCGCATCGCGTCGCGGATCTCGTGCCACATCGCCTCGACCATCGCGTTGGCTTTGTCGGGGCGGTTCAGTTCGATGATCGCGACGGCGCCGTCGCGGGTAATGCTCAAAGTAGTGGGAGTCATCGGGTATTCCATGTCGACAGGGTGAAAAAGCCGGGACGCTTGCGCCCCGGCTTGGTGGTGCATTCAATGCGGCCGCGCCGATCCGGCGCGGCCGCGCGCATCAGAACTCGACCGCGAACTCGGTCGCCTGCCAGATCGCGCGCTTGGCATCGAGTTCGGTGGCCACGTCGGCGCCGCCGATCAGGGTGTGCGCCTTGCCGGCAGCGACCAGCCCGGCGACCAGATCGCGGCGCGGCTCCTGGCCGGCGCAGATGACGATGCTGTCCACGTCGAGCACGCGCTCTTCGCCGTTGACCAGCACGTGCAGGCCGGCGTCGTCGATCTTCACGTATTCCACCCCGCCCACCAAATGCACGCCGCGCTTTTGCAGCAGCAGACGACGGGCCCAGCCGGTGGTTTTCGCCAGCGTCTCACCGAGCTTGCTCGCCTTGCGCTGCAGCAGCCAGATTTCGCGCGGCATTTCCGGCATCATCGGCTCGACCAGCGCACCGCGATTGTCGGTGTAGTTGACGTCGATGCCCCACTGCTGGCGATAGGTGTCGAGTTCATTGGCCTCGCCCGCATGGGTGAGCAGCTCGGCCACGTCGAAGCCGATGCCGCCGGCGCCGATCAGCGCGGCCTTCTTGCCCACCGGTTTGCGCTTCTCGATCGCGTCGATGTAGCTGACCACTTTCGGATGGTCGATGCCGGGGATGGCGGGGGTGCGCGGCGTCACGCCGGTGGCCACCACCACATGGTCGAACTCGGCCAGATCGCCCGCCGACACTTTCTGGTTCAGGCGCACCACCACTTTCAGCTCAGCCAGACGGGTGCGGAAGTAACGCAGCGTTTCGGCGAATTCTTCCTTGCCGGGGATCTTGCGCGCGTAGTTGAACTGCCCGCCGATCTCGAAGCCGGCGTCAAACAAGGTCACGCGGTGGCCGCGCTCGGCCAGCGTGGTGGCCGCCGCCATGCCGGCCGGACCGGCCCCCACCACCGCCACCGATTTTGGCGCCGTCGTGGCGACGACGTCGACATCGAGCTCATGGCAGGCGAACGGATTGACCAGGCAGGATGCCATCTGCATCGTGAAGATATGGTCCAGGCAGGCCTGGTTGCAGGCGATGCAGGTGTTGATCGCGTCGGCGCGATTTTCGGCCGCCTTGTTGACGAAGTGCGCGTCGGCCAGGAACGGGCGCGCCATCGACACCATGTCGGCGTCGCCGCGCGCGATGATGTCATCGGCCACTTGCGGATCGTTGATGCGGTTCGACGTGATCAAGGGTACGCTCACATGATCCATCAGGCGACGCGTCACGGCGCTGAACGCGCCGCGCGGCACGCTTGTCATGATGGTCGGAATGCGCGCCTCGTGCCAGCCGATGCCGGTGTTGATGATCGTCACGCCCGCTTTTTCCAGCTCCTTGGCCAGCGCCACCACTTCGTCCCAGGTGCTGCCGTTTTCGACCAGGTCGGCCATCGACAGGCGGAAGATGATGATGAATTCCTTGCCCACGCGTGCGCGCACGGCGCGCACCACTTCCAGGGCGAAGCGGATGCGGTTTTCGAACGGACCACCCCAGCGGTCGGTGCGCACGTTGGTGCGCGGGGCGATGAACTGGTTGATCAGATAGCCTTCAGAGCCCATGATCTCGACGCCGTCGTAGTTGCCGTGCTTGACCATCGCGGCGCACTGGGCGAAGTCGGCGATGGTCTGGACGATCTCCTCGTCCGTCATCTCGCGCGGGGTGGCCGGATTGATCGAGCTCTTGATCGCCGACGGGGCGACCGGCTGCTTGATGTAGGCGTAGCGCCCGGTGTGCAGGATCTGCACGCAGATCTTGCCACCGTGCTCGTGCACGGCCTCGGTGATGACGCGATGGCGTTCGGCCTCGTCTTCACTGTTCAATGTTTTACCACCGCGCATGACCAGGCTGTCCTCGTTGGGCGCGAAACCGCCGGTGACGATCAGGCCCACGCCGCCCTTGGCGCGCTCGCCGTAAAACGCCGCCATGCGGGCATGCGCGTTGGCGATGTCTTCCAGGCCGGTGTGCATCGACCCCATCACAACACGGTTGCGCAAGGTGGTAAAGCCAAGGTCCAGCGGGGCCAGCAATTTAGGATACGGCGAAGTCATAAGGTCTCCAAGAAACGGTCGTTTAAGTCGGTTTGTTGTCTGAAATTTGCTTGATCAGGGTATCGGTCTCGTCCAGCCAGTCGATCCACAGCTGCTGGTAAGCGAGGCCAAATTTGAGCACCTGGTGCTGCAAGGCGCGCTGCACATCGAGCTCGCCGTCAAAATCGCGTTGTTCGATCTGACGGTAGGCCGCCAGCAGCGCGACGTGCTCGTCACGCCGTTCGCCAAGCGGCGCGAGCAAGCGGCGCGGGTCGTCGAAGGCGGCCGCGCGCAGCTTGACCATCAAGGGCACCCGCCCCACTTCGAGCTCGGACGGCTCCACCATCCAGCCCGCCAGAATCTGGCGGCCCGCGTCGGTCACCGCGAACACCTTGCGGTCGGGCGCCGATTCGCCCCGTTCGACGTGGCACACAATGGTGCCGGCTTCCTCCATGCGCGCCAGCACGCGGTAGATTTGCTGGTGTGTCGCATTCCAGAAGTGACCGATCGAGCGGTCGAAGCGGCGCGCCAGTTCATAGCCGGAACTGGGCTTTTCGAGCAGGGAGACGAGCAAGGCGTGATCGAGTGACATTTTTCAATATTACTATGCAACTCGTTGCAATGCAACTGGTTGCATAGTCGGACGCGCTGGGGCCCTAAGCGGCGGCTCGGCTTGCCGCGCCGGGGCAATCCGACGCACCCTGCGCGGCGCAGCGCCCCGCCGCCAACGAATCAAGATTGCAATATCGGATCGCGCATGGCAGCATGCGTGACTCTGTCGACGCCAGCACACCATGAATATGCTCTTTTCAAAGCTTCTCCTGCTCGCCGCCGCGCTGCCTGGCGCCGCATCGGCAAGCCCGGCGGCCATCCCGATTTACGATTACCGCATCGTGCATGTGTATCCCCATGACCCGAACGCTTTCACCCAGGGTTTGCTGTTTCGCGACGGCTTCCTGTACGAAAGCACCGGCCTGCACGGACATTCGTCGATCCGCAAGGTGGAACTGGAAACGGGGCGCGTACTGCAGCAAAGGAATTTGCCGGAGCAGTATTTTGGCGAGGGCCTGACCGATTGGCAGGGCCACCTGTACGGCATCACCTGGCAAACGCAGGTGGGATTCGTGTTCGATCTGACCACCTTCGAGCTGCAGCGCCAGTTTTCCTATCCGGGCGAAGGCTGGGGCCTGACCCACGACGACCAGAGCCTGATCATGAGCGACGGCAGCAACGTGCTGCGCGTGCTGGACCCGCTGACCTTGCGCGAACTGCGCCGCATTCCCGTGACGGCCAACGGGCGCCCGGTCGAGCAGATCAATGAACTGGAGCGGGTCGGCAAGGAATTATTTGCCAATCTGTGGCAATCGAATCTGATTGCCCGCATCGACCCCGTGTCCGGGCGCGTGGTTGGCTGGATCGATCTGCGCGGCTTGTTGCAATCGCAAGGCGGCGCCAACGACAACGCCGATGTCCTCAACGGCATCGCCTACGATGCCGACAAACGGCGCCTGTTCGTCACCGGCAAGCTCTGGCCGCGACTGTTTGAAATTGCGCTGGTGCCGCGCGCCCAGCCTTGATGTGCGTTCGCGCCGTTAGCGCGCGCAGCGCTGGGACGGCGGCGCGCCTGCTAGTTCTTGGCGCTGGCCAAGGTAGCCGCTTGTATCAGCTCGTCATTGGCGCGCGCGAGCAATTCTTTTGCGCGCTCGGCATGCCCACCGACGTCGCCGCCTTCGCGCTGCACGCCACTGATCGTGTCGACCGCGCGCTGCGCGTAATGCTGGGCGTCGGCCAACTTGGGATGAATTCGGTAATTGATATTTGTGATCGGCTCGGTGGACTGGCAGCCCGTGCAAACGAGCAAAACGCCCCCGGCGATCATGGAAAACACTTGCTTCATTCGATTCCCCTTCTCAACAATAAGCGTCCACGCACGCGGGCGACCAGGCCAGCCGGAGCGGTCGCGGGCGAGCGCATCGGCTGGGCGCGCTTCGGCCAGGCAGATCCGTCGCGCAGCGTCTGGCAACATGCTCACTATTTTAACATTTCAATTAGCACAACATAGATGAATTGTCGAAATTGCTTCAACCGGAAGCCACAGCCTAGGCAGGCCCTGCGCGAGTGCCCACGCCAAGCCCAAAGGCGCATGATGGGCAAACAGGAGCGGCAAGCGAACCACTGCCGTTCACGATGACGCAACAATGGGCGTGGCGATTTGGCCACACGACGCAGCACTGCCACACCACCCAGCACTGCCACACCACCCAGCCCTGCCACACGACGCAGCCCTGCCACACCGCGCAGCAATGCCATGCCCTGCGCCAGGCCCGCGCAGCGCGTGCGCCAATCAGCATAGTTGGGCTTGACCATGACACCAGTGTCAGGCTTTAGTCTGCGCTACGAGTCGGGCAAATTCTGTCCGAACCAAGCAAAGGTCACTCTGATGAAGATAGTCAAACGCCGCGCCGGCGGCATCGTTGCACGATGGCCGGCCCCACTGTTGCTAGCGTCCTTGCTGTGCGCATTGCCAGCGTTGTCACGGGCTGAGCAAAACACACGGGCCGAACAGCCGGCCTGCGGCACCCAGCGGGCCGACGCCGCCTCAGCCAGTCCGGAAAGCCTGGTCAGGACGCTCTACCAGATCGTGTCCGGACCAGCCAATGGCGCGCATGACTGGGCGCGCCTGGAACGCCTTCATGCGCCCGGCGCCATGATTACCCCAACCGAACATCGCCCTCACGGGGCGTTCGCGGCGGCGCCGCAAACGCTCGCCAAATTCATTGCACTGAACGAGCGCCTGTTCGCCCATCGTGGCTTTCACGAACGCGAGGTTTTTCAGCGTGTGCAACGCTACGGCCATATTGCACATGTCTGGAGCGGGTATGAAACGCGCGACGACCCGGACGGTCCTGTTCAGGGACGCGGAATCAACAGTTTTCAGCTGCTCAACGACGGCCAGCGCTGGTGTGTGCTGTCGGCCACGTGGGACAGCGAAACGGCTGCCCATCCGATGCCAAGGGGCGATGCCGAAGACGGGGCCAAATAGCGGGGCCAGTTTGGGCTACACTTGGGCAACCCAGACCTATTTACCCGTGGCGGGCGGGCCCACTTTCAAAGGGGGCTCAGCCTGGCCGGTCTCGCAGTGACAGTGGAAAAATCGTGATATTAATTGGTGAGTTGGCAAACAGAACCCAGTGCAGCGCGCGGGTGATTCGTCACTACGAACAATCTGGCCTGTTGGTGTCCAAACGCAGCGGCAATGGCTATCGCCGGTTTGACGAGGCGGCCGTCGAACACGTGATGCGCATTCGGGTGCTGCTACGCAACGGCTTCACTGTCGATGAAATCCGTCCCGTCGCGTCGATGTTCGATGTGCGCTCGCGAAAGCTGATCTGCGCCGACGTGATCGGCCTTTACCAAAGCAAGGTCGACGAGATCGAGCAGCGTATTGTCGAACTCACCGAGCTGCGTGACCGGGCCAAGGGGCGCTTGCGCGTCCTCGTTGAGCAGCGCAAACAGGGTGGGCCCGCCGAGCCAGATGGTCCGTCATCGGTGAGCGCGAAAAAGTAATTTGATCCCGCGGCACAGCGCGCTCGCCGTGTCAACGCGTCAGGCGATCGCGCTGCAGCGGCTTTGACGTCGTCGACCTGAAACAGCGCGGCGGCAATGGCTTTGAAGAGGTTGAGCATGATGGATGCAATGATCAAGAATGAGATTCTCGGCTTAGGCCGCAAGGCGCATGCGCTGACCGAGGTGGCCTATCGGAAAAACCCGTCGACACGCGGTGAACCGGCTTGGGCGGAAAAGCAAAGAATACTGCTGGCCGATATGGCGCTGCACTTGTTACAAACGGCGCTCAGCGACGGCGAACTGTCAGCCGATGAGCTCAAGCGAAATCTGTATGCCATCTTGACCGTGTCCGAGCAATTCATCCCCGATTACGGTCTGAAAACGAGTGCGGACCGATTGTATGCCGTGTGACAGGCGCCATCGACTCGCGCCCCTTGTCGTGCCGGCCATTGGTGTGCGGACCATCGGCGTGCCATGGCGCCCCTCGCCAGCGCTTTGAGCCAGCGCGCCCCAAACGCGCACCTGCCCGTGCGAAAAGCGCGCTAGCGCACTGATAGCGTCGTCAAAACGCCCTATAGTCGCCCCATCTTCAAGGGAGTCTATTCATGGGAATTCTGATTGTTTGCATCGTGCTCGCTTGCCTTGCCGCGCCGATAGTCGTCGCACCACTACGGCGCGCACTGATTACGCCGCACCTGCTGGACCTGTTCAAGCGCATCCTGCCGACGATGTCCGACACCGAGCGCGACGCGCTTGACGCCGGCACCACCTGGTGGGACGCCGACCTATTTTCCGGCCGACCCGACTGGACCAAGCTGCTCGGCTTTGGCAAGAACGTGCTCACCGACGCGGAGCAGCACTACCTCGACAACGAGGTCGAACAGCTGTGCGCGATGGTCAACGACTGGGACACCACCGAGCGCTGGCAGGACCTGCCCGCGCCGGCCTGGAAGTTCATGAAAGAGCAGCGATTCCTGGGCATGATCATTCCCCGCAAATACGACGGCCTGGAGTTCTCCGCCTACATGCATTCGCAAGTGGTGATGAAGCTGTCGACCCGCTGCTCGGCGCTGGCCGTGTCGGTGATGGTACCCAATTCGCTGGGTCCGGCCGAACTGCTGCTCCACTACGGCACCGAAACCCAGAAAGAATATTATCTGCCGCGCCTGGCGCGCGGCATCGACGTGCCCTGCTTCGCGCTCACCAGCGCCTACGCGGGCTCGGACGCGGCCGCGATGCCGGACGTGGGCGTGGTGTGCATGGGCCAGCACGAAGGGCGCGCGACGCTGGGCATGCGCGTGACCTGGTCGAAGCGCTACATCACGCTCGCGCCGGTGGCCACGCTGCTCGGCCTGGCGTTTCGCAGCGTCGACCCGTTTCACTTGCTGGGACCGGACGATACGCTGGGCATCACCTGCGCGCTGATACCGACCGACCATCCGGGCGTGCAGATCGGCCGGCGTCACTGGCCGCTGAACGCGGTCTTCCAGAATGGTCCGACCTCGGGAAATGACGTGTTCATCCCGATGGAATGGGTAATCGGCGGGCGTCCGCAACTGGGCAAAGGGTGGCGCATGCTGATGGAGTGTCTGGCCGCCGGACGCGCCATTTCGCTGCCCTCGTCGAACGTGGGCATGGCCAAGATGGCGGTGCTGGGCGTAAGCGCGTACACGGCGATCCGGCGCCAGTTCCACACGGCCATCGGCAAGTTCGAAGGCGTGCAGGAAGCGCTGGCACGCATGGGCGGCAATCTGTACATGATGGACGCGGCGCGCAAGATGTCGGTGCTGGCCGTCGACCTGGGCGAAAAGCCGGCCGTCATCTCGGCCATCGCCAAGTACCATGTCACCGAACGGGCGCGCCTGGTCGTCAACGACGGCATGGATATCCTGGGCGGCAAAGGCATCTGCATGGGGCCCAACAACTTCCTGGCGCGCGCCTACCAGCAAATCCCGATCGCCATCACGGTCGAAGGGGCCAACATTCTGACGCGTTGCCTGATCATCTTTGGACAGGGCGCGATCCGGGCGCACCCGTTCGTGCGCAAGGAGATGGCAGCCTGCCAGGAGCCGGACCGCCGCAAGGCCGAGAGCGATTTCGACCTGGCCTTCTTCGGCCACCTGCGTTTCATCGCCGCCAATCTGGGGCGCGCGCTGATGCACGGCCTGAGTGCCGGCCACTTGGCCAACGCACCAGAAACGGGTGCGCCGGAGATGGCGCACTACTACCGCGCCGTGAGCCGCTGCTCGAGCGCGTTTGCGGTGATGACGGACATGTCGATGTTCGTGCTGGGCGCCTCACTCAAGCGGCGCGAGCGCATTTCGGCGCGCCTGGGCGACGTGCTGGCGCAGATGTATCTGGTGTCGGCGACCTTGAAGCGCTTCGAAGACGACGGCCGGCCGGCCGGCGACGCGGTGTATGTCCACTGGTCGGTGCAGGACGCCTTGCTCAAGGCCCAGCAGGGACTGATCGGCGTGCTGGAAAACTTCCCCAATCGCCCGTTGGCGTTGCTGCTGCGCGCACTGCTGTTCCCGCTCGGCCTGCCCCAGCGCGCGCCGTCGGACGCCCTGGGCAGTGCGCTGGCCGAGGCGATGCAGACCGGCGACGCGAGCCGCGCCCGCCTGCTGGCCGACTGCTACGTGGCGCACGACGACAGCGACCCGCTGGCCTGCGGCGAGCTGGCGTTGGCCATGCTGCCGGCCGTCGAGGTAATCGAGCAGCGCCTGAAGGTGGCGATCCGCGCCGGCGACGTGCCGCCGATTCCGCAAAGCCTGCTGCTGACGCAGCAATGGGCGCGCAACGCCGCCAGCGCCGGCACCATCAGCGCCGAGGAACAGCAGACGCTGTCCGAATTCGCCCGCCTGGCCGACAGCGCAGTCCAGGTGGACGATTTCGACCAGCATCTCCAATCGACGCCGTCGCAAGTGACACCAAGCGCCCTGAGCGCGCCGGCGCCGCCTGCGGTGAGCACGGCCACGGTCAGCGACTTCGCCTGAGCGAAGCGGCGCAACGCTCAAGGTGTGACGACGGCGTTGCGCATGCCGCGCACAAAAAAATGCCCACCGCGCGGGTGGGCATGAGCGCGATGGCGGTGACGCTTATTGCACGTTGAGCGCCACGTCGTCGACCAGGAAAGTCGTCGCCACGCTGGCGTCCTCGATGCCCTCGAAGTAGATGCGCACGCTCTGGCCCTTGTAGGCGCTCAGGTCGAACGTCTTCTGCGCATAGCTGGTGGACTTGTTCAGGTTCGAATACGTCGCCAGCGTGGCCAGCACCGCGCCGCTACTGCTGCGCACCTGCACCTTGAGCGTGTCGTACACGACGCTGGTTGTCGTCTCGTCGCTGACCACTTTGAGCCAGAACGTCAGGCTCGCGCTGGTGGCCGATGCGGGCACCGACACTTGCTGATACACGCTGTCGGTGTGCGCGCTGCCATAGCCATCCATCCACGCCTTGAAGGTGCCGGTGTGGGCCGCTTGCCCCGTCGCCGAACTGATCACGCCGCTCGTTGCCGTCCACGACGTGGCGCCCGACTCGAAACTGCCATTGACGATCAGGTTGCTCGCGCCGGTATTGCTGACGCTAAAACTCTGTCCGCTCGACAGCGTGCTGTTACCGGCCGCATCGTAGGCTTTGGCCGTCAGCACGTGGCTGCCATTGGCCAGCGACGTCGAATTCAGCGTCATCGAATACGGCGCCGTACTGTCGCTGCCCTTCAATACCCCGTCGATATAGAACTCGACATTGCTCACGCCCACATTGTCGCTCGCCGTGGCCGCCAGCGTGATGGTGCCGCCGGTACCGGTCTCGCTTGCACTGACCGTCGGCGGCGTGGTATCGACGGTGCCGTTATTGACGCTAAACGCAAACGCACCCGATACGCCGACGTTGTTGGCCGCGTCATAGGCGCGCGCCAGCAGGCTGTGGCTGCCATTGGCCAGCGTCGCCGAATTGAGCGTGGCCGTATATGGCGACACGTTGCTGCTGGCCTTGAGCAGACTGTCGACATAAAACTCCACCAGCGTGACCTTGACGTTGTCGCTGGCGACGGCCGACAAGGTGATCGTGCCGCTGCCCCCCGTCTCTGACGCGCTCACCGTGGGCGGCGTGGTGTCGCCCGCCGACGTCGACTGGGTCACCCAGACCGGGGCCGACCACAGGATATTGCCATCGTTCTGGGTGAGCTTGGCGTAGTAAAAATGCTCGCCGATGGCCGGTGTGATGGTCGTGCTGGCGGTGCTCGACAACAGGCTGACGGTGCCGTTACGCCCCGGCACGCCCTCGTACATTTGCACCGTCGTTGCTGTCTTGCCGGCGCTGCTGGCGTAGTTGGCCAGCAGGTTCAGGCTGCCGCTGTTGGCGAAGCGCTCGCCCATGATGTGACCGTTGGCCGTCAACACCAGTTGCGAGCCCTTGTCCATCGTGGCAAACACCCGGCGCGCCTTGATGGCGTCGATGAAACTGGCGTTGCTCAGCGGTGTGCCATTGGGGATCAGCACGCCGGTGCGGTTGGTATACGACGCGCCCCAGTTGGCGCAGTGATTGTCCTGGTCGGTGCTGAAGGCGACGTGATAGCCCGCCTCGAGCGCCTTGTAGCACGCCCCTTCGTAGCTGCTGCGCCCGGTTTCGGTCTCCGTCGTATTGGTCGAAAACGCCGACGTGTTAAGCACTTCGCACAAGGCCATCGCCTGATCGCCGTCGGCGGTATAACCGAGCGGCACGCTGTTGACGAGGAACTGACCGCTGGTGGCGGGATGATTGAACTGGCCTACCCAGCCGCGCTGACGCATCAAGGTGTACAGGCCCGCATAATCGCCCTTGGGCGTGAGCGTGTCGCCGATCAACTGGCCGGCCGAATTGCTTTCCCACTCGAGCAATTCGGTGGTGTTGAAGATGTTCATGTGCCCGCCGTTGTTGATCACACCCCACTCGAGGCCATACACGGCCAGGAAATCGGGATGGGCGGCATTGAAGGTGGCCGCTGCCGTCAGGCCAGACTGAAACAGCGCCTTGGCGGTGGCCGGATCGGCGCTCGCATTGGTTGAATCGGAGCCGTCGTACATGTGGTTGTGCTCGGACGCCATCAGGATATCGAGACCCTTGCCGCGCGCATAGGTATAGGCGTCGGTCGGGCCGAAGGCGCCGCTTTGCGGATTTTGCGCACCCACGCAGGTGGCCAGCGTGCCGCCGCCATCGCTGTGATTGGTCTGGCTGTGCAGATTACCAAAGTAGACCGTGTACGGCAGCGAGGCCGGGGCCGGTACGGCCAGTTGCTGCGCGCCCAGCGTCGGGCGGCTGGTGCCGGCCACTTTGGCGGGCGCCGCGGCGCTGGCGCCAACGGGCAAGCCGACAAAACCGGGCATGGCGGGCGCGCTCTGCGTCCCCACCGACAGGTCCCAGCTTTGCTCGACAAGGTCGTCGGCGCCGGCGCCGATCAAAGCGTCGATCGTGCCAGGCAGCAGGTCGCCCGCCTGGCGCTTGTGCGCGTCATGCGTGACGGCCAGCATGCGCACCTGATACATGCCGTCGGCCAGCGCCACGCCATCAATCAGCCCGTCCCAGCGCACTTTGACGTCCACCGATTTCTTGAACAAGGTATTCACGCCATGCCAGTTATGCAGCACGCGGCCTGTGGCGTCGAGCAATTCCAGGCGCCAGCTCACATCCTGGGCCAGCGCCACATGGGGATAGTCGAACGACAGCGTGAACGTGCGCGCCTCCTGCCGGTCCGTGTTGACATCGGCCTGATACGGCACATGCAAGGTCGCTTCGAATTCACGATGGTCGGCCTCCGACGCGAGCGCACCGCCAGCGACTGAAAACGCCAGCAGTACAGCGAGCTGAGGCAGGAATTGTTTGGTGTTCGAACGTCTCATGACTTCCCCGATTCTAGTTGGTTTAAGTACGATGGATTGTGGCGACTATGCATGACCGGGGTGTGACGAACAAAGTCTGATTATCTTGGCTATTAAGATGTAAATTATATAAATTGACAGAACTTAGATGAAATTTTCCGAACAGCAATGCACTGCACGGGGAACCATGGCGGCGCCGCCCCATGTCCGCGCATGGTGCGCAGAGAGCAGCAAAAACAGCTTTGTTGCAAAAATAATGAAAATGTTAAAAGATAGTCAGATAGCACGACGATGTTAATTTTTGATGGATGTAGCCAGACGAAGAGCTAACCATCGCGCGATCAACGGGTTTGCTCATCGCGCGCCAGTCTGTCACCAGGGGGATTCATCGTATAAACCATTTCCGGCGCGCGGAAATGGTTGGCAGGCCCGGCCTGCAGCCGACGCCATTGCGGCGTCGGCCATTAATGCTGATAGCTAAATGCTTAGAACTTGAAGTTACCCACGTCGAGCACCAACGTGCTGGCCCCGCAAGCCTGACTGACCGCTTCGCGATTGCCACTGGCCGTCGTCTGATTGCTTTCCCATACATCAGCTACGCCACCATGCTTCATGAACTTGAACTGTATCGGCGTCGATGGCGGCAGGTTGATGGTGCGCGACCAGGCAGCGTTGGCGCCGCTACCTTCGATGGTGAGCAGGTTCGCTGCCGTCGGGGTCCAGGTCCCGAGTTCGCTGCGGTTGCCGTTCACGTAGACGCTCTGACCGGACACCGTGTTGGCATTGGCAACGCGAAACTTGACGGGAACACTGGTACAGGCAGCGGTCGCGCCGGTGACCTGCTTGATATGCAGCGCCACCGCCGGCACGCTGGCACCGCCATTGCCAGGTATCGACAAGGTGGCGCGGCCGTTACTGCTGATCGTTACACTGTCGCCCGTACACGCGGACTTGTCGGCCGTCAATTTACCATTGACCACGTTGCAATACGTGCCAGGCGGCAGCAGCGTCTGGAAGGTCGCATTCCACGCTGCAGCGTCGTTGTTGAGCGCGACAAAAGCGGCGCTGCCGCGATTGAACGCAATCTGATTGCCCGTGCCGCTGACAAAGTTGTTCACGTCCTGGCCGGATGCTGCCGCGCGCAACGCCACCATGTTCGACACGTCGGACCAGCGATGAATGAAGTCCCACTCGACATTGATGCGGGCATTGCCGCTCGCATCATACGGACTGGACGCCGGAGGCCCCTGGTCAAAGCCGCTGAAGCGAAAGCCCGAATGAACTTGCGCGTGGCCATACGGCCAGGCGAGCATGAAGATGTTGGCCAGATCGTAGCGTTTGGTGCCTTGCGTATCGTTGGTGCTTCCCGACACGTAATTGCTGGCATTGAGCGAGCCGCCATTGCGCTCGGTATCCCAGTTGTTGACAAACACGGTGGCGTGGCTGGTGTCGACAAACCCCCACGTGCCGCCCCAGTTGCCCGGCGTGCCCATGATGGACTGCACTTGCGACAGATTGGCCCCGCTCTCGTTGCGAAACATCGCGCGCAGCGCCGAGGCGAACTTGAATTCATTGATGGTGCCACTGCTGAAGTAGTCAGCCCGGTTGACGGTCGCGTCGGGGATCACTTCATGCGTGACCCACAGCGACTCGCCCGCTTTGGTGGTGCTGGCGATGCCCCCGACGATCGCCTGCAGATCAGCCGGTGCGATATGCTTGGACGCGTCGAAACGGAAACCATCGACCCCGAGGCCGAGCAATTTGTTGAGGTAGTTCTTGATCTGCCCCTGCACGTAGGCGCTTTCCGTCTTCATGTCCGGCATGCCGCTGAGGCGGCAGAACATCACGTTGTTACGGTTGTTGTCGTAGTCGCTGTTCTGGATATCACAGGGCGCGTGATAGTCGTTGCCGCTGAAAAAAGGATAGGTCAGGGTCGCCGCGTTCCAGGTCGAGCCGTCGGTGGCGGTGCCGGCACCGGCGGCCATCTGGTTGACCACCACGTCGGCGTACACGCGCACGCCAGCGGCGTGGCAGGTGCTGACCATGGACGCAAACTGCGCCTCGGTCCCCATGCTGCTGGTCAGATTGGTGTAATTGACCGGCTGGTACACATTCCACCAGTTGCTGTTATTGAGCGAAGCCTGGGCGGGCGACACCTGAACGGCGCCGTAGCCCTGCGGCCCCAGCCATTTGGTGCATTCGTTGGCTACGTCGGTCCAGCGCCAACGAAACATTTGCACCGAGGTATCGCGTGCATTGAAGCCCGCCGCCTGGACGGTTGCGCCGGAAAAGGCCGCGCTGAGGGCAAACGCGCAAGCGGCGAGCGCCGGCGCGAACTTGGTACGGTGAGTGTCTCTTCTCATTGTCTACTCCATCTATTTTTATATTGATTGGAATGCAGGAACCATGTGCAAGTCAGTCTTGGGGTCGTCCGGCGCGCGAATCTGGCCGATGAAACAGGCACGATTCACGCATTCTTTTGTCGAGCGATGCTGTACGCAGAACTATCCAAGCAGTGAAATGTAGCACAACTACATAACAATTAATGCAAATTAACGTTATAAAACGTTGATATATAGATGACTATCAAATCTGAGTAGTTTTCCTACCTGTCATGACGACTCAAGGTGCGTGACCGTGTTTTGCGCGAGCGTGACGGCCGTCTGCGCCAACAGCCGGCCGTTGGACGTTGCTCCGGTTTGCATGGCGATCTTGGTCTGGGCCAGCGCGACGCCGTCAAAGTGCGCGTTCGTGCCGATCGTGACAACGTCGGCCGGCACCCAGAACACGTTCCAATAGCACGTGGGTGGCCGATGCCTGCGTCAGGGTTCCCGCAACCTGAAACATCCACACGTCGCGCGCGGCGCCGCGCACGCGCCCCGAACCGGCTGGCGGCATGGGCCGCGCAAGCCCGCGCGGCCCCTTGCGAAGCGCCACGCCGGCGCGCGCAGCGATGGCCACCCCGCGTCGGACGACGCAGGAAATGACGTTGCCTTCGACGCAATCTAGCCTGTATAGTCACAATCCTGGCGCCTCCCGATACATCGCGGCGGGCGGACACGAAACCGACGCAGCGACCGGAGTAGCAAATTGAGACAGCGATTTTCTGACCTTGGTGTCGCGCGCAGCATCGGCATACTTGCCACAACGATCGGCTGGCTGCTCAGCGGTGGCCTTGCCGCCTGTCCGGCGTGGGCGCTCCCCGCCACGGCGATACCGGACGACACCTTGTCGCAGTTGATCAAGCTCACCGAGAACAGCAAGCTATTGGCGATCGGCGAGATGCACGGCACGGCAGAGGTGCCGCAACTGGTGGCCGCAATTGCACGCCGCTGGAGTAGCGAGCCTGGCCCCGACGGCAAAGCACGTGCGGTGCTGGTCGCGCTGGAATATCCGCAAACGCAGGCGGCAATCCTGGCCGCTTACGTCGACAGCGACGGTGGCGAGGCGGCAAAGGCGACGCTGCTGGCCTCGCAGTTCTGGTCGCGCGCCGCGCAGGACGGGCGCTCCAGCCGGGCCATGTTTGAGCTGATCGATTCAGTGCGCGCACTGCGTCACGACGGGCGTAAGCTGCAGATTGCCGCCTTCGATATGAACGCAGACCAGATCAACGCGAAACTCGATCGCGACCTGGCGATGGCGAACAATCTGCGCGCCATCATCGGCGCAAATCCGACGGCGCGGGTGCTGGTTTTGGCCGGCAACTACCACGTACGCCAGCGCGACGGCGCCGGCTGGGATCCGGCCCACCGCTTCATGTTCGGGCACCTGAAAGACCTCGCGCCGTTTTCACTCAAAGTCGATGCCTACGCCGGCCAGTACTGGAGTTGTCGTGGCGCCGAAGCGTCCAGTTGCATGGTCAGTTCGTTCGCGCGCGCCAGCGACGAACAGCGTCCCTTGGGCCTGTATATGGATGCACCAAGCGCTGCGATCGGCTACAACCAGGCCTTGATGCTGAACTATTTCTCGGCCTCGCTGGCAGCGAACAAGGCCAGGTAAAGGTCGCGCCACGGGCAACGGCCGGCAGCGCGTTGGCGTTGGCGTTGGCGTTGGCGTTGGCGTTGGCGCTGGCGTTGGCGCTTAAGCGCCTGCCCCATCGGCGCCGCTCACCGCGAGCGCATGGTCGACGATCGTCTGCGCCTCCTGCACGATGCGGCGCAAATGATCCGCGCCATGAAAACTCTCGGCGTAGATCTTGTAAATATCCTCGGTGCCCGATGGACGTGCGGCGAACCAGCAGCCGGCCGCGACCACCTTCAGGCCGCCGATCGACGCACCGTTGCCCGGCGCCTTGGTGAGCACGCTTTGTATCAGTTCGCCGGCCAACTCGGTGCACTCCACCTGCCGCGGCGAGAGTGCCGACAGCATGCGTTTTTGCTCCGGCGTGGCCGGCGCCTCGACCCGGTCGGACACCGGATCGCCCAGGTCCAGCGTCAGGCGCCGGTACTGCTCGGCCGGATCGCGACCGGTGCGCGCCATGATTTCGCCGGCCAACAGGCCGGGCACCAGGCCATCCTTGTCGGTGGTCCAGACAGTGCCGTCGCGCCGCAGGAATGACGCGCCGGCGCTTTCCTCGCCGCCAAAGCCCAGCGAGCCATCGCACAGGCCGGCGGCGAACCACTTGAAGCCCACCGGCACCTCATACAGGGGCCGGCCCAGCCGGGTGCTGATCCGGTCGATCATCTGGCTGCTGACAACCGTCTTACCCACGGCAGCGTCGCGCGACCAGTGCGGACGATGGCGAAACAGGTAGTCGATCGCCACCGACAGATAGTTATTGGCCGGCATCAGACCCGCACCTGGCGTGACGATACCGTGCCGGTCGTGGTCGGTGTCGCAGGCGAACGCGATATCGAAGTCGTCCCTGACGCCGATCAGCCGGCCCATCGCGTATTTGGAGGACGGGTCCATGCGGATGCGCCCGTCCCAGTCGACGCTCATGAAGCCGAAGGTCGGGTCGACCACCTTGCTGATCACACTCAAATTCAGGCCGTAGTGCGCGCCGATGCGTTCCCAGTAGTGTACGCCGGCGCCGCCCAGCGGATCGACACCGAGCCGGATGCCGGCGTCGCGAATGGCGACCATGTCGATCACCTGGTCGAGTTGCTTGACGTAGGCGCCCAGATAATCGTAGCGGTGGGTGGTGGCGGCGCGCAAGGCCTGCCCGATCGGAATGCGTTTGACACCCTGCATGGCGCGCCGCAAATAGTCGTTGGCGCTGGCCTCGATCCAGGCGGTGGCCAGCGAGTCGGCCGGGCCGCCGTTGCAACCGTTATATTTGAAGCCGCCGCTGTCGGGCGGATTGTGCGACGGCGTAATGACGATGCCGTCGGCCAGTGCGCTGGTGCGGCCGCGGTTGAAGGTGAGCACCGCCAGCGACACGGCCGGCGTGGGCGTGAACTCGTCGCCCTCGGCCAGCATCACGTCGATGCCGTTGGCGGCGAGTACCTCAAGCGCGCTGGCGCAGGCCGGCGCCGACAAGGCGTGCGTGTCCACCCCAAGAAACAGCGGGCCAGCGATATCGTGCGCGGCGCGGTAGTCGCAGATCGCCTGACTGATGGCCAGCACATGCATTTCGTTGAAGCTGTTTGACAGCGACGAGCCGCGGTGGCCGGAGGTGCCAAATGCCACGCGTTGTTCCGGCACGGACGGATCGGGCCGGTTGGTGTAGTAGGCGCCGATCAGGCTGGGCAGATTCACCAGTATGGCGGCGGGCGCCGGCTTGCCGGCCAGGGGACTGATATTCATGGTGTGTTTCCTTCCGAGTGCGTCGTGTTCGTGACCACGCGGCGGCGTTGCAGCACCGGTCGCGCGGTCGTGCTTGCGCATGTTGACGCCCATGCGCCCTGGTTCAGCGTGCATGGCCACGCCCTTGATCGATCGCATCCAGCGAACTAGCGGGCACAGCTGCATCGCCGAACAATGCCATAGTCATCGGCGCGCGTCTGAGCGATACCGAACACAAGGAGCAAGGTACGCTGGGCGGCACCCGATGCGCCGCATGGCGCGCGGAGTTCGCTGCGTCAGCGCGCCGTCATCAGCCGGTTCAGCGTGCCGTCGGCGCGCAGCTTGACGATCGACTGGTCAATTTTGCGCAGCAGCGCCAACGCGCGCGCATCGGTGCTGCAACCGGCGATGTGGTTTTGCACCATCGCCAGCGGCGGGTCGACGATGCGCAGCAGCGACATCGGCAGACCAGTCGCGCGTGCGCCGATCGGCACCGCCTCGCGCGGGCGGATGATGACCGCGTCGGTACGTCCGGCCACCCGTTTTTTGAGCATCAGGTCAAACAAAATCTGCTGGTCCAGCCGGACCGACGCAACCGGCCGCAACCCGCCGCAGGTCGATGCCGACCACGGCGCCGCGCAGATAAGTGACGGACCTGCCGGCCAGGTCGTTTGGCGCCGCATACGCCAGCGGATCGTCGGCGCGCAACACCAGCGCCACACGGTCGGCTACGATCGGCTCGGAAAACATCAGGAAGCGCGCCCGTTCGGGCGACTTGAACACGCCCGCCATCAAGCCTTCACAGGCCTTGACGCGCTCGAACGCGCGCGGGTGCGGCAAGGCGATCAATTCATGGTCGATGCCAGCGTCGCGCAGCACGGTGGCAGCGGTGTCGATCACATCGCCGCGCAGTACGCCGTCCTTGCCAAGCTCGGAGTTGGGCGACTGGCGCGCGTTGACGAACACGCTGACCGGCGCACCACCAATGCTCTGCTGGGACAGACCTGCCAGAGCGCACAGCAAGGCGGCGCGGCGAGCCCGCCTCACGATGTCCCCAACCTTACTTATAAATTCCGCAACCGATCAGCAGGTCGCCGTTCTTTTCAATGTAGGTTGACTTGGTAGCGATCGCCTTCGTTTGCGGGTTGATCCATCGATAGTCGACCCAGCCCTTGCCCTTGGTATTACCCAGCTCAATGAAGCTCTTGATGAAGTACTTGTCGTCCTGATCCTTCATGTCGATGACGTTCTTGCCGATCAGTTTCGCGTTGTTGCCATTGGCGACCGTCAGACCGTTTGTGTCGACGACGAAGATATACAAATCGCGGTCGACGAAACTACCCTTGGGATTATTGAACTCGGCCAGCGCCTTCTCCCGGCCATTGGCCTTGAGGTAAGCGCTGGCCTTTGCGACCAGCGCTTTGGCCTCGTCGGCCGTGCCTTTATCTGCCCCCCATGCGACGCCATTTGCGACCAACAAAGACAAGACGACAAGGATGCTAGAGATTAATTTTTTCATGTTCAGTCTCCAAAATAAACAAAGGACTCGGTGCTTGCCCGCGCCGCGAGCGTGGCGACGACTATAGCAGCAAGTTCCGCGTCCACCCCGCAATTTTCCGTGCATCGAACCGCGCTTGCAGCGCACGCGCCACAGCGCACATGCGCGCATGCACGCGCCAAAAAGTCGGCTGCGGCGGCACGCCAAACAAGTGCCGAGAGGCGTGTGCCGCGACTGAGGCAAGGCGGTGCCAGCGCGGCAGTTAGGGAGGCGGTCCTAGCGCGGCAACGTGGAAAGTGCCCCTGCGCGGCAACTAGCGGAGGCGGCGCCAGCGCGGCAACTAGCGGAGGCGGCGCCAGCGCGGCAACTAGGGGAGCGGCGCCAGCGCCGCGTGCGCCGTCTGCACGATCTGCGCGGCGATGCTGCGCGTGAGCGCCGTCTGGATGTCCCAGGCGTGCCAGAACAGCGGCACGTCCATGCCAACGGCGCCCCCGACATGCACCAGCGCGCCGCTGGCCAGCGCCGCGCGCACCTGGATCAGCGGCACCATACCATACGCGAAACCGGCTTCGAGGAAGCGCACAAAGCCCTCCGATGAACCGAGCACATGATGGGGAAACGGCAGCGTCAGACCCAGCCGTTGCTGCAAAAAGCGCGGATGCAGCGCGTCCTTGCCACCGAAGATCAGCGCCGGCGCCTGCAATGCCGCATCGACGCACAGCCCGGCGGGAAACCAGCGCGCCGCGAACGCCGGCGTGCACACGCACACATAGCGCATCACGCCCAGCGCCGTCGCGGTGGTGCCGGCCACTTCATCGCCCGCGCTGCTCACGCAGGCAAACACGCGCCCTTCGCGCAACTGAAGCAGCGTATGGTCCTGGTCGTCGATGCGGATGTCGAACAGACAGGCCGGCGCGGCCAGCAGGGGCGCCAGCGCCTGCGGCAACCAAGTGGCGGCACTGTCGGCGTTGACGGCAATGGCCACCAGCGGCGGCGCCGCGTTCGGATTGGCCGCGTCGTCCAGCGTGGCCTCGAGCAGATGTACCTGGCGGTAGTGCGCCATCAGACGCTGCCCGTACTCGGTGGCGACGGGCGGCTTGCTGCGCACCAGCAGCAAGCGACCGGTGCTCTGCTCAATCGTGCGGATGCGCTGCGACACGGCCGGCTGGCTGATCGACAAAGCCAGCGCGCCCTTCTCAAAACTGCCGTGCGTGATGACCGCGTCCAGCGCAGCGAGGCCCCGATAGTCGACGGCGCGCATAAGCGCTCCTTATGAAGGATCATGAATATTCATTATACTTAGCGGCGCGCGCCCCTTACGCTGCCCGTTCGATGTCAGGCCCGCCCCGCCCCGGGAAGCGCGCATCGCAAGGAGAAACCATGCAACGCAAGAGCATCACTTTGGAACTGCAAGCGGGTGGCTACGCCGTCAGCCGTCTGGACGCGGCCGCGCCCACCCCGGCCTGGGCCGACGGCGACGGCTTTAGCAGCATCAGCCGCTCGCGCCACGAGCTGTCGGTGGTCTGCCTGGCGCAGCGCGTTCCGCCGTCGGTCCAGGCCGATCGAGGCTGGACCTGCCTGCGCTTTGTCGGCCCGTTCGCCTTCGACGAGACGGGCATCGTGCTGGCCGTGATCGCGCCGCTGTCGGAAGCGGCGATCGGCATCTTTGTCGTATCGACCTTCGATGGCGACTACCTGCTGCTCAAACAAGGCGACATGACGCGCGCCGCCGCCATCCTTGCGCAGGCCGGCCATGTGCTCGTGTAAGGCTCGCCACACGGCGCGCCGCGCGCGGGGCGGCCGATGAGCGCCGGCGCCTGCATCCGCCCCGCCACGCCGGACGACGCGGCGCTGCTAGCCGCGCTGGCGCGCAGCACATTTGTCGACACCTATGGCGCCACCAGCAGCGCCGAGGATGTCGACCGCTACCTGAAAGCGAACCTGGACCTGGCCAGCCAGCGCGCGCTGCTGAGTGACGCGCACACCCAGGTGCTGCTGGCCACCGTCGACGGCGCCGCCGTCGGCTATGCCGTCGTGGCGCGCTGCGCCGCGCCGCCGTGCATCAGCGCCGCCAACGCGCATACGCTGGCGCGTCTGTACGTGGTGCGCGCGCAGCACGGCAGCGGACTGGCGCAGCGCCTGTTTGGCGCCGCGCTGGAGGTGGCCGCGGCACGCGCGGCGCCCTGCCTGTGGCTTTGCGTGTGGGACCAGAATCGGCGCGCAATCGCCTTCTATGCGAAACAGGGTTGCGTGCAGGTGGGCACCAGCACCTTCCTGCTTGGCACAGAACTGCAGCATGACAAGGTGCTGGCGATCGACCCGCGCCGTGGCCACGTGGACGAGAACGCCATATCGCCGCGCTAAGCGCCACGAAAGTGCCGTGGCGGCGCTGCCGCGCATTGACAGTCTGACCAAGAACGATCACTATCTGCTTGTTCCTCGACCAACCGTTTGTCACAATCAGGAAGCAACAGCATGGCTACGCGGCGCTTGTTTCGTCTGATGCTCGTCGGGGGCATATTGGGCTTGGCCGCACTGGCGCCGACGCTGGCCGGCGCCGCCAACAAAGACATCGTCTACCTGAGCGCCAAGCTCGATCTGCCGTTCTGGCGCACGCTGGGCCAGGGCGTGCACGACGTCGCGCTTGCCCAGGGCTACAACTACCGCGCGCTCGACAGCAAACTCAATGGCCAGACCCAGCTGCAAAACGCGCGCGACGCGATCGCCAAGGGCGTGGCCGGCATCGTCATCTCTCCCACCGACAGCCAGACTGCGCCGGGCGTGCTGGAGCTGGCGCGCAAGGCTGGCGTGCCGGTGGTGATTGCCGACATCGGCACCAACGGCGGCCAGTACGTCTCCTACGTCAAGTCCGACAATTATCGCGGCGCCTACGACGTGGGGATGGCGCTGGCGGCGGCGCTCAAGGAAAAAGGCTGGCAGGACGCGCCGTATGCGTTGGTGACGATTTCGCTGGCGCGCAAGAACGGCCAGGATCGCACCAACGGCTTTCGCGATGCGATGAAGGAAGCGGGCATGGGCAAAGAAGCCGCGCTGCGCCAGATGCAATCGTATTCGGCCGATGAAACCACCCAGTATGTGCACGACATGCTGGCCGCGGCGCCTACGCTGCGCAGCATGTTCATCGAAACGGATCAACCGACGATGGGCGCCTTGCAGGCACTGAAAACGGAAAAAAAGCAGGGTGATCTGTTGATCGGATCATTCGATGCGATGCCCGACGTGGCCGAACTCTTGAAGAGCGGTCCGCTGGTCGCGGTCGGCATGCAGCAGCCCTACCTGATGGGCGAGAAGGCGGCCGAGGCGCTGCTGGCGAGCATACACGGCGCGACGCCGGCCAAGCAGATTCTGGTGCCCATTCTGGTGGCCACGACCAAGAACATCAAGCAGCTGATGCCGATTGCGAACAAGACCGTGTTCGGCATCGAGCTCAAATGAGCGCTGTGTTCGCGCGCATGCGCCACACGACGGGAGTCGCATGCCGCGCCTGCACCTGAAGATCGGCCAGCGGCTGGCGCTCGGCTACGGCTTCGTGATCGTGCTGCTGATCACGATGACGTTAGTTGGCATCGTCAAGCTGGGCACGCTGGCCGACACCACCGACGACACACTGCGCGACAAATATCCAAAGACCGTGATGGTCAACGATGTCGTCGGTGCGCTGGGCACGATCGCGCGCGCGATGCGCAACACCTTGATCATGACCGAGCCTGAGCAGTTGAAGGAACAGATGGAGGACATCAGCCGCGCCAAGCGCAAGATGGCCGACACGCTGGACCAGCTCAACCGCCGCGTCACCGAAAGCAAGGGCAAGGAGCTGCTGCAGCAGATCGACATCATTCGCTCGGCCTACATCGTCAACCAGGAAGAGTTCATCGAACTGCTCAACCAACGCCGCATGGGCGAAGCGAAGAACCTGCTGTTGGTGGACTTGAACCCCTACCAGAGCGATTTTTTCAGCCTGCTCGACCAGCTCAACGCGCATCAGGGCGAGCTGATGGACCAGGCCAGCCGCGATGTGGCCCAGGGCTACCGCACGGCGCGCCGGGTGCTGTTGATCATGACCGCGTTGGCCGCCCTGCTCAGCATCGCCATCACGGTGCTGATCACGCGCCAGTTGCTGGGCCAACTGGGCGGCGAACCCGATTACGCGGCGACGATCGCGCGCCAGATCGCCGCGGGCGACCTCAGTTCGGGGATCGAGTTGGGCCCGAAAGACCAGGCCAGCCTGCTGTTTGCGATGAAGGGCATGCGCGACAAGCTGATCGAGCGCAGCGACGCGCTGCAAGGCGCCAACGCGGAACTGGCCCACTCGATCGAGACACTCAACCGCACCCAGGACGACCTGGTGCGCAGCGAAAAGCTGGCCGCGCTGGGCGCGCTGGTGGCCGGCATCGCGCACGAATTGAACACGCCGATCGGCAACAGCCTGCTGGCGGCCAGCGCGCTGGTGGACCACACGCGCAGTTTCACGCTCGACTGCGCCAACGGCCTGCGCCGCTCCGCGCTGGAAGAACACATCGAAGACGTCAACAAGGCCGGCGACATCCTGTTGCGCAATCTGTTTCGCGCCGCCGACCTGGTGGCCAGCTTCAAGCAGGTGGCGGTGGACCGCGAAAGCTCGCAGGGGCGCACGTTCGCGCTCAACGACATGGTCACCGAGGTCATGCTCACCTTGTGGCCGACGATTAAGAAAAGCCCGGTCAACGTGCAGCAGGAGATCCCCAAAGACATCGTCATGAACAGCTATCCGGGGCCGCTGGGACAGGTGATTACCAACCTGGTCAACAACGCGCTGATCCACGCCTTCGAGGGACGCGACAGCGGCACCGTGCTACTCAGCGCGCGCGCCACCGTGGTCGGCTGGATCGAGCTGTGTGTGCAGGACGACGGCATCGGCATCGCGCCCGAATTCGTCAAGCGCATCTACGACCCCTTCTTCACCACCAAGCTGGGCAAAGGCGGCTCGGGGCTGGGGCTCAACATCGCCTACAACATCGTGCACGGCATCTTGGGCGGCAAGATCGACGTGGCCACCGAACTGGGCGTGGGCACCACGTTCACGCTGACGCTGCCCATCATCGCGATCAGCTTAAGCTAAGCAGGACCAAGAAATGCGCATCACAGGCGCGTGGCGTGATCGCGCGGCCGTGAAGCGGCGCGTCACAACGTTCCCGCCTGAGATGCCTGCGCGGGGCTGCCTTCGACGCCGGCGCGCGCTACTTCGCCGGCATGTCCGCCTCCCCTGCCCGCCCCATGCCAGCGTGTTCGATATGCCCGCCGCTGAGCCGGTCGACAATTTTGACGATGTCCGGACAGCCGGCCAGAAAATCGGTGAAGCTGGCGAAGCCCAGCGCGCGTTCGTCAAACGATGGCAAGGCCCGCTTCATCAACGATTTCACCCCCGCCGAGGCGCAAAAGTTGACGTCGTTCTTGCTCACCATCTGGCGCACCACCCGGTCCAGCACCACCGTCGCCTCGTCGAGCGTGGGCGCCGACACCACCTCGGTGAACGGGTTGACCGCCTTCTCGTCGGGCACCGCAGCAGCGGCGACGACCGGAGCTGGCTTCTTGTCGTCCTGGTCAAGCTTGGGCAGCAAATTTTGATAGAACTTAAATTCGCTGCAAGCGAGCGGCCAAAACCGGTTGGTCGCGCCATCCAAGCCAATGCCGGCCACGAAGCGGCCCGCCTGCTTGATGCGCTGGGCCAGGCTGATGAAGTCGCTGTCGGACGATACGATGACGATGTGGCTCAGATGGGGATGGGTGTACACATCGGTCAGCGAGTCGATCGCCAGCCGGATGTCGGCGCTGTTTTTCATGTTCTGCCCGCGCGGGAACATCTGGATCAGATCGACGCCGCCGGCCATCAGCGCGTGCCGATACTGCTCGAACCACTGCCAGTTGCCGTAGGCGCGGTTGATGATGATGTCGCCGAACGAGGCCGCGTAATCGAGAATAGGGTCGAGCTTGACGATAGGCGCCTGCGAGGTGTTGCGGCTGTTTTTGTAGGTGCTGTCGCCCGACAACTGGTTCGCCAGTGTCGCGTGCAGGTTTTCAAAGTCCCAGTAAATCGCCACTTTTGCAACGTCATCTCGAATGCCCATCTGTGCATATCCTCTGTCTGGTTGGCTGGCCGGCACGGGCAAAAAAACGCCTCGATGCCACGCTGCTATGGTATCGCATCCGCCGACCGCGCGGAGAGCGTGGCGGCATGGGCCCGCTCATTGAATGAACGAATGGCACCCAACGGTCAGGGAGGACGGTGCAACGACTTACGTGGCGCGCTGGCAGGGGACAGCAGCATGGCCAGCGATGGCGCGCGTGTTCGAAGGCTTGCACTGCCGCGCAATTGGTCCTGCGAACGACAACGCGGCCCGATCAAGGGCCGCGTGTGCTACAAAGTGGGCAGTGACTGCCCTGGCAATGGCGTTATCGGCGATTGACCGAGTCGCTCAGGCGCGTCAGCCACGTGTACAGCATCACCATGATGGTGG
Source organism: Burkholderiales bacterium (assembly GCA_038207625.1). Classification (GTDB taxonomy): domain Bacteria; phylum Pseudomonadota; class Gammaproteobacteria; order Burkholderiales; family Burkholderiaceae_D; genus JBBQZO01. Next base: position 108,797 of record JBBQZO010000012.1, on the reverse strand, counting down.
CGAAGGCGATGCCGCCCACCCACACCGACGGGCCGTTGGCATACGCATCGCTGACCAGGCTGAGCGGGAAATCGTGATTCGAGAAACCCAGCGGCTCGGCAAACGCCACCAGCCCCGCGATGACCACGCCAACCAGGCCTTCGCCGACGATCATGCCCGACGCCAGCAGCACGCCCAGTTGCTTGGTCGCCTCAGGATGTTTGGCGCTGCGGTCGGCGCGGCGGTCGAACCACCAGCCGGCCACGGCACCGACCACCACCATCAGCGTACTTTGCGTGGGCAGATAAATGCCCAGGCCCAGCGCCAGCGGCGACAGATGCGCGCCGCGCGTCGTCTTGCGCAGCAGTTCGTCGACCGCGATGGCGACGACGCCGATCACGCCGCCGATCTTGATCAGATCCCAGTCGATATTGTTTTGAATGACGCCCTGCGCCAGCGCCGAAATCAAGCCCGCTTGCGGCGCGGCCAGCGCATGTTCGCGATGTGGACCTGGCGCGCCGACAAAGCCGTACGCGTGATTGAGCAGATCGAGAATCGGCGGGATGATCGCCGCACCGGCGATCACGCCAACAACCAGCGCCCATTGCTGCTTGGACGGCGTAGCATCGACCAGCTGGCCGGTCTTCAGATCCTGCAAATTGTTGTTGGCAATGGTGGCCACGGCGAACACGATCGAGGTGACGAACAAGGCAAACGCCACCAGCGCTTTTTCGCTGTCGACCGGCAGCGCCGCACGCACGCCCAACACCAGCAACAGCGCCGCGCCGATGACGACGATGATGCCGATGCCCGACAGCGGACTGTTTGACGAGCCGATCAGGCCGGCCATGTAACCGCACACGGTGGAGACGAAAAAGCTCATCAGCACGATGAAGAACACGCCGCCGCCAACCAGCATCCACGCGTGGTCGGCCAGACCGCCGCCGGCGCTGGAGACGAAATCCCACAGCAACCAGCCGATCGGCAGCAGGCACGCCAGACTGATCAAGCCCACCTGGCCGATCGGAATATCCTGCTCGGTGCGCGGCATCAGCGCCGCGTCGCCGGCCCCGCGCGCGCGCGAAGCGGCCATCGCCGACGTCAAGCCGCTGATGACCGGCTTGACCAATTTGGCCAGCGTCCACACCGCCGCCACGCCGATGGTGCCGGCGCCGACGAAGCGCACCTTGTGGCTCCACGTTGCGCCGGCCAGGTCGGCCAGCGAGGCGGTCGATGCCGCCAGCTCGGAGAAGTGCGGCACGCCCCAGCCCCAGCCGATGACCGCGCCCACCAGCATCGCGATGCCGACCCACAGGCCGACCAGATGGCCGATGCCAAACAGCGCGAACGACAGGAAGAAGTCAAACCCGGTTACGCCGCCATTGCTCCAGTTGGCGCGGAAGTACTGCACCACGTCGCCGGCGCACACTCGCGTGGCGACCACGATGGCGAACACGCCCGAGACGATGGAACCCCACATCACCGCCGCCAGACCGGCCTTGTTCGATTCGAGCGCGGCCGCCTCGTCGGCGCCCTCGCCGCCCGCGCCCACCTTCAGCACTTCGGCGCAAGCCACGCCTTCCGGGTACGGCAGGTCGGAATTGGTGACCAGCGCGCGGCGCAGCGGAATCGAATACATCACGCCCAGGATGCCGCCCAGCGCGCAGATGGCGAACGAGGTCCAGTAATTAAAGCCGGTCCACCAGCCCACCAGGATCAGGCCGGGCAACACGAAAATGATCGACGACAGCGTGCCGGCCGCCGAGGCGACGGTCTGCACGATATTGTTTTCCTGGATGGTGGCGCCCTTGAAGTAGCGCAGAATCGCCATCGAGATGACGGCGGCGGGAATCGAGGTGGCGAACGTCAGCCCGGCCTTGAGCCCGAAGTACACATTCGCTGCCGTGAATACCAGCGTGATGACCACACCGATGAGGATGCCGCGCAGGGTGAATTCCTTGCGCGGCGCGGTGTCAATGGGAAGTGGTGGCGTGGCGTTCACGGCGGGTTGGGTCATCGTCGGTTTCCAATCAATGTTTGGAGGCGTCGCGCCGAGTGGGCGCTGCCGGTCTAGCGTGGCGGTTCGCCGACGCTTGGGGGGCATGATGCCGCCACGCTCACGGCTTGTCAATCTAGTATTCGTGCCACAAATGCTTGGACTGCATCACGCATCCGCGGTTTTAGTCGTTCGCCGATCGCATCTGAATCGAGCCCAAATCGACTCAGACTGCGGGCCGGGCGTGGCAGCGTGTCGAGCCCAAGAGCGCATTCACCTCACCGCACGCAGGATGATCATCGCACAATCGCCAATCGGGAAAATACGCTAGGGTCTGGCGCCACGCGCGCCGGCCCCATATGCCAGCTCGATACTGTCGGGGCTACGTCGACAGGCCCCGCTTGACGGCCAGCCAGACTGCGCGCTGCCTGGCGCTGCAAGAAACGTTGCGTGCGATTGTCCTGAGCTGCAGTTGACGTTCTGAGCCATTACGGCTAGCCTTGGGGGGCCGGCGATGCATCGATGCCACAGCGTGAGGAAAATGTTTAGATGAGCAAAACCGCCGCTTTCTCGCTTCAAAACGTGGAAAACGACGCTCTGCGTCAGTTCGCGCTCGCCGAGACGTTCTTCAACCACAGTGTCAGTTGTCTGGTGATCCTCGATCGGGACTTCAATTTCCTGCGCGTCAATGATGCTTACGCCAAAGCATGCTGCCGCGATATCAACACCTTCGTCGGGCACAATCATTTCGAGCTCTATCCATCGGACGCCAGGACCATCTTCGAGCAGGTGGTGCGCACCAAGCAAAGCTTCGTCACCTTTACCCGCGCCTTCGAATTCGTTGATCAGCCAGAACGCGGCGTGACCTACTGGGACTGGACGCTGGTGCCGGTGCTCGATGCGCGCGGGGAAGTCGAGTACCTGGTGTTCTCGCTCATCGAGGTGACCGAACGCAAGCGCGCCGAAGAGGCTCTGCGCATCGCGTCGCTGGTCTACCAGCACAGTGCGGAGGCGATGATGGTGACCAATTCGGCGAACCAGATCATCGCCGTCAACGATGCCTTCTGTAAGCTGACCGGTTACAGGCCGGCCGAGGTGTTGGGGAGCAATCCGCGCATGCTCAAGTCGGGCGCACAAGACCCCGCCTTTTACCAGGCAATGTGGCAATCGCTCAACGAGTGCGGCCATTGGCGCGGCGAACTATGGGACCACGACAAACATGGCCGCGCAATCGCGCTGCGCCTGTCCATCAACACCGTCAGCGACGACCAGGGCAAGGCTTTGCAACGCGTGGCACTGTTTTCCGACATTACCGAGCGCAAGCGCGCCGAGGAACTGATCTGGCAACAGGCCAATATCGACCCGCTCACCGGCGTGGCGAACCGCACGCTGTTCAAGGAGCGCCTGCGCCTAGCCGTGGCGCGGGCGCGCGCCGACGGCTCGGCCGTGCGCCTGATGCTGATCGACCTGGATCAATTCAAGGAAGTCAACGACTCGCTTGGACATGACCAAGGCGACCTGCTGCTCATCGAGGTGGTGCATCGGATCAGCGCCTGCCTGCGCGATGCGAGCATGTTGGCGCGCTTGGGCGGCGATGAATTTACCGTCATCCTGGCGCATCCGGACGACGTCGCGCACAGCGACGCGATCGCCGAGCGCATCATCGCCAGCGTTGCGGCACCCTACCAACTGGGGGACGCGCGGGTATTTGTGTCGGCCAGCGTCGGCCTGGCGCATTGTCCGCACGATGCGACCGACATGGCGGACCTGTTGCGCCATGCCGACCAGGCGATGTACGCGTCCAAAAACGCCGGGCGCAATCGACATTGCCACTACACGCTGGCCATGCAGCAATCGATGCTTGAGCGCATGAGCATCAGCGACGATCTGCGCGACGCGCTGCCCCATGGTCAGTTCGAATTGCATTACCAGCCGATTGTCGAACTGGCCAGCGGTCGTATCCTGAAGGCCGAGGCCTTACTGCGCTAGCGCCACCCGGTGCGCGGCATGGTGGCGCCGGACCAGTTCATCGCCCTGACTGAGGCCAGCGGCTTGATCATCGAGATTGGCGCGTGGGTGTTCAGGACCGCCGCCGAGCAACTTTGTGCGCTCGCGACACTGGGCGAAGGGCAATTTCAGATCAGCGTGAATGTCTCGCCTGTGCAATTTCACAACGATAAACGGCTGCTCGACATGTGGCTTGCGCATCTCGCGCGGCTCAAACTGCCCGCACACAGCATCGTCATCGAGATCACCGAGGGCCTGCTGATGAACGCGAGTGCCGAACTGATGCAGACGCTGCGCGGCTTCGCAGCCGCCGGCACCCAGCTTTCACTGGACGATTTCGGCACTGGCTACTCGTCGCTGGCGTATCTGACCCGCTTCGATATCGATTTCCTCAAGATCGACAAGGTCTTCGTGCGCGAGATCGAAAACGACGCCAACAGCAGGGCGCTGTGCGAGGCTATCATCGCGATGGCGCACAAGCTTGGCTTGAAGGTCGTGGCCGAAGGCGTCGAGACCGTCGGCCAGCGCGACCTGCTCGCCGCCGCCGGCTGTGATTTTGGACAGGGCTACTGGTTTGCCCGCCCTATGCCCGCAGTACAGTTCGTCGCCTTGCTGGCAGCCCAGCGAACCTGAAGGTACACGTTCGCGTGCCGCTGGTGCCACCCAAGAAAATTTACGCCCTCGCTGATCTCAGCGCAAACCTAGCGTCAACGTGACATCGCCAACCAAGCGTGTGCCGAACCTCAGCGCGTGGGTTACTGAGTCGATCGCCCCGCGCAGTCACCGGGCGGCGCCATTGCCGACCGCGCTGCGCACCGCATCGACGATATGGTCCGACAGAACTGCGTCATCCATGGCGTGCGCCAGCACCAGCGCGCCGACCAGGCTGGGGTAGAAGGGGTAGAAGGGGCCAGGTTCGATTTAAGCGTAGCGTATAAGGGGCCCGTATAAGATCCTATGAGTGAGGGCGAAGCGTATAAGATCCTATGAGTGAGGGCGGGCCGGCAAACTTCGCAAGGTAGTCCTAAAGTGAAGGTTCAAGCAATCTACTTTGGAGGACATCATGCAACCGACCCGCACTGATAATTTTACGCCTGTCGACGACGTTCTGGCCGCGTATAAGGGGCCAGGTTCGATTTAAGCGATGGGCCCCGAGTTGATGCGCGCGCTTCCGCCTTTCATCACTGCCCACCGGGCTTTCGTCACACATCATGATCGCGCATTTCCGTCCCGATCAATAATAAAGGCTCCCAACTTTGGACCTTTCTTATGAACGGTGTTAAGCTTTTTACCACCTCGCTGTCGGCCATGGCCCTGGTGTTCTTTGTATCGACAGTGATGGCGCAAAACGAACCCGTGCCGCCATCGAGCACCTGGGTAGCCGGATGGATGGCTGCGCCGGACGGAGTTGGCACACCGCTAAAGCCGCTTACAATCCGGCAGGTGGTTCGTACCAGTGTTAGCGGAACGCATGTCCGTTTGCGCTTATCTAATCTATTGGGTACCGAACCCATGACAATCAGCTCTGTGCATGTTGCCCTGCACGCTGGCGGTGGCGCGATTGTCGATGGCAGTGATCGCCTTGCCCTGTTCAATGGCGCCGGGTCGGTCACTATTGCGCCCGGCACTAGCGTGACCAGCGACGCTGTTGCGCTGCAAGTCAATGCACTCGCGCAATTGGCCGTCAGCCTCTACTTGCCGACGGGAGCCAGCCTGCCTACGCTTCATGGCAACGGTGCCCAGACGGCGTATCTCGTTGAAGGCAAGGATGTCACGAACCTCGCAACCATCTCCGGCGCACAGATCGACGACAGCAGATATTTCCTGACCGATGTTGACGTGGCGGCGCCCATAGGAACGCAAACCCTCGTCGTCATCGGCGATTCGGTCACCGATGGCATTCGATCGACCCAGGATGGCAATGCGCGGTGGCCCGACTTCCTGGCCAACCGCTTGCAGGGCATGCCTGCCGCCGGAATGGTGGCCGTCGCCAACGCCGGGATCGCCGGTAACCGAGTGCTCAACGATTTTGGCGCGCCGTATGTCGGGCCGAGCGCGCTGAACCGATTCGAGCGCGACGTGTTGAACAAGCCAGGTCTGCATTGGGTCATTCTCATGCAAGGCATCAATGACATCAGCGCTTCGGAGCTTCTTACGACGCCAAAGGACCAGGTGTCAGCCCAGCAAATCATCGACGGCATGCGCCTGCTTATCGACCGTGCTCACGCGAAAGGTGTGAAAATCTGGGCCGGAACCCTGCTGCCGCGGGAGGGCGCGATCAGGCCCTTGCCCCATAGCGCAAGCATGGAGGCCAAACGACAAGCCGTGAACCAATGGATACGCACGGGCGGCGCGTTCGACGGCATTATCGATTTTGATCAGGCACCGCGGGACCCAGCACACCCCACTCGTCAGCTCAAGACATTGAACAGTGGCGACTTCACACATCCCAACGATGCCGGTTACTTGATCATGGCGAATGCCGTTGATCTGGTTCGCTTGCTCAAACAATGAGGCAGTCAAAAGTGTGCGGTAGTCAAGCCATGTCGGACACAACCATGGAGGCGGTTCTGGCCGCTGTCGGCTCGTAGGCGGCGCCACGAGTTCAACCGTCCCCTGACGCACACCGTCTCAATTTAGAACCGCTGTCCAAGTCAGTTCCGGCGTATGCATCCATATCATGTGCAGGCCTCAGGCTGGCCTGGATCACCGCCTTTGATGACCGCGCCGCGCGCCGCGTCGAGGACGTTGTCCCATGTGGCGCGCGGGGACCAGGACGCTGGCGCTCAGGTCGCACCGCAAGGCCGCGCAGGCGGGCGCGGACGGACCGTGCGCCGCCGAGGTCATCCCGGTGACCAACGCGCAGGGCGAACTGGTCAGCGCCGACGGCTGCATCCATTGCGCCACCACGGCGCAGGTGCCAGCCGGTCTGCCGCCGGCCTTCGCGACGCCCCGGTGGTCGCCGCCGGCCACCCGGCTGGCGCGCAAGCGCTGGCGCCCCAGTGCATCGGTGGCGGCCAGCGCATCGCCACGATCGTCGAAGCGCTCGCCATATGATGGCCGATGATCGCCTTGACGAGAGCACCACAACTGACCCGTGAAACCGGACCAGTCCTTGATGCGGGGCATGTCAGACGAGCCACAAGCCCTGCGTGCCGAATTGCGCGGCAACCACCTCGGCGCTACCGACATACGCAGCGACCATGTCGGCGCGGCTGTGCGAATCCAGGTAGGTGCTCCAGGAGCGCACGCTGGTCGGATCCGGCGCGTGTTGCAAAGCATTCTGTTCGATCAGGCGCACGAACGCGTCATTGTTAAGCACCCCGAAACGGCTCTTGAATTCGGCGCAATCGACGAAGCGGGCCGCCAGCGTGACGGTATCCTGGTAGTGCCCGATCCAGTAATTGATGCCGACCAGATCGGCAGCGCGGCCCAGTACCGCTTGATACATCTGCCCGACCGGGCGCAACACCGGCTGCGTCGCTTGCGTGAAACCCAGGTCGACGGTGCCGTCGCTGAACGCGCCCTTTTCAATCTGGCTGATCTGATCGACGTCGCCGTTCGCGCGGTCCGTGACGGTAATCTCGCCCGTGGCCAGCAGCGCGATTTTGTAGTTCACGCGCTGTCCCGCGTAGACGATGGTGTCACTGCCATCGCCGCCAACCAGCGTGTCGTTGCCGGCGCCACCGTCGAGTCTATCGTCACCACCACCGACGATCCAGCCTTGCTCGCTCGCCAGCAGCTTGCCACCGAGCGTCACGCCCGACGCGCTCTGCCAGAGCGCCCGATGGTCACTGCTCAGGGCGATATTCTCGAACACCATCGTGCGCGCCGCCGCCAGATCGGGCGCCGCATCAAGCTGCGCCACGGCCGCTGCGGTGTCGCCCGCCGAACCGGCGTGACCGAGGGCGTTCTGGTATACCTGATGGACAAAGTCGGCATTGCCAAGTCTGCCTAAGCCGGTGCTCGCTTCGTCTGAACGCAGGAAGCCACTGGCCACCTGTGCCAGCGTGGCGCCGCTTTGCGCCCAAAAGCTCAGGCCCGCCAGATCCGGCGTCCGTTCGAACGCGGCGTGGTACAGCAGCGACAACGATTGCAGCCTGGCCGGGTCGGCGCTGGCAAAACCCAATGTGCCGACGGTCAGATTCAAATCAGCCTTCGCGAGCACTTCGGTGGCGGCCGGATTGGCCAGCGCGGTGTTATGCAGGGCCACGACATGGCCGCCTGCATCGAGATAGAAATCCCAGCGCCCCACATCGCTGCGCCCGCCTTGCAAGACATCGTTGCCGGTGCCGCCGACCAGGCTGTCGTTGCCGATACCGCCAAACAAGACGTCGTTGCCGCTGCCGCCGTCGATCCGGTCATTGCCACCGGCGCTGCCGACGATGTCGTCACCGCCGCCGCCAAACAGGACGTCGTCGTCGGCGCCAAGCAGGATATTTTGCGCCGCGTCGTCGCCGATCACGTAGTTGCGCCCGTCGCCGCCGCGCAAGGTGGCCGCGCCGATGATCGCAGCGAAGTCCACGTTATCGAGCTGCAGCACGGCGTTGGCAGGCAGATGACTGGCGTCGATCACCAGTCCGATGGCCGTCGCGTTGGGCGCTGCGCCGGGCGCCGGCGTCGTCGAACTGCCGGAGATGATGATCGCTTGCGTGAGCAGCGTGCCGGGCGCAATGGTCGGCACCAGCGTCTTGGTTGCCAGCAGCGTACTGGCCGGCAGCTCGCTGAGGAAGTCAGCCCCCTGCCCGGTCATCTGGGTTTGTACCGGCGAGCCGCCGCTGGTCTTGCCTTCGATGCGGCTGATCAAATCGTGCAGCGCCTGGGCACTATTTAGCAAGCCGCTGGAGCCATCACTGTCCAGGCCCGTGCCGCTGGGCAGGCTTACCACCAAATCGGCGTTGACCGCGTTTGCGCCAGAACCGTTGCCAACGCCCAGCGGAATATCGGCCAGCCCGGGATGGGCCGATGCCGGGTCGTCAGCGCGTCCGGGCGGGGTGATCGGAACGCTGACCGCTATGTGGGTCAAGCCGGTGGTGGGATCGACGGCCTGCTGGGTTTGCGTGATCGCGCCATCGACGCTGCCGGTCACGATCGGCGCCGTCACCGGCGGCTCCGGGCTCGGCACCGGCACCGTGGCCGTGACGCCATTGCCACTCAGGTCGGCGACCAGCACCGCCGCATCGGCGCCAGCGGCCCAGTCTTCGCCCGCCGCCAGATTGTAGATCGTGGCACTGAGCGACGCCGTGCCGCTCTGGTTGAGCAACAGATTGACACCCGCTTTGTCGGTCGCGCTCAGCGTGAGCGTGAATGCGCTGGCCGAATCGATATCGACGTTGGCAGTATCGGTCAGCGTATAACTGGCGCCAGTGCCGCCCGTCAAGCTCAGCTTGTTGGCGACGATATCATTGGCGCCACCGCCCAAGTGCAGGAAGCCGCTGCCGCTGACCACCAACCGGCCCGTGCCAGCGTCGTAGGTCGATGCACTGATCGCCGGTACGGCCAGATTGCTCACCGTGACGCCGTTGCCAGTGAGGTCGGCCAGCACCAGCGTGCCATCCGCGCCGCCCGCCCAATCCTCCGCCGCGGCCAAATTATAGGTCGTCGCGCCGGTCGACGCCGTACCGTCGCGATTGACCAGCTGCGCGACTCCAAGCTTGTCGGCATCACTTAACAGCAGCGTAAAACTGGTGCCGGAACTGATGTCCACGTTCGAGGAATTGGTCAGCGTATAACTGGCCCCGCCTTCGCCGGTGATACTGAGCTTGTTGGCAATGATGTCGTTGGATGCGCCATCGAGCTTCAGGAAGCCGCTGCCGGTGACCACCAAGGTGTTGGTGGCACTGTCGTAACTCGCGCTGCTGATCGCTGGCGTGAGGGGATGCGCGACCGTAACGCCATTGCCGGTCAGATCAGCGACGTTGACCGTCGCATCGGCACCGACGGCCCAGTGATCGGCCGCCGCCAGAATATAGGTCGTCGCGCCGGTCGAGGACGTGCCGGCCTTATTGAAGACCATGTCCAGCGCCGCTTGATCGGTGGCGCTGAGTAACACAGTAAATGCGCTGGCGCTGGTGATCTCGACATTGCTCGAGGTGGTCAGCGTGACGCTGCTGCCTTCGGCCAGCAGAGACAGTTTGGACACGTCAATATCGTTACCCGCACCGCTATACGAGACGAAGTTGCTGCCGGTGACGGCCAGCAAACCGGTGGCGGCATCGTAGGTCGCGCTGGTGATGCTCGGGGCCGCCACGTTCGCGACGGTGACCGGCGTGCTCGCATCGGACGTGTCATTGGCCGTGACGTTGTTGTCCCAGTCATCGGCGGCCGCCAGATTGAAGCTCGTGCCGATGGTCGAGCTGGTGCCCGCCTTGTTCATGAACTGGTTGACCGCCGCCTTGTCGGTCGCATCGAGCGTGATCGAGAACGCGCTGCCAGAGCTGGCCAGGCCATCCGGCGTGCCGACCAAGGTGTAACTGGCGCCGCCTTCGCCGACGAAGGTGAACTTGCTTGCCTGGATGACGTCGCTGGTGCTCAGGTTGACGGCGGTGCCGCTCAGCACGCCGGTGCTCGCGTCATAGGCGCTGCTGGTAATCTGCGGGCGCGTCTCGATGACGAGGCTTTTGTTGCTACCCAACGAATTGGCGGCGCCAGGCGCGAACAGGGTCAAGCTGGCGGCGTTGTCCACCGCGTCGCCGATTGTGCCCCCGTGCAAGGCCAGCGCCGTCGTGCTCTGGTAGTCCAGATCGGCGCTGAGGTCGCCCGCCTGCACCGTGTACGTGAACGTCAGCGTGCTGCTGCCCGAGCCGCTGGCGTAGTTGATGACCCGGTCGGTGCTGCCCGTCTCCAGCGTCAATTGCGGAGTGCCCGTGACAATGACCGCTTCGCTGAAGTTGACCTGCACGCTGACGCTGTCACCGGGCTTGTAGGTGGCGTCGGCGCTACTGCTGTTGACCGAAGAGACGGTGGGCGCCGTCGCGTCCAGCACATACGCATAACTGGCGGGGGTGCTGGTGTTGCCGGCCACGTCGGTCACGCGCACCTTCAGCGTGTTGCTGGCCAGCAGCGTTTGACCGGCCAGGCTCCAGGTGCTGGTCCCGCTGCTGCTGGTGGCCAAGGCCCAGGTGCTGCCGTTGTCGAGCGACACCTGCACCGCTTCGCCTGTGATCAGATTGGCGCTGGTGGTGCCGCTGATCGTTTGGATCGGGGTCTTGGTGATGAAATCAGTGCTCGACGCACCCGTGTCGTCCGACAACGCCACCGTGGCAACCGTCGTTGTCGGGGCGCCGATATCGAGCACATAGGCCTGCGACGCGCCGAGACTGGCATTGCCTGCCAGGTCAGAAACACGCACCTTGAGCGTGTCGCTGGCCGCCAGCGCTTGACCGGCCAGCGAAAACGCATTGCTGCCCACCGAGGTAGTGGCCGTCGTCCAGTTACCGCCGTTGTCAAGTGAGACTTCGACAATCTCGCTGGCCACCAGAACCGCATTGGTGGTGCCGGAAATGGTCTGGATCGCCTCGTTGGTGATGAAGTCGGTCGAGGAAATGCCGTGATCGGCCGAAAACACGATGGTGGAAATGGTGGTGGTGGGCGTTTCGCTGTCGATGGTAAAGCTGAACGCACCGGATGGGCCACCGATATTGCCCGCGTTATCGACGTTTTTCGCCGTCACCAGATGGACACCATCAGCCAGATAGGTCGCGCTATAGGTATAGTTGCCACTGCCGTCGGACAGCGTGGTGCCAAGCAGTGTGCCATCGGCGTAGACGTTGACCCAGCTATTGGCATCGGCACCGGTGCCGAGAAAACAGGGACCACTGTTACTGGTAATGCCATCGACATTCGAGACGCCGCTGTCGGTGCCGCTATCCAAGCTCGGTGCATCGGGCGAGGTAGCCGGCGCGGTGCTGTCGATGGTGACCTGCAAGTAGGCCGACAGAGCGCTGACATGGCCAAAGCCGTCGGAGGCCGTGGCCTTCACCCTATGGACCCCTTCTGACAAGACACTGCTGGTGATGGTCCAATTACCCGAGCCGTTGGCCGTGGTGCTACCAAGCAAGGTGGTGCCATCCGATTCATACAAATTGACAGTGGCATTGGCGCTGGCGGTGCCTTTGAAATTGGGCGTGGTCCTATTGGTCAGGTTGTCCGATGAAGAAACACCGCTGTCGCTGCCGCTCACCAGATCCGGCGTACTCACCACCACTGGCGGCGTGAGTACTTGTTGATACCCAGCAAACTGCAAACTGGCGGTCTCGATGTGGCCGCTGGCGCTCTCCAACACCCAATCGCCGCCATAGGCCGCCGCCCCGGTCAGGTTGCTCGACGCGGCCACGTCGGCGTGGGTTGACTGTGCCAGCGCAGAAATGAAGGCCGCCCCATCCGAACCGGTGCTGACGTTACAGCCATACAGCAAAATATCAGCGTTCTCGTTCAACGCAGCACTGACGATCGCCAGATCTGCGGCGCGCTCTGGCAAATTTTGCATGTTCAGGGTCATCGCGCCGAGCTGAATGGCGCCCGTTGAACCATGTGAAATGATCTGAATGGCGTCGATACCATGGCGCCCGGCCAGAATCTGCGCCATCTGTGCCAATCCATCGTGAGCGGCGTCGAGCACATGCACTTCCATACTTGGTTCGATACCGCTTAGCAGCACCTGAAAATCCTCAACGTTATTGAGGATAAAAACAATTTCAGTGCGTTCATTCAGCATGGATGACATGAGCATTTAGATTCCAGTACGTTGATGGAAGGTGTCGGCATTGACAGATGGTATTGATGGCGATGAAGCGGCCAGGCCCCGGCGGCGCAGCCCTCGCCCGCATCAGGGTGGCTGATAGCCGTCGCTCAGGGTGTGCAAAAATGCCACGACATCGCCGATTTCCGACTCCGACATTGCCGGTCCGGAGTGCGCCGAGCGGTTGAAAGGAGGGATCGTGCGCTCGATATTTTTTTGATACTGGGGCGGCAGGTCATCGGACACGGTGTCGATCTTGCGACTGGAATAAAACCGCACCACTTCCCGCAAATCCTTGAACACGCCGTTGTGCATGAAACTGGGCCGTTCGGCCACATTGCGCAAGGTGGGTACGCGGAACTTGCCGCAAAAATTATCGATCGTCACACCGGGCGCGACCGTGCTCGGCAGCACAGGCGGCGCGCGCTCGGGTCCGCACAAGCCGAGATCGAAGAACGCCGCATCGGCATTGCGGGGAATGAGCGGATTGCGCGGAACGCCGGTGCTTTTGTAAGTGAAGTCGGTAAACAGCGAACCTTCCGGCTTGTCACTGGCAGAATCGAGCAAATGGCAGGCCGAGCAATTGCCTTTGGACTCATACTGAAACATCGCCATGCCACGCCATTCTGACGTTGTCAGCGTGGCCTGCCCGCGCACCACAGCGTCAAACTTGGACGTGAACGGTTGCAGTTTCGCGCGCTCGAACGCGTCGATGGCCACACCAACGCTGGTGAAGGCGAGGCCGGTGTCGTCAAAAACGCGGGCGCCGAATTCCTGCCTGAACAGCGGCGCGTAACTCGATGCGGCAATTTTGTCGACGACGGCCTTCGGGTTGGCGTTGTTCATTTCCAGCGGATTGAGAAACGGCGCCAACGCCTGCAATGCGAGCGTATCGGCACGGCCATCCCAAAAATGGCCCCCGCTGGCAATGCTTGCACCGTCGTTCGTGACAATTGCGAACCCAGGAACAAAGCCTGAGTAGCTGTTGGTCATCGGTTTGCGCAGCCCCAGTGAGCCGGCCGTGCTGCCCAGCGCAACGCCGATCAGCGCGCCGTTGTTGCCGCCAAAACCCAGGCTGGGTTGGTGACAATTGACACAGGCGGTGCCACGCGGCTCGGACAGTCTGGTGTCGTTGAAAATCAGCTGCCCCAGATCAGCGCGGTTACCGGGCACCATTGCCGGCACCTCGACCGGCGGTACAGGCACGCTCACGACAAGCGGCGGCTCGACCGGTCGCGCAGGTACGATGACCGGCTGCTCGACCGATGGCACAGGCGCTATCGCCGGTGCGCCACCGCCGCTGCCGCCGCCACAGCCGAGCAATCCCAGCAGCAGGATCGATGACATGGCCGAGACCAGCATGGCCCGCAAGCGGGAAAGGTTGTGGATATTGAGTGACAAGGTAAAGCTCCCTGATGAACTACGTTGAGTACGGTGTTTGGGCGAATTGGTGGCGCTATCACGTAGCGCTGTTGCTCTTTGCGGCGCAAGGACATGTCACCCTGCACGCAGCGCCGGCGCTGAACGCAACGGGCGAACGACGGATAGCCCCAGTGCTGAAAAAACACGCGCATCGCCGTCGATGCGCGCAGTGACATTGGCGGCGTCGGGCACTCGCCCATCCAACTTGTCATTGCGCCCGCTGCCAGAAGCGGACGATTCGCGCCCACAGTCAATACATCGTCAATTATCTCGATTCAAATAGTCCGCCGCCTTCAGATCCGACGCACCCGGCACTGCCTTAATAATGGCCGTTGACGTATCCCGCTCAATGGTCATCACACCGTGGCACACCACATTCCAATCGTCGCAATCCGCGTCTTTTTCACTCGCGGAGGGCACTTGCAGTTCAAAATGCTTAAACAAATATTCTTTGTCCTCTTCAAATACCCGCCACACATGCTCGATACTGCCGCGCCCTGGCATGCCGCGCGTTTTATTGAATCTGATGCGGTACTTCATATAACTTCCGCGCTGCCCGCCATCGGCGCGACGACGCTCGACGTTTTCATGACACCAACATTGAAATGCACAAACGACAATGGATCGTCAGAACCGTGCCGGGTAAAGGAATGGGGTAACCAAGAATTGGTAAAAAATAACAATCCTGGTTCAGGTGTAAAGCTGATGACTGTACTTGCAACAGTGGTTTGTGAAGAATTTTTTTCCGGCATATTCACCATGACTTTTGCCGGACGCGGATCATGAATCTGCAACCTGGAAGAGTCTGCTGGCGTTGCCAAAAAATAGAATCCGACAAGTTGCGCCCCGGGGTGGACATGCTCGGGCATGGACGAGGTCTTGCTGTGTTGTTGCCCCCACATACCGGCAAAAAAGGTGCCCTTGCCCTCCATGTCGTAGCCCTGACCTTCCAGAATTTTCCACGCCATATTAGCCACGTACTGCGTGAATTTTGCAATACGAGCATCGTCAGAAAAATTCGCGGACATCACCGCAACCTGCGTCGGATTATTTGAACTTATGAGTTCCGCTTTCGCGACATATTCGTCGAACACGGGATTCACCGACGCAAGAAAGTCTTTACTTGAAGTGGTGTACACAGATGAGGGGAAATGCAAATGTTGGACAAGTTGCTGAATTTGCGGAGGGGTTTCAAGCGTTGTTTCATTTTTCATATTAACTGATATTGCTGGTTTCGATGCCGCCGTTGATACGGTCGTGTGTCGATCATTCAAAATTTATAATTATTAACATGGTAATATTTGTGCAAAAGTACATATAAAGCCGATCTATACAAGCACAATGAATCATGACACAACCGGATCTACCCACGTCAATGAAATAACCAAAAAATACAAATTAAATACAACAAGTAGGTTGGCATAAAAACCATTTCCACCATTGCAATGATCATCAGGCGCGATAATCCACCGTTCCGAATAAACATCTGATCACAACTACGGCGAGCCGTTGTACGTGGCGCGCGGCATCACTATCGCCATTTCCACGGCGCGCAGCAGCGTCAATGCGAAGGAAGCAACTGGCGATTGTCGCCCGCAGTGCTGACGCAGCCCTGACACCTTGCAACGTCAACGGATTCGAAGCGAACTGAGGTCGAGCGGACAGCGCATCACTGGCAATGTCACCGATCCATGCGTCTGGCGAGGTTGATAGACCGGCCGGACCGATATCGGTTGGCGGCGCAGGCGATGAGTCGGCGACGATGAGACGGGGGAAAGTGAATACCGACGCGAACGCGTCGCTTTAGCCCATGTGGCGCCAGCGTGTGGCGTCAGCGCTCAGGCGGTGGTATTGATCAGCGTGCCCAGATTCTGGTCGGCCGTCTTGATGACCTTGGCCGAGGCCTGAAAACCGATCTGGTACACCAGTTGATTGACCAATTCGGTCGATATGTCCGTTCCGCTGGGCGCGCCACGCTGGTCCGGCGTCGCACTGGCCGCGCCGGCTGACGCGCCGACGCCGCCGGCCGGGGCGCCTCGGCTGACGACGTTGACGCCGCTGCCACTGGGCGACGTTTCCTGAAACACCGCTTGCGCGGGCTGAAAACCGGTGGACTGCGCGTTTGCCAGATTGTTGGCTGAAATATTGAGCGCCGACTGGTAGCCGTTCAATCCGGAGAGCCCGGCGCTCAAGGCAGAAACGGACATGACTTACTCCTCAAGCGTGGGTTCTTAAAACGATACACACAGTATAGTCCAAAACGAGTTGCCGCCCATCAATACTGCGCAATCGTCGCGCGCCCATCGCGCCGCCGGCCGAATGGCCCGACGCGCATCAGGTGCGGTGTTCGGCCCGCCGATGCCCTGTCCGATTCGCGCTGGACCGCGCAGGTACGCGCCGCTCCAAGGCCAGCGTCAGACCGGCTCGGCACACAAGTACTCAGCGCCGGGAACGCCAGGGGCAATGCCGAACGTCGCACCCGCGCAGGCGACCTTGGTCAGCGCGGTATGCCACGCATGTCAGCAGCGGCAATGGTAATGGCAATGGCAATGGCAATGGCAATGGCAATGGCAATGGCAGTGGCAGTGGCAGTGGCAATGGCAATGGCAATGGCATGGTCCTACCAAAGGTGCTTCCCGTCGATAACGTCGACACTTGCGGTGGCCGCATCAAAATTGTCGAACAGGCGCGCATTGACACCGAGTCGGCGGGTATGCTTGTCCCAACTTCCGTCCGGCTCGAACGCCGGGCTGTCGGAATAGGTGGCGCATCCGCACGCTGCGCAAAAATGATGCGCCACCATGTTCGTGTTCCAGCGGTAGATGGCGTCGTCCGAGGATGCGGCCGTCACGTGAAACTGAGCCGGTTGATAGTACGCCAACAATGCGCCGCGCTTGGCGCAGAACGAACACGTGCAGCGCGTCAGTTTGGGCGGAATATCTCCGTCGATTCGAAAGGCAGTTTTTCCGCAGTGGCAACTTCCTGTGATCGTCATTTGGCGCTCCTGTCATCGGGATTGAACGGGCCTTGCGCCACGCGGATCGGCACTGCGGCGCAGCAAGTGGGGAGTCGAACTGCAGTGCCAGCGTAGCACTTTTGCAGCAACGGCGAATTCAGGCGAACCGGTCCGCAAAACCGTGCCAGCGCCGTGCAAACTGGACGCGCGGACTGCGCGCCACGGCCTTGCACATTGCCGGCCACTCGGCTTTGGTCGACGGTCCGCTTGCCGTGTCTCGCATCGGGTCCAGGCGATCGACGCCACAGCGCGTATTGAAAGGCGCCCGTTGATTACTTTTTCAGGCCGAATTGGTTTCTGTTGTCGGATTGATGCGATTTGACGAAGTGAAACAGACGCTTTCGCTTCAACAGCCACGGCGCCGCGACGGCGGCGATTTCTTCGAATTGGTGGAACACGCCGATGTGGTTCTCGCCACAGAGCAGGATGATGCGCCTGGCCGGCGCCTGGTCGCCACTGGCCAGGCACAGCACCAAATACCCGGCGAGAACCATGTCGCGCGGTTTTGGGCGCACGGCGAAATTATTCACGCCCCAGGCGACCCCGTAGCTCGTTGTGAGATCTTCCTCGCGCACGGTATTGGTCGCCACCAGCGGATTGGCGTAGACCCCGCCATATCCGGTATGCAATTTGCGTTCGTAATAAATCAAATCGGCGGCGTTGTGATTGTTGATGATCGAGCCGGCTGTCGCGATGTCCTTGTCCAGACCATGGGTCTCGCCGACAAAGGTGATCGCTATCGCTCCTGGTGGCAAGCCCAAGTGCGTTGCTGTCAGATCTTTGTGGGCCGTCTTGCTCGCGCCCCAAGTATCCTCGGAGGGGACTTTTTCCCCCGCCGGTTTATTGGTCGTCAGTGAAATTTGCGCAGTGACCACGGCGATGACGTTCTGCAGCAGCTTCCCGTCGGGAACGAGCCCAGTCCCACCGTACAAGGCATTCGCATACGCGGTATTCGACATATAAATCATTTGAAGCTCTCCTTGATTGTCAGCGTCGACATCATTCATCGACGAAAAAAATGACCGACTTAGCGTCGTGGACTACGGGCTGGCGCAACGTATGACCGACCCCGACGTCGCTGACTCTATGGCATTCAGAGTTACAAAAAATGAATTTACTGGGATGCGTAGTAGCAAGGCTATCGTGCCAACTTGCCGGTTCGAGCCGCACGCATCGACATCGTCAACGGTCAGCTGCTTGCCAAGGAGCGAAACAGGCTTGCTTGCCAGGCGAAGCTGCACGACAGGGAAGGCTTGATAGAATTGTAAAGTCGAGCGATGTAAAGTCAATAAGTTTATGAAATTATAATAATCCCCCGTCACCGTGCTGGCGGGCGCACTGCGGGCACGTTACGATGCCTGCGCTTGCAACGCACCAACGCGCACCCCGCTTGCGCCCGCTATCGGACAAGGCCGGCGACGACACCACGTCATTGCCACTGCACCAAGCAGGTAGTTGGCCGTGGCGCCTTAACCCATTCATCGCCGGAGTTGCCATCATGCTTGAACCCACGCCGTCGCTGCCATGGCGCCCCACCCGCCTGCTGCTGCTATTTGCCGGCGTGCTGCTGCCATTGCTGCTGTTTGGCAGTCTGGCCGAGGACGTACTCGAACGCGTCGCGTTTTCCTTCGATCTGCCCATTTTGCATGCCGTGCACCGTCACTCCTCGCCCCTGTTGGACGCGCTCATGCATGGCGCGAGCGTCGTCGGATCCATTGTTGTGCTGTTCCCGTTTGCGCTGCTGGTGTTTGCGGTACTGGCCTGGCGCGCACGGCGCCGCGCGGCAACCTTCTGGCTGCTCGCCGTGGGCGGCGCGGCGCTGCTCAACCCCGCCTGCAAGCACGTGTTTGCGCGCAGCCGCCCGGACCTGTGGGTGTCGCCCTACCCTGAACTGAGTTTCAGCTTTCCCAGTGGCCACGCGATGAATTCGATGGCCGTGCTGGCCGCCCTGATCGCGCTTGCCTGGCATACGCGCGCCAAATGGCCGCTGCTGACCGGCGGCGCGCTCGTCGTCGCGCTGGTCGGCTTGTCGCGCATTTATTGGGGTGTTCATTACCCGTCCGACGTGCTGGCCGGCTGGGCGGCCGCTGTTGCGTGGGTGGCGGGCGTGGCGGCGCTGTATGGCAGGACGCTGGCACGCACAAGCTGAGCGCGGCGGCATTTTGCACAACCGTGGTGGGCGAATGACCGTGCCGGACGCACATGTCCCGGCCGGCGTATCTCGGCAGCCCGGCCGGCGTGCCGAAGCGTCGATTTTAAATTGAAACCTTGTCCCCGAACCATTCTTGTATACATGTATAGTGTCGCCCTTACTTGCATGGCATCAATTGGGAACTGGGCATGACTGAGTTAAAAGATACCGAACGCGAACTGCATTTTTTCCGCATCCGCCTCATCGCCGTGAGCGCCTTCGTGCTGCTCGGTTTTGGCATATTGGCGGCGCGCTTTGTCTGGCTGCAGGTGATCAAGCACGCCGACTACGCCGCCCAGGCCGAGGAAAACCGCATCGCTTTGGTGCCCATCGTGCCCAACCGCGGGCTGATCGTCGACCGCCATGGCGTCGTACTTGCGCGGAATTACTCGGCCTATACGCTGGAGATCACCCCGTCCAAATTATCCGCCACGCCCGACTCGGTGATCGACCAGCTGGCCACGCTGGTCGAGATCAACGCCAAGGACCGCAAGCGCTTCAAGCACCTGATGGACGAGTCGAAAAATTTCGAGAGCGTGCCGCTGCGCTCGCGCCTGTCCGACGACGAAGTGGCGCGCTTTTCGGCCCAGCGCTTTCGGTTTCCCGGCGTCGAAGTGCAGGCGCGCCTGTTCCGCCAGTATCCGATGGGCGAACTGGCCTCGCACGTGCTCGGCTTCATCGGGCGCATCAACCAGGCCGAGGCCGAGGAACTCGACGGCAGCGACGGCGAAGCCAACTACAAAGGCACCGACCATATCGGCAAGGAAGGGCTGGAAAAAAGCTACGAGCGCAAGCTGCACGGCATCACCGGCTACGAAAAAGTGGAAAAATCAGCGGGCGGGCGGGCCATCCGCACGCTCTCGCACACGCCGGCCGTGTCGGGCAGCAATCTGATCCTGTCGATCGACATCGAGCTGCAAAAAGTGGTCGAGGAAGCCTTCGGCGAATGGCGCGGTGCGCTGGTGGCGATCGAGCCGGAAACGGGCGACATCCTGGCCTATGTGTCGCGCCCCGGCTTCGACCCGAACCTGTTCGTGGACGGCATCGACGCACAAAGCTGGAATGAGCTCAACACCTCGCTGGACCGGCCGATGGTGAACCGGCCGCTGTCGGGCACCTATCCACCCGGCTCGACCTTCAAACCCTTCATGGCGCTGGCTGCGCTGGAGCTGGGCAAGCGCACACCCAGCCAGAGCATTGCCGATGGCGGCGCGTTCGTCCTCGGCGGCCACAAATTTCGCGACGATAATCCGAACGGGCACGGCACGGTCGACATGTACAAGTCGATCGTTGCCTCCTGCGACACCTACTACTACATGCTGGGCCACGATCTGGGCATCGATGCCATCCACGATTTCATGCTGCCGTTCGGCTTCGGCCAGCTGACGGGGATCGACCTGGAGCACGAAAAAACGGGGGTGCTGCCGTCCCAGCAGTGGAAACGCGAGCGTTTCAAGAACACCAAGGGGATGCAGAAATGGGTGGGCGGCGACACCATTTCGGTCGCGATCGGCAACGGCTTCAATAGTTATACGCCGCTGCAGATGGCGCACGCGGTGGCCACGCTGGCCAACAACGGCATCGACATGAAGCCCCATCTGGTCAAGCTCATCGAGGATGGCAGCACGCATGTACGCACCCCGACGGTGGCAACGGCGCGCTCGCGCATCGCGCTCAAGCAGGAAAACATCGACGTCGTCAAACGCGCGATGGTCGGCGTGACGACCGAGCCGGCCGGCACTGGCTACCGCGCGTTTCTCAATGCCGGCTACGTCACCGGCGGCAAGACCGGCACCGCGCAGCTGGTCGCGATCAAAAAGAACGAGAAATATAATGCCAGCCTGCTAGCCGAACGGCTGCGCGACAATGCGCTGTTTACCGCCTTTGCGCCGGCCGACAAGCCGCGCATCGCGATCGCGATCGTCATCGAAAACGGCGGCACCGGCGGCTCGGTGGCGGCACCGATCGTGCGCAAGGCGCTGGACTTCTATTTGTTGGGCAAGCGGCCGGGCGCGCCGGAACGCACCAAAGTGGCAAAGGAAGACGCGGAGTATCGCTCGATGGCCGAGTTCAAGGCCGAGCAACATACCGAGGATGGCCCGGGCGGCGAGACGGACGGCAACAAGGAATAGCGGGCATCAGCGGTGTCAGCGCCGCCATCCAAACGGGTGTGCCAGCAACGCCCGCATGCACGCAATGCTTGCTGATGGCGCCGCAATGCGACGCGGCCAGGGGTGCGCCCCGTAGAAATACCAGGCTGGCGGCGCGAAGGCCAACATCATTAGGGTATGACGCAGCCTGCCCGACCTGACTTGACAATTCACCAGCACCATCGATGATCGATGTCGCCCAAATCAATGGGGCAGATTGGTTCAGCAAGCAAGATGTCGCCATCGAACGGTGCCCGCAAACGCTCCGGATTGCCAAGCCGATGAGCGGCGAACAGGCAGCGCGCAATCGTTGTTCCACCGAGGACGCAGCACCACCATGCCGCATGACCTTGCGGCGCGAACGCCACGAGGTATGCGAAGACGACAATTGTCCCGGCACCGAAAGCGGCAAGATCCATCGTCCAGCGTCGCTCAAAACGCGCCAGTTCGATTGTGTTCATTCCCTGCCAAATAATCATGGCGTCACCGGTTCAGTTCACGCGGGGATCATCAGGCCGCGCTGCACGGCCGGGCGCGCCAGGAACGCATCGAGTGCGCGCTGGACGTGGACAAAATCGGAAAAGCCGACCAACTCGCCCGCCTCGTAAAAGCCGATCAGATTGCGCACCCATGGAAAGGTGGCGATGTCGGCGATCGTGTAGCTGTCGCCCATGATCCAGCTGCGCTCGGCCAGGCGCTGGTCCAGCACGCCCAGCAGGCGCTTCGATTCGGCCACGTGGCGTTCGCGCGGGCGCGGGTCCTCGATGGCTTTGCCGGCGAACTTGCTGTAGTAGCCCAGCTGACCAAAACTGGGGCCGATGCCACCCATCTGAAACATCAGCCACTGGATCGCCTGGTAGCGCTGCGCGCTGTCGGTCGGCATGAACATGCCGGCCTTATCGGCCAGATACATCAAAATCGCGCCCGACTCAAACAGCGCCAGCGGCTTGCCATCCGGTCCGTTGGGGTCGATGATGGCCGGGATTTTGTTGTTCGGATTGAGCGACAGGAAGGCCGGCGAGGTTTGATCGTTGCTGCCGAAATCGACCTTGTGCACCTCGTACGGCAGGCCCGTTTCTTCGAGCATGATCGACACCTTGACGCCGTTGGGCGTGGCCAGCGAATACAGTTGCAGCCGTTCCGGGTGCTGGGCCGGCCATTTTTGCGTGATGGGGAAAGCGGATAGATCGGTCATGAAAAGTCCAATATGAAGTATCGCCCACGGACGGGCACCGCACACTGTACCGCAATCGGGCCGCACGCGCAGACACGCGCTTCAAGCGCAGCAGGGTGCGCCAGCAGCCCCTGCTCGGCAGCGCCGTTGACGCACGGTTGGGCGTCGGCGCTCATCTGGCGCGCGCCGGCGGCAGCACGCTCTTGTCCAGCTTCGCGGCCACGCCGACGCTGCGCCCGGCCAGATTCGGGATGCTGAAATGGACCGCGCTGCCGAGCACCTGCGCGCACTCGGACAAGCTCAAACCGTAATCCTGCTGCAGCCACTCGACCATCGCGCCGGTGGCCGAACGCAGCGCATCGTCGAGCGAGCCGCCCTGCCCCAGCACCATGATCTGGGTGGGCGACTCCACCCGCGGCGCGCTAACGGCGCGGCCCTTGATGACGGTGACGGAAAACTCGACATCCATCGATGTCTCCAACGCGTACTGCGACGTTTCGCCGTCGCCTTGCAGCGCGTGCGCGTCGCCCAGGTACAGCAAGGCGCCCGGCTGCTGCACCGGCAGGTAGACGGTATTGCCTTCGACGACTTCATTGAAATCCATGTTGCCGCCAAAGCGCCCGGTGTCGCCGCTGGAAATGGCCGGCGAACCGTTGCCCGGCGCGACCGCCAATCCGCCCAGCATCGGGCGCACCGGCACGGCGAACGTGCGCAAACCCTCGCTCGGCTTCTCGGGGCTGGCCAGCCCGCGCACGCGATCGAGTTTCCAGCGCACCGGCTTGCCCAGCGCTGTCGCGCGCGCTGCCAGCGCTGAATTCATCGCCCGCCCGACGATGGTGTCGAGGCTGTCGGCGTAGTCGCGATTGAGGCGCAGGCGCTTCAGATGCACCGCCAGCGTGTCGCCCGGCTGGGCACCGTCGACGTAAAACGGCCCCGTCTGCGGATTGCCATACAAGGCGAGCGTGACGCCATGCTCGTCGACGCCGCCCGAATCGAGCGTTGTGGTGCGCACCGAATCACCCGGCCAGATCGTCAGCACGGGCATGCGGTGGGGACTGAATTCATTGGCATACACGGTGGGCGAAAACGCGTGCAGTTGCGCCGGTCCGGCGGGCCGATCGGCGATGCGGCGCGCAGTGAAATGGTGCTGCGCGCGCGCCGTCGCAGTATTGGTGTCGGGGAAATCGGCCGTACCCACGATGCGCCCCTCCAGCAGCGTCCCGTGATACGTGTAATGCGCCTTGTCGGCGTCGGTCACGTCGAAGGTGATCGCGTTGCCGCTGCGTTGGCCGACCAGCTTGTCCCCGTCGATCTGACCGGACAGTTTGGCGCCGCTGGGAACCAGCGTCAGCGCCATATAGGACTGGTCACCCCAACGGTCCAGCGTCAGCAACCAGTGTTCCTCGCCCGCGTGGGCCAGGCAGGAACATGAAAACAGCAACAGCAGCGCGTATCGCAACATCGGTCATCCCCGTCGAGTGGTGGCAGGCGATCACTGTATTCGACTGATCCGGCCACGACAGCCCATTGCGACGAAGCGCAGTGCGCCCGCGACAGAATGCAAAACGACGGCCATGGCCGGCTCACCAAGGCTGGCACCGGACAGCGACCGGAACACCCTGGCCGCAGCCAGCGCTGGCGCGCGTGCGCCCAAAAACAATTAGGGTCAGAGTAGAATTAATTTGCAACAGTTGCGAATTAATTCTACTCTGACCCTATTTATCGCTCTGACCCTATTTATCGCGAGCCGAATTATCGGCGCGACACGAACGCCATCGACGCATGCGGCCATGCTGGCGCGCGCATCGACGGCACTGGCGACAGGCTGTTACGCGACCAAACCGAGCTTGGCGGCCAGGCCGATGCGCTGCAGTTTGCCGGTGGCGCCTTTCGGGATTTCGTCGAGGAACAGGATCTTGCGCGGCACCTTGAACTCGGCCAACCGGATCGCCACGAACTCGCGCAATTCCTTTTCGGTGACGACGGCGTCCGGATGCAGCACCACAGCCGCGCCCACGTCTTCGCCCAGCTTGTCGTGCGGGATGCCGAAGGTGACCACCTGCTGCACGGCCGGATGGTCCATCAGGATTTCATCGACTTCGCGCGGCGAGATTTTTTCGCCACCGCGGCTGATGATTTCCTTCAGGCGCCCGGTGATGCTCAGGTAACCGCCCGCGTCGAGCACGCCCTGGTCGCCGGTGCGGAACCAGCCATGGGTGAACGCTTCGGCATTAGCCTTCGGATTTTCCTCGTAGCCGAGCGTGACGTTGGCGCCGCGAATGACGATTTCACCCGTCATGCCGGCGGCCAGCAAGCTGCCCTGCTCGTCCATGATGGCCACTTCGGGTCCCGCCGCCAGCCCCACTGAGCCGGGAATGCGCTGCGCCGGCGGCAATGGATTGCTGGCCATCTGGTGCGCCGCCTCGGTCATGCCGTAGGCTTCGACCAGCGGCGCGCCGAACGCCGCCTCCAATTCGGCGATCACCTGCGGGGGCATCGAGGCCGACGACGAGCGCAGGAAACGCAGCGGATTGGCTTCGATCACGGCGCGATTTTGCGACGCGCGCGCGACGATGGTCTGGTGCATGGTCGGCACCGCCGTGTACCAGGTGGGATGCGATTCGGTCATCCAGCCGAAGAATTTGAGCGCGTTGAAACCGGGCGTACAGAAAATCGTGCCACCGGCCGCGAGCGGCGCCAGCAGGCCGGCGATCAGGCCGTGGATGTGAAACAGCGGCATGATGTTCAGGCCGCGATCAGCGGCGCTCAGGCTCAGCGTGTCGCGCACATTGCAGGCCGACGCACACACGTTGGCGTGCGTCAGCGGCACGATTTTCGGACGCGAGGTGGTGCCCGAGGTGTGCAGTATCAAGGCGAGATCAGCGGCGCTGGCCGCGCGCGTGGGCGCCGCCGTGGTCGGCACGGCGGTTGCCGTCTGCGGGCGCAAGATGAAGCTGCCGGCGCCCACGTCCGCCGGGATCAGTTCCAGCACCTGAATTTTGAGTTGCGCGGCGATCGCCAGCGCGGGCGACTGGCTGCCCGCCTCGACGATCAGCGCTTTCGCGTGCAGGTCGTTGAGGTAGAACGAAAACTCGTCAGCGCGGTAGGCGGGATTGAGCGGCGCGGCGACGGCGGCGTTGGCCACGCTGACAAAAGCGAGCGCCATCTCCGGGCCGTTGGGCAGCACGATGGCGACCCGGTCATGCTGCTCGATGCCGATCGCGCGCAGCGCGTCGGTGGCGTCTTGCACGATGGCGCGCAGTGCCCGATACGTCAGTGGCGCGCTGGCCGGAGCGCTGATGGCGATGGCGTCGTCGGCACCGATTTTGAGCAAATCGGCAATGGTGGAGATCTGTTGCATGGCTGCTTTCTGGAAGTGAGAATAAGGTTGCACGCTGCGCGCCGGTGGCGTTCAGGCGGCGGACGTCATTTGCAGGCGCCCGTGTTGTTGTTGGACCGTGTGTGCGAGCAAGGCCGCCAGCGCGTGCACCGCTTCGATGGTCGGCGTGGGAATCCCGGCGATGCGGCCCAGTTCGAGCACGCTGGCGACCAGCGCGTCGAGTTCGATCGGGCGTCCCGCCTCGATATCGTGCAGCATCGACGTCTTGTGCTCCCCCACCGCGGCCGCGCCGGCGATGCGTTTTTCCAGCGACACCTTGAACGTGACGCCCAGTTGTTCGCCCACGCTTTGCGCTTCGCTCATCATGCGCGCGGCCAGATCGCGGCTGGGTCCGAATTCGCAGATGCCGGCCAGCGTCGCGTGGGTCAGCGCGCTGATCGGGTTGAAGCTCAGATTTCCCCACAGCTTGACCCACAGCTCGGAGCGGATGTCGGAGCTGATCGGCGCCTTGAAGCCGGCCTCGCGCAGCGCGTCGGCCAGCAGGCGGATGCGCGGCGTGCTCTCGCCATCGAGTTCGCCGAGCGAAAAACGATTGCCTTCAATATGCTTGATGACACCCGGCGCGACGATCTCGCAGGCCGGGTAGACGATGCAGCCGATGATCTTGTCGATGTCGAGCGCGCTCGACACCACGCCGCCAGGATCGACCGCTTCGACCCGGCGTCCCTCGTAGGGGCCGCCGTGCTTCTGGAAATACCACCAGGGCACGCCGTTTTGCGCCGTCACCACCATCGTCTCGGGTCCGCAGATCAGCGGGATCCCGGCCGCCACGGCCGCGACCTGGTGCGCCTTCATGCCCAAAATGACCACGTCCTGCGGCGGCAGGCTGGCGATGTTGTCGGTCGCATGCAGCAGCGCATGGTACTGGGCGCCGTCGGCCATCTGCAGCGTCATGCCGTTCGCCCGCACCGCCTCCAAGTTCTTGCCGCGCAAAATTACGCTGACGTCATGGCCGCTGTGCGCCAACTTGACCGCCAGATAGCCGCCGATCGCGCCGGCTCCCACTACACATATTTTCATTTTTTCTCTTTCGAATTCCACCCTGCGCTCGCCGCGACGAGCGTGCCCGATGACGCCGCGCCGGCGCACGCGCGCAGGCATTGCGCGCGCTGCGCCGCAGATCGGTCGCGCCGAGAGCATTTTGTTGCCAAACTGGCCAACAGGCAAGCATTTCAGCGATCGATCATGGCATTCTAGACGATTGCGTCTAGCGGCCGCCGGGCGAGCGGGGCTGTTGCATAGCCCGGCCTGGCCGACGTCGATGAACTTGCTTACAGTGGGCGAACTGCGCGTGGACACGGCGGGTGGGGCGCCGGCGCAGCAGCGCCGGCTATGGTTTGCCGTAGTCCATCGGCAAAAACTGCAGGCGTTCCCATGGAAAGCCGTTCAGCACGGCGTAGCTCGGTTTGCCGCCGAACAAGGCGACATACGGATCGACCTGGCCCAGCGCCGTATAGGATTTGGGGTTCTGGACCCGGATCGACAACGCGCCGGCCTTGTCCCACACCACGAAACCATACTTCTGGGCCGCCTTCGCGATTACCTTGCCGGCGCTGCTCAGCGCCAGCGCATCGACGTTGATGCTTGGGTCCAGGCGAAAACGCAAGCCCTCCGGGATCCGGTTCGGCAGCAAGGTGGGGTTGACGCCGTCGGAACGGGTGGCAGGCCATGACACGATGCCGGCGGCCTCGACCTCGACGAGCGAAATGCCGATCGCGTGGTGAATTTCACCGCGCGCCAATTCCTCCGCCGTGACCTGCCCGCCCAGAAATGGCAGGCCGGTGGCCGTGGCGCCATAGGGTGCAGTCCAGCGGCCATCGCCGGTGTTGGTGTTGCTCATCTTGCCGCCCCAGCACGCCTGCCACTGCCCGGACACATTGCGCGAGACCCAAAATTCCCACAGCGTGTTGGTCGATGGCTGGTAGATCGTCATCTCCGCATCGCTGCCGTCCGAGGGCAAGGCGTAGGGTGGAATCGGCACCGCCGTCCATTGCGCTGCGAGCGCCGTTTCAGGACTGAATTTATGCTGGCAGTTTGAATACACGACCGCGCTGGTGGGCGCATTGTCGGCCGCGATGTAGACCGGGCTGGCGTAGGAATAGGTGTTGATGTTGACGGTGCCGTAATAGAGCTGTTTCTGGCGCAGGAAGTCAGCCTGAAAACCCGCCGTATTGGCGTGCAAGGTGACGCTGGCCGGGATCGGCGTGTACCAGAAACTGCTGGGCGCGAACACGGCATCGGTGAGCACGGCCGGCACATTTGTCAACATGGCGGCCTGTTGCACCGTGCGGGCGTCGGCACTCGGCAGCGACGCGGCGCCAAATGATGGCGCCGCGCTCGTTGGCGGCGCCGCGTTGCTGCTCGCCGATACCGCCCCGCCGCCTTGCGATCCCTGATCGGGCGCGGCGCCACCGCCGCAAGCGGCCAGTGTGCACAGGCCCACCCATCCCAATATGGTGCTGCTGGCAAGCCGGCGCAAAGTTCCCGTCGCCGGCACGAAAGTTGCTGTCCGCTTGCTGTCCATGTATTTCCCCACTGAAAATTTTACCGTGGGGCAATACTAGTCCTATTCATTTCTATCTGATCTTATGTAACAAAATTCTCCGCGCGCGCACAACAACCGGAAGTCAGCGTCGCGCCACTACCATGTCGGTGCGTCAAGTGCCGACATTACACGGCCATCCAGTGCATCGGAATCTCGATCCCGCCTGTCTCTGCTGCCTCAGCGTAGGCGCGCATCGCGTCGATCGCCGCTTCCAGTTCGGCACGTTCGGGTTTCTGTTGGAAGCCCTTGATGCGTGCGTTCAATGTTGCCAGGTGCTTGCTCCATGCTTGTCGATTTGTCATGCTCATGATATGTTCCTTCTCAAAGACGGACATCATGCCTCGTCGCGCGGCATGTTTCTGTGCGTTGTCGAACATAGGGGCAGCGCGCATACCCGCCGCAGCGTTGATGCGGGCCGTCATGACGTCGGACTGGCGGCGCACGTCTCCCCAGCGGCACGCATGCCTGCCCGATCGACTGCGCAGCCTCCAGTTGACATTGAAAACAGTTTGATGTTTTGTAGACGATGAGGCAAAATTGACATCAATTGCCATCCAAATATGCATCCTGCACCAGTCGGATCGCCACCACGCTCGCGCCGGAGCCCCAGTCAATTCGCGATTTTGAACCATCGTCACTTCTCACGGAGAGTCAAATGGCTACATTCATGTACGCGGGACACTACTATGAAGGGATCAATCCGTCGGGCCTGACCTTTCAACGCCAGTCCGACCTGACCAGTTGCTGGGCGGCCTGCCTGATCAACGCCCGTAGTGCCCTGCTCGGCCTGAGCGACGTCACCGATCAGGATATTTTGTCGTATGCGTTTCCTGGCTACAAAATTGTCGCGCTCAACGACAAGGAAACGCTGGAAATGATCCTCTACGTGTCCCACATCACGGGCGTCACGACAACGGTCAAAGAGCTGTTCCCCACCAACGTGGAGCAGGCTTTCGCGTCGTTCAACAACGCCTTGACCACCAAAGGCATGCCCGCGCTGCTGGGATTGACGCCCAAATCGGGCGGCATGGGACATATGGTGCTGGTGCTGGCCAGCGGCGGACAGTTGGGAATGGACTATCTGGTCTACGACCCCTGGTACGACGCCAGGCTGCCGCGTATTCAGGCCTTCATGACCAGCGGTTTGAAGGTGCTGTCGTATGACACGCTGCTGAGCCACAAGGACAACTATGTCGTGCCGCTGACCAAGCGCGTGGTGCTGTAGCGCTTTCACCGGCGCATGGTGCTGTAGCGCTTTTACCGGCGCGCGGCGTGCCAGCGCCAATCATGTACGCGCCACGCCGCACATGCGCGCCTCGTGCGTGCGCCGCGCCGATCCTTGCCGCGTCGCACGCATCGGGCCGCCGACCAGCCAGCCGGCCCGATGCCTGCGCGTCGCTCAGGCTGCCTGCAAGGCCTGCTCCAGATCGGCGCGCAGATCGTCGATATGCTCGATCCCGATCGACAGGCGCAGCATGTCTTCGCTCACGCCGGCCTTTGCCAGTTCGGCGCCGTCCAGTTGCCGGTGCGTCGTCGAGGCCGGATGGGTGGCCAGCGACTTGGCGTCGCCGATATTGACCAGACGCGTGAACAACTGCAGCGCGTCGAGCACCCGTGCACCGGCTGCGCGCGGATCGGCGTCGCTGTGGCGCAGCCCGAACGACAAAATGCCGGAGGCGCGTCCGCCCATATATTTCTTCACCAGCGCGTGATCGCGATGTTCTTCCAGGGCCGCGTAGTTGACCCAGGCAACCTTCGGATGGTCCTGCAAATAGCGCGCAATCGCCAGCGCGTTGTCGCAGATGCGGTCCATGCGCAGCGCCAGCGTTTCGATCCCCTGCAAGATTAGAAAGGCGTTCATCGGTGAAATGGCCGCGCCCATATTGCGCAGCGGGACCACGCGCGCGCGTCCGATAAACGCGGCCGGCCCCAGCGCCTCGGTGTACACCACGCCGTGATAGGACACGTCCGGCTCGTTCAAACGCTTGAAGCGCTCCTTGTGCGCGGCCCACGGAAACGTGCCGCTGTCGACGATGGCGCCGCCCACGCTGTTGCCGTGCCCACCCAGATACTTGGTGAGCGAATGGACGACGATGTCGGCGCCATGCTCGATCGGGCGGCACAGATACGGGCTGGGCACGGTGTTGTCGACGATCAGCGGGATGCCGTGCGCGTGCGCGATCTGGGCCAGGCGCGCGAAATCGGTGACGTTGCCCAGCGGGTTGCCGATCGACTCGCAAAAAATCGCCTTGGTGCGCGCATCGATCAGCGGCGCGAAACTGTCCGGATCGCGCGCGTCGGCAAAACGCACTTCGATGCCCATCTGCGGCAGCGTGTGCGCGAACAGATTGTAGGTGCCGCCGTACAGCTGGCTGGCCGAAATGAAATTATCGCCCGCCTCGGTGATGGTCTGGATCGCATACGTGATCGCCGCCATGCCCGACGCGACAGCCAGTGCGCCGATGCCGCCTTCGAGCGCGGCCAGGCGTTTTTCCAGCACATCCTGGGTCGGATTCATAATGCGCGTGTAGATATTGCCCGGCACCTTCAGGTCGAACAGGTCCGCGCCATGCTGGGCGCTGTCAAACGCGTAGGCGACCGTCTGGTAGATCGGCACCGCGGCCGACTTGGTGGTGGGGTCCGGCGAGTAGCCGGCGTGCACGGCCATGGTTTCAAGTTTCATGCTGGCTTTCGTATAGGTTGAAGTCGACAGTTGAACGTGGATGGGCGCCCCGCCGCTGCGGCGCGCCCGACCAAGCTACCAGGCGTAGCTGGCCTTGGCGTAAAAATAGCGGCCATTAAAACCGTTCGGCGCAAAACCGCTGTACGGATTGATGCCATTGTTGTTCAGATTACCGGCGCTGGTCACTTGATCCGGATAGCGGTTGCTGGCGTTGTCGATGCCGCCAGCGAGCGTCCAGTTCTTGTCAAGTTGGATGCTGCCCGCCAGATCAAGCACCCACTGCGGCGCGTAGCCCTGGTCCAGCGTGGCGTTATTTTGCGGCACCGTGAAGCTGCCGTAACGGGTCACCAGCGCATGCGCCTTCCAGCTGGCCGCCGCATAGTCGGCGGCCAGGCTGAACTTGTCCTTGGGCGAACCGACGGTGATGCGCTGTATCGTTTGGCGGTCGATCAGCGTCAAGCCATATTGGCTCAGCAAAGCAGGATTGGCGGCCACCCGTTCGAGCTTGGTGTCGTTGTGGTTGTAGCCCAGCGTGAAGTCGAGCTTGTCGCGGTTTGGCAAGGCGATCCGGTAGGTGCTCAGCACGTCCACGCCGGTCGTGCGGGTGTCGATCGCGTTGGTGAAATAGCGCGCCGCGCCAACCGGCGTACCCTGCCCGGCGAGGACGGTCTTCAAGCCGTCGGGCAGCGTCATGTTGGCCGACAGCGCGATCCGGTCGTCGATATCGATCCGGTAGGCGTCGATCGTCGTCGTCAGGTTTTGCGTCGGCTGCAGCTGCACGCCCAGGCTCAGATTGCGCGCCTTTTCCGGTTTCAGCGCCTGTGCGCCCAGCGCCTGCGCCGCCGCGCTGTTGACGGCAAAGGTGCCCGTTTCGATCGGCGTGTTGAAGCCGTTGATGACCGAAAAATTGGTCGTCGTGATGGTGTAGTACTGCTGCGCCAGCGACGGTGCGCGAAAACCGGTGGAGCCGGTGGCGCGCAGCGACACGGCGTCGCTGAACGCGTAGCGCCCCGACGTCTTGACCGACGTGGTGCTGCCGAAGTCGCTGTAATGCTCGTGGCGCAGCGCGAGCGCGCCCGACAGTTTGGCCGTCAAATCCGCTTCCAGATTGGCGTACAAGGATTGATTGTGACGGCTGTGCGAGCCCTCGTTGATCGGGCGAAAGCCGCTGAAACCTTGCGATCCACTCAGATAGTACGAGGCCGGGTCGCCCGCGCCGATCTGGTATTTTTCGTTGCGCAGTTCGGCGCCCAGCGCCAGCGTCAGCGGGCCTTTCAAGGCCTCCAGTCCGTATTCCCTGGCGACGTCGACATTGAGCACCGTCTGGGTGTTCTCCAGACGGCCGGCAAAGAAATGGGTCGGGCTGGCCGCGCCCAAATCCTGATTGACGGTCTGGTCGAGGTCGAGCTTGAACAGATTATTGCCGTAGTTGACGCTGGCATCCCAGCGCCACGCGCCGCGTTCGCCGCGCACGCCGGTGACGATGGCCTGATCGATCGTGTTGCTGTTCTCAAGCGGCAGAAAGCCTTGCGGGAACAAGGTCGGCGCGCGCAGCACGCTGCCATTGAAGGCAGTGCGCCAGGTGGCCGCCGCCGAGGTACTGCGCTCGCTGTAATTGGCCAGCGCATACCAGTCGACGTCGTCGCTCAAACGGTATTGGCTGTTGACGACCAGCGCGCGCGGACGGCTGTCCGGGTCGCCGAAACGCTGATTGACCTGGCCATAGCGCGGCTCTTTCGGATTGCGCAGGTCGGGGCCGGCGCGGTTGGTGGCGCCGCGCTCGGCCAGTTCGCCGGCGATGCGCACCCAGCCCTGCTCGCCCAGCGCGAAACCGCCCGATCCCTTGACGCTGCGCTGCAAGCCGTCGCGCTCCTGGTACTCGCCCAGCCCCACCTCGACGGCGCCGCCGCTGGCGCCTTTTTTCAAAATGATGTTGATCACCCCGGCGATCGCGTCCGAGCCGTATTGGGCGGCGGCGCCGTCGCGCAGCACCTCGACATGGTCGATCGCCGACAGCGGAATCGCGTTCAGGTCCACCGGCGCCGAACCGCGTCCCTGCGTGCCGTTGACGTTGACGACGGCCGAGGTGTGGCGGCGCTTGCCGTTCACCAGCACCAGCGTCTGGTCGGGCGACAGGCCGCGCAACTGGGCCGGGCGCACCGCGTCGCTGGCGTCGGCGCCGGACGGGCGGGGAAAATTGAGCGAGGGCAGCAGGCGTCCCAGTACGGTGGCCAGCTCGGTCGAGCCGGTGCTTTGCAGTTCGCGCGCACCGATGATGTCGATCGGCGATTCGGAATCGATGGTGCGGCGATTCTTGGCATAGGTGCCGGTAACGACGACCGACTGCAGCTCGCCATCGAGCGGCACAGCCTCTTGTGCGACGGCCGCAGCCCCCAGCGAAGAAATTACGCCGGCCAGCAGCAACCGGCGCGACAGGGTGGAGGACGTTCTGAGCGTGCGACTTGGTTTGGAACTCATCGGGTAGTGCCTTTCAGTTGACGGTGCTGGACTTGGCGGGCATGGCGCACATCGCCACGCCCCACGCTGCGACCTTAGCAGCGTGGCAATTGGGCGCGAACGAATGATTTCGTGCATGGATATGCGCTTCCTGTTCCGCTGCGCGCGCCTTCGTGCGCAGCGGACCTACCTGAGCAGCGTAGCGCGTCGCCCCGTGCGCACGCCAGAGCAGGCGTGCCTGGCGCCGGTCGCACGGTGCGAGCGGCGCGCGCCTGTTGTCTTTACGCCACGCTGAGCACGTCGGCCAGCCAGTCGACGAACACCCGCACGCGCGGCGACAGGTGGCGGTTGTGCGGATACACGACCGACACCGGCATCGCCGCGGGACGCCAGCGACTGAGCACGTCCTCCAGTTCGCCGCTGGCCAGCAAGGCTTCCATGCCCATGCGCGGCGCCTGGATCAAGCCCAGGCCGGCGCGGCAACTGGCCACATACGCCTCGGCGCTGCTCACCGAGATCTGGCTGCGCATGGCCAACGTGCGCGTCTGGCCCGCTTCCTCGTATTCCCAGTCCATGTCGCGCCCCGTCTGGCTGGAAAAAAAATTGACGGCCGTGTGCTGACGCAATTCGGCCAGCGTCTGCGGGCGGCCGTGCAGGTCGAGGTAGGCGCGCGACGCGCAATTGATCTGCACCATGTCGCCGATGCGCCTGGCGACCAGGCTCGAATCGCGCAAACTGCCCACCCGCACCGCGCAGTCGATGCCCTCGCCGACCAGGTCGACGAAACGGTCGTTGGCGCCCAGCCGCACGCTGATGTCCGGGTAGCGCGCGAAGAACTCGGGCAGGCGCGGGATCACAGACAGACGCGCAAGCCGTTCGGGCAAGTCGATGCGGATGCTGCCGCTAGGGCGCTGGGCTTGTCCGAGGAACAGGCCGTTCATCTCGTCGAGGTCGGCCAAGAGGCGCGTGCAACGCTCCAGATACAGGCTGCCCTCAAGCGTCAGGCTGACCTTGCGGGTGGTGCGTTGCAGCAGCCGCACGCCCAGCTGATGCTCGACGCTTTGCACGGCGTTCGTCACCGTTGGCCGGGGCAAGTCCAGCTGTTCGGCTGCCTGGGCAAAGCTCTTGCACTGCGCCACGCAGCGGAAGATCTGCATGGCTTTGATCTGCTCCATTATTATTACCAATTCTCGAATAATCTAGTAACGAATCGATGATTTATTAGCGAATTCGATAATAGCATAATGGTGTCCCTGCGCGGCCAAGCCGGCTGCGCGCAACCACCATCGAACATCGGGACCATCACATGAACCTCACACAACTGGGCCGCACCGGCCCGCAGGTAGCGCAACTGGGACTGGGCTGCATGGGCATGTCCGACCTGTACGGACCGGCCGACCGCAACGAAAGCATCGCCACCATCCACGCCGCGCTGGACGCGGGCATCACGTTGCTCGACACGGGCGATTTTTACGCCATGGGCCACAACGAACTGCTGATCCGCGATGCGCTGGCCGGTCGCCAGCATCCGAACGCGCTCATCAGCGTCAAGTTCGGCGCGCTGCGCGACCCGGGGCGCGGCTGGAGCGGCTACGACGCGCGCCCGCAAGCGGTGAAAAACTTCGCCGCGTATTCCTTGATGCGCCTCGGGGTCGAGCACATCGACATTTACCGCCCCGCCCGGCTCGACCCGAACGTGCCGATTGAAGACACGGTGGGCGCCATCGCCGAGCTGGTCAAGGCCGGCTACGTCAAGCACATCGGCCTGTCCGAAGTGAGCGCGGCAACGCTGCGCCGGGCCCACGCCGTGCATCCAATCAGCGACCTGCAGATCGAATACTCGATGATCTCGCGCGGCATCGAAGCGGAGATTTTGCCGGTGGCGCGCGAACTGGGCATCGGCATCACCGCGTATGGCGTGTTGTCGCGCGGCCTGATCAGCGGCCACTGGAGCCGCCAGCGCGCCGGCGAGGCCGACTTTCGCGGCCAGTTCAGCCCGCGCTTTCAGGGCGACAACCTGGACGCCAACCTGCTGCTGGTCGAGCGCGTGCGCGCCATCGCGGCCGAACTGGGCGCCAGCGTGGCCCAGGTGGCGATCGCGTGGGTGATGGCGCAGGGCGCCGACATTGTGCCGTTGATCGGTGCGCGCCGGCGCGAACGCCTGCACGAAGCATTGGGCGCGGGCGCGCTGCGCCTGTCGCAGGGCGATCTGGCGCGCCTGGCCGAAGCGATGCCGGCCGAGGCCGTGGCCGGCGCGCGCTACCACCCCAGCGCGATGGCCCATCTGGACAGCGAACACGCACGCTGAAATCTGTTCATGACCTGCCGCCTCGATTGCCGCTCTGAGCCGGCGCGTGTCCGAACTGATCGATTCATCCGCGCCGCTTGAGTTCAAGCAGGTCAACCCATGATGTCTAAGTGCCCGCCGCATGCCGGCGCCGCATGCCACTTGCCACATGCCGCATGCGCCCGATTGCGCGTGCGGCGCTTGCAGGCATCGTCAACATGGGCAATCATCAGGCATGCACACCTCACTCATTTCGCGCTGGCGCCGCACCGGCGGCTCCTCCTTGCTCGCTCTGGCAGGGGTGGCGTGCGCCGCGCCCCCGCCCGCCGCCACGGCCCCCACCAGCGGGCAACTGTGGCAGTTGATCGAGGCCGAGGTTGGCGATGCCAGCTGCGTTCGCGCCGAGCAATGCCACAGCATCGCGGTCGGGGTCAAGGCGTGCGGCGGACCGGCCGGGTTTCTGGCCTGGTCAAGCAACCATGCCGACGCGGCGCGCCTGGCTGGGCTGGTCGCGCGGCACGCCGAGGCGGCCAAGGCCGAGCAGACACGTGCCGGCCGCCTGAGCGACTGCATGCTGGTCACCGACCCGGGCGTGCAATGCGTCGCCGGGCGTTGTCAATTGCGCCCGAGCTCAAGCGCGCCGGCCCGGCCCGGGCAACCCGACGCTTGATACGCGCGGCATCAGGGCAAACCATCGTCCCTACTTGACACGCCCTGCCGCGACGCCCGATGATGGCGCCCTTCAGGTGCCCGTCGCGTGACCGCGACAGGAGAATCGGGAAGGCGGTGCAATTCCGCCACGTGCCCACCGCTGTGAGGAGGATGAAGCAGGCAAACATGCCACTGGCGCAAGCCGGGAAGGCGTCTGCTTCAGATGATCCCAAGTCAGAAGACCGGCCTGAAATTGTTTGCGTCGCACGGCCAGTGCGCGTCTCACTTTTCACGTCAGGGGAATGCCATGAAAACCACGCCGGCGCAAGCCGTTCAGGACACGCACGCGTTTGCCGAACAGGCCCGTGCGGCCGTGTATCACGCGATCTTTTCGCGCCGCGATGTACGCGGCCAGTTTTTGCCCACACCGGTGCCGGACGATGTCCTCAGCCGCGTGCTGAACGCGGCCCACCATGCGCCCTCGGTCGGCTTCATGCAACCGTGGAATTTCCTGGTGGTGCAATCGGAGGTGGTCAAGCGCAAAGTGCAGGCGGCGTTTGCCACCGCGCACGCCGAGGCGGGCGAGCAGTTCGCGCCCGAACGGCGCAGCACCTACCAGAACCTGAAACTGGAAGGCATCCTTGAAGCGCCGATTGGCATCTGCATCACCTGCGACCGCGCACGCACGGGGCCCGTGGTGATCGGGCGCACCCATGTAAAAACCATGGACCTGTACAGCAGCGTGTGCGCGGTGCAGAACCTGTGGCTGGCCGCGCGCGCCGAAGGTCTGGGCGTGGGCTGGGTCAGCATCTTCAATCAGGACGATTTGCAAGCTGCGCTGGGCATCCCGAAACGCATCACGCCGATCGCCTATCTGTGCGTCGGCTATGTCAGCCATTTCCACACCAAACCGGAGCTGGAAACGGCCGGCTGGCTGCCCCGTCTGCCGATCGAAGAGCTGGTGTATTTCGACCAGTGGGGCCGGCAAGATCCTCAGCACAGCCTGATCGCCCACTTGCAGCGCGATCAGCAAGCAGCCGCACACAGCGCCAAACTACTGCACCAACCCAACCAGGACTAAGCGCCTGGCGCACCGATGGCATGCCGGCCCTTTGCCGTGCGGGCCATCGGCTGTCTGCGCCACGCCGCGCATCAAAAAAGAAAACTTGAATGCCGTGTAAGGAAGCGCTGATGGACTCCGACAGAACTCTACTTTCGGATTTGACCATTCAGAAAACACCCCCTTCCCTTCACATTCAGGAGCAACACATGACCATCATTTCATCGCGCGCCACCAGCCCCGCCCTTTCCGCACTCTGCCTGACGGCCTTGGCGCTCGCGCTTAGCGCCTGCGGCGGCAGCTCGACGTCCACACCGGTGGCGCTGGTGACGCCGCCACCGCCAGCGCCGCTGGCCAACCAGCTGTATGCACAGACCAATGAAACGGCGAACATGATCGTGCACATGGTGCGCGCCGCCGACGGCACCATCAGCGTCAAGAATCGCGCCGCCTCCGGTGGCGCCGGCCTGAACGGCGTCAAGCCGGGTACCACCAGTGCCGTGCCGAACTCGCTGGTGAGCCAGAACAGCGTCGTCATCAGCGCCGACAAGACGATGCTGTTGGCCGTCAACGCGGGCGACGCATCGGTGTCGGTGTTCGCCATCGACCAGTCCAGCGGCGATTTGACGCTCAAGAAAACCAGCCATCTGCTGGGCGCCGTCCCGACCAGCCTGGCGGTGCGCAACGGCTTTGTGTATGTCGTGTTCCAGTCCGGCGCCAACCAGCTGGGTGCCTACGCCTTGCAGGCCGACGGGTCGCTGGCCCAACTGGGCTTATACAGCCTGCCCGCCGGCGCGGCCGGCATGACGCCGACCCAGGTGGTGGTGTCGCCCGACGCCAATTTCGTCGTCGTCAGCGCCGGCACGGGCTCGAACGCGGTGGTGTCCTATCCGATGGACAAGGCAGGCACACTGGGCTCACCCGTCACCAATAGCGCCGGCGTGAACACCCCGTTCGCCGGCACGTTTGCCAGCGCATCGGTGTACCTGTCGAGCGACATCGCCGGCAAGGCGCTGGCGTCCTACACGCTGGCCAATACCGGCGCGCTGACACTGATCGGCTCGGTGTTCAGCGGCGAGGCGGCGCCATGCTGGCTGGTCGCCACGCCAAGCGGCAAGTTCGCCTACGTGGGCAACGGCGCCGGCACGATCTCCTCGTACAGCGTCGGCGCCAGCGGTGCGCTCAATCTGCTCAGCGCAAAAGCGGCCCAGGAAGCGGGCGTACTGCCAGGTGTGAACAGCGTCTCGGGCGACTCGTGGGTCAGCCCGGACGGAAAATTCCTGTACGCCGACTATCTGGGCGACGACAAGGTGGTGGCCTACAGCATCGACGTCAACGGCGTACTCACCAAGCTCAATGAGCAGGTCATCGGCACGGCCAGCAAACTGAGCCTGCAAGGCCTGGCCGGCATCTGATCGAGCACTGCGCCCCTGCGACGCGCATCGGCGCAGTGCGCTTCGACGGCGCCGGCGCTTAGTTCATCGCCGGCGGCCAGCGATGCGTTTCGCCCTGACACTGCTGACACCAGGCGAACAGCGCCTCGTACATCAGCATGCCAACCTTGAGCATCGCATGGTCGTCGGCATGGGTTTTCGACAGGCCCAGCGAGAGCGCGTACAGGCCGACCGACTGAGGCGTCAAGTCCAGCCGGGCGGTGTCGGCGCCGCGCACGATCAGCGCCAGTTGCTGCAAGGCGGGATCGGTCAGTGCATATTTTTCAGGAAGGCGTCGAAGCTGCACAACTGGCCCACATGGCTCAGTTCAACGCCGGGGAGGTCGTACGGTACGGCGCCCGTTTCCCGCGCCACGCGCAGCACCTCGCCGCTTGGCACATACAAAAACTGCGCCTGCGCATCGGTGAAGCGCGATCAGTCACGGGCAGGCGATCCGGTCGATTTTCGCACGTTCACGGGTGATCCATTGCATGCTGCGCTGCTTCGGTGCGGGCCGATGTCTGCGATGGGGCCGCCCTGCCCCGCTTGCCAAACTCCTTGCGCGCGTCAGTGCAGCAAGGGATGAATCAGCAGTCCCAGTGCGGCCGCGGCGGCCACCACGACCGGCTCCTGCAGCTTTTTGAAACGCCACAACAACAGCGCGGCGCCGATCGCGATGGTCAGCGTCGGCAGGTCGATGATCGAGCGCTTGGCGATGACGATCACCGAACCGGTGATGGCGCCGATCGCCGCCGCCGTGATGCCATCGACGAACGCCAGCACGCCAGGCAGCTTGCCGTATTTTTTGAAATACGGCGCCGGGATCACGGTAAACAAATAGCACGGCACGAAGGTGGCCAGCGCCGCCACGCAGGCGCCTGGCAGGCCGGCGATCAGGTAGCCGATAAAGCCGACCGTGATGACGACCGGACCGGGCGTGATCATCGCCACCGCCACCGCATCGACGAACTGCTTGTCGTTGAGCCAGTGAAAATGCGTGACCACCCCGCCGTACAGAAAGGGCACGATCGCCAGGCCCGAGCCAAACACGAAGGCGCCCGCTTCGCCGAAATACAGTGCGATTTGCGCCAGCAGCGAGCCGTCCAGCGCACCGGCCACGCCCGGCAGCGCCGGCATGTGGGCCAGGCCCAGTCCCGCCAGATTGCCCTTGCCCGGCCACGCGGGCGGCGCCCGCAGCAGCCAGACCAGCACGCCGGCGGCGATGAACAGCCAGGCGATTTCCGATTCGGTCGCCACCGTCACCACCGCCAGCAGCAGATAAATCGCCCACAACAGCTTGTCCTTGCCGATGCTCTTCGCGGTGAGCTTCTTGGCGCTCATGGCGATGATGCCGATCACTGCCGCGCCGACGCCGTAGAACACCGCCTGCATCCAGGCCAGGCCGCCGAAGTGGACATACGCCCAGCCCAGCGCCACCACCATCAGGAACGAGGGCAACACGAACGCCAGTCCGGCCAGCGTCGCGCCGGCGATCCGATAGTGGACGTAGCCCATGTAAATGGCCAGTTGCGCGGCCAGCGGACCGGGCGCCAGCTGGGCCAGCGCCAGCCCTTCCTTGTAGTCGCCCGCGCTGATCCAGCGGCGCGCATCGACCAGATCGCGCTGCATGTAACCGACCAGCGCCACCGGTCCGCCGAAACCGAGCGCGCCCAGACGCAGCATGTAGCGCACCAGCTGCCACAAGGTGTAGGCGGGCCGCGACAGGCCCGTGTCGCCCGTGTCAATTGCGTCCATGGTCTGCTCCTTAGGTCTTGCTTGCCGTCGATGGCTGATTGGAAAAATGCGCGTGCAGTGCATCGAGCACGATGCCCATGTCGGCCAGCAGCTGATCGTCGTCCGGCACTTGCTGGCGCAACCCGGCGAGCATCGCTTCGACACCGCTCGCCTCGGGCACGTAGGAGCCGCCGACATCGAGCGCATGCACCAGCGCGCCCAGACGCATCAGCGCATGGTCGTGCTCGAGGCCGAAGCTGGACAGCAGCACCTCGAAGCTGACGCGCGCGCCGATGTGGGTGAATGCGGCGCCGTCGAAGTCGAAGCCGAGCGCGTCCGGCGGGCAGTCGGCCGGCGTGGCCAGCCACACAAAGCGCGCGCTGCGGTCGATGAAGCGTTTAATCAGCCAGGCGCTGGCGACCCGATCGACCCACAGAAGGCGTCGGGTGGCCCATACGCGGCCCTGATAGTCGGCCACGGCGCGCTGTTGCACCGGCGCCTCGACCGCTTGCGGTTCGCCGGGCGAGACGATGGTGTCGGCCACGTGCATGAAGTCGCGCCACGCCGCCTCGGCCCGGCTCTGCGCCTCGGTCGGAAAGTAGTCGATCGCCGCGATGGCATCAAACTCGCGCCGCAGCTTGCGCACCAGGCGGTTCAGGTCGGCCGGCACCAGCCCGGACAGCGTCGCGCGTGCGCTCACCAGCCTCGCCAGCCAATGCGCGTAGTCGGTGGCGCGCTCGAACAGGCCGCGGTAGGCGGCACACTCGTCGGCCGATTGGGCCTGCACCGACAGCAACCATGCGCTGCCGCCTTCGCGGACGGTCTCATCGGCCAGCTCGCGCAGTTGCTGCTGCAATGGCGCGCGATCGGGCAATAGGTAGGCGCCATCGCGCATGGCGCCGCAGCCCAGCGCCTTTAGCGCGCGCCAGATGCGCATGCGCGCCGTTGCGCTGTCGGTCGGCAGGCTGACGACGAGCAGCAACCATGTCGTTTCATTCACAGCTTCCATCACCCCATGATAGAGCAATGTCGCGTCAACGACAAGATATGTTGCAATCGCTACTTAAACATTCGCCAGCATCGCCAGTCTAAGGACGCACCCAGCCAAACGCGATCGGTTTGGCCAGCAGCAGACGATACGGCTTGAGCAGCAGCGCCGTTACCGGCAGCGCCATCGCGCGCCATACGGGCGTCACCAGTGCGTACGCCAGCGCCGCCACACCAAGCCCGCCCAGCATGTCGAACGGGAAGTGCACGCCCAGAAAGACCCGCGTCCAGCCCACACCGACGCCCAGCAACAAGACCGCTGCGCCGAACCACAGCGCGCCGTCCAACAGCAGCGTCAGGGCGACGCCGGCAAACACCGTCATGTGATCGCTGGGGAAGGACGGGTCGGGCGCGTGCGGCATCCACAGCTGCCCCAGCGCGAGCATGAAGGGACGCGGGTGCGGCCAGATCGCGCCGATCGCCTGCGCCAGCGCGAGCGCGCCAAACGTCACCAGGCAGGCTTTGAGCGCCACACCGCGCCGCGCCGTGTCGCCCCACAGCCAGAACCCCAGCAACAGCACGGGGATCAGGTATATCAGATCTTCTGCGATACCGGTCGCGCTGTGAATCAGCCACGCCGGCGTTGCGGGCGCGCCGTTGATACGCAGGAATAGCGCCTGGTTCCAGGCGTCCAAGTCACTCATCGTGTTGTACTCCGGATGCGGCGCGCGCCAGATTCAGGGCGCGCTTCATTTGAGCTCGAAGCGCGCGGTGACGCTCGGCTTGCCAGCCAGCGTCACTTGCGAGACAACCTTGGTGCCCACCGCCACGGTGAACACCCCCGTCGCTGCGAGTTTGTTGTCGCCAGCGGGCGCAAGCTCGACGGCGCTCTTTGCACCGCCGCTGAGCAGTGTCACCTTGGCCGTCGCACCCGTCGTGGCGACGTTCTTGCCGTGTTCGCTGACGTAGATGGCGATGCTGTCGGCCTTGGCCACCAGCTCGTAGTTGATGTCGTCGACCTGCGCCATCACGCCCCCGTGCTTGGGCGCCTCGACGCCATGGGCGAACGCCAGCGCGGAAAACGCCAGGCCGG
Source organism: Burkholderiales bacterium (assembly GCA_038207625.1). GTDB lineage: Bacteria > Pseudomonadota > Gammaproteobacteria > Burkholderiales > Burkholderiaceae_D > JBBQZO01. The sequence goes on along the minus strand of JBBQZO010000012.1, from coordinate 65,792 downwards.
CGATCAAGAAAGTCAGTGTGCGTGTCATGTTGAGCCTCGATGTTAGCAAAAAAGTGTTGGTCGATCGCCGCGCACCAGCTGCGGCGCGCGGCATCATTGCGCGTATTCTAAAACGGTTCGGCATCCCCGTCGGCCAGCAGGCGCTGCAGCGGTGCGCCGCCAAACAGCCAGAACATGGCCGGCGTCAGGTAGGCGTCCAGCAGGGTCGAGCTGATCAGTCCGGAGAAAATCACCACCGCGACCGGGTGCAGGATCTCGGTGCCCGGCATCTCCGCCTCGAACAGCAGCGGCGCCAGCGCGAAGGCCGCCACCAGCGCCGTCATCAGCACCGGCGTCAGGCGTTCGATCGAGCCGCGCACGATCATCGGCAGGCCAAACACTTCGCCTTCGCTGCTGCACAGGTTGATGTAGTGGCTGACCTTGAGGATGCCGTTGCGCACGCTGATGCCGGCCAGCGTGATGAAGCCGACCAGCGCCGCCACCGACAACGGCTGGCCCGACAGCCACAGGCCGATCACGCCGCCCACCAGCGCCAGCGGGATGTTCGACATGATCATCAGCGCCAGCGGCACCGCCCGATAGCGGCTGTACAGGATCACGAAGATCAACATCAGCGAGCCGATCGACAGCAAGCCGATAGTGCGGCTGGCCTGCTCCTGCGCCTCGAACTGCCCGCCCATGGTGATGAAATAGCCGGCCGGCAGCGCCGTCTTGGCCACCGCCGCGCGCACGTCGGCGATGACGTCCGACAGCGCTCGTCCCTGCGCGCTGGCCGACAGCACAATGCGCCGCTTGCCGTCGTCACGGCTGATCTGATTCGGGCCATCGGTGTCCTCGATCGTGGCCAGCGTCGACAGCGGTACCCGCCCGGCCGGCGTGTCGAGCATGATGCGCTGCAAGCCGTCGAGCGAGCGCGCCTCGTCGGGCAGGCGCAGCACCAGGTCGAAGCGCCGGTTGCCTTCGACAATCTGGCTCAGGCGCGCGCCGTCGGTCAGCGTCTGCAATTCGGCCAACAGCGCCGCCGGCGCCAGCCCGACCCGCGCGGCGCGCTGGTAGTCGACGCGGATCTTGACCTGCGGGGTCAGCACCTGCTTCTCGATTTCCAGGTCGGCCAGGCCGTCGATCGGCGCCAGCGCGCGCTGCAGCGCGCCCGCCTGCGCGCGCAGCACGTCCAGATCGTCGCCGAAGATCTTGATGGCGATCTGGGCCCGCACGCCCGACAGGATATGGTCGATGCGGTGCGAAATGGGCTGCCCGACGCTGATCGACATGGGCAGGCTGGCCAGCACCTTGCGCAGATCGGCGTAGATCGCGCCGGTGGACCTGCCCGAACGCTTGAGCTTGATATCGAGTTCGCTCACGTGCACGCCTTCGGCATGTTCGTCCAGTTCGGCCCGGCCCGAGCGGCGCCCCACCTGCTCCACTTCGGGGATCGTGCGCAGCAGCGTCTCGGCCTGGCGCGCCAGCGCGACCGACTCGGACAAGGTGGTGCCAGGATTGAGACGCACCCCGATCACGGCCGAACCTTCGTTGAATGGTGGCAGAAACGTGCGCGGAAAAAATGGCAGCGACACCAGCGCGCACAGCACCGGCACGGCGCCGCCCGCCAGCAGCGCCTTCGGATGGGCCAGCGCCCACTGCAGGCTGCGCCCGTAGCTTGCCTTCAGGCGCGCCAGCAAGCGCGGCTCGCCGTGTTCCAGCTGGGGCATGTGCGGCAGCAGGTAGTAGGCCATCACGGGCGTGAGCGTCACCGACACGAGCATGCTCGCCAGCAGAGACACGATGTAACCGATCGCCAGCGGCTGCATCAGGCGCCCTTCCATGCCGGGCAGGAAAAACAGCGGCACCAGCACCAGCACCACGATGATGGTCGCGTACAGGATCGCCGAGCGCACTTCCAGCGTGGCGCGCGCGATCAGCAGCAGCGCATGCGCCGGCGTGGACTTGGCCCGCTCCAGGCGCAGCCGGCGCAGCACGTTTTCAACCCCGACCACGGCGTCGTCGACCAGTTCGCCGATCGCGATCGTCAGGCCGCCCAGCGTCATCGTGTTGATCGACATGCCGAAATACCTGAACACCAGGACCGCGCACAACAGCGACACCGGAATCGCCGTCAGCGAAATGAGCGTGGTGCGCCAGCTGGCCAGGAACAGGTACAGGATCAGCGCCACCACCGCCGCCGCTGTCATCAGTTTGCCTTGCAGCGTGCCGATCGACGCTTCGATGAAGCTGGCCTGGCGCATTGTGATCTGCGGTTTCTCGATGCCCGCCGGGAGCGACTTTTGCAGCTCGGCCAGCGCGCCTTCGATCGCACGCGTGAGCTGCACGGTGTCGGCGTTGGGCTGCTTCTGGATGCTGAGGATGACGGCCGGCGCACCGTTGTAGCCGGCGTCGCCGCGCCGGATCGCGGCGGCAAAGCGCACCGCAGCCACCTGCTTGAGTAAAATTGGCTGGCCGTTCTTGAAGCCCACCGCCAGGCCTTGCAGGTCGTCCAGGCGCGAGGTGCGGCCCAGATTGCGGATCAGGTATTCGCGCCCGTTCAATTCCATGAACCCGCCGCTGGTATTGCCCGAAAAATTGCGCAATGCCGTGTCAAGCTGGTCCAGCGTGACGCCCAGCTCGCCCATGCGCGCGGTGTCCGGCTGGACCTGGAACTGGCGCACTTCGCCGCCGATCGGTATCACCTGGGCGATGCCGGGCAGGCCGAGCAGGCGCGGGCGCATCACCCAGTCGGCGTATTCGCGCACTGCCATCGGCGTCGTGCGGCGCGCGTCGACCGGCAGCGCCAGCAGCATCACTTCGCCCATGATCGAGGTGACCGGCCCCATCGTGGCCGTGGCACCGGGTGGCAACTGCTCGCGCACCAGCGTCAGGCGCTCGCTCACCATCTGGCGCGCGCGGTAGATGTCCACGTTCCAGTCGAACGACACGTACAGGAACGACAGGCCCACGCTCGACACCGAGCGCACACTGGTCACACCGGGCATGCCATTCATGCTTGTCTCGAGCGGCACGGTGACCAACTGTTCGACCTCCTCGGGCGCCATGCCGCCCGCCTCGGTGATCACCGTCACGGTGGGACGATTCAGGTCGGGAAATACATCGACCGGCAACGTCGTCAGGGCCAGCGCACCGAGCACCATCATCAGCGCCGCGCCGGCCAGCACCAGCAGGCGATTGCGCAAGCTGCCATTGACAAGAAAAGTAAACATCGTCTACCTCACCTGGTTTAACAGTGACGCGCCCTGCACCACCACGCGCTCGCCGGGGGCGATGCCGTCGGTGACGACGACGTTGGCGCCATCGAGCGCTGCGCTGCGCACCGTGCGCGCGACAAAGCGCTGCGCATCGCTGTGCACCCACACGATGTCCTCGTTGGCGGCGTTCTTGACCAGCGCGCCGGCTGGCAACGCCACCCCGGTAAGGCGTGCGCGCGTTTGCACCAGCACCTTGAGCGGCTGGCCCAGCGACAGCAGCGCCACCTTGCCCGCGTCGCCATGCAGGCGGAACTGGATCGGAATGGCCTGCTCGCGCAACACCCGCCCGGCGCCAACCAGATCGAGCGCCAGCGTGCTGCCCGCTGCCGGACTGACGCTCGCGCCGGCGATATTGGCCGCCAGCTGCGCGTCGTAGGCCAGCGCTTCGATGCGCAGGCCGGCCGGGTCGACGATCTCATACAGCAGTTCGCGCGCATCGACCAGTTGGCCGGCCACCACGCTGGTAGCCGCAATGACGCCGCCGTTCGGCGCGGCGAGCGCCTCGACGCCGCTGACGCTGGCGCCGACGGCGGCCAGCCGTTCACTCACGCTTTGCAGCTCCAGGCGCGCCGCGTCGATGTCTTTTTGCGGCACGCTGCCCGCCAGTTGTTCAAGGCGCGCCAGGCGCTGTTGCGCCAGCGTCTTGTTGGCGCGCAGCTCGGCCGCCTGGGCCAGCTGATTGGCCCGTTCGATCGGCGCCGCCGTCGGCCGGATGTAGGCCAGCACCTCGCCCTTGCGCACGCTTTGCCCCAGCGATGGCAGGCCATGCGGTCCCGCTTCGACGCGTCCGGCAAAGCTGGCTTGCACCTTGCCACCGGCGTTCGGATCGCTGATCACTTTGCCGTTCAGTTCGACGGTGCGGGCCAGCTCCTTGCGCTGGGCCAGCACGGTGCGGATCGCCATCTGCCGTTGCGACAGCTTGGGAAGAAACACGCTGCCGTCGCCCATGCGTTGCGGCGCGTTGGCAATCGGCGCGGCCGGCGCGTCGGCGTGGCCGTCGTGCGCCGGCGCCTCCGTGGCGCAGGCCAGCGCCAGCGCGATGATGATGATGATGATAAAGGTCTTCATGATGCGCTTCCTTGGTGACGGGTGCGCCGCTTGTGCAGCGCGAGTCGGGCGGCCAGTGCGGCCAGCACCGCCAGCAGCACGGAGGCGGCGCCGGCGAGCGGCGTCAGCGCGCCCCATGCGGCGGTCCCGTGCGCGGGCGCTGCGGCGGGCGGCAGCAGCAGATTGGCGGCCAGCAGGTCCGACTCCTGTCCGGCCGTGATGGTGATGGTCAGCGGCACCTGTCCGGGCCGGTCGAACAGCGCCGACTTGAAGCTGTAGCTGCCGTCCGCATTCGGGGTCGCCACGCCGCTGACCTTGCCCGACTCGATCTCGATGCTGGCGTTGGTGACGGGCGCGTTGTCGGCATAGCGATCGAGGAAGATCGTCACGCTGCCGTGCTGCGCGCTGCCCACCAGTTCGAACAGATCGGAATGCGCTTCGAAGCTTGGCGCCAGCGCTGCGCCCTGGGGCGTGGCGGGTGCGTCGTCGTGGCCGTCGTGAGCCTGCGCGGCGGCGCCCAGCAGCACGCCCAGCAAGGCGGCGGCGATACGTTGATGCGTTGTCATGGCAACACTCCCAATGCTTGATTGAATGTGGAAACGGCGCGGCCGACGTCGAGCCGGGCGCGCAGCAACATGCGCTCGGCGTCGAAGCGCTCGGCGTCGGCGCGCAGGCGGGTCGGCAAGTCCAGCTCGCCGAGCCGGAATGATCGTTCGAGCAACTCCAGCGTGTCGCGTGCCAGTTCGCTGCGCGTCGTCGCCAGCAGCAGCGCCGCTTGCGCCTGCGTCACATCGGCGCGCGCGCTGGCCACGTCGGCGTCGATGCGCGCGCTGTCGTTGTCGCGCGTGGCCTCGGCCTCGGCCCGTTCGGCCAGCGCCGCCGCCATGCGCGGCTGATTGCGCGCGTCGCTGGCAAACGGGATCTTCAGGCGCAGCGCGACGCTGTTGCCGTAAGTGTCGGCGGCGCTGGCGCGCTCGCGCAGCACGCCCAGCGACAACTCGGGCGCGTCGCGCCGCGTCGCGGCGGCGTGCTCAATGCGCCTTTGCGCCAGCGCGCTTTGCTGCGCACCGAGCAGGCGGCGCGGATGGACGGCGTCATTGGCACTTGCCGCCACCTCGTCGGCCAACGGCAGATCGGTCACTCCGCTGAGCGCCGTGAACTGCAGCCGCGCGCGCAGCGCACGCGACTCGGACTCGCCCATGCCGATCTGGGCCGACTGCAGCTCGCCTTGCGCGCGGTTGGCGTCGACCCGGGCCAGCTCGCCCGCTTTCACACGGCGCGCCACGTCGCCCGCCAGCGCGGCGGCACTGGCGCTGCGCTGCCTTGCCAGCGCGCGTTCGGCATCGGCCAGACGCGCCTGCCACCAGGCTTCGCGCAATTCGCCGGCCAGCTGCCAGCGCGCCACCTGCTGGCTGGCCGCGTAGACCAGTTGCTCGCCCGCGACGACGGCATGCTGGCGCGTGCGCTGTCCGGGTAGCCACAGCGGCGCGCCGAACTCGATTTCCGTTTCGCGCCGGCCAAGCTTGCTGCCCAGCTGATCGCTGCGCTGGCCCAGCGTGAGCGAGCCAGGCTCGGGGGTCAGCGCCTGCGTGGCGCGCAACCTGGCATCGAGTTCGGCTGCGCGCTCGGTGTGCGCGCGCTGGGCTGGCTGGCGCATCCAGGCCGCTTCAAACGCATCGTGCAGCGTCTGCGCCTGTGCGTGCGCGCCGCCCAGCATGGCCGCGACTGCGAGCAGCCATGGCGCCGCGCGGCGCGGGCGCGCACCATTGGCTAAGTCGATGAGCGCCATTATTTGGCCGCCTGGCCGGTCGCGGCGACGACCGTGATCGTGCCCTTCATGCCCGCCTCGTAATGACCGGGAATCAGGCAGGCGAACTCGAACTGGCCAGCCTGGTTAAAGCGCCATACCACCTCGCCGTGCTTGCCGGGCGGGACGTGCAACATGTTCGGCGCGCTATGCGCCATGCCCGGATGCTGACGCATCATCGCAGCGTGCTCCTGCAGGCCGGCGGCGCTACCGAGCACGATTTCGTGCAGCATCTTGCCCTTATTACTGAGCGCCAGGCGTACCGTTTCACCCTGCTTGATCGTCAGGTCGGCGGGCGTAAAACGCATGTCGTCGCCCATGCGCAAGGCAATCACGCGGGTCACTTGCTTGGGGTCGCCGGCGATGCCAAATTCCGTCTGGCGCGCCGTCGCCGGGTCAAATTGAGCGTGCGTATGGTGTTGGTCGTGTGCTGCGGCGTGGCTGTCGTGCGCCAACGCCGCCAACGCCGGCAACGCAAGCAGCGTCGCCAGCAAGCCGATTGCGGCTATCGATGATGTCATGGTGTTTTCCTTCGAATCAGTGAACGCTGATCGGCGCCGACGCAACAGCGTGCGACGGACCGAGGGCTGGGCAGTGCCGGAAGCTCGCATCAAGGCAGCGCATGACCGGCGCGCGCACAGGCGCACTTGGGCCAAGCCGTGACGCAGGGACGACGGCAAAGCGTCGCGCCCAATTCAGGCAAGCAAACTAGACGAGGAAGAAGCGGGGGGGCCGTTCGAGGGCACCGGGAATGTGGCCAGTAAACATCTCGGCTGGGGCGGCCGAGGGAAGATCAGTCGCCATCTGGCCTGACAGCCAATCGTTGGACGACATGAGCATCGCCCCCAGGCAGCACACCTGGCAGGCATTGCAGGGAGCATTGCAGCGCTTGTCGTGCTTGTCGTGCGACGGGTCGTGCGACGTTTGCTGATCGTTGGCGTGCTCGGCGTGCACATGCGCGGCGCCGGCATGCTGATGCTCTGCCGCGACGTCCGTCACCAGGCGATGCGCGTCCATTGAACACGTGAGCATGGTTGCCGCCGCATATCCCTGCAAAGGGAGTGCAAGCAGCAACAGCCAAACGAGAAATGTCTTCATCACGCGATTCATCGGCCTAGTGTAACACAGCATTTTTGCCAGAACAGCATGCCAGGTGTACGCGGCGATGCGCGTTTCTCCAACGGTGAGTCGCGCTTGTCGGAGCTCATCAATTGAGGGGGTTTTTGATGTAGATCATGCAATTTCACGATCAGCGTCCTTAGTATGAAACGCGTCTGCGCGCCAATTTTGGCCATCACACGATAATTTCTACCCATGGAGAATGACATGAAATCACGCTACGCCCTGCCGCTGGCAATCGCGCTATCCGTCACCACCGGCTTCGCGCTGGCCGGCACGCCCGCGCCAAGCGACGAACACCATCCGTCAGCGTCGGCATCGGCGTCCAGCAAGGCATCGGTAAAGGCGTCCGCCAAATCGGCCGACCCAGCGCCCAAGGCGGACGATCCGATGAAGGCCATGCACGACATGCATGAAAAGATGATGGCCGCGAAGACGCCGGAGGAGCGCAAGGCCTTGATGGCCGAGCATATGAAGACCATGCACGACGGCATGTCGATGATGAACGGCATGATGGAATCAGGCGCCGCCAAGCCGATGTCGCCGCAAGCGCTGCAAAAGCGCATGGACATGATGCAGATGATGATGCAGATGATGATGGACCGGATGGACAAGATGGAAGCGGCCGCGCCTGGCATGGCCAAGTAAGGTCCTGCGGCGACGCGCGCCGATTGGCCAACGTGACGGCGCGCGCCAGCCACTGTGCGCGGCGCGCGCTGTCCCGGCAAGCAACCGCCACATCCTGCCCCGACGGCGCCGGCATCACAGCCTGCGCCGCCGAGGACCGGCCCGCTCGAACTGCCTTACTTGCTGACCGGAATAGCCTGCACGTAGGCGGCAAGGCTGGCGATATTGTCGGCCGTGAGCGAGTGGGCAATCGTCTTCATGATGCTGCCCTCGGGCCGCTCGTCGGTGCGCTGAAACACCACCAACTGCTTGGCGATATAGTCGGCGTGTTGCCCCGCGAGTCGCGGAAAGCTGGCCATGCCCTCACCCTTGCTGCCATGACAGGCAACACAGGCCGCCACGCCAGCAGCGGGGATGCCCTGCTCGAAAATGGCCTGCCCCTGTTTTTCCAGCTGCGCGTCGCGCGAGTGCTGATGCGCCGCAGGTTGTGCGGCGAAATAGCTGGCCAGTCCGGCGATCTGCGCATCGCTCAGGCGCGCGCTGATGCCCCACATGTATTCGAAGCCGGCCGGATCGCGCCGGCCGTGGCCTCTGAACGACTTCAGTTGCGCCTCGAGGTAGGCGGGCATTTGCGCGGCCAGGTTGGGGAAATTGGGCGACACCGACACGCCGCCCAGACCGTGGCAAGAAGAACATACCTGCGCGGCGATGGTGGTCGGCGCCACCGCCGGGTCACCCAAGGCACGCGAGCGCTCGACCGATGAACACCCGCCCAGCATGGCGGCAGCGGCAAATACCAGACAGCAGCCGCTCCAGGCGCGCCGGGGTTGCGGATAGCTGCGTGGCGATGGCGCGTCTGGCATTGCGCGCAAGCTCGAAGGATGGCTGTTCATTAGTAGGCTCCCCACATGTAGACAAATAGCGTGTTGTTATTTTTTGGCATACGGCCGGCGCCGTCGTAATTGGCGGACGCGCCGTGGAAGCGATCGAACGCGTAATACTGCGCGCCCACACGCAAATACTGCACCGGCGTCCAGAATACTTCGGGGACCCAGCCGCGCGTGTCCGGATTGGCCGCCGCGTCCGGATAGGCGGTGGCGTCCGAGCTGCCGGTGGTGCTGAAATAACTCAGACTGGCGCCATATTTGGCGCGATACACGTAGCTGCCCTTGACGCGCAGTTGGTGCAGGGTGTTGTGCGCATTCTCCGCCACGCCCGTCACGTCGCCATTGTCGATGCTCTCGCGGATGTAACTGACCTGTACGGTTGCCGTGTGCGGGTCGAGCAGGTATTGGTATTGCGCATCGATGCCCCGGTCGCGGTATTGGGTGGTCGGCCCGCTGGGGTTGAGGTTATCCGGATACACGTTGGCGTTGAGCGCAAACATGCCCACCATGGCACTGTGCGGCCCCCAGTCGTGGCTTAACGCCAGCCGCACATAGGGATTGCTGCCCTTGAGTTTCATCTGGTCGGCGTCGGCCGTGCCCTGGCTCAGAAACGACCAGGCGCCGTTGGCGGTCTGATACGCGGCCACTTCGGCGTACAGCGTTTGATTCCAGAAGCCGTAGGCGGCAACCCCGGCCACCTGCCCGCCCAATTGCGCGACGATGGGCGCCGCGTCCGGCCCAGTCACGCCGAACTGGGTCGGCACGTACTGCATCCAGGCCGGCGCGGTGTTCCACGGATCGGCGATCGACGGATTATTGTTGAGCGACAGTCCCACGATCAGGTCGCGCTTGTCGTCGATGAAGCGGTCGGCGTAGCGCAGGTCGAAGTTGTCCGAGCCCCACTTGCCCTGCCAGCGCCCCGAGTCCGGGTCCTGGCTGTCGTAATTGTTATAGGTCGCCTGGGCGAACACGCCGATGTTTTCGCTCACCTTGCCAGCCAAAAACACGCTGCCGGTCTGGAAGATGGTTGCGCCGTCCTTGGCAAATGCGCCGTCATCGGTGGGCACGCTGGTCTTGCTGCGACTGGCCACCGCCATCACCGACAGCGGCACGCCGCGCGTGCCGATCGTGTAGCCGGTCATCTTGAACAGGCGCCCGTAGCTGGTCAGTTCAGGAAACTGGCCGCCGGCGTGGCAAGCCACGCAGTTCTGGCCGGTCTGGCGCGCGAAGGCTGGCAGCGCCTGCGCCACCAGCGGACTGGCCAGGCACAGCGCGGCCAGACATTTCAAAACGATGGATTTCATGTGTACGCTCTCCCCTTAAGTGCCAGCAATGACCGCCTGGCGCCGCGCGTCGGAAATGATCGATTCCGACGCCTTCTTTAATTGCATGGACCGCAATTACGCGCGATCAACAAAGAATCACTCTAAAGGGTTTATTTGAGATAAAAGTGACGCACATCAAATTCGGACCAAGGAAGGTGAGAATGGCGCGGCAAGCACGACTTTGGCTCCTGCGGCAGCCCGGCTGTGCAAAATCACAACGCGCGGGGATTCGGCGGGCATGCGCGCGCCAGCGGGCGCACCCGCAGCGTACCGGCCTGGTCTAGGACGCCAGCGCTGGCCGCTGCGCGTCGCTGACGTTGCTGCCCGCTTGTGCAGGGAAGATCAGCGTGACCGTCAGGCCCGAACTGCCCGCGCTGTCCGACAAACGCAGTTCGGCCCCGTGCAACTGGGCGATATTGCGCACGATCGACAGGCCCAACCCGCAGCCCCAGTCCAGATTGCCGTCGGGCCGATAGAAGCGATCGAACACCCTTTCACGCTCGTGGGCCGGCACGCCGGGACCGTTGTCGATCACGCGCAGCAGCGCGCGGCCGTGCTCGCGCGCGGCCAGCAGGTCCACCTGCCCACCCGGCTGGGTGTAGCGCAGCGCATTGTCGACCAGATTATTGAGCAGCACGCGCAAGCCTTCCCCGTCGCCGACAATGGTGAGCGGCTGCGAATCGGCCAGCACGCCCAGATCGATGGCGCGGCTGTCGGCCAGGGTCGAGCGGTCGGCCACCACGCTTTGCGCCAGCAGATGCAGGTCGAGCGGCGCGAAGCGCTGCGGCGCCCCGCCCGCCTCGTGGCGGGCCAGCGTCAACAGCTGCGACACCAGGTGCGTGGCGCGGTCGAGCCGCTCGTGCAGCTTGCCAAATGCGTGCTCGCGCTGGGCCGTGCCGGCGGCCCGCTCGGCCAGTTGCAGCTGCAGTTTGAGCGCCGTCAGTGGCGAGCGCAATTCGTGCGCCGCATCGGCGACAAAATTGCGCTGGGTCGTCAGCGCCTGATCGATCTGGACCAGCAAGCCGTTCAGCGCCAGCACAATCGGCAGCAGGTCCGGCGGTAAAGCGTCCACCGGCAGCGGCTGCAAGGCGCGGGCCGAGCGCCACCCTACCGCCTGCGCCACCGCGTCAAGCGGGCGCAGCGCGCGCGCGACGACGACGTAGATCAGCGCGCCCAGCACCACCACGAACGCCAGCAAAGGCAGCGCCAGACGCAGCGCCATCTCGGTGGCCAGCGCCTGGCGCACCGCCATCGGCTGGGCCACCTGCACCACCCGGTCGTGACCCCGCTCACCATAGATGCGCCAGCGCTGCGCCTGAAAACGCACCTTGTGGAACCCTGCTCCCGCATACTGCGGCATGGCCAGTTGCGGGCGCGAGGCATACAGCAAGCGCCCTTGCCCGTCCCATACCTCGATGACGATGTCCTCGTCCGGGTCCTGGGCCGCCGGCAGCTCGAGCGCGGCGGCGAACTGCTGCGGCAAGGCCGCCGCGATCTGGCGCAGCTGCAGGTCGGACAATTCGTTGGCCTCGTCGCGCACGGCGTCGTACAGCACCCTGCCGGCCACCACGGCGCAGGCCAGCGTGGCGCACATCAGACCGATCAGCAACTGGGCGCGGATACTTTTCACGCCGGCGCGCTCACTTTGTAGCCGACCCCGCGTACGTTCTTGATGAAGTCGGCGCCCAGCTTCTTGCGCAGATGGTGGATGTAGACGTCGATCGCATTGCTGCCGATCTCCTCGTTCCAGCCGTACAGCTTTTCTTCCAGCTGGGCTTTGGAGACGACGCTGCCGGGCACGTCGAGCAGCGCGCGCAGTACCGAAAATTCGCGCGCCGACAGTTGCAGCGGCGCGCCGGCCAGCAACACCTCGTGGGTGGCCAGGTTCAGCGTCACGGCGCCGTAGCTGATGTTGGGCTGGCTGCGCCCGCCGCGCCGGCGCAGCAGCGCGCGGATGCGCGCCATCAGTTCGTCCAGGTCGAACGGTTTGACCAGGTAATCGTCGGCGCCCGCGTCGAGCCCTTCAACGCGGGCGGCGGTGGCGTCGCGCGCCGTCATGATCAGTACCGGCACATCGCCACCGCGCGCCCGGTAGGTACGCAGGAAATCGAGGCCGCAAATTTTTGGCAGGCCCAGGTCAAGCAGCACCAGGTCGTACACCGCGTGGGCGATCGCCAGCTCGGCGCTGCGCCCGTCGCGCACCCAGTCGACCGCGTAGTTTTCACCGCGCAGTCCATCTTCAATACTCTCTCCGATCATCGGATCGTCTTCGACCAGCAACAGGCGCATGCGCGGTTTTCCTTCTCAGGCCTTCATTCGTGAGGGCCGATAGTACACCGGCGCGCCGCCCGGCCCGCCATCGCGCAGCCGGACGGGACGCCGACATCGCCTTATGGCGTGACGACCAACACCGTAAACACCTTGTTGCTCACGCTGGGCAGGTAGATCTGCTTGCCGGCGTGATCCATCGCCATCGTCTTCGCCCCTTTCAGCGTGCCCAGTTGCGTCACCGGCACGTAGTGGTCCGCATCGACCTGGTGCAGCACGCTCAAGGTGCCGCCGCCGTCCGAGGAAAACACGTTCGCCGTGGCCGCGTCGTAGATGACCGCGTCGGGATGCTCGCCAATGGCCAGCGTGGCAACGCGCTTGCCGCTGTTTGCGTCCGTCACCGCCATCACCTTGTTCTGACACACCGAGAACAGGCGCGCGTGCGCTTCGTCGAGTGCGATGCCGGTCGGCTCCTCGCAAGCGCCAAGCGGCCAGCTGGCCACTACCTTGTTGCTGGCGACGTCGATCACGTTGATCTCGGACTTGTCCTCGATGTTCAGATAGATCTTGCCGGCGTTGTCGCTGACGGCAAATTCAGGCCGCCCGCCCACCTTGATGGTGTCGATCACCTTCATGCTGGCCGCGTCGAACACGGTCACGTTGGCGCTCTTGCCGTTGAAGGTAAACAGGTGGTGCGAGGTTTTGTCGTACAGGATCGCGTCCGGATTGGCGCCCGTTACCTTCACCTCTGCGATCGTCGCCAGCGTCTCGAGGTCGAACACGGTCACGCTGTCGGCCTTGCCGTTGCTGGTGTAGCCGCGCTTGAGGTCGGGCGCGAACGCGATGCCGTGCACGCCGTTGGTATGGGCGATTTCGCCGGCCACTTTGCCGGACGGCAGATCGAGCACCTGCACCCGGTCGGCGCGCGAGATGAACAGACGGTGGTGCAGCGGTTCGACCTCCAGATAGTCCCAGCGGCTGGCGTCGCCCAGCGCCCACTGCGCGCTGATCGACGGTTTGCTGTCAGCATGGGCCGCCAGCGACAGGCCGGCGCCAAGCAGCAGGGCGGCAGCAGCACAACGTGTCTTGATGATGTTCATGGTCAGAAGATTCCAGGTGAGAGCGTCCAAATCGGACGGATCCCGCGCCGACATGCCGGCGCGGGGCGAAAAACAACTCATGATTCGGGTCGAACCCGGTCGCGCATCAGGTGGCACAGCACCGGCATCAGCAGCAGCACCAAGGGCAGTTGCACCACCAGCCCGGAAATGATCGCGATCGCCAGCGGCTGCTGCATTTCGGCGCCGCTGCCCAGCGCGCAGGCCAGCGGCAGTAGCGTCAGCACGGCGGCCACGGTGGTCATCGTGATCGGACGCATGCGGTTCAGCCCCGCCTCGATCAGCGCCGCTTCGCCGTCCTGGCGGGTGCGCACGTCCTGCAGTTCGGAATAATAGAAGATGGCCACCTCGGTGACCATGCCGATGATCATCGTCATCCCCATCATGGCCGAAATGTTCAGCTGACTGTTGGTGATCCACAGGCCGATGAACACGGCCGACACGGCCAGCAAGGCCGTGATCAGGATCGACAGCGCGATGCGAAAGCTCTCGTACATGAACAGCAGCAGCAAAAACACCAGCGCGGCGGCGCCTGCGAACACCGCCAGCAGACCGCGAAACGCGATCTGCTGCTGCTCGTACAAGCCGCCCAGTTCAAAGTAGGCGCCGGCCGGCAGCAGCTTGGGCGTGGCCATCATGTGTTTGACGTCGGCCATCACCGAGCCCAGGTCGCGCCCGCTGATGCGCGCGGTGACGGCGATCATCCGTTTCAGATTGTCGCGCCCGATCTGGGCCTGCCCGCTCAGCGTGCGCAGCGTCGCCACCCGCGCCAGCGGAAACAGGTGGCCATCCGGCGCGTGGATCAGCAGCTTGCCCAGGTCGCTGTCGGTGGCGCGCAGCGTCTTGGGCACCCACAGTCGCACGCCGATCATCTTCACGCCGCTGGCCAGGCGCGTGACGACACTGCCGCTAATGAGGCTCTCGAGCTGGTGCGTGATGGCGTCCGGGTCCATCCCTTCGTGCGCGGCGCGCACACCATCGACGCGGATGTCGAGCGCGTCGCCGGTCGGATTGATGCCGTTCTTGACGTCCACGATGCCGCTGATCTTGCTGATCCGTTCAGCGAGCGCCTGGGCGGTGCCCGCCAGCGCGGCCGGGTTGTCCATGAACAGCTTGATCTCGACCGGTTGCGGCACCGCCGTCAGGTCGCCGATCAGGTCTTCCATCAATTGCGCCATTTCGATCTTCAGGCCGGGCACCTGCAAATTGACCTTGTTGCGGATCTCGTCCATCACCAGATCGACCTCGCGCCGTTCACCCGTTTTCAGGCGGATGAAAAAGTCGCCTTCATTGGCTTCATTCAGGCCGCCCCCCAGGCTGCTGCCGGTGCGCCGCGAGTAGCTGGCCACGTCGGGCGTGGCGCGCACAATCTGCTCGACCTGGCGCAGCAGGCGGTCGGTCTCGGACAGCGCCGTACCGGGCGCGCTGCGATAGTCGAGCACGAAGCCGCCCTCGTCCATCTCGGGCATGAAGCCGGAGCCGAGCGCGTTCCAGGCCAGCGCACCCAGCAGCAGCAAGGGCAGCACGCCGGGCAGCACCAGCAGCGGACGCGCCAGCAGCGCTTGCAGCACGCGCCGGTAGTGGCGCTGCATCCAGACGCTGGTACGCGAGTCCGGCTTGGGCTGGGCGTCGGCCGCGCTCAGGAAGTGGTCGGCCAGCAGCGGCACGGCCAGCCAGGTGACCAGAAACGAGATGAACAGGTCCGCCGCCATCGTCAGCGACAGCGCCTTGAAGAAAGCGCCCGTGACGCCGCTCAGGAAAGCGAGCGGCACGAAAATCACCAGCGTGGAGGCGCTCGAGCCGGCCAGCGGCGGCAAAAATTCCAGCGCCGCGTCCAGCACGCGCCGGTGCAGCTGGCCGGTGCCGGCGTGCAGGCGGCGCATGATGTGCTCGATCATCACGATCGCGTCGTCGATGATCAAGCCGACCGCCGCCGCCATGCCACCCAGAGTCATGATATTGAAACTCATGCCCAGCACGTACAACAGCACCACGGTGCTGGCCAGCACGGCCGGCACCACCACGATCGCGATCAGCATCACCTTCACATTGCGCAGAAAAACCAGCAGCACCAGCGCCGACAGCCCGATGCCGATCAGCACCGCATCGCGCACGCTGTTGGCCGACGCCAGCACCAGTTCGCTCTGGTCGTACCAACTGGCGTACTGCACGCCCGCCGGCAGCGCGGCGCGGTAGCCATCGAGCTTGGCCTTCACGTCGCGCGCGATCTGCACGCTGTTGCTGCCCGGTTGCTGGTAAACCGAAAACAGCACCGCCTCGCGCCCGTCGGCGGTCACGCGGGTCCAACTGGGCACGCTGGCGCGTTCCACTTGTGCCACGTCGGCCAGCCGTACCAGCGTGCCGGCAGGATTGCGCAACACCAGCTGGCGCAGCTGTTCGAGGTTTTGCAGGTGGGTGTCCGACACCACCAGGTACAGCTTGTAATGGTCTTCCAGCTTGCCCACCGCGCTGACGACGTTGGCCGCCGTCAGCGTGCGCGCCACCTCGTCAAGCGTCAGGTCGTAGGCCTTGAGCTTGGCCGGGTCGGCGCTGACGCGGTATTCCTCCTGCGCGCCGCCTTCGATCTGCACGCGCGAGACGCCGTCCACGCTCGACAACAGGGGGCGCAGCTGGTATTCGGCCAGGTCGCGCAGCTGAATCGGCGAGAGGCGCTCGGACACCAGACTGTAGGCGATGATGGGAAACACGGTCGGGTCCATCAGGCGCGTCGTCGCCTGGGTGCCCGCCGGCAGTTGGGTGGCGATCTGGGCGATCGCCGCGTTCACCTGCAACACCGAGGCCGCCATGTCGCGCCCCCAGTCGAAATTGATCGACACTTCCGCCTCGCCGCGGCTGGTCGACGAGCGCACCGTGCGCACGCCGGGTACGCGCCGCACCGCCTCTTCGACCGGGCGGGTGACCTGCATCTCCATCTGCTCGACCGGCTGATCGCCGGCGTCGAGCGACACCACGGCACGCGGAAAGTCCAACGTGGGAAACAGCGACACCGGCAGCCGGAACGCGGCCACGGTGCCGGCCAGCGCCAGCATCGCCAGCAGAAACAGGATCGAGCGGCGGTGCGACTGGGTCCAGCCGGCCACGCTCATCGCGGCCCCTCGCGCACCGCCATGCCATGCTGCAGCTCGTAGTTACCCAGCACGACAACCGGCAGGCGCGCATCGAGCTTGCCGTCCACCCCCACCCGCTGGCCCGTTTCCAGCAGCACCTTGACGGCGACCCGCTGCGCGTGTCCCTTGGCCACCTGGAACAGATACGCACCCTGCTCGTCGGTCAATACCGCCAGGCGCGGCACCGACCAGGCCTGGCGCGCGCCGAGCGCGATCTGGGCCTGCACGTGCATGCCGATCAACAGATTGGCCTGCTTGGTCGGCGCCAGCGCGACGATCGCGCCCACCATCTGCGTCTTCGGGTCGACCATCGTCGCCAGTTCGGTAATGCTGGCCGCGATGGCGGGGGCATCGTCGTGCAGCGCCGTCAGCATCAACGGCATGCCGGCCTTGAGCGCGCCGCGCTGACCCGGCTCGATCGCCAGTTGCACGCGCATACTGTCGGTGGGCGCCAACTGCACGATCACGGCGCCCGGCGCAACGCGCTCGCCTTGCGCCACCGGCAGCGCCATGACGATCGCATCGAACGGGGCCAGCAGGCGCGTGGTGGCCAGCGCTGCGCCCAGTTTGGTCTGGGCGGCCAGCACGTCGCGCGCGTCGGCGAGCTGGCGCGCGGCGCCGTCGAGCTGGCTCTGGGTGGCCAGCTGCAGCGCCAGCAAGTCCTCGATGCGGCGCAGCTCGCGCTGGGCAAACGCCAGCCCGTTCACCGCCTGCGCATAGCTGCTCTGGACGGTCGGATCGGCGCTCAGCAACGCGATCAGTTCATTGCGCCGCACGCGTTGTCCGGCCACCACGGCCAGTCGCGCCAGTTGGCCAGCTTGCGCGAAGCTGAGCGCCTGCGCCTTGCCGCCGACGACCTCACCAAACACCGACAGCGTCATCGGCAGCATTTGCTGCTGCACTATCTCGCTGTTGATCAAGACGCTGGGCGCCGGCTCTGCAGCGCCCTTGTCGACGGCGCCCGTGGCGTGCCCGATCCACCAGCCGGCCGCGCCGGCGAGCGCGATCAGCGTGGTAACGAGGGCCAACAGCGATGTTCGTTTCATGGTGTGTCACTTTCATTGACGGAGCACGGCGCAGGCTGCACGCCCAACAGCGTTTGCACGGCGATGCCCTGCTCCTCGATAGTCTGTTGCAAGGTAATGAGCTCAAGCTGTTTCGCCAGCAGTGCCGAACGGGTATTGGCGTACACCAGCGCGTCGATATGTTTCGCGTAGAACGCCCTGGCGCCGCCGGCTGCGGCCTGGTTCAGCTGCGCCAGCGCGCGTTCCAGCCCGGCTAGCTGGTCGGCGTTGATCTGCTGCTCGGCGACGATCCGGTCGATATCGTTGCGGCTCGATTGCAGGCGCAGCTGGTATTCGTCGAACAGTTTCTGCCGGCTGGCCGTCTCGATGGCGATCTGCCCCCGATTGCGGTTAAAGAACGGCAAACTGAGCGTCACGCCCAGCGCCGTCGATGCGACCCCGCCCGAGTCGCGCGCGCGCGTCAGGCCGACGTTGAGCGCCGGGAACTGGGCCAGCAACGCGCCCCGGTAGCGTTGATCCTGCGCCTGGTAGCCGGCCGCCAGCGCCAGCAGGTCGGGACGGCGCTGTGCCAGCGTCGCCAGCGCCGCCTGGACGGTCGCGTTGTCGATGCGGGCGCAACGGGCACCGCCCTGCAAGCGCACCACCATGTCCGGCGCCAGGCCGAGCACCGCGTTGAACTCGTGGGAGCGCTGATTGAACACGCGCCGCTGTTCGAACACCTGGCGCTGCGCGTCCTGCAGGGCGGCGCGCAAGGGCGTGACGGCGTCTTGCGTGACCAGCGCGCGCGCCAGTGCCTGCTCGCTGCGCTGCAGCGGATCGGCCAAAGTGGCCACCGCCGCGTCGAGCACCGCCAGGGTTTTTTTGCCCTGCGCCAGCTGGGTGAACAGCAGTTGCACCTGGCTGATCACTTGCCACTCCTGCCATAGCAAGTTCAGATCGGTCTTGCGATCATCGGCGCGCGCGACGCGCCGGGCCGATGCCGCCATCAGCATGGCGCTGACGTCGACGGCAAGGCCCGCGCTGCGCGCCGGCACCGTCGCGCCGCCCGAGTCGGAGACGTCGCCGCCCAGCGTGAGCACCGGGTCCGGCAACAAGCCGCTGGCAAACGACTGCGCACGCGCGACGGCCGCATCGTCGCGCGCAAGTTTCAGATCGGGATTGTTGACCACGGCAAGCATCGCCGCCTCGACGACATCGAGGCCGTCGGACGGATCGAAACGGTGCGCGGCCAGCACCGGATACGCCAGCGCGGCAACATCGACCGTCAGGCGTCCAGCTTGCTCGGGCTGCAACGTCCCCTCAAGCAGCGCCTTGGGCTGGTAACTGGCGCATCCGCTCAGCAAGGCGCACAGGGCGTAAGCACGCCATCGCATCGGTTCAGACATCATGCCTCATCAAATTTGTACCCGCCGCGCCAGCGCAGAACCGGTCCACGATCACATTCCGAAAAAATCGCCGCCAGCGCCGCGACCGCGATGTCGCCGGCCACCGGCCAGCGCAGGGCGCAAGACTACCTGTGCAATCATTAAGCCATCATTAAGCGACACGCGAAGCGCGCGATTGATGGTCGAATTCGGCGTTGGCACGAGAATGCGAATGGGAATGGCAACGGGAATGTGATCGGGCGTGAAAACAGGGCCGCGCATCAAAGGCCGACCATGCCCGCGCAGCACGCGCGCCGCGCAGGCCATGCCGGTGCGCCGTCCGGCCAAGGACCGCGCCGCTAGCGAAACAGCACGTGCAGGAACTTCAGCAGCGCCGTCCAGTTTTCCTCGCTGCCGCGCGGATTGCTGTCGGCGCGCAGCGTCGAGGCGCCATGCACGCCGGCCACGCTGGGCACGAACTGCATTTTCAGCGGCGAGGCCACCGCCTGAAAAATCGCCGCCGCCTCCTTGATCTCGTCAGCGTCCTTGGCCGAGGTGATGAACACCGGCGTATTGACCTTGGCAGCGGCGCGCCGCACCAGATCCGGCGTATCGAAGTATTCGCCCGGAGAAAAGGCCAGCACCGCCTTGATGTCCGCATGCTTGGCCGCGACCAGAAACGCCAGCGATGACGAATAGCTGCTGCCCAGGATGGCCAGCGGCAGCGCCGTGCCGATGCCGTATTGCACGGCCGCCTCCAGATCCTGCTGAGCCTCCAGATATGCAGCGCCATCGCGTCCGAGCCGCAACACGGTCTGGTTGGCGCTGCCAAAGCGCGCAGCGCCCGAACGCTGATCGATCGCCAGCGCGCTATAGCCGGCTGCGACCAGGCGCGGTGCAATGGGCGCATATTCGCCCGCGTTGGACTGCGCCTGATGGAACAACAATATCAGCGCCTTCGGGTGCTTGGCCGGGTACAGGTATCCAAACACGTGTGCGCCATCGGCCGCCGTCAGCGTGATCGGCTGCATCGGCGCGTCCTGGGCCTGGCCGAGCATGGCGGCCAGCAAGCCGGCCGTCGCCATCAGTGTTTTCAGCAACATGCGTAATCCCTCGCTTCATGATGATTCAATAGATATTGAATCGCCGACAATTCTAGACCAAGCCGCGGTGTCGCGACAGCCGTATCGCCTGGCGGCGGCACCGGCTTGCGACGTCGCCCCGGATGACGCAAAATCGGTATATCGGTAAGTGGATGTAAGGATCTCACGGTGGGCGCGACAAACTGGTATCGTCACACCACCTTTGTTCAACGCCACCACGGCACGAGAGGCAATCATGAATCAGCGTAGAAAAGTCCTGTTCGGTTTCGCAGCATTGACGGGCAGCATACTGAGCGTGCGCAGCGCGCTATCGGCCACGCCGGCGGCAGCGGCGCGCCGTTTCGAGCTCAGCCACAGCGACGCCGAGTGGCGCAAGCTGCTCACGCCCCAGCAATACAAGGTGTTGCGCGAGGAAGACACCGAGCGGCCGTTTTCCAGCCCGCTCAATCACGAGAAACGCAGCGGCACCTTCAGCTGCGCCGGCTGCGCGCTGGCGCTGTTTTCCTCCGACACCAAGTTCGACAGCGGCACCGGCTGGCCCAGCTTCTGGAAGCCGCTGGACGGCGCGGTGGAAAAATCGAGCGACACGACCTTGGGCATGACGCGCGACGAAATCCATTGCCGACGCTGCGGCGGCCACCTTGGCCATGTGTTCGAGGATGGACCGAAGCCGACCGGCTTGCGCTATTGCATGAACGGCGTCGCCCTGAACTTCACCCCGAAAGCCTGAGACGGCGCCGGCCCACGCTTGACGATCAACATGCCAGCAATTGGAGAATGCCATGAAACACAATGAGCAATGCCCCGGCCGCCATGGCCCCAGTCCTCGCCGCAGAACCCTGTTTCAGGCGGTGGCGGCAAGCCTGCTGATGCTTGCCGGCGCGCAGTTCGCGCACAGCAGCCCCAGCGAAAAAGCCGTCAAACTACCCGCGCCGGCGATCGATCTGAGTCCCGCCGCCCAGTCGGCGCAAGAAAAAGTGGTCTTTGCGGGCGGCTGCTTCTGGGGCATACAGGCGGTATTCCAGCATGCCAAGGGGGTGCTGCAGGCCGTCTCCGGCTATGCAGGCGGCAGCCAGAAGACGGCCGACTACAAGCTCGTCAGCGAAGGCGACACCGGTCACGCCGAATCGGTGGAAGTGACCTTCGACCCGAAAGTGATCTCGTACGGCAAACTGCTGCAGATTTACTTTTCCGTCGCGCACGACCCGACCCAGCTCAATCGCCAGTACCCCGATTCAGGCACGCAATATCGCTCGGCGCTGTTCTACCGTAACGCCGAGCAGAAGAAAATCGCCGAAACCTACATCGCGCAACTGGATGCGGCCAAGGTGTTTCCGGCCAAGATAGTGACGCAATTGACGCCCTTGACGGCCTTCTATCCTGCCGAAGCCTATCACCAGAACTATGCGACCTTGCATCCGAACGCGGGTTACATTGCCACTTACGATGCGCCGAAGATCGCCAATCTGAAGACGACCTTTCCCGACGTGTACCGCGATGCGCCGGTGTTAGTTGCCGCTGCTGCGCCTGGGATGGCGTCGCATTAAGCTGACACGACCAGCGCCGACCGGTCGGTCCGCCGCGCCATGGCGGCGACGCAGCGCCGATGGCCAGCGCAACAAGCCAAAGGGCGTCGCCGCGCTCTGCTGCGCTATGCTGCGCTATGCTGCGCTATGCTGCGCGGCCAGCGTTGCAGGTTTGCCAGCCAAGCCGGGAGACAGCCGCCGCCTTGAGCATGCACGGCACAGCGTGTAAGTGCCCATTGCAAAATTCACTGCCACACGGGGCAAAAGTGGGTAGAATAAAGAATGTGAATTATTGCACAAATGCAACAACCCAAGCGCGCCATAACATCTTGTCGATCCCGCCACCATTTCCCGTGTGACGTATCAAGGAGCAGTGAACATGAGACGTGCACGCTTCGTCGTGTTTTGCATCAGTTTGCTGCTCGGCGCGGGCGCGCTCTCACGGGCGCACGCGGACACCATCCGCGTCGCGTTCTACGACTATGCGCCAATGATGATGCAAGACACACGCAGCGGGATCTATCACGACCTGTTCAGCGCCATCGCGCGCCGCACCGGCGACACATTTTCGATCCAGTATTATCCTTACGCGCGCAGCAAGGCCATGTTTGAACGGGGTGAGATCGATATCGAGCCGGGCATCAGCGCCAACTGGACTGCCCACCTTGCCGTGCCGGGTATCCAAAGCGTGCCGTTCGGGCGCGCCGTCGACGTGCTGGTATTTGACCCCGCCAGACAGCGCCCCGCCAGCCTGCCCGCCGAGCTGACCGGCACCAGCCTGGGAACGGTGCGCGGCTATGCTTATCCGCGCTTCGAGGCGCTGTTTGACAACAAGCAGATCGAGCGCGTCGATGTCGTCGACGAACGGCATTTGCTGATGATGCTGGCCAAGAATGGCATCGACCGGGCGATCGTCAATCGCGTGGTGGCCGATTACCTGATCAAGGAGACGCCGGCCTACCGCCGCTTCGAGCTCGGCGCCGTGGTCGGCGATGTCGAGATCGGCCTGCGCATTCATCCCAGCAAGGCTGGCGTCGTGGCGCGCATCAATCAGGCGATCGAGGCGCTGCAGCGCTCCGGCGACATCGAGCGCATTTACGCCGCCTATCGCTAGCGCGCCCGGCAAACGTGAACACTTGCCGATCCCCCGTCACATTACGTGAACACTTGCCGATCCCCCGTCACATTCTCAATTCGTTGATGCACATCATGGTTTTTGGCCGTCCACGCGGGTAGAGTTGCACCGGAGCATTTCGCCATCCGTTTGGGCCGCCCGCCAAGGCCGGCGCCCGGCCCGATGCACCGCTCGCCTCCCGTCACCCGCCAAAAGCCGCTCATGCATGCCACGCCACAAGCCCGCCCCGCCATCCACCACAGCGTGATCGACGACGCGCAGGCGCTGGTGGCCGGCACCCTGCTCATTTCGCTGGGCGTGGCCCTGCTCGGCAAAGCCGGCCTGATCACCGGCGGCACGGTCGGCATTGCCTTCCTGCTGCACTACGCCAGCGGCATCAGTTTCGGCAAACTGTTTTTTCTCGTTAATCTGCCGTTCTACGCGCTGGCGCTGAAGAAGATGGGCAAGACCTTCACGCTGAAGACGTTTGGCGCCGTGTTGCTGTTGTGTGTGTGGTCCGAATTGCTGCCGCTGGTGTTAAAGATCGACAATATCAATCCCGTGTATGCCAGTCTGATCGGGGGCTTGCTGACCGGCGTCGGCCTGGTGATCCTGTTTCGCCACAACGCCAGTCTGGGCGGCGTCAATGTGCTGGTGCTGTACCTGCAGGGGCGTTACGGCTGGCGCGCCGGCTACCTGCAACTGGGCATCGACAGCGCGATCACGCTATTGTCGATCCCGCTCATTTCGTATCAGGCGATCGGCATTTCCCTGCTCGGCGCGCTGGTGCTCAATCTGACCATCGCGATCAATCACCAGCCGGGTCGTTACGTGGCGATCTGACGACGCGACGCGCTGCGCGCCGGAAAAGCGCGCAGCGCCGGCAAGCGCCACGCGCAGCGCGCCAAAGCCTGGCAGCGGTATGGCGGCCGCGCTGGCGCGCAGTTCGCGCGGCGGCGCCTACAGCGTCAAGCCGCCAGCCACTTCCAGCGTGGCGCCATTCACATAGCTCGCTTCGGCAGACAACAGAAACACCACCGCAGCGGCGATTTCATGCGGCTGGCCCATGCGTCGCTGGGGAATGGCAGCGACCATCTCCTCAACCAGCGCTTGCGGGATATCCTTGACGATGTGGGTGGCGACAAAGCCCGGGCAGACGGCGTTGCAGCGCACGCCCTTGCGTCCCAGTTCGCGCGCCCATGTCTTGGTCAGCCCCAGCACGCCGGCCTTGGCCGCCGCATAGTTGGACTGGCCGAAATTGCCCGACAAGCCCACGATGGACGAGATATTGACGATCGCTCCGGCATTGGCGATGAGCGCGTCGGCACAGGCACGCGCGCAGTTGAACACGCCTTTCAGGTTGATGTCGATGACCCGGTCCCACTGCTGCTCGCTCATCTTGGTCAGCTGCGCGTCGGCGACGACGCCGGCGTTGTTGACCAGGCCGTCGATGCGCGCGTAGCGTGCCAGCGTTGCCTCGGTCGCCGCGTGCACGCTGGTCCAATCGGCGACGTCGACGACCACACCGGCCACCTCGCACGCGGGGAAGGCGCCGCGCACTTGCTCGACGGCGCTGGCGACGGCGTCGGCGCGATTGTCCCAGATCGCCACTGCGGCGCCGTTTTGTGCGCAGCGCTGAGCGATCGCCAGGCCGATGCCTTGTGCGCCGCCGGTGACGACGATGACTTTGTTTGTCAGATCCATCTGATGTCCTTCAAGTGATTGAGAATGGCTGGCCGCGCCAACACAGACGCGACGCGGCCGATTGTCGCCATTATCGCAGCCTGGCCACCCAGTGCGCCAGGTGCGTGTCGAGACCCAGCGCGGGCCGGCGCCATCGCCACAGTCAGGTATCGGGAAAAATGCGCGCGGCGGCGCCGCATGGGAACGTGAGGGCAACGCCCCGTGCACAGTAACGATGTCGGTGTGCGCGGTGCGACCGCGCGTCGCCCGGCGCTCGCTCGGCGAGCGGCTCGGAACAAGCTGCGCCGAGCATGGCCCGGCGCGGTGGGTCAGCGCATACCGGTGTTAGACGAACAGATCGGCTTTGACAAAATACTTGCGCGCGAACTTGAGCAATTGCCCGTCGCTCGGATGGTCGACCGTTTCCACGCTCATCACGCGCTCGGACACGTCGTGATGGTATTTCACCAGATGCTTCATCAGCGCGAGCTTTTCGAGCCCTGGGCCGACGATCAGGATTTCGTGCGCGCCCTTGAGCGCCTCGGCGATATCGTCGAAATACGCCAGATTCGCTGGCGCATGGCTCGAGCCGCCCGGCCCCGAGCGCACATGCTGGTGGTGACGGGTCGAATGGGTTTTCACCACGGAGCTTTCCGAGCCATCGCGGTCGAAGTGGATGATGTGTGCTTCAGCATGGTCAATCCATGCAATGACATGACTAAACGGCATTTTAAGTTCCTTCAAGGAGGGTTCAGGATTACATCGACACGTGGCGTATGCCAGCGTGGGTTCGTTCAAATTCTTGTTCGCAGGCCAGGCAATGCGCGGCCGCGGGCATCGCTTGCAGGCGCGCCGGGGCGATCGCTTCGCCACAACCAGTGCATGCGCCAAAGGTGCCCGCATCGATGCGGGCAAGCGCCCCGTCTACGTCGCGCAGCACCGCCGCTTCATAATTCAAGTGCGCGATATCGCTGTCGTTGAGCACATCGGCTTGGGCCGCATCGTCGATCGCCAGATTGTCGTTGCGCAGCGCCAGCGTGCCCGAGGCATCCGAACCATGCAGATACGCGCCGATCTCGCTGCGCGCAGCGGCGCGCATTTCCAGTAATTGCGCCTTCAACGCATCGATGGCCTTGTGCTCCAGACTGCTCATAGTGATCCTCATTTTGTGGTCAAATAACGGTGATTGGTCCTTGCCGCCTGAGGGGCGGCGCGGCCATCTGCAGATAAACCCGGCGGCGATGCCGTGATTGCCTGCGCTACCAGTTCAATGTAATGAGCGCCAGCCGATAAGTCACTAGCAGGGTTTGATTCAGATCAAATCCGTCAATAATATCGAGCTCATAACGCTCAACCATGCCGAAACGGTGGCGCGCGCCTGAGGCACCGGCTGGTGTCAACAATCGCCCCGTTCATGACAGAAAACCGCTTGCTCGTCCCACCGGCATGACCCCGTTCGTCCCCGCTGCTACAGTGTTTGCATGCAGGGGGGAAGGATCAGCGCAGTAGCGAACGCGGTCCGCCCCCGCAGTGTCCGGCGCAGTTCATCGCCCGGTGTCGATGGCGCGGGTCCACCAACGCCATCCCATATCGTTGCCCCATACTGAGCAGGAGTTACCCATGGTCCATCCGACATTACGTCACGCAGTACCACTGATGCTCGCACTGAGCCTGTGCTGCGCCGCCGGCGCTGCTGCCGACGTCCCGCGCGACGGCGCCGCCGTCAAGGCCGTCGCCCTCACGGCCGCGCAGTTCAAACCCTTTGAAGGCGAGTACGCGCTTGCGCCCGGTTTTTCCATCGCGTTTTTCCAGCAAGACGGCAAGTTGATGAGCCAGGCAACCGGGCAGGCGGCCTTTGAAATTTTTGCCGACTCGCCCGACACCTTCTTCGCCACCGTGGCACCGATCAAGATCAGCTTTACCAAAGACGCGAGTGGCCATGTCACCCACATGAACCTGGTCCAGGGCGGACGCACGCTGCCGCCCGCCCCGCGCACCAAGTAAGCATCACCCGGACCGCTTCGCCACGCCCGGCTATCCCCTCACCCAAACAACCCGATCATGAAAAACACCTTCTCCGGCCTGTGCGCGGCACTGGCCCTGAGCACCCTTCCCGCGGCCCACGCCGAGGACGCGCAAGGCCAATGGAGCGGCCTGGTCGCCGGCACGGTGCCGGTCGTCGTCACCATCAGCAAGGATGCGGGCGGCGTCTGGTCGGCCGTCATCCTCAGTCCCAGCCAGGGCAATGTCACCCTTGCCGTGGACAGTGTCAACGCGACGGCCGACCATCTGAGCTTGCGCCTCGGGCGCGTCAACGCTAGCTACGAGGCCAGCTGGAACGCAGCAAACAGCAGCTGGGTCGGCACCTGGACCCAGGGCCCAAGCATGCCGCTTGCGCTCAAGCGCATCGACCCGCAGGGCGTGCAGGCCCTGCAGCCGAAGCGCCCGCAGGAAGCGGCCATCGCGGCCAGCGTGCCTCCCTATGCGGCGAGCGAAGTGCACTTTGCGAACACCGGCGCCGGCATCGAACTGGCCGGCACCTTGACGCTCCCGCAAGGCAAGGGACCGTTTCCGGCGGTGGTGCTGGTGCACGGCTCCGGCCCCAATTTGCGCGACGAAGAAATATTTGGCCACAAGCTGTTCCTGGTGCTGGCCGATCACCTGAGCCGCCAGGGCATCGCCGTGCTGCGTTACGACAAGCGCGGCTTGGGCGCGTCGAGCGGCAACTACCAGGGGGCCACCACGTTCGACTTCGCGGCCGACGCGGCGGCGGCTGTCAACTACCTGCGCACCCGGCCCGACATCAAGCTGCACCAGATCGGCATGATTGGCCACTCGGAAGGTGGCTTGATCGCGCCGCTGGCCGCCGCGCGCGACCCGCAACTGGCCTTCATCGTGATGATGGCCGGTCCAGGCGTGCGCGGCGACCTGTTGCTGACCGAGCAGATCGCCCTGATCGCGAAGGCCGTCGGCACGAGCGAGGTCCAGATCGCCGCCACGCGCGCGCTGAACCGGCAACTGTTCGGCGCCATTTCGACATCGGCGACGCCGGAACAAGGCGCCCAGCGCGCCAAGGCGATTCTCGACAAGGCGCAGGCCGACGGTGCACTGTCAGCGGCCGACGCCGCGGCCCAGCTGGCGCGCTTTTCCAGCGCCTGGTTCCACACCTTGCTGTCGTACGACCCGGCCCCCACGCTTGAGCGCGTGCGCCAGCCGGTGCTGGCGCTCAACGGCGAGCGCGATCTGCAGGTGCCGGCCAAGATGGACCTCGATGCGCTGCGCCTGGCACTGCGGCATAATCCGCGCGCTCAGGTGATGGAACTGCCCGGGCTGAACCACGTGTTCCAGACTGCCCGCACGGGTGCGCCGACCGAATACGGGGTGATCGAGGAGACGCTCGCACCGC
Source organism: Burkholderiales bacterium (assembly GCA_038207625.1). Taxonomy (GTDB): domain Bacteria; phylum Pseudomonadota; class Gammaproteobacteria; order Burkholderiales; family Burkholderiaceae_D; genus JBBQZO01. The sequence goes on along the minus strand of JBBQZO010000012.1, from coordinate 37,988 downwards.
TGGCGCTGTCGACCATCAGCGACTGGATCCACGCGCAAACGCGCTAAGCGGGTTCTGCACGCCACCGGCAAACCCGCCCCGGCTGAGCGCAGCGCGCGCCACGCGTATCATAGGGGGCAAGGATGCGCCAGCCCGGCGCCCTTGCATCGCCGACCTGAATGAATCGACCATCGAGATGGACCACTGACATGGATGTACCGAACGCCCCAGCGGCGCCCAGCGAAGACACGATTCCGGCCAACCTGGTGCGGCGCATGGCCAGCTGGTCGGACAAGGCGCAGCACTACCCGGTGTTCAGCCAGACCTGGTACGCCTATCGGGTGCGCGCCTACCTGCTGCCACTGGGCGTGTTGGGCGCCCTGTTGTGCATCGTGGCCGTGTTCATCGCCGCCGAAATGCATACGCCAGCGGCCTACCTGGCCCTGGCCGCGGCCTGGTTGCTGATTGCCATCGCCCTGTTGCTGGGACGCGGACTGGCCGTGCTGATACGCAAGCGCAACTGGCCCAGGACGGGCGAGGCGGCAGCCATCAGCGGCGCGCTGCTGTTGGGCGTCGTACTGGCCGCGGCACTAGTGCCGCTCACCCACATCAGTGCGCCGCCGGGCGCCCCCGGCGCTGCGGCGCAATCGGGCCGATCGGCGACGGGCGATCGCCGCAGCCTGGCGGGACCGACCGGCCTGTCCGCCGCTGCCGCGCAGGTCCCGCCCAACGCCAAGCTGGCCAACCTGGTCGTCTGGTCGGTGCTACTGATCTGGTTTGGCGGCGCGCGCGACTTGCACAGCTACTTCCGCCAGGCTCGCCTGCTGCGCGACGCCGCCCTGCTCGATCGGATGGAGCGCTACAAGCACGAGCGCAATCAGGTCGAGATCCGCCTGTCGGTGCTGGCCAGCCAGGTCGAACCGCACTTCCTGTTCAACACGCTCTCGGGCGTGCGCGCGGCCATTCTGAGCGACCCGGCCAGAGGCGTGGAAATCATCGACCATCTGGTCGAATACCTGCGCGCGACGATCCCGGAAATCCGCGCCGACGGCAGTTATCTGTTCGTGCGCCTGGCCAGCCAGTTCGATGCGGCGCGCGCCTATCTCGGCGTCATCCGCGCACGCATGCCGCGCCTGACGTTTACGGTCAGCTGCGACGCCGGCCTGGCCGACTGCGCGGTGCCGCCGCTGATGCTGATTTCGCTGGTCGAGAACGCCGTCAAGCATGGCATCGAGCGCAAGAAGGGGCCGGCCCACATCAACGTCAGCGCGCGCCGCCAAGCCGGGGCGCAGGGCGAACTGCTGGTGCTCACTGTGCAGGACAACGGGGCCGGCTTCGGCCAGGGCAGCGCCGGCAGCGGCATCGGTTTGAGCAACATCCGCGAACGGCTGGGCTTCCTGTACGGCGAGTCGGCGTCGCTGACGCTGCTGGCCGGTGACGCCGGCGGCGTCGAAGCGCGCATCACGCTGCCGCTGTCGGCCATCGGCAGCACCATCGAACGCCAAACGACAAGGAGCGCCTAAATGCCCACTGCCATCATCGCCGACGACGAGGACTTGCAGCGCAGCGATCTGCGCCGCATGCTGGCCCAGGTGTGGCCCGAGCTGCGCATTGTGGCCAGGTGTGAGGACGGTGGCGCGGCGCTCGCGGCGATCGCGCAGCACCAACCCGACGTGGCCTTCCTCGACATCCGCATGCCGGACCTGAGCGGCATCGAGGTGGCCAGGGCCAGCGCAGCAGCGTGCCGCATGGTGTTTACCACCGCCTACGACGGGCATGCGATCGAGGCCTTCGAGCTGGGCGCCATCGACTACCTGCTCAAACCGATCCAGCACGCGCGCCTGAGCAACACGGTGGCGCGCCTGCGCGCCCAGATCACCGCCGGCGAGCGCCAGCCGGACCGCGCGCCGGAACTGGCGCGACTACTGCGCGCGCTCGATCAGCGCCTGGGCGGCGACACGCCAGTCGAGCGCATTCGCTGGGTCAGCGCCAGCGCCGGTAACGTGATCAAGATGTTCCCGATCGAGGAAATCCTGTTCTTCGAGTCCGACGCGCGCTATACCCGGGTGGTCAGCGCCACCGACGAAGGCTACATCCGCACCCCGATCAAGGAACTGCAAAAAGGCCTGGACCCGGAACTGTTCTGGCAAATCCACCGCGGCACCGTGGTCAGCGTGCGCGCCATCGCGCGCGCGCGGCGCGACGAGTTGGGCAACCTCACGGTCGAGTTGCGCGGACACGCCGAGCCCTTGCGGGTCAGCCAGAGTTACGCCTGGCGCTTTCGCAATGAGGTATCGACCGGCTAGGCGCCGCGCACCAGCGCAGTGCTGTCATCGGGATTGAGTCGGTCGGTGTCGCTGACGGCGAGCGTGCTCACCGCCAGGGCGTGACCGAGCCAGCGCGTCTGCGCGAAATAGCCATTCCCATCGGTTCGAACAGGCCGCTTGCGCGCTTGGTCGACCGGGTCGGCGTTGCCGCTTGAGCGCTTGTCACCAAGCGCGTTCGCTTGCCCATAGTCCGTGCTGGCGCGGCGCCGCTCCGATGTCGCGATGAGCGTGACGACGTTTGCCTCACGATGGCAGGCGCAAAAAAAGGCCGGCGCTGGCGCGGGATCGAAACCCCGTGCCAGCGCCGGCCTGCTGCTATACGCTTGGTATTACTTGGCAGCCGAAGCTTCGGCCGATGCCATCGCGGAGGCGGACTCTTTGGCTTTCTTGGCTTTCTTGTGTTTCTTGGCAGGTTTTGCCGACGCATCGCCGGAAGCCATCGCGCTCGAAGCGGAGGCGGCTGGAGCGGAGGCTTGATCGGCAGCGGCAGGCGCTGCGGCAAAAGCGGATACGGCGAACAGGCTGGCGACGAGAGCGGCGATCAGTTTTTTCATTTTCAATTCCTTAGTGGGGTTCAGGGAAAACAAAGGTGTTCATGGTATTTCTGAGCCATTAACGACGCAAGGCGGGCTTGGTTGACAGCTATTTAAAATAAAATATTACTGCCCTGAACGACCGTGCCGGGCGCGCCGCCAGCGCGTGGCATACGCCGACTCGCCAAACCGAGTCGGCATCGATGCAACAGGGCCGGCCGGTGCGCAAGGCGTGCGCAGGAACAAGGCCGCTCGACGATCATCTCGCCAATCAAAACGGGCAAAGATCGCCGCAGGACCGCGCTTTCTCGGCTCAAAGTGCGACATAATTGCATATTTCGCGCCTCCCGCGTCCCCGTCGTCGCTCTTTGCAAAGGGTGGCCAGAGCAGCGTTCTGTACGGGTCAGCGCTTAGTTCACATCAGACCAATCCACTGATCACGCTTTCACATTGATGATGTTGCCACTTGGTGCCATTCGGTGACGGGAGGCGACGTTCGCCATTTCGTTCTGAATCAGGTTTCATAGGGACTCCTGTAGATCGTTTGCAGCACCGCGACAATAGCGCGCCGCATCTGCACTTGCCACAAACAAACGTTCAGTTTTCATTTGCAAGAGTTCAGCCATGATCGATCCACGCGCGCAGGTTGTCACACTCCGCCGACCGCATGCCCCGTTCTCGAAAGTCGTCAGCGGCGCAGGTCCTTGGCGTGTTCGTCGCTCGGAAGGCGGGCAGCCCTTCTAATGCGTGATCCTCGACGGCTCGTGCCGCCGCGCGGTCGACGGACACGAGCCGATCAAGCTTCAGGAGGGTGACTTTGCCCTGAGCCTCTCGGCGTATGGCTTCAGGATGTCGAGTCGCGAGCCGCCCACTTCGGAGGACGTCGATACCGTGCCCGTCGCGCTGTTGCATGGTGAGTTCAGCCTCGGCGATCAAAGCGGGCCGCCAGAGGTTCCATTGCTTGTGGGCTACTGCCTGTCCGGCTCGCCGGACGCGGCCTTGCTGGTCGGGCTGCTCGCGCAACTCATGCAGGTTCGCGGCGAGAGCCGGCTGGCCACGATCGTGCAACTTGTAGGGGAAAAATCTGGCGAGATGCGACCGGCGCGTGATGTTATCCTGGCACGCCTCCTGGAGGTTCTTCTGATCGAAACGCTCCGATCGCGTTGGCGATCGCTGCGCAAGCACGTTCAACGTCGCATTCACCCGCCATGTCGGACTGCCGCCAACCCGGTATGCGCGCGAGCAGAGGAAATCGTAACGCCGCTAGCGCGCTGAGTACCATTCTGAGCGGACCCCGGCCTGGACGGAGGGCGCTGGTTTGGCCGAGAACGCCATCCTTGGCTAGCGTTTTTCCGTCACTTGACGTCACGGCCGCGACAGATAAAGAGAACTCGATAAACACAACAATATAAACCATTCATATTGTTAAATCATCAGCGCGATCAGGCGAATGCGCTTCGCCCCCACACACAAATTCCTCGCCGTTAATTTGGCATACTTGTCCACAGCTGCTACTCAGAACGCAGCGCCCCGCCCTGGCTCAAAGGTGAATCGACGCGGTGGTCAATTCAGCGTCAGCGCGAACACCTTGCCCGTTCAACAGTTCGTTGATATGCCGAAATAGCGGCGAATGTGGGTCTGTGACGAAAAAATGCCCTCCCGGAATCGTGACATGCTGGTATTTGGCACTTGTTTCGAATTCCCAGGCCTTGACCCATTCCTGGCGCACAGTGGCGTCTTGTGCGCCGTGGAAACTCGTGATCGGCACCGGCAAAGGTGCACCGTGCAGATATTGGTAGGCGTCGAGCATTCGGAAATCATTGCGCAACATTGGCATAATAAAATTCATCAGTGCCTCGTTCTCATAGATCGCTTCCTGAAAGCCGCCGAACAACATGATTTTCGCAATGAAGCGTTCATCATTCAGACCGGAGAGGCGCTCGTATTCGCCCGACAGTTCGGGCGCCCCGCGCGCGCCAACCAGGAAATGGCAAGGCAAGCGAAGTCCGATGCGCTGCACATAGCGGATCAACTCGAAGCCAATCAGCGAACCCATGCTGTGGCCGTAGATCGCGTATGGCTCGGCAACATTCTCGATGTAGCGCTTGGCGAGCAGTTGCACCAATGCGCCAAGTTCGTCAACAGGCGGCTGGTCAAACAACTGATCGCGTCCAGGCAGGCACATCGGGATAACCTCGACACCGCTCAGTTTTCCCCTCATCAGCCGGAAGGTGGCGACGCCCCCGCCCGCATAGGGCAAACAAAATAGTTTCATGGTCCCTTGTCAGAAAAAGCGGTCATATCCAACGACAATCCGGGCCTTGTCGCTAAATTGCCCGTACAAGCCGGTGTGAATGCCGCTGTAGCGTCCATACTCGGCGTAAAAGGAATTCCGGTCGCTCAGGTTATAGCGCAGACGCGCGCGCAGCGCCGAGTCGCCATCGTTGAGGTTGTGGATATACAGCAGTTCGGCGCGCCAGCGCTGGTTGACGAAGGTCCGTGATGCGTTAAAGGTAATGCTCGAATCGACCTTGTCGCGCACCAGTTGTCGCGCATCGCCGCTCAAAACGCTTTGGTAGAACTGTGCGCTGATCATGCTATCTTTCCAGCCTGACCAGTCGAGCCCGAGCACATAGCTAAGTTCGGCGCGACTGGCCACCCCGCGCTCGAATTGCGGCCCGCGCGTCAGTACATAGCTGTTCGAATTGTAGCCCGCCTCGCCCCGATACACCAAGCCGCCCGACGCGAAGGAAAAGGTGGCACCGATTAAATTGCTGCGCCGGTAGCTCGGCGTATATAGCTGATACTGGCTACCATTGATCAGCTTGAGATCGCTGTTGACGACGACATCATCGTTGTAGTGGTACAGGTAGTTGAGGGTAACATCGACGCCGCCGATCACCTTGGTCAGACGCAGGCCATAATTGGCGTTGCGCACAGGGTTTGTGCCCGGGCGCTGCAGCGGAACCATCAGTGGCACGATGCCCGGCGCGGGCGGACCAGGAATGATCTTTGGTGACGTGAGGTAATACCAGCGCGGATCGGCCGGATAGTCGTTGAAGGTCAGGTCGGGAATCCAGATTAGCTGCAGATCGGCGAGCGCCAGCGCCACTTGATAGTTCGCGCTCCACAGCGCGATGCGCGAATCGACCGGATCGCCCATCACGAAATTGCTCAGATCGACAGGATTGACGACATCGAGCACGCGCACGCCGTCGGCGGCGCCCCATGCGATCTGCTGCTTACCTAGCCGCAAGGTTCCTGTGCCGACCCTGCCCGTCACGAACAGTTCCTTCAGTTCCACGCGCGCGTAGTTGTTGATGCGGTCAATGCGCGAGAAGTCCGAACGTTCGTACTGGTCGTCAAAGGCCGGTTTGAACTGCGCCTGCGGCGAAAACTGCAGCGCTGGTTTGAAGTACAGCTCGTATCCGCTCGCCAGGCTCGCGGTCAGTTCCGGTTCGATCGAAACGAGCAATTTGTCGTCGCCGGTTTTTGTCAGACGTGCGTATTCTGTCCTGATGCGTCCGCCAAAATCGGGCGAGCCGGCGTCAGCTGCGCAGGCCAGTGCCGGGGCGCCCAGCAAGGCACTGATGAGCAACAGACGGCGCCCGCGTTTGCGTGTCGTCATGTTCAAAACGCTTGTCCAGTCAAGACCACGGCGCAGACGAGAGCTGGGCGGCGTGCGCGCGAACGGCCTGTCACAGCGCGTCCGTCTCGACGTAACGGCGGGTAAACAAGCTCGCTTGCACCGGCAAGTCGACTTTGAAGTCATTGAGCATCACCGTCGTCTTGTGACCCGATTCGAGCGTTGTCATCTCGATGCGCAAGGGACGCCAAACGATCTTCTTCTTATTGGCTTCGAATGGACGCACGTCGGACGAGGTCCGCACCTTGAACAGCGCGCCGCTCTTGTTAAAGTAATGTTCCTGGATTGCGGCAAAGTGCTGCTGCTCGACCCACACGATGCGTTTGCTGTTCTCGCTATCGCGTTTCTGTTTTTCGGACGTCGGCAGCACTTCGATCACCCAGCACAATTTCTTCACACCCAGCGCATCGGGAATTGTCTCTTCCTTGAGCAGCTTGTAGGAATGGTTTTTTGATCCCACCACGCCATCGGCGATTTCGAAATCCTCGTAGCTGAAATCGGTACCCATGAAGCTCTCGCCCTTGGTCGAGGCAGCTATCCTGCGCACCTTCTTCAGCGCCGGCAGGTACAACCAGCGATCATCGTCCTCTTCGGTATTTTCATGCGCGAGCGTGAGAATGCGCACATCCTTGACGTCACGCGGAGAATTGAAGCGAATATAGGTTTTGCGTGCGAGGATATTGCTGTCATCGATCATCAGCAGCACGTCGCGTACCCGCGTATTGCCGTTCGCGTCAGTGAGCGTCATGTTCATACTCGACTGCTCGGCGATGCTCTTGCGCGAAGCCTCATTGGCGAGCATGATTTCCTTCGCGTCCATCGGTTTCCCTTGTTGCTGTTGGGCCTGTGCCGCCATCATCCACGCCAGGCCGGCACACAACGCTATCAGTTTTTTCATCGTCACTTTCAATTGCCACTCCATGTTAAGAAATATTTTGTCACCAGCCACAGCAGTCGGCGCACTATGCGGCAAACAGATTGGCCAACACCTTGTCGAGCGCTAGCGACTGACCAGCCTCGCTGACCTGAGCCAGGTAGCCGTCTGGCCGCACCAGGATGACGCAGTCGCCCGACTGCGTCAGCCGCGCCAACTGGGCTGGGCTGGCAGTCAGCGTGCCGGGCCCATCGCCGCCGCAAAGTTCAACGAGTGCAAGCCGATCGGCATACGCGTCCAGCAATCCATTCAGGTATGCGCGCTGCGCAAACAGGCCATGCGTGTCAACGTGTAGTAGGCAGTATTTCTGCGCTGGCAAATTGCGGTGAAGGAAACTTGGCGTGCCGCCGACCCGCACCTCGAGATCGGGCAAGCGTTGCCCGCCCCGTATCAGTCCCGTGCTCGCGCTCGCGCTCGCGCCCGCGTCGGACGGCGGGGCATAGTGAAGACTGAGACCAGACGCATTGCCGACCAGTTTCTTCTGCACCTTGTTCGACGCAAACATCACCGGCATGAGCAGATCGCGCATCCCGACCTTGATCGGATTCTTGGTCGCGAAGCGCCGGGTCATGGCATCGGTGTTCTGTAACACCTCGGCAGCTATAGCGCGCCGTTCATGCTGATAGCTGTCGAGCAGCCCCGGCTTGGCTTGGCCCGACAAGGCCATCGCCATTTTCCAGCCAAGGTTGAACGCGTCCTGGATCCCGGTATTGAGACCTTGACCGCCGATCGGGCTATGAATGTGACAGGCGTCGCCGGCGAGGAAGACATTCCCTTTCCGAAATTGACGCGCCAGGCGGCGATGATAGCGCGTGTTGCTGATCCACTCAGGCTCGGACAGGCGGATGTGGCCGAATCCTTTTTCTTTCAGCAATATGTGCACCTGGTCGAGCGTTGGCGGCGCGCCATAGGTGCCGGCCGGAATGTCGGTCACCACCCGGTGCTTGCGTCCGGCAAATGGCATGATCATCAGGTAGCCCTGGCGCGACAGGAAGGTGTGGGCTTCGTAGCCATTGCCATCCCATTCGACCCGTGCGTCCACCACCAAGAATTCGCTGTCGTAAGTGTCGCCCTCGAAGGCGATGCCCAAGTGCTTGCGCACGGCGCTGTGAGCGCCGTCGGTGCCGACGACGTATTTGTGCGTGCGCTCGTGGCTGGTGCCGTCTTGCGCGACAGTCACGAGCGTGACCGCGTCACCGGCTGATTCCTGCAATGAGGTGAATGCGCGGCCGAGCAGCACCTCGCCACCGAGAGCGCGCAGGCGCGCCGTCAAGATCTCTTCCAGCCGGTACTGTGGAATGCTAATAAAATAGGGAAACTCGCCTTCCATGTTGCCGAAGTCGATAGCGCCCAGCTTGTTCTTCTGCGAATACAAACTCATCCGTCGGATCGCCCGCCCTTCTCTGACTACCTCGGCATCGATGCCGATCTGGCGAAACAGTTCGAGCGTGCGGGCGTGGATCGCGAACGCTTTCGACACCCGTTCTGTCGAGGTCTTCTTTTCATAGATCGCACACGTTCTTGCGCTACCCTGCAAAATACAGGCCAACGTCAAGCCCACCGGGCCGGCGCCAACAATACCAACATCTTCCATAGTCATTCCCATCTGTTTTAAAAGTGCGGCGTGCGATGGCGCCAAGTGTCTGTCTCAGGCCGCAAGTCGCTGGTCGTTGCGGTGAATGTCGTCGAAGGTCAGGTAGTAGGCAAAATCGCCCGCCGCAAGCATGGCAACGTCGCCATCGCTATCGCCAAATACGTGGATTTCGTAGTCGTCCAGGCGGACCAAGTGGCGCTCCAGACAGAGCAGTTTCTCCCGGCCCTGGCAGTGGGTGCCGCGCAGTTCCCCGGTAAGGCGTCCATTGCTGTCGACCTCGAATTGCGAACCGTAGACGGTCTCGATTCCGACACTGCGCGCCCACGGCTCAAGGTAGACCTTTGCGCTGTTGCTCACCAATAACAGCTGGTTTCCCGCTTCCCGGTGGCGCCGGATCGATTCGAGCGCCGCCGGTTTGACCCATGCCGGAATGTGTTCGTGCGCGAAACGCATCGCAGCGGCGTTAAATTGCTGCTCGCACAGCCCCTTCAGCAGCCTGCGCATCAGCACCTCACGCGCCTCCATGATGTCGGCGCCGCGGTAATAGATACCGATGATCCATGGGGCCATCGTGATCACCGTCAGCCAGAACCGGAACGGGCTCACCAACAGGCGCAGAAATCGCCAGAAGGTGTGGCGATCGGTAATCGTGCCGTCGAAGTCGTAGACGGCGACGACGGCTTTGGCGTTGCATTGTTTCATTGGGTTTCTCCTGCAATGATTGCCGCGCCTTCGCGCAGACTGTCGTAGGCGGCCGGGGCAAAAACAACCGCCTGCGACTCCATCTGGCCAATCTCCCTGCCATGCTGCACGAAGCTGGTACGCACTACAGCACGTTCCAGGACACCAGCGCCGATGGCCTTCTCGGCGAATTCGACCGCCATGAACAAGGGGGCATCAAGTTCGGCGAAGCCGACAAAGCGCGACGCCAGGTCGTTCATGATAAATTTGGCGCCGAACGGCACCTGGTAATGCTGGTGGGCGATCGCGATCGCGCCCTGGCGTGCCGCCTCGATCAGGTACAGGCCCGGCACATGGTCTTGCGCGTGCTCGTAGTGGTAGGCGTGATGGCGGTCCTGGGTGATCTCCGCAGCAAACACGTCGCCGCCTATCCGTTCGGTGCGCGCCACCAGTACATTGGCCGCTAACGTCTTGTGCACCAGAGTGCGGTCGATGCGCTGCAACGCCGGGAAACTCGAAGCGCGCTCCCACCCGCTGATGAAGGTCAGGCGTGCCTCGGGCGTCACGTCCGACACCGCCGACAGCGGCGCCGGCCTTGCCTGCCCTTGCCTTGCTTGGTACTGCTGCAGCCACGCGAGCAAGTCGCCGACTTTGCCATCGTTGAAGTAGAGCGACAAGGGGATGCGCTCGCACACGCCGAAGCGCGTGGTGATCGCGGCGTTGAGTTCGGCCAGCATCAGCGATTCCATCCCGAGTTCGCTCTGGAAGCGCGTATCCGGGCCCACTGAGCCCGCGTCGGTCATGGCAAATCGGGCGATCAGTGCGCACAGCTGTGCATCGTTGGCGCTGTCCGACACGGGCTGCGCCTTGGGTGCGGCTGGCGCGGCAGCGTCAATCCAGCAGCGCGTCTTGGCAAACGGATAAGTGGGCACACTGGTGCGCCCCAGCGCGCAGCCGCGGTAAATGGCGGCCCAGTCGAGCCTGGCTCCCGCCTGGTAGGCGTCGCCGAGCAGGCGTAGCAGGCCGGCGTGATAGCGCGCGAGCCGGTCGCCGGCGTCTGGCGCCACGCATGGTCCAAGCATGCCAGAGGTCGGGCCATGCTGAGCCGGTTCGGCGCTCCAGCAGGCCGGCGCCTGCAGCCTCTGATAGCGCTGCGCTGCGGACGCGCCAAGCGCAACGATGCCGCTGCGGCTCAGGTCGACTTCCCAGCTGTCGGCGGCATGCGTCGGACGCAGACGGTGTGCCACCTGCAGCGCGCCGATCGCCTGTTCGATCGTCATGACGCGCTTGAGCAGGCAAGCGGCAGGCAGGCCGGCCTGGTCGGATTCGACGGTATTGACCGGCGCCCCGGCCGTCAGCAGCCACTGGGCGTAGGCCAGTTGCAGCACAGCGGCGTCGAAGCGCTGACGCGCGGCGCCTGGCGTGGGCGGCGGGCATGCGCTGTTGGCGATGCTCGCCTCAATCGCGACCAGCGCCCGCTTGACCCCGTGCCCGACCAGGTCATGCTGCTGGGCCAGCTGTTCGCTCAGCGCTTCCCAACTGCCGCAAAAGGCGACACCAGTGTGCTCGGGCGCGCCGATTGCCCCTGGCTGGGCCAGCGCAGCGGCGAGCTCGTCGCGATCGCCCCCCGTCAGCGCCAAGCGATACGGATGGTGGCGCCGGCCGAGCGCGGCGGTGAACGCGACCTGCTCAGTTGACAGCGAGGCACAGGAGAATTGCTCAGCGTAGGCCGCGCGCAGCGCTTCGAGTGCCTGCGGGGTCTTGGCAGACAGTGGCAGCAGGAATGGCCCTTGCAGGCTTGCCGCCGGAGCTGCGGTCAGCCATGCCTCGACGATGACATGCGCGTTGGTGCCACCGATGCCAAACGCGCTGAGACCGGCCAGACGGTGCGCACCAGCGCCGCCCGGCCATGCGGCGGTGCGGGTGTTGATTTTGAACGGCGTCTTTTCAAAGGCGATGTTCTGGTTCTGCCGACGAAAATTGAGCAGCGGCGGTATCAGATTGTCGCGCAGCGCGAAAACCGTCTTGAATAGGCCCGCCATGCCGGCCGCGGCCTCCAGGTGACCGACATTGGCCTTGACCGAACCGAGGTAGCAGTTGGCAACGGGCACGCCTTCGGACTGGTAGTACTCGGCGAGAGCGGCCACTTCGATCGGGTCTCCCAAGGATGTCGACGTGCCGTGGCCCTCGACGTAGCCGATGTCTGCGGCGTCGACACCGGCGTCGGCCAGCGCATCGGCGATCACGGCGATCTGGCCGTCCGTGCTCGGCGCGGAATAGCTGACCTTGCCGGCGCCGTCGTTGTTGATGGCGCTGCCGCGAATCACCGCGAAAATCTGGTCGCGGTCGCGAACCGCGTCTTCGGTGCGTTTGAGCAGCACAACGCCGGCGCCGCTGCCGAACACCGGCCCGGAACCATCCGCGTCGTAGGGACGGCAGACCCCGTCGCGCGAGCTGATGCCGCCCTCCTGGTGCAGATAACCGACATCGTTCGGGATGTTGATCTTGGCCGCCCCGGCCAGCGCCAGATCGCATTCGAACGACTGCAGCGCGCGGCACGCCTGGTGCAAGGCCACCAGCGACGTGGAACAGGCGCTGTTGACCGCCATGCTGGGACCGGTGAGATTGAGCTTGTACGACACCCGAGTCGCGGCGTAATCTTTGTCGTTGCCCATCAGGTATTGCAGGCCGCCCAACTGGTCGCTGGCATCGAGTTCGCCGCTTAAATTGCTCACCAGGTAGTTGCAATAGCCGGCGCCCAGATACACGCCGACCTTATCCTTCAAACTCTCCGGTACGTAGCCGGCGTGCTCGAAGGCTTCGTGCGCCAGTTCGAGCAGGATGCGCTGCTGCGGATCGATGATCGCCGCTTCGCGCGCCCCATAGCCGAAGTACTGGTGATCAAAACAGTCGATGTCCGCCATATTATTGGCCACCCGCACATAGGCGCTGTTTGCCAGCAGTGCGGGGGCCACTCCGCGCGCGCGCAGCGTCGCTTCGTCCAGCGGCACGATCAGCGATTCCCCTCTGAGCTGCGCCGCCCAGAACTCCTGGAGGTTGGCAGCATTGGGCATGCGTCCGGCCATGCCGATAATGGCAATGCTTCCTTCATAGCGTGGGTCCATGCTCACATCTCCTCGATGTCGGTCAGCTGGCGCGAGCGGGCGCGCGGGCGGACCGCGGCCCGTTTCGCGGCGCGTTCGCGGCTGGCGCTCACAGCGGGTTTAGCTTCATCGGCGCTGAAGAGATTGGTGATCAGGCTGCGCAGGGTTGGATAACGGAACAGGTCGGTGACCGCCAGTTCGCGTCCGGTGACCTCCGCAATGCCCTTCTGAATCTTCACCATATGGATGGAATTGGCGCCCATTTCGAAAAAATTCCCTTCGACATTCACTTGGGCCAAGTTCAGGATGCGACACAAGATGTCGGCGAAGCGCTGTTCGAGGGGCGTGTCGGGCGCCGCGAAGTCGTCGGTCAGCCCGCCCGATGCGGGCACGCTGGCGCTCTCGCGCAGCAACTTGCGGTCGATCTTGCCGTTCTCGGTCAGCGGCAGCCGCTCGTGCAACACAAAGCGGGTCGGGACCATATACTCGGGCACGTACTGGCGCAGGTGTTCCTGCATGCGCTGCTCGGGCGTCAGCGCTACCGGATCGCCATCGCCGCCGCTGTTGGGCTTTTCGAGCCAGTATCGGGTCTGTTCCAGCGCGATCGCGCCGCCGGTAAAGCTGTGCACCACCGTGTGCGAGTCCGCCAATTGCAACAGTTGCCTGAACTGGCTGTCGGCAACCAGGCCGCCGACCGGACACAGGCCAAGCAGCTCGCCCACCCCTTCACTCATCAGCAGCTGGCCCATGTAGCCGGCCTCGATCAGGCAGAAATCGCGCGCCACCTTGCCGTACATCGGCTCGATGGCGGCCATGTCAGCGACCAGGAACAGGCTGAACGCTGACGCGTCGGCCAGCGGCCGAAGGTAGCCCGCGTACAGGCCCGCGTTGACGTCGCTCGGTCCACTTAGCTGCACCAGCGCGCTGGCGGCCGGGTCATGGTAGTAGTAGCCGCCCGCCAAGCCGGCGACGGCATCGGGCTTGATGTACAGGTACGTCTGGACCGGGTACAAGCCGCCGGCGGACGGATAACGGTATTTCGGCAAAACTTGGCCGTCGAGCGTTTCGATCGACAGGCAGGCCAGCAGTTTTTCCAGCTGCGCCAGCTTGAGCACACCGTCGAACTGGCGGAAACTCTGGCGCCGCAGATAGCACTGCGTGCGCTCCGGTCCAGCCTCACCCCGTTCCAGCAAGCGCCGTTCCAGCGGCTCCCCGAAGCGGCGCAGGCCGTGCCCGGCAAGGGTGAATTGGAGCCGATCGATCGGGCTCGTCAGCATGCCGGCTTGTTCATCCTCCGACAGGAAGTCGGCAGTCTTGTTGGCCTGTCCCATGTTCTTGGTGCTGCCGGCAATTGCCACGTGCGCCACCAGGGTCTTCTGCAGTCCGCTGCCGACATCGACGACGGCAGCATTGTCGACCCCGTCAAGCGAGAGCAAGACATGTTCAATCTCGCCGGCCTCAATGCGCTGGCCCCGGATTTTCATCTGGAAATCCTTGCGTCCCATGAACTCGATCGTGCCATCGGGCAGGTAACGGCCCATGTCTCCGGTGCGATACATCCGTACGCCACTGAGCGGATGTGCGACAAAGCTGCGCGCGGTATTGTCGGCATCATTCAGGTAGCCTTGTGCCAGGCCCTCGCCCGCGCAGCACAGTTCGCCAATCACCCAGAACGGGCAAGGTTTGTCGGACGGGCCGAGGATGAAATACTGGCTGTTGCTGATCGGCTTGCCGTAGGGGATGCTGGCCGACTCACTGTTCACGTCATCCATGCACTGCCAGATGTTCCAGACGGTCGTCTCGGTTGGCCCGCCGATGCTCAGCAGGCTCGCGTTCGGCGCGACCGGTTTGATACGCCCCGGCAGCGCCGGCGCCACCCAATCGCCGCCGAGGATCACCACGCGCAGCGACGGCAGGACCGGCGCAGCGCCATCGGCCGGTGTGCCGATCGACTCGAGCAACATGTCCATCAGCGCCGGCACCGAATTCCACAAGGTGACCCGATGCGCCTGCATCAGCGCCAGCCAATGCGCCGGCTCGCGCCGCTTGTCCTCGTCGGGCATCACGATGGCCGCGCCTGCCGACAGGCAGCCGAAGATGTCGTAGACCGACAAGTCGTGATTGAGCGCCGTGATGTTGAAGGCGCGGTCGTGCTGGCCGATGCCAAAATGTCCGTTGGTGTGTTCGATCATGTTGACCACGTTGCGGTGCGTGATCATCACGCCTTTCGGCTTGCCGGTCGAACCTGAGGTGTAGAGCACGTAGGCCAGGTCGGTCTGCGACTGCAGCGGCGCCAAGTCGTCGGCGCGCGACTCGCGCAGCGCGATCGACGCGACGCTGTCGGCCCTGACGCCTTCTGGCCACTGGCGTGCGCCCGCGCTGCCGGCGTCGGTCAGCACGAACCTGACCTGGCCATCCTTGAGCAGGTAGTCGATCCGGCTTTGCGGCTGCGCCAGGTCGACCGGCAGATAGGCCGCGCCGGCGATCAGGATTCCCATCACCGCTGCAATCTGCTCACTGCCCTTGCCCATCGCGACAGCAACGAGCTCGTTGCGGGCGGCGCCCTGACTGCGCAGGTAGTGCGCGATCCGGTTGGCGCTGGCGCGCAGGCCGCGGTAGGACACTTCGCCCGCGCAGTCGATCACCGCCGGGTGGTCCGGGAAGGCATCGGCGGCCGCGTAAAATTTTTCCTGCAACAACTCGGTACCGATTTCGCGGGCCGTCCTGTTGACGTCGTCAAGCAGGCGCGCCTGCGCTGGCGGCACCAGGTCGATGCGGCTGCGCTCCCAATATGAAGGCTCGTCCGCGAGCGCCTCGACCATCGTGCAATAGGCGCCAAACATGGCGTCGATCATGCCAACGGGGAACAGTTCTTCGACCGCATCCCAGTTGAAATCGAGTCCGCCGCTTTCATACCAGACGTGCACGTCGATCCACACCTGCGGGGTCTGGCTGATCGTGTACTTGATTTCACCGAGCTCGCGCGTGAGCATCGATTTGAGCGAGGAATCCCAGTCGTCGACACCGGACGGCAGGCTGGTGTAGACGCAAGGATATGCGCCTGCCGAGATCTTGCCGCGCGCCTGGTTGATCATGCGCAGGATCTGCACGCCGCTGATGTGGTGGTGCTGCAGCCCTTCCATCATCTGACGCTGGATTTCGCGCACCCGGTCGGCAAAACTCATTTCACGCGTGTAGTCGCACTCGACCAGTACGAACGAGGAGAAGTTGCCAAGCACGTGATTGACGTCCGCATGCCAGCCCTGGCGGTTAAACACAGGCACATTGATGCAAAAGCGCGACGAGGTGCTCCAGGTGGCCAGCACTTCGGCGTAGACCGCCAGCAGTACGGCGGCCTGGGTCAGTCCGTGCTGCTGCATGCTGGCGCGGAACTTCTCCCAGCGCACCACCGACAAGCCGCTTTCCCAGCGCTTGCTACGGTGATTACGCACTTGCGCCGGATGCTTTGCCAGCGGCAGTTCCGGCGCGCCGGCGATGGTCTTGATGCGCTCGCTCCAGTAGGCCAGGCTGCGCTGGAAAGCCTTGGTGCCATCCTGCGCAAGCAACGTCAGCACGTAGTCGCGGAAGGTCATTTCGAGCGGCTGCAGCGTGCAGTCGAGATCCTTGTAGAGCAAGATCAACTCGCGAAATAAGATCAGGAAGCTGCGGAAGTCAAGGTAGGTGCCGTCGACGCTGATGTGCAGGCGGATGCGTCCCTCATCGAGCAGGCTGGCGCGCAGGTCGAAGGCGGGAGCGCGGTCGAGCGGCAGCACCTGATGCGACATGTCGGCGCGGATTTCGGCCAGCGCGCGTTCGACGTCGTCGGCCGGCAGGCCGCGCAGATCACGTTCGGCGATCTGGTACGGCGCCGGATGCTGCACGACGATCTGTTCGCCGCTGGGCAGGATGTAGGCGCGCAGCATGTCGTGGCGCGCCACCAGGCGGCGCCAGGCTTCGCCAAAGCGCGGCAGGTCGAAGGTAGCGCTCTCGATTTCCTGGTAGCCGTGTAGCGACATACCGCCAAGCTCGAAGATGCCGGTGCGGCCGATCCAATACGCCTGTTGCATGTCGGTGATCGGAAACGGCTGGTGGCGATCGCGTTCGCGGATAACCAGCGCAACCTCTTCATCGTCGCTGGCCAGTTCACCCAGGCTGGCGTCGACCGCCCGCACCAGGCCGGCCAGCGTCATGCCTGACATCATGTCGGCAATCGCAACATTGGCGCCGAAGCTCTTTTGCAGCTTGTTGCGCAGGTCGACCGCGATAAGCGAATCGACCCCCAGGCTGGCCAACTCGGCCGAGTCGCTCGACAGCGCACCCTGGTAGTTCAGCGCGCGCTTGAGCAACACCGTCGTCGCTTCACGTACACGGGCCTGGCGCTGTTGCTGAGTCAATCCGGTCAGATCGAGTTCGACAAGACCGGCCGGTGGCGTCGCGACGCTGCACAGTTCGCTCAGCAGAAAGGGGGTTTTCTGCCCCTTGCCATACACATTCCAGTCGACCTCGATCACGCCAACCTGCGCCAGCGGCCACGCTGCGACTGCCGCGAAGGCGGCAATCCCGCGTGCCAGGTCGAACGCGTCGATGCCACGGCTTTGATAGTGGCGCTGCACCGACGCGTCAAGGCGCGCGGCCATGCCCACTTCGGACCATGGGCCCCATGCGATGCTCATGCCGATGCCGCGCGCGGCGCGCAACTGGTGCATCGTCGCGTCCATGTGCGCATTCGCAACTGCATACGCCGCCTGCCCGCTGGTGCCTAGCAGCGCCGACATCGAGGAGAAACAGATGAAGTGTTTGAGCGGGTGATCGGCCAGCACGTCGAGCAGGTGCTTCGTGCCCGCAACCTTGGGTGCGAGCACCCGCTCGATCGACGCCAGGTCGAGCTGACCGGCCATCTGGTCGTGCAGCACGCCGGCGGCATGCACCACACCAGTGACGGCGACGCCGTCGGCGTGCAGGCGGGCGGCCCACGCGGCCAACGCGACGCCGTCGCAGACGTCGATGCGCTCAAGGCGCACCGGCACGCCTTGTCCGGCCCATTGCGCTGCGAATTCGATCAGCGCCGGCGAAGGCTCGCTGCGGCCGAGCAGGATCAGCCCCTTGGCGGCGCTGCCTGCCAGGTGACGTGCGATTTCCAGGCCCAGGCCGTGGAACGCGCCGCTGACGACATACCACCCCTGCGCCAATGGCGCGCCCACCCTTGGCGGCGCCGGCAGCAGGACGGGCGCATAGCACAGGTCGGCGCGCAGCGCGAGCTGTTCGCCGCGGCAAGACAGTGCCAGCTCTAGCGCTTCGGGCAACGACGCAGCGCTCTGTCCGCCATCGATGCAAAGCGAACGCAGTGTCATGGCGGCGCCTTCGCTGCGCAGCACCGCCAACAAGGCCGCCATTGCGGCGGCGTGCGGATCGAGCTGCGTATCGGCCGACAGCGCAGCGCCATCGCGGTTCAGGTAAACCAAGCCGTGCCCGACGTCCCTGCCATCGTCGTCGAGCGCGCCGCTCAGTGCGCTGACCAGCAACAACTCGCGCGCCAGCTCGGCGCCGGCGTAGCGGGCTTCAAACACGACGCCGGCCAGCGCCACTGGATCACCGAGTCGTTTGAGGCAGTCGCGCCACGCTGCCTTGACGCTCAGCGCGTCCTGGCAGGACAGCCCGACTTGGCGCGGATCGATATGCAAGGCGCTTTGCGCGCCATTGGCAAGATCGGCGGCCAGCGCTGGCGAGCCCACCACCAGCCACGGCGCGGCGCGCTCAGCGGCGCGGCGCGGCGCCGCTTCGGGCTGGGCCCGGCGCCATTCGGTGACATAGGCGGGAGCGCCGGCGGCGCCCTTTTTCGCCAGCATCTGGAACAAACCCGCTTCGTTGGTGACGCGGGCCTGGAAGCCGCTGATACGCGCCACCACCCGCCCCTGTTCGGTAAACAAGACGATATCGCCAATCACGCGGGCGCTCTGTTCGGTCGGCTTCTCGCGCAGCGTCGCAACACACCACAAAGGCTGGGTATTGTCGCCCAGGCCGGCATAGCTGATCCGTTCGACCGTGAAGGGAATGTAGATCTTGCCCGAATCCAAACTGGTCTTCTCGCCATTGGCGCAGCAGGCCACCAGCTGGAAGCATGAGTCAATCAGGCCCGGATAGAAGCCGTAATCGTTGGCGCCATCGGGTAGCGCCGGCACCGCCATGCGCACCAATACCGTCATATCGTTCTGCCAGCCCTCCTCGATCCAGCGGAAGGCGGTGCCCAGCGTGTAGCCAAGTTTCCAGAAATCCTGGTAGAACGACGCGCCGCTGAAATGACGGTCGTGGCGCTGCTGGTGGGCGCGCCATTGCGCCAGCTCTTGCCCGGAGGCGGAAGGGGCGGCATCGAGCGCTTCCAGTTTGCCTTCGGCGTGCAGGCGATGCCCGGTGGCCAGGTCGGAGATGCGCTTGAGCTGCAGTGTGTAGGCGCGCCCGGCGCCGTGCTTCAGATACAGCTGGACCATGGCCTCTTCCGTATCGCCCAGCGTCAGCGCTTCCGGAAACACCAGGTCGCGCAACTCATACGCCACCGACGGCACCGCTTTCTCGGCCGCGGCCAGCATCATCGACACGTGCGATGCAGCCGGCACCACGACCTGCTGGTAGAGCCGATGATGGTCCAGATAGGCGGGAGAATCGATCACCCACTGCGCCATGAACAGATGATCGTGCTCGTTTGGCAGCGGCAAGGCCGTTCCCAGCAGCGGCTCGCTGGCCACGCGCGCGCGCACGGGAGAACCGGCGCGGGTTCCCGCGTCGAGCCAGAAACGGCTATTTTGCAGCGGATGTCCCGGTATCGCCGCCATCGGGATCGCCTGGTCGAACAACTGGGCCCAGCGGATCTTCCAGCCGCGCGTGTACAACTGCACCAATGCTGGCAGCAGCGCTTCCCAGCACTGGCCCTGGCGCATCGACGGCAACCAAAGCGCATCGTCATGGCTGGCGCAGCGCCGCCCCATGCCCAGCAAGGTTGCGCTCGGTCCGATCTCCAGATACGCGCTCACGCCCGCTGCCTCCAGGGTCTTCATCCCCCCATGGAAATCGACTGTGGCCATGACGTGCTCACGCCAATAGGCGGCATTGGCGATCAGCGCGCTTTCGGCCTTGCCGGTCACGTTGGAAATGAAGCCATACACTGGTTCGGCGTAGCATACCTGCTCGGCAATTGCCATGAACTCGGCCAGCATCGGCGCCATCAGCGGCGAATGGAACGCGTGCGAGACCTTGAGCAGCTGGCAGCCGATGCCGCGTTCGAGCAAGCCACGTTCCAGCGCGCCGATCGACGCGGCGCCGCCCGAGATGACGTGGCTCGATGGGCCGTTCAGGGCCGCCACCGAGACGTCCGCATACGTCGCAAGCAAGCTGCTGATCGTCTCGACCGGCGCGAGCACGGCCAGCATCGCGCCGGGTTCGCCAAGCTTCGCCATCAAACGTCCGCGTGCGCAAATGAGCTTGCACGCGTCCTCCAGACTGAACACGCCGGCGATGCAGGCGGCAGCGAATTCACCGACGCTGTGACCCATGACGTAATCGGGCTCGACGCCAACGCTGAGCCAGAACGAAGCGAGTGCGTACTCAAGCGCGAACAGGGCCGGCTGGGTGAATTCGGTCTGGTCGAGGCTGGCGCGCTGCGGATCCCACATGACCGACATCAAAGGCTGTTCCAGATGCGCGTCGAGCAAGGCGCAGCACCGATCAAGGCACTGGCGGAACAGCGGATCGCTGTCATACAGCCGGCGGCCCATTTCCGGATATTGTGAACCCTGGCCGGAAAACAGGAAGGCGAGCTTGCCCATTGGCAACGAGTCGGACAGCGCGCTGGTGGACAGTTCGTGCAGCTGGCGCATGGCGTCGTCACGACTCGACGCGCAAAAGCCGGCGCGATATTCGAACGTGCTGCGCCCGAGCGCGCAGGCCTTGGCAAACTGTTCGAGCGGGACAGCGTGGGCGCCCAGGTAGCGGTAGTGTTCATCGAGCAGCTGCGCCAGCGCCTCCTTGCTACGGGCCGATACCAGCACCGGCAGCAACTGGCCGGCCGGGGTCACCGGCAGGGCGGCGTCCTGCTCGGCGGCGCCGACGATCATGTGGGCGTTGGTGCCGCTAAAGCCGAACGAGCTCACGCCGGCCAGCGCCGGAGCGCCGGCCGGCCAGGCGCCCAATGTGCTTGGCAGATGCAAACGCGTGAAATCGGCGGCTATGCGCGGGTTGACCAAGTCGCAATGGAGATTGGCTGGAATCTGTTTCTTTTGCAGGCACAGCACCGTCTTGATCAACGCGGCGATTCCCGACGCAGATTCGGCGTGGCCGATATTCGACTTCAAGGCGCCAAGGTAGAGCGGCATGGCAGCCGAGTGCGACGGCCCGTACACGGCATCGAGCGACTGCACTTCGATCGGGTCGCCCAGGCCGGTTCCTGTGCCGTGCGTCTCGACATAGCTGACCTGCTGCGGGTCGACGTTGGCCGCGTCGAGCGCCGCGCGGATCACTGCCACCTGCGCCGCACCGTTGGGCGCCGTCAGGCTGCTGCTGCGCCCGTCATGATTGACGGCTGAACCCTTGATGACCGCGAGCACGCGATCACCGTCGCGCCGCGCGTCGGCCAGGCGCTTGAGTATCACCACGGCGCAGCCTTCTGCCCGCACATAGCCGTCAGCCGCGTCCGAGAAGGTCTTGCAACGTCCGGTCGGCGAGAGCATATTGGCCTTGGACAGCACCACAAAGGTGTCGCCGGCGAGCAGCACGTTGACGCCGCCGGCGATGGCCAGCTGGCTTTCGCCGCTGCGCAAGCTCTGGCACGCAAGGTGGACCGCCACCAGCGACGAGGAACAGGCGGTGTCGATCGCCATGCATGGCCCCTGCAAGTCCATGGTGTAGGCAATGCGCCCGGAAATGACGTTGGTCGCATTGCTGCTGACGACGTGACCGAAGTTCTCGCTAGCGCCCGTGCTATAGCAGCGCTGCATGTATTCATTGTCGCCCACCCCCATGAATACCCCGGTCTTGCTGCCGGCCAGCGCGTCGGGCGCGATACCGGCCGACTCAAGCGCGCGCCAGCTCATTTCGAGCGCGAGGCGTTGCTGCGGATCCATGCTCTGCGCTTCGCGCGGCGAAATATTGAAAAACGAGGGATCGAACTGGTCGATATCGTCGATCAAGCCGGCGCTCATTGTGTAAGCCTTGTCGTGCGCGTCGAGCGGGCCCAAATAGTCCTGCGCCGACCAGCGCGCCGAGGTGTCGTCGCTGACGGCGTCGATGCCTTTTTCCAGCACTTCCCAGAAGCGCTCGGTATCGTTGCTGCCGCCAGGCAGGCGACAGCTCATGCCGATGATGGCAATCTCGTTGGCCTCGGGCGCGACGCGCATGCCGGAGATTTTTTCCTGTTGTTTGACGATCAAGCGCATCAACTGTGTTTTAGACAAATTTTCCATATTTACCAATCATTAGCTTTTCAGTTCAACCACGAGTTATTTATGAGGAACGTCCGATTCACATCAACAATCGGCCGACAATTCTTTCAGTGCGCGCCGCAGGGCCGCCTGTTCGGCCTCGCTCAAATCATCGTCTTCGTCATCGCCGTACACGCTGACATTGATGTGGCGCGCCACGGCTTGCACCGTCGGGTGATCGAAAATGAGGGTCGAGGGCAGCTTGGCGTCGAACAGGAGCGAGAGTTTGCGGGTCAGATCGATCGCCATCAGCGAGTCAATGCCCATTGCGTGCAGCGGTGCGTTGCGCGCCAGTTGCCCGTTATTCCGGCCCAACAGGCCGGCCACCTCGAGCGCAACCGCATCGGCGATCTGCTGCAGGCGATGGCGCCCGGCCATCTGACGAAACGGCACGCCTTGGGCCGCCGGCGCACGCATCGACGCCGCCGGCGCCGTGCCGTCTGCCCCGAACAGCGGCGCCAGCAGCGGCACGCGGTGGCGCGACTCCAGCGCCGCCTGAAATCGCGGCAGGTCAAGGTCGCATACGATCTTGTGCCAGCCAGGCGCGCCGAACATGGCCCGGATCACGTCGTCGAGACGTTCGCCCGGCAGGGTCCGCAGGCCCCAGGCGGCAACATCCGGCGCGGCGGCGCGGGCGGCCATTCCGACTGCGCCCCACGGTCCCCAATTGACTATGCTGGCCGGCAAGTCTTGGCGGTGGCGAAACTGGCCGAGCCCGTCGAGGAAGGCATTGGCCGCCGCGTAATGGCTCATGCCCGCACTGCCCCAGACGGCTGAGATGGACGAATACAAGACCAGGCTGCGCAGCTTCAGATGCAAGCTGTAGCGGTGCAGATTCCACGCACCGCGCATCTTGCCCGCGCACACGGCGTCGAGCTTGCCGCGCTCGAGCGTGGCCACAGGGGAATAGTCCGACACCCCAGCGGCGTGCACGATATCGCCAACCATCGGCAGGTCCACGCCCACGCGCGACATGAATTGACGAACGGCGGCATCGTCGGCCACATCGAGCGCTTCGACCCATACGCTGGCGCCGCAGGCGCGCATTTCGGCCAGCGCCAACGTGCGCTCGAGGTCGAGTTCGACGCGCCGTCCGGTGAGCACGATTTCGCGCGCCCCAAACTGGACCAGCTTGCGCGCCAGTGCCAGCCCTAGTCCGCCCAGTCCGCCGGTAATCCACACCGCACCGGCGTCGAAGGACATGGCGCCTGCATCGAGTGGCTCGGGTGCGGCCTGCACGCGTTCAACCACCAGCTGTCCGTTTTCTGCCGCCAGGTGCTCGTAATGCGCCAGGGTGGGCAGCGCCGCGAGCAGCGCGGGCAGCGCCGCAGCGTCAGCGCGCGAAAATGACCGCAGCGTGGCAGGGAACTCGTGGCTGGCCGAGCGCATGAAGCCGGCCAACGCCGCATAACGCAAGGGCAAGGCCAGGCCTTGCCCGTACACCATGAGGTGATAGCGCGCGCCCGCCGCGGCGACCGCGTTGACGGCACCGGCCACCTGCTCGAGGATGTCGAGAGAACCGACATAGTCGAAAGCGCCCATTTCCACCGGCGCCATTAAACGCAGATCGAGTACATCGCATGCGCCATCGGACAGCGCCAGATGGGCGGCCAGCTCGGCACCGCTGCCACTGGCCAGATGGGTGATCCGGCGTGCCAGCGCTGGCGCCAGCAGCGCCGGCGCGCCGCCCAGCACGAGCAGGTGATCGAAGGCGGCCGCCGGCTGCAGCAGCGCCGCCATCCAGCGCGTCTCGTAGATCAGGCCGGCGGCCCCCTGCGCCGCCGGTGTCGGTTTTTGCCCGGCGTGCGTCCATAGCGACGACGTGCTGAACTGGTAGAGCGGCAGGGCGCCGCCAAGCTGCGCCCGCGACGCGCGGTAAAGCGCGCCGAAATCGATGGCCGCGCCACTGTTGTATAGGTGGCAAAGGCCATGTCCAAGAGCATAGTGGGCCGGATCGGGATCGTCATCCCGGCCCAGGGCGAACATTGCACGCGGATCGTATTGGTGGATCGGCTGGGCAGCGCTCTCGGCGCACAGCCAGAACAGCGCATCGGCCAAGCCCGGGGCGATCGCCAGCGCGCTGGCGCCGGTGCGCAATAGCTCGTGCGCCAACGGCGCTTCGCCTGCGCCAAGCACGACAAAGTGTCCGTCGCGTTCGATCGCCAATGGCATCGTCGGCCCTGCCGGAATCAAGGTGGCGTCGGGCGCGAATCCGAGCGCCTCGGACAGGCTCAGCACACCGCAAAATGCGGCCGCAGCGCGCACGCCCGGCCCGATCGCCACCGCCAGCTCAGCCTTCACCCCCAGCGCCTGCCACATGCGCGCCAAGCAGTACTCTGTCACGATGGCGGCAGCGGCGTCGGACATGCCCGACAGTGCCTGTGCCCCCTGCCCGTGCATGCCCAGCGTGTCGAGCGCTGCGCCGGCCACGATGGCGAACGCGTCGGCGCGGCTGTGCAGCCAGGCGAACAAGGCGCGCGGCTGGCTGAGCGCGCCGCCAAAACAGAACGCCAGCTCGCCGACACTGCTCATTGGCAGGAGCCGGCCTTTTTCGCGCGTCAGCGCAGCGAGCAGCTCGGCCCGGTTACCGGCCGGAAAAGCGTGGCGGAACGCGAAATGGTCGCGGTACAGGCAGCTGTTGAGCAACAGCGCGGCGCTGTCGTCATCGGTGCGCAGTATCTGCTCAACGCGGTACAGGTTTTTCAGGTAGGACGAGCGGCTCTTGCCCGAAATGCACAGCACCGGCGGCACCGGCATCGCCAGCGCCTGCGCCGGCGCCTGCGCGGCGTCGCCAACGATCAGATTGACGTTGGTGCCGCTCAGGCCGAAGGAATTGATGCAAGCATAGCGTGGCCGGGCCGCCGTGCGCGGCCAGTCGATCGCCGTATCGAGCAGAGCAAGCCGGTATTTCCCCCAGTTAATAAGCGGATTGGCACGTTGCACCGGCTGGCCGGGCAGCAGCCGCTGCCCGGCCAGCTGGGCGCTGACCTTGATCAGGGACGCGACGCCGGCTGCCGCCTCAAGGTGGCCGAGCTGGCTTTTCAGCGCGCCCAGCCACAATGGCGTTTCACGCTCGAGCGCAAGCACGTCGCCGATCGCGTGCACTTCGATCGGATCGCCAAGCCGGGTGCCAGTGCCGTGCGCCTCGACATAGTCGATGTCGTTCGGGCGCAGGCCGGCCTTGGCGAGCGAGCTGCTCATTAAGCGGCGTTGCGCCTCGCCGTTCGGCGCGGTCAAGCCATTGCTGCGGCCATCGTGATTGACGCTGGAGGCATAGATCACCGCGTGGATCCGGTCCTGGTCGGCCAGCGCCGCCGACAACGGTTTGAGCAGCACCATCGCGCAGCCCTCGCCGCGCGCATAGCCATCGGCCTGGTCGGAAAACGTGTGACACTTGCCGCTTGCCGAGAGCGCGCCGAGCGCATCGCGGGTGCGGTAGGTGTCGGCCGAGAGCATCAGGTTCACGCCGCCAGCGAGCGCCAGGCTCGACTCGTTCATGCGCAGGCTCTGGCAGGCCAGGTGGATCGCCATCAGCGATGAGGAGCAGGCCGTATCGACCTGCAGCGCCGGACCGTGAAAGTCAAAAAAATACGCGATCCGGCCCGCTGCCACGCTGCGCGCCGTGCCCAGCATGTTATAGGGGTTGATGCTATTGTCGATGCCGGAGGCGATCGTATGGGCCTGATAGTCGTCCGAACTGATGCCAACGAAGACGCCAACATCCTTGCCCTTGAGCTGGCCAGCCGGATAGTGCGCGTCCTCCAGCGCATGGTAGGCCACTTCGAGCAGCAGACGTTGTTGCGGATCCATCTCGGCCGCTTCGGTGGGCGTCAGGCCAAAGAAGGCGGCATCGAACTGATCGACACCGTCGACCAGACTGCTTTGCCAGTGCGCTTCGGCGTCCTGGCCAAAAAAGGCGCGCTCGTCGGGCCGTTGCCGGACCCAGTCCTGGCGCGCTGCCAGGCCGTCGAGCAATTCCTGTTGCGAACAGATCGCGCCGGGCAGGCGGCAACCGATTCCAATGAGCGCGATGGGCTCCTCACACAGTCCCTTTTTTAGCTGCGCGTTTTCCGCACGCACCGCCTGCAGGCGCGCGTATAACTTCCTCAACATGTCACTTTGGTCGGCGGGCATGGCATCGTCCTTGGTCGGGTTGGTTGACATCACAGAAATTCATTGGCGAGCAGATCGTTGAAGGCTTGCTCATCGAGCGCGAACACATCGACTTGCTGTCGTAGCGGCACGGCGGCAGCAACCGATCTGGACTCGCCGCGCGCATTCAACTGGCTGGCAAGTGCCTCGCAAAAACTGCCGATCTCGGGAAACTCCCACACCATGCTCGCATCGATCCGGGTCGCCAGCTGAACCGACAAATGCTCGGCAAGGCTGACCGCGTCAACCGAGGTGACGCCGGCATCGACGAACAGGTCGCGCGCGTCGATCCCCTCTGGCGCGTACGGCTGCAGCCGAATCCAGTGCGCCACCAGTCGGTAGGTATGCTCGCTTGTGACCGGCGCAGTGTGCTGTTGCGCGGGCGGGCTGCTGCGATGCTGGCCAAGCAGGCTCAGCTTGCCATCGAGATAGGCCGCTTTGTTGCGCCGGCGCTGCACTTTGCCGCTGGTGGTCTTGAGCAGCGTGGTTGGTTTGAGCAGGCATACGTCGAACACATTCAACTCGAATTTGCTGGCCACCTGCTGGCGGATGGTACGGATGAGGGCCGCTGCGTCGAGCGTTTTCTGGCCCGTGCGTGTGACTTCCTGCAGCACGACGATGCGTTCATGATCGTCATGTTCAACACTGAAAACGGCGCCTCCGCCTGGCTTTAGCGCCTCGTCCAGTGATTCGACCAGCAGTTCTATATCCTGGGGAAAATAGTTACTGCCATTGATGATGATGGTGTCCTTAATCCGCCCCGTTATATAGAGCTCGCCGTCGTGGTCGATATAGCCGGAGTCGCCGGTGCGCAGGTAGTGTTTGCCGGATTGCTCGCCGACGATCTGGGCGCGGAAAGTCGCCTCGGTCTCATCGGCCTTCTTCCAGTAGCCGGCCGCCACGCTCGGTCCGCACAACCACACCTCACCGATCGTGCCAGGCGCGGCCGGCAGGCAGCTGTCGGGATCGACAATGCGCAACTGCTGGTTGCCGACCACCCGCCCGACCCCAACGAGCGTATGAACCGCCCCCGTTCCCGCGCTGATGCGGCCGGCGCAATAGTCGCGTTTGTCGATGTCGAGCAGCTTGGGTGTGTCGAGTGCGACTTCACCTGACACCAGCAGCACCGCTTCGGCCAAACCGTAGCACGGGTACTGCGCGGTTGGCGCGAGACCGTGTGGCGCGAACACGCGATAGAAGTCGCTCAGCGTCGATTTGCGCACCGGTTCGGCGCCATTGAAGGCGCACTGCCAGGCACTCAGGTCCAGCTGGTGGACCGATGCGCTCTCGTAGCGCGCCGCGCATAGTTCAAATGCGAAATTGGGCCCGCCGCTGGTGGTGGCGCGAAAATGGCTAATCGCCTCGATCCAGCGCATCGGACGCTGAAGAAAGGCGGCCGGCGCCATGTAGATGAACTCGACGCCGAGATAGAACGACTGCAGCGCGCATGCGATCAGGCCCAGGTCGTGAAACAGCGGCAACCACGACACGTAGCGGGTCGATGCATCGTTCCGGTAGCCGGTCTGGATCACGCGCTGGTTGTGCATCAGATTGGCGTGATCGACCATCACCCCCTTGGGCGCCCCGGTCGAACCGGACGTGTATTGGAGAAATGCCAAGTCCGATGGCGCGACCACGGCGCTGTCCGCGCCCGTCCCGGCGCAAGCCTTGGCGGCATCGATGAAGCTGCCCCGCCAGTGCGGAACATCGGTCTTGAAACGGCTTTCGACCTTGTCGAGATGGGTGCCGGTACTGAGGATGACGGTCGCGCCACAGTCTTCCACGATGGCGACCACGCGCTGCCAGTCGAGTTCGCGTCGACCAGGAAAAGCCACCGGCACCGCCACGACGCCGCCATACAGGCAAGCAACGAAGGCGAGCAAGAAGTGATTCCCGGCAGGGAACAGCAACACGGCCCGCTCGCCCTGTGCGGCGCACAGCCGCAGCTGGGCGAGGATGGCGCGCGCGCCGGCATCGAGCTCGCCATACGACAGTTTTTCCTGCGTGGCGAGCTCACCATCGTGCAGAAAATTGACCGCCGCACGCTCAGGATGCAGGCGGCAGCGCTGCTCGATGACGTCCTTGAGCGTGCCTGCACGAATATTGTCAGGGATGACCCTGAGTCGGTCTTGATCAAACATGATTCAACTCCAGAAGTTGAGCCCCCCTTCGCTGCGGCGCCAAGCTGCAGAGTGGGACGAGCGATTGTTCGGAATGGTGGAATAGAAAGCGCAGCGCGCAGGATCCCCGCCGACACCTGCGAACCGGTGTCAGCTGGCCCGCAAGCCGGGCATTGCCAGAGATAAGTGTGCGGCGCGCTAGCCGGCGTTCAGAGCCATGTCAGCACGCTCGTCCTTGATAATGAACTTCGGTTTGAACACGGCAATAATGGCACGTAACAACAGCAGGGAAAGCAAGGTGCTGGTCACCATCGAGATGATCATGGTCCAGCCCAGGCGTGGATAAAACTGAAAATCAGACAATAGCAGCGCCGCATAGCCACCGCCGATCGACAGTGCCACGAACAGCACCGCCTTGCCCGAAGTCAGCAGCGAGGTACGCAGCGCCCCGTTGATGTCGTGCTGACTGGCATACTCCTCGCGCAACCGGTACAGCATGTAGATCTCATAGTCGGCACCGATGCCTGTGACCATCGCCATCGTGGTGGCCGTGCCCATGTCGAGCGGAATGCCGAGCCAGCCCATCACGCCGAAGTTGACCAGCACGATCGCCGCTAGTGGCGCGACCACCATCAGACCGCCGGTCAGCGAGCCAAATACCAGGCTCGACAGGATAAACACGACGAGCGCCATCTGCCCGATGCTGCGCACTTTCGTGTCGACCAGCGAGCTGTTGATTGCCATCGTTTGCGGCAGGCCGCCACCGAGGCGCACCGTCACGCCTGGCGGAAATTCGCGCTTGATGAGCGGTTCGCATTTTTTCCACAGCGCTTCGGCGTAAGCGGTGCTATCGGTCTTGATATAGGTCCACACCACCGCGCGCTGGTAATTGTGATCGACGAAATTATCAAAATCATCAGGATGGCCCGACATCGAATACAAGAGCAAGTACTGGGCCACCAAGTCGCCATCGTTCGGCACCGCGTCGTAACTCTTGTCGTCGGCGTGCATTGCCAGGTTCATGCGGCGCACCAAGTCGGCCAGCGACTGGGTCTTGCCGACATTGTCCTGCCGCTCAAGAAACAGCTGCAGCTTTGCCATCGCCTGCAATACCTTCGGATCCTTGATGCTGTCACGTTCCGCCCCCTCGACCAGGAAGGCGATCGAATCGGTGCCACCGAACTTTGCGTCGAGGATCGCGCTGTCGCGCCGGATCTGGCTGTCGCTGGCCGAATACTGCTTGACGCTGTTGTCCACCTTGACCTTGAAGGCACCCAGACTCACGCCACCGATCAGCACTAGCGAACATAACAAGACCCAACGCGAGGCACCGGGGCGGGTCAGCAGATGCCCTAGCCGGTCCAGCACGGCGTCGATCACGTCGCGCTGGCGGGACTTGCGCGCCGAGGCCGGCAACACCGCGCGCAGCGAAGGAATCAGGGTGAATTCGAGCAGCAGCGCCGCCAGTACGCCGATACCGGCGAAAAAGCCGAAGTGCCGGATCATCGCCACATCGGAAATCTCCATCGAAAAGAACACGATCGCCGAGATCATGCCGGCCGTCAGCATCACCGGTCCCACGCTGGTGAGCGAGCGTACGACCGCGCTGCGGTTAGCAAGGCGCATGTCGAGCTGGCCTGCATGGCCGATGTGCGCTCCACTGATGATGACCGCCTCAAGTTCTTCATAATAGCGCTTCAAAATCTGTACTGAGTGGCCCGTCGCGACCGCCATGATCAGGATCGGGGTGGTGGTATTGAGCGCGTCCATGTGGATACCGGCCAACGCCATGCAACCCAAGCCCCACAGCACCGAAACGATCGCCGTGACCATCGGCAGCAACATACCCTGAAGGCTGCGAAACGCCAGCAACTGGACCGTCATGATGATCAAAAAGGCGACGCCGAAGTACAGTGGCATTTTCTCAATCGCAAATTCGAAAATGGCCGCCTCTATCGGCTGCCCGCCAAGCAGGATGTCGGTATTGCCGTCGCGCTCGCGGTCGGCAATTTCCTTGATCTTTTTGTAGAGCGGCGCGTAGGCCGTACTCCCGGCCGACATCCTAAAATCGGCGATGACCGCGGCAGCCTTGCCGTCCGGCGAGACCAGCGCGTTGACGTACACGGGATTTCGCTCCATCGCGGCGCGGATATGGGCAAGCTCCTCCGGCGTTTCCGGGCCGCCTTGCAGCATCTTGGTCACCACCATGCCGTCGGCGTCGCCGCGGATGTCCTTGACGCGCCTGGCGGCCAAGCTCACCACATTGTGCTTGACCGCTTCCGGCATCGCCACGATCGCTGCCTGGATATGGCGGATCTTATCCATGACCGCCGGCGTATAGATATCGCCGTGCCTTGGAACGATCCCGATCACGGTGACGTTGCGCCCTCCGAATGTTTTCTCAAGCGCGTGCGTGGTCTTGATGAATTCATGGTTTTGGGGCGACCACAGGTCGGGATCATTGTCCAGTTTGAGCGTGGCGATGCAGGATGTGAGCGCGACCGTGACCAGCAAGGTCGCGCTCAGCACCAGCCATCGGTATTTGACGATCAATTGCGCGTAACTTTTAATTAGTGAACTAAACACTTGCTTCCTCAATGTTGTTGTCGCCGCATTCGCGCCCAAAGAGCAACGCTAACTAGCCCGCTCCGCTCGGCACTACCACATACAAAAAAGGGCTTTAGGTTGACAATCAGACGTGCCTGATTGCCCCTATCGACCCCTCGTCAATGTAAAGTAGACTTTACCAAGAAAAGGTGTAATTGGCAATATTTTTTTAATATTATTTGGGGGATATGCCATTCCGCACCCTGCAAGCTGCCCCGTTCCGGCGGCACCTGCGGACGCGGATTTTCCCGGCAATCCATGCATGGGCACCCCGCCGGTTTGCACGGTCTTGTCACTCATGATCGCGTAGGCAGGTGAAGATTGCAGCCATACGGCTGGACTGTTGATGAGGCGGCGAACCCTCTGTCCCCGATGGCATTTTCTGATCGAAGCCCGATCACCGACGCGTGCTCGAAGCACTGCGGGTTGTTAAGATTTACCCACCTGCGGTTCGACCTGCCCTGCCCTTACGGCGTGATCGCCCATGCAACCACCAGCGCGATTTCCTCGCCCGTTCTGTCTTATCGCTGCAGCACGCATTCGCGCAGTCCATCCCATTGCACAGCGTGAAAAGTTCGCCCGGGAATAACCTCGCGCACGCTGATCTGCGGGACCGGACCGACGCTTCTTTGTGCCAGTGCAACGAGATGATCAGGATTGGCCCGCATCGTCCAGAACATCCAGTCGGCCGGGTCATCTCCAAGTTGAGGGGAAAATACCGCCGCAATGCCGTCCAGCCCAGGCAACGAAAAGGAAAATTGATCGAGCTGGGTCGTAAGGCCAGTTCCACGCGCCTTCAGATAGGCCTCCTTGAGCGTCCAGAGCGTGCAAAACAATTCACCTTGGAGCGCGCGTGGCGTGGCGCCGAGCAACGCAAACTCGTTCGACGAAAGGTAGCTCGCAGCACCATCGACGTAGGATGCCATTCGCGAGACGGCCTCGACGTCAATCCCAAGCTCATGCGTCCCGAGCGCCAACGTGATGATGCCGTCCGCATGCGACAGGTTGAACTGCAAGGGGTATTCCAATGGTGTGACAATGCATGGCTTGCCGTACGCGTTCGCACCGAACCGCCATGCCGCAGCGGCGACTTCTGGCGCGTACAGCGAAAGGACGTTCCTGACAAGTGCACGCGTGACCAGAAATTGATGCCGATGCTTATCAAAACGAAAGCGCGCGTGGCGCGCCTTTTCGCCGCTATCGAGTTCATGCCAGTATCGCTCGAGCAAGGCGGAATCGGTGATCGCCGCGTCGTAGCAACACCAGATATGGACGTCGCCTGGCCCCGGCATGTCCAGCGCCGCGGCCAAGCCAGCTTTAGTCATTGCCAACCGCCATCACACGACGCATAGGATCATGGCTCGAACATTTCCTCGATCGTCACGGAAAAGAATTTGCCGATGCTAAAGGCCAACGCCAAGCTCGGATCGTACTTTCCCAGTTCGATCGAAATGATGGTCTGGCGACTGACCGACAGTGCCTCGGCCAGTTGCTGCTGGGTCAACTGCCGTTCCTGCCGCAGGAGTTTGAGCTTATTTTTCATAGGACACCTCTGAATCCATAGATTTCCCCAGGTGCGCATGCACCACAACGGCGTTCGGCACTGACGGACACGTCGGCGCTGTCCCTATGCCGCCAGCAGTCCATCTGCAACGATCTGCCGTATATGATCATCAAAGGTTTCCTCAGGATTTCGATAGCGAATGCCGAGCTCTTTCTTACTACGTTCGCTATTGAACTTGACCGGATGATTAACATTACGCGAGACATAACTGCGGCGCATTCCCACGAGCGGCCCGATCAGCCAGATCAGCGCCTTCATCGCTTCTCCTTTAGGCAACTTATTCTTGATGCCGTACTCGTCGACCCGCATCATCTTGCTGATCTCAAACAGGTTCTTGCTGCTCGCGACAATAATGTAGCGCTTACCCGCCACCGGCAGCAGCGCCGCCTTGACGTGCGCCTCAGCCACATCGCGCACGTCGACCACGCCCAGCCACAGTTTCGGCACACCAGTCCGAAACGAGCCGTTCAGAAACTGGATCACCATGCCGACGCTCGTCGCGTCGACGCGGCGCGACAGCGATGGCCCGAACATGGCACCCGGATGTATCGTAATCAGGTCCCAACGTGACTGCTTTTTCTGCTCGTCCCACGCAGCCTGCTCAGCAAGCGTCTTGGAATAGGCATACGGATTATGGTTCAGGTCTTGGTTTTGGTTGACATCATGTTCCTGCACGGTGTGCGCGACCTCAGCGCCAACATCACAGGCGTCGTTGTAGAGGGTCGCCACGCTGCTGGTCAGCACGACGCGGCGCACCGTCGCGGTTCGATTGACAGAACCCAACACGTTGACGGTGCCGTTCACCGCAGGCTTTATCAACTCGCCGTCGATGTCCTTCGGCTTGTCGAGGAAATACGGCGAGGCCGTGTGAATAACGACGTCGCAACCGGCCATTGCCTCGTCAAAACTGCGTTCGACCAACAAATCGGCCTCGTACAGCAACAGCTTTCCGGGAAACTTTGTTCCAAGTTCGTGTAGATGTTTGATTTTCTTACCATCGTCCAGGCGGCGCACTGTCGCGTGAACGACATGCCCTTCACGCAACAAGTTCTCGACAATCCACGAGGCCAAATAGCCGCCCGCGCCAGTCACCAAAATGCAATCACTCATCACTTCTCCATTTATTGATGCGTTCATCTATTTGAAGCGCCTGTCTACCAGCATGAGGCAGACGCCCCACACAGCCACAACGGCGCCGACCAACCAGAATTGACTAAATACGGGCATCAGGTCGTTCGCCTGCAAGATGCCGACCACGCCTGAGCCGAGCGCGACAATTGCCAGCGCCAGGACGCAGGCACCGTGGTGCAGAACTCGCCCCAATTCATCCATCGTGATATATACCCGCCACAGTAGTGCTGTCAGAAGCAAGGCTGCCGCGACCAGCACCACGACGAGCAGCGCACTTTCCGAGCCGGACCACCTGCGTATCCCGGGCAGGTAGGAAGCGGCGGCGATGGCACCGAGCACAACAAGAGCTCCTACGACCTTCAAGATGTAAATGGGGTTGATTGCAATACCTTGTTCTTCGTCCATGAGGCTTCCAATATGGTGGTGATGTAAATGTACAGGTTGCTTTACAATTAGAATGCCAGAGAAGCATAAAGAACTCAAGCAAATTCATTTCAAATCTCAAAAATTGCACGCACTTGGCGTTGACGCCTCGCCCGAGCGTGTGGCCTGACGCACTAACAAGGTTCTGTCGCGCTGTTGATCAAACGGCGGAATTTCCCTGGTACGGCAGTGCTCCGCTCAATCCCGACGGACCATTCCTGCCAGTGCACAAAATTGGTCGGCGAACGACATTGCATCGGCGCCGTCGATCGCGAACTGGCCCTTGCGAATCATGTGCATCAGCCCGATGCTGGCGAGCACAGAGCCGGCGGCGCGCAACGCTTTGAAGTTAAGCATCGGCCGGGTCACCCGCTTGATGGCGCGATGGCCCTGCAGGGCGATGTTGTTGATGTATTTGGCCTGGCGCACCAGGATCGGCACGTCGCGGCCGGCGTTGATCACATCGATCGCCGCCTTGCTGACGCCGCGCTTGTCCATCGCGACCTTGTCCGGATCGCCGTTCGCGCCCATGGCCTTGTCGAAGAAGCGCTTCGCCGTCAGCAGGAAGTCGACGGTCTTTCCCAGCTTGTCGACGGCGCGGTAGAGGCATCTCCAGACGCCCTTGACCTTGCTGTACGTCTCATCCATGCGCCCACTGCCCCGACCGGGCGCTTGTGTTTCCGGGCCATCTTCTCGATGAGCGACAGGAAGCGGACCGCCCAGCGCTTGATCGACGAATGGTCGACCGACACGCCGCGATCTTGCATCATCTCCGCGCGGTGCCGCTAGCTCAGCGGGTAGGCCGCATGCCAGCCGATGCAGACCAGGATCACGTCAATTGGGAAACGCATCCCTTTGAAATTGAGCATGCGATTCATCCAATGTTCGGGCGCCTCGGTCTACCCGATCGGCCCGACAGTTTGGCCAATGCGACCAAAAATACTGCAGATGCAGTATGGGCAACTGGTTTTCGATCTTTTACCATCTGTCCCGATGTGAAAACAAGTGCGCGTCAGTCTCGCCGCTACTGGCCCGCGTTATTTTTTGATAGGAACCCATTAAGATAATTCGCCTGGTCCGGCGGATATCTTAGCATCGCACGTGCCGCGTCGAGCAACGCGGGCAGCAAGTTCATTCTACTTCGCATCATCAGGCGGACAACGCCACTCTTGAAAGCCAACATGTCCATCAAATCACTTGCATCCCGTCTCGGGCTGCTTACCGCCGGTGTCCTGTTAGCAAGTCAGGTCAACGCGCAAAGCTATACATTTACCGACTTGAACCTGGGCACGCTGGGTGGGACGCACAGCCAAGCCTTAGCCTTCAACAATGCCGGCCAGGTGGTAGGGTATTCTTCTACCGCTGGCGACGCTGTCAATCACGCCACCGTGTGGAATGGCACCAAGGCGACCGACTTGGGCGCGCTGGGTGGAGGCAGCCAAGCCAACGCCATCAACAATGTCGGCCAGGTGGCAGGGCTTTTCCATTTCGTTGGCGGCGCTTTGCACGCCACCCTGTGGAATGGCACCACGCGGACCGACCTGGGCACGCTGGGTGGGAGTTACAGCCAAGCCACAGCCATCAACAATGCCGGCCAGGTGGTAGGTTCTTCCTATATCGCTAGCGGCGCTTTGCACGCCACCTTGTGGAATGGCACCAAGGCGACCGACCTGGGCACGCTGGGTGGAACTAGAAGCCAAGCCAACGCCATCAACAATGCCGGCCAGGTCGCAGGGTATGCTTCTACCGCTGGCAACGCTGCCACTCACGCCACCCTGTGGAATGGCACCAAGGCGACCGACCTGGGCACGCTGGGTGGGAATTTCAGCTACGCCAACGCCATCAACAATGCCGGCCAGGTGGCAGGGGATTCAAATATGGTTGTTAACGGTGGTGCCACTCACGCAACCCTGTGGAATGGCATCACGGCGACCGACCTTGGCACGCTGGGAGGAACTAGCAGCCAAGCGTTCGCCATCAACAATGCCGGCCAGGTGGCAGGTTCTTCCAATACCGCTAGCGGCGCTTTGCACGCCACCCTGTGGAATGGCACCACGGCGATCGACCTCAACAGTTTTCTGAGTGCCGACGAGGTCAGTGCCGGCTGGGTACTTGGCAATGCAGTTGGTTTCAATGACAATGGCGCGATTATTGGGACCGACTACAACACCATTTCAGCGAAAAATGGCAATTTCCTGCTGACTCCAGTTCCCGAGCCGGAAGCCTATGGCATGCTGCTCGCCGGCCTGGGCCTGCTCGGCTTCGTGGGGCGCCGCAAGGCATAAAAGCACGAGCGTGTCGTTTCGGATGACCAAGGCCCCGCAAGGGGCTTTTTCACGTCTGGCGGGGCGACGAGCAGCCATCAGTCGCTAGCAGGGGAGTGGCAGCGAATGCGGCGCCAGCGCAAAGCATTAGCAGCCCACCGGTCAAGTGGCGCAACGGGAAAATTGGCATGCTGACTCCTATAATTTAATTACAACATTGCACTCATGTTCGAGATCCTCGGAAAGCAGCAGCGTTACCGGCTCAAGGACATGTCTTCTACCACGATGCCGATGTTGTCCATACGCTTAACTGTCATGTTGTCTCCCTGGCCACTAAAATCAAAAAGGAAAGCATCAACATGATCTACTGCACGTTGACTTGCTGGTCCCATCGCATCTATTTCTCGCATGGCGAATGACTGCTCCTAGCCGTTCTTTGCCACCTACCGGGAACTGCTACAGGTTCAAAAAATACACGGGCAAGACTGCCGCAAGCAAAGCGAGTCCTTGTAACACCAGCACCTTGACCGCCTGTGTTGAATGGCGTGGCACGAACTTGATCGCGAAATAGATAACGATTGGCACTTGCGCCGCCATTAGAACTTGAAATATGTGCGCCGCGGACCCTTCGTCTATCTCCCGCTCAACACCGTAGATCATCATGTGAAAACTGACAATCGCCAGCGCCGCAATCGACATCCCCAGCGGTAGAAAAGCGCTTGGTTTTCTTGCAATCTGAAAGAAAGTCATTTTGACGCCTCCGTATGCAACAAAAACGCATCAACGATGGCCGCTCTTGGCCGGTCCCTGCCGATTGTACTCGACGGTTGCAGCGTGCCGGCCGATGTCGGCACCTGCCTCCCCGTAGCGGTCGCTCAACAATCGGCTGGAAGGAGCTTCCACTGCATGGCCATCACGGATGGCTGGTATTTGGCGCTCAAGTAGAAGTTACCACTCTCTCGGTTCAATTACGTCTTCACGGTCAATTTCTGTGAATCCGTATGCTCGAACTATATATTCAAAATCAGCCCCCATTGCCTCGCGAGCCACGGTCTCAAGTTCACTGTCATTTTCGTCAAACTCCTCTTCCAGGGCGTTGATTTTTTCAGTCGCTGAATGAGTAAGCGCCAACAGAGAATCTGGATTTTTAGGATTCTTTTTTTTATTTCCTCACAAAGAGCGATCAAAATTGCTTTAATTTTGTCCACGAGGAAATCGGGGGAATATCCGTCGTTGTACATGCACACGAAGGAAATCATAGTCTACAATTTTTACATTTTGAACGGTCACGTCGACGCCTTTTCAGTTTTTTGGCGGATGGTGTTGGCGCTGATCGAATATTGACCCACCCTGCTGATTGAAATTTGACCCAGGGGCGGGCGCTGCGTTTGATGCTGGCAGCTGTGGATAAGTATACCAAATAGCAAGGGGAATTGGCGCTGGGCGTAGGCCGTGGCCAATC
>JBBQZO010000011.1:0-144114 GCA_038207625.1 Burkholderiales bacterium | reverse complement strand
CCTGTCGCTCAACACGCGCCCCAGAGCAAGGCTCGGATATGAATCACCGCTCGTCGTTTATACTCAGCACATCACACTGCTACAACATTCGACGAACACTTTTAATTAACCCAGTGTTGCGCTTGGAATTTGAAACCGCCCCGGTTCTGTACCTGGTGCTCGGCTTCTTGTCTACGCTGTTGGGTGCATGGCTGTACAACCGCATCGCCGGTGTGTTCGGCGGTATCGAGTTCACCACCGTCGACGTGGCCTGATGCCGGCGCGCGCGG
The DNA here is from genome assembly GCA_038207625.1 of Burkholderiales bacterium. Classification (GTDB taxonomy): domain Bacteria; phylum Pseudomonadota; class Gammaproteobacteria; order Burkholderiales; family Burkholderiaceae_D; genus JBBQZO01. The sequence goes on along the minus strand of JBBQZO010000011.1, from coordinate 143,845 downwards.
CCAGGCGATGCGTGCTGGCGCTGGCCGTCCTGCTGGCCGGTCCCGCGCTGGCGCAAAGCGTCACCGTCATCAGCGCCTACGATGACTTCGCCCGCTTCTGGGCCGCGGCCAAGGACACGGATGGCGCCGAGCAGGAAAGACTGTGGGCGTCGTTCGAGGCCAAGTATCGCGACGTCTACGACGAGGTCGTGTTTGTGCACGACGCACCGGACTGGCAGGCGCGCCGCAGCGCCGAACTGCGCGCCGCGTTTGCGCGCTTGCCGGCTGAGCAAGCGGCCTTTGACGCGCTGTTCGCCAACGCCGCCACCATCACGGCGACGCAACTGGCATCGTTTCGACGCGCGTTTCCCGATCTGCACGACGGCATGACGGTGGTGTTTTTGCCGCTGCTGCCGTTTAACGCGGGGTCGCGCAAGCTGGCGCGCTACGGCGGCGACACGCTGCTGATCGGCGTGCAGAAAGTGGTGGAGAATGGCGACGCGCTGCCGGTGCTGTTTGCGCACGAGTTCTTCCACATGTACCAGTTCGACGCGCTCAAGGCGCTGACGTCGGGCGAGACGATGGCCTCGCCGCTGTGGTACGAGGGCTTGGGCAGCTACGTCAGCGCCGTCATGGTGCCGCAGGCGAGTCCCGCGCAGGTGTTGATGAGCGCGCCGCTGGCGCAGGCTTGCGACGCCAAGGCCGTGCGGCAGTGGTCGCGCCAGTATCTGCAGATCGTCGCGCGCGCCTGGTCGGGCGAGCAGGGCGCCAGCATGCATAAGGAATGGTTTCGCAGCACGGGGTCGGCGCCGATCAAGCGGCGCGGTTACTGCGTCGGTTATCACGTCGCCGCGCTGCTGGCCAAGACCCACACGCTGCAGCAGATGGCGCACTGGGACGAGCCGACCTATCTGCCCGAAGTCAGCGCGGCGCTACGTACCCTGGCGGACGGCGCCCCGCTCACACCTTGATGTAGATCCGCTTTCGATCGAGCAGATAGGCCACGCCCCAGCAGCTCAGCATCGTGGCGACGGCAAACAGCAGCGACGCGTTGTAGCCCGAGGCGAGCGGCGCGAACAGCGTCGCATACAGCCATTCGTACACCGTTTGCGTGCCGACGTGGGTGAGCATCAAGAGCACCACGCCGACTTCGGAGAGCAGGTAGATGAACAGTGTGTTGCGACCGAAGACTTCGAAGAAATAGGTCCAGCGGCGCTGCGCGCGTACCTCGATGACATACACCAGCAGCGGCAGCAGCAACAGGTCGAGCCCGATGGTAAGCAGCGCGTAGGAGCTGGTCCACAGCTTTTTATTGATCGGGAAAACCGTGTTCCAGCACAGCGCGATGGCGATGCAGGCCAGTCCGGCGAGCATCAGGCGTTCAATGCTGTCGACGCCCTGGCCGCGCTGCTGCAACCATCGCCCTGCCAGGTAACCGGCGACGACGTTGGCGATGGCCGGCAGCGTGCTGAGCAAACCTTCCGGGTCGAACGCGATGCCTTCGCCGTGGTACAGATGGGGCTCGCCCAGCAGCAGGCGGTCCAGCTTGAGCACGGCGTTGCCCGCCAGCGTGTAGTCGCCGCCCGCGTACAGGATGGCCCAGTAAGCCAGCAGCGCGGCGACACCGACGATCAGCGCGCCGCGCGCCTTCCAGAAATGCACGATCAGCGCCGTGCAGCCGTAACCCAGCGCGATGCGTTGCAATACACCGGGGATGCGGGTGGCGCCAATTGGTTTGAGCATCAGCCAGCCGTCCGCGTCCAGGTAGGCAAACGGAAACCAGTACAGCAGGTAACCGAGCAGAAAAATCGTCGCCGTGCGCTTGCCGATCTTGCGCAGCGCGGTGGCGTCGCCCAGCGCCGCGTAGCGACCCTCGGTGAAGCTGAGCGCATTACCGACGACGAACAGGAAGGTGGCAAACACCAGGTCGGTCGGCGTGAAGCCGTGCCAGTTCGCGTGCAGCAGCGGCGCGTAGGTGGTGGCCTCGCTGCCGGGCGTATTCACGATGATCATGAAGGCCAGCGTCAGGCCGCGCAGCACGTCGAGTGCCAGGTAACGCGGGGGCAAACTAGTCATAGTCGTTCCAATGGGTTGATGCCGGGCGCCCGGCTAGAATTTCAGACGCAGGCCGAGCCGGTTTGCCAGCAGCGTCAGCGCCAGCATGAACAGCGTCAGTGCGGCGGCGATGGCAAGGCCCTCGAGGCCGGCGTGGCCCAGGTGCGGGCCGGCCAGCGCCGGCACGCGCAGCAGCGCCGTCAGCTGGGTCCACACGTCCGGTACGATGTAGGCGAACAGCGCGTTGCCGCCCACGGCGGCCAGCAAGGTGCTCCAGCGCCGCCAGTGCAGCACCTCAATCGCCAGATAGAACAGCATGAAGGCGAGCAGATTGATGCCCACGCACACCAGCGTGTACGCCTCGGTCGCATGGATCTTGTTGATGCCGTGGTAAGGGCGCAGCAGCGCGCCGGCTGCCAGAGCGCCCAGCGCAAACAGCGCCATGAAGCGCAGCCGGCGCCAGTGCAGCGCGATCCGTGCCGCCGCGCTGTCGCTCGCCGCATCGTCACGCAAGAACAGGTTGCCCACCAGCGTTCCGGCCAATACGTTCGCGGCGGTCGATCCGAACAGTTCGCCCACGTGGAACAGCTGATTGATCCAGTCGGGCAGCGCGGCTAGCGTACCGGCGCGCTCGCCCATGTATGCCGCCAGCAGCAAACCGAATATGCCCATCAAGGCGGTGCTGTTACCGCCGCAGGCCAGATAGATCAAGCTGACGGCGCAGTAAGTCCAGCCGATCATGCCCAGAATGCCCCACCACGAATGGGCCAGCGCACTGCTGTGTATCACGTCGTCGGTAGTGCCGCGAAACAGCGCGGCTAACAGCATCATCAGCGCCGCGCCCAGCACCAGGCGTTCGCGCTGATGCGCGCCGTGCTGCCACAACAGCATCGCCGCGACATAGAACAGCGCGTAGTACAGCGCGGGCGAGAGCAGGGCGGCGGCGCTGTCGTAACGTTCGGCGTTGACCAGCATCACCCCTGCGACGATCAGGCCGCCCGCGCGCCAGCCGATGCGAGCGAGCAGCGCCGGCAGCGCCACGCTGTGCTGGCGCTGCTTGCCCAGCGCGAGCGCGATCGACACGCCGACCATGAACAGAAATCCGGGGAACACCAGATCGGGAAAGGTGACGGTGTCGGCGCTGGCGCTGGCGTGTTTGAGCCAGGCGGGAATGGCGGGCATTTCGCCGATGTAGTTCACCCAGATCATCACGGCGATCACGAAGCCGCGATAGGCGTCGAGGCAGGCGAGCCGTTCGCTGGCCGGTGGAGGAGTCTGCGGATTGATAGGAATGCTCATTGGTCGGGTAAAAAAGTTCGTGAAACGGACGCGTGAAAAGGCAGCGGTAAATCGGGGACAGACCCCTGTTTCCAGGAAAAACGGCGTGCGTTGGGGCGTCGTTCGCTGTTCTTGCCGCAAAACAGGGGTCTGTCCCCGGTTTTGCGGTTTGCCTTGCGTCGCAGGCGGCAGGTTTAGAACTTCAGGCGCGCGCCCGCGTAGATCGTCTTGCCGTTTTTGTAGACGCCGGCGATCTGGGTTTGGTCCGTCTTGTACAGCGTCAGCAGCGGATCGTTCAGGTTCTGCGCCTCCAACGTGAATTGCAGGTGCGCGTTGTAGGTATAGTTCACCGAGAAATTGAGCGAGCCGTTGCCGTTCTGGTAGTAGTCGCTGCCGCCCCGGTTGCCCAACTTGTAATCGCTGCGATAGTTGTACGCCAGTCGCGTGCTGAAGCTGTCCGCCTCGAAGTAGGCGCCCAGGTTGTAGGCAGTTTTCGAGGTGCCGTACAGGCTGCAGTCCTGCGTGGCCGCGCCGTTGCAGGTGCCCTCGGCCAGCAAGGTCGTTTGCTTGCCGTCGGCGTAGGCGTAGTTGGCCGAGACGCCGAAGCCGGATGCGAAGCCCTGCTCGTAACTGAGCGTGGCGCCCTTGATGTTGCCGTCCACGTTCAGCGGCGACGACACGTCGTAGTTCAGCACCTTGCCGCCGTGCGAATTGTCGGCATACGCCAGTTGCTGGTGGCTGTAGGAGATCACTCCTTTGAGCTGGCTGGCGAACAGCCCGACCGACAGCATCGACTTGGGCGCGAAATACCATTCCAGCGTCGCGTCGATGTTGTTGCTGCGGATAGGCGTCAGATACGGATTGCTACCCACGCCGCTGTGCTGGGTGTCGTCGAGCTCATTGCCGGCCAGTTGGCCAAAGTCTGGCCGCGACAGCCCGCGGTTGACGGCGAAGCGTCCCACCAATTGTGGCGCCAGGTCCAGCCGCAGGTTCAGGCTGGGCAGCAGGTCGGTGAAGCTATTCTGGTAGGTCGGCACGCCGCCCGGCAGGAAGGCGGCGATGTCCTCTTTGGTGTGCACCACGCGCAGGCCGGCGTTGCCGCTCAACGCTTCGGTGGGCGTCAGGTTGGCCATCAGGTAGGCTGCGCTGGTGTCCTCCTTGATGTTGAATTCCTGCTGGCTCGCGTGCTGGTCAAAGCTCGCATACTTGGCCACCCACGCGGCGACGAACTCATTGCTGACCTTGAACGGCGAGAAGCCCGGCGTCGGATTGACCGGCAGATTGCCGTACCAGTTGCTGCTGTAATTGCCGATCGCGCTGTCGGGAATTTGCGACTCGTTGTCGGCGCCTGCTTTCAGCGTCATCGACAGCTTGGTCAGGTCGCGCTGATGCTGCGCCAGGCGCGCGCCGAACTGCAGCGATGGCACCATGCTTGAGGCCAGCTTCAGCGTGCCATCGAGCTGGCCGTAGTTTTCCTTGTCGGTCGAGGCGACCTTGCCGCCCCAGCCGCCGATCACGCTGCCGGCGCGCACGAACTTGTCGCCGCCGGGGACGTTCAGCACAAAGATGCCGTCCGGCGTCAGCGAATAACCTGCGCCCTGGTTCCAGCCGCTGCTCACTTCAAAGCCGACGTCGGTGGTCTGGCCGCTGCCCTTGGTGGCGCCCAGTTTGGCGCTCAGCGTCAGGTCCTGGTTGACGTTCCACTTGGCGTCGAGGTTGATGAACTGCGAGTCGGTCTGCGCATCGGGGCGCGCGGCCACGTCCTCGACGACCGAGAACGCGCCGGCCGTATTGGCGCCGAACGCGTTCGGACCGTAGAACGCCGACGTGATGGTGTTGCCGCTGATGGTGGCTGTGGTCGGCGCGACGGCCACGCCGCTGGCATCGCCGTTGTACTTGCCACTGTCGGGGTTGAGCGTGTTCTTGCCCTTGATGGCGTTGTAGGTGTACGCCATGTAGTTGGTGTTGAAGTTCTTCTCGTCGACCGTCGACTTGAAGGCCGACACGTCGAACATCAGATCGCTGGACGCCTTCCATTGCGCTTCCAGATAGCCGCCCTGGCGTTTGCGCAGCTGCTCGAACAGCACCGCGCCGCTCATCAGGCTGACGTTTTTGCCGGCCAGCGCGGGGTCCGGATAATCGGCCCCGGTGGTGTCCCACCAGACGCCTTCCGAGCCGCCCCGTTGCAGCTTGCGCGTCTGCGAGAAAATCTGCGCCAGTACGCCGAAGCTGTTGTCCTCGCTCTTCCAGTTCAGCAGCGCCGTGAAGGCCGGGTCGGTCGACTTGGCCGCGCTCGAATACGCCCCTTCGACCGAGGCCGAAACACCGAAGCGATCCTTGAAGCCGAGCGGCTTGCGCGTCTCGATGTCGACCGTGCCGGCAGCGCCGCCCTCGATCAGGTCGGCCTGCTGCGATTTATGCACCACCACCCGTCCCACCAGATCCGATGGCAGCATCGTGTACGACACGCTGCGTCCGCCGTTGGAGATGTTGGGGCCGTACCAGTCGCCGGTCGACACGCTGTGACCGTTCAAGGTCGTCAACGTCATCTGCGAAGACATGCTGCGCATCTGCACATGCTCGTTCTCGCCGAACGAGCCTTCGGCCGAGCCGGCGCTGGTGGTGGTCACGCCGGGCACGCGCGCCAGCGAGTCGGCCACGTTCTTGTCGGGCATCTTGCCGATGTCCTCGGCGGTGATCACCTCAACCAGCGCTTCGCTGTTCTTTTTTTGGTTGAGCGATTGCTGCAGCGAGCCGCGGATGCCGGTCACCACCACCACCGCATCCTGCGTCCTGGAATCGGCCTGTTGGGCCAGCGCGGCCATGCTGGTGCCGCTCAACAGCAGCGCCACTGCCGAAGCGATAGGGGTAGCTTGCAATCTCATTGTGTCTCCTCGAATTGGTCAACGGTGACTCTGAAAATCGCCGGCCGCCCCGTCCCCCGTGGCGCGGCCGGCCCGCAGGTCGGGGGAGGGGGCGGCAAGCCGGTTGCGGGCTGGGTGCGGCAGGCGATTTTCAGAGTCACCTTTCACTGTTAGTATGGTTTTTCGCTGCGGCCGGCGCGTCCTCTACGGGCAGCGTCCTTGGGGCCACGACGATACTGAGGCGTGTACCTTAAGACTGGCTAGCTTCAACCTTAACGATTCCTTAATTTTTTGGCGAAACCCTGCGCACCATGAAAATATGTCTGATCGAAGATGACCTGGAACTGGGCCGCGCGCTGCAGTCGGCGCTGGCCGACGCCGGCCAGGAGGTAATCTGGGTGCGCCAGGCGGGCGACGCGCGCCGCTGGGTGGCTGAAGAAAGCTTCGACGCGCTGCTGCTCGATCTCGGTCTGCCCGACGGCAACGGCATGCAGCTGCTGCGCCAGTTCCGCGCGCAAGGCATCACCGTGCCGATCCTGGTGATCACCGCGCGCGACAGTCTGGAAGACCGCCTCAGCGGCCTGGACCTGGGCGCCGACGACTACCTGGTAAAACCCTTCGTCACCTCCGAGCTGCTGGCGCGCCTGCGCGCGGTGGTGCGGCGCGCCACCGGCTGGAACGAGGCGGGCGAATCGGTGTGGACGGTCAAGGATCTGGTGCTCGACGACAAACGCATCACGGTGGCGCGCGCCGGCGTGCCGGTGCTGCTGTCGAAGACCGAGTTCGCGCTGCTGCACGCGTTGATGCGCAGTCCGGGCCGGGTGCTGCTGCGGCGCGAACTGGAAACGCGCGCCCAGGTCAGCGGCGAAGGGCAGGCGCTGGACGTGCATATCTCGCACCTGCGCCGCAAGATCGGCGAAGGCTATATCCGCACCGTGCGCGGGGTTGGCTACGCGGTGGAAAAATGAGCGCCGGCCAGCCGTCGCTGTTTCGCCGCCTGTTCTTCGGCCTGCTGGCGCTGATGCTGGCGATCTGGCTGGCCGTGCTGCTGATCGACATGCTGGAGACGCGCACCACCGCCAAGGCGCTGGCGATGCAGGAGACCAAGGGACTGACGCGCAATGTGCTGCTGTTCATGCAGGCCGTGGCCGACCGCCCCGAGCAGATGCGCCAGGTCGCGCGCGGCATGGAAAAAGTGCGCGACGACCTGTTCAAGGAGCGCGGCCTGTACCCGGACCGCCTGCGCGTGCAGGTGTGGAAGGGCGCCGATATCGTGTACGCGTCGATGCCCGAGCTGTCGACCAGCTTGCCGTCGCCGCAGCCGGGAACGGGCGCGCCGGTCGGCAACTGGGTGGCCTGGGTCGAACACGACCGGGCCTCCGACGTGACGGTGCGCATCACCCAGGAAGTGACCGGCACCTGGCTGATCGCCGACTTTGCCAGCGTCGGCTACTACTTGCTGCCCTTGCTGTGCAGCCTGCCGTTTGTGGCACTGCCGGCCTGGCTGGTGATCCGGCGCGGACTGCGCCCGCTGGACGCGATCGTGCGCGAAATCGAAGGGCGCGCCGCATCCGATCTGAGCGCGCTGGCCCCGTCGCCTTACCGCGAATTGTCGCCGCTGGTGCAGTCGGTCAATCGCCTGATGCAAAGGCTGACCGAACGCTTGGAGCGCGAACAGGAGTTTTTACAGGACGCCGCGCACGAGCTGAAAACGCCGCTGGCGGTGGTTCAGATCAACGCCGATTCGCTGATCGGCGCGCACGACGCGGCGCGTGCGCGCGAAGCGGGCGAAGGCCTGCGCCAGGGCGTGGCGCGCGCCACCCACACGGTGCACCAGCTGCTGGCGCTGGCGCGCTCGGGCGCCGATTGCGAGCACGACGCGCCGCATCCGACCGACCTGGTCGAACTGGTCGGGCAGCGCCTGGCCGCCACCGAACACCTCGCCTGGCAGCGCGGCATCGAGATCGAACTGCAGGCGCCGCCTGCCTGCGTGTTGCCGCTGCACCGCGAAAGCATGGCTGCGCTGATCGACAACGTGCTGGGCAACGCCATCAAATATTCGCCCGCCCAACGCCGCGTGGCGGTGTGCATCGCGGTAGGCGACGCCGGCGTGCAGCTGGTGGTGGCCGACCAGGGGCCCGGCATTCCGCTGGGCGCGCGCGCACAGGTGTTCGAACGGTTTTTTCGCCTGCCCGGCCAGGACCAGCCCGGCAGCGGACTCGGGCTGGCAATCGCCCAGCGCGCCGCCCAGCGCAACCGGGCCAGCATCGCGCTCGGCGCCGGCATCGATGGCGCGGGACTGTCCGTCACGGTGACGTTCACCGGCGCGTGAAGCGGCGCGGGACGGATCCGCGCGCCGTTATCTGAGGCGACGCCAGAGCGACACTGGCACCGTGCCATCCGGCCTGGCCGGCACGCGGTAGCTAAGCTGCTCGCCGTCCAGTTGATAGCTGCGCCGTTGCTGGGTATTTTCCCAATTCGGGAACGACGCGCCGTCGATGCGAAACGTCAGGACATGCGCCGACGCGTCGACATCAAGCGTGCCGAAATGCGTGCTCGACCCCATTACGGCGGCCTCGAATTCGGCCGGCGCGCCGCTCTTTTTGTCGCCCGATGCAAAGCGCGGCCGTTCCGATTTGAAGATCTGTAGCGAGTAGCGTCCCTGAGCGTCGATTAGCAGCAGACCTTTCGGCGCGGCGCCGTAGTCGGACGTGCGGGTGCCGTCCGGGTGCAGCAGATCGGCCGCCACCAGTGTCCAGCTGCCAGCCAGCGCAGAACCACCGTCCGCGCGCGCGGCGACCAGGGTACTGGTTAGCGCAAACGCACACAGCGCACCCAAAGCGTGCCGTCTTACCGTTGCTTTCATCATGAGCAGGTTCCGATCAGTGAAGTGGTAACGATTGCGCTCGGCGCGCACGGGCATCACAGCAAGCCTCCGCCATCGACATCGATCACCGCGCCGCTGACGAAGCCGTTGGTCATCGCAAACAGGTAAGCCTGCGCCAGCTCCTCAGGCCGTCCGACCCGGCGCACCGGCAGCGCTGCGGCGACGCGCACGATGGTGGCCGCGCGCGTGGGCGAGTCCGGCTCGCCCCACAGGGCGGTGTCGACCACGCCGGGGCTGACCACGTTGACGCGGCGCGGCGCCAGCTCCTTGGCCAGGTGCTTGCCGGCGGCGTCCACCGCCGCATTCAACGCACCCTTGACCAGCGTGCCGACGCCGAATTTGCGTGACACCTGGCCCGACGTCAGCGTGATCGACGCGTGCGGCGCCAGATGGGGCAAGGCCAGCCGGATCGCCCGGATTGCACCGAACAGTTTGACGTCGAACGCGCCCGTCAAGGCCTGCGTCTCCAATTGCGCCAGCGCCGTGTTGCCGGAGCGCGCGCCGGCCGTATGCACCAGATGGTCGATGCTGCCGATGTGCGCAAACGCGGCCGCGATGGCCGCGCCGTCCGCGACATCGGCGGCCAGTCCGGCGACGCCGTCCGGCGCGCGTCCCGAGCGGCTCAGCGCGAACACCCGCGCGCCTTGCGCACGCGCCGCCAATGCCACCGCGCGCCCGATGCCGTCGCTGCCGCCGATCACGACGACCGTGTTGTTTTCCAGTGACTGGTCCATGCGCTGCTCCCGGTTGATCAATGAGAGAGCACGATACGCGCCGCGCCGGCTGCGCGGAATTAGCAAAACGCGCGCAACTTATGTGCATAATTGCACAATGCAGACACCAAACTGGGACGACCTCCGTTTTTTTCTCGCCTTGCTGGACGCCGGCACGCTGTCGGGCGCGGCGCGTGCGCTGGGTGTCGAACACACCACCGTGGCGCGCCGCATCGACGCGCTGGAAGCGGCGCTGACGGTGCGCCTGTTCGACCGTTTCCCGCGCGGCTGGATGCTGACTGGCGCGGGCACCGAGCTGCTGCCGCACGCGCGCAAGGTGGCCGACGAGATGCACGCCTTGCTGCGCGTGGCCAGCGGTTCGGTCACGCTGGCCGGCACGGTGCGGGTGTCCGCGCCGCCGGCGCTTGCCGTCCATCTGCTGGCCCCCCAATTGCCGGAGCTGCTGCGCCGCCTGCCAGGGATCGAACTCGACCTGCGCGGCGAGGCCCGCATCAGTGACCTGATGCGGCGCGAATCGGATATTGCGCTGCGCTTCCAGCGCCCCAGCGCCGGCGCGCTCGCGGTGCGTCTGCTCGCCAGCGTGGAGTACGGCTTGTATGCCAGCGCCGCCTATCTGTCCGGGCGCGCGCCGCAGCAGTGGGAGTTTCTCGGCTACGATGACCTGTTGCGCGACGCGCCGCAGCAGCTATGGCTGGACCAGATCCGCGCAGGGCGGCGCTACTGCCTGCGTTCGAACGAACTCGGTGTGTTGTTTCGCGCCGCGCTCAGCGGCTGCGGCCTGGCCGTGCTGCCGCACTACATGCTGGGCGGCCAACGCGGCGATCTGGTTCTGGTCGATGCCGAACCGTGTCCCGTCAAGCGCAAGCTGTGGCTTGTCATGCATGACGACGTGCGCCGCTCGGCCCCGGTGCGTGCGGTGGCCGATGAACTCATCGCGCTGTTTGTGGCGCCGGATGCATGAACGTGACGGAAGCGGAATCGGGTCGACAATCTGGCTGATGTGACGCGCCCGCTACGCCGCCGTGCGCGCTCGCTTTCCTCGTCATCGACCGGCGCCGTCGATGTGTGTCGCCCCCGCTCTGGTCGAGCGCTGCGCGCTGGACCCACCGGCAATGCGCTGGGCGGGCGGTCAGGCGGGGGCGTCGCGCGTGGCCGGCGCCGGCTTCGATGGTTTCTTCTTGCCCGCACTGTTGTGGGCGACCGCGCGGAGAAACAGCGCCGCGAAGGCGGCGCCGTCAAGCTGCTGGCCTTCAAAGATGTCGATCGCGCGCCGCATGTTCCCGTCGAGACTGGAATTGAACAGGCCGGCCGGATCGCTCACAGCGGCGCCTTTGGCGAACGTGAGCTTGACCTTGTCCTTGTAGGTTTCCCCGGTGCAGACGATGCCGTCGTGCGACCACACCGGGGTGCCCATCCATTTCCATTCTTCGACAACGTCCGGGTCCGTTTCCTTGATGAGCTGGCGCATTTTGCCGAGGGTCTCTCCGCGCCAGTCGCCGAGTCCCGCGATGCGTTGCGAGATAAGCGCCGATGCCGACTGGCCCTCGCTCGCGTCCGATTTATTCATGTTCGCCTCCTGGAAGTAGTTGATATCGTCGATGCGCGCGCCGCCTGGCGCCGCTGGCTATTTGTCGGCGCGGGTGACGGTGCGTTGGCCGAACCACATGCGCCGCAACAGGCCGTCCTTCAATCGGAACTGGTGATAAAGTGCGGCCGCGACGTGCGCCGCGATCAGCGCAACCAGCAGCGTTGCAAGCACCGCGTGGGCCTGGAAGGTGGGGAGCATGTCGAAGTCGTCGGGCAGCGCGCCGTTGGGTTGAAACGCCCCGCGAATCAGGTATCCGGTGGAAAATCCGCTGGCGATCATCAAGAACACGATTGCGTACAGCATGCCGTGCGCAATGCTGGCCAGCCGGTCGAGCCGGGGCGAGCCGGTACTTGCCGGCGCCGGGCGGGCGCTTCGGGCGCGGATGATCAGACGCATTATCATCAACACGAGCACGAACATCCCGCCCGTCATGTGCCACACCAGGATAGTGCGTTTGTTCGGATCGGCGTTGGGCATATCGGCCAGCACCAAGTAGCCCACGCACAAAAGGCCGATGATCATCAGTGCAACCAGCCAATGCAGCGCGACGAGCAGTGGATGGTAGCGCGTGGCGATGGCGCCGCTCACGACAGCTCTCCCACCACGCGTTCAAGGCCTGCGAAGAATTTTTGCCAGCCGTAGTGTGCGCCTGCGTAAGCCTGCTGCTGGTCCGTACGAAATCCCGCCTGTTCCATGCGCAGCAGGGTTCCCGTCGCGGTCGCGGTGAGCGTCCAGGTGACGACACTTTTGAGACCCAGCGCTTCCCATGTGTAGGACAGCACGCTGTGCGGCTCGACCGCCAACACCAGGCAGTTGACAACGCCCCAGTCGGCGCGAAGATCAAAGCGGTGACCGACGAGCGGTTCGAAGTCGTTCTTCATCAGCCATTCTTCGATGAGCGGCCCCTGCGTCAATGCGCGCCAGATTTTCTCTTGAGAGTGCGGCATCTCTCTCTCGACGATCAAGGTTTTGGTGCCATCAGTTTGCATCATTGGTCCATCCTTTTCAACAGGTCGTCCAGGCGGTCCAATCGGTTGTTCCAGAAATTTGAATAGAAATTCATCCAGTCGATCAGCGGTGCCAACGCCTTCGGTTCGGCGCTGTAATAGGTTTCGCGTCCGTCGCGTCGGCCGCGCACCAGCCCGGCGAGCTTGAGCGCGCCCAAGTGCTTCGAAATGGCCGGTTGCGACACGCCGGACGGATCGGTCAGCGCATGCACCGTCATTTCGCCGTGTTTGCTCAAGCGCTCGAAGATCGCGCGCCGGGTCGGGTCGGAAAGGCTCTTGAGTACGGCTGTCGGTTCGGCGTGCATGGCGAGTCGTGGTCCGGCTGGTGGTCGTTGGTATGGCTTTAAATATAACCAACGGGTTATTGATTGTCAAGGCATTGTGCCGGTTGCTCAAGGCCCGCCCGGTATGCGAATTTGATCGCTTCGACGAGCGCTTTATGCGGCGATGCGGTTGCGCTGTCGTGCACACTAGTCCCATTGAAAAGAGCCACCATGAGATATGTCGACCTTCCTTTATTGAATACGATCTGCTGTGCCGCGCAGGCGCAGGCGCAGGCGCAGGTGCAGGTACAGGCGCCGCGTTTGCGCATCTCGAACAGGGGCCGTAGGGCGTCGGGGTGTGCGTGGTCCAGCAATACGACAACAGCCGCAGTTTTACGCCGCTGCGCGAGCCTTTCGACGGCGCGCCGAACGCCGGCGAGCGTGGCCGCGCTGATGGTCAACAAGATGACGGCGGTGGGCGCCGGCGCGGCGCCGTCCCGCTGACGCCAGGCGCTTAGCGCGCGCCGTCGTCGTTGGCCGGCGCGGCGCGGCGTCGGTACATCGCCGGCGTCTCGCCGACGATGCTGGCGAACAGGCGCGCGAACGAGGGCAGGTCGCTGTAGCCGACCGCCTCGACGATGCGCGCCGTGCTCCAGCGCGTCTCCTGCAACAGCCGCTTGGCCTTGTCCACGCGCGCCTGCTGCAGCAGCGTCAGCGGTGACTGTCCCGTTTCGGCCTTCACGCGCCTTAGCAGCGTGCGCGCGCTGACGTGAAACGCCAGCGCCAGCCGCTGCAGATCGTAATTCTCGGCCAGTCGGTCGGCCAGCCACTGCAGCACCGCCTGCGAAAACGAGGCCGTTCCGGGCTGCTGCAACGCGCGGTCCACATACGGCGCCTGGCTGGTGCGCGCTTCCTGCAGCAGCGCGATGCGCGCGGTGGCGCTGGCCACGCGCGCGCCGTACACGCGCTTGACGATGTGCAGCGCCAGATCAAAGGCGGCGCTGACGCCGCCGGTGGTGGTCACGGCGCCGTCTTCGATCAGCATCTGCGCCGCGTCCAGTTGCGCGCGCGGGTAGCGCGCCGCCAGTTGCGGCGCCATCAGCCACGAGGTGGTGACCCGGCGCCCGGCGATCAAGCCCGCTTCGCCCAGCAGGAAAGCGCCGATGCAGACCGAAGCGACCGGCGTGCCGGCGCTGAAGCTCTTGCCGATGAAGGCCGCTTCGCGCGTCAGCCCGGACAGCGCCGCACCGACCACGTTCGGCAGTCCCACTTCCATTCCCGGCACCACCAGCAGCGCGTATTTGCCGCTGGGACGCTTGACGCCGACCGAGATCCCGCCGGCCATCGTCACGCTTTGCCCTGCCAAACCGATCAGCTCGATCTGATGCGCGGCGCGTGGCCCTTTTCTGGCGCTGGCCGCGACATGGCGGGCGATCAGCAGCACGTCCGACACGGCGAACACCTCGGTGCCCATGCAGCCGTCGAAGGCGAGGATGGCGATGCGGACAGGGTTCATGCGGTCGACCTTTTGGCAGGCTGTGGATGAATTGGCGACATTGGCAATAAAGATGTCGATACCGACATGGTACGCCAAATCCATGCGGCCCGAAAATAGCTGCATCGAGCCAGTGCGCACACCGCCACGGGCCGACCCGCTTCAACCCAACCGGAGAATGCCATGCGTTTATCGATACTGCTCATTGACGGCTACACCGCGCTCGACATCGTCGGCGGCTACGAAGTGCTGGCCAACGTACCGGGCATGGAGGTCGAGTTTATCGCCCATGAAACAGGCATGGTGGTGGCCGACACGCGCCGCCTCGCCATGCTGGCCTGGCGTAGCTTCGACGACGTGCGCAGCACCGACATCCTGTATGTGCCGGGCGGCCCGGGCGTGACGCGCGCGCTGACCGACCAAGCCGTGCTCGACACCATCGGCCGTTTGCATGCGTCGTCCAGCTGGACGCTGGGTATCTGCAACGGCGTCGAACTGCTGGGCGCGGCCGGCGTCATCGACGGCAAGGAGGTGACCACCAACTGGGCCTGCCGCGAGCACCTTGGTGCGTACGGCGCGCGCGTCAACACCAAGCGCTTTCATCGCGACGGCAAGCTCATTACCAGCGCCGGCGTGTCGGCCGCGATCGACGCGAGCCTGTTTCTGGCCGCGCAGCTGGGCGGCGAGGCGTTGGCGCGCACGCTCCAGCTGGGCATCGAGTACTACCCGGAGCCGCCGTTTGGCAACGGCAGCCCGGACACGGCGCCGCCGGAAGCGCAGGCGCTGGTGCGCGCCTTCGAACAAGCCGGTCCGGCGCGCATCGCCGCTCTCAAGGCGCCGTTCCAGACGCCGCGCCATCCGCCCACCAATTTCTAAGGAGCTGTCATGCAGATCACCCAATTACGCAATGCCACCATCATCGTGCAATACGGCGCGCGCCACATCCTGGTCGATCCGATGCTGGCCGAGCGCGCGACGCTGCCGCCGCTGCGCATCTTCGACGGCCAGCGCCTGCGCAATCCCATCATCGCGCTGCCACAGCAAGCCGATAGTGCGCTGGCCGCGGTCACGCACTGCCTGATCACGCACTGCCAGAAAGGCCATTTCGACCACCTGGACAAGGCCGGCAAGCAGTGGCTGCGCGAGCGCCAGACGCCGGTGATCTGCACGCCGCACGACGCGCCCTACCTGCGCCAGCGCGGCCTGAACGCCCAGCCGCTGCCGGAGCGGCACGCAGCGCCGAGCGCGTTTTTTGAAGGCAGCATCCGCACCGTGCGCTGCACCCACGGCCTGGGCATGGTGGGGCTGGTGATGGAACACGGCGTGGGCTACCTGATCGAGATGCCGGGCGAGCCGAGCCTGTACCTGGCGGGCGACACGGTGCTCACGCCGCGCGTGCGCGCGTTCATCGCGCAGCATCAGCCCGACGTGTGCGTGGTGCCGGCCGGCGGCGCCAGCCTGGACTTTGGTGGCGACATCATCATGGGCGTGGCCGACGTGATCGAATTTGCGCAACTGTCCAAGGGCATCGTGATCGCCAACCATCTGGAGGCGCTGAGCCATTGCCCCGTCTCGCGCAGCGCGCTGGCGGCGGCCGCGCACAGCGCCGGCTTGGGCGCGCGCCTGCGCATACCGGACGACGGCGCGACCATCGCGCTGCATCGCTGAACGCCTGCGGCGAGGATCAAGCCAGGCATGCGTGCGCGCTGATAAGTTGGCAAACCGATTAAAATGGCATACCCATTTCAACCGATCAGGAGAACAGCGCATGGAAAACCTCGTACAAGATGCCAGCAGTTTGTTGACCAAGACCCCGCTCTCGGATGGTATCGACCGGCGCGACTTCCTGAAGGTGGCGCTGGGCACCGGCTTTGCGGCGGCCACGCTGCCGGTGGCGGCGCAAACGGTGATCAAGACCGACAGCGTCGGCCTCACCGCCGGCACCGTCAACCTGACGGTGGACGGCCAGACCGTGCCGGTGTACCGCGCCCAGCCCGCGGGCATGACCAATTTGCCGGTGATTCTGGTGGTGTCCGAGATTTTTGGCGTGCATGAGCACATCGCCGACGTTGCGCGCCGCTTCGCCAAGCAGGGCTATCTGGCGATCGCGCCGGAGTTGTTCGTGCGCCAGGGCGACCCGAGCAAGAGCGCGACGGTGGCCGACCTGATCAAGGACATCATCTCCAAAACGCCCGATGCGCAGGTGATGAAAGACCTGGACGCCTGCGTCGCCTGGGCCAAACAAAACGGCGGCAACACCGAGAAACTGGGCATCACCGGTTTCTGCTGGGGTGGCCGGATCACGTGGATGTACGCCGCGCACAATCCTGGCGTGAAGGCCGCCGTGGCCTGGTACGGCAAGCTGGTGAGCCCTGCGAACCCGCTCACACCCAAGCATCCGATCGACATCGCAGCGAGCCTGAAGGCGCCGGTGCTCGGTCTGTACGGCGGCAAGGATACCGGCATTTCGCTCGAATCGATCGAGCAGATGAAGGCCGAACTGGCCAAGGGCAGCAGCAAGTCGAGCTTTGTCGTGTACCCGAACTCGGGCCACGCGTTCAACGCCGACTATCGCCCAAGTTACGTGGAAGCGGACGCGAAAGACGGTTTTGTGCGCTGTTTGGCGTGGTTCAAGGCCAACGGCGTCGCCTGATCCTGCCCCGGAGCCGGTGCGGGGCGGTACAATGCCCGCATCGGCGAACCCGCCTCACAGAACAAGCTCGTTGCGACAAGAGGCTTTAAAATCGATCCAACCCTGATCTCCATCCTGCTCGCCACCACCATCGCGGGCGTTTTCAGCATTTCGGCCGCCGCCGTGTTTTCGTTTACGCTGCTGTCGAAGATGGTCGAGCGCATGGTTGCCCTGTCGGTCGGGATCATGCTGTCGACGTCCTTGCTGCATGCGCTGCCCGAGGCGTTTGAATCGGGCGCCGACACGCGGCGCCTGTTTGCGACGCTGCTGGCCGGGCTGCTGGGGTTTTTTCTGCTCGAGAAATTTGCCATCCTGCGCCACTCGCATCACCACGAGGGCGACGGGCACCACCACGCGCACGGGCACGACAAGCACGAAGCGGGCAAGTCCGGCTGGATGATCCTGATCGGCGACGGTATGCACAATTTCACCGACGGCATCCTGATCGCGGCCGCTTTTCTGGCCAACCCGAAGCTCGGTCTGGTGACCGGGCTGGCCATCATCGCGCACGAGATTCCGCAGGAAATCGGCGACTTCATCGTGCTGCTCAACGCCGGTTTTTCGCGCAAGCGCGCGTATGCCTTCAATTTGCTGTGCAGCCTGATGGCGGTGCTGGGCGGCCTGCTGGGCTACTACACGCTCGACCGCGCCACCGGCCTGATTCCGTATGTGCTGGTGTTTGCCTCGTCAGGCTTCATCTACATTGCGGTCAGCGACCTGATGCCGCAGATGCAGCGCCGCGCCACGCTGCGCGAAACCATTCCGCAGGTTCTGCTGGTGGCGACCGGTGTGCTGCTTGTGCTGTTCCTCACGCACGGCGGGCACTAAGTAGTCGCACCGTCCCGGTGACATTGCGGCGCATCCGTGCCGCGTTCTGGCCCCGCGTATCTGAAGCTTGACTCAATGTTGTGATTGCAGCATGCTGCGAACGCACGCCGCACTCCGCACTCCGCACGCCGCACGCCCCTTGAGCCAGCATCCCGATACGGAGCATCATGAACCACGCAATCGCAAGAACACTGCTGGCAGCCTGCCTGGTGTGCGCGGGCGGTCACGCCGCACTGGCCGCCGAGCCGGACAATATGCTCGACGTGGACGGCTACAAGGTCAACATGATCAGCCTGGGCAGCGGCCCGTACACGGTCATCTTCGAGTCCGGCTTTGCCAGTGACCTGAGCGGGTGGCGCGACGTGGCGCCGCAAGTGGCCAAGACATCGCGCGCCGTGATCTATTCGCGCGCCGGCACCGGCCAATCCGCGCCCCGTCCCGAGCCGCGCACGCTGGACCAGGCAAGCGCCGAATTGAGCCACTTGATCGCGGCGGCCAAACTGAGTCCGCCGTTCATCCTGGTCGGGCATTCCTACGGCGGCTTCCTGATCCGCAATTACGCGGCCCAGCATCCGGAGCAGATCGCCGGCATGGTGTTCGTCGATCCGAGCAGCGAAACACAGGTGCTGGAACTGGCCAAGCTCGATGCCGCCAGGACCGCGCAGGACAACGCCGCCATCCTCAAGATCATGCCGCCGAACCTCAAGGCGGAATGGCTGCAACTGCAGCAGATCTTCGAGGCGGGCGCGCTGCCGCAGCATGGGCCGTTACCCAATGTTCCCACCGTCATGCTCAGTTCGACCAAGCATTACGACCAGCCCGAATTTTTCCTTCAGTCGGATCAGGGGATGGCGGTGTGGCACCGCTTGCATGACCAACTATTTAGCCAGTTCTCGGTCGGCAGCCATGTCGTCACGCCCAACAGCGGCCACTTCATCCAGCGCGACGAACCGGCGCTGGTGATCGGCGCGATCGACAGCGTGATCGCCAGCGCCAAGCTGCAGGTGACCCAGCGCGCGCACCAGGCTGCGCGCGCGACGCTGTTTCAGGCGTTTGAGCGCGCCACAGCGACGCTTGCGCAGGACAAGGCCGGCGCCGAAGCGCTGGTCAACAAGGTGCTCGCCGCCAGCGGTTTAGGCGAAGGGGAGATCAACACCATCGGCTACGATTTTCTGGGCAAGCGCGCCCAGCCTGGGATGGCCGAGTTGGTCATGAAGTTCAACGTGGCCAGCAATGCCACCTCCGCCAACGCCTGCGACAGCTACGGCGACGTGCTGATGGCGCTGCACCGGCCGGCCGACGCCAAAGTCCAGTTCCAGAGCGCGTTGGCGCTGGCCAAGGCGGCCGGCAAGGACGCGCGCCAGTTAGCTGGCTTTCAGGACAGCCTGGCGAAAGCCGAGCAAGCGTTGGCCAAGCAGTAGAAAACAAGATGCGCCGCAGGAATCAACAGGAATCGCAGCGGGAATTCTTGGTGGAGATAATTTTGCTCCGTCCTATATCGTTGAATAAATGCGATTACTGGGTGGTCGTGATGGGCAAACGCGCCATGGGGGATAGCACGTGCGCAGCATGATCCGCCGCCGCGTGTTAGCCCTGTGCTTGGTCATGGGCGCGCCGGCGCTGGCCAGCGAAACGCCGTTCACCGGGCACTTTCTCGGTAGTGGCCGGGCTTGCTATGGCATGTTTGCCGTGCGCACCAAAACCATATCGTGGCTGACTTCGTTCAGCCAGTGCCAGGCGCTGCCGTACGAACTGGTCGAGCACACGGACAGCGCTGGTCGCTGGCGCAGCACGTGGCGCCTCACAAGGAGTGCCCCTGCCTGCCGCTACCGGGTAATCTCGCTAGCGCATAACGGTGGCCCCAACAAAGACATCGGTTGGATCATCATCGGATATGGCAGCGAACAAAGCTACCTGGCCGACAAGGCGTCAGATTTCCAGGCTGATTCAGCCGACGCATTGTCGTGCTCCGTGGTCCGCGATCAAGGCAAGGACCCGCGTTAGGCGTTACGCGATCCATGAACCGCAGCCGCGTGGCTTGCCGCCGCTTTTCGCATGCTTGCCGTTGCAATTTGAACGGGAGCAAGCATGCAAGGTGACACAGGATTTTGGACCTTACTCAAAAATTCGAACTCGACCCTGATCCCTTCAAAGAATCGAAGCTGGCCCCTTCTCCCGCCGCCTAATCCGCGAGCTCAGCTCCTCGCCCGAGCCAGCCGTCAGTGTGATTGCCCTCATGGGGTTGCGCGCGGGCGAGTTTGCACGCCCACATCAGAAGGCTCTGCGCGACGTAGTCCTCGATACCTTCACAGTGCCCCCGATCGACAGGGACGTTTCCGATCTGGCGATCACGATCAGAGGCAATCGCCTGCTTGCGCTGATCATCGATTGATGTGTGGCGCGATATCACATTATGATATCATTCGACGCATGAACAGCGCACATCAAAAAACGCTCGCAGCAATTTATTCAGTGCCAACGCCATCGTCTCTAGAGTGGCGCAAAATTGAGGCGCTGTTCGTGGCGCTCGGCGCCGAAGTTGTCGAGGGCGATGGATCACGGGTTGCGGTCGTGTTGAACGGAAAGCGCGCAGACTTTCACCGACCGCACCCGGGCAAAGAAGCGAAGCGATATCAAGTCCGGGACGCGGGCGAATTTCTTAAGTCGGCAGGAGCAAAACCATGAGCAAACCGCTTTCCTACAAAGGCTATTCGGCCCGCATTGAGTTTGATGCGGAAGACCTTATTTTTGTCGGGCGCCTGGCCGGAATCGCCGATATCGTTTCGTTTCATGGCGAAACCGTGGATGCGTTGGTGGTCGCTTTCCATGATGCGGTGGATCATTACATCACCGCATCGCTTGAGCTTGGCCGTGCGGCGCAAAAGCCAGCGTCGGGCAAGCTGATGCTGCGCGTTCCACCCGAAGTGCATGCGGCTGCGGCTAGCGCGGCCGAGGCATCTGGCAAAAGCATGAACCAATGGGCGTCCGACGTGCTCGCCCATGCGGCGCGCGCTTAGTCCGCGCGGCCGGTGCACGCCCAGATTATTCGCCGACCCCGCGCCTGTCCGGCGTATAAATTGAATCTGGCCCCTTCTTTGGTCGAATTGCTGCCGCCAGTTTCCAGGTCGAGCTATTTGGAAAGAGAATCCAAACGACTTTCCATGCATTGCGGCGGATTCCTCCAACCGCATTTGCAAAACCGCTTGGCGAAACCTCCTCGCCGTTGTAATCAATGCAATCGCCGTCAACTAAACAATGATAGTTTTTTCCATGGAAGATAGTTCGCAGGAGTGTTCCGGTGGGCAGGAAAATATGCTTCCACTGGTATCCTGACGTCGCAGGCATAGCAAATGAATCTGGATTGTTGTGAGTCATCCATTCTCGAATGGCGATGGCTGCGATCTCCCACGCCTCTTGCGTAAATGCGGTTTGACCGGATGCCAGCACGAGTTGCTGATAAATCTCCGTAGAGATCGGGAGTTCCATGGCAGGCGCAGGGTGTTGTCGGTTCATGGTTTGCTCGCTTTCGCACGATATTGGCCGATACCGCACGATAGCACTCCGAAATCGCACGATTCGCGTGCGAAATCGAACGAAAATCGCGCGAAATCGGCCGAAAACACGCCGATTTCTCACGATTGCATGCGGTAGCTTTTCGTTCCAAATATTAGACAGCCTCATGAACCATATCGTTCAAAATCGGCTCGGAATCGTGCGATTTCGGCTTGAAATCGTGTGAAATCGGATGCATTTCGGCTGGTTTCGCGTACTTTTCGTGCGGTATCGCGCGGAATCGTGTGATTTCGCGCTTTCGTGGCTGCGAAGCAAAGGCTAGGCCTGCCGCCTCCTGGGCGATATCGGCGTTAGGGGGAGATGGACGTCTGGATGACGACAGTGAACTTTTTCGATTCCGCCAAAGTTCCCGGCCAAGGTTCGAATGTCCATTTGCCGGACCCTGGCGCCTTAGATCGCATCCGAGTGGCAGTGGGGTCATGTGCTACGATCTGCGCATCTAAAAAAACCTTCGACGCCCCTGAAAAATCGACTACGCGTAGCAACTGATGAATTCAATTCGCTATTGCGCGCGCGCTTTGACCTGAGAAACGAAAGGTTCCGCGCTGCATTGACCAGCAAGAAGGCGGAATTGAACGCCCGTGGTCCGCTACTTTCATCAATGACGCTAACGGCGGCGCATGAAGCGCTAACGGTGGAATTCGAGGAAGGCGTAAAGGTCATTGCAACGACTGCGATTGAAGCAATCAGCATGAACCATTTGCTACGAAAACAGCGGGAGTTTCAAATTTTGTGCGGTGAGGCGCTTGGAGCACGAAGGGGTGAACTTGAAACGCTATTTCTTCAAGATATGACGCATATTATTAATAGCCTTCAGAACAAGGCCATGATTGAACCGTATCTTTCCCTCTCCGGTCGGCATGTCCTGCAATCGGGCGAATTGGCGGTGACGTTCGCCGGGCTACATGAGAAATACGTCAAAGACCGGGGCGGCAACCTTGCCGGGATGGTGAAGAATATATTCTTGGATCATCCAGTGGGAACGACACTATGGTTTCTTACGTGCCTAGTCGGATTGGTGGTTGGGGTCGTGAAAATCTTGAATTCAATAGGGGTGCTCAATCCCAAATCGTTCTAATTGTGCGCCGTCCCCTATTGTTCTCGTTTTCCTCCACGTGTGGCAACTGTTGTCAACGTCCTGTTAGCAGTATGGGAAGATTTGGCAATGCAGTGATTAAGACGTCACGAAGATGAACTGCAGCCAGCGTGCCAGTTGGTCCGGGTTCGACTACGATGCCAAGAGCGTGGTCCCCTCGAAATCGACTCAGGCAATGAATTGTGGTTTTGCCATCGGCAGATACGATAGTGTATGCGCTTGCATACTCATCCTCGTGGAGGATAACTCCAATTGACGCGCCGATAACTTTGAGCGTTCGTCTCAGGCTTACGAAAAATTCAAGCTGAACCGACTCCGGTGCCACTTCCTTTGTCTGGCTTACCGTACTACCGCTGCTGGATACTGCGGCGTGCAATTGCTCAACAAAGTCCTTAGATACGACTATGCCGAGGGGGCCTCGTGCAAGTAGGGCTGCAGTGGCTACGGCCAAAGCGGCGAGCGCCACCAGGACGGTCCGGGCGATCCTTCGCGGGGGCATAGATGGACATTTCCTTGGTATTTTGTTTGACTGCTGGTGCTGCGGCAGTTTAGTAGATTCGGCAATAGGAGTGACTTCGGCGGATCGAGAGACGCCAACATCTCCCAATCCGCTAAAACTGCGGCGATGCAGGCGGCTCCTGCGCGCCACCGGCGCGAGCTACGCGCCGGTGGCAACCGGGCGCGCCGCGTCGGCGCACCATTCGCTCCACGAGCCGGGGTACAACGCGGCGCCGGACAGGCCCGCCACTTCGAGCGCCAGCAGGTTGTGGCAGGCGGTCACGCCGGAGCCGCATTGCATAATCGCCGAGGCGGGATCGGCCAGTAGCGGCGCGAATTCGGCGCGGAGCTGGTCGGCGTTTTTGAAGCGGCCGTCGGCGCCCAGGTTGTCCTTGAAGAAACGGTTGCGCGCGCCGGGAATGTGGCCGCCGACCGGGTCCATCGTTTCGTTTTCGCCGCGGAAGCGGTCGGGCGAGCGCGCATCGATGACGATGCGCGCGCCGCCGTTCAGATTGGCCAGCACGTCGGCGGCGCTGACCGTCGTCACCAGCGCGGGCTGATCGCTGATCGCGCCGGGCGTGATGTGCGATGTCTCAGTGCTCAGCGCTTGGCCGTCTGCCTGCCATGCCGGCAGGCCGCCGTCCAGCACGGCCACTTGCGCGTGGCCTATCCAGCGCAGCAACCACCACAGGCGCGCGGCGAACATGCCGCCGTGAGCGTCGTACGCCACCACCTGGGTGTTGTCGTTGATGCCCAGCGCGCGCAGTGACGCGATCAGTGCGGCGCGCTCGGGCAGCGGGTGGCGGCCGCGAAACACCCCGTCCGGGCCGCTCTTGGCGCCCGACAGGTCGTCGTCGATGCTGGCGAACACGGCGCCCGCGATGTGGCCAGCAGCAAAGGCGTCGCGCCCCGCGTTCGGGTTCATCAGGTCGTGGCGGCAGTCGACGACGACCCAGTCGGGGCTGCTGCCGTGCGGGTGGCGGGACAGTTCGGCGGCGCTGATCAGCGTGGTGTACATGGCATCCTCAAAGTTCGCTTGCGATGGGGTCGGTGTCGGCTACGGCGACGCCGCGTTCGGTCAAGCGGGTATTGTAAAACGTCGCGGCCAGGCCGGACGCGAGAATGACGAAAATGCCCAGCCAGGTCAAGGTGTCGAAGCGGTCGCCCCAGATCAGCATCGCCCAGCCGCTGGAAAAAATGATGCCGGTGTATTGAAGGTTGGCCACCACCAGCGTCTTGCCGACCCGGTAGGCGCGCGTCATCGCCATTTGCGCGGTGGTCGCGCACACGCCGATCGCCACCAGCAGCGCGGCGCTGTGCCAGTTGTGCGCATGCACGGGCGCGGGCAGCGCCAGCGTGCCGCCCAGGCCGGCCAGCACCGTGATCAGGGAGAAGTAGAACACCACCCGGTATTCCGGTTCGCCCAGCTGGCCCAGGCGGCGCACCTGCAGGTAGGCGAAGGCGGACAGCACGCCCGAGATCAGGCCGACAGTGGCGCCCAGCCATTGCTGCGCGGCGAAGGCCGGGCGCAGCACCAGCGTGACGCCGACAAAACTCATCACGATGGCGCCGATCAATGGCCACTCGACGTGGTTTTTGCTATGCCACCAGCCGGCCAGAAACAGCAGCGCGGCGACCCAGATCGGTGCCATGTAGTTGAGCGTCATCGCGGTGGCCAGCGGCAGTTGGCTGATCGCGAAGAACCACAGCCACAGCGAGATCACGCCGACGGCGCCGCGCCACAGGTGTTCGCCCACCAGCGCGGTGCGAAACGTGCCGCCCCGGTAGCGCACCAGCATGAACAGCATCGCCACGCCGACGGCGCCGCGATACATGACGATCTCGGACGTCGAGTAGTAGTCGGCGGCGAGCTTGACGCACGCGCCCATGGCCGAAAACATGAACGCGGCGACCAGCATCCAGAGCGATGCCATGGCGCGCCCTTAGACTTCCAGCCGGCTGCGATACCATTCGTGGAAGTGGCGCATGCCGTCTTCCATCGGTGACTGGTAAGGGCCCACTTCGTTGACGCCGCGCGTCATCAGCACACGCCGGCCGGCGTCCATGCGCAAGGCGATCTCGTCGTCCTCGACGCAGGTTTCCATGTAGGCGGCGCGCTCGGCTTCGATGAACTCGCGCTCGAACAGCGCGATCTCTTCGGGATAGTAGAACTCGACGACGTTGCGGGTCTTTTGCGGGCCGTCCGGCCACAGCGTGGACACAATCAGCACGTGCGGATACCACTCGACCATGATGTTCGGGTACAGCGTGAGCCAGATCGCGCCGTAGGGCGGCGGGGTGCCGCCACGGAATTTGAGCACCTGTTCCTGCCAGCGCTGGTACACCGGCGAGCCGGCCTTTTGCAGGCCGCGATTGACCCCCACCGTCTGCACGCTGTAGTCGCGTCCAAATTCCCAGCGCAGATCGTCGCAACTGACAAAGCCGCCCAGCCCGGGGTGGAACGGCTCGACGTGGTAATCCTCCAGATAGACCTCGATGAAGGTCTTCCAGTTGTAGTCGCACTGCTGCACCGTCACGTGGTCCAGCATGTAGCCGGTGAAGTCCAGATCCTTGGTCACCGACAGCGCGTTCAGCTGCGCCATCACGTCGTAGCCGTTCTGCTCGAACAGCAGGCCGTTCCAGTTTTGCAGCGGCGTTGTCGACAGCTTCAGACACGGTGTCTCGGGAAAATGCGGCGCGCCGATCAACTCGCCCTTCAGGTCGTAGGTCCAGCGGTGCAGCGGGCAGACGATGTTGTCGGCATTGCCGCGACCGTTGAACATCAGCGCCTGGCGGTGGCGGCACACGTTCGACATCACTTCGATGCCGTCGGCGCTGCGCACCAGCATGCGGCCCTCGCGCTCGGACGCGAGCGTGGCAAAGTCGCCCGTCTCGGGCACCATCAGCTCGTGCCCGACATAGCGCGGGCCGGCCTGGAACAGCTCGGTCGTTTCGCGCGCCAGCAGCGCTTCGTCAAAATAGACCGTGACCGGAAGTTGCACGCACGAATGCGCCAGCTTGGTGTGGGTAGCCAGATCGGACATCCCAACCCCCTTTATATATGGCAAAAATCTAAGGAAGAGAAAGCATCCAAAGCCCCGCATGATGTTGATACGTATGGGTTTTTTGGACAGAACCGAAGATTATACCGTGAATTGGCGCCCCTTTGCCCGGCCCGATAGAGGGCTTGTCGTGTTTTCGTGTAAATAAATTCCCGAAAAACCAGTGTTTTAATGAACGGGCCCGCATTTGCGATAAACTCTCACTTTGCTGACGAGCTGGCAGGCGCGCCCACACGTTACCCGATAGGATGGTTTGTTCTAAAATATCGGGCTACACTGATCTGGCCGCGCCAGCCGCGGCATTTGTCGAAACAATTTGGGTACCTATGTCAAAGAAATCAAGCACCGAAAACGCCGCGCCGGCCTCGTTCGAAGAAGCGATGGCCGAACTGGCACAACTGGTCACGCAGATGGAAGCGGGCCAATTGCCACTGGAAGCGTCGGTGGCCGCCTATGCGCGCGGCTCGGAACTGGTGAAGTATTGCGCCACCCAGCTCGACAAGGTGGAGTCGCAGGTGAAGGTGCTGGAAGGTGACATGCTCAAACCGTTTGCTGGCGACAGCGGCGCCGAGGCGGGCCAATGACGGCGCCGCTTGGTTTCGACGCCTGGATGAAGGCGGTCCAGACGGACGTCGAGGAAACCTTGGGCGGCTACCTGCCGGCCACCAACGCCGTGCCGCAGCGCTTGCACGAGGCGATGCGCTATGCGCTGCTGGGCGGTGGCAAGCGGGTGCGCCCGCTGCTGGTGTTTGCCGCCGGCGCGTTGTTCGGCGCCGATGCGAACGCGCTGGGACGCGCGGCGGCGGCCGTTGAAATGATCCACGCGTATTCGCTGGTGCACGACGACATGCCCTGCATGGACGACGACGCGCTGCGCCGTGGCAAGCCGACCGTGCACGTGGCCTACGACGAAGCCTGCGCGCTGCTGGTGGGCGACGCGCTGCAGTCGCAGGCTTTCCTGGTGCTGGCCGAGGCGGACACAGTGCCGCCGGCGCGCCAGGTGGCGATGCTGCGCCTGCTGGCGCACGCGTCCGGTTCGGCCGGCATGTGCGGCGGCCAGGCGATCGATCTGGCCAGCGTCGGCCTGTCGCTCAGCCTGGAGCAACTGGAACAGATGCATCAGCTGAAAACCGGCGCCTTGTTGCGCGCGGCAGTGGTGCTGGGCGCCTTGTGCGGCAAGGATTTGTCGGCCGCCGACATGGCGGCGCTGGTCACCTACGCCAACGCGATCGGGCTGGCCTTCCAGGTGGTGGACGACGTGCTCGATGCGACCGCCGATTCGGCCACGCTGGGCAAGACGGCCGGCAAGGACGCGGCGGCCAACAAGCCGACCTATGTATCGATTTTGGGGCTGGAGCCATCGCGGCTGCTGGCGGAAAAACTGCGGTGCGACGCGCATGAGGCGCTCGTATCGTTCGGAGAACAAGCACACAGGTTGCGCGAACTGGCGGACCTGATCGTGCAGCGGAAAGCCTAAATGAAACTGCTAGATCAAATCAATTTTCCGGCCGATGTGCGCAAGCTCACGCGCCCGCAGCTCACGCCGCTGGCCAACGAGCTGCGCCACTTCCTGCTCGACTCGGTGTCCAAGACGGGCGGCCATCTGTCGTCCAATTTGGGCACGGTCGAACTGACGGTGGCGCTGCACTACGTGTTCAACACGCCGCACGACCGCATCGTGTGGGACGTCGGCCACCAGACTTACACCCACAAGATCCTCACCGGCCGGCGCGACCGGATGCACACGCTGCGCCAGTTCAACGGCGTGTCGGGTTTCCCGCGCCGCGACGAAAGCGAGTACGACACCTTCGGCACGGCGCACTCGTCGACGTCGATCTCGGCCGCGCTGGGCATGGCGCAGGCGGCCAAGCTGAAAGGCGAAAACCGCCACGCGATCGCCGTCATCGGCGACGGTTCGATGACTGCCGGGATGGCCTTCGAGGCGCTCAACAACGCCGGCGTGCAGGAAGATATCAACCTGCTGGTGGTGTTGAACGATAACGACATGTCGATCTCGCCGCCGGTCGGCGCGCTGAACCGTTATCTGGCCCGCCTGATGTCTGGGCAGTTTTACGCGGCCGCCAAAAACGTCGGCAAATCGGTGCTGCCCGGCCCGATGCTCGAATTGGCCAAGCGCTTCGAGGAGCACGCCAAGGGCATGGTGGTGCCGGCCACGCTGTTTGAGGAATTCGGTTTCAACTACATCGGTCCGATCGACGGGCACGATCTCGAATCCTTGATTCCGACGCTGGAAAACATCAAGAAGCTCAAGGGGCCGCAGTTCCTGCACGTGGTCACCAAGAAGGGCCAGGGCTACAAGCTGGCCGAAGCCGAGCCGATTCTGTATCACGGCACGGGCAAGTTCAATCCGGCCGAGGGCATCAAGCCGGCCGCCGCCGGCAAGACCACCTACACGGAGGTGTTCGGCAACTGGCTGTGCGACATGGCAGCCAGCGACAAGCGCCTGGTTGGCATCACGCCGGCCATGCGCGAAGGTTCGGGCATGGTGCGCTTCGAGCAGCTCTATCCAAAACGCTATTTCGACGTGGGCATCGCCGAGCAGCACGCGGTGACGTTTGCCGGTGGCCTTGCCTGCGAAGGCCTGAAACCGGTGGTGGCGATCTACTCGACCTTTTTGCAGCGCGCCTACGATCAGC
This sequence comes from Burkholderiales bacterium, assembly GCA_038207625.1. Lineage (GTDB taxonomy): Bacteria > Pseudomonadota > Gammaproteobacteria > Burkholderiales > Burkholderiaceae_D > JBBQZO01. Next base: position 115,289 of record JBBQZO010000011.1, on the reverse strand, counting down.
TGATCCACGACGTGGCGCTTCAAAACCTGGACGTGGTGTTTGCGCTGGACCGCGCCGGCCTGGTGGGTGCCGACGGCGCCACCCATGCCGGCAACTACGACATGGCCTATTTGCGCTGCATTCCGAACATGGTCGTGATGGCTGCGTCGGACGAAAACGAATGCCGCCAGATGCTCACCACCGGCTTTCACTACGCAGGCCCTGCGGCGGTGCGCTATCCGCGCGGCGCGGGTGCTGGTGCGGTCATCGAAGCCGAACTGACAAGCATCGAGATCGGCAAGGGCGAGATCAAGCGCTCCGGCGAGAAGATCGCGATCCTCGCGTTCGGCAGCATGGTCGCGCCAAGTGTCGCGGCCGGCGTCGAACTGGACGCGACGGTGGCCAATATGCGCTTCGTCAAGCCGCTCGACCTGGCGCTGGTGCGTCAGCTGGCGCACGAGCACGACTATCTGGTAACGGTGGAAGAGGGCTGCATCATGGGTGGCGCCGGCGCCGCCGTGGCCGAGGCGCTGGCCGCCGAGGGCATCGTGAAACCGCTGCTGATGCTTGGTCTGCCGGACAAGTTCATCGACCATGGCGACCCGCAGGCGCTGCTGGCCGGCGTGGGCCTGGACGCCAAAGGCATCGCCGCCTCGATCCGCCAGCGTTTTTCCAGCGGCGAGCCGCGCCTGGTCGTCAACAACGCATAACAAGCCGCAAGGCAGTAAAACGATCAATGGGGTCAGAGTTTTTTTGTGCAGGTGTATCGCACAAATTACTCTGACCCCATTTGTCGTTTTACGTCACGAAGTCCGTAACCGCCGCATCCAGCGTCTGAACTGCCTCGGCCTTTGGGTTGGCGTCGATAGCCATGTCGCGCCGACCAGCGTCAACCACGGCATATCGTGCGCGCAATGAGAGCTTGCCTGCGTCCGCGCCGCCACCTATATTGAACTTGAGGCCGGCGCTGCTGGCCTCGCGCCCGCCGCCGCGTGCGCCGCCCAGCATCACCTGGAGTGTGCGATGAATGCCGCCTCGCTGTGTGTCGTCGGACTGTTGTGCGCGTGCCGCGCGGCGCTGGCCCAGGTGCCCGACTCCGGGCGCTGGCAAGAGCTGCGTTTCAGCGCCGACGCGGTCAACAGCCAGGCCGAAGATCAGTATCTGGAACGAGTGGTCGATCTGGCCGCAGCGGGCCGCATCGACAATGACCGTGTGCTGCTGGCCCGGCTGGCGCACATCAGCGCCGCTCTGATCGGCGCTGCCGTCGCGCTCAAGCCGGAGGCGGCCGGGTGGGAATGGGAAGTGCATACCACCAGCGATGACGCAGTCGAAGCGTCCTGTATGGCGGGCGGGAAAATTCTGGTCGGCAGCGCTTTCGTGCGCAAGCTGGACTTGAACGATGGCGAGCTGGCCACGCTGCTTGGTCACGAGATCGCGCACGCGCTGGCCGAACACCAGCGCGAGGAATTGTCCGAAGCCTTGTTCATCAACCCGCAGCCGGGCAGCACGCTCGACGTGATCAGCGAGCGGTTGGACAGCGACCTGTCGATGCAGATCCGGCTGTCCGCGCTGTCGTATCTGCAGGAGCGCGAGGCCGATCAGCTGGGCATGCTGCTGGCGCACCGGGCCGGCTGGCCGTCCGGTGCGATGGTCAGCTTTTACACCAAACTGGCCGCCCAGGGTGAGCCCCAGACGCTGTCGCGCAGCCACCCCAGCGGCTGGTCGCGCGTACGCGTGGCCGAGGGCATGGCGCGCCTGCTGGCCCACTGAACGGCGCGGCGCGCGCGCCACCAGGTCGGCGCGTCACAATTGCCGCGCTTGATGCTGCCAGCGCTCGCGTATGGCGACGCCGGCGTCAGCCGCCTATTCGGTCAGCCCAAACACATCACCGCTTGCATGTGTGTCGAGACATGTCGTGACACGTATTAAACCAGCGTTGATGGCGCCGTGATGGTCATCGCTGACGGTGCGGGAGCCGGTGCCGGCAGTGGAATTGGCTCTGGTAACGGCGACGCTCCTGGCACGGGAGGTGGCACCGGGACCGGTGTTGGAGCAGGAACTGGAGCGGGAGGAGGCGTCGGCGTCGGCGTCGGCGATGGGGCAGGTGTCGGGGCAGGACTGGGTTCTGGCGCCGGGCTAGGAGCCGGCGCCGGAGCCGGAGCCGGAGTCGGAGTTGGAGTTGGAGTCGGAGTCGGAGTCGGAGTCGGAGTTGGAACCTGCGGCGATGCGGGCGATGACGATTGCGTGGGGGCCGTATTGGTCGTGCTGGTGCCGCCACCACCGCATGCACTGAGCATCGCTGCGCTGATCGCACATATCGCTAATGTATTTTTCATCGTCATCCGGTCTCGTCGTTTTTTATGAATATGGGAATATGCTTGCCGCCCGCCTGAGCGGCAAAGCCGCAATCAGCCGCGCTTGCGATCGTTGTGCCACAGTACGTCGCTGCCGCCGGCAAAACGGTTCAGCACGCGCGAGAGCACGAACATCAGGTCGGACAGGCGGTTGACGTACTGGCGCGGATGCTCATTGATCTTTTCCGCCTTGCCCAGCGTGACGATGCTGCGTTCGGCGCGTCGGCACACGGTGCGGCACAGGTGTGCCACCGCCGCCGCGCGCGAGCCGGCCGGCAGGATGAAGTCCTTCAGCGCCGGCAGGTCGGCATTGTATTTTTCCAGCAGCGTGTCCAGGCGTGCCACATGCTCATCGGTGATCATCTGATAGCCGGGGATGCACAGTTCACCGCCCAGGTCGAACAGGTCGTGCTGGATCGAGATCAGTTCTTCGCGCAGCGCCTCGGGCATGTCCTCGCACAGCAGCAGGCCGACATAGGAATTGAGTTCATCGACGTCGCCCAGCGCGTGCACGCGCACGCTGTCCTTCTCGGTGCGGCTGCCGTCGCCCAAGCCGGTGGTGCCGTTGTCGCCGGTGCGGGTGGCGATTTTGGAGAGTCGGTTACCCATGATAAAACCTCAATATTGAATGAACAAAAGGCAGGATACGACAAATTCGGCCGATTGTGCTTACAATGAATGCATGTCTGCCCCCCAACTTCCGATCCCGCGCACGCGCCAGCAACAGGTGCTGGCCGCATTGCGCGCGGCGCTGCCGGACAGCGCCATCCTGAGCGAAGCCGAAGACACCCGTCCCTACGAGTGCGACGGCCTGGCCGCCTACCGCCAGCTGCCGATGATCGTCACGTTGCCCGCCAGCGAGGAGCAGGTGCTCGCGATCCTTAACATCTGCCGCGAACTGCAGGTGCCGATTGTGCCGCGCGGCGCCGGCACCGGCCTGTCGGGCGGCGCGCTGCCGATCGCCGACGGGGTGGTCATTTCGACGGCGCGCCTGAACCGCATCGTGCGCATGGAGCCGCTCGCGCGCATCGCGGTGGTGCAGCCGGGCGTGCGCAACCTGGCCATCTCGGACGCGGCCGCCCAACATGGCCTGTATTACGCGCCCGACCCGTCCTCGCAAATTGCCTGCACCATCGGCGGCAACGTGGCGGAAAACTCGGGCGGCGTGCACTGTCTCAAATACGGGCTGACCATCCACAACGTGCTGCGCGTGCGCGTGGCCACCATCGACGGCGACGTGATCGAATTGGGCAGCGAGGCGCTCGACGCGCCCGGGCTGGACCTGCTGGCCGTGTTCATCGGCTCCGAAGGCATGCTGGGCATCGTCACCGAAGTGACCGTGAAACTGATCCCCAAGCCGCAGGCGGCGCGCGTGATCATCGCCTCGTTCGACGACATCGTCACCGGCGGCAATGCGGTGGCCAGCGTGATCGCGGCCGGCATCATCCCGGCCGGGCTGGAGATGATGGACCGCACCTCGTCGCGCATGGTCGAACCCTTCGTCAAGGCCGGCTACGACACCGAGGCCGCCGCCATCCTGCTGTGCGAGGCCGACGGCACGGTGGCCGAGGTGGACGAGGAAATCGCGCGCATGACGGCGGTGCTGGAGGCGGCCGGCGCGAGCGCGATCGCGGTGTCGCACAACGAGGCCGAGCGGATGCGTTTCTGGTCCGGTCGCAAGAACGCGTTTCCGGCCGCCGGGCGCATCTCGCCCGACTACTACTGCATGGACGGCACCATCCCGCGCAACAAGCTCGCGTACGTACTCACCGGGATCGCCCAGATGGAGCAGAAATACGCTCTGCGCTGCGCCAACGTGTTCCACGCCGGCGACGGCAATCTGCACCCTTTGATTCTGTTTGACGCCAACAAGGTCGACGAATTCGAGCGCGCCGAGGCGTTCGGTGCCGAGATCCTGGCGCTGTGCGTCGAGGTGGGTGGCACCATCACGGGCGAGCACGGGGTGGGCATCGAGAAGATCAATTCGATGTGCGTGCAGTTCACGGCCAGCGAACTGGCCGCGTTTTTCGACGTCAAGCGCGCGTTCGACCCGCACGGTCTGCTCAATCCCGACAAGGCGATACCGACGCTGAACCGCTGCGCCGAGTTTGGCAAGATGCGCGTCAGCGCCGGCCTGCTCAAGTTTGCGCATCTGCCGCGCTTTTAGAATCGGAGTCACCTTTGCACGCGATGGTAGAACAATTTCAGGATCGGATACGGGGCGCGCAGGCGGCCAAGGGCGCGCTGCGCCTGCGCGGGGGCGGCAGCTTGGACTGGTATGGCCAGAGTCTTGACGGCGACGTGCTCGACACGCGCCCCTACAGCGGCATCGTGGCCTACGAGCCGACCGAGCTGGTGATCACGGCGCGCTGCGGCACGTCGCTCGCTGAGATCGAGGCGGCGCTGGCCGAACACAATCAGATGCTCGCGTTCGAGCCGCCCCATTTCGGCAAGCATGCCACGGTGGGCGGCATGCTTGCCGGCGGCTTGTCCGGCCCGCGCCGCGCCACCAGCGGCGCCGTGCGCGATTTCGTGCTGGGCGCGCTGCTGTTGAACGGCAAGGCCGAGGTGCTCAAGTTCGGCGGTCAGGTGATGAAGAACGTGGCCGGCTACGACGTCTCGCGCCTGCTGACCGGTTCGATGGGCACGCTGGGACTGATCCTGGAATGCTCGATCAAGGTGCTGCCACGCCCGTTTCGCGAGGCCAGCCTGCGCTTTGCGATGAGCGAGATCGAAGCGATCGCGCGCCTGAACGCGTGGGGCGGCCAGCCGCTGCCGATCTCGGCCAGTTGCTGGGTCGACGGCGAACTGACGCTGCGCCTGTCCGGCGCCGAGGCGGCGGTGGCCGAGGCGAGCGCGCTGCTGGGCGGTGACGAGCTGGCCGACGGCGCCGCCTTCTGGCGCAGCCTGCGCGAACAACAGCACGCTTTTTTCGCCGACGCGCCCACGTTGTGGCGCCTGTCGGTGCCATCGGCCGCCAGCGCGCTGATTTTGCGCGGCTCTCAATTGATCGAGTGGGGCGGCGCGCAGCGCTGGTTGCGCGCCGACGCCGACAACGCGCGCTCAATTCGCAGCACGGTGGCGGCGGCAGGCGGGCACGCGACGCTGTTTCGCGGCGGCGACAAGGGCGTCGGCGTGTTCCACCCGCTCGCGCCCGGCGTGGCGGCGATCCACGCGCGCCTGAAAAACGCGTTTGACCCGCAGCAGGTATTCAACCCCGGACGGATGGGCTAAACGATGCAAACCAATCTGGCCGACTTCATCAAGAACACGCGCGAGGGCGAGGAGGCCGAAGCGATCCTGCGCGCCTGCGTCCATTGCGGCTTTTGCACCGCCACCTGTCCCACTTACCAGCTGCTGGGCGACGAACGCGACGGCCCGCGCGGACGCATCTACCTGATCAAGCAGGTGCTCGAAGGCGAGGCCGTCACGCGCAAGACCCAGACCCATCTGGACCGCTGCCTGACGTGCCGCAATTGCGAAACCACCTGCCCATCGGGCGTGCAGTACGGGCGCCTGCTCGACATCGGACGCAAGGTCGTCGAGCAGCGCGTGCAGCGCCCGCTGCTTGAACGCATCGAGCGTTATGTGCTCAAGGAGGCGTTGCCGCGCCGCTGGCTGTTCAAGTCGGCCTACACGCTGGGGCGGCTGGCCCGTCCGCTGTTGTCCAAGCCGCTGCAGGACAAGCTGGCCGCGCCGTCTGGCGCGGGACAGTGGCCGCGCAGCACCCACGCGCGCAAGATGCTGGTGCTGGACGGCTGCGTGCAACCGACGCTGGGTCCGAACATCAACGCCGCGACCGCGCGCGTGCTCGACGCGCTCGGCGTGCAGTTGATCGTCGCTCCCAAGGCGGGCTGCTGCGGCGCGGTGCGCTATCACTTGAACGATCAGGACGGTGGCCTGGACGATATGCGCCGCAATGTCGACGCCTGGTGGCCGTTCGTCGAGTCGGGCCAGGTCGAGGCGATCGTGATGACCGCGTCCGGTTGCGGCGTGACGGTGAAGGAATATGGACACCTGCTGGCGCACGACGCGCAGTACGCCGAGAAGGCGGCGCGCATCAGCGCCTTGACGCGCGATCTGTCGGAGATCTTGCCGCCGTTCGAGCAGCAACTGGTGCAGAAATTGAAGGGGAAGATAGTGCAGCCGGTGGCGTTCCACCCGCCTTGCACGCTGCAGCATGGGCAGCAGATCCGCGGCAAGGTGGAGGCTCTGTTGCGCGCTGCGGGAGTCGATGTCACGCTGTGCGTCGACAGTCATTTGTGTTGCGGTTCGGCCGGCACCTATTCGGTGCTGCAGCCGACGCTGGCGACCGAACTGCGCGACAACAAATTGGCTAACTTACTTGCGACTGGGGCCGAGCTGATTGTGTCGGCCAATATTGGCTGCGTGAGCCATCTTCAGTCAGGTACCGAAACGCCGGTGACGCACTGGATCGAGTTGATCGACCGCGCGCTGGCTTGAAACGATCAGGCGCCCAGTTCGGCTTTTTGTGCAGCGGTGAGACGATGGCCAACGATATTGACGCGGATCATGGCGTCGTCGTTGACGGCGGCCTGGACGCTGATCTTTTTCAGTGGCGGTTCGGCGAAGGCGGTGATGCAGCTGAGCGCGACGGCGACGATAAAGATGGCTTCCATGTTTTTGGCGATATTCATTTTCTGTCCTCAATTAATTTTGTGTGGACAGATTATGTGCGCTTGCAACATATAACGCCAATTGCAAATTGTGATGCGCATCATTTCCAAATCAAATGATGTATGCTGTTTTGTTAATATCTATTATCACTCACGTCAATAATTGTGGGGCGATAAGCGCGTCATTTGAATTTCTGTGAGGCGCAGGCGCGCCCTGCGCGATGCCGGCGGCATCGGTGACGATCAGCGCGCTGTGCTCGTCCTTGCGGGCCGGGTCGCCCACGTAGACGGCATCGGCCTCGCTATCCTCCAGCAGCACCGCGCCGGGGCCGACGAAGCTGCGCTCGCCCAGGCGCAGGCCGTCGCGCACCACCGCGCCGACGCCGACGAACGCTTGCGCGCCGCACACGACGTTGGCGCCGATGGCGGCCTGGGCCGCGACGAAACTGTGCGCGCCCAGCGTGCAATGGCTGCCGAGGCGCGCGCCGCTGCGCACGATCACGTTATCGTGCAAGGTGACCTCGGTTTCAATCTGGGCGTGGTCGAAGATCAGGCAATTTTCGCCCATCACCAGGTCCGGCCACACCTTGGCGCGGCTCGACACATAGCTGGCGCAATGGTAGCGGCGCGCCTTGGCCTGCTCGAAGCGCTCCCTGCGCAGCGCGTTGATGCGCCGGTAGCCAAGCGCGATCAGCAGTTCGACCTGGTCGGGCGGGAAGTGGCGCTCCAGTTCGTCGAAGGGCAGCACCGGCAAGCCTTGCAGCATGCCGCCGCCCACGAAGGCGCGGTCGACGGTAAACCCGACCACTTCGCGCGCGCTGTCGTGCGTCAGGCAATACCACAACAGGCCGGCGAAATTGCCGTTGCCGTAAATGACGACCGGTCGCTTATCCATCGCTGTTCTCCCGTCACCCGTCAAGGGTGTCCTGCTTGCATGGCGGCGCGCGCCGTGGCCTTATTCGGCCAGCAGCGTTTCGATATCGCCGATCAGTTTTTCCGGCGCCGTCGCCGACGCGTAGCGCTGGTAGACGGTGCCGTCTTTCTTGACGAGAAACTTGGTGAAGTTCCATTTGATCGCCTGGGTGCCCAGCAGACCGGGCGCGGCTTTCTTCAGGTGGGCGAACAGGGGGTGGGTGGCGTCACCGTTGACGTCGATCTTGGCAAACAGGGGAAACGTGACGCCGTAGTTCTTTTCGCAGAAGGCGCCGATCTCCGCCTCCGTGCCCGACTCCTGGGAGCCGAACTGATTGCACGGGAAGCCCAGCACCACCACGCCCTTGTCCTTGAACTGTTCGTACACTGTTTCCAGCCCTTTGTACTGGGGCGTGAAGCCGCAGGCGCTGGCGGTGTTGACGATCAGCACAACCTTGCCCTTGTACTGGGCCAGGTCGACCGGTGCACCGTTGATGCCGGTGGCTTGAAAATCATAAATATTCATAGTCAGACGATCCCTAAATGTTCGGTGCCGAGCGACAAGTCGCGGTTCTTGGCCGCCTTGCCCTGCAGTTTGATGGCCAGGCGCAGGTCGTTGACCGAGTCCGCGTTGCGTAGTGCATCTTCGTAGGTGATCTTGTCCATCTCGTGCAGGTCGAACAGGGCCTGGTCGAAGGTTTGCATGCCCAGTTCGCGCGATTTCTTCATGATTTCCTTGATCTCGTGCACCTGGCCCTTGAAGATCAGGTCCGAGATCAGCGGCGAGTTGAGCATGATCTCGATCGCCACGCAGCGCCCCTTGCTCTCCTTGAGCGGAATCAGGCGCTGCGACACCATCCCCTTCAGATTCAGCGACAAGTCCATCAGCAGTTGCTGGCGGCGCTCTTCGGGGAAGAAGTTGATGATACGGTCGAGCGCCTGGTTGGCGCTGTTGGCGTGCAGCGTCGCCAGGCACAAATGGCCCGTCTCGGCGAAGGCCACCGCGTGGTCCATCGTCTGACGGTCGCGGATCTCGCCGATCTGGATCACGTCGGGCGCCTGGCGCAGGCAGTTTTTCAGCGCCACTTCCCAGTCGTCGGTGTCAACGCCCACTTCGCGCTGGCTGATGATGCAGTTCTTGTGCGGATGCACGTACTCGACCGGGTCCTCGATGGTGATGATGTGGCCGTAGCTGTTCTCGTTGCGGTAGCCCACCATCGCCGCCAGCGTCGTCGACTTGCCCGAGCCGGTCGCGCCGACCATGATCACCAGGCCGCGCTTGGTCATCACGATGTCTTGCAGCACCGACGGCAGGCCCAGGTCTTCCAGCTTGGGAATGGCGGTGGTGATGGTGCGCAGTACCATGCCCACGCAGCTCATCTGCATGAAGGCCGATACGCGAAACCGTCCCAGGTCGCCCGGGCTGATGGCGAAATTCGATTCGCGCGTCAACTCGAAGGCGGCCGTTTGCTTGTCGCTCATGATCGAGCGGGCCAGGTCGATCGTGTGGGCCGCCGTCAGCGCCTGGGCCGACACAGGGGTCACCTTGCCGTCGATCTTGATGGCCGGCGGGAAGCCGGCCGTGATGAACAGGTCGGAACCGTTCTTGCTGACCATCAGGCGCAGCAGGTCGTTCATGAATTTTAGTGCCTGGTCGCGTTCCATGCTGGGTCCTCGTGATAGCCGGCTTAACCGGGGAAATTGTCCGGTGTCTTGGCCGCCGAGCGGGCCGCCGACGCCGAAATGACGTTGCGCCGCACCAGGTCGGTGAGGGTCTGGTCGAGCGTGATCATGCCCACGTTGCTGCCGGTCTGGATCGCCGAATACATTTGCGCGATCTTTGCCTCGCGGATCAGGTTGCGGATCGCCGGCGTGGCGATCATGATCTCGTGCGCGGCCACGCGCCCGGTGCCGTCCTTGGTTTTTAACAGCGACTGCGAAATGACCGCCTGCAGCGACTCGGACAACATCGCGCGCACCATCTCTTTTTCATCGGCCGGGAACACGTCGACGATACGGTCGATCGTCTTCGCAGCCGACGAGGTGTGCAGCGTGCCGAACACCAAGTGGCCCGTTTCGGCGGCCGACAGGGCCAGCCGGATCGTTTCCAGGTCGCGCAACTCGCCCACCAGAATCGCGTCAGGATCTTCCCGCAGCGCCGAACGCAGCGCATTGTTGAACGACAGTGTGTGCGGCCCCACTTCGCGCTGATTGATCAGGCATTTTTTGGAGTCGTGCACGAATTCGATCGGGTCTTCGATGGTCAGAATGTGGCCATACTCGGTTTCGTTGAGGTGGTTCACCATCGCCGCCAGCGTCGTCGACTTGCCCGAGCCGGTCGGCCCCGTCACCAGCACCAGGCCGCGCGGCTTCAAGGCCAGGTCGGCGAAGATCTTCGGACAGTTCAGGTCTTCCAGCGACAGGATTTTCGACGGAATGGTACGCAGCACGGCGGCCGCGCCGCGTTCCTGGTTGTAGGCATTGACGCGAAAGCGCGCCAGGCCAGGGATCGAAAAAGAAAAATCGACTTCCAGCATTTCTTCGTACATCTTGCGCTGGCCATCGTTCATGATGTCATAAATCATGCCATGCACGTCCTTGTGCTCGAGCGGGGGCAAGTTAATGCGCCGCACGTCGCCGTGCACCCGTATCATCGGCGGCAAGCCTGACGACAGATGCAAGTCTGATGCCTTGTTCTTGACGGAGAATGCGAGTAGTTCCGAGATGTCCATCTATAATCCCTGTGCCTGCGTTGAAGGGGGCCTGGCACCCGGGCACGCGTGGCGCCCATTGAATGCTATTTTCTTGCCCATTAAAAATGATTATGTCCACAATCGCAGAGAAACTGCAAGCAGTCGATCACAGTATAGCCGCTGCCGCGCAGGAGGCTGCTCGATCCCGCAGCAGCGTACGTTTGCTGGCCGTGTCGAAAACCTTTCCGGCCAGCGCGGTGCTGGAGGCGCTGCGCGCCGGCCCGCGCGCGTTCGGCGAAAACTATCTGCAGGAAGGCGTCGAAAAAGTCGCCGAAGTGGCCGCCGCTGCGCCTGGAGAAGCGCTCGAATGGCATTTCATCGGCCCCATCCAGAGCAACAAGACGCGTCCGATCGCCAGCCACTTCGACTGGGTGCACACGGTCGAGCGCCTGAAAGTGGCCCAGCGCCTGTCCGAGCAGCGCCCGGCGGGGCTGGCGCCGCTGAATATCTGCCTGCAGGTCAACATCAGCGGCGAGGCCAGCAAGAGCGGCGTGACGCCCGAGGCGCTGCCCGAGCTGGCCCGTCAGGTCGCGGCGCTGCCCAATCTGCGCCTGCGCGGCCTGATGGCGATTCCGGAACCGAGCGAGGACTTCGCCGCCCAGCGCGCCGCGTTCGCTGCGGTGCGCGCGCTGTTTGATGCGTTGCGGGCGGACGGCTTTGATCTCGACACGCTGTCGATGGGCATGTCGGCCGACCTGCGCGCGGCCGTCATCGAAGGCGCCACCATCGTGCGTGTGGGCAGCGCCATTTTCGGATCACGCAACTATGCATAAGGAAGCAGATATGAAAGCAGAGATGAACATCGCGTTCATTGGCGGGGGCAACATGGCCTCGGCCCTGATCGCCGGCCTGGCCGGCAAACTGACGCCCGGCGCCAACATCCATGTCGTCGACCCGAACGGCGAGGTACGCGAGCGGCTGGCCGCGCATTACGGGGTGAGCACCGCGGCCGTGTTCGATGCGACGCTGTCGGACTGCGACGCCATCGTGCTGGCGGTCAAGCCGCAGCAGATGCGCGCGGTGGCCGCCGATCTGTTGCCCTTGCTGGGCGGCGCCAAGCGCCCGCTGATCGTGTCGATCGCCGCCGGCATCCGCGGTGCCGATCTGGCGCGCTGGCTGGGCGACTATCCGGCGATCGTGCGCACCATGCCCAACACGCCGGCGCTGATCGGCCTGGGGATCACCGGCATGGTGGCCATGGATGGTGTCAGCGAGGCGCAAAAGGCGCTGGCCGACGCCATCATGAAGGCCGTCGGCAGCACCGTCTGGCTCGACATCGAGGCGCTGATCGATCCGGTGACGGCGGTGTCGGGCAGCGGTCCGGCGTATGTGTTCTATTTCATCGAAGCGATGCAGCAGGCCGCGGTCGAGATGGGCTTGTCGCCCGAGCAGGGCAAGCAACTGGCGCTGGCCACTTTCGTCGGCGCGGCCCAGCTGGCCACCCATTCGGCCGATCCCGTCGAACTGCTGCGCGAGCGCGTCACCTCCAAGGGCGGCACCACGCATGCGGCGCTGAGCAGCATGGAAGAGAGCGGCGTGAAGCAGGCGATCGTGCACGCGATCAAGGCGGCGGCGCTGCGCGGGCGCGAACTGGGCGACGAGTTCGGCGCTATCGCCTAGCAGGCTGGGTTTGCGGTGGCGCGCGCTGGCGTCCACGGCGAGACGATGAACCGCATCGGCGTCGCCTGTCGGCACGCCGACGGCAAACTCAGGTGACGTCGCTGACGCGTGCCTTGCGCACCATCGCCATGACGCTGCCCACCGTGCCCCACATCGCGATGCCGGACTGCAGCAGCGACATGGCCCGGCTCGGGCGCGTCACCAGCAGGCCTAGCGCGACGCCGCCGACGATCAGCGGGATCTTGAGCGAGCCGCCGAAAGCCTGGCGCAGCGCGCCGCCGGCAAACGGTTGCATCAGCGCCTGGCGCGCTTCGGCAAACTCGCCCCGTTGCGCGTCGCAGCGGGCGATCAGATCAAGACGGCGTTGGGCCAGTATGGCGCCCGGCTTACCCGATTTAATGTTCATGAAATGGGGCCGAGCGCTTGACGAATTCGGCATCCTTGTTGAGTTCAGCAAAGGTGGCCGCCAGCATGCGCGGTTTTCTTGCCAGGCTGCTGCGCACCTTGAATGCGACCGCAGCGCCCAGCAGCGTCAGCAGCAGCGCCATGCCCAGCACCGCCTCGAGGCGATGCTGGTCCCAGAACAGCAGGACGACGAAAAACGTCAGCAGCATGATCGCGATCGACAACAGGAATAACGACAACAGTGCCAGCAGCATATATCCTGCCAGGCGCAGCGCTTCCTCTTCGAGTTCGGTGGCGGCCAACTCCAGGCGTGTTTGCAAGATCGCGACCAAGGTCGCGCCCAGCCGTCCTGCTGCGTCGAGCAGGGCCATCCTACTTGCGCGCGATCAGCATGCCGCAGATAACGCCGACGGCGCAACCGAGCCCGACTGCCTTCCACGGATTCTCATGCACGTACTGGTCGGTGGCCTTGGCCGCGTCCTTGGTGCGTTCGACCATCTTGTGCTCCATCGCCATCAGGTCGTCCTTGGCGGTAGCCAGCGTGGCCTCGAACTTGGCCTTGGCGGAGCGAAATTCGTCGCTGGTGGCCTGGCCGCTCTGCTTGAGCCAGCTTTCTGCCTCGTGGATCACGTTCTGCATCTCGCCCATCAATTTTTCGCGCGTGCCGTTGCCGCTGTTGCTTTGCGTCGTTTCCATGGATTGCCTCATCGGTTGGGTGGAACTGCATAGGGAAGACCAGTGTAAGGGCAGAGCACAACGCGTCGCCTTGACCTGGCGCAAGACGGTCAAAACGCCCGTCGTGCAATCCGTGCAATATTATCGTACTGCGTAGTCTAACGCGATGCCAGCGAAAACCGCCGCACCCAACCAATTATTGTGCCGAAATGCCGCAAAACAGCGCATCCGGTCGCGCGCGCGGATCAAGGTGTAATGGTATAGCGCCATCGCGCCGGCCAGCGCCAGTCCCGCCGCGAACGGCAGGCGCAGGCCCTGTTGCCAGCCGCACACGAGGATGATCGCCAGGCTGGCGCCGTAGCACAGCATCACGGCGGCCACGTCGAAACGCCCGAACGTGATGGCCGAGGTGCGGATGCCGATCAACAGGTCGTCGTCGCGGTCGACCATCGCGTATTCGGTGTCGTAGGCGACGGCCCAGAACACATTGGCCAGCAGCAGCCACCAGGCCAGCGCCGGCACCGTGCCCTGCACGGCGGCGAACGCCATCGGAATGCCGAAACCGAAGGCGATCCCCAGATAGGCCTGGGGAATGGCGAAGAAGCGCTTGAAGTAGGGATAGCTGGCGGCGATCAGCACGGCGGCCACCGACAACTGCTTGGTCAACGCATTGAGCGGCACGATCAGCGCGAACGCCAGCAGCGCCAGCACGCCGGCCACGGCCAGCGCTTCCCAGCCCTTGATGCGCCCGCTCGTCAGCGGCCGCTCGGCGGTGCGCTTGACGTGCTTGTCGAATTCGCGGTCGGCGTAGTCGTTGATGGCGCAGCCGGCCGAGCGCATCAGCGCCGTGCCGACGCAAAAAATCAGCACCAGGCGCAGCTCCGGCTTGCCGTTCGAGGCCAGCCACAGCGCCGCCAAGGTGGGCCACAGCAGCAGCAGGATGCCGATCGGTTTGTCCAGGCGGACCAGGCGGAAATACAGCGCCAGCTTATTCATGGGGTTGTCGCTTATCGGTTCGGGCGCGGGGGTGTCCCGTGCAAGGCGGCAATTTTACTGGTTTTGCGGCGCGCCGGCGCGCGCGCCGGCCGGGGCCGCTGTCAGACGGCGGCGTCGGGACCGAGCATGGTCACGCTGGGCAGCGCGCAGGCGGCCACGGTGGCGCAGATCGCGTCGATCGCGGCGCGCCGGGTGAAACTCTTGCGCCACACGATGACGACGCGGCGCGACGGCACCGGCGCCTGGAACGGCACAAAGCGCAGCATGCCGTCCTTGGTGTGCATGTCCGGCACCGAGGCGCCCGGCAACACGGTCAGGCCGATGCCGCTGGCGACCATGTGGCGGATGGTTTCCAGCGACGAGCCTTCGAAGGTACGCTGCATGCCGCTGCCAGGCGTCGAAAAGCGCGCCATGTCGGGACACACTTCCAGCACCTGGTCGCGGAAACAGTGGCCGTTGCCCAGCAATAGCATCGTTTCCGATTTCAAGTCCTCGGCCAGGATCTGCTTGCGCTGGGCCCACGCATGCTGGCGTGGCATCGCCACCACGAAAGGCTCGTCGTACAGCGCTTGCACCGACATGCCGTGCTCGGGCAGGGGCAGCGCCATGATGGCCGCGTCCAGTTCGCCCTGACGCAGCAGTTCGAGCAGGCGCACGGTGAAATTTTCCTGCAAGATCAAGGGCATCTGGGGCAGCTGCTCGATGACCGCCTTGACCAGCGGGGGCAGCAGGTAGGGGCCGATCGTGTAGATCACGCCCAGCCGTAGTGCGCCGGCCAGCGGATCCTTGTTCTGTTTGGCCAGTTCCTTGATGGCGGCCGTCTGCTCGAGCACGCGCTCGGCCTGGGCCACGATCTGGGCGCCCAGCGGCGTCACCGAAATCTCGGCGCCGCCCCGTTCAAACAGCACGACGCCCAGCTCGTCTTCGAGCTTCTTGATGGCCACCGACAGGGTCGGCTGTGCCACATAGCAGGCTTCGGCGGCATGTCCGAAATGCTTGGCGCGCGCGACTGCAACGATATATTTCAGTTCAGTCAATGTCATAAAGCTATTTGAACACAGGCCCTGCGCAGACGCAATGCTTGCTTCTGGCGTCCGAGCAAACGCCAACGACGAAAATATAGTCGCCTTGCGCGCCAACGCTGTCGATATAATCTGTGGCTTCGACAGCTGCAGCTCCTTCCGAAAGGCTCCCATGTCCAGCATCTTTGGTCCGGCCGAAGCGCAGGCCTACATCCACAAACTGCTCACCGTGATGCATCAGATGGGTGGATCCGACCTGTTCATCTCGGCTGATTTTCCGCCCAGCATTAAGTCACAGGGCGCGATGAAGCCGCTCAGTGCGCAAAGACTGTCCGGCGAGGTCACGCGCGCGCTGGCCTATTCGCTGATGAACGACAAGCAGCGCGCCGAGTTCGAGCAGGAACTCGAATGTAATTTCGCCATCTCGCTGCCCAATGTGTGTCGTTTTCGCGTCAATGTCTACGTCCAGCAGCAGAACGTGGCGATGGTGGTGCGCACCATCTCGTCGGAGATCCCCAGTTTCGAGAAGCTCGACCTGCCCGACGTGCTCAAGGACGTCATCATGACCAAGCGCGGCCTGGTGCTGGTGGTGGGCGGCACCGGTTCGGGCAAGTCGACCACGCTGGCGGCGATGATCGACTACCGCAACGCCAATTCGGCCGGCCACATCATCACCGTCGAAGACCCGGTCGAGTACGTCCACAAGAACAAGGGCTGCCTGATCACCCACCGCGAAGTGGGGGTGGACACGCTGTCCTGGCACAATGCGCTGAAAAATACGCTGCGTCAGGCGCCCGACGTGATCCTGATCGGCGAGATCCGCGACACTGAAACGATGGAGCATGCGATCGCGTTCGCCGAGACGGGCCACTTGTGCCTGGGCACGCTGCATGCCAATAATTCGAACCAGACGATGGACCGCATCATCAATTTCTTCCCCGAGGAGCGGCGCAATCAGTTGCTGATGGATTTGTCGTCCAACCTGCGCGCGATCGTCTCGCAGCGCCTGGTGCGCACCGAGGACGGCAAGGGGCGCAAGGCGGCCATCGAGATCTTGCTGAACACGGCCACGATCAGCGAGATGATCCTCAAAGGGAACTTCCAGGCGATCAAGGAAATCATGCACAAGTCGCGCGAACTGGGCATGTGCACCTTCGACCAGGCGCTCTACGAGTTGTATAACCGCGGCCATATCGGCTACGATGAGGCGATCCGCAACGCCGATTCGGCCAATGGCCTGCGTTTGCAGATCAAGCTCAAGGGCGAACGCAAGGAGCCGGGCGCCGGTCCAACCAGAGCGCCGGGCGACCTGTCGATGCAGATCGAGTCCGAACCGGTGGCCGAGCCGCCCGGACACTGACACTGCCACTGAAGCGGCAAGCAAAGCGGCCACTAAAGCGGCCACAAAAGCGGCCACTAAAGGCGGCCATTGCACCGGCCGCTAGCGGATCGGCGCAGCGCGCCGGCGCCGCTGGCCGGCACGCACGCGCAGTTGGCGCTGTCGGCCCTTGGCCGTCGGCGCTTTTTTATTGATCGTTTCAACCATGCCGCACTGCGGCCTTGCACATGCCTGAATTTGAAAACAAGATTTGCAGTCGCGCCGAGCTGGCCGCGCGCGTCGCCGCCCTGCCCAAACCGGTGGTGCTGACCAACGGCGTGTTCGACATTTTGCATCGCGGCCACGTCAGCTACCTGGCCCAGGCCCGCGCGCTGGGCGCCTCGCTGGTGGTGGCGGCCAACACCGACGCCTCGGTCAAGCGTCTGGGCAAGGGTGACGACCGTCCGCTCAATGCTTGCGAGGACCGCATGGCAGTGCTCGCCGCGCTCGAATCGGTCAGCCTGGTGGTGCCGTTTGACGAGGATACGGCGCTCGAAGTGGTCCAGCAGGCGCGTCCGGAAATCTACGCCAAGGGCGGCGACTACGACATGACGGCAATCCCGGAAGGGCAGGCCGTGCTGGCCTATGGCGGGCAGGTCGCCGCGATCGAGTTCGAGCACCAGCGTTCGACGACCACCTTGCTCACCAAGATCCGCGCCCAGTCGTAGGCAGCCGCTGATGCGTTGATATTTTCAAGCGAGACCGGCGCATGAGTCGTTGATTCGTATCGGGCGAGCTTCCCAGATTGCGAATCAATCAGTACGTCGCTAGCGGCGCGCGGCATTACCGGGCAGTTTCCGGTATCGGCGCCGTGCCGCTGGCCCGCGCCGATTCTTCCCCACTATGCGTTTTCAGATCGCGCGCATGCGCCGCTCGGCCACGGCGTGCCGGGCCAATTCGCCTGGGCGTCGCGCCGGCCAGTTGCCTGGTCCGCGTCGCCACGCTGGACCGACCATCCTGCACGCGTGCGTCGCGCGTTGCCCATCGCGCCATTGAGCGTCGTACTCGCTTTGCGCTGACGCCGGCCCGCCTGGCGTGAGTGCGCCCGGTCCCGCTTGCTCGCCCGATTTGATGCCCGGAGCGGGCGCTCACTCCTGCCTTCCAACCATGCCAGAGGCCTACCGCGTCGCCGTCGTCGTGGCACCGGCACGCTGGCGCAATTGGCAAAACGACGCGACACCGGCCGGCGCGGCGCGCCAGGGCGTGCCTCTTGGTCAAAATAAATTGTTTATACATTGTTAAGAAATTGTGCGAAAATAGTAGATTGGCAATAATAATTCAGCATAAATCTTATATTCGTTACATTTAGATAGTTTCCATTTGGCATTAAATTGCTAGAATGCCCACGCGCATGATTGGCGGCAAGAATTCACCCATTGCCGGTATTTGCGTGGTGTTATCTGATTTTCGACTATTTAATAACGTCTTCTCCAAGGGCAACATGGCATTGAATCAAGCTTGTGCACACAGTGGTTTCACCCGATTTGCATCCAGACTCACCGTAACGCTCGCCGTGCTGGCGTCCTGCCTGATCCAGGCGCCGGCCATGGCCCAGACGGTCGCTTTTGCCGGATTTTCGTATGCGGGCAATTTTTCGACGGCGGCGGCGCGCTTTCCCCACACCTTCAAGATCGACGCGGCGTTGAAAGCGGGCGGCGACGCCAGTGCGCGCCTGTCGCGCGTGGTCATCGAGCGGGCCTACGCGGCCGGCAACCCGACGCTGCAATTTGCCCCGCGCGAGACACTGATGTCGACCAAAAGCTCGGACCAGACCTTGATGGCGGTGCTGCTGATGACCGGCGAGACGGTCTCGACCGAACACTTCGGCAGCTACTACAAAACCTTTGTCAGCCTGCGCGGCGACGCGCTGATTTTTGATTACAAGGCCAAGACGGTGGTGCGCAGCTACCCGATCAGCGTGGTGGTGTTTGACGCGTCCGAGCAGGAGCCGGACGAGGCGATGCTCGACGGCTACGTCAAAAACCTGTTGCTGCGTGACGATAACGGCGGCCTGTTCACCCAGTTCGCCAAGCGCATGTCGGCGGCCAGCCTGCCGGCGCCGGGCACCAAGACCATCCAGGTCAAGCGCGCCCAGGTCACCCCCGAGGCGATGGCGCTGATGCCGGCGGCCATGCGCGGCAATCCCGAACTGGTCGGGCAGATGCTGTCGGACGCGTTCGGCTCCATTCTGTCGGCCAAGTTGGGCGTGCCGCTGCTGCCGACCGCGCTGGGCCACGCGCTCAATGCGATGAGTTTTCGGCTCGACAACGGCGACGCGCTCGACCTGAAGATCGGCGAGGGCGATTACCTGTTTGAAATTGGCCTCAATAAATTCGCCAAGATCAAGAGCGGCGAGAACAATGTGGGCGCCTCCTACGTGTATGGCGCCTACGGAAACATCCGCTTTTTCGAGCCCAGTCTGAATACCGATTTCGTCCATTCCGACTTCAAGAATGGCGAAGTGAAAGTGGTGCCGGCCGGCCAGGTCAGCGTCGACGATTTCCCCGCTTACGAGTCGGCCATCCGCGGCATGTACCTCAAGTTTGCCGACGCGCTCGCGACCGGCGATACCAAATGGATCAGCACCGCCTCGGCGGCCAAGGACATCAGCAAGCAATTTGAAGCAACCCGCGACATCATAAAGGCATGTAAATAAATGAAACGACTTCTTCTCGCAATCGGCGCCATGCTGATTTCACTGCACTGCGTGGCCCAGGTGGTCAACACCAAGGGCGTGGGCACCGTGTCCTACCGTGACCAGTTGAGCTCGCTCGACAAGGAAAAAGCCTATCGCGCCGCGCAAGTGGCGTCGATCGAGCGCTACTTCGCCGAAAACGGCCAGGCCGAATCGGAAAACTTCGAAGCGATCCAGCCGAAGATCGAGGAAAACCTCGACAAGTTCATCATGAGCACCACCGTGCTCAACGAGCAGGACCAACCGGGCGTGCACAAGTATTCGGTGGCCGTACGCACCGAACTGAATGTGGCCAAGCTGCGCAATACCTTGCGCAACGCCAGCAGCGCCGGCAAGACCAGCACGGGCGAAAAATCGCAGATGGTGTATGTGTTCGTCGGACGCGAAGTGGCGGGCGTGAAAGCGTTCGACGACCGTGTCGTCAAGCGCGAGGAAGTGACCATCGAGCGCGACGTCAAGGCCAGCGGCAGCACCAAGGGCAAAGAGGGCGAATCGGTGCGTGCCAATTCGGTGGCCACCAATGCGTCCAAAACGAGTTCGGCGAAACTGAGCGCCAGCCGTTCGATCAACGTCGAAACGGGCGGCAGCACCACGCGCAAATCGGACGAGCTGTCGTTTCGCATCCTGCCGATGGCCAGCCACAAGACCTCGGTCACCAGCGTGTTTTCGCAGTCCGGTTTCAGCGTCGCCGATCCGGAATTCGTGCTCACCGATGCGGACCTGAAAGCGGTCAACACCGACTATTCGAAGGGCAACGATCTGGCCCCGGCCACCATCCGCGGCGTCGTGCTGTCGCTGCGCAAGGCCAATGTGCCGTTGCTGGTGCTGGCCACGTTCGACGTGGGCACGCCCAGCCAGGATCCGGACACCGGCCTGCAACGCATCGCCGTGTCCGTCAGCGGACGCGTGATGGACCTGACCGGCGCGCTGCCGCGTGAAGTGGCGTCGGTGCCGCCGGTGCAGTATTTCGCGATCGCGCCCGACAACGCCACCGCTACCACCAAGGCGCTGAAAGATGCGTCGATGGCCGCAGCCAAGGAAATCGTCAGCCGCCTGAACGTGGGCGGAATTCACTAATTTTGTTTGCGCGCCGCGCCGGCCTGGTCGGCGCGCAAGCTCGTTTCACTCTTACATTTTTAGGAAACACGCAATGAAAAACAAAACTTTGACGGTCATGGTCGGCGCGGCGTTGCTGCTCGGTTCCGGTGCGGCTTCGGCCCAGTTGGGCGGCTTCGCCAAGTCGCTGCTGGGCAATACCGGCAGCGGCGGCAGCGTCACGGCTGACCAGATCGTGTCGAAGTACATCGGCGGCGCGCACAGCGTGATGCTGGCCGACGCCAACATGCTCGCCGCGGTTGGCTTGAAGGACGAGGCCGAGAAGGCATCCGTGCAGGCCAAAAACCTGACCGAAGGCGCGACCAAAAATTCGCTCGAGGACGCCAGCAAGGTTCAGACCGACAGCAGCAAGGCGCTGGAAGAAAAAATCCAGGGCAAGAAAGTGGTCATGGATGCGGCCAGCAAGAAGCAATTTGGCGACGGCATGAGCGAGCTGGCCAAGGGCGTGATTCAGTACGTGAGCATGTCCAAGGACGTGGCCGGCTTCAAGCCGAGCATCACCTCGCTGGGCGGCGGCGCCATGTCGGCCCTGTATGTCGTCAAGAACCTGCCTGACTCGGTACAGAACCTGGCGCACACGCTGAAGATGGCGATGGACTTCTCCAAAGCGAATGGCATTCCGGTACCGAAGGAAGCCAACGACGCTACGTCGATGCTTTAATCGCGCACGTTTTTTGCGGAGTGTCAGGGACTCATGGCCCGGGCGCTCCGCTTTTTTTTTCTGAGAATGGATGTATATGATTAAGAAAATCGTCGTGCTGAGCTCGCTCATCGTGTCCCTGGTCGCCTGCAACAAGACCGAACCGGTCGCCGCACCGGCTGGCGCGCCCGTCGCAGCCGCGCCAGCCGGTCCGAACCTGACCCAGACGCCGGATGTGGGCAAGCTTGAACAGGTCACCGCCACTGCCAGCGGTAGCGGCATCACGCCCGGCGCCGCGCTCAACGACGCACTCAAGACGGCCATCATGCAAGTCAATGGCGCGACGGTGCAGGTGGACTCGGGCACGCTGCACACGTATTCGCAGGCGACCGCCACGCTGGACCTCGAGTCGGCCGACGGCAGCGACAGCGCCAAGCTCAACGCCACCATGCAAGGCAGCCATTTCGCCGAGCAGGTCGTGACGCAGTCGAAGGGCGCCGTGACGTCATTCAAAGTGGTGAAGATGACGCCACCGGCTGCCAAAGGCGGGCTGTTTAGCGCCGACATCGAAGCGAAAATCGCCAAGTTCAAGGCCCCGGCCGACAGCGGCAAGATCAAGATCGTCGTGGCGCCCTTGCGCTCGTCGAAAACCAGTTTCAACATCGGCGGACGCAATGTGCCGGCCGCAGAAGTGCTGGCCATGTTGCGCCAGCAGATCGTCGACACCTTGTCGCAGACGGGCCGCTTCACCGTGCTCGACCGCCAGTTTGAAGGCGAGATCCAGGGCGAGCTGGACATGATCGGTTCGGGCCAGACGGCCACCGCCGATTTCGCCAAAATGGGCCAGGCCCTGAGCGCGGACCTGGTGTGGGTCGGTGTCGTCAACGATCTCGCCTACGACAAGCATGTGCGCAAGCTGCAAACCTCGGACCGTGACCTGGTCAGCTATTCCGGCGGCTGGTCGCTGTCGCAACGCATGATCAACCTGACCACGCGCCAGATCCTGCAGTCGTCCACGCTGCAAGGCGTGGCGCCGGCGATCGCGCCGACCACGCTGGGCACCGGCGTCGACGGCATGGCCTTGTTGAAGGGTATGCAGGGCGACATGATCAAGCGCACCGCCGAAGCGATTTTGCTGCAGACTTTCCCGATCAGCGTCGTCGAGCGCGACGGCAACAACGTCGTGCTCAGCCAGGGCGGCAGCGCGGTGGTTGAAAATGGACGCTACAAGGTCTATTTGCTGGGCAAGGAAATCAAGGACCCGCAAACCGGCCAGTCGCTGGGCAATATGGACTCGGCCTGCTGCGAAGTGGTGATCAACCGCGTCACGCCGACCTTGTCGTACGGCGTGCTGGAAAACATCAGCGCCAAACTGGACGGCGTCAAGCCGGGCGCCTTGCAAGTGCGCGAAGCGGTGCAAGGCAAGCCGGCCGGCGCGCATGACGACGCGGCCGTCGCCGCCGCAGCGCCGGCCAAGGCGCCCGCCAAGGGCGGCGCCGGCGCGCGCAAAGCCGTGGTGGCCGATGGCAAACCGGCCGACGCGTCCGACAAAAAAGCCGACTGGTAAATATCGCGCGGCGCCCTTGTCGGCGCACGTCAGCCACTGAGCAAGAACCCGGCAGGGCAGTCTGCCGGGTTCTTTTTCCGTCGGAATCGCGTCAGCGCGGCGCGCCCGGCGGCAGCGTTCAAGCCTTCCCCAAGTAATTAATATTGAGGTCATCATGATTCGTTTATTCTTCAAACAGCCGCAAGGCGGCATTCGATTCCCACGCAGTGCCAGCGCATGTGTGCTGCTGGCATTGTCCGCGTGTGGCGGTGGCGGCACGTCGGGCTCGTCACCGTCTCCGACTCCCACGCCGCCCGTGGTGTCCGTTCCCGCGCCCACGGCGGCGACGCTGGCACTGGCGAGCGTGCCAACCAAGCTGAGTGCGGCGCAGCTTGGCAGCAGCGCGTGGGCAACGGGCGATAGCGCAGCCGGTGGTCACGGCGCCACGGTTGGCGGCGTCACTTGCCTGGTCACCGAGGACTATCACGTGCATGCCCATGTGGCGATCATCAAGAACGGAGAACTGCTGGCGCTGCCCTCGCAAATCGGCTTGCAAGGCTGCGCCTACGAGCTGCACACGCATGACGCGTCAGGCATCGTGCACGTCGAAACGGCGGCGTATCACCGGCTCACGCTGGGACAGCTGTTCACCGTGTGGGGACAGCCACTGTCGTCGATCAACGTGGCCGGCATCACCGGCTTGCCGGTGTCGGTGTATGTCAACGACGGCGCCACGCTGCTCAAGTACACGGGCGATGCCAGCGCCGATCTGGAACTGAGCAATCACCGCTCGTTCACGATCGTGCTCGGCACCGATCCGAAAGAGATCCCCACCTACGAATGGCCGGCCGGCTTGTAAGCCTGGCCCGCTTGCCGTCGGCGCGGCCAGCCTCGGCACTGGTCGCGCCGCGCGCCAGTTGATCGAGCCGCGCACTAGTTAATTGAGGCGCGCACTAGTTGAACGCGCCGCGAACTAGTTGATTGAGCCGCGCACTAGTTGATCGAGCCGCGCGCGCCTGCGTCCGCTGGCGCGCGCGTTCGTATTCCCGTCTTTCGCTCCAGGCCTGCTCGTAGCCGGTCTGGACGCTTCGTTTCAACCTCCTCCATTCCCGTCTGGTCGCGTTGCGCTCCGCAAGTCCCGCTCCACCCTCATGTGGACACGGTTCGGCCGGCGCGCACTTACCGGTGATATATCGGCGCGCCGCGCCGTTGTGCGCCGGGAAAACAACCATGCCGCCGCGCATGCCGCCGTGCATAGCTGCTAACCGAATTGCAGCGCGCTGTCAATCGCGTGCGCAAGCGCACGCGACAGTAAATCCGCCGGTCGAGTCCGCCAAGTGTGCGAAGGTGGCCACCTTGTAACGATATTCTTATATACATATTTCATAAGTGACATTTGGTGAGTTTCCTTGCTGCATTTCGTCGCGGGGAATCTGAAGATCGCCCCATGTCGCCAAGTCCACGACAGCTTGTGTGCCCTATTTCCTGCTTGTGGTTGAAGTGTGTTTTTAATTTGTCGCTGCATTGATTTTTACGGCGCAGCAAGCCGTCATTGCAAACCCACATTTAGGAGTTCTCTCATGCGTATCTCATCGTTAGTGAAAAAAACCCGTCAGCTCGGCCAGGGCATGACCGAGTACATCATCATCGTGGCGCTGATCGCGGTCGCCGCCATCGCCGTGACCCAGCTGTTCGGCGCGACGATCCGTAACCAGATGGCCGGTATCGCCGCCGAGATTTCCGGCACCAGCGGCGCCGCGCAAGTGACCGCCGCACAGGCCGCCGCCACCAGGGCCGCCGCCGCCGGCGTCGACAACCGCACCTTGACCACCTACACCGACAACAACACCAAAGGCGCGCAGCAGTAAGTAGTCCAGTGCGCCAAGCGTGAAAGGGACTGCCATACCAAGCGCAGTTTCTTTTCCAACCCGTACGGCTGATGGTGGCCGCACCAAACAAGTCCTCCGCCTTCACATGCCCAGAACCACATCGCCTCCCGCCGCATTGCTCCGCCTTGGCCGCCAAACCGGCCAGGCGCTGATCTATGGCATCTTTGTCTTGATCGGCGGGATGGCAGCGCTTTTTTTCGTGTTCAACACCGGCCAGCTGTCGGCCGAAAAAACCAAGCTGGTCAACACCGCCGACGCGGTCGCCTACAGCGCCGGCGTGATGCACGCGCGCGCCCTCAATTTCGACGCCTACACCAATCGCGCGATGATGGCCAACGAGACCATGATCGCCCAGATGGTCAGCATTTCATCCTGGTTGCAGTACTCGCAAAGTCACGCCGACGACGTGCCGCCGCTCGATTGCTACACCATCTATTCGGTTCCCGTGTTACTCGGCTTGGTCGAATATGCGCCCTTGTGTTACGCCCTGAGCTGGGAGGTCGGCGCGCTGGTGGTCGAGGCCGCCAATCAGGGATTCAGCGCCGTCGGTCCGCTCGTCGTCGCGGCCGGCGAAGTGGCCAAAGTGGAGATGCAACTGGCCCAGACTGCGATGTACCTGAGCTTTCTGCCGGCCCGCACCAGATTGACGAAGGAGGTCGCGGACGCCAATTACACCGGCGACGGCGCCGTCAAGGTCGATCCGATTCCACTGACCGACAACTACACGCTGTTTGACGGCAAACCGTTTATCACGCCACGCACCGGCGACGATCGCACCCGCTTTCGCGATACCGAACTGGCGGCGGCTCAGAAGGACGAGTTCGTCAGGGACCGGTCCTGGTCGTCGCACACGCCTTTGCCGTGCTCGTTTACCCCGCGCGGCGACGCCGTGCGAACCGGCTCGACGACACTGAACGGCTTCGACGAATGGAAGGCCGACGATGAGGCCAATTTGCGCATCGAAAAGTTGAAATTGAAGTTAACGGGTTTGCACTGCGAGACCATTACCAGCTATCCCTTGGGCAGCGGCAGCCAGTCCGCCTCGACGTCGGGCAGCAGCTGGCATTACAGCGGGGTTCCCAATTTTTACGAGATCTCCGACAGCGCGCTGGGCTACACGCCCGAGAACCCGGACCCGGCCAAGCGCGACCCGCGCCTGCAGTTTGCGATACGCCTGACGCGCGCGAACACCGAAACGCGCACCTCGGCGGGTCGCTCCGACATCAAGCCGGCAGGCCAGTTCAATCTCTACCAAGGCAAGCCAGCGGGCGACGTGATGGCCGCCGTGGCCACCTCCGAAGTGTATTTCGAGCGCTTCGAGGCGCGCGATCACGGCGTGCAGGAGCTGGCCAGCCTGTTCAACCCCTTCTGGCAAGTACGCCTGATCACAAACACGCCAGCGGTGCTTGCTGCCGCCGCCGCCTTACAAGTTGGAGCATCACCATGAACACCGCTTTCACCTCGCTCACCGCACGCGCACTGGCCGCCGCCGTACTGGCCGCGCTGACCGCGCAAGGCCATGCCAGCACGCTCGTCGAGGACAAGATCTTCTCGGCGCCGATGCCGCACACGCTGCTTGAACAATCGGGGCCGACCGTCAAAGTCCATCGGGTGCGCCTGCAAGGTCTCATGGGTAGCGAAGCGGACAACGCGACCGCACTAGCGAAGCTGCATCAGGACGTGCAGCAATGCGTTGCCGAGCGTGCGCGCCAAGGAATGCCGACCAAGCCGCCGCAGCGCTGGCCCGATTTTATCTTGAGCGCCCGCAGGGACAGCTATTTCGCGCGCAATCGCGCCATCGTGTACTCGCACGGCAGCGCCCATCTGCTCAACACCCTCGATTGCAGCCTGATCGAAAGCGACGTCGCGACAGCCGCGCTGGTGTCGAGCAAGGGCACCTGCAATATCGACCTGATACACAAGACCGCCAGCGGCGCTTGCGACGCCGGCGCACATGCCGATGCGATCGCTGTGGCGATGCACCACAGGCCGAGCGAGACGGAAACGAACCAGGCGCTGCAGAAGCTGGCGGCCGACCCGAAGACCGCCGCGATGGCCGCCGCGATGCGCCGCATGGTGCCGCCCGAAGCGACCCACGGCACCGGCCAACATAAAACCATCCTTGGCATCGACTGCGAAGTGTGGAACCAGATGGGCGGCCCAGACACGGGCACCGTCTGCCTGGCGCATGGCGGCAGCTTTCAACCGGCCATTTCGGCGCGCAATCCGGTCGAAGCGGGCATCGAACTGGAGTTCCTGTCCAAACGGGGCGCCAACATGAAAGCGATCGACGCGCAACTCGACGCCGATGTCAATTCGGCTGTCTTCGCGCCCTACCTGGCCGACGGTTACGTCGTCCAGGACGGGAAGCGCAAGTGAACGCGCACCGCCAGCGCCGTGCGGCGGCGCGCCAGCGCGGCCAGGCCTTGACCGAATTCATCGTCATGGCGCTGGTGCTGGTGCCGCTGTTTCTGCTGATGCCGATGTTGGCCAAATACCAGGACATCGCGCATGCCACCGAAATGGCCAGCCGTTACGTGGCCTTCGAGGCGATCACCCGCAATGACAGCATGAGCAGCTGGAAGCCGCCTGCGCAACTGGCAGGCGAGGTGCGTCGGCGCTTTTTCAGCAATCCCGACGCGCCCATCAAGACCGACGACACGGCCGGCAATTTCATGGCCAATCAAAACCTGTTCTGGCGCGATCCGAAAGGCGACGCGCTGATCGTCGATTTCGATCAGGACGTCAAGGTCAGCTTCGGCGCCGGCCACAGCGCCGACCACAGCGGGGCATTTAGCGCCGCCAGCGACGGCGCCCCGTTCAACAAGCTCGGCACGGCCACCACGATGGGGCTGGCGACGCCCGGTATCTATGGCGCCAACGTGACGGTCGCGGTGGCCAATGTGCCGGCCGACCTGGATGGTTACACGCATACCTACGACTCCTTCAAGGCGCTCAATCTGTCGATGTCGCGGCACACCGATCTGCTGGTGGATGGCTGGGCCGCCAAGAACCCCGAACAGGTCGAAGCGCGCGTCAATCACAGCGGCGTGTTTCCGGGCGAGCGCTTCACCTCGGGCAAGCCGGAGGACGTGGCGTTCAAGCTTGCGGCCGACGCCATCAGCGTGGCGGCGACGCTGATGGAGAGTCCCAAGTATCTGCCCAACGGCGTCTGTCCGCAGCCATGCGGCCCCAAGCTCGGTGGGCTCGAGTATTGGCGCGACGTTGTGCCGGCCGACCGTCTGCGCTAGATGGCACCGATGACACACGCTTGCCGACAATCGATTCGCCGCCTGCTGCCAGTGCTGGCGGCCTGCGCGCTGGCGCTGGCTGGCGCCTGCGCGCAGGCCCGCAACGACTGGCCGAAGGTCGCCCTGCCGGACGACGCCAAGGTGTTTCCAATCGGCGAGCAAGTGGCCGTGAACGGCATGCCGATGCGCATGCAAGGGTTTGTGTCGAAGGCCAGCCCGGCCGAGTCGGCCGCGTGGTTTCGCCGCAGCCTGGGCAAGCCGCTGGTGGAAAACACGGTGGGCAAGAAACTGGTGCTCGGGCGCGCGCAGGGGCCGTATTACATCTCGGTCCAGCTTGAAGCGCTCGGTCCAAGCCACCCCGGCACACGCGCTTTGGTGGCAGTGTCGGACCTGACGGCCGCGTATGAACGGCGCGACGACACCAAGGCCGCCAGCGAGCGCCTGCTGGCGCGCCTGCCGGCCGGCACCCACCTGGTCAGCAAAATGAGCTCGGGCGACGGCGGCAAGAGCGCCAGCTACGTGGTGCTGACCAATTCGTTCGAGCTGGCGCTGAACCGCGAGCGCTTGATCGGCATGTTGCGCGAGGACGGTTACGCGCTAGAACGCGAAGCGTTGGCCGACACCCCGCCGGGCCAGCCGTCGCAGGTCGGCCTGGACGCCGGCAAGACGCTGTTTTTCAAGGGCGCCGGCAAGGAGGCGATCGCCGTGATCAGCCGCGACCTGTCCGGCAAGACCACGCTGGTGCTCAACACCGTCACTTTTATGGAGCATCTCAATTGAACTGCATCGAACCCAACGAGCGCACGGCGCTTGCGCCCGCGTCACTCCGGCCGGCGCGCCAGGGTGGCCAGTCAACCATGGACTACCTGGTCGCCTGTGCCGTGCTGGCCTTCGTGCTGTTTGTGCCGGTCGCGGGCGACCCGGCCAGCCCAGGGCAGTCCAGGACCACCGTGCAGATTGTGCTCGACGGGTTCCAGCACGCTTACGACAATTTTAGCCACGCCATTTCCTTACCGACCTGACCATGAACTTCAATAAAACCAAGCAATTCCAAAACCTGCGCAACTTCAGACCGGGCAAGACCTGGGTCATTCTGGGTGTGGCGCTGGCCATCGGCGCGCTGGCCGCGCTGGCCGCGCGCAGCTATCTGAACAACCAGATGGCGGCCATCGAGGCTCATTCGAAGGGCAAGATGGTCACCGTGCTGGTGGCCAAGAGCGACATCGCCAAGGGTGCCAAACTGTCGCGCGAGAACGTCGCGCTGCGTCCGATACCGATTGAGTTTTCCCACTCGGTCGCGGTCACGCCGGACGATTTCGACCGCATCAACGGCCAACTGCTGGCCTATCCCGTCAAGAGCGGCGAAATGATCCTGTGGGGCTTGATGGAGACGCAGAAAGTGCCCACCTTTTCGGCCCGGGTCGAAACGGGGCACCGCGCGATGACGGTGCCGGTCGACGAGATCAATTCCATCTCCGGCATGGTCGAGCCGGGCGACACGATCGACCTGATCGTCAGCCTGGAACGCAAAGGCAAAAAATACACCTTCCCGCTGATGCAAAACGCGCAGGTGATGGCGACCGGCCAGCGTTCGGTGGACGACCCGAAAAGCGGCGAACGGCGTCAGTTTTCCACCGTCACCATCGACACCACGCCCGAGCAGGCCGAGCACGTGATTGTCGCGCGCGAAGTGGGCAAGCTGACCGCTTTGCTGCGCAATCCGCAGGACAAGCAGACCTTCGGCAATCCCAAGCTCGATGTGGCCACCTTGCTGGGCTTGAAGGACGCGCCCGGCAAGGACGGCAAGGGCGACAAGGGCATCCCGGTGATCTACGGCGGACCGGCGCTGGCCAACTTGGCGCCGGAAGCGCTGCGGCTGGCCCAGGCGGTGCACGCGCGCGCCGGCGACGACGCTGGCGCCGCCGCGCCGCCTATTCCCGTGCTGCGCGCGCCGCCGGTGACGCCGGCCAATCCGGCCAACCCGGCGGCGGCGCCATCGATGCCGCTGATCCCGGGCGGCGCGCCGCGCGGCGCCCAGCCCTGAAACGCGGCAATCCGGCACCCATATCGACATTCCGACCCACCAAACTTGAAACTATCCGCCACCTACCATGACAGCACCGCAAACCCGCACGTCGCAGCACCCCGCCACCAACGGCAGATCCGCTAGCGCGGCCATGGCAAGCCTGCCGCTCATGGTGAGCCTGGCGCTGGCGGGAGCCTGTCCGGGCGCCTGGGCGCAGGCTAGTTCGCCAAGTTACAACACCAATGCCGGCGCCAAGGGCGGCGGCGCCGGCGTGCCGGCCGATCCGACCGGCGCGACCGGCCCCGCGCGCAACAACTACGGCGACATGCTCAAGTCCACCAAGCGCTCGTCGGCGAAGAAGAACAACACGCCCTACGAGCCGATCAAAAAGCAGGAAGACGCCGGCCAGATGCCGGAGATCGAAATGTTCGTGGGCGAATCGCGCGTGTTTCCCACCCCCGGGGTGGCGCGCATCGCCGTCGGCAACGGCCAGATCATGTCGGCCGCCGCGCTGGACGACAAGGAGGTGATCATCTTCGCCAACGGCATCGGCACCTCGTCGCTGTTCGTGTGGAACGAGGACGGGCGCTATCAACGGGTCAAGGTCAACATCGTGCCGGGCGACACCAGCCGCATCGCGCGCGAAGTGGCCGCTTTTCTGAGCACCATCCCCAACACCAAGGCCTCGATCGTGGGCGACAAAGTGATCGTCGAGGGTGACACGCTGTCCGACGAGGACCGCGAAAAGGTCGTCGAGCTGGCCAAGCGCTATCCGCAAATCGTCAACTTCACCAGCGTCATCGGCTGGGAAAAGATGGTGATGATGGACGTCAAGGTGGTCGAGTTCCCCAAGTCGGAACTGCGCGAGATGGGTCTGAAATGGGGCGCCAGCGGCGGCGCGGCGCTGGGCGCGGTGTGGCAACCGTTCCGGCTGGCCAATAGCGGCGCCTATCAAAGCACCATTCCCACCAACGGCGACGGCTTGCCGGTCACCGACCAGGGCAGCAGCAATGCCAAGGGCGGCGTCACGCTGCCGTCGACGCTGAATATCCTCAGCGGGCTGGACCTGGGCATCACGGCCAAACTCAATTTGCTCGAGCAGAACGGCAAGGCGTCGGTGCTGGCCGAGCCGCAGCTGTCGGCGCGCAGCGGCTTCAAGGCCAGCTTCCTGGCCGGCGGCGAATTTCCGTATTCGGTGGCCACCTCCACTGGTGTGACGATCCAGTTCAAACCCTACGGCATCAAACTCGACATCGAACCGAAAATCGGGCGCGACGGCGTGATCCGCGCCGTCATCGATTCGGAGGTCAGTTCGCTCGACGCGTCGGTCACCACCATCAGCGGGCCGGCCATACTTACGCGCCGCACCAAGACCGAATTCAATGTGCGTAACGGCGAGACGATGATCCTGTCCGGACTTTTGCAACGCACCACCAGCAACGACATCGACAAGGTGCCGCTGCTGGGCGACATTCCGATTCTGGGGGCGCTGTTTCGCTCGAAGCGTTTCCAGAACAAGGAAACCGAGCTGGTGGTGTTCGTCACCCCCACCATCGTCGATAGCCACAGCCCGGGCATGCGCGAGCGGATCGAGCGCACCACCGAACGACTCACCGAGAACCTGGGCAAGGCGCCATTCCTGACGGCGCCGCTGCAACCGGGGCGCGACGCGGCCAGCTTCGACCTGGGCCGCGCGGAGGCGTCCGTTGCACCGCTGACGGGCGCACTGGCGCCGCAGCCGCTCGGTCGCGCCGCGCCGATCACGGCGCCGCAAGACGCGCCGCTGACGCCGGCCGCGCACAACCCGCTGCAGTGGCCGCAGGCGTCCACGCCGGTCGCTGGCGGTGCCAGCCTGCAGGTCAAGCGCGATGGCCTGGTGCTGCGCGCCCAAGCAAACGACGCCAGCGCCGCGCTGCTTGAACTGGGCTACAACTCGGTGGTGCTGCTGGGTCGGGCCGAACCGCAACCGCCCGGACGGGCGCTGTGGCGCAACGTGGTGGTGGGCCAGCTGAACGGCTGGGTGCGCGCCGATGCGCTGCAACCGTCGCGTCTTAGCCCGGTGCTGCTGACGCGCACGCCCAGCGCTGTTGCGCACAATGCCCAGGAAGGCGCGCCGCTGACGCTGGGCGTCGACAACGGGCCGGGCGTGCGCGCCGGCGCGCCGAACGTGGTCACGCCCGAGCAGCCCAATGGCGACGCGCCGCGCCAGTACCGCGTGGTGCTCGAAGGGCTGGCGCTGCATGTCAGTCCGGACATCAATGCGCTGACTGTCCAGCCGCTCGAGCAAGGCCAGCTGGTCGATGCCTTGCCGCAGCCGGCCAGCGGCAACTGGGTCGCGGTGCGCTCGGGCGCGGCGCGCGGCTGGGTTGCGGCCCAGTGGCTGCACGCCGTGCCGGCCACTAACTGAAGCGGGAGCCAGAATGCTACAAGTTGAAATCACCGATTCCGACGGGACGGTGCGTCTGCTGCAAGTGCCCGACGACAGCGTGATCGGCAAGAGCGGCCAGAACGAGATCCGGCTCGACAGCTGGCGCGTGGGCAAGGAGCACGCGCGCCTGTTCAACACGCCCGGCGGCGTGCTGCTCGAGGACATGGGTTCCTACGGCGGCGTGCTGGTCAACGGCCAGCGCATCGACAGCCAGTACGGCCCGCTGTCGGGCAGCGACGTGATCGCGGTCGGCCCGTTCCGTCTGCGCGTGATGGAAATCGGCACCGCCTCAGGCATCGTGCAGGCGGCCTCGCCCACCTCGCGTTCGAGCTCGGCGCCGTACCGCAATGCGCGCGCCAGCGAAGAAATGCAGGCTTCGCGCGTGGTGGCCGAGCGGGTCCAACAGGATATTTTGCGCGCCCGCGACGGCGCGGCGCGCGACAGCGGCGACGGCGACGCGCGCCACGTCGCTCACGACCGCGATGCGCACCGCGCCGTCGACGATGCCGGCGCCTCGGCCGCGCCGGCGCGCGTGGTGCCCGAGCCGGCCGAGGCGTTCGCGCTGGTGCTGGCACCCAACCCGCAGCGCAAGGAACTCGAATTTGAGTGGCGCAAGCGCATCCACAACAAGCTGCTGGAAACGATGGACTTGCGCCGGCACGACGTCTCGCGCATGAGTGACGCGCAGCTGCGCAGCGAAACGAGCGCGCTGATCGGCCAGATTATGCAGGAGCAGGACGCCGACATCCCGCACGAACTGGACCGCGCGCTGCTGAGCAAACAGGTGCTCGACGAGGCGGTCGGGCTGGGCCCGCTGGAAGAGCTGCTCGACGACGACAGCGTCTCCGAGATCATGGTCAACCGCTACGACGAGATCTACGTCGAGCGGGCCGGCCGCTTGCACCGCCATCCGTTGACCTTCACGGGCGACCGGGCGGTGCTGGGCGTGATCGAGCGCATCGTCGCGCCGCTGGGTCGGCGCATCGACGAATCGTCGCCGATGGTGGACGCGCGCCTGAAGGACGGCTCGCGCGTGAACGCCATCATTCCGCCGCTGGCCTTGAAAGGGCCGACGCTGACGATCCGTAAATTCGCCAAGCGCAAACTGAGCGCCCAGGACCTCGTTGAATTTGGCGCGATCAGCCCGGAGATGGCCGAGTTCCTGCAAATTTGCGTCGAGTCGCGCAAGAACATCATCGTCTCCGGCGGCACCGGTTCGGGCAAGACGACGCTGCTCAACATCCTGTCGAACTTCATTCCGCCGGGCGAGCGCATCATCACGGTGGAAGACGCGGCCGAACTGAAACTGCACCACGAACACCTGATCAGCCTCGAATCGCGCCCCGCCAATGTGGAAGGCAAGGGCGCGGTACACATCCGCGACCTGGTCAAGAACACCTTGCGCATGCGTCCCGACCGCATCGTGGTGGGCGAGTGCCGCGGCGCCGAGGCGCTTGACATGCTGCAGGCGATGAACACCGGCCACGAAGGCTCGCTGACCACCTTGCACGCCAACACCCCGCGCGACGGCCTGGCGCGCCTCGAGACGATGGTGCTGATGGCCGGCATGGACCTGCCGCTGGTGGCCATCCGCGAACAGATCTCGTCGGCGGTCGACATGGTGGTGCAGCAGACCCGCTTCGCCTGCGGCTCGCGCAAGGTCACCAGCATCACCGAGCTGACCGGCATGGAGAGCGGCAAGATCCAGATCCAGGAGATCTTCAAGTTCGTCAGCAAGGGTTACGGCCAGCCCGACGCGCACGGCAACAGCAAGGTGCAGGGTTATTTCAGCGGCTGCGGCATGGTGCCCGAGTTCTACGAAGAGCTGCGCGCGGTGGGGCGCGACCTGAACATGGACATTTTCGGCGCGCACGCGTCCGAGCGCGATCCGGAGCGCATGACGCCCCAGCGCGCGCGCGGCAATGAGGGGCGCATCTGATGGACAACAGCACCCTGGTGATCGGCGCGATCACCGTCGTTACCGCCGTGGCGGCCGGCCTGCTGGCCTGGTTCGTGCTCGACATGGGCACCGTCACGCTGGCGCGCTACCGCGCCAATTTCACCGAGCGGGCCCAGTTCCAGGTGCAGGAATTTTTCCTGTTCATCGACCCGCGCAAGCTGTTCGTGGCCAATCTGGCCAGCATGACGCTGGGCGCCGTGCTGACCTGGCTGGCCACCGGCAGCGCAATGCTGGCCGTGCCGGTGTTTTTCGCGCTGGCGCTGCTGCCGCGCGTGTTGTACGCGTGGATGCGCACGCGCCGTCGGCGCCAGTTCGAGGAGCAGTTGCCGGACGCGCTGATGATGCTCAGCGGCGGCATGCGCGCCGGCGTGGGCCTTAGTTCGGCGATGGCGCAACTGGTGTCGGAAGCGCCGGCCCCGCTCGGCCAGGAATTTTCCTTGATGCTGCGCGAGCAGCGCCTGGGCGTGACGCTCGAGCAAAGCCTGAACAACCTGGCGCGTCGCATGCCGACCCAGACCACCACGCTGGTGGTGTCGGCCATGCGCATCGCCACCGAGACCGGGGGCGGGCTGGCCGAGACGCTCGAGCGCACCGCCGCCACGATCCGCAGCCGCCTGCACATGGAAGGCAAGATCGGCGCGCTGACCGCGCAGGGCAAGCTGCAGGCGTGGGTGGTGGGCTTGCTGCCGGTCGCGCTGATGCTGGTGTTAAACAAGATGGAGCCGACCGCCATGGCGCTGCTGTGGCACAGCCGGATCGGCTGGATCACGCTGGCGGTGCTGGCCGCGCTCGAGTTCATGGGCGTGTACGTAATCCGCAAAATCATCGCCATCGACGTCTAGGGCCGACCATGCAAACTTTTCTGCTTCAACACGCCAGCTTCGTCATCATCGTGTTCGCGCTGGCGATCGGCCTGGCGGTCGCGCTGGTGACCTGGCTGATCAGCCGCAGCGTGGCCGAGGTGCCGCAGGAGGACCGTGCCTACAAGGACGCGCCGCCGCTGGGCTTTCGCCTGATGTGGTGGCCGATACACTGGCTGGCATTTTTTGTCGGCCCGTTCATGTCCGTCAAGGCGCACGTGACGGTGTTGACGCGCCTGCGCAAGGCCGGACTGGAATACACCATCACGCCGGCCCAGTTCATCGCCGCCCGGCTGGTCAGTGCGGCGCTGGTGGCGCTGCTGTTCTGGTGGGGCCTGGCCTCGTTCGACCATCCGGTCGACGACGAGGTTGGCATCCGCGCCGGCCTGTACTGGCAGTTGTGCGGCATCGGCGCGGCGATCGGCTACAGCTATCCGGCCATCTGGCTGCGCGACCTGCTGGCCAAGCGCAAGAGCGAGCTGCTCAAAACGCTGCCGTTTTACCTCGACATCATCACGCTGTGCGTCGAGGCCGGGCTGAACATGCAAGGCGCGATGCACCAGGCGGTGGCCAAGGGGCCGAAGGGCGTGCTGCGCGATGAAGTGCAGCGCGTGCTGCGCGACATCCGCGCTGGCAAGGGGCGCGCCGATTCGCTGCGCGCGATGGCCGAGCGGCTGGCCGAGCCGAACGTGAGCAATTTCACCACCGCCGTGATCCAGGCCGAGAGCATGGGCATGAACCTGGGGCCGGTGCTGCGCGCGCAGGCCGATCAGCGCCGCACCGAACGTTTTTTACGCGCCGAGAAACTGGCGATGGAGGCGCCGGTGAAGATGTTGTTTCCGCTGATCGCCTTCATTTTTCCATGCACCTTCATTGTGCTGTTTTTCCCGATTGTCATGAAGTTCATGCACTCGGGTATTTAGGACTACGACGATGACGACCTTTGCTCACCCGCCCGGCGCAATGGCGCGGCTGCACACGGCCAGCGGCGGCCACAGCCTGGCGCTACGCGGCGCGCATACCTTCTTTAGCCGCCTGCGCGGCCTGATGCTGGCGCCGGCGCTGGGCTACGACCAGGGACTGCTGCTGACCGGCTGCCCCAGCGTGCATTGCGCCTTCATGCTGCACGCGATCGATGTCGTGTATCTGGACGCGCAGGGACGCGTGTTGAAATGCGTGGCGCAATTGAAACCGTGGCGCGTGAGCTTTAGCAACGCCGGACGCGACGCGCAGGGACGGCGCCACGTGCGCGCCGCCCATACGCTCGAACTGGCCGCCGGCAGCATCGCGCGGCTGGGCGTGTGCGCCGGCGACCAGCTTGAGCATCCGCACTGGAGCGCGGCGCTGCCGGCTCAGCGTGGCGCGTGGCCGGCGCAGGCGCGTCCGCCCACCCAGCCGGTGCAGCACGGCATCCGGCCGGCGCAGGCGCGTCCGCCCACCCAGCCGGTGCAGCACGGCATCCAGCCAGCGCAGGCTCGCGCGCCCG
The DNA here is from genome assembly GCA_038207625.1 of Burkholderiales bacterium. Classification (GTDB taxonomy): domain Bacteria; phylum Pseudomonadota; class Gammaproteobacteria; order Burkholderiales; family Burkholderiaceae_D; genus JBBQZO01. The sequence goes on along the minus strand of JBBQZO010000011.1, from coordinate 78,661 downwards.
CGCGCCCACCCCTAGCCGTGCAGACGCGCGCGCCGCAACTGCTGCAGTTGATGGCGCCGCAGGCGCACGCGGCGCCGTCGACAACGCGCGCGCCGGCGCCGCCCCGGCGCGCGCAGCGCGGTGCCTCGATGGTCGAATTCGTTGTCGTCGGTCCGCTGCTGACGTTGCTGGGACTGGCGCTGCTGCAATACGGCATGCTGTTTTTCGCCAAGAGCCAGATCAATCACGCCGGCTTCATGGCCGCGCGCGCTGGCAGCACCGGCAACGCCAATATCGACTCGGTGCGCAACGCCTACGAGATGGCGCTGGTGCCGCTGTACGGCGGCGGACAAACGGTGGCCGAACTGGCCACGGCGCTGTCGACGGTCAAGGCCGACGTCGAAGCGAAGGGCGGCGCGCGCATCGAATTGCTTAACCCGACCACCGAGAGTTTCATCGACTGGGGCGACGCGGCCCTGCAAGCCAAACTGGGCACCGGTGCGAGCCGGGTGATCCCGAACAGCAATCAGGCTTTCAAGGGCCAGACGGTAGGCGGCAATTCCGGCCAGACCATCCAGGACGCCAACCTGATCAAGCTGCGCATCACCCACGGCTACCTGCCCAAGGTGCCCATTGTCGCCAACCTGTACAAGGTCTACCTGAAATGGGTCGATCCGAAGACCGATCCCTACTACACGGCGCTGGTGGCGGAGGGCCGCATTCCCGTCGTCAGCAACGTCACGCTGCAGATGCAGTCGGACGCGATCGAAGGCACCTCGATCTCCAATCCAGGGGCCGGTAACGGCGGCACGCCGACCAATCCGGGCGACCCGCCGGTGTCGAGCGATCCGCCGCCCACCTGCACGACGATCGGTTGCACGGGCGGCCTGCCGCCGCTCGACCCCGGCACCCCGTGCACAGGCCCGGCTTGCCCGGCTTGCCCCGGCCCCGGATAAGCAGGCATCCGGCCGGCCAGTTGTTGCGTCCACCACACAAGCCTAGAAGTCGACCGATGGCACAGCGCCGCTCGCCGATGGCGCGGGTACAGAAGTCAAAAACCGGTGGCTGGCAAGTGTGCAATCAGTCCAGGCAGGGCAGGCATGGGCGCTCACAGAACGCACACCGCTGCCAGCTGATCGTGCAGCGCAATGGGCTTCGATGTCATTGCGCAGTGTGATCGAGCCAGGTGCGCGGGCTGCTGTGCGCGCCGATGACGATGTAGTCTTTTTACCAAAGGGTCGACAGTGAAATCAAAGTTATTGCGCTTCATGGTCGCGGCGCTGTCGGGCTGTTGTGCATGCGCCGCGCAGGCCATCGAGTTGACCGAGCTGTCGCTGACACCGGCGCATGCGTGCAACGCCCCGCCGCGCGCGCCACCGACAAAGCTGCTCAACAAGGACTATCCAGGATTTAGCACCGGTGGCAATGCGCCGTTCCGACACGACGTCGATATCAATGGCGATGGTTGGTGCGACTGGGTCAGCACCGCGGCCTTGTCGCCGCATCGCGATCCATACCTGTGGGATGAACCCCTGCTCAAGGACTTCATCTACATCGGTACCAAGAAAGGATGGCGAAGGTTTGGGAATCATCAGCATATCGTTGCCGTTCGGTCGAGGGGGAAATTGGGGGCGCACCAAGTGTACGGACCCGATGAGGACGTTGCTGATCTGATCGATCCAACGTTTGTGTATGCGACGGGGAGCTCGCTGCCGTTTGTCAGCGCGATTTCGCTAGGGCAAGACATCCTGGACGCCTATCCCGACAATATCTGGGTGTATCAATGGGACAAAGGGCTCGACGCACTGCTCGTTGTGGCGCCGCGCGAACGGGAGATCGTTATTGCCTTCTTGCGCCAGCAACTGTGCACGGACCAGAAACCGACCGACGGCACGTCGCCGATCGCCGATGCCGCGTGTCGAGAAGTCAAACAATAGCCGGCGACCCGTGCGCAATGAACCGATATGGGATCGGTTCATTGCGCGCCCGGCGCCGGCCCCATGTGTACCTGCCTGGTTCGCCATCGCAGCCCCGAACAGCTTGCCGCCGGATGGCCCGCTATGTCGACCACCACAACATCAATGATGAAGAACGCCATGTCCACACCAATTCGTTATAACGCACTGATGCACGTCGTTACGGCGGCGCTAGCGCTGGCTACCGGCCTCGCGCACGCCCAGCTCATCCCCGGTATTGGCGGGCCGCCCGTGTGCGATCCAAACGGGCAGCACAGCTGCGCGCCCGGCACCGTGCCGCCCACCCCGACGGTGCCGCCGACCGGTCCCGGCACATGCGGCCCCGGTCACGGCGGCGCCACCTGCGCCGTGCCGGGCCCGGCCGCCACCGGCATCGGTCCCGGCATCAACGTCGGCGCCGGCAATCCGATCAACGTCATCACCGGCAACAAGTACCAGCGCGAAGTGGACATGGCGGCCTTGCCCGGCGTGCTGGGGCTGGAGATCGTGCGCCACTACAACAGCGTGTTCAGCAGCCCGAGCCATTCCAACGGCATTACTGGACGGGGCTGGAAGCTGTCCTACGAAACCGATCTGTACGCGATCGGCAGCACGCTGCAGATTGTGCAGGCCGACGGTACGCGGGTGATCTTCAACCGCGACGCGCGCAGTCCCAGCTTGTGCGCCAGCGCCAATCCGGCCGACGGCACGGTGCGCGTGACGAAAACCCGCCGCGGCGAGGAATACGTCTGGACCTGGGTTGATGGACGCGAGCTGAGCTTCGATCATCAGGGTAAGCTGGTGCAGATTCTCGCGCCGAGCGGCCAGTTCGTCAGCATGCAGCATGACAGTCGCGGCATGCTGCTCAGCGTGACCGACCCGCAGGGCAGAAGTCTGCGCTTGCACTACCTGGACAAGGCGCAGGCGACGTCGGCCGACGCGTTTCGCGGTGTGCAGAACATCGACAGCCCGGTGGGACGTTTCAGCTACGCCTACGGCAGCACGGCGCCGCGCGGCGCCACGCTGGCCAAGTCGCTGCTGCTGGCCAACCTGGTCAAGGTCGGCATGCCAGCCGGGGCCGGCGCCAACGCGGTCAGCCGCATCTATCATTATGAAAACCCGCAATTTCCAACGCTGCTGACTGGCATCAGTGTGCAGGGTAGCGACCCCGCCGGCAAGGTGCTGGCGCAGCGCATCGCCACCTATGGATATGACGTCAACGGCAAAGGCAATCTGACCGTCAAGGGCGAGCCGGCCCGCTTGAAAACGGGGCCGGACGGACAACCTGTGCTGCCGGCGGTGCTGGTGGCCGGCACCGGTCTCGAACAGGTCACGCTCGACAGCAGCGGCGCTGGCGTGACGGTGATCAGCAACAGCCTGGGTCAAAAGACTACCTACCGCCACGCCATCGTGGGCGGCGAATTTCGCCTGCTCGAAGTGCGCGGCGCCGGTTGCGCCGGCTGCGGCGAAACCAATGTGCGCTACGGCTACGACAGCAAGGGACGCCTGACCGACACCACGCGCCTGAGCATCGCCGGCGCGCCCGTCTCGACGGTGACGACGGCGCTGGACGGCATCGGCCGCGTCATCAAAGTGAGCAAACTGGTCTACCAGAATGGCAAACCGGGTGCCAGCGAATGGCAGACCAGCTACGCCTATGTGGGCGCCAGCGCGCAACCGGCGCAGATCGCGCGTCCCAGCGTGGTGCCGGGACACGATTATCTGACCACCATCGAGTACGGCGCCAGCGGCGCCGCCAAGGGTTTGCCCGTGTCGATCACGGAAAGCGGCTTCATTCCCACCGTGGACGGCGCCGGCGCGGCGCTGGCCATCAGCCGCCGCATTGCCTACCGTTACGACGGCTATGGTCAGCGCATTGAAATCGATGGACCGCTGGCCAATGCGAGCGTGCACCCTGGGCCGGACAATAGCGACATCACACGCACCGAATACGACCCGAAGACCAAGCTTGTCACGCGCACCATCGCGCCCGGCAATATCGTCACCGAGGTGCTTGAGCGCGATGCGGCGCTGCGCCCGAGCGTGGTGCGCACCAGCGACGGCGCCGGCGTGCATACGGCCACGATCCGCAATAACTGGCGCGGCCAGCCCGAGGAAATTCGCATCGACGCCAGCGCCGCCGGCGCGCCCGGCGCCGGCGCCGCAGCCGCAGCCGCGCCAAGCCGCACCGTGCGCTACCAGTACGACGACAACGGCCGCCTCAGCAGCGTGACCCAGCCCGGCAAGCTGACCACGCGCTACCGCTACGACAGCGCCGGCCGCCTGAGCGAGCGCATCCTGCCCGACGGCAGCCGTTTGGTGATGCAGCATGACAGCGAAGGGCGCCAGCTGCGCGCCGCGATGGTCGATGCGTTCGGCGCCGACGCGGCCGGGCGCGTGCTGACCAGCACGGCGTTCGGGTACGACGCGGCCAACCGCGTCAGCGAGGTCGGCGACGCGGCGGGCAGCATGGGCACGCTGCAGTACACCGAGGCGGGCCAGGTGGCGCAGATGAGCAACGCGCTGGGCACCAGCACCCGTTTCGAGTACGACGCCAACGGCGTGCTGGCCAGCCGCACCGTGGCCGCCGACACGCCCGACGCGGCCACCGTCAAACTTGGCTACGACAGCCACGGCCAGGCCACCTTGATCACCGATGCCAATGGCGTGCGCACCGAGCGCCGCTTCGACGACTTCGGCCGCAAGGTGATCGAGACCAATCCCGATCGCGGCATCAGCGTCTACCGTTACGACGAGGCCGGTCGCCTGATCGCACGCATCGACGAAACCCACAGCACCACGCGGTACCGCTACGACGTGGCCGGCCACCTGGTCGCCGTGGGCGCCGACGCCGCGCCGAATCTGCTGCAATACCGCTACCTGGGGCAGCGTCTGGTCGAGGTGTTTTCCAGCCCGGACGGCAAACCCGAACACGCCAGCGAGCGCACCGCCTACCTGCGCGACGGCTTCGGTCAGGTGCTCGAGGAAACGCGCACGCTGGCGCGCGTCGATCAGCCGGTCGCGCGCGGCGCTCAGGCGGCGGCGCTGCCGGGCCTCACCTTCGTCACCCGCAACGAGTACGACGAGGCCGGCCGTTTGCTGGTGCAGACGCTGCCTGACGGACATCGCGTGAGCTACCGCTACACGCCGGCCGACGACGGTGCCGGTGCCGCCCAGACCGGCGCGCGCAGTCGTCCAGGCCAACTGAACGCGATCCTGTTTGACGACAGCGTGCTGGTGAGCGACATCGAACAAAGCGTCGCCGAGGGGCTGACCGGCTACACCAGCAGCAACGGCATCCGCCAGAGCATCACGTTCGATGCGCGTGGACGCATCGCGCAATTGAAGGCAATCACGCAAGCGCGGCGCGCTGACGCCAGCGGCTGGTGGAATACGGTCAAGGGCTGGTTTAGCGCGCGCGATGACGCCGCCAGCCGCATCGTCTACAGCCAGACCAACCGCTACGACGCCGGTGGCCGGGTGACCGGCATCGAGCGCCAGCAAGGTGGCAGTGCGACGCGGGTGGCGAGCGCGACGCGCTCCGAGCAATTCGGCTACGACCGGCTTGATCGCCTCAATGAGATGGCGCAGCAGGGCGGCGTGCAGCTTCACCTCGCGTACGACAACGCTGGCAATCGGACCGAGAAGCGCACCACGGACGGCGCGGCCAGCGCCTTGCGCACCGTGGCGAACAACGACGCGGTGGCGCCGCCCGGCGCGCAGCGTCAGCGCTATCGCTACGCCGCTGGCACCAATCGGCTGATCGGATTGACCGAGGACGAACAAGCGGGGCAAACTGGCAGCTCGACCGGGCGGGCCGAGATGCGCCGCCTCGGCTCGCCGGCCGGCGCCGATCAGGCGATGGCATTGATGGACGCCGCCTGGATCTATCACGCCACCGGCGTACCGCAGCTGCAAATGGCGGCGCCGCGGCGCACCCGCGCGGCCAACGCGTATGCCAACCGGCGCATCGTCTACAACACGGCGCTGCGCCCGATCGCCGTGTATGACGCCACCGACACGCTGCTGGCCAGCTACTACTACAACAGCCAGGGCGAGCGCGTCGCCAAGACGGTCTACCCGGCGCCGGACGACGGCGTCATCCGGACCGCCGGCGGCGCCGCGCCGCAGGCGGACACGGTCTACAGTCTGTACAGCGAGCAGCGGCTGGCGGCGGAAACCGACCGCGACGGGCGCATCACCGCCCATTACATCTATTTGAACGGCAAGCCGGTGGCCAAGATCGTGATGGCGCCAGGCACCGGATTAGCCCATGGGCTGTGGCGCGCCATCCGCACCGTCGGTGGGCTGTGGCCGGGCGCAGCGGCCGACCCTGGCGAGCGCACGGCGACCATCTACCCGATCCACACAGATCACCTGGGAACGCCGCAGGCGCTCACCGATGCGCAGCAGCAGCTGGTCTGGCAAGCCGACACCGATGCATTCGGCAACGCCCAGGTGCGTTACGCGCAGCTGGCGCCGGCGGGCCAGCCGGGCGCCGGCGCGCCCTTCGTGATGAACCTGCGCCTGCCCGGCCAGGTGTACGACGCCGAGACCGGCCTGAACCAGAACTACTACCGCGACTACGATCCGCGCCTGGGGCGCTACACGACGCCGGACCCGCTCGGTCTGGCCGGTGGCATGAATCCGTACGTGTATGCCAGTTCGAACCCGCTGGCCAACATCGATCCGCTCGGCTTGTACGAGAGCGATGTGCATTACTACACCACCTTCTTCCTGGCCGTCACGGCCGGTGTCGATCCGGCCGACGCGCGCATGATGGCGCTGGCAACCCAGAATATCGACGAGGACGAAATGACCCGGCCTATGATTCCGGGCAATATGGCGGGCAGTATCTTTGTCAATCAGGCGGCGCTGGTGCGCTACCATTTCACGCAGGACGGCTATGACCCGCAGCGTACGGCGGCCGAAACGCTGTTTCATCTGGCCACCGGCATGGACCTGCAAAGCTATACCGATAGGCGCGTCAATAATCCGTCCAATCCGCAGCTCTCGCGTTTGCTGGCGGCATCGAATTTTGCCAAGACCGATCCGAACGCCAATTGCCGCACCAGCATGCAGCTGTTCGGCGAATACCTGCACTCGTTCGAGGACACCTTCGCGCATCGGGACAAGAACAGCAATCCCTACTCGGCGCTCGATATCGGGCTGGGTATCGGCCACGGGCTGGGCGCGCACAATCCGGACTATACTTTCAACCACTTCTCGACCGATATCATCGGCTTCGGATCATGGAGCAACAACGAAACGCGCACCACGGAAATGGAGAAGGAGGTGTTCGCGAAATTCAAGCAATTTGCCAAACCCACCAACCAGCAAAACAGCTGGGCCTCGATCGCGTGGACGATGGGCGAGTTCACCAAATTTAACGCCAGCGAAGAGGTGGGCAACCTCGATCAAAAGATCGCCATTCTCAACGACGCCTTGAAATACCTGGGATACACCGGCATCGACCTGCGCCGCGGCGGGAAAGATGGCTTTGATGCGGTCCAGGCGGGCAAGAACCGATTCGATAATCTGCACAATCTGAAACCGTCCGACTACACCGGCGCGATCGTTCCGCAGGGTATGGCGCCGTTGCCAAAATAGACCACACGACAGGCACCTTCTATGCAATGCATGCAACAACAACTGGGCAGGAGCTGGCGCCAGGGCGTCGCGGTGGGGCTGCTTGCGGCCTGCGCCGGGCATGTTTTGGCCGATACGCCAGCGTTTGCGCAGCCGCGCGTGTCGACGCCGGCTGCCGGCTGTATCGCCTTGACGCCCCAAAAGCCCGGCGACCATGAGGACGCCACGATCGCCAAGTCGGGTAAGTATTGTGTCGTGCAGGATTTTCACCAGCCCAAGCTGTCGGGCGCGGGACATAGCGGCCCCAGTTGGGGGCACAATGTGGTGTCGGTCCACGGCCAGGACGTGACGATCGACCTGCAGGGCCATACCTTGCGCAGTGACTACATGTCCAACGGCATCGGCATTTTCAATCTGACCGACAACGACGACAGCGAGACCGCCACACCCGGGCAGGACAGGATTCAACGCGTCACGATCCGCAATGGCGTGATCGATTTAAGCGCCGAGCACACCAATGCCGGCGTCGAACACTTGGGCGCATGGATACTGTACGACGCGAGCGAGCCGGTGCCGACTTACTTCAAGAACTTCGAACGTACAGAATATGTTCTGGAAAATTTGCGGATCAAAACCTCGCGCGTGGGGGTCAAATTGGCCGGCACCGGCACCGTCATTCGCAACTGCACGATCGAGAGCGCCGGCGCGGCGGCCATCATCCTGGCCGGACCGGACGCCCGCATTCTCAATAATCACATTGTGCTCGAGCACAAATTGTTCGGTGAATCGACGCCGGGCCCGACTGCGGCGATCGTGTTGCGCCAGGCGTCCGGCGCCATTATTTCGGGAAATACCATCAGCGTGCGTGGCGGCGGCAGCGATCGTCATGCGATTTACCTGCGCGATGGCAGCAAGGATGTGCGCGTCAGCGACAATGTCTTCGTCGATGTCGAGCCGGCCGTGACGCTGCGCGAGGGCAGTGTCGCGCAAGTGAGCAACAATCAGTTCCGGCGCACCCAGCGACGATGGTGGTGGCCATTTTAGGCCGGGCCGGCAAGCCGGCGCCGATCGGCATGAAAGCGCATGCGCGCGTGCGCTCGAGCGGGCGAACCGGCGCCGCCATCTTGCTGGCGCTGGCGGCGTCGCTGCTGCCCCTTCAGCGCGCGCTGGCCGCGCCAGCCTGCGTCAACCTCATCCCGCGCTTGGGCGGCGGTGCGCTGGCGGCGCAGTCGGGCAAGGTCTGTGTCGGCGCCGACATGCTGGTCGATAGCCGCTATCGGCCGTTTTCGCACGGCGCCTCGGTGCGCGGCAATGACAGCATCTTGCTGCTGGTGGCGGCCGACAACATCGTCGTCGACCTGCAACAGCACACGCTGGTGGGCAACGCGCCCCTGCGCGCCGGGATTGAAACGCCGACCAGCGCCTGGCAAAACTATCCGGACGTCGCTGAGCCTATCCTGCCGCAGAATGTGACGATTCGAAACGGCAATCTGCGCATGACGAGCCGCGCGTCCTGGGCGTTGGGCATACGCATTGTGTCCGATCCCGATTTGCCCGTCAGCGTAGGCTCCGACCTGGTCGGGCGATGGCAAGCGCAGGGCGGCGTGGACTTGGCGAGCGCGATACCGGATGCGGAGAAATGGGCGGCGGAGGTGCGCGCCCGTCTGCCGGCCAGTCCGGCCGCTTACCCGGCGCGCAAGGTCGTCATCGAGAACATGAAGATTCGCACGCGCGGCGTCGGCATCGCCGTGCAGGGAGCCGGCACGATCATTCGCAACTGCAGCATCGAGGTCGATGCCGGTACGGCGATCTGGATCTTCGGGCCGAATGCGCTGATCGAAAACAATACCATCATCGTGCACGGCAGCGCCGCGCCGCTGTTCGCCGACGCGCCGATCCGGCTGCACCATGGGGACGGTGCGCGCATCCGCAACAACACGATCATCGTCAAGGGCGCCGCCAACGGGCGTGCGGTGTCCGTGTTCGATACGGCGCAGTTCACGCTGGAAGGCAACGCCTTTTACGGCATCGCGCAGGATCGCCCGCTGGTCGAGGCGTTTCTCGGCACGCCGCACGTGCTGGCAGACAAAAACACCTACGGGCCGTTATGGAAGACCTGGAGCTGGCGTCCTATTCTTGATTGAGCGCGCGGCAGCGCATAAAAACGTATCGAACGGTCAATTTTGACACCCATCCCTATAATGTGGCCATCAATTGAGGCACCCTGAGGTGCTTACATCACGCTTTGCCCGCGCAGTACATCGCCGCGCGCCGTGTGGGCAGGCGTCGCGTAGCGGCCATGGTCAAGCGCGTGCTGCGCACCTGTCTCGTCGGGGACCTTGCGCAAACGCTTGCGTCCTGCCAGCCGGTGTACATCTATTTGCGGGCGGAGAATTGTTCTGTGCGTCGAATCGACCGGGGAACATATTTTCGTTGAAGGACAATTCGATGAGCGCCAGACATTTCGAGGCACTGACCTGGCTACGCGGTATTGCGGCGCTGTTTGTCGTCGTCTCGCACGCCATTCGTGCACTCGAGAGAAACACCGAGTTCTTCGGACCGGGCTGGCAAATCATACGCCTGTTCGATTTGGGCAATTTCGGCGTCTACCTGTTCTTCGCGCTGAGCGGCTGCACGCTGTATCTGAGCAATCGCGGCATCTCCTCGCCCGCCGAGACGGTCAATTTCTATGTCAAACGCTTCATGCGAATTTGGCCCGCTTTCTGCATATCGTTGATTGTCTTTGCCTGTTTCGACCTTTACTACGTCGATCACCATTCTGGCAGTTCCTGGCTGGCCGAGGCATTGCGGCCCGGAACGTTGACAATGCTCGTCAGGTATTTGTCGCTGGCGTTCAATATTACCGGCCCGGATAACTATTTCAATTCCGTTTATTGGTCGATCCCGGTGGAATTTCAATTCTATGTGATGTTTCCGCTGATTATCGTTGCCATGCGGCGCAGCGCGCTGGGCCTGCTGGTGCCCGTCGCCATCGCGGCCATCCTTTACTACGTCGGCAAGCAGGAACTGGTGCCGATGGCGCGCTATGAGGTGTTCACCATGGCCTACGCGTTTCTGGGCGGTGTGCTGCTGGGCGAGCTGCGCGCCAGAACCGATGTCGTCATCAACCGGTACACGGCAGCCTTGCTGCTGGGGGCCACGCTGCTTGTCGTGGCGGCGAAGCACCGCGCAGCGTATGCCTGGCTGGACGGCGGGGCGGAGTTCTATGGCATCGCGGCACTGCTGTGCGTGCTGTTTTCGCTGGCCAGTGTCATGCCAAAAGAGCCGAGTCAGCCGGTGCTGCGCTTGCTGTCGAGTTACGGCAACGTCTCGTACAGCACCTACCTGTTTCACCTGTTATTTGTCGCCTTGGCGGCGCTTGCCACCGCGTCGTTGCCGATCAGCGGCACGCCACGGCTGTATCTTGTCGTGGCGCTGTCGGTGGTGGGCAGCTACCTGTTTTCCTTGTTCAGCTACCGCTACATCGAGCTGCCGTCGATCGCGCTGGGCCGAAAGCTGGCCTCGGGCGGCGGCGCGCGCCGCGCTGCTCAGGCGCCGCCGGCGTAGCCGTTCTGGCGCCAGGCCTCGAACACCACTACCGCCACCGTGTTCGACAGATTGATGCTGCGGTTGTCGGGGCGCATCGGCAGGCGGATGCGCTGCGCGGGCGGGAAACTCTCGCGCAGTGCGGGCGCCAGGCCGCGCGTCTCGGCACCAAACACGAACACGTCGCCGGGGCGAAAGCTGGCGTCGGCAAATGGCGCCGAGCCGTGCGTGGTCAGTGCGAACATGCGCGTCGGATCGGGGGCGGTGTCGGCGATGAAGGCGTCCCAGTTCTTGTGTACCTTCATCGTCGCGTAGTCGTGGTAATCGAGTCCGGCGCGCTTCATCTTGGCGTCGTCGAGCGGAAAGCCGAGCGGCTCGATCAGGTGCAGCTGCGCGCCCGTGTTGGCGCACAGGCGGATGATGTTGCCCGTATTGGGTGGAATCTCAGGCTCGACCAGAACGACATGAAACAAGATAATCTCCTTAAAAATCAATGGGGTGGCGTGCGCGCGAAGACCAGGTTGGAGACCCGCGCGGCGCCGTGGCGTTTCAGTGTGGCAGCCAGCGCATCGAGCGTGTGGCCGCTCGTCATCACGTCGTCGACCAGGCCCACGTGCTGGCCGCGCAGCAGCGCGGTGAATTCGGGCGCGACGACAAACGCGTTGCCCACGTTATCCTTGCGCGCCGCCGGCGCCACGCCCGACTGCGCCAGCGTTTCGCGCGCGCGCAGCGCCATGCGCGGCCACACCGGCACGCCCAGCGCGCGGGCCAGCGGGCGGGCGATTTCAAGCGCCTGGTTGAAGCCGCGCTCGCTGAGCCGGCGCGGTCCCAGCGGCACCGGGCACAGCAGGTTGGGCAGCACAAAATCGGGCTGGGCCAGCACTGCGTCGACCAGCATGCGTGCGCACCACGGCGCCAGCGCGAGCCGGCCGCCAAATTTCAGTTGCAGCACCAGCTGGTCGAGCGGCGCGGCGTAGTCGCCCGCCACCAGCGTCGCGTCAAAGGCCGGTGGCGCGCTCAGGCAGGCGCCGCAGGCCAGCGCCGTCGCGCCGACGTCCAGCGGATTGGCGCAGCGCAGGCAACGCGGGCGCGCTTCGCCCAGATAACGCTGCTGGCAGTGCACACACACGGGCGCATCCGACAGCGCAGCGCACAGCGCGCACGACGAGGGCAGCAGGGCGCGTGCCAGCCGCAGCCAGCCTTGCGCCACCAGTTGCCAACGCACAGGCATCGGATCCGCCTTCAAAGATGTACACTGCCCGCATTATCTCATTACCAGCCAGCCGAACCATGCTTTCACCCCCATCCCCGTCAAAAATGAGCGCGCCCATCGATCAGCATCGCGTGCGTGCGCTGTTTGCCAAGCCGGACAGTATCGCGCCGTCCGACTTTTTGCGGCGCGAAATCGCCGCGCGCATGCATGAGCGGCTCGAACTGGTCAAGATTGCACCGCGCCGGGTGCTCGACGCCGGCTGCGGCGCGGGCGCCGACCTGGCGTTGTTGCAAAAGGATTTCCCGGCCGCGCAGATCGTCGGCATCGACGCCGCGCCCGCCATGGTCGCGGGCGTGCCGGCCGCGCGCCAAGGCGCCTTCAACACCTTGCTGGGCAAATTGCTGCCGGCCAAGTCGGGCATCGATGTGCTGGCGGGCGACTTCGGCGCCTTGCCGTTCGGCCCCAACAGCGTCGACCTGGTGTGGTCCAACCTGGCGCTGCACTGGCACCCGCAGCCGGACCGCGTGTTTGCCGAATGGCGCCGCGTGTTGCGGGTGGAGGGCTTGCTGATGTTTTCCTGCTTCGGGCCGGACACCTTCAAGGAGGTGCGCCGCGCGTTCGCCGCGGCCGACAACGCGGCGCACGCGCTGCCCTTCGTCGACATGCACGATTTTGGCGACCAGCTCGTCGAGGCCGGCTTCGCCACCCCGGTGATGGACATGGAAACCATCACCGTCACCTACGATCGCTTGCCCGCCTTGCTGGCCGACGTGCGCGCGCTGGGCGGCAATCCGCTGGCCACGCGCGCGCGCGGACTGCTCGGGCGCGCCGCCTGGCAGCGCGTGCAGGACGCGTTCGAGCAGCAACGGCGCGCCGACGGCAAGCTGTGCCTGTCCTTCGAAGTGATCTACGGGCACGCGTTTCGGCCCGCGCCGCGCGTGACCGAGAAGGGCGAGGCGATCATTCGTTTCATGCCACGCGACAAGAAATAGCGGCAATTTGCGCGATATTGGGGCGCGTCGAGTCTATACAAGGGCCAATAGCGTGGCGTCAAGGGGCATCGGCGGGATTATCCCTTGATGAATGGTGGCGTTCTTGATTATAATCAAGGACATTTTGTTGGTGGCCTGCTCTGCTCTGTACTCTCGGCAAGTGGGATTTTTACCAACGGACCGTCAATGCCGCTTGCAAGCGCGCATGCATCAGCGTGTATTTTTCACCTGTAGACGAGATCAGGGTTCCTGTCAGGCAGTTGTGCGATCAATTCGCGCTGGCTTGGCGTGGGCCCTTTATGTGTTGCGCGTCTGCGGTGTTTCGATCGCGGCGCTTAGGATACGGAGCGGCGGTGATTTGCTGGTCGGAATCGCTGAACGTTTGAAAATATTTTCATTTTTGGGTGGTTGGGGAAAACATGACATATGCAAAGCGACTTCAAGCCTTGATGCTCGGTCTGGCACTGACAGCCGGTATCCCAGCGTTGGCTGCGACGACCGTAAGTCCAGGGCGTCCAGTTGAATACGAGTTGAATCTGCAGCCACCAGCGACGCAAATCGCCGCGGAGATCTACGATCTGCACACGTGGATGATGATCGTCTGCATGGTGATCTTCGTCGCCGTGTTCGGCGTGATGTTCTACTCGATTTTCAAACATCGCCGTTCGCTGGGCCACAAGCCGGCGACCTTTCACGAAAGCACCTCGGTCGAGATCGCATGGACGGTGGTACCTTTCCTGATCGTCATCGGGATGGCGCTGCCAGCGACCAAAACCGTGGTGGGCATGAAAGACACCTCCAACGCCGACATCACCATCAAGGCCACCGGCATGCAGTGGAAATGGGGTTACGACTACCTCAAAGGTGAAGGCGAGGGGATTTCCTTCCTGTCCAACCTGTCGACCCCGCGTTCGCAAGTGGGCGAGCCTGGCGTGCTGCCAACCATGGCGCGTGGCGAAAACTACCTGATCGAAGTGGACAACGAGATCGTCGTTCCGGTCAACAAGAAGATCCGCATGGTGCTGACCGCCAACGACGTGATCCACGCCTGGTCGATCCCCGCCTTCGGCGTCAAACAAGATGCGATTCCTGGTTTCGTGCGCGACACCTGGTTCAAGGCGAATCAGATCGGCACCTTCCGCGGCCAGTGCGCCGAGTTGTGCGGTAAAGAACATGCCTTCATGCCGATCGTCGTCAAAGTCGTCAGCGAAGACAACTACAAGATCTGGGTCGATGGCAAGAAGAAGGAAATGGCAGCGCTGGCTGACGATCCGACCAAAACCTGGACCATCGACGAGCTGAAAACCAAGGGCGAAAAAGTCTACAATACCAATTGCGTGGTCTGCCATCAGGCGACCGGCAAAGGTGTGCCTGGCGCCTTCGCGGCACTGGACGGCTCCCCGGTGGTCAACGGCCCGAAAGCGGACCAGATCCACGTTCTGCTGAACGGCAAGAAGAGCGGCGCCTTCCCGTCGGAAATGCCATCCTGGAAGACGTTGTCGGATTCGGATATTGCTGCGGTGATTACCTTCACCCGCAACAACTGGTCGAACAAGGCCGCAGAAAACATCGTTCAACCAGCCGAAGTTCTGGCTGCACGCAAGTAATTAGGAGCTTTATATGAGCACAGGCACCATGGATCACGCACACGATCACGATCACGCCCACGATCATCCGCACGGATTGTCGCGCTGGCTGTTCGCCACCAATCACAAAGACATCGGTACCTTGTACCTCTGGTTCGCGCTCATCATGCTGATGTCCGGCGGCGTGCTGGCACTGATGATCCGTACCGAATTGTTCAAACCGGGTCTGCAATTTTTCCAGCCGGAGTTCTTTAACCAGCTGACCACGATGCACGGCTTGATCATGGTGTTCGGCGCCATCATGCCGGCCTTCGTGGGCTTCGCCAACTGGATGATCCCGCTGCAAATCGGCGCCTCCGACATGGCCTTCGCACGGATGAACAACTTCTCGTTCTGGCTGCTGCCACCGGCAGCGATCCTGCTGGCGTCCTCGTTCCTGGTGCCAGGCGGCGCGACCGCCGCCGGCTGGACGCTGTACGCGCCACTGTCGACCCAGATGGGGATCGGCATGGACATGGGTATTTTCGCGATGCATCTGATGGGCGCCTCGTCGATCATGGGTTCGATCAACATCATCACCACCATCCTGAACATGCGCGCTCCCGGCATGACCTTGATGAAGATGCCGATGTTCTGCTGGACCTGGCTGATCACTGCCTACCTGTTGATCGCCGTGATGCCAGTGCTGGCCGGCGCGATCACGATGACCCTGACCGACCGTCACTTCGGCACCTCGTTCTTTAACGCTGCCGGCGGCGGCGACCCGGTCATGTACCAACACATCTTCTGGTTCTTCGGTCATCCAGAGGTGTACATCATGATTTTGCCGGCCTTCGGTATCGTCTCGCAGATCCTGCCAGCGTTTGCCCGCAAGCCACTGTTCGGCTACGCATCGATGGTCTACGCCACCGCGTCGATCGCGATCCTGTCGTTCATCGTCTGGGCCCATCACATGTTCACCACCGGCATGCCGGTGACGTCGCAGCTGTTCTTCATGTACGCCACGATGCTGATCGCGGTTCCAACGGGCGTGAAAGTGTTCAACTGGGTCGCCACGATGTGGAAGGGCTCGATGACGTTCGAAACCCCGATGCTGTTCGCGGTCGGCTTCATCTTCGTGTTCACGATGGGTGGTTTCACCGGTCTGATCCTGGCCGTCACGCCGATCGACATCCAGCTGCAAGACACCTACTACGTGGTAGCCCACTTCCACTACGTGCTGGTGGCCGGTTCGCTGTTCGCCCTGTTCGCCGGCTTCTACTACTGGAGCCCGAAGTGGACCGGTTACATGTACAGCGAAACGCGCGGCAAGATCCACTTCTGGATGTCGCTGGTCTGGTTTAACGTGACCTTCTTCCCGATGCACTTCCTGGGTCTGGCCGGTATGCCACGTCGCTACGCCGACTACCCTGCGCAGTTCACCGACTTCAACATGATCGCCTCGATCGGCGCCTTCGGTTTCGGTCTGACCCAGGTCTATTTCCTGTTCTTCGTGATCCTGCCGACCATCAAGGGCGGCAAGAAAGCCCTGGACAAGCCATGGGATGGCGCAGAAGGGCTGGAGTGGACTGTTCCTAGCCCGGCACCGTTCCACACGTTTGAGCATCCGCCAACCGTCAAGTAATCCCGGCCGGGGCGCACCAAGGTGTGCCCCGACTGAACGTAAGAGTTGTCGCCATGTCCGATCCAAAGAAACCGAATAACGCCAAGACTGGCCTGATGATAGGCGCCGTCGCCCTGTTTTTCTTCGTGGCGGTGTTCGTCAAGCGCATCTGGCTGATGTAAGGTGAGCGAGCAGAGCAAAGGTCGTCTTCGCCTGAACAAGAAGATGCTCGGCAAGCTGATCGTCGTGGCGATTGCCATGTTCGGTTTCGGCTATGCGCTGGTGCCGGTGTACAAGCAGTTGTGCGAGGTGATGGGCATTAACGTGCTGACCCAGAAGGATGGCACCGTGGTGCGCAGCGCCAACACGCAAGTGGACAAGACGCGCAACATCACGATCGAGTTCGACGCCAATTCGCAGGGGCCGTGGCGCTTTCGTCCGGTGAAGAACAGTCTGACCGTGCATCCGGGCGAGCTGACCACGATCATGTATGAAGTGGTCAACACCCAGGCGCGTACCGTGCAGGCGCAGGCCATTCCCAGCTATGCGCCGCAGTCGGCCACGCCGTACTTCAAGAAGGTCGAGTGCTTCTGCTTCAAGCAGCAGACCTTGAAACCGAACGAAGCGCGTCAAATGCCGGTGGTGTTCTTCATCGACCCCGGCCTGCCGCGCGAGGTCACGACGATCACCTTGTCGTATACGTTTTTTGAGATTGAGGGCACCTCCAAGGTGGCCAAGCAGTAAAGGCGGTCATGGACAAGTTGCAAAAAGAAGGCAAGCGTAACGCGTCGTTTCTGATGACGATGAAGGCGGTGTTCTGGTCCTTCTTCGGTATCCGCAAAGGCAGCGATTACGAAAAGGATGCGGCCCAGCTCAATCCGGTTCATGTGGTCATCGCCGCGCTGATCGGCGTGGCCATCTTCATCAGCGTGCTGGTGACACTGGTCCGGTTTGCGGTTGCAAAGTAAAAAATAGAAATTCACCGAATACAGTTTGATTTAGGGAGATGAAGATGAGTTCACCACACGCCGCCGTACCGTATTACTTCGTGCCAGGTCCGTCCAAATGGCCACTGCTGGCGGGCATGTCCCTGCTGCTGACGATGGCCGGCGCGACCGGCTGGGTCAATGACGCCGCCTGGGGCCCGATGGTCAACGTGGCCGGCATTCTGGCCACCATCCTGGTGCTGTATTTCTGGTTCGGCGACGCCATCGGCGAGTCCGAAAGCGGCATGTACAACCAGCGCATCGACACCTCGTATCGCTGGAGCATGAGCTGGTTCATCTTCTCCGAAGTGATGTTCTTCGGCGCCTTCTTCGGCGCATTGTTCTACGCCCGTTCGATCTCCACGCCGTGGCTGGGCGACCTGGACCACAAACTGCTGTGGCCTGACTTTGCGGCCCACTGGGGCGGCGCCAGCCCGGCCGGCACCGTGGAAGACTTCAAGACGATGGGTCCGTTTCCTATCCCGACCATCAACACCGCCTTGCTGCTGTCGTCCGGCGTGACGCTGACGATCGCCCACCACGCCTTGCGCGTGGGCCAGCGCGCCAAGACCGCGTTCTGGCTGTTTGCCACGATTTTGCTGGGCGCGACCTTCATGGGCTTCCAGGCTTACGAATACATGCACGCCTACAGCGAGCTGAACCTGAAACTGACGTCCGGCATCTACGGTTCGACCTTCTTCATGCTGACCGGTTTCCACGGTTTCCACGTGACGCTGGGCGCGATCATGCTGTCGGTGGTGTTGTACCGCGTCATGAAGGGCCACTTCACGCCCGAGCAGCACTTCGGTTTCGAAGGCGCCGCCTGGTACTGGCACTTTGTCGACGTCGTCTGGCTCGGTCTGTACGTCGTCGTCTACTGGCTGTAAGCATGGGGAGGCGCGTCCTCCCCAATAAAAAAGCCGCACACGGGAGCGACCCGCGTGCGGCTTTTTTCCATCCTGTTAAGGTGTTTCAGCGCAGCCCGGTGGGAGCGATCCAGCCCATCTTGTAGGCGCCCAGCAGCATCAGAAACAGCGTGATCGACAAGCCCACGCGCAGCGCCAGCGCATGCACGGTACGATTGCTCTTGCCCTTGTCACGCATCAGAAAAAACAGCGCCGAACCGAGGCTGCCGATGATGAGGATGAAGGCGATGGCGACAAGAATTTTCATGATAGACCGCAGGATTTTGGTTAAGGCATCATTGTAATGCGTATCGCCTTTCGATTTCGATGGATTCCCTTCGTGGCCACGGTGTTGCTGGTAACGCTGGGCATTAGCCTTGGCCAGTGGCAGGACCGGCGCGCGCACCAGAAGCTGGCCTTGCAGGCGACCTTGGCCGCGCGCGCGGCGCAGCCGGCGCTGGCCGTGGGCAACAGTGCGCTGGCGCCCGAGGCGATCGAATTTCGCCACGTCAGCCTGCGCGGCCAGTTTGTGGCAGACTGGCCGGTGTTCCTGGACAACCGCCCGTATCAGGGGCACGCCGGCTTCTATCTGCTGATGCCGTTCAGGCTGGCCGATTCGGACATGCATGTGCTGGTGGCGCGCGGCTGGCTGGCGCGCAGCCTGGAACAGCGCGACCGGATCCCCAACTTTGTCACGCCGATGGGCACCGTGACGATCACCGGCGTGGTGCGCAACGGCATCGGCCACGTGATGCAACTGGGTACGCCGGCGCCGCTCAGGCCGGGCGCGATCGTGCAGAACGTCGATGCGCTGCAGTTCGCCGCGGCCAGCCGTTTGCGCCTGCAGCCGTTCGTGGTCGAACAGGACGATGCGGGCGCGCCCGACACGCTGGTGCGCGACTGGCCGGCTCCTGCGCTGGGCGTAGAAAAACACCAGGGTTACGCCTTCCAGTGGTATGCACTGGCGGTGATGGCCTTTCTCTTCTTTGTAATGACAGGATTTCGACGTGGAACAAACCGTGCAACAAACTAAGCTGACCCCGGAACAGCGCAAAGGGCGCTGGAAGCTCTTGCTGGTACTGGCCGTGTGCGCGATGCCGCTGGTCGGCTCCTACCTGACCTACTACGTGATCAAGCCGACCGGACGCACCAACTACGGCGCGCTGCTCGATCCGCGCGTGTACCCGATTCCCGCCATGAGTGCCAGCACCCTGGACGGCAAGCCGACCGGCCTGGACGCCTACAAGGGCAAATGGATCATGCTGCAAGTGGGCGGCGCCGACTGCCAGGCGGCCTGCCGCAAGCAGCTGTTTGCGATGCAGCAGCTGCGCCTGATGCAGGGCAAGGAAATGGAGCGCGTCGAGCGCGTCTGGCTGATCACCGACACGGCCCCGCTGGAGACGAGCTTGATACGCGAATTCGACGGCACCCGCATGCTGCGCGCGCCGGCCGACGTGATCGCCAAATGGCTGCCGGTGGAGGCGGGCGGCAACGCAGCCGACCATATGTACCTGATCGACCCGCTGGGCAACCTGATGATGCGTTTTCCGAAAGACGCCGATCCGAGCAAGGTGAAGAAAGACATCGCCAAAGTGCTTAAAGCGTCGGCGATCGGCTAAGCAGCATGGATGCAACGACGCTGGTGAAGTTGGGCGGCACGGCGCTGCTGGTGGCCAGTGTGCCTTTGGTGCTGGTGTGGCTGTCCTCGGACGCCAATAAATACCGCAAACTGGTGTGGGTCAGCGTGTTTCTCACGTTCGACCTGATCATGTTCGGCGCCTTCACGCGGCTGACCGATTCGGGCCTCGGTTGTCCCGACTGGCCCGGTTGCTACGGCTTGGCCAATCCTTTCCTCGCGCACGCCGACATTTCGGCCGCCCAAACGTTGATGCCCACCGGGCCGGTCACCGTCTTCAAGGCCTGGATCGAAATGATCCACCGCTATCTGGCCGCCGGCATCGGCGCGCTGACGGTGGTGCTGATGGCCAAAGCCTGGCTGGAATGGCGCAAGACGCGCCGCGCTGAATACGCGCCGGCGCTGCCCACGGCGCTGTTTCTGTTCATCTGCCTGCAAGGCGCGTTCGGCGCCTGGACCGTGACGCTCAAGCTGCAGCCGGTGATCGTCACCACCCATCTGCTGCTGGGCATGGGCCTGCTGGCGTTGCTGGCGTGGCTGGCCAGCCGGCAGGACATGGCGCATGCGCCCACCGCCCATGATGGCGCCGCGCCAGGCGCGCTGCGCAGCGTGCGCCAGCTGGCGCTGCTGTCGGCCGTGCTGCTGCTGGTGCAGATCGCGCTGGGCGGCTGGGTCAGCACCAACTACGCCACGCTGGCCTGCAACGACTTTCCGCTGTGCGACGGCAAGCTGGTGCCGGAGATGGATTTCGCGCACGGCTTCACGCTGTGGCGCGAGCTGGGCAAGACGGCGGCCGGCCATTACCTGCCGTTTTCCGCGCTCACCGCAATCCACTGGGTGCACCGCAACTTCGCCTTCGTCGTGCTGCTGGGCGTCGGTGCGACGGCCTGGCGCGCGCAGGCGCATCCGGCGCTGCGCGGCACCGCGCGCGCCATCGCGCTGGTGCTGGCCGTGCAAGTGGCCAGCGGCCTGGCGACGATCTTTCTGAACTGGCCGCTGGCCATCGCGGTGCTGCATAACGGCGGCGCGGCGCTGCTGGTGCTGCTCGTGACCATGTTAAACTACAAGGCAAAGCATCAATCCGAGGTTGCCACTTCCGACGCCATGCGCGCCGCCAATCCGCAATCCACGCCAGCACATACTCACCCATGACGACCCAGACCGCAACCATTAAAACCGCCAGCCGTTTCAAACAGTATATGGCTTTGACCAAGCCGCGCGTGACCCAGCTGGCGGTGTTTTGCGCCGTGATCGGCATGTTCCTCGCCAGCGAGACGCTGCCCAGCTGGCGCATCGTCGTGCCGGCCACGATCGGGATCTGGCTGCTGGCCGGCGCCGCGTTTGCGGTGAACTGCCTGGCCGAGCGCGAAATCGACGCGCGCATGGCACGCACCGCGCGGCGCCCGATGGCGATGGGCGACATCACGGTGCGCCAGACGGTGATTTTTGCCAGCGTCATCGGCGGTGCCGGCATGTGGATGCTGTACGCGCTGGTGAACCCGTTGACGATGTGGCTGACCTTCGTCACCTTCGTCGGTTACGCGATCATCTACACGATGGTGTTGAAGCCGGCCACGCCGCAAAACATCGTCATCGGCGGCCTGTCGGGCGCCATGCCGCCGGCGCTGGGCTGGGCCGCGGTGGCGAATGACGTGCCGATGCAGGCATGGCTGCTGGTGCTGATCATTTTCGTGTGGACGCCGCCGCATTTCTGGGCGCTGGCCATGTACCGGCGCGACGACTACGCCAAGTCCGGCCTGCCGATGCTGCCCGTCACGCATGGCCTGGCGTTCACCCAGTTCCACGTGTGGCTGTACGCGATCGCGCTGGCGGCGACCTGCCTGCTGCCGTATGCGGTGCACATGAGCGGCCTGATTTATCTGGTCTCGGCGGTGTTGCTGAACGCCGTGTTCCTGTGGCACGCGTGGCGCATCTACCGCCACTACAGCGACCTGATCGCCCGCAAGGCGTTCACCTATTCGATCATCTACCTGTCGCTGCTGTTCCTGGCGCTGCTGGTGGACCACTACATCAAACTGTGACGCCATGAAAAAACTGTTCTCTCTCCTCGCCATCGCGGCACTGCTGGGGGCCTGCGGCAAACAGCCGGCCAGCGCACCCGCATCCGCGCCCGCGCCGCTCAGTTTCACCAACACCGACATGACCGGCGCCGATTATGCGCGTGACTTCGCGCTCTTTGACCACACGGGCAAGGCGCGCACGCTGGCCGATTTCAAGGGCAAGCTGGTGGTGATGTTCTTCGGCTATACCCAGTGCCCCGACGTGTGTCCGACCACGATGTCCGAGCTGTCGTCGGTGATGAAGGAACTCGGGCCGCTGGCCGACCAAGTGCAGGTGCTGTTCGTGACGATCGATCCTGAGCGCGACACCCAGGCGCTGCTGGCGCAATACGTGCCGACCTTCGATGCCCGCTTCCTCGGCTTGCGCGGCGACGCGCAGGCAACCGCCAAGGTGGCGCAAGAGTTCAAGGTGTTCTACGCCAAAGTGCCAGGTCGCACGCCGGGCAGCTATTCAATGGATCACACGGCCGGCAGTTACGTGTTCGACCGCAACGGCAAGCTGCGTCTGTTCCTGCATCATGGCCAGGGCGCGGCGCCGATCACCCACGACCTGAAGCAATTGCTGCAGTAAGCGAGCACGCGGGGCGCGCCAGACAGCGCCGTGCCAATAAAAAATGCCGCCAGGTGAGCAACCGGGCGGCATTTTTTGTTGTGCGGCGCGCTTGCGCGCGCGATCGCTTAGCGGCTGCGGCGCCGTGCCACCATGCTCAGCAGTGCCAGGCCGGCCAGCAGCATCGCATAGGTTTGCGCTTCCGGAACCGGGGTGATGCTGTAGACATCGACGCTGTTGACGGAAAACGTCTGATAGCTCGCGCCAGGCAGCAGTGTCGCCGACTGATCCATATAGCTCCACGAATTCGCATAGCCGGCCTTGAGCGTGTTGTCGATATAGATGTCGTGTCCACCGCCAAAGGTCGGGCCATAGTTGGCGGCGTTGTAGGTCTGGTAGACGCCGTTGTTGTCGAGGCGTTCTGCAATCCGGACACCGCTCGTCAGGTTGAACAGGAAAGCGCTGCGATCGGATGTCGTCTGCGCATAAAAATAATTATTCGACGTGTTCCAACTCTGCGGGTTGTAGCCGCCGATCAGGCTGGTCACACCGTTGGACGTCACGCTCATGACGGAAAACGTCGCGCCCATGCCATCAGCGGCGGCATGAAAGTCGACCGACGTCGAGTTTGCGTTGGCGGAAAAAATATCGGTCAGCGTGACGGCGCCCTGGCCCAGCCAAGTTTGCAGTTGGGCATTGTCGGCCGAGCTCAGCGGATCGGCGTAGGCGCTCGGTGCTGCTGCGCAAAGTGCCAGGGCAATGCTGGCGACGAGCGTGTTCAAAGTTTTCATTGGTAGTCCTGGTTGATTGGCGTGAGCAGGCCGGGCGCCTGGGTTAATTGGCATATTAACATGATACGTTCCATCGTGTTAATAATTTATTGGAAATTGTTGTAGCCTTTTTGTGATCATGGCAAGGTCGGCGCGGCCCGTCGCCGCGCATGGACATGGACGGGCTGAGCCGTGCCTGCGGGCTGCAACTTGGCCAGCGCCGACTGCGCCCCGTTGACAGCGGATACGCTGTCGCACGGGGCGCGCGATTCGGAGCGTGTACGCCAACCCGAACCGCCTATACTGTGGCATTCAAGCATGTTGGAGTAGCAATGAACATCGGACCTATCGACGCCTCCGAGCGGCGTTGGCGCATTGGCGTTGGCGCGCTGAAGCACAAACGTGCATTTGTGCGGCGGGGGCACGTGCATGAATGAGCGCACCGCCAACTATGCGCGCCTGACCGGTGCCGCGCTGCTGCTGGGCTGCCTGCTGGTCTTGCGCCCGTTTCTGGCAGCGATCTTGTTTGCCGGCGCCGTGTGCATTTCGAGCTGGCCTTTGTACTTGTGGCTGCTACAGCGCCTGCGCGGGCGTGCCAATTTGGCGGCGCTGACGATGACGTTGACCTTGAGCCTGCTGGTGATTCTGCCGCTGGCGTGGATGGCCTACAACGTCAGCGACGATGTCGCGCGCCTGTATGTGCGCCTGAAAGGCGCGCTGGAATCTGGCCAGCTGGTGCACCCCGCCTGGATCAAGGAGTTGCCGCTAGTTGGTGAGCCGCTCGAGCGCTATCTGGCGCAATTGAGCGGCGACCGGGACGAGTTGATGGGCCTGGTGCGGCGCATGCTCGAGCCGGCCAAGAATTTCCTGCTCAGCGCCGGCCTGCTGCTGGGCGGAGGCGTGCTGCAACTGAGCCTGGCCGCCTTCGTCAGTTTCTTTCTGTTTCGCGACGGCCTGGCCATCCTGCGCGTGCTGACGCTGGCCATGCAGCATCTGATCGGCGCACAGACCGACAAGGTGGCTGGCATCATCAGCCGCACGGTGCGCGGCGTGATGTACGGCTTGTTGGGCACGGCGCTGGCGCAGGCGCTGGTGGCCGCCATCGGTTTTGCGCTGGCCGGCGTGCCGGCGGTGCCCTTGCTGTCGCTGGCCACGTTTGTGCTGTCGCTGGTGCCGGTTGGCCCACCGCTGATCTGGGGTGGGGCCGCGCTGTGGCTATTCGATCAGGGGCAAGTTGGCTGGGGCATCTTCATGGTGGTCTGGGGCATGCTGGCCATTAGCAGCGTCGATAATGTCGTCAAACCCGTGTTGATCAGCCGCGGCAGCAGTCTGCCGTTCGTGGTGGTGTTGCTCGGGGTGATGGGCGGCGTGCTGGCGTTCGGCTTTGTCGGCCTGTTCATCGGGCCGGCCTTGCTGGCGCTCGGGTTCACGCTGACGCGCGACTGGGCTGGCCGGGCGTAGGCGCCGGGCGGTCGATGCTCTGACAGTGCTAAGGCAGTGTCCGGGCGCGTTGCTCGGAAAGCGCGAAGCCGGCATCGAGCGCGCTCATCAATTCGTCAATACGGAACGGTTTGGTCAGGTAGCGGAAGAATCCCGCCGCAATGCCCGATGCGATCTGGCGCGGATAGGCGTCCGACGACAGCGCCACCACGGGGATATGGCGGGTCGTCGGATATTCGCGCAGCAATTTCAAGGCCGTCAGTCCGTTGATATCCGGTAAATTAATATCCATCAATATCACCTGCGGCAGCTCGGACTGTGCCAATGCGATGCCATCACGCCCGGTGCTGGCGGACAACAAGCGGATGTCGCTGCGCCGCCCGATCAACTGTGCGACCAGCGCCAAATTGGCTGTGTTGTCTTCGATGTAGAGCATTGTCAGTGGGCGTGCCGGTACGGCTGGTACAGCCGGTACCGCATGCGCGACGTCGTAGATACTATCGATCAAGCTCATGACCGGATCACCGCTGGTGTTTGTTGATGGGAGCGAAAGAATTCCATTTCACCAAAATAGCATACGGGGTGACGAGAAGCAGTTAGTATATGTAACTGCTTTTCGGTATCTATTTTGTAACTGACCTTGTGCGGGGCGTCAGCCGGTCACCGGGCTAGTCGTGCAGGTCGTCGTCGCTGTCAGGTTGTTGCTTCGGAATCACGTTCACCTGCACGATGCGTGGACCGTTCATCGACTTGACCAGCACGTCGAAGGCGGGAAATTCGATGCGCTGCCCCTGCTTGGGAATGTCGCCCAGCTTAACCATCAGCAGGCCGCCCACCGATTCGACCTCGTCCAGCCCCAGGCTTTCATTGTCGATCTCCAGCCCCAGTATGCGTTCGAGCGAGACGATGGTCAGGCTGGCTTTGCCGATCAGCGAACCGTCGCTCTGGCGCTGCCAGTCGTTGTCGTTGGGGCGGAATTCGTCGTGGATTTCGCCCACCATCGCGCCCAGCAGATTGTCCAGCGTGATGAAGCCGAGCGGGCGTTTGCCCCGTTCGCCGATCAGCGCGAAGTGCGGCGCGCCTTCCCGAAAGCGGCGAAACAGCTCCTGCGCCGGGGTGCGCGCGGAGAACATCTCAACCGGGCGCAGGAAGGCCGTCAGGTCCGTGATCGGCAGCCCGGCCTGCTGGGCAAAGAACAAGTCCTTCAGGTGGATCACGCCGAGCACGTCGTCGCCGTTGGCGGCGAAATATGGATAGCGGCTGAAGCGGTTGCGCACCACCGTCTGCAAATTGTCGTCCAGCGACTTGGTCGCGTGCAGCGCGATCACCTCGCTGATCGGGCGCATCAGGTCGGACACGGCCAGCTTGCCGAAGTCGAGCGAGTGGGCCAGGATGTTGCGCTCGTCGGGGGTGAATTTCTGGTCCTGCGTCTTGGTGCGCAGAATCAGCTTCAGTTCGTCGGTCGAATAGTGGGTGTCGTGGCTGGCGCCGCCCGACAGACCGGACACGCGCAGCACCATGCCGGCGCTGGCGTTGAGCACCCAGATGGCCGGGTACATGCTCCAGTAAAAACCATACAGCGGCAGCGCGCTCCACAGGCCGACCAGCTCCGGATTGCGGATCGCCAGCGACTTGGGCGCCAGTTCGCCCACCACAATGTGCAGGAAGGAGATCGCCAGGAAAGCGAACGCGAACGCGATGCCGTGCACCAGCGCCGGTGCGCTGATGCCCAGCACGCCCAAGAGCGGCTCGAGCAGGCCGGCGAAGGCCGGCTCGCCGATCCAGCCCAGCGCCAGCGAGGCCAGCGTGATGCCCAGCTGGCAGGCCGACAGGTAGGCGTCCAGTTCGCCGTGCACCTTGGCCAGCGTGCGCCCGCGCAGGCCCTGGGTCCGGGCGATGGCGCGGATGCGGGTGCGGCGCAAGGTGACGATGCCAAATTCGGCCGCCACGAAAAAACCGTTCAGGGCGACCAGCAGCAGGGCGAGCAGGACTAACAATAAATTATGCATTGAGGCGTTGTGGAATGGCGGTCAAAGGAAGCATCTTAAACGATGGCGCGCGCTTGCTGCCGGGCGATTGTATAGTGCGCTATCGACAGCGTCGCCAAGCTTGGGGGACGAGGTGCCGACGACGGGCCTTGCCATTGTTAAGCGCGCAAGGCGCGCGCCGCAACGAGCCGGTCGCGCCGCGTCGGAAGGCGATGCGCTTCCAGTTACGAACTGGGACAGGAAATCGACCGCCAGCGTGCAAGCGACTGCTGTCACGGTCAAGCCGCATGGCGACGAAAACGCCATTTCGCGGACCGACATCTCGCGTTGCTCGAATGGCCAACGGACCGACGACACGATCCGAATCTGGCGCAGTATCACCATGACGGGTCCGGGCGATAGCAGGTTGTCGCTAGCGTGCAAGCCGGTGCGCCGGATGCGATACCGGATCTGGGCCATGAAGCGGTTGCTGCCCTGGCACGGATACGTTCAGGCAGTCGATGACAAATCGGGCCGATCTCGATGTCGATCTCGGATTGGTGCCCGCAGAAACAGTATTTGTTATCGTTTAACGAGCGATGCCGGTTGATCACGGGTTCTGGTATCGGTGAGTGCGGCGGTGTTTGGGGCCCGCAGAAGGGCACTGGTCCTCAGGTGGGAGTGCGTCAGTACCGACGCATCGATGCTGAGTTGTCGGCCGAGAGCGACCCACGCTCGACCACGGCGATAGCGCGCTTGACCGGAAGCATCGCATGGTCATGTCGTCCATCGGTTGCACGCTTGTCGCGTCGGTGATATTGCCGGCAAATACCTCGTGATCGCGATACGCTGGCCAACTATTCGTAGCCCGCCCAGCGTCGGGCATGATCTGGCGAGCGAGCAGCGATGTGCATATCGTCATCACGAATTTCTCAAATCCGTCAGCGAGCCGTTGCCACGGACATCGTTGCGATGGACTCAGTGAGTGCGCTGCTTGTCTAGCTCTGACGTCTTGGCAGGCAGTTGGCGACGCCTTGCCAAGCCAAGTGCAAACATTCCAACAAGCATCATCGCGCCAGTGCTTGGTTCTGGAACAGCCATGACATGGGTAAAGTCCACATAGCCTGTCTCGTTGTAGCCGAACGAGTGGGAAAACAGGTCTTGCGTGAACGTAGCATTAGTGAGCGAAACGGTGGTTTCGAAATACACGGACTGTCCAACCATGGCCGAGTAGAAGTTAAACCTTGGCGCGCCATACCAGGTCATGTCATTGGATAGAATCGTTGTATATCCTTTCATGACCCCGGTGGTCGCACCGCTGTTTGCTTCAAGCGTCAGGGATGTCGGGACACCGAGCGTGCCTTGAGCGGAATGGTCGCCAAAGCTGTAATCTGTATTGGAAAAGAGGATCCCGTCCTGTGGCGACGTGAAAATATAGCGCAGCATGCCATTGTCCGTGTCAACACTTGCAATCGACGTGCGCAGGGTCTTGAAGGAGCCTGCACCCGATTGCCAGGAAGTGCCATCGCTCAATTTGTACGATCGCGCTACCGGACCAACCTGGAATGCCAGTGAGTTACCGCTTTGGCCGGGTGTGTAGGTTTGCGAGTAGCCACCCAGCGTCCCCGTATTCATGATGTCGATGGTCGGAGTGGAGTCTGCCATGGCCATGACGGGCAGAAGAACGCCAGCGATCACGCTCATTTGTCGGAGAATATGCATCATGTTTCCCAATGTTGAAAAAAATGAATTATAAAACAGTCATTGTTTTTTTACAAATTCTGGCCGTTTCCTGGGTGTAATGCATGCCCGCGATATCGTCGACAAGGTCGGCCTGGTAACTGGGCCGGCATAAACATGGCGACTACGGTTTCGCCGGCGCGCGCTTGCCTCGACCGCTCCGAGTTCGGTTTCTGCAAACAGCGTGACGCGGATGGCTTAAGCGCGCGCGCCGAAACCGCCCGCGTGCACCGCCGACAGGATCGCTTCGACCGCAGGGTGCTTGATCTTGCGTTCGTTGGAGATCGCGTAAAACTGCTGGCGCACGTGCGCCACGTCGCCCACCCGCTGGGCGCCGAACTGGGCTTCGATGTCGCCGGCCAGCACGGACGGCGCGAAAAACAGGCCGCGACCATTGCGCCCGAAGGTGTTTAGCAGCGCGTTGTCTTCGAACTCGCCGACCACGTCGGGACGCACGTTTTGCAGCTCGAACCATTCGTCCAGTCGGCCGCGTAGCGCGTCATTGCGGGTCGGCAGCAGGAACGGCGCGCCGTTCAGGCAGGCGGGGAAATTGTGCCGGTAGCGCTCGGCCAGATGGGGCGCGCCGACCACGATGGTGTCGGTCTCGCCCAGCAGGTGGCTGAACACGCGCAAGGTGGTGCCGGCGCGCACCGGGCGGTCGGTCAGCACCACGTCCAGTTTGTGCAGCGCCAGGTCAGCCAGCAAGGCCTCGAACTCGTCCTCCATGCACACCAGCTTGACCGGCATCGGCAGATGCATGGTCGCTTCGAGCAGGCGGAACGCTGTCAGCTTGGGCAGCGAATCGGAAATGCCCACCGTCAGGCGCGTCTTGCCGCTGTCGGCCTCGCTGAGCGCCTCCGTCATCTGCTCGCCGAGCAGGAAAATCTGGTCGGCATAGGCCAGCGCCAGCCGGCCCGCTTCGCTGGGCACCAGCCGGCGTCCCTGCGGCACCAGCAGCGACTTGCCCACGTTCTGGTCAAGCAGTGCGAGCTGGGTGCTGACCGTTTGCACCGCCAGTCCCAGCCGTTCGGCGGCGCGCGTGACGCTGCCCTCCTTGGCCACCACCCAGAAGTAGTACAGGTGGCGAAAATTCAGTCCGGTGTTTTTCATCTTCTGTTTTCTCGAAGTATTTCTTCCATTATCTTCCATTTTTAAATGCGGCGCGCGGCCCTACACTGCGTCCAGTCAATACAACAACAGGGAACAACACCATGCAGCACTTTCGCGCTTCATTCATCGTCTCACTGGTCTGCCTGATGGCGGCCGGCTGGTGGGGTTACGCGCACACCGGCCTGTCCGGCGCGTTCACCGCCGTGGGCATCGCGGCGATTCTGGCCGTGATGGAGATCTCGCTGTCGTTCGACAACGCCGTCGTCAACGCCTCGGTACTGAAAACCTGGGACAAATTCTGGCAGTCGCTGTTTTTGGGTGTCGGTATCGTCGTCGCCGTGTTCGGCATGCGTTTGCTGTTTCCCTTGGTGATCGTGGCGCAGGCGGCCGATCTGGGTCTGCTGGAGGTATGGAATCTGGCGTTGAATAATCCGGACGCGTACTCGATGCACCTGACTAACCACCACGCGGAAGTGGCGGCCTTCGGCGGCGTGTTCCTGCTGCTGGTGTTCCTCAATTTCCTGCTCGACGACGAGAAAGAGCTGCACTGGCTCGGTCACGTCGAGCAAAAACTCGGTTCGCTGGGCAAAGTGTCGTCGATCGCCGTGCTGATCGCGCTCGGTACCTTGATGGCCAGTTTGACGATGGTCGACGCGGGCAAGCAACTGGTGGTGCTCACGGCCGGTCTGTGGGGTGTGCTGACCTACATCGGCGTGGACGTGGTCAGCGGTTTGCTGGAAAAGGAAGAGGACGGTCCGAACGTGGGCGATCTGGTCAAGCGGGGCGGCGTGGGCGCCTTCCTGTACCTCGAAGTGCTCGACGCGTCGTTCTCCTTCGACGGTGTGATCGGCGCCTTCGCGATCACCAAGGATGTCGTGATCATCATGCTGGGCCTGGCCATCGGCGCGATGTTCGTGCGTTCGCTGACGGTGTTCCTGGTCAAGAAGGGCACGCTCGACGAGTTCGTTTTCCTTGAACACGGCGCCCACTATGCGATCGGCATTCTGGCCGTGATCATGTTGGCCAGCATGAAGTTTCATGTGCCGGAAGTGTTCACCGGCTTGGTCGGGGTGGCCTTCATCGCCGCGTCGCTGTGGTCGTCGGTGCGTTACAAGCGCAAGCAGGAAATGCTGGCAGTGGCAGCGTAAGAAAAGAATCAGCGGCAAGCGCAGCGCACCCGCTGGCCGCATCAGTTCAAGGCGTTCGAATGCGTGCGCCGACCAGGTTCGGCAACGCGTCACGCCAGGTGCGAATTGAACACACACAGGAGTAAATCTCATGGCAATCAGTCTGCAAAAAGGTGGCAACGTCAATCTGAGCAAGGAAGCTCCCGGTCTGGCCAAGCTGGTCGTTGGTCTGGGCTGGGACCCGCGCGTGACCGACGGCGCCGAGTTCGACATCGACGGCACGGTGTTCCTGCTCAAGGCCGACGGCAAGGTGCGCGGCGACGCCGATATGGTGTTCTACAATAATCTGAAGTCGAGCGACGGCTCGGTGACCCATTCGGGCGACAACCGCAGCGGCGCCGGCGACGGCGACGACGAAACGGTGGCGATCGACCTGTCCAGCGTGCCGGCCGAGATCGACAAGATCGCCGTGTGCGTGACGATCCATGACGCCGAAGCGCGCCGGCAGAATTTCGGCATGGTGGCGAAAGCTTTTGTGCGCTGCGTGAACGCCAGCGGCAACGCCGAAATCGCCCGCTTCGACTTGTCCGAAGACGGATCGACGGAAACGGCGATGGTGTTCGGCGAAGTCTATCGCAGCGCCGGCGACTGGAAGTTTCGCGCCGTCGGCCAGGGTTTCAAGGGTGGTCTGGGCGCGCTGGCCAGGTCGTACGGCGTGAGCGTGTAACAGCAAGCGGCCCGCCACTGGCGGGTCTTCGCGCGCGGCCCGGGCCGCGCGCAATGAAAGGAAATGACAATGCCAGTATTTACAGTGACGGGCGATGTGGACCCATTTCTGCATGTATCGCTCGCGCGCGGCGAGATGATTTACTGCGAGTCCGATGCGATGGTGATGATGGAGGCGGCGCTGGAACTGAAAGGCAAGATGCGCGGCGGCCTGGGAGGCGCGCTGATGCGCAGTTTCGCCAACGGCGAGTCGTTCTTTCAGCAGCAGATCGAAGCGGTGCGCGGCGAGGGCGACTGTCTGCTCTCGCCCACGCTGCCGGGCGCCATGCAGGTGCTCGACATCGGCCCGCGCAGCTATATGGTGAGCGACGGCGCGTTTGTCGCGGCCAGTTCTGGCGTCGAACTGAAGGTGCGCACGCAAAGCCTGGGCAACGCGCTGTTCGCGCAAAGCGGCGGCTTCTTCATCACCGAGGCGACCGGGCGCGGTCAGCTGGCCGTGTCCGGTTTCGGCTCGATTTCCGAGCTGGAGGTGGTGCCCGGCAAGGACATGGTGATCGACAACGCGCACGTGGTGTGCTGGGACAGCACGCTGCACTACGAGATTTCGGTGACCACCGGCGCCTCGGCCGGCTTTCTGGGCAACCTGGTCAACAGCGTCACCAGCGGCGAAGGCATGGTGCTGCGCTTCTCCGGCGCGGGCAAAGTGGTGGTGTGTTCGCGTAACCGCGCCAGTTTTCTCAAATGGACCCAGGGCAAGGCTTAAGCCGGCTATCGATCACTCAATCAAGGAAGAATCATGTCAGTCAATTTGCAAAAAGGTCAGAAAATCTCGCTCGACAAGGAAGCCGGCGCGGCCCTGACGAGCATCACGATGGGGCTGGGCTGGGACGCGGTCAAGAAGAAGGGCTTGTTCGGCTTTGGCAGCAAGACCGAAGAGATCGACCTGGACGCCTCGTGCATCCTGTTCGGTGAGGACAAGCGCGCGTCCGACTTCGTGTGGTTCCGCCAGTTGACCAGCCGCGACGGCAGCATCCGCCACACGGGCGACAACCGCACCGGCGCCGGCGACGGCGACGACGAGCAGATCGTGGTCGAGCTGGCGCGCGTGCCGGCCGGCGTCAACAGTCTGGTGTTTACCGTCAACAGCTTCACGGGGCAGAATTTTTCCCAGGTCGCCAACGCCTACTGCCGTTTGGTGAATGCCGCCAACGGCAAGGAAGTGGCGCGCTACGACCTGTCGGTGCAGGGCGCACACACGGCCCAGATCATGGTCAAGCTGTACCGCCACGGCGGCGAATGGAAGCTGCACGCGATCGGCGAAAATGGCGCGGGACGCACCTTCGACGACCTGCTGCCGCAAATCACGCCGCACCTGTAAGGCGTCGGCCGCGCGCGTCGCAGTCAGTATCTTGCGACGCGCGCCATTGTTCTTCAGCGCACCGAGATCTCGTCCACGCAGCGATCTGCTTGATGCAACACGACGGTAAACGTCTGGCGATCGACGCCGTCAGTGTCAAACTTGAATTGCTTCGTCACCGTGCGTGACACCACCCCGCCCAGTGGTTCGTCGAACACCGACGCATCCCACGCGGCCCGTTTTGAGAACGCCGCTTCGACCTCGCTCACTTGCAGGCAGGCGTTCTTAAAATGCACACCAAGCGTGACCATGCCGTTCGAGATCGTGTCGCCGACGTGATGCGTGTGATATCGGTAGCTGACGTCCAGTCCGACCTTTGTGAATCTTGACGCGCTTGTGCAAATGAATTCGGGGGCCGGTTGCATGGCTGGGAAATGCACGCAATTAACAGGCGGCAGTCGGATGCCAAACGCGCGTTCCAGCGCCGCTTTGTCGAAATAATCTGGTCGATCGACCAGTTGCGTCAACTGTCGCAGTAGTGCGGTGGTGTGAGCCGGCGGCCCCGCCTGCGCCTTGCCCGCAACGAGCATGGGAACGAGCACCGCAACGCGCGATGCGGCGCGCGTGTGCGTGCATAAAGCGGCTAGCAAGCAGACAAATGTGCTGTGCATCGTCATTGGCGCGATTTCCCTCGTTGTTGTGATGGCATCCCGATGGTAGTCGCTGGACGCGCCATCGGGCAAGCGTTGGCCCCCGGTGGCCGTATCGTCTGATAAAAAAATCTACTTGACGACGGTGCATGACTGAATTACTGTATTACTCACTTAATACACAAGTGAGTGCCATGACATCCCATACTTCACTGTTGTTTTCGATCGCGACGGGCTCTGCCGAGCCGATCTACCGTCAGTTGATCGATCAGGCGCGCCGGCTGGCGGCCGGCGGCCAGCTCGCGCCCGGCGACGTGATGCCTTCGGTGCGCGATGTGGCCCAGGCGCTGGCCGTCAATCCGATGACGGTCTCGAAGGCCTACAACATGCTCGAAACGGAAGGCCTGCTGTTGCGCCGGCGCGGCCAAGGCATGTTGGTGGCCGACCGCAGCGGCGCCAGCGTCAGCACCGCCAGCCGCGCCCAATTGCTGCGTCCCATCCTGGAACGGGCCGCGCTGGAAGCGAAGCAGCTCGAACTGGACGCCGACACCACGTTGGCGCTATTTAAAAAAATCCTGAAAGAGACATCATGACGACACCGATAGTGCAACTCTCCGCTGTTTCCAAGTCCTTCGGTGCGCAGGCGGTGCTGCAAGGACTGGACTGGTCGATTGCGCCGGGCCAGGTGATCGGCCTGCTGGGGCGCAATGGCGCGGGCAAATCGACCCTGCTCGAATGCATGCTGGGCCTGCGCGAGACCGACGCCGGCAGCGTGCGTATCGACGGCGAGGGCGTCGACGTCCTCAGCGCGGCCACCCGCGCGCGCCTGGCCTACGTGCCGCAGCGCTGCGAGCTGTTCGAGTGGATGACAGCGCGCCAGATGCTCGACTATTTCAAGGCCATGTACCCGCGCTGGAACAAGCCCAAAGTCGAAGCTTTGCTGCAGCGCTGGGGTTTCAACGGCGCCGCCGGCAATAAGTTGATCAGCCAGTTTTCGGGCGGCGAAAAGCAGCGCCTGTCGATCATCCGCGCGCTGGCGCACGACCCGCAGTTGCTGATACTGGACGAACCGGTGTCCAGTCTCGACCCGGTCGGGCGGCGCGAGTTTTTGCGCGAGCTGATTGACGGTGTGATCGAACGCGACACGACAGTCATTTTTTCGACCCACATTCTGACCGATCTGGAGCGCGTCGCGCTTGACGTGGCCTTCCTCAAGGATGGCAAGATCGCGCTTGCGGGCGCGCTTGACGAACTGCTCGAAAGCGCACACCGGATCAGCGGGCCGCAGGCGCTGTTCGAGCGGCTGGTGTTTGCCGGCGAACTGCGCCGCAGCAGCGACCGTTCCGGCGCGACCAGCGTGATTGCGCGCGCCAGCGTGCAGCAAGTAGAACTGCTGCGCAGCGCGCACCCGGGCCTGCGGGTGGACACGCTGAGCCTGGAAGACCTGTTCGTCGAGGTGACTCAATGAAACCCTACCTGAGCATCTTGCGCAGCGTGCTGCTGTATCGGCGCGGCTATGGCGCGCGCTGGCTCGACGTCGTGCTGTGGAGCGGCCTGGTCGTGCTGCCCGTGTTTGGCGCGCTCACCAGCGGCCGGCGCGACGCCGGCATCCTGGCCATGCTGGTGCTTGGCATGATCGCCCATCTGTGGGCGCTGATGTTCGCCGCCGGCATCCAGTTGCAGAACACGCCAGCCAATGCGCGTCTGGTGCCGCAGCTGCACGCGCGCCTGCTGCGGGTGTGCGCGTTCGTGTGGGGCGCCGCCACGCTGGTGATCAGCGGCGCCATGTATGCGCTGGTGGGCAACGCGCTGAGCCTCGTGCTGAGCATTGGCCTGCTGTTGATCGGCATCCTGCTGATGGTAAGGCGTCCGCTGGTGGCGCTGCTGCCGGCGGGCGGCGCGCTGCTGATGATGACGCGTTTCTGGACGCCGGCCTGCGCGGCACTGGCCCATCCGGGCGTGGCTGTGCCGGCCGCGCTGGCCTTGCTGGCGATCGGCGCGCTGGCCTTGCGCGCACTGCTGCCAAACGGCGGCGACCAGCACCAGGCGGCGCTGACGCGCATGGCAAGTTGGACCACCATCGAGCGCTACGCCAGGGCGCAGCAGAACTGCTTCGGCTCGGGGCGCTGGCGCTGGGTCAACCGTGGCTATTTTTCGGACCTGCGCCGTGCTTGCGCGCGCCGCGGCGATGGCGGCACGATGTTGCCCTTCCTGTTCGGGCCGGGCAATCACTGGAGCCGCAACGTCGTCGGGTGCCTTGCGATACCGTCGCTGATCTGGTTGCTCGTGCAGGCGATCAGGGCGTGCGGCGTTGTCGTCGACGCGGCGTATCTGAACGCCATCATGTGGCCGCTGGTGGCCAGCGCGACGCTGACGATGGCGATCTTCTTGCAAACGGACGATGACAGCCTGCGCCGCAGCACAGGGGAACAGGCGCTGCTGCGCCTGACACCGGTAATGCCGCAGGGACGCGCGCTGAACCGCCTGTTGGCGCAGCTGATGCTGGGCCGCTTCCTGCAATGCTGGGCCAGCTCCACGCTGGCGCTGCTGGCATCGATGCTGGTGCTGGGCGCGTCGAACGACGATCTGCAAATTGGCCTGGCGATCACCGCGCTGGCGCTGCCGCTGGCCGGCCTCTCCTTGCGCAATTACGCAGCGACATCGCGCGGCGCGGCCACCACGACGCTGGTGCTCAGCGTGCTGGGCATGGGGGCGCTGATGCTGGTGTTCGCACTGGCGCGCGCACGTCCGGCGCCCTTGCCGTGGTGGTCGCTGACGCTGCTATGCTGCATCGGCGCCTGCGTCATCGTGCGCCTGCGTTGGCGCGCAATGCTGCGCGCACCGGTCGCGTTTCCGGCCGGGCGCATGGTCAACTAAGTGAGCGTGCTGCGCCGGTCCCGGAGCCGCGTCGCGCGCCTCAGTTGTGGGTGTCGACCTGCAGCGTCACCGGCGCCTCGGACGGCGGATCGCCGGCATTGCCCGGCGCCGGTGCCGACTTGAGCGTGACGCTCAGGCCGGGCTGGCGGGCCGAATCGAAGCGCGGGCGCAGTTCGGACAGCGCGAAGCTTTCCGTGCCGGTTTTGGCCGACAAGGTAAACCGATAGTTGAGCGCGCCGGCCCACACGCACTGCACGTTCTTCTTGCAGCGGCTGTCCTCGATCTGGTCGAAGCTGATGCTGGTGTCGGGCAGCGGGGTTTTCTGCTGGCCGCGCACCAGCGTCATGCTGGCACCGGCACCGGCGCTCGACGGTGTGCTCGATGCGGCGCTTGCGGCTGCGTTCGAGGTACTTGCGCCAGCGTTCGGGGCGCTTGCCGATTCGGCAGGATGCGACTGAACAGCGGCGCACGCGACCAGATTGACGGCGAGAATTAGCAGGCTCAGCCTGCGTGACAGGGCATGTTTCATGGCGTATCCAGAAGCTTGTTCAAACCACATGGTAGCAGCTAGCGGGCGCGCACGTTTGCACGCCAGGCAAGGCGCGTACCCCGTTCGGATGCACGCGGCGCGGCCGTAAACGCGCAATGCCGTCCGAGTTGCGTCGGACGGCATTGTGGGGAGAGCGATGCGTGCCGCTTACATGAAGGCGGCCAGCGCGCCTTTCATCTTCTTCAGGGCAGCCGTTTCGATCTGGCGGATGCGTTCGGCCGAGACGCCGAACTCGGCAGCCAGCGCGTGCAGCGTGGCGCCCGAACCGTCGTCATTGGCCAGCCAGCGCGCTTCGACGATGCGGCGTGAACGCGCATCAAGCTTGGACAGCGCCGTTTCCAGCCCTTCCGAATGCAGGCGCGTGACGCGTTGCGCTTCGAGCACGCGGGTCGGCTCGGACAGCTCGGACGACAGATACGCGATCGGGGCGAACTTGTCGTCCTCGTCATCGGTTGGCGACTCGAGCGCGATGTCGCGGCCGGACAGGCGCGTTTCCATCTCGATGACTTCTTCGCGTTTGACGTCCAGCAGCTTGGCCAGCGCATCGATCTGGGTTGGCGTCATCGCGTCCAGGCCCTGCTTGTTGCTGCGCAGGTTGAAGAACAGCTTGCGCTGGGCCTTGGTGGTGGCCACCTTGACCAGACGCCAGTTCTTCAAGATGTATTCATGCATCTCGGCCTTGATCCAGTGCATCGCGTAGGACACCAGACGCACGCCCTGGTCCGGATCGAAGCGCTTGACCGCCTTCATCAGGCCGATATTGCCTTCCTGGATCAGGTCGGCGTGCGGCAGACCGTAGCCAAGGTAGCCGCGTGCGATCGACACCACCAGACGCAGATGCGACAACACCATCTGCTGGGCGGCGCCCAGATCGTTCTGGTCGCGCAGGCGCGTTGCCAAGGATACTTCTTCGTCATGCGACAGCATCGGCAGCCGGTTGACGGCCGAGATGTAGGCGTCGATATTGCCCAGATTGCCAGTGAATCCGAGGCCCAGGGCAGTGCTGCCGGTCGGAACCAATGCGGATTGTGTGGTCATCATAGTCATGTTCTTCCTTTGTCGATAAACGGTGTGTCTCGTCGTAAATTTGCCACACTGGCCTATTCACGGGCACGACTGTTACTGATTGTTACCTGTAACGCTGCCGTGCAAGTTCCCGGGGCGGTGCTGCTGCTGAGGACGCTTTGCACAGGTTTTTCGTATATTAGCACTCTCTGCCGGAGAGTGCCAATCGCCATCTCATATCGACGCGATAGTCAAAAATGTGTGGTGAAAATACAAATAATGCACGGACTTTCGTCACTGTAGCGCGTCGCCCGGCATAAATCCATGTGCTGAATCAAGTGCGCATTTGCGCCGCAGAAATGGCTGGCCGGTGCGTGCCGCGCGCCGACCCATACATCGAGCTTACCCGCGCGCCAGCGTCGCGTCTGTGCGCGGGCGCACA
This sequence comes from Burkholderiales bacterium, assembly GCA_038207625.1. Classification (GTDB taxonomy): domain Bacteria; phylum Pseudomonadota; class Gammaproteobacteria; order Burkholderiales; family Burkholderiaceae_D; genus JBBQZO01. The sequence goes on along the minus strand of JBBQZO010000011.1, from coordinate 40,279 downwards.
TGTGCGCGACGAGGACGTCGCTGTCGAGCTTGAAGGCGCTGGCCCGCTTGACCAGACAGCTGGGGTGGGCCACGTCGTTGAGCGAGTCGCCGATCGGCACGCGATCTGCCTGGCGGCAGATGTCGAGCGCCGCCAGGGGGCGCTTCGCCGGCAGGGGGCGGCGCTGGCGTCAGTTTAAACGCGCCAAGTGGCGTTGCACCGACAGCAAGGCGCCGATCAGGCCCAACCCGGCCGACACCGCCAACAGCGCGGCGCTGGCGCCGGCCGCCAGTGGCACGAGCTGGAATTCGGACGCATACAGGCGCGCGAATTCGGCGATCGCGCCGTTGAGCGGGCGCAGCGACAGCGCCACCGCACCGAGCGCGACGGCGCCAGCGCACAAGCCGAGCAAGGCGCCCGTGTAATAGAAGGGACGGTGGATGAAGTTGTCGGTCGCGCCGATCAGCTTGGAGATGGCGATCTCGTCGCGCTGGGTCAGCACCTGCAGGCGGATCGTGTTGAACACCACGGCGATCACCACCAAACCCAAGGTGGCGGCCAGCAGCAGCAGCACCAGGCGCAGCACGTCCATCAGCGCGGCCAGCCGTTTGACCCAGGCCGAATCGACCTGCACCGTATCGACGTCGGGCAGCGCGCGCAGTGCCTGCGCGACCGACTCGACGGCGGCGGCGCCGGCCGCGCTGTTTAGGGTCGAGAGCTTGATGACATAACTGTCGGGCAGCGGGTTTTCGCCCAGCGTGGCGATCACGTCGGCCAGCCCGCTCTTGTCCTTGAGCGAAGCGAGCGCCTGGTCGCGCGGCACGAAGTTGAGCTTGGCGCGCGGGTCGGCCAGGATCTCGCGGATGCGCGGGCCCAGCGCCAGCGCCTGCGCGCGGGTGGCGGCCGGCGTCATGAACAGGCTGATTTCCGGGTCGACCGACAGCTGCTCGGACATCGGCCGCACATTGTCGATCAGCGTCAGGCCGGCGAACGGCAGCGCCAGCGCGATCGCCACCACCAGCACATTGAACAGGAAACTGCCGGGCGATTTGCGCACGTGGACCAGTGCGGACAAAATCGCAAAACGGTGTTGGCGCAACCAGCTTCTCATGGCTGGCCTCCGTTCAGTTGGCCGTGATCGAGATGCACGACGCGCGCCGCGCCGTCCAGCACTTGCTCGTCGTGGGTCGAAATGAGGCAGGTCACGCCCACCGAGTGAAACGCGCGCAGCGCGTCGAGCACCTGGTTGGCGCTGGCCCGGTCCAGATTGGCGGTGGGCTCGTCGGCCAGGATGATTTGCGGACGGTTGACGATCGCGCGGGCGATCGCCACGCGCTGCTGCTCGCCGCCGGACAACTCCAGCGGACGCGCCAGCGCACGGTCGATCAGGCCGACCTTGTCCAGCGCGGCGCGGGCGCGCAGCTCGGACTGCTGATTGGACGCGCCGGCCACCCACAGCGGCAGCATCACGTTGGCCAGCACGCTACGGTCGCTCAGCAGACGTTGCTGCTGGAAGATCAGGCCCAGGTTGCGGCGCAGGAAAGGCACGCCGGCCCGTTTCAGCTTGCCGATGTCCTGGCCGTTGACCAGCAGCTGGCCGGCGCTGGGACGCTCCATCGCGGCGATCAGTTTCAGCATGGTCGATTTGCCGGCGCCGGACGGGCCGGCCAGATATACCAGCTCGCCCTTGCTGACCGTCAGGGTGACCTCGCGCAGCGCGTGCGTGGTCGGCGAATACTGTTTCGAGACGGAGTGAAATTCGATCATGTGGCCTTATCCGAGCAGTGCTTCGACAAATTCTTGTGCATTGAACGGTTGCAGGTCTTCGATGGTCTCGCCCACGCCGATGAAGTACACCGGCACCGGGCGCATGCGCGCAATGGCGGCCAGCACGCCGCCCTTGGCGGTGCCGTCCAGTTTGGTGATCACCAGGCCGGTCAGCTTCAAGGCGTCGTCGAAGGCGCGCACCTGGGCCAGCGCGTTCTGGCCCGTGTTGCCGTCGATGACCAGCAGCACCTCGTGCGGCGCGCCGTCCATGCCCTTGCCGATCACGCGCTGGATTTTTTTCAGCTCTTCCATCAGGTGCAACTGGGTCGGCAGGCGCCCGGCCGTATCGACCATCACCACGTCGATCGCGCGCGCCTTGGCCGACTGCACCGCGTCGAACGCGACGGCGGCCGGGTCGCCCGAGGCCTGCGAGATCACATGCACGTTGTTGCGTTCACCCCAGACGATCAGCTGCTCGCGCGCGGCGGCGCGGAACGTGTCGCCGGCGGCCAGCAGCACCGACTGGTGGTTGGCCTGCAAATGCTTGGCCAGTTTGCCGATCGTGGTGGTCTTGCCGGCCCCGTTGACGCCGGCGATCATCATCACCAGCGGCGCGTGGCGGCCCAGCTCGAACGGCTTTTGCAGCGGCAGCAGCAGCTCGATCATCAACACCTTGAGCGCCGCTTTCACGGCGGCGGCGTCCAACAACTTGTCTTCCTTGACCTTCTTGCGCAGCGCGCCGAGCAGAAATTCGGTGGCGTCCATGCCGGCGTCGGCCATCAGCAGCGCCGCCTCGAGTTCTTCGTACAAGTCCTCGTCGATCTTGGCGCCGACAAACAGCAGCGACAGGCTCGACGAGGTCTTGGACAGGCCCGCTTTCAGGCGCGCCATCCAGGACAGCTTCTTGGCCGCCTCGACGGCGTTTGGCATGGCGTCCGGCGCTGCGCTGTGGGTTGGCTGCAGCGGCGCCGCCGCGACGGAAGGTGCCGCCGGCGCCGGCATGAAGGCGGACGCGGGCGCCGGCTGCGCTGGGCGCGCCGGTTCGGCAAACACGGGCGCCATCGGCGTCGCTGGCGGCGCCGCGAACGACGCGCTGTCGGTCAGCACGGTGGTCGGCGCGACCAGCGTTTGAACGGGAACGGCAGGTTCGGCCGGCGGCGCAGTGAGGGGGACAGTGGGCTTTTTCTTAAAGAAACTAAACATTGGCGTGTGGGGAGGGCGCTTCAAGCACATGCCGAGCGGCGCTGGGCACGACGAATTCGATGTCGGGTATTTTACCAGAGCAGGGCGCGCGCGCCGCGCCCTGCTGTTTCATTTGCAACATTGAACACGCGGCGCCCGCGCGCGGCCGTCGCATCGCGTCATGTGCCCGCCTATTTGATGCGGAAGATGACGTCGACCGACTGCTCCAGTTTCAGCGCGACGATCATCAACAGGTCGGCCGTGTCTTGCGGTTTGCGTCCTTCGGAATCGTGGTAGGGGTCGGTCGAGGCCAAGCCGACCGCCGAGCCGAGGTTGCGCAGCTGCCCGGACGAGACGGCGGTGGCCGCGCCGAGCCGCTTGCCCAGACCGAGCGCCATCGCCTCCGCCTTGTGCTGCGCATCCTTGACTGCCCGCGCGATCAGCTCGAGTTCGATCTTGTCGCGCTCGGACGCTTTGAAGCCGGTCGACAGGCGGTCGATGTTTTTCATGTTCAGCAGGGCCAGCATGAGGGGACGCCAGTGAGTCAGGTCGGACACATCCATATGCACCGAGCAGACGATGTCGTATTGGGGCGGCGCTTTCGGATCGGTGCCGTCGGCCTTGTGGATGTCCTTGCGCAGGTCGCGCACTTCAATGGCGTCGGTCGCTGCGCCGTTGTCGGTGAGCAGTGCGCGCACTTCCTTGGCGCGGCTCTCGACCAGCACGCGCGCCGCCTCCGGGTCTGGGTCGGTGGCGCTGATCTCGAAATCGATCTCGCCCCGGTCGGGCAGCGCGTGCACCAGCGCGCTGCCGCTGGCGTGGATGAATGGGTAGTCCGGCAATTGCGATGCCCACACCTGCAGTGGCGCGGTGGCGGCAAGCAGCAGGCAGGCGAGTTGCTTGAATGGGGAAGTGGTCATGGTCAGGCCCGAAAAGGTAAGGCCGAAGTATTTGCTGGTGTCGCTAATTTTGCAAGTAAAATAATATTGCTAAATTGGTCGGCTGGATCTCAGTACTTGCGCCTAGCAGAGAACGTGATGCCAATTTGGCGCATCGTGCGCAGTTGGGGGCGAGCAAGCGGGGCGGCAATGGCGGTGATTTGTCTGGACATTGCCCGGACCGAGACGGTAGTACACATATGTCCATCCATTGACGTAGGCATTCCCATACGCCGCACTAAAATTTTCCGCGATGGCAATGCGCAGGCCGCGCTCACGCCGGCCGAACTGGCCTACGTGCGCAACGACATCGAGCTTGTAATTGAACGGATAGGTGACCAATTGCACATCCGTGCGGCACGGCGCTCGCTGGGCGGCGTGTTGGTGAAATTTGCCGATTTCGGCTCCGACATGATGGCCGACGGACGCGGCGCGCGGGAGCAGAGCGAGCGGGAGGCGAGATAATGGCGCGCTATATGCTCGACAAGAATTTCTGCATCTACCTGATCAGGAACCAGCCGGCGCGGCTCGCCAAAGGCTTCACAGCCTGTTTCGTGGGCGACGTGGTGATCTCCGCCATGACCTGCGCCGAACTGGAGTTTGGCGTATTGCCGCGCGCGAACGGGCGCACGAGCGGCGCACGCTGGCCGCGCTGTTTGGAGACATTCCCATGCTCGCTTGCGACGCTGGCGCAGCACGTGCTTACGGCGCCGTGCGTATGGCCGCGCGTGAACGCCACAGGGATGCGTTCGACAAGGTGATTGGCGCGCATGCGCCGGCACTTGGCGTACTGCTGGTCACAAACAACGCGGCCGATTTCGCCGCCTATCCGGGCTTGAAGCGGGAGAACTGGATCACGCCGCTGTCAGTGTGCACAGTCGGCCGCGCGCATCGCGGGCGCGCCGTCAGGCGGGCAGACGCAAGTGCGCCGCTGCGCGCACCGGCGTCGCCGCGCCCACGTGAAAAAAGTCCATCGTGCGCGCCAGATGGGCGGCCTGGTCCTGCATCGAACCGGCCGCCGCCGCTGCCTGTTCGACCAGCGCGGCGTTTTGCTGGGTCACGTCGTCCAGATCGATGATCGCCTGGTTGACCTGGCCGATGCCTTGCGACTGCTCCTCGCTGGCCGAGGTGATGTCGGTCATGATGTCGGTGACCCGGCGGATGCTGTCGACGACCTCGGTCATCGTCGCGCCGGCCTGGTCGACCAGCTTGCTGCCCAGGTCCACCTTGTCGACGGAGTCGGCGATCAGGGTCTTGATTTCCTTGGCCGCCGCCGCCGAGCGCTGTGCCAGCGTGCGCACTTCGGCGGCGACGACGGCAAAACCGCGCCCCTGTTCGCCGGCCCGGGCCGCTTCGACGGCCGCATTGAGCGCCAGAATATTGGTCTGGAACGCGATGCCGTCGATCACGCTGATGATGTCGACGATCTTCTTCGATGAGGCGTTGATCGATTCCATCGTATCGACCACCTGCGCGACCACGGAGCCGCCCTTGACGGCGGTTTCCGATGCCGAGCGCGACAGTTCGTTGGCCTGGCGCGCGTGGTCGACATTTTGCTTGACGGTGCTGTTCAATTCCTCCATCGAGGCCGCCGTCTGTTCCAGCGAACTGGCTTGCGCTTCGGTGCGCGCCGACAGGTCCATATTGCCGCTGGCGATCTCGCCGGCCGCCGTGCTCATCGACGCGATATCGTTGCGCACGGCGCCGATGATGCCCAGCAGGCTGTCGTTCATGGCCTTGAGTGCGAGCATCAGCTGGCCGATCTCGTTGCCGCTGCTGGCCTCGATCTTGCCGGTCAGATCGCCCGCGGCGATCAGTTTGGCGATCTCCAGCGCGTGCTCGATGGGGGCGATGATGGAGCGCGAAATGCGCACCGCCAGCACCAGGCCGGCCAGAAACGCCAGCACACCCAGCACCAGCATCTTGATGCGTCCGCTTTCATAGGTGCGGTTGCTGTGCGCGCCTTCGTCCTCGAAACGCTTCCTTTGAAAGTCGACCATCTCGCGCAGGTTGCTGGCAAACGCGTGCAGCTCGACATACGCTTCGCCGTAAGCGAGCTTGCTCGCGCCCTCCCGGTCGCCGCCCTTGAGCAGCGCGGCGACCTTGTCGACCGCCGCCACATAGCGGTTGCGCGACTCCTTGATCTTGGCCATGATCACTTTCGCTTCCGGCGCCACGAGCATCGGTTCGAGTTTGGCCAGCGCCTCGTCGGACTTCGTCATGTTCGCCTTGAAACGCGCCTGCGCGGTGGCGGAGGTCGCTTCGTCGCTCTGGGCGTTCAGCTGGAACACGCGCGCGATACTGCCGCGCGTGTTGTCCAGCGCGTCATTGGCCAGTTGCGCCTTGACCCAATGGCTGCTGACCAACATGCTGGTGCTGTCGTTGAGGGTGGCCATGCTGCTGATGCCGACCGCGGTCGTTGCAGCGAGCAGCAACAGAATGATGGCAAAAGCCATGCGCAGACGCAGTCCGATCTTCATGTTTTCGATATTCATGTGTTTTCTGTCCCGGTGCGTGTCAAGGTGTGTAAGCGTGGATCGGCGAGAACGGCAGACTGCGTGACGACTGCTCACCTGGGCCGGCGTGCAGGCGCGGCGCAAGTGGCGTGACATCGCAATCGCAGCGCGGCGCCAAGGACGTGCGGCCATGGGGGGCTGTTCTGTCCCCGTGACGGGGAAGGGTCGGCAGACCGACGGTCAGAAACAGACGGGCGCATGGCGCGTTTTCAATAAAGCAAGGACTTGACTCAGACCTGATGGCTGCACCTGTTCGGCGCGGCGGGACAGGCACTGGCAGCGCATGGTGTCGCGCAAATGGGCCAGGGCCGGCGGCCTGATACGTGCTTGCTATGCTCGCAAGGTCCTCACAGGCTGTCAACAATAATGTGTAAGCAGGGGCGTTTTATGTCGAAAATGTGGGGTGCGGCGGTATGGGGCGGGACGGCGCAGGGACGGGACAGCGCGGGACGGGCCTGGGGCGGCGCCTGCGATGGCGCCGCCCCAGCGTCGGGGAACTTACTGCGTGCGGGCGGCGCGCGCCGCTTCGGCGTTCGCGCGGATGGTGGCCAGCGTGGCGTTCGGCGTGATCAGGTTGCCGTCGTAGCGCAGCTCGATCAGGGCCGGCAGGTTGGCGCTGCGGGTGTGCGCCAGCGCGCGTGCCAGCGCCGGCGCGAACTCGTCGGTCGTGTTGACCACTTCGCCGTGCGCGCCGTACGCCTGCGCCAGCGCCGCGAAGTCCGGATTGTGCAGCTCGGTGCCGGACACGCGGCCCGGGTAGTCGCGTTCCTGATGCATGCGGATGGTGCCGAACATCTGGTTGTTGAACACGATGATGACCACACCGGCCTTGTATTGCACGGCGGTGGCCAGTTCCTGACCGTTCATCATGTATTCGCCGTCGCCGGCGAAGGTGACGACGGTGCGCTCAGGATGGACGATTTTCGCGGCCACGCCGGACGGCACGCCGTAGCCCATCGCGCCGTTGGTGGGCGCGAGCTGGGTGCGCATGCCGCCGTAACGGTAGAAGCGGTGCGCCCACGACGCATAATTGCCGGCGCCGTTGGTCAAAATGGTGTCGGCGGGTACTTGCGCCATCAGTTCCTGCACCACTTGCCACAGGTCGAGTGGCGCCTTGCCGTCCTTGAAGATGAAAGGCTGCTCTTGATAAGCGGCCAATTCCTTCTTGGCGGCCGGCACGCTGTCGCGCCAGGCGTCGGCGTTCACCGGCGCCATCGCGGCCAGCATCGCGCACGCTTGCGGCATGCCGCTGTTGATCATCAGCTCGGCCTGGTACACGCTGCCCAGTTCCTCGGCGTCGGCGTGGATGTGCACCAGGCGCTGCTGCGGCACCGGCGAGGCCAGCAGCGTGTAACCGCCGGTGGTCATTTCACCCAGGCGCGGGCCGATCGCGATGATCAGATCGGCGTTCTTGACGCGCGCCGCCAGCAGCGGGTTGATGCCGATGCCGACGTCGCCGATGTAGTTCGGGTGCGCGTTGTCGAGCAAATCCTGGAAGCGGAAGGTGCAGCCGATCGGCAGCGCGTTCGCTTCGGCGAAGCTTTGCAGGTCGGCGCAGGCTTGCGCGTTCCAGGTGGTGCCGCCCAGCAGCACGATCGGGCGCTTGGCCTCGGCCAGCATGCCACGCAATGTGTCGATCTGGGCCGCCGACGGCGACGCCTGCACCGGCTGATAGCAGCGCGTGTCGGCCACGGTGGCCATGTCGATCAGCATGTCCTCCGGCAGTGCCAGCACGACCGGGCCGGGCCGCCCGCTGGTGGCGACCTGGAAGGCGCGCGCCAGATATTCGGGAATGCGCTCGGCGCGGTCAATCTGGGTGACCCACTTGGCCATCTGGCCGTACATGCGGCGGTAGTCGATTTCCTGGAACGCTTCGCGGTCCATGAAGTCGTTGCCGACCTGGCCGATGAACAGGATCATCGGGGTCGAATCCTGGTAGGCGGTGTGCACGCCGATCGACGCGTTGGTCGCACCGGGGCCGCGGGTGACGAAGCAGATGCCCGGTTTGCCGGTCAGCTTGCCGTAGGCTTCGGCCATGAAGGCGGCGCCGCCTTCCTGGCGGTTGATGATGAAGCGGATGTCGGAATCATGCAGCGCGTCGAGCACGTCGAGGTAGCTTTCGCCGGGCACGCCGAAGGCGGTGTCGACGCCGTGGATTTTGAGCGCATCGACCAGAATCTGGCCGCCGGTACGGGAGTGTTGCGTCATGGTCGTTTCTACCTTTAGGGTTGCTCGCGCGGGCGCGCAGGTCACAGTGTGCCGTCATTCTATGCGAGCGTCCGGGCGGCGGCTTTTCAAATCGCGACACCAATTTTAGGAATCGGCCCCGCGCGGGGCAAGCCTTTTGCCGGCTAGGCGCCCGGCAAGGTACAATGGCAGCCGAAGCAGGCCAAGACAGTCGCTGGCTGACGCAGCAATGCGTTGGCGGGAGGAAGGTCCGGACTCCATAGAGCAGGATGACGGTTAACGGCCGTCCGCTGAAAGCCGCAAGGTATAAGGCGAGGAATAGGGCCACAGAGACGAGCGTATTAAGTTACGGTGAAACGCGGTAACCTCCATCTGGAGCAATTTCAAATAGGCACGCGTTGAGGCGGCTCGCGGAGCGTGCGGGTAGAAAGCTTGAGCGCCGGAGTAATTCGGCGCCTAGAGGAATGGCTGTCATAGCAGAAGTTCGCAAGAATGGATGCCGTAACAAAATCCGGCCTATCGGCCTGCTTCACTTATTTTTTATCGTGGCCGCCGGCATGCCGGCGGCCCGCGCTTGCCCATCGTTGACTGCTGCACAGCCCGGGATCTGCCGATGAAAGCTTACATCCTCGCCCTCGACCAGGGCACCACCAGTTCGCGCGCCATCCTGTTCGACCATCACGGTCAGCCCTGCGGCAGCGCGCAGCAGGAATTTCCCCAGCACTTTCCCCAGCCCGGCTGGGTCGAACACGACGCCAACGACATCTGGAACAGCCAACTAGCGTGCGCCCAGCAGGTGATGCGCGAGAACCATGTTGTAGCGGCCCAGATCCAGGCCATCGGCATCGCCAACCAGCGTGAGACGACCGTCGTGTGGGACCGCAAGACGGGCGAGCCGATCGCGCCGGCCATCGTGTGGCAGGACAGGCGCACGGCCGAGCAGTGCGCCAGCTTGCGCGCCGCCGGCAGCGACCGCCACATCCACGCCAACACGGGGCTGGAACTGGACCCGTATTTTTCCGCCACCAAGCTGCAGTGGCTGCTCGAGAACGTGGCCGGCGCACGCGCCAAGGCGGACAAGGGACAACTGGCGTTCGGCACCATCGACAGCTGGCTGACCTATAAATTGTGCGGCGTGCATGTGACCGACGTTTCCAACGCCGCGCGCACGATGCTGTTTAACATCCACCTGATGCGCTGGGACCAGGAACTGCTCGACCTGTTCGACATTCCCGTGTCGATACTGCCACAGGTAGTGTCCTCGGCCGAGGAAGTGGGCAACACCCACGCGGCGCTGTTTGGCCACCCGATTCCCGTGGCGGGCATCGCCGGCGACCAGCAGGCGGCCACCTTCGGCCAGGCTTGCCACCAGCGCGGCATGGTCAAAAATACCTACGGCACCGGTTGCTTCATGATGATGCAAACCGGCAGCCACCCGGTCAACTCGCACAACCGCCTGTTGACGACGGTGGGCTGGCGGGTCGACGGCAACACCGATTACCTGCTCGAAGGCAGCGTGTTCATGGGCGGGGCCACCGTGCAGTGGTTGCGCGATGGCTTGGGCATCATTAATCAGTCGAGCGAGATTGAGGCGCTGGCCGCCAGCGTGCCCGACAACGGCGGCGTGATGCTGGTGCCGGCCTTCTCCGGCCTTGGCGCGCCGCATTGGGACCCGTATGCGCGCGGCACCATCGTGGGCATCAGCCGCGGCACGGGGCGCGGCCACATCGCGCGCGCGGCGCTCGAGGCGATCGCCTACCAGAGCGCCGAGCTGCTGGCGGCGATGCAAAAAGACGTCAATTTCCCGGTGCTGGAAGTGCGCGCCGACGGCGGCGCGGCCGCCAACGACATGCTGATGCAGTTCCAGGCCGACGTGCTGGGTGTGCCCGTGGTGCGCCCGAGCGTGCTCGAGACGACCGCGCTGGGCGCGGCGCAATTGGCCGGCCTGGCGATCGGTTTCTGGGAGACGCGCGACGAGGTGGCGGCCCAGTGGCAGGCCGAACGGCGCTTCGAGCCATCGATCAACGCCGATCAGCGCCAGAGCATGCTGGCGCAGTGGGCCAGGGCGGTGGCCCGTTCGACGCAATGGGTCGAGCCGGCATAGATCGGTTTGCGCCGCGCAAGGACTGGCGGTGTGGCGTAAGCGGTGCAAGCGGTGCACGCGTCATTGGGCGAGCCGGCACAAATCGCGCGCGGCGCTGTCGCGCACCGCATGGGCTGGAAATACGGTCTAGGGGATGCACGCGTCATCGGTCGGGCCGGCACACATCGCGCGCGGCTCAGAATGGCAAGCGCATCAACTCCCGGCCCGAATCGCGTGGGCCGGCGTGAGTCAACTCCCTGTCCATTTTAGTCAAATTGCGGTCATATTCGCGTGCTACAGTCGGCTGTTTTTGCGTTCTTCAACGCACTGCCAGCCGAAAGGGTTTCATGCAACGCCGCTCACTTCTGAAAAATCTTGTCGCCGCTTCTGTCGTCGCCCCCATGGCGGCCGGCGCGGCCATCGCGCCCTCCACGCGCCTCGCTCCCGCCGCCGTGCCGCTCGATCCGGCGCGCTGGTCGGCGCTGAACGCGCGCCGGCTCGAGTCGGTGATCAAGCAATTTGGCGTGGCCGGCGCGCGCTACAACCCGGCGCGCCGGCCCTACGCCGTGTTCGACTGGGATAACACCTGCATCATGAACGACTGCGAGGAAGCGCTGCTGGTCTACCTGATCGAGCAGTTTGCGTTCGCCATGACGCCGGACGAATTTGCCGCCGTCGTCAGCCGCAACGTGCCCTCCGGCCCGTTCAAGGCCGGCTATGCGAACAGCGCCGGCGCGCCCGTTCTGATGGAAGACGTGGCCGCCGACGTGGTGGCCGACTACCGCTGGCTGACCGACGCGCGTACCGCCGGCGCCAGCCTGGACGCGCTGCACAAGCTGCCCGAGTTCCAGGACTTGCGCGCCAAGCTGTATTTCATGTACGAAGCGATCTGCGACAGCCATCCGATCGAGATCGGCTACACCTGGATCATCACGCTGTTCGCCGGCATGACGCCGGCCGGGCTGCAGGCGCTGGCGGCGGCGTCGAACCTGCACGGCTTGGGCGACGCGCTGCGGATGGTCAAATTCGACAGTCCGGCCAGTTTGCCGGGCAAGGCGGGCATCGTCTCGATCAGCCACTTCCAGGGCCTGCGCGTGAACGAAGAAATCCGCGCGCTGATGCACACACTGCGCGCCAACGGCATCGACGTGTTCGTCAGCACCGCGTCCCTCGATGACGTGGTGCGGGTATTCGCCGCCGACCCCAATCTGGGCTACGGGGTGGCGCCGGAAAACGTGATCGGCCTGCGCCTGGACATGCGCGACGGTAAATACACCAGCGGCTACCGCCAGGGCTGGCACTTCAACTGGGGCCCGGGCAAGACGGTCGGCATCCGCAACGTTCTCGGTGCGCGCGGCGACCCGCTGATGGTGTTCGGCGACAGCGATGGCGACGCTTGGATGCTGCGCGAATTCGCAGGCACCCAGGTCGGCGTGATCATCAACCGCATGAAGAAGGGCGAGATCGGCGCGCTGAGCGCACAGGCGGCGGCCAGCCTGGGCGACGCGCGCGCGCGCTACCTGCTGCAGGGGCGCAACGAACACACCGGCATCGCCATGCCCGACGAGCGCTCGCTCAAGTACGGCAAAAGCGAACCGAAGCTGCTCGCCTGAGTTTCTGGCGCGCTACGCCCGCGCCAGCACGTATGCGAGCGGCGTCTGCCGCTCGCTGCCGCAGCTCCGCTAGTGGGCGCAGGCACAGCACAGCACAGCACAGCACATCACAGCACAGCACAGCACAGCACAGCGCAGCACAGCACAGCACAGCACTTCCACCCGATCCGATCCGAAAAAATCCGCCAGCGCCGGCGGCTTTTTGCCGTGCGCACCAATGCCTGCACGGGCAGCCGCGCGCGGGGATACGTGTAGCAAAAATGCTCATCTTCAGCCTATTTCCGACATGTTTCAGTCTGTTTGCGACAACTTGACCCCGATACGCCCCGTGTCATGGAGCCGTCATTTGGCCTTCCTATAATTCGCCAGTCTTAAGTTTCTGAGCTTTCAAGCAAGCTTGGCGCAGAAGCCTGAACCCACTCATCTAACCCGTACGAGAGAATCATATGCAACAGCGTTTTCGCATGAAACCGATCTATCTGTTTGTTTTGCAAGCACTGGCCTGCAGCGCCTACGCCGCCGAGCCGGATGCGCCGGCCGCGCCGGACGCCACCGCTGGCGTCGTCGCGCAAGCACAGGTCGTCGAGATTTTTGGCAAGGGCCAAAGCCGTCAGGTGCAAAACATTTCGCGCAGCGATCTGGTCAAGGCCGTGCCCGGCACCAGCCCGCTGAAATCGCTGGAAAAACTGCCCGGCGTGAACTTTGAGTCGGCCGATCCGTTCGGCGCCTACGAGTGGTCGACCCGTTTTAGCGTGCGCGGTTTCGCGCAGACCCAGATGGGCTTCACGCTCGACGGCATTCCGCTTGGCGACATGAGCTACGGTAACAACAACGGTCTGCACATCAGCCGCGCGATTTCGTCGGAAAACGTGGGCCGCGTGGCCGTCTCGCAAGGCGCCGGCGCGCTGGCGACAGCGTCGACCAGCAACCTGGGCGGCACCGTGCAGTTCGTCACGCTCGACCCGTCCGAAGAGATGGGTACGACGGTGGCGCAAACGCTGGGCAGTGCGCGCACCGAACGCACCTTCGTGCGCTTTGATTCGGGCCTGCTGCCTACCGGCACCAAGTTCTACGTCAGCGGCACGCGTCAGCGCGCCAACAAGTGGAAAGGCGACGGCGCGCAGAATCAGGATCAGTTCAATGCCAAGTTCGTGCAAAACATCGGCGAGCACACCTTGTCGGGCTTCTACAACTACTCCGACCGCGTCGAGACCGACTATCAGGATTTGTCGCTGGACGGCGTCAAGCGTCTGGGCATGAACTGGGATAACTACGCGCCCGACTTCCAGCGCGCCGTCAACGCGGCCAAAGGCATCTACACCGGCGGCGTGACCAATGCCGACGATGCCTACTACCAGGCCAGCGGCCTGCGCAAGGACAGCCTGTCCGGCCTGGCGCTGGACCTGAAACTGAACGCCGCCGCCAACCTGAAAACCAGCGTCTACCACCACGACGACCAAGGCCAGGGCCACTGGTACACCCCGGGCGTGGCATCGTCGGCGACCATGCCGATCTCGCTGCGTACCAGCGAGTACTCGATCGACCGCAGCGGTGTCGTCAGCGACCTGACCTGGGATCTGGGCGGTCACACGCTCAGCGCCGGCCTCTGGTATGAAAGCAACAAACACGGCTTCACCCGTAACTACTACGCGATTCAGGGCAACGAAGACACCAACTACTTCGTCAGCAATCCGATGTCGACGAATTTCAAACAGAACTTCGACACCACCACGACGCAGTTCTACGTCAACGACGAGATCGCGCTGATGGACGGCAAACTGAAACTGAACGTCGGCTTCAAGAGCCCGGATGTGAAGATCAACGCGGTGTCCTTGGTCGGATCACGCGCTTTTGGTGATATCGAATCGAAGAAAAACTTCCTGCCCCAAGTTGGTCTGAACTACAGCCTCAACAGCAGCGACGAGCTGTTCGCGTCGGCATCGCAAACGATGCGTGCATTCCAGCCCGGCGTCAACGGACCGTTCTCGCAGACCGAGCCGGCGTTCCTGCTCAGCACCCCGACGCTGAAACCGGAAACGACTGTCACGGTCGACTTCGGCATGCGTTTCAAACACGATGCGCTGCAAGGTTCGGTGGCCCTCTACCATTCTGATTTCAGCGACCGTCAACTGCAACTGGCCACTTGCGCCGGCATCACCGGTTGCCCTAGCACCTTTGTCAACGTCGGCAAGGTGCAAACCCAGGGTGTGGAAGCGATCGCCGTGTGGAAGTTCGCCAAGGAGCTGTCGTGGTTCAACTCGTTCACGTTCAACGATTCGAAGTACAAGTCGGACTACCGCGACAACAGCTATGTCAGCGACGCCAGTCTGCCTGAATCGGATGCGCGCAAGCACATGGTGCCGGCCTCCGGCAAACAAGTGGTCGACGCGCCGCGCGTGATGTTCAGCACCGAACTGTCGTATGAAAACAGCGTGTGGTTCACCCGCGTGGGCGGCAAGTACACCGGTCAGCGCTACTACAGCTATCTGAACGACGCCGGCGTGCCGTCGTACTGGATCGGCACGCTGTCGGCCGGCTACAAGCTGGGCGCGATCGGCCCGATGAAAGACTTGTCGCTGCAGCTGAACGTGAGCAATCTGTTCAACAAGCAGTACTTCAGCACCGTCGGCACGAATGGTTTTGTCACCAGCGATCGGCAAGGCACGTTCGCCACGCTGCTCAACGGCGCGCCACGCCAGGCATTCCTGACGGTCACCGGCAAGCTGTAATTCGTCCGGCCTGCGCGGCCCGGATCGCCCGCCGCAGCAAGCTGGCAGCCACGCCAGCTTGCTGCGGCGCGATCCGGGCCTTTTGCATTTGATTTTCCGTTGTTGAGATCGACATGAACACGAGACAGCACCTGTGCGCCGCCCGATTGCCGTTGCTGCTGGCGTGCGCGCTGGCCGCCCACTGCGCCGGCGCCGCGCCCGCCACCACCACGCCGATCGAGCACGTGATCGTCATCGTCGGCGAAAATCGCAGCTTCGACAATCTGTACGGCACCTACACGCCGCCGAAAGGCCAGACGATTTCAAATCTGCTGTCCAAAAAAATCGTCAACGCCGACGGCTCGCCCGGCCCGCGCTTTCAGGACGCCGCGCAAAAGCTGGGCGCCAGCCTGGGCGCGTACACGCCCACGCCCGCCGCCAACGGCAGTTACGCGCTGCTGCCGCAACCGTACGCGGCCGGCGCGCTGGGTCAGCGCCAGGACATTCCCGACGCGCGCTTTCCGGCCACGCTGCCCAACGGCCCGTTCCCGATCACCCACCACGTCAGTTACGGCGCCCACACGGGTGACCCGACCCACCGTTTCTTCCAGATGTGGCAGCAGATCGATGGTGGCAAGAATGACCTGTTCGTCTGGGTCGCCGACCACACTGGGCCGGGCCCCAGCAACCCGTATCCGCTGGCGCCCGACCACACCTACCAGGGCGCCATTGCGATGGGCTTCTACAATATGGCCAGCGGCGACGCGCGCTATTTCAAGACCCTGGCCGAGCAGTTTTCCATCGCCGACAATTACCACCAGCCGGTGATGGGCGGTACCGCCGCCAACTACCTGGCCTTGACCACCGCCGACGTGTCGTTCTACACAGAGCAGGGCAAGCCGGCGCAACCGCCGGCCAAGCAGATCGAGAACCCCGACGCCCAGCCCAACACCAACAACTGGTACACCGAGGACGGTTATCGGGGCGGCACCTACGTCAAGTGCGCCGATCCGGGCGCGCCGGGCGTGGCCGGCATCCGCGCGTTCTTGAACGCGCTGCCGTACCGCGCCTTCAACGACGGCAACTGCGCGCCCGACACCTACTACATGGTCAACAATATGGACCCGGCGTTCTCGCCGCGCGGCGACGCGCTGCCGCTCGGTGCCGATAAATTCCTGATGCCGCCGCTGGCGATGCCCCATATCGGCGACCTGATGACGGCCGGCGGCGTGGCGTGGAAGTGGTATAGCGGCGGGCGCAACGACGGCATCAAGACCGACAAGGAGTACTGCGGCATGTGCGACACGCCGACCTTTTTCACGTCGACGATGACGGGGCCGGACAAGGCCAAGCTGGTCGACCTGATGCAGTTCTACGTCGACGTCAAGGACGAGAAGACGTTTCCGGCCGTGTCGCTGATCGCGCCCTACGACAGCATCTCCGGCCACCCCGGCTATGCGATGCAGCCGAGCTTCGAGCAACTGGTGGCCGACGTCGTCGAACGGGTGCGCGGCAATCCTGCGCTGTGGAAGAACACGGCCATTTTCGTCACGTTTGACGAGGGCGGCGGCTATTTCGATTCGGGCTACGTGCAGTTCATCGACTTCTTCGGCGACGGCACGCGCGTGCCGCTGATTGCGATCTCGGCGTATGCGAAGCGCGGCCATGTGGACCACACCTACTACGACCATGCGTCGATCAGCAAATTCATCGAGCGCAACTGGTCCTTGTCGCCGATTTCCAAACGCAGCCGCGACAACCTGCCCAATCCGATTGTCGACCCGGCCAACGCCTACGTGCCGGCCAACCGGCCCGCGCTGGGCGACTTGATGAATCTGTTCGACTTCCGCCAGCCCGAGCGCAAGGCGTCGCGGGCGGCGCGTCCCTCATCGCGCGCCAAGCCTTGAGCGCCAGCTAGCGCGCCCGGCGCACACGCTGGCGTGGGCGTTTTACGGCAAGGCCGGCGGCGCCATGGTTTGCACCGGGCCGCTCAAGGCTTTTAAAAAAGCGACCAGATCTTCCTTTTCGCGTTGCGACAGGTGCAGCGGGCGCAGCCCCGGCGAGACGCTGCCGGTGCCCGCTTGGCCGCCGCCCTTGTTGTAGTGTTCGACGACGGCCATCAGGGTTTTCAGGGAACCGTCGTGCATGTACGGTGCCTTGTGTTCGGTGTCGCGCAGCTGGGGCGTGCGAAACGCGCCGTTCATCAAGGGCAGGGGACTGAACTTGCCGCGCCCGATATCGGTCGAGGCCAGGCCGAGGTTGTAAAAGCCGTTGTCGGAAAACGTGGGCGCCGTGTGGCAGGACGCGCAATTGCCCTTGTCCGCACGGGTAAACAGGCGCAGGCCGCGCAGCTGCTGCGCGCTCATCGCGTTGGCTTTGCCGGCCAGCCACTGGTCGAACGGCGTATCGCGGCTGATGATGGTGCGCTCGAAGTTGGCCAGCGCCTTGGCCAGCGTGCCCAGGTTGATGCCTTCGCCGGGATAGGCGCGCTCGAAGCGTTCTTTGTAGGCCGGCACGCTGGCCAGCCAGGCCGTCACGGCGTCGATGTCGGTGGCCATGATATCGGGGCTTTTCATCGGACCGTTGACCTGGTCTTCCAGATGCTTCTTTTGCCCCGCCCACATCAGCGGCCCCGGGTAGTAGCCGACGTTGACCAGGCTCTGGCTGTTGCGCGCCATCGGCTTGCCGCCGATGCCGATCGACACCGGCTTGCCGTCGCTCCAGCCCAATTCGGGCACATGACAGCTGGCGCACGACAAGCTGCCGTCGCCGGACAGGTGCTTGTCGAAGAACAGCATCTGGCCCAATTCGGTGCGCGCGGCGCTCGGCTCATTGCCAGCCGGATGCGGCACCTTGGCCGGCAAGCGCCATTGCTGGAAGGCGGCAGGGGTCGGCGCGCTCGCCGGGGCGGCGAAGGCGCCGGCCCATGCCAGCGTCGCTGCGAGAGAGAGAATAGGTCGCTGGAAGGTCATGATTCGACGGAGCGGAGCGGTTGGGAGGGGCGTTATGATATACGAAATATTTCTTGGTTGCAAATAGTGGGTGCCCGGCGCGGCGCCATCGTGCAGGTGCCGCACGGGTGGTCCGCAAGCCGGCCAATCCGGGCACAGGGGCCGTGCGCGCAGCCCGATCGACGCCATCATCGTACGCCGATTGGGATGGATCACAAGGTTTTCCACGCAACACGTGCCGCCAGCTCGAACTGGTGCAATAATGATAAGTTCCGCGGCACCTGCGGAAGTGCATCCTGTCTGTGTGTCACGCCAACCTGGAGAAAAACATGGGCTTCGCCAGTTTCATGAATGACCCCAAGAGCTACCTTGGGCATCACCGCGCCGAGATCAGAAACGCCCCGCCGTCAGCGCTCGCGTCGCAGGCCGGCGGCGCCGTCGCCTTACTGAACGGCAAACATTCGGTACTGTACACGCAGGCGCCCGCCGTCTTCATTTCGATGATACACACGGTCGGCAGCGGCCAGGCCATCCATTCGAGCAACATGGTCGCGCTCGGCGCCAAGTTGGGCATGGGACGCATTCAGCGCTCGTTCCAGCCGATTCCGTCCGGCGCCGATATCGGGCTGCGCTATCTGCCGTTCCAGGAAAACCACTGCACCTATATGCGGCTGGACGGCGCGGCGACGTTTTTCATCACCGGTCCCTTGAGTGGATGCACCATCGCCGCCGCGCGCCATGCCGGCGCGGTCACGCTGTTTCACTCGAACGATAATGTGGGCACCGGCGTGGTGGCGCGGCTGACCCAGCGCGCCTCGATCGTCGAAGTGTGCAACACGCTGGCCATCCCGGTGGGCAACCTGCGCTACTGCGAGTATCAGACCGCGTACGACGGCCTGGGTTTCGTGTTCGGGCGGCGCCGCAACGCTGGCGTGTGGAAGTTTTACGCGCACGCCACCAACCTCACCAACCAGACCAATACGCGCAAGTGGGCCGAGATCTGAGTTTGATTGGCGGACGCGGCGGCGCGCGCTCAGGCTGAGCGCTGCGGCAGGCGCGCGTTGGCCAGGCGCGCCTGCCATGCCACGACGATCGGCGCGCCGATGATTTCCAGCGCGGTAAGCCCGATGAACGGTAGCGGCGGCCAGCCGAGCAATAACATCGACAGCAAGCGACCTACGCCGCCCAGAAAAATCATGCCCCACAGGATGCGAAACAACGCCGTTTGCGTCTCGATGCGGGGGAGCAGCCAGAACACCGCCAGTCCCAGGCCGAGCCAGACGCCGCTGAGAAAGCGCAGATTGCTGTCGAGCATGGCGTTGGCCGGCAATCCGGGCCCCGCGTACAGGGGATCGCTTAGTCCGAACAGGCCGACGATGCCGGTCAGGATGGGGACGGCGCCGAGCACGCCGGTGGCAATTTGCAGCGCGCGCCGGCTTATTTCGCTTTCGCGGCGGGGGTGCTCGGTTCATTCAGTTCGCCCAGCATCGCATCGACGATCTGCTCGATCGTCTCGTCAGGGCGGATGCCGCGCTCGCCTTTGACTGTTTTGCCCAGGTGGCGCACGATGTCGGCCAGCAGGACGCCCCACGCCGTTGGCTCGTCGCCCACGTCGGCATGCCACATGCCCACATTGGCGCTGCAATGCTGGCCGTCTTCGGCGACCCAGGCGCTGAGCATTTGAACGGCATCGGTGTCGCGTTGCGCCGCTGCGGGCAGTGGGAGTGTTTGGATAGGCATGGTTCGTGGTGAAGGTCGAGGTTGGCGGCGGGCCGCAAAAAAGAAGAACTATAAACCCGCGCAGGTCCGAGCGGGGCAACGCTGGTGGTGGCCGGCACGCGCAGCGCAGGCCGGGCGCGCGACAGTGCTGTCACGTCGCCGTTCGTCGGCGTCGCCGATTCGTGGAACAGGTCGCCCAGATACTGCGCCAACTCGCCTTCGGGGATGTCGTCGGGCACGATGAAATCGGCGGGCCGACGCTTGCCGTCGGCGCCGAGGTAAAACGCTTGCCAGCCGCGCGCGCTCGCCGCGATGGCGATCAGTATGCCGAAAACGTCAAAGCGAAGTTCATGCATACGACAGCGCGCCGCGTGGGCAGTGGTGAAATAGAGATGGCAGTATGACGCGTACGGCCCGCTTGAGCGATTCTGCGCTGCTCGACACGACGCACATGGCCAGCGGCGCGCAGGCGCCGTGCGCTGCCGGCGCGTCGTCGGTGGCCAGCGCGGCGTCATTCTCTATCGACGCGAGCCGCTGCGCAGGCGTGCGCCATGGCTTGGCAGGCAGCAACGGCTTGCCATGTCGCATTACAGTGACCTGCATGGCGCCGCGCGGATGCGCCGTCACAGGGCCGCGCGCAGTACTTCCAGATACTGCGCGCTGTCGGAGATGGTGTTATGGCCGGTGCCGGGCAGAACGACGAGCGAGGCGACGCCCTTGGCAAACGCGAGCTCAAGGCGCTCGGTGCTGGCGCGCGGAATAATCGCGTCGTTGTCGGCCACCAGCAGCAGCGTCGGCACCCGTATCGACGGCGCGCAGCGCCAGGACTCGAACTTGTCGGTCAGCAGCCAACGCACCGGGAAGTAGGGAAATTGGCGCGCGGCGATCTCCTGCAAGCTGTCGTAGGGCGTCACCAGCACCAGCCGCGTGGCGGGGCGCGCGCTGGCCAGGCGTATCGCCACGCCGCTGCCAAGGCTGCGTCCGACGACGGCGATGTCGCGGTGCGCCAGTGCCACGTGGTCGAACAGCGCTTGTGCATCGGCGTGTAGCGCTTGCTCGGTGGGCGTGCCCGAACTGCCGCCGTAGCCGCGGTAATGCAGCAAGTAGATCGCGTGCTCCGGAAACGCGCGCGAGAATGCGCCCAGGTGGAGCGAGACGTCTTCGGCGTTGCCGCCAAAGTAGATCAAGGCCTTGGGCCCATTGTGCGCACGCACCGACACCTGCAACGTGGCGCCGGCGACCGGCAGACTGAGCAAGGTTGCCGGGCTGTCGCCGCCATTGGGCTGAGGAAAATAGATCAGCGTCCGTTGGCGCACGTACAAAGCGGCGCACGCCGCGGCATACAACAACAAGGCGATGAGCAGCAAGCGGACGACAATGTGCATGGGGTGACCAGGATAGATGACTGTCGGGCGCGCGCAGGCCACGTGCGCGGGGCGATTGCTAGCGCGACCGATTAGGGCTCCTTGCGCCCCATGATCGCGCCGTTCTTGCTGTCAGTCCACAGGCGACTGAACCCGGGCGTATACAGCGGCAGGCGGCCAGCGGCCAATTCCCGCTCCAGCTGATCGAGCGCCTCGTCGATATTGGCCGACAGGCCAAGCGGCAGAATATTAAAGCGCCACCATGCCAGCGCCTGTATGCGCTGGATGGTCGACGCTGGAAAACGTGCCCGTATCACGCGCGCCGGGACACCCGCGACGACCATGAAGGGCGCGACGTCCTTGCTCACCACGGAGCCGGCGCCGATTACCGCGCCGTCACCGATGCGCACGCCCGTCTTGATCTGCACGCTCGCGCCTATCCACACGTCATTGCCGATCACGGTATCGGCCAAACTGTCGAATAAGGGCGTGGCCGGGCCATTGAACGGCGCCGCAAACAGCGACTGGTACAGCACGGGACTGGACGTGAGGCGGTCGGTCGGATGTTGCGACAAAATGGAGACGCCATCGCCGATCGAGCAATAACGCCCTAGCGTAACCCGGTACAGGCGGCAGTCCGGCGACACGTAGCTGAACGCGCCGCCGGTAAATTCAATGAGCGTGCATGGCCAGGTTCGAAATGGCGCTTCCACGCGTACCGTGCCTGCCAATACCGTGCCAAGCGGAATCGTATACGGACTTTCGGCGGCCGGCGCAGACGCGGGCGCGATGGATGGTGTGGTGCTGGGTGTGGTGTCGGTATGCATGATCAATGCTTCGATGAATGTGTCAATTTCGCTGGGCGGGCGCGTCAGAAGACGTCTCGACTGCATCGTACCAGTCACTTGGCTGGCTTGGGGCGGCGCGCTGGCAAATGATAATCCATCGCGTGCGCACGCTGTCAACAGCTTGCGCTGCGCGCACGCGCTGCGAAGGCCAAACGGCGCGGCGCGATTTCTCGTACCCAGATAAAGGTGCTCCACGAGATAGCCTTCACATAAAAATAGGCGAACCGAGCACGCTCACGGTGCGACGGGACTGATTGGGTAAGGTTTCAAATCCGGGTGTGATCCCTGATCAATGCGATCGCCGAGGCGATCATTGCGGCGCTGCCCAGGAGTCGTATGAATTTCCAGTGTGGTTCATCGACGAGTAGCGCGTCGCCCTGGGTGATGCGCAGGCAATGGTGGAGTAGTTTGATGGTCGGAACGTCGACGGTATCGCCGTCCTTGCGTTTGCCGTAGGTCGAATAATCGGCCGAACAGCGTGGGACCGTGTCGCCGATGAACTCGATCCCATCGCCGGATCGACTCCGACGGGAATTGATCGTGTGCCGATCCACTCGAAGCGACTCGGTCTTGGCTGGCAGCGCGATATCAAGCACAAGCATCACTGCGACGATGAGCGTTGCGCAGCGAAACAGTAGTTTGATCAAGCGTTACCTGTAGACGGCGCATGCAAGCGCAGGACGCCGAATCGGACGGCATGTGAAATTGCTTGCATGCTAGCGCCAGTTGGCAACGCTGGCATACAGATCATTGTCGGCACTCGCGCGGCGCTTGAAGGGCAGCATGTCACCCGAATGGGCGACCATGCCAGATGCGGCTCAACTCGGAGGTAGAAGAGGCTAGTTGCGCTGACACCAGGACTCAGAAACCGATGCGGGCCCGGCCCGGCGGTGGTTTCAGGTGAATGTCGTCGGCGCTGACGTCGTCGTGGCCGGCCGACACCGCGTAGCCCAGGCTGTCGAGCAGCGTCTTGCGCAGGTCGCGCGGCGACACGTGCGCCAGTTTGTCGAGCGCCGCCTCGCCCAGCTGGCCGGCGAACTTGCACAGTTTGAGTTCGCGCAGCAAGGCCGCGTAGATGCGCTGGGCGATGGCTGCTGCCTGCTCGGGCGTGGGCGAGGGCACCTCGTAGACCGCCATGCGATTGAGCAGCGGCGCCGGGATGCCTTCGGTGCTGTTGGCCGTGAGCACCCAAAAAATTTGACTGGCATCGATCTCGACGTCGATGAATTCGTCGCGGAAGGCGCGCGAGGTTTCCGGCTCAAGCAACTGGTACAGCGCCGCCAGCGGGTCGGACTGCGACGAGCCGGTGGCTTTTTCCACTTCGTCGAGCACCACCACCGGATTGGCGTACTGGCCGCGCACCAGCCGTTCGGCCACCTTGCCGCATTTGGCGCCCTTCCAGCTGGCCGAGCTGCCGGTGATGACGAAACCGGCCGAGAGCGTGTTCATGCTGATCAGTTCGCAGTCGGTGCCGATCGCGCTGGCCAGCCGCTTGGCGAAGTGGGTCTTGCCCACGCCCGGCTCGCCCAACAGTAAGAGCGGCATCACGTTCAGGCCCGCGTCGCCCGCGTGCGCCAGCGCCAGGTAGCGCGTCAGGTCGTCGAGCACGATGCCGAAGTTGGGGCATTCGTCGGCCAGCGGCGCCAGCGCGTCGGGCGAGGAGGGGGTGGTCACGAAGCGTTCCGCGCCGCTGCCGAGCATGCGTTGGTAAAACGCTTCGAGTTCAGGGGAGCGACCGCGACAGGCGTCCAGCGCGCCCTGGACGGCGCCGATGTCATACACGGTGCGGGTACGGGCAAGGGTGATGCTCACGGCAATCTCCTCGCGGGCACCGGCAAGGCCACCCGCAGATGGCGCGCGGCGTCGTGCGTAATCGGTTCAGGCCCCGTTCGGGCGGGCCTGGGACGCGTTGGAAAGACGCTGCGCGGACACCTTCATCCTACCTCGGATGGGCTGCTTGTGCAATTTCCGCACGGAAATAGTTTGTTGTCGCTCGGCAACTACGTGCAAATATTTTAATATTTTTTTATGCGAGGATTTAACCTCCATGCCACACATAAACCCATGTGTATAGATGAGGTGGCACATTCACTATGGTTTGTAAGTGCCTAATTTATCGACACATTTTCACTTTAGCGCGCTTCAAGGAAGTGCGCTAAGTCCTTGACTTCATTAGTTTATTTCCGATTTTGCAGTTTGGAAACCGCTTGACCACCAAGAAACCATCATCTAAAGTGGGAAACTGTGTGAAAAAGTGTAATTTTGTGGGGTGTTTTCACCATCCTCCTCCACAATAACGACAACTGATACAATTCAAAGGCTAAGGCTAATCCGTGTTTCAAGGCGCGTCCGCAATCAATCTCGATGCAAAAGGCAGGCTCTCCGTGCCTGCCAAGCATCGTGACGCACTGGCAGTTCAGTGCGAAGGCCGCCTCACGCTTACCCGCCACCCGCAAGGTTGCCTGCTGGTGTTTCCGCGTCCCGTCTGGGAAGCGCACCGCGAGCAGATCGCCGCCTGGCCCATGTCGGCGCGCGCCTGGCAACGCATTTTCCTCGGTAATGCCTGCGACGTCGAGATCGACGGCGCCGGACGCATCCTGATCGCTCCCGAATTGCGCGCCGCCGTCGGCCTGGCGCGCGACGTGATGATGCTGGGCATGGGCAGTCACTTTGAAATCTGGGATGCGGTCAAGCTGGCCGAAGACGAGCAGGCCGCCATCGCGGGCGGCATGCCCGATGTACTCTCCAATTTCTCTTTCTGAAGGCGCCGCAATGACGACGTTGGCGCAAGCATCCTTTCAACACCAGACCGTATTGCTCGAAGAAGCCGTTGACGCGCTCGACCTGACGGGCGCGCGCGCCGATGGCATCTACGTTGACGGCACCTTCGGGCGCGGCGGTCACAGCCGCCTGATTCTGTCGCGCCTGAGCCCGAAGGCGCGCCTGATCGCGTTCGACAAGGATTTGCAGGCGATCGCCACGGCCGAACAGATGGACGATCCGCGCTTCGAAATCGTGCACGACAGTTTCGCCACGATGGTCGCCAGCCTGGCCGCGCGCGGCGTCACCCAGGTCGATGGCGTGCTGGTTGATCTGGGCATCTCGTCGCCCCAAGTGGACGACGCGACGCGTGGTTTTAGTTTTCGCAACGACGGACCGCTCGACATGCGCATGGACACCACGCGCGGCATGTCGGCCAGCGCCTGGCTGGCCGTTGAAACCGAGCAAAAATTAGAAAAGGTGATACGCGAATATGGGGAAGAACGGTTTGCTTTTCAGATTGCAAAGGCGATTGTTGCTCGCCGGGCAGTCGAGCCAATTTCAAGCACACGACAGCTTGCCGCTATCGTGGCAAACGCGGTCAAAACACGGGAAAAGGGTAAGGATCCGGCCACCCGTACCTTTCAGGCTATCCGGATTTTCATCAATCAAGAGCTTGAAGACCTTGAGACAGGCTTAAATCAGGCGTACGCCGTGCTCGCGCCCGGCGCGCGCCTGGTGGCGATCAGTTTTCATTCGCTGGAAGACCGCATGGTCAAGCAGTTTTTGGCCAGCAAGGTCACGCTGCCGCAGCCGGACCGGCGCCTGCCGATCCGCGCCGTCGACCTGCCCCAGCCGGAAATGAAGTTGATCGGCAAGATCAAGCCGTCCGACGCTGAAGTGGCCGCCAACCCGCGCTCGCGCTCGGCCGTGATGCGCGTCGCGCAGCGCCTGGCGAGCAAGGCCAAGCCATGAGCGGCAAGCTCAATGTGCTGCTGGTGACGCTGCTGGTGGCGTGCGCGCTGTCGCTGGTGAACGCCCAGTATCAGGCGCGCCACCTGTTCATCGAACTGGAGCGCTCGCAAGCGCAGGCGCGCCAGCTCGACATCGACTGGTCGCAGCTGCAGCTGGACCAGTCCACGCTGGGCAAGCACGAACGCATCGAACACATCGCCCGCACTGACCTGGGCATGACGACTTTGAGCCCGGCGCGCACGCAATACCTGACCGAAGGTGCGCCATGAAGCGTGGCGCGCACGGCCCAAGCAGCGCGCGGGTAGCCGCGTCCAAGGGCATGTCGTTTTCGCAAAGCCCCGTGCTGGCGGTGCGCCTGCCCAACTGGCGTTCGCGCGTGGTGCTGGTGGTGATGTTTGTCGCCTTCGCGTCGCTGGCCGGACGCGCGCTGTGGCTGCAGGGCTGGACCACGCAATTTCTGCAAAAGCAGGGCGAGATCCGCTACGCGCGCACCATCGAGCTGCCCGCCACGCGCGGCAAGATCACCGACCGCAACGGCCAGGTGCTGGCCTCGTCGATGCCGGTCAAGGCGATCTGGGCGATTCCCGAGGACGTGCTCAAGGCCGACCCGGCCCAGTTGCGCGCGCTGGCCAAGCTGCTCGACATGAGCGACGCCGACCTGCACAAGAAGCTCGATTCGGACCGCGGCTTTGTCTACCTGAAGCGCCAGGTCGAGCAGGACGTCGTCGACCAGGTCAACAAGCTCGACATCGACGGTCTGCAAACGCGCAAGGAGTACAAACGCTTCTACCCGCAAGGCGAAGTGATGACCCATCTGGTGGGCTTTACCAACGTCGAGGACGTGGGCCAGGAAAGCATGGAGCTGGCCCAGCAAAAGAACCTGGTTGGTTCGACCGGCAGCCGGCGCGTGATCAAGGACCGCCTCGGCCACATCGTCGAGGACATCGGCTTCGTGCGCGAGCCGCATGACGGCAAGGACCTGGCGCTGTCGGTCGACAGCAAGATCCAGTACATCGCCTTCACCCAGCTGCGCGACGCGGTCGAAAAATACCACGCCAAGGCGGGCGGCGCGGTGGTACTGGACGTGCATACGGGCGAAGTGCTGGCGCTGGCCAACTGGCCGGCCTACAACCCCAACAACCGCGCCGTGCTGACCGGCGACCAGTTGCGCAACCGCGTGATGACCGACACGTTCGAGCCCGGCTCGACCTTGAAGCCGTTTACGGCCGCGCTGGCGCTCGACACCGACCGTGTCACGCCGACCACGTCGTATCAGACCTCGCCCGGTTACATGACCATCGGCGACAAGACGATCCACGATTCGCACTCGCACGGCGTGCTGACGGTGTCGGAAATCATCGAGAAATCGTCCAACATCGGCATGGCCAAGATCGCGCTGCCGATTCCGTCGCAGGAAATGTGGGAAATGTTCACCAAGTCCGGCTTCGGGCAGCAGCCGAAGTTCGGCTTCCCCGGCGCCGTGGCCGGGCGGGTGCGTCCGTACCGGGGCTGGCGTCCGATCGAACAGGCCAATATGGCGTTCGGCCAGGGCATCTCGGTGTCGCTGATCCAATTGGCGCGCTCGTACATGATCTTTGCGCGTGACGGCGACATCATTCCGCTGTCGTTTCAGAAAGTGACCGAGCTGCCCACTGGTCAGCATGTGGTGTCGGCCAAGACCGCCGCCGAAATGCGCGCCATGTTGGAGACCGTGGTCAGCCCGACCGGCACCGCGCCCAAGGCCCAGGTGGCCGGCTATCGCATCGGCGGCAAGACCGGCACGGCGCAAAAGCTGGTGGGCGGGCACTATTCGCAGACCAAATTCGTCGCTTCCTTCGTCGGCATCGCGCCCATGTCGGCACCGCGTTTCATCATCGCGGTGATGATCGACGAGCCATCGACGGGCGGCCACGTGGGCGGCGACGTCGCCGCGCCGACGTTTGCGTCGATCGCCACCAACGCGCTGCGCGCGGCCAACGTGACACCCGATTCACCGATCACCAATATCGTCATTCCGGAACACCCTCTCGAGGAGGCACTGTGATGACGGCAATGACCCAGCAACAGACTATGCAAGACATCATTTCATGGCTGCGCCAGAGCGCGCCGGACGCGCAACTGGCCTCCGACTCGCGCCGCATCAAGCCGGGCGACGTGTTTTTCGCCTATCCGGGCGACGCCGGCGACGGCCGCGCGTTCATCGCCAGCGCCATCGAGAGCGGCGCGCGCGCGATCGTGTTCGAGGCGCAGAACTATGCGTGGGACGACAGTCTGACCGTGGCGCATCTGGCCGTGGCCGACCTGAAACAACAAGCCGGCCCG
This sequence comes from Burkholderiales bacterium, assembly GCA_038207625.1. Lineage (GTDB taxonomy): Bacteria > Pseudomonadota > Gammaproteobacteria > Burkholderiales > Burkholderiaceae_D > JBBQZO01. The sequence goes on along the minus strand of JBBQZO010000011.1, from coordinate 12,367 downwards.
CTGGCGCACGCGTTCTATGACGCGCCCGACGCCACCATGTACAGCGTGGGCGTGACCGGCACCAACGGCAAGACCTCGTGCGCGCTGTGGCTGGGCCAGGCACTGGCGCGCTGCGGCGTGCCCACCGCCGTGATCGGCACGCTGGGCGTGGGCCTGTGCAAGCTGCGTGGCCAGCTCGAGTTCGACGTGACCGGCTACACCACGCCCGACGCGGTGCTGCTGGCGCGCAAACTCGACGAGATGCGCGCCCAGCGCGCCGGCGCGGTGGCCATCGAGGTGTCCTCGATCGGGCTGGTGCAGGCACGCGCGGCCGGCATGCACTTCGACACGGCGCTATTTACCAATCTGACGCGCGACCATCTGGACTTCCATGGCGACATGGCCAGCTACGAAGCGGCCAAGACGATGCTGTTCGAGTGGCCCGGTTTGAAAACGGCGGTGCTGAACCTGGACGACGCGGCCGGTTTGCGTCTGGTGGCGCATCTGCAGGCCAAGTTTGGCGCCGCGCTGGCGCTGATCGGCTATACCTTGCACGATTGCGCCACCCAGCCTGATCTGGCCGGCGTGACGATGCTGCGCGCCAGCGCGCTGCGCACGCGCCACAGCGGCACGGAATTTCATCTTGAATCCGGCTTCGGCGCGGCCACCGTCAAGACCCAGCTGGTCGGCCAGTTCAACATCAGCAATGTGCTGGCGGTGCTGGGTGCGCTACTGGCCAAGGGCATCGCGCTGCGCAGCGCGGTCGACGCGCTCGAAACCTTGTTGCCGGCGCCGGGGCGCATGCAGCAAGTAGTCGGCCAGGACGCGCCGATGGTGGTGATCGACTACGCACATACACCGGACGCGCTGGAAAAAACCCTGACCGCGCTGCGCCTGGTCGCCACCGAACGGGGCGGCCAGCTGTGGTGCGTGTTCGGCTGCGGGGGCGATCGCGACCCGGGCAAGCGTCCGCAAATGGGCGCCAACGCGCAAGTGGCCGATCACGTGTTGGTCACCAGCGACAATCCGCGCAGCGAGGACCCGCACACGATCATCGCGCAGATCATGGCCGGCATGGATTTGCACAGCGCGACCTCGAGCACGCAGGCGATCGAAGACCGCGCCGCCGCGATCCTGTCGGCCGTCAAGCACGCCGCCAAGGCCGACGTGATTCTGCTGGCCGGCAAAGGCCATGAGCCCTACCAGGACATCAAAGGCAAAAAGATTCCGTTTTCCGACGCCGACCATGCTGCGCTGGCCTTGGCCGCGCGCGTGACGATGATGAGGACCAACTGATGCGCGCCCTGTTATCGCAACTGGCCTTGGTAATCCCCGGCGCCAAGCTGACCGGCGACGCTGAGATTAGCAACGTGTCGACCGACAGCCGCAAGGCCGGCGCCGGCGCGTTGTTTGTCGCGCTGCGCGGGGAACACTTCGACGCGCACGACTTTCTGGCCCAAGTGGCGCAAGGGGGCGCGGCCGGCGTGGTGGCCGAAGCGCTGCCGCAAGGCTGGACCTTGCCCGCGCTGGTGGTGCCCAACACGCTCGTCGCGCTGGGCCTGATCGCCAATTTCTGGCGCCGCCAGTTTGCCATTCCCGTCATCGGCGTCACCGGCAGCAACGGCAAGACCACGGTCAAGGAGATGATTTCGGCGATTCTGGCCGCCGCCTACGGCGACGACGGCCGGCTGGCCACGCGCGGCAACCTCAATAACGAGATCGGCGTGCCGCTGACGCTGTTTCGCCTGGACGCGACCGACCGCGCCGCCGTCATCGAAATGGGCATGAACCATCCTGGCGAAATCGCCCGGCTGGCCGCGATCGCCGCGCCCACCGTCGGCATGGTCAACAACGCCCAGCGCGAACATCAGGAGTTCATGCACACGGTCGAAGCGGTCGCGCTGGAAAACGGCGCCGTGCTGGCGGCCCTGGCCGGCGACGGCGTGGCCGTGTTCCCGGGCGACGACATCTATACACCGTTGTGGCGCAAACTGGCCGGCACGCGCCGCACGCTCACGTTTGGACTCGACGCGCGCGCCGATGTGCACTGCGCGTGGCAAGCGAATGATTTCGGAAGCGATATGACTGTGTCGGCCGCCGGGCAGAATTTCACGATTAAGCTGGCCGCCGCCGGCCTGCACAATGTGCGCAACGCGCTCGCCGCGATCACCTGCGCGCTGGCCGCCGGCATCGAAATCGACGCGATTGTTCGCGGATTGACGACATTCGCACCGGTGGCGGGGCGATTGCAAAAAAAGTCTGGCGTGCGGGGTGCAAGCATCATCGACGACAGCTACAATGCCAACCCCGATTCGGTACGGGCCGCCATCGACGTGCTTGCACAAGCGCCGGCGCCGCGTATTTTGGTACTGGGCGACATGGGCGAAGTAGGCTCCCAGGGTCAGCAGTTTCACGAAGAAATCGGCGCCTACGCGGCCAGTTGCGGCATCACCACGGTGCTCGCGACGGGCGAACTGGCGCGTCATCTGGTACCCAGCGGCGCGCGTCACTTCGTCCAACTGGACGATCTGTTGGCGGCACTCGATATCGAATTGGCAAACGCAGCGCAGGCAACCGTGCTGGTCAAAGGCTCCCGTTTCATGAAGATGGAACGGGTGGTCGCGCACCTGCTTGGTCAAGAAAACAATAGTAACAAGGAAGTTCATTAATCATGCTGCTCTGGCTAGCCCAATACTTTCAACAGGACCTAGGTCCTTTGCGGGTTTTCAATTTCATCACCTTTCGGGCGGTGTTTGCCACCATCACCGCGATCGTCATCGGCCTGTCGGCCGGTCCGGCCGTCATCCGTATGTTGACGCGCCTGAAGGTCGGCCAGGCCGTGCGCCCGGACGGTCCGCAAACCCATCTGAAAAAACACGGCACCCCCACCATGGGCGGGGTGCTGATCCTCATTTCGATTGGCGTGTCGACCTTGCTGTGGTGCGACCTGTCGAACCGGCTGATCTGGCCGGTGCTGGTGGTCACACTCGGATTCGGCGCAATCGGCTGGGCTGACGATTACCGCAAGGTGGTGTTCCAGGACCCGAACGGCATGCGCTCGGCCGAAAAATACTTCTGGCAGTCGCTGATCGGCATTGCCGCCGCGCTGTACCTGGCGTTTTCCGTGTCGGCGCCGACCCCGGCCAAGGTGTGGGACTTGTTTTACGCCTGGGTGCAGTCCGGTTTTTCGATGGATCTGCCGCCCAAGGCCGACTTGATCATCCCGTTCATCAAAACGTTCAGCTATCCGCTCGGTGTGTGGGGCTTCATCGCGCTGACCTACTGCGTCATCGTCGGCACCAGCAACGCCGTCAACTTCACCGATGGCCTCGATGGCCTGGCGATCATGCCCACCGTGATGGTCGGCTCGGCGCTGGGCGTGTTCGCCTACCTGACCGGCAGCGCGACGTACTCGAAATACCTGTTCATCCCGCACATTCCCGGTGCCGGCGAACTGCTCATTTTCTGCGGCGCGATGGCCGGCGCGGGCCTGGCCTTCCTTTGGTATAACGCCCATCCGGCCCAGGTGTTCATGGGCGACGTGGGCGCGCTGGCGTTGGGCGGCGCGCTGGGCACCATCGCCGTGATCGTGCGCCAGGAGCTGGTGCTGTTCATCATGGGCGGCATCTTCGTCGTCGAGACGGTGTCGGTGATCATCCAGGTCGGTTGGTTTAAATTTACCAAGAAGCGTTACGGGGTCGGGCGCAGGGTGTTTTTGATGGCGCCGCTGCACCACCATTTCGAACAAAAAGGCTGGAAAGAGACGCAGGTCGTCGTGCGTTTCTGGATCATCACCATGGTGCTGGTCTTGATCGGCCTGTCCACACTGAAGCTACGCTGATGACATACGCAGGCAAACACGTATTGGTGCTGGGACTGGGAGAATCCGGTCTCGCGATGGCGCTGTGGCTGAGCCGCTGCGGCGCCTCGCTGCGCGTGGCCGATACGCGCGCGCAGCCGCAACGCCTGGACGCCTTGCGCGCGGCCGTGCCGGATGTCGAATTCGTCGCCGGCCCGTTTGGCGCCGCGCTGCTGGCCGGGATCGACTTTGTGTGCGTCAGCCCAGGGCTCGCTCCCGACGCGGAGCTGGCCGAGATTGTGCCCAGCGCGCACATTGCGCAGATCCCCGTGTGGGGCGAGATTGAACTGTTCGCGCAGGCGCTGGCCGCGTTGAAGGAAGAGCGCGGCTACCAGCCGAAAGTGATCGCCATCACCGGCACCAACGGCAAGACCACCGTCACCAGCCTGACCGGTCTGCTGTGCGAGCGCGCCGGCTTGTCGACCCGCGTGGCCGGCAACATCAGCCCGGCCGCGTTGGACGTACTGCGCGAAGTGCTGGAACAGGACGCGCTGCCGCAAGCATGGATCCTGGAGCTGTCGAGCTTTCAGCTGCACACCACCTTCAGCCTGCAGGCCGACGCCGCCACCGTGCTCAATATCAGCCAGGACCATCTGGACTGGCACGGCGACATGGCCGCCTACGCCAAGGACAAGGCGCGCATCTTCGGCAGCGACACCGTGCGCGTGCTCAACCGCGACGATGCGGCCGTCATGCAGATGGCCGCGCCGACCGGCTCAAACACCAGTTTCGGCATCAACGAGCCCAAGCTGGCCGAGACGTTCGGCCTGCAAAACGAGCGCGGCGTGCAGTGGTTGTGCGTGGCCGTGGCCGGCGAGGCGAGCGAGAAAAAACTGCGCAAGCATGAAGTGGCAGAAGTGGTGCCGTGCACGCTGAACCGTCTGATGCCGGCCGATGCGTTGCACATCCGCGGCCTGCACAATGCCGCCAACGCGCTGGCCGCGCTGGCGCTGTGCCGCGCGATCGGCCTGCCGATGGCGCCGCTGCTGCACGGCCTGCGCGATTATCAGGGCGAGCCGCACCGCGTGCAGCTGGTCAGCGCCATCGACGGCGTCGAATACTACGACGACAGCAAAGGCACCAACGTGGGCGCCACCGCCGCCGCGCTGAACGGTTTGGGCAAGGCCTTCGGCGGCGCCAATCAGCGTCTGCTGCTGATCGCCGGCGGCGAAGGCAAGGGTCAGGATTTCGCGCCGCTGGCCGAGCCGGTGTCGCGTTACGCGCGCGCGGTGCTGCTGATCGGGCGCGACGCGCCGGCCTTGCGCGCCGCGCTTGCGCCGTCCGGCGTCGAACTGATCGACTGCGCCGACTTGCCGCTGGCGGTACAGCGGGCCAGCGCGCTGGCCCAGTCGGGCGACGCGGTGCTGCTCTCGCCGGCCTGCGCCAGCTTTGACATGTTTACCAACTACGCGCACCGCGCCGAGGTGTTCATCGGCGCCGTGCGCGAGCTGGCCTTGGCCAAAGGTCAGGACATCTGATGAACTTTCAGCTGCCATTCAAGTTTGCGGGACGCTCGGAGCATGCTCCGATGATGACGCACGCGCGGCAGCCGAAGATCATGGAATACGACCAGCCGCTGGTGTGGGTGACGCTGCTGCTGATGCTGCTGGGGATGGTGATGGTGTATTCGGCCTCGATCTCGCTGCCCGACTCGCCCAAGTTCGCCTACCTGAAGGACCGCAACGCCTACTTCCTGGTGCGCCAGGCGATGTTCATCGCCGTCTCCTGCGTGGCGGCGCTGTTCGTGTTCCGCATCCGTATCGAAACCTGGCAGATGGCGGCGCCGTGGCTGTTCGTGGCCACGTTGGTGCTGCTGGTGCTGGTGCTCATTCCCGGCCTGGGCGTGGTGGTCAACGGCGGACGGCGCTGGCTGTCGCTGAAGGTGATCACGATCCAGCCGTCCGAGCTGATGAAGCTCGTCGCCGTGCTGTACGCGGCCGACTACACGGTGCGCAAACAGCACTTCATGCACAAATTGACCAAGGGTTTCATGCCGATGGCGCTGGCGGTCGGCATGGTCGGCCTGCTGTTGTTGCTCGAACCCGATCTGGGCGCGTTTGGCGTGATTGTGTGCATCGCGATGGGCATCCTGTTTCTGGGCGGCGTCAACGCGATCTGGTTCGGTGGCATCGGCGCCGTGCTGGTGGCGATCTTCGTGTCGATCATTGCGCTGTCGAAATTCCGCCGCGAGCGTTATTTCGCCTATCTCGATCCCTGGCAGGAAGACAACGCAATGAACAAGGCTTACCAGCTGACGCACTCGCTGATCGCTTTCGGGCGTGGCGAGTTGTTTGGCGTCGGGCTGGGCGGCAGCGTGGAAAAATTGCACTACCTGCCGGAAGCGCACACCGACTTCTTGCTGGCGGTGATCGGCGAAGAGCTGGGCCTGGCCGGCGTGCTGGTGGTGATCGCGATGTTCTACTGGATCATCAAGCGCGCCTTCGACATCGGCCGCCAGGCCATCGCGATGGACCAGACCTTTGCCGGCCTGACCGCGAAAGGCATCGGCATCTGGATCGGCGTGCAAACTTTTATCAATATGGGCGTCAATCTGGGGCTGCTGCCCACCAAGGGTCTCACTTTGCCCTTGATGAGCTATGGCGGCACCGGCGTGCTGATTAACTGTGTGGGACTGGCGATTTTGTTGCGTATCGATTTTGAAAACCGTTTGCTGATGCGCGGAGGGCGGGTATGAAGCGCCTGATGATCATGGCCGCCGGCACCGGCGGTCACATCTTCCCCGGTCTGGCGATTGCGCAGACGATGCGCGCGCGCGGCTGGCAGGTGAGCTGGCTGGGCACCACCCACGGCATGGAACAGGACCTGGTGCCCAAGCAGGGCATCGAGATGGATGCGATTGCCTTTAGCGGCATGCGCGGCAAGGGCCTGGGCCACAGCTTCAAAGGCGCGTTCAAACTGCTCGCCAGCTTCGTCAGCTGCCTGCGCTTCATCGGTCAGCGCCGTCCCGACGTGGTGCTGGGCATGGGCGGTTACGTGACCGTGCCGGGCGGCCTGATGGCGCGCCTGCGCGGCGTGCCGCTGGCGCTGGTCAACGCCGACGCGGCGCTGCTGATGTCGAACAAGGCCTTGACGCCGGTGGCGCAGCGCGTGCTGTTTGGTTTTCCGGCCGACTTCGGACGTGCCGCCGGCAAGGCGACCGTCACCGGCAACCCGGTGCGCCAGGAGATCCTGGCGCTGGCGCCGCCGCAGCAACGCGACATCGGTCGCATCGGTCCCTTGCGTTTGCTGGTGGTGGGCGGCAGCCTGGGCGCGCAGGCGCTCAACGCCAGCGTGCCGGCCGCGCTGGCGCTGATCCCGATGATGCAGCGCCCCAGCGTGACGCATCAGTCGGGCAAGAAGAACATCGACGCGCTGCGCGCGGCCTACGCCAAGGCCGGGGTGGACGCCAACGTGGTCGACTTCATCGACGACATGGCCGCCTGCTACAGCGCGTGCGACCTGGTGATCTGCCGCGCCGGCGCGATCACCGTGGCCGAGCTGAGCGCCGCCGGTGTTGCCAGCGTGCTGGTGCCGCTGGTGGCCTCGACGACCAGCCACCAGCGCGACAACGCGCAGTGGATGGCGCAACAACATGCGGCGATTCACCTGCCGCAAACCGAATTGAACGCAAAGAGTCTGGCCGATCTGCTCAAGACGACGACGCGTGAACGCTGCATCGAGATGGCCGTGGCCGCTCGGGCGGTGGGCAAACGCGACGCGAACGACGCAATCGCCGACGTCCTGGAACAACTGGCGGCAACGCATCAATGAACATGAAACATAAAGTCAAAAACATTCACTTCGTCGGCATCGGCGGCAGCGGCATGAGCGGCATCGCCGAAGTGCTGCACAACCTCGGCTACGTTGTGTCGGGCTCCGACCTGGGCAGCAACGCCGCCTCGCAACGGCTGGCCAGCCTGGGCGTGACGGTCATGCTTGGCCACGCGGCCGACAACATCGCCGGCGCCGACGCCGTCGTCACGTCGACGGCCGTCGGCCAGGACAACCCGGAAGTGGTTGCCGCGCGCGCGCGCCAGATCCCCATCGTGCCGCGCGCGGTGATGCTGGGTGAACTGATGCGCTTGAAGCGCGGCATCGCCATCGCCGGCACGCACGGCAAGACCACCACCACCAGCCTGGTCGCATCGGTGCTCGCGCAAGGCGGCCTGGACCCGACGTTTGTCATCGGCGGACGTCTGAACCGGGCCGGCGCGAACGCCCAATTGGGCACGGGTGACTACCTGGTGGCCGAGGCCGACGAGTCGGACGCGTCGTTCCTGAACCTGACGCCGATGATCGAAGTGATCACCAACATCGACGCTGACCACATGGAGACCTACGAGCACGATTTCGAAAAGCTCAAGCAGGCCTTCGTGCAGTTCACCCACCGGCTGCCGTTCTACGGGCGTGCGATGCTGTGCATCGACGACCAGCACGTGCGCGACATCATTCCGCAGATCTCGAAACCGATCACCACCTACGGCTTTCACAAAGACGCCAACGTGCGCGCCGTGAACGCGCTGGCGGTGGGCACCCAGATGCATTTCACCGTGATCCAGGACGGTTACCCCGACCTGGCCGTGGTGCTGAACCAGCCCGGTATGCATAACGTGCAAAACGCCTGTTCGGCAATCGCGATCGCGCGTGAAATCGGCATCGCCGACAGCGACACCCAGCAAGGCCTGGCCGAATTTCATGGCGTGGGCCGGCGTTTCACCCGTTACGGCGACGTTGCCATTCCAAGCGGCGGCAGCTTCACGCTGGTCGACGATTTCGGACACCATCCGGTCGAGACCGAAGTCACGCTGGCGGCCGCGCGCGGCGCCTACCCTGGCCGCCGGCTGGTGCTGGCATTCCAGCCGCATCGCTATACCCGTACCCGCGACCTGTTCGAGGATTTCATCAAGGTGCTGTCGTCGGCGGACGCGCTGGTGCTGGCGGAAGTCTATTCGGCCGGCGAGCAACCCATCGTCGCCGCCGACGGGCGCGCGCTGGCGCATGCGCTGCGCGTGCTGGGCAAGGTCGAGCCGGTCTTTGTCGAGGACATTGCCGATATGAGCACGACGATTTCCGACGTCGTCCGCGACGGCGATGTCGTCATTACCATGGGCGCCGGCTCGATTGCCGCGGTGCCGGCGCAACTGGCGCAACTGGCGCGGCCGGTCCAGGAGGCCGCATGACTACCATGACCGTGGCGCAGGAGCTGGGCCGTGTCGGCGTGCTGTACGGCGGCCGCTCCGCCGAACGCGAAGTGTCGTTGATGTCGGGCGAGGGCGTGCTGGCCGCGCTGCGCGCGAAGGGCGTGGATGCGCATGGCTTCGATCCGGCGCGGCAGAACCTGGCCCAGTTGGCGGAGCAGGGCTACGACCGCGTCTTCATCGCACTGCACGGCCGCTACGGCGAGGACGGCACGCTGCAAGGCGCGCTCGAACAGCTCGGCATTCCCTACACCGGTCCGGGCGTGATGGCTTGCGCGCTGTCGATGGACAAGACCATGAGCAAGCGCGTGTGGTTGTCGCATGGCTTGCCGACGCCGCGCTTCATGGTGCTGGAGAAGGATGCAAACGCTGCGCAACTCGAGGCAGCGGCGACCGAACTTGGGCTGCCGCTGATGCTGAAGGCGCCGCATGAAGGCTCGACCATCGGCATCAGCAAGGTCGTATCGGCAAACGACATGCAGGCCGGCTTCGACAATTGCGTGCGCTACGACGATACCGTGCTGGCTGAGGAATTCATCGGCGGCCGCGAACTGACGGTGCCGGTGATGGGCGCGGGGCGCGATGCGCGCGCGCTGCCCATTGTCGAGATCCGTGCGCCGCAAGGCAACTATGACTACGAGCACAAGTACTTCAGCGACGACACCCAGTACCTGTGCCCGGCGCCGCTGGATGCAGCGCTGAGCACGCGCATCCAGTCGCTGGCAGTGGAAGCCTATCGCGCGCTGGGCTGCAGCGGCTGGAGCCGGGTCGACTTCATGCTGCGCGCCGGCGACGATGCGCCCTTCCTGCTGGAGATCAACACCTCGCCCGGCATGACGGGCCATTCGCTGGTTCCCATGTCGGCGCGGGCCGCCGGCGTGAGTTACGAGGACCTGTGCATGGCAATCCTGCGCTCGGCCACGCTGGACCTGAAACCCACGCCGGGCTGGAAGCCGGCTTAAGCAATCGAAAACAACAATCGACAACAGAAAGCGAACGATAAAGACCATGTGGCAAGACATTCGACTACTCAACGCGACAGCCAACGCGCTGCTGGGCCTGCTCGCGCTTGCGATACTCGGGTCGGCCCTGTGGTGGGTCGTGCACCGGCCCCTGTTTACGCTGCGCGAAGTGCGGCTCGAAGGCCCGGAGCACACCATGCTGCGGCATGTGAGCCCGTCGACCGTGCGCGGCACCGCGCTGCCGCAAATCAAGGGCAACTTCTTTACCGCCGACCTCGAATCGGTGCGGGTGGCGTTCGAGTCGGTGCCATGGGTGCGGCGGGCAGCGGTGCGGCGCGAATGGCCCAACAAGCTGGTGGTGGTGATCGAAGAGCACAAGCCGCTCGGCACCTGGGGCGAAGACGGCCGCCTGGTCTCGGTGCAGGGCGACATCTTCACCGCCAACCTGGCAGAAGCGGAAGAAGAAGGCGAGCTGCCGGAGTTCAACGGTCCGGCCGGCTCGGAGCACGAGGTCGTCGCGCGCTTCCGCGACTTCGGGCAGTGGCTGGCGCCGGTGGAGCTGACGCCGGAAGCTGTGCAGCTCTCGAGCCGCTATGCATGGAGCGTGCGCCTGAGTAACGGCATGAACGTCGAGCTCGGACGTGAACAGAACAGGGAGACCCTGAAAGCCAGGGTGGAACGACTGGTGCAGATTTATCCGCAATTGGTCGCACGGTTGCAGGACCGGATCGAAAACGTGGACATGCGTTATCCGAACGGCATGGCCTTGCAGGTCGCCGGCCTGAAAATTGCACCCGAAACAAAGCAAAAATAAGCGAAAGAACATGACAAAAGACGCGAAAAACCTGATCGTCGGACTCGACATCGGCACCTCCAAGGTGGTGGCGGTGGTGGCCGAGGTCATGCCCAACGGACGGCATGAAGTGATCGGACTCGGGCAGCATGAATCGCGTGGCCTGAAAAAAGGGGTGGTGGTCAACATCGAGGCGACGGTGGAGTCGATCCAGCGCGCATTGGAAGAGGCCGAGCTGATGGCGGACTGCAAGATCCGCAATGTCTATACCGGCATCGCCGGCAGCCACATCCGCAGCTTCAACTCGCGCGGCATGGTCGCCATCAAGGACAAGGAAGTCACTGCAGCCGACGTCGCCCGCGTGATCGAGACGGCCAAGGCGGTCAATATCGCCACCGACCAGCAACTGCTGCACACGGTGCCGCAGGAATTCATCGTCGACAACCAGGAAGACGTGCGCGAGCCCATAGGCATGAGCGGCATCCGGCTCGAGGTGAAGGTGCATATCGTCACCGGCGCGGTGTCGGCGGTGCAGAACATCGTCAAGTGCGTGCGCCGCTGCGGGCGGGAAGTGTCCGACCTGATCCTGCAGCCGATGGCATCGGCCGACGCGGTGCTGACCCCGGACGAGAAGGAACTGGGTGTGGTGCTGATCGACATCGGCGGCGGCACCACGGACGTGGCCATCTTCACCGAAGGCGCGATCCGGCACACCGCTGTCATCCCCATCGCCGGCGACCAGATCACCAATGACATCGCGATGGCGCTGCGTACGCCGACCGCGGAAGCCGAAGAGATCAAGCTGCGCTACGGCGTGGCCAAGCAGGTGCTGGCCGATCCTGGCCAGCAGCTCGAAGTGCCGGGGCTGGGGGACCGCGATCCGCGAACCCTGTCGCGCCAGGCGCTGGCCGCGGTCATCGAGCCGCGTGTGGAAGAACTGTTCGCACTCGTGCACCAGGTGGTGCGCGAGTCGGGCTACGAGGAAGTCCTGTCGTCGGGCCTGGTCCTGACTGGCGGCACCTCGATGATGCCGGGCATGGTCGAACTGGCGGAAGACATCTTCCTCAAGCCGGCCCGCCTCGGCATGCCCGAGTACAGCGGTCAGCTGGCCGACGTGGTGCGCAGTCCGCGCTACGCGACCGTGCTGGGACTGCTGCTCGAGGCAAAGAAGCAATACCTGCGCGGGCACATCGTGACGAGGCAGGAAGGATCGGTCAAGGCGGTATGGCAGCGCATGAAAGAATGGTTTTTGGGGAATTTTTAATCGGGTTTGTTTTCAACAGCAGTAGGCAGTCGTTAGTCGTCACGGGCCGTGGGGCCTACCGACTGCACACTGCAAATCAAATAGAGGAGTCATCATGGAAATCGATATTCTGGATAACACATCTGACGGCACCGTTATCAAGGTGGTGGGCGTCGGCGGCGCCGGCGGCAATGCGGTGCAGCACATGATCAACAAGGGCGTCTCGGGCGTCGAGTTCATCTGTGCCAATACCGATGCGCAGGCCCTGAAAGGCTCGAAAGCGCATAACGTGATCCAGATCGGCGACACCGGCCTTGGCGCCGGCATGAAGCC
>JBBQZO010000010.1:0-161301 GCA_038207625.1 Burkholderiales bacterium | reverse complement strand
ATCTGCACTGGCTGGGCGAGCATGCCCGCAACTACGGCTGCCATGTTCACGCGTTTGTGCTCATGACAAACCACGTCCACCTGCTCATTTCGGCCGCAGCGAGCGGGTCGACGGGCGCCATGATGAAAGCGCTGGGGCAGCCCTATGTTCAATACGTGAACCGCACGTATCGGCGCAGCGGAACGCTGTGGGAGGGGCGCTACCGCTCGTGCCTGACGCTGGATGACAGCTACCTGCTGGCCTGCCATCGTTACATCGAACTCAACCCCGTGCGCGCCGGCATGGTTGAGCATCCGGCCGAATATCATTGGTCAAGCTACCGCGCCAATGCGCAAGGTGAACTCGATCAGCTGCTCCATCCGCACGCCCTTTACGATGCGCTTGGCGCCGATGCGACTAGCCGCCAGGCCGTGTACTGCGAGCTGTTTCGATTTGCGCTGTAGCCGGGTCTGGTCGATGAAATTCGCCGCGCGACCAATGGAAATTTTGCGCTCGGCAATCAACGCTTCGCGGACGAGATCGAGGCTGCGCTCGGCCTGCGTGCCACCACAGGTAGACCGGGACGGCCACGAAAACGGCCGGCGCCGGTATCGGGAAACCTCTTTTAAACGCAGAAATTTCCGAGAAACAGGGGTCTGTCCCCTATTATTTGGTCCCCTATTATTCTGGGGTCTGTCCCCTATTATTCTATTATTATTTGTCCTCTATTATTAAGGTGAACTAGGGAAGCGCTGATTTATTCGAAATCCGCAAACTGTACCCTTTACGAATCAATGACTTACGAGCAGGTTTTGGCCGAAAGCATGCTTTAATCAGGGGTTCCCTAGATCAGTTGCTCCATCCGCACGCCCTTTACGATTCGCTTGGCGCCGATGCGACCACTCGCCAGGCCGCGTACCGCGAGCTGTTTCGATTTGAGCTGGAGCCGGGTCTGGTCGATGAAATTCGTCGCGGGACCAATGGGAATTTCTCGCTCGGCCTGCGTGTCACAGCAGGGAGATCGGGACGGTCACGAAATCCGCCGACACCGGTATCGGGAGACTTTTTTTAAAATCAGAAATTTCCGTGAAACAGGGGTCTTTCCCCTATCGTTCTTTCTATTGCTGGTTCCTGCGTGGCAATGTACGGCGAAGATGCAGATCAAGGCCGAACCCAGTAAGTGCAGAAAATCCATCTATATCTTCTACCAAATTGACTGACTTCAACTGATCGATCCAGCGCTTTGTGTCACCACCCTTTTTGTTTATATCTCTCGTATCAATTTTCTTTTCACTTGCGACCACGTTGAACATTTCTCGGGCGCCTTCTTCAAGAAAGAAGATGCTGGCAATTTCTTCATTCGTCGTCAGCGAGCGTGACTCCCACTCATCTTTCTCAAGTTTCAACGTCGCGATTTCCTTGCGCGTTTCCTCGATTCGCTTGTTAAGTTCATTTTCAATTGTAGAAGAAGTAGCGCGGCTATTTTCGAGTTGCTCCCTAAGTGATGTCACCTCGCCCGCGCGCATCTTCCTTTGTTCCTCGATTCCGTCGTCACGTTTTTTTTCCGATGCACGTATCACCTCACGTAGTGCTCGCATTTCATCTCCACCAATAGGCGTATCGTTCTCCGCCTTCAATTTTATAGCTTTGAGCTTAACAATTTTCTGGGAGGACAATTCGAACGCCTTCGCCTCAAAATAAGGGAGAACAACAAGGTACAGGGCAGTGAAGAGTAAAGGGCCAATAAAACCTACCAAGGGCCAATAGGACCATGCTGGCAACTGATATCCAAAAAAAATTTGACTGCCGAATGCCCTGGGAAGCAACTCAATCTGGGAAAACTTCTCAGGCGCTGTGCCGCCCGAAAGAACGATCACTATCAGACGATAGTTCCAAACCGCCCAAGAACAAATGAAGGAAAATACGAGTGGACTACTGGCTCTATCATATAATTGAGCCTTCATCGTTTTTATTAAGTCTTCCATTTTTTTCATTCGAAGTAAAAGAACATAATAACTAGAAAATTAATATCTCACAACACATTGATTGAAATTGTAGCTCCATGTTGAATTGAGCAGCGCAGCTCGAGCCGTTACGGTCGCGCAAGAAAAGGAATCGAGAGACCACCCCGTGGACGACGTGCTCTTCGGCCTGATTGAGGGAAAATGAGGACTGCCTCCTGTTTCGTGGAAATTCTTGAACTAAGAATGATCCGATACTCAGCAATTTCGGGACGCATGACGTCAAATTGCTGACAAAAACGCCCCGACTGGCGGGGCGTTGTGGGGTGCGCTGGTGCGGCCAATCAGTGGAAGTGTTCGTTGCCCTGCGGCGCGTCTTCCGGCATTTCGGCATGCACCAGTTCACCGCTCGGGTCGGCGAACAGCGGGGCGCCGCAGTCGTCGCAGAACTCGGCCACGTAGCGCTCGGCGTGCCGCTTGATATGCACGATGCCCGCTTCGTTGAGGTGGGCGACGATGTCGTCGATCGGCGTCTTCTGACGCTCCAGCCCGGCGATGCCGGCGTGCATCAAACCTTCGACCGGGGTGCCGTCCTCGTCTTCCTGGCCGTACAAAGGCCAGACGATGCCGTACACCACATTGGCGTCCTGGTGCAGCGTGAAGCCGACCCGGTATTCGTCGATCTGGCCGTCGGTCGACTCTTCGCCGAAGCCGGCGATGACCGCGCGCAGGTCCTTCGGCTCGACCGCCAGCGTGTTGGTCAGGTAATGCACGGCGGCGCGGATCGACACCGGACGGATCAATTTGTCCGCCTCGCGGCAGGCCACGTAATACGCTTCCGGCAGCAGCAATTCGATGCCGCAGCCGGGCAGCAGGCGCGCCACGTTGGGCGTGGCCTGGGCGCGCCATTGCTCCAGCGCGCTGGCGCGTTCGGTGATGTAGTTGGCCTGGCGGGCCGGCTCCTGCCAGCGAAACAGCGGCGCGCCGACGGGCGCCACCACCACCGCCAGCAGATAGCGCGTGTCGGCCAGGAAGGGCGCCGTCTCGGGCGCCTTGCCGGCTGACTTGAGCACGCTGCCCTTGAGCGCCGCTTGCGCCAGCTTTTGCGTCATCGTGTAGGTTTCGGCGTGGGTGCGCGGCAGCTGGTCGATCGCAAACAGCGTCGGGGCCATCGCCACGCGCGTGCCGTCGGCCAGCAGATGGGCGCTAAAGTGGGCCGACAGCGTCGTCGTCAGCTCGGCCGGAATCGGGCCGGAGGCGATCGCGAAACGGGTCCAGGCCAGGATCGGCGCGGCCACCAGCAGCGCGTCGTAACGCACGGCGATGCCGTCTTCTTCGACCGTGATGACGGTCGATTCGCTGATCGCTTCAACGCCGTCCATCAGCACGTCGTAGGCGTTCAGGTCGTCCTTGAACAGGCTGGCGAGCACGTTGTCGATGGTGTCTTGGTGACTGCCCTTGAGCAGCTTGTGCAGATGCACATCGAGGCTGTGTTCCCAGCTGCGTTCTTCGAGGCGGCTGGCCGCTTGCACGATCGCCTGGGCGATCGTGACGAGGCGCTGGCTGTCGGCCGACAGTTTGTGGGATGAATCTTTGGATGGTCGACGCATAGCGTTATCGGAGTCTTGGGTAGGGTGAATGATAAACGGATCGATACTGAATAAACAATAGTAAACCCTAACTGGCGTATTGTAGTTGATTCAGCCGCAGCGCACCCGCACGGCGACGCGGATGCGGCCCCAAAAGCAAAAAACGCCGGACGAATCCGGCGTTTTTGCGATGCAGCGAAGCGCGATTAAGCGGCCAGCAGCTGACGCAGCACGAATGGCAGAATACCGCCGTGCTTGTAGTAGTCGACTTCGATCGGGGTGTCGATACGCAGCAGCACTTGCACTTCCTTGACGTCGCCGTTGGCGCGGCGGATCACGAGGGTAGCCATTTGTTGTGGCTTGATCTCGCCTTCCAGGCCCTTCAGGTCAAACGTTTCGGTGCCGGTGATGCCCAGCGTTTGCACGCTGTCGTCGCCGATGAATTGCAGTGGCAGCACGCCCATGCCGACCAGGTTCGAGCGGTGGATACGTTCGAACGAGCGGGTGATGACCGCTTTCACGCCCAGCAGCTGGGTGCCTTTGGCTGCCCAGTCGCGCGACGAGCCCGTGCCGTACTCTTCGCCGCCGAACACCATCGTCGGCGTGCCGTCGGCCACGTAGCGCATCGCTGCGTCGTAGATCGACATCTGGTCGCCCGACGGCTGGTGAATCGTGATGCCGCCTTCGACCGCGGAACCGTCGGCCTTGGCCGGAATCATGCGGTTCTTGATACGCACGTTGGCGAAGGTACCGCGCATCATGATCTCGTGATTGCCGCGACGCGAGCCGTAGGAGTTGAAGTCCGCCTTCAGCACGCCTTTGGCGAGCAGCCATTTGCCGGCCGGGCCCGATTCCTGGATCGAGCCAGCTGGCGAGATGTGGTCGGTGGTGATTGAGTCGCCGAACACGCCCAGCGCGCGCGCGCCGGAAATGCCGGTGGCGGCCGCTTTCGGCTCCATCGTGAAGTCGTCAAAGAATGGCGGCTCGGCGATGTAGGTCGAGGTTGGCCAGTTGTAGACTTGACCTTCGGTGGTGGTGACGTTTTCCCACAGCTTGCCCGGTGCGCCCTTGACGTCGGCGTAGTTCGCCTTGAACACTTTGGCGTTCATTGCGTGCTTCATCATCTTCGCCACTTCTTGCGAGGTTGGCCAGATGTCGCCCAGGTAGACGTCCTTGCCGCCCTTGCCCTTGCCAACTGGCTCGGTCATCAGGTCGCGCGTCATGTTGCCGGCGATCGCGTAGGCCACCACCAGCGGTGGCGAGGCGAGGAAGTTGGAACGAATGTTCGGATGAATCCGCGCTTCGAAGTTGCGGTTACCCGACAACACGGCCGAGGCGACAACGTCGTTGTTGGAGATCGCGGTGTTCATTTCCGGCGTCAGGTCACCGGCGTTGCCGATACAGGTGGTGCAACCGTAGGCGGTCACGCCAAAGCCCAGTTTTTCCAGGTAAGGCAGCAGGCCGGCGGCGGTCAGGTATTCGGTCACAACGCGCGAGCCAGGGGCCAGCGAGGTCTTGATGTGCGGCGCGACGGTCAGGCCCGCTTCAACGGCTTTTTTCGCCAGCAAACCGGCGGCCAGCATCACCGACGGGTTCGAGGTGTTGGTGCACGACGTGATCGCGGCGATCAGCACGTCGCCGTTCATCACGGTGACGCCTTTGGTCACTGGATACACGGCGTTCAGGTCGGCCGGGTTCTTGTTGAAACCGTTTTCCGTGGTCGGCTTGGCGAACAGTTCGGCGAAGTTGGCCTTGACGTTGCCGATTTCGATACGGTCTTGCGGACGCTTAGGGCCAGCCAGACTTGGCGCGACGGTTTGCAGATCCAGCGTGACGACGCGGGTGTAATCGATGTCGCCAGCTTGCGGAATACCGAACAGGCCTTGCGCTTTGAAGTAGGCTTCGAAGGCGGTGATTTCTGCCTTGGTGCGGCCGGTGCCTTCGAAGTATTCGATGGTCGCTTCGTCGACCGGGAAGAAGCCCATCGTCGCGCCGTATTCCGGTGCCATGTTGGCGATCGTGGCGCGGTCGGTCAAGGACAGCGACTGGGTGCCTTCGCCGAAGAACTCGACGAACTTGCCGACGACTTTTTCTTTGCGCAGCAGTTCGGTGATGGTCAGCACGAGATCGGTGGCGGTGCAGCCTTCGCGCAGCGCGCCGGTCAGGTTCACGCCGATCACGTCGGGGGTCAGGAAGTAGACCGGTTGACCGAGCATGCCCGCTTCGGCTTCGATGCCGCCCACGCCCCAGCCGACCACGCCGATGCCGTTGATCATGGTGGTGTGCGAGTCGGTGCCGACCAGCGAATCAGGGTAGTAGATGTCGCCATCTTTTTTGTTGGCTTGCTTGTGCACGCCGCGCGCCAGGTATTCCAGATTGACCTGATGGACGATGCCAAAGCCTGGAGGCACGACGCCGAAGGTGTCGAACGCCTGCATGCCCCATTTCATGAACTGGTAGCGCTCGTTATTGCGCGAAAATTCCAGTTTCATGTTCAGGTCGAGTGCTTTCTTTTCGCGGTAGTGATCGATCGTGACAGAGTGATCCACCACCAGATCGACCGGCACCAGCGGCTCGATGTTTTTCGGGTTCTTGCCCATTTTGTGGGCCACGTTGCGCATCGCGGCCAGGTCGGCCAGCAGCGGCACACCGGTGAAGTCTTGCAGTACGACGCGCGCGACCACGAACGGGATCTCGTCGCTGCGTTCAGCGGTTGGCGCCCAGTTGGCCAGTTGGCGCACGTGTTCTTCGGTGACTTTTTTGCCGTCGCAATTGCGCAGTACGGATTCGAGCACGATACGGATCGACACCGGCAGGCGCGAGACTTTCACGCCCAGGGTCTTTTCCAGCGCAGGAAGGGAGTAGAACTTGCCCTTCTTGCTGTCTGAAAGTTTGAAATCCTTAAGCGTGTTCAGAGTGTTGTGGGACATAAGCTCTCCTTTGTGGGTATTTTTGACGACGAAATCGGGTACAGCGTGATTGGTGTTGGGCCCGGTGTGGGTGCGGCGCTGAAGCTGGCCTTAGCCTTTGCTCGTTTCCGGCGCGGTGGCGACCACCGGTTTTTCCTGCTCGGCGCTCTTGCATTCGTTGGCCAACTGGTGGTTGTGCTTGGAGTCGAGCAGCATGCCCTTGGCAGGGATGCCGATCCAGACCAGGCCGTACATATTGTTCTCGAAGCGGTGCGCACCGGTGGTGGTGTCGATGCGGCTCAGGCGATGCACGCGTTTTTTCCAGCGCAGCGCGATGTGGTTCTCGTCGCCTTCGTTGGTGTAGACGGTGACCTTGTTGCCCATCTCGCAGTTGAAGTCTGTGGTGACCGAGCCTTTGACGTCGGGCTCGTCGGCTTCCGGATTCGGCTCGGCCGGCGCTTTTGGCGCCGCTTTAACTTTGGCTTTGACCGGCTTGGTGGTGTTTGCCATGGCAGCGGGAGCGGCGCACAGCGACGCGCAGGCGAGCAGCACAGCGCCGGCCAGCAGGGTGGGTTTGAGCAAGATAGGCATCAGATCGGTTCCGGTTGGTGGTCGTGATTAAGGAGTGCCATGGCGGCATCGGGCAGGCTTAAGCCCGCCAGTTTCGCACGTTGCAGCACTGTCCAGTAATAGCGGTAGCTGGCGCGGTCATGCAGGCGCCCGTTTTGTTCGATGGGACCCCACGCGCAGGCGCGCGCATCGGTGAGGATATTACTCGCCTCGTTCACTTCCGACACGCGCGGCGTGAAGGCCTTGATGATCGGCTTGATCTGGTCCGGGTGGATCGACCACATGCGCGTGTAGCCAAATTCGGCAGCCGCGCGCTGGGCGTCGTTGGCCGCCACGGCGCTGTCCTTGATCTCGGTGGTCACGTTATGCGACGGCACCTTGCCGTGCGCGTGGCAGGCGGCGGCGATGTCGAGCTTGGCGCGCACCACCAGCGGGTGGCTGAACTGGCCCGGCGTGCGCATCGCGTTGGCGGGAATGGCGCCGTAATGGGCCGAAACGAAATCCATGATGCCAAACGACAGGCACTCGACCTGGGGCAGGGCGGCGATCGCGTACACGTCGTGCAGCGCGCCGTGGGTTTCGATCAGCACGTGCAGCGGCAGCGCGGCGCGCCCGGCCGCCTGCGCATGGCGGTTGATCAGCGCCAGCGCGCGCACCACGTCGGCCACGCCGTTCGCTTTGGGCAGCACCAGATAGGCCAGCTGCAGGGCGGCAGCATCGCAGATGATGGCCACGTCGGAGGCAAAAAATACGCTGTCGACATCATGCACGCGTGCGCCGATGCGCTTGAACTTGTTCGCTTCGTCGCACAGCAATGTGGCGATGAGCTGCGCATGGTCGGCCTCGTTGCCGGCGGCGGCGCCGTCTTCGCAGTCGAAGGTGATGTCGAACAGGGGGCCAAGTTCTTGTTGCAGGGCCATCGACTTGCGCATCAGCTTTTCGGAGCCGGCGTAGTTGTCGGAGGATGGCAGTAGGAGCTGCTGGCGCTGTCCCTTGAATTAGATCTCGGAGGGGTGAATATTCAATGTGCTGGGGGTATCAGTAGGTGCCGCGCCAGCGCTGCCAGGGGCAGCGCGGCGCGTGCGGCGGACCGGTGTCTTGATCGGCTCCATCGGTCCGCTCGCAGGCTTTAGGCCAACAGGTGAGCGACGCCGTCACGCTCTTCTGTCAGTTCCTTGAGCGTGAGGTTGATGCGCTCTTGCGAGAACGCGTCGATCGGCAGACCTTGAACGATGGTGTATTCGCCGTTTTCGGTGGTCACCGGGAAGCCGAACATGGTGCCTTCAGGGATGCCGTACGAACCGTCCGACGGGATACCCATCGTGGTCCATTTGCCGGCGGTGCCCAGAACCCAGTCATGCACGTGGTCGATGGCGGCGTTGGCGGCCGAGGCAGCCGACGACAGGCCGCGCGCTTCGATGATCGCGCCGCCGCGTTTGCCGACCGTTGGCAGGAAGGTGTCGCGGTTCCATGCGTCGTCGTTGATGCTGTCCTTGACCGACACGCCGTCGATTTCGGCAAAGCGGTAGTCGGCGTACATGGTCGGCGAGTGGTTGCCCCAGACGCACAGCTTTTCGATGCTCGCGACCGGCTTGCCGGTCTTGGCAGCGATCTGCGAGGCGGCGCGGTTGTGGTCCAGACGCAGCATCGCGGTGAAGTTTTTCGATGGCAGCGACGGTGCCGATTTCATCGCGATGTAAGCGTTGGTGTTGGCTGGATTGCCCACCACCAGCACTTTGACGTTGCGCGAGGCGACGGCGTCGAGTGCCTTGCCTTGCACGGTGAAGATCTGCGCATTCGCTTCGAGCAGGTCCTTGCGTTCCATGCCTGGGCCGCGTGGACGCGCACCAACCAGCAGCGCCACGTCGGCGTCTTTGAAGGCGGTCATCGGGTCAGCGTGGGCGGTCATGCCGGCCAGCAGCGGGAAGGCGCAGTCGTCGATTTCCATCATCACGCCCTTCAGGGCCTTCTGTGCGCGCTCGTCAGCGATTTCCAACAATTGCAAAATGACGGGCTGGTCTTTGCCCAGCATGTCGCCGTTGGCGATGCGGAACAACAGGGAATAGCCGATCTGACCGGCCGCGCCGGTGACAGCGACGCGCATAGGGGTTTTTGCCATGATGAATCTCCAAAGTGGGAAAGAAAACGATTCGACGTGAAGCCACGCTCATTCGGGAAAACAGTAATCATACCAAAAGCGCGCGGGTCGGCCCATTGACCTGTACCAGTTTGAACCTGTTCAGGGGCTGAAATGACGGTTTCATGTGCAGGCGCAGCAAAAGACTCGTCAATTCTGCACACCGGCAACGCGCGCGAGGGATAGTCGGGGCGAGTGTAGGCTTGTACGGGTTTTCTGTCAATTCATATCTTATGTCTTATATAAGACACATAACACGATGCATATGTTTACTGGACGGTGACCCGCTTTTGTGGTGAAATCCCGGTCTATGAATCCATCTTCGTCCAACCAGAATCATCTCGGCGCCCAGGCGGCCGGTTCCGCGCCCGGCGCGTCGCCGACTTTTAGCCCGCTGTACCAGCAGATCAAGGCGCTGCTGACGCAGTCGTTGCAGTCGGGCGAATGGAAGCCGGGCGAGTTGATTCCCAGCGAAGTCGAACTGGCCAATCGCTTCAAGGTCAGCCAGGGCACGGTGCGCAAGGCGATCGACGAGCTGGCGGCCGAGAACCTGGTCATGCGTCGGCAGGGCAAGGGGACGTTCGTGTCGACCCACCATGAGGCACGTGCGCATTTCCGCTTCCTGCGCCTGATGCCCGACGAGGGGGTGCCGCACTATCCGGACAACCGCATCATCGAGGTCAAGCGCATGCGTGCGCCGGCCGAGGTGGCGCGCCTGCTGGACCTGAAATCGGGCGACGCGGTCATCTTCATCAAGCGCGTCCAGTCGTTCGACGGGGTCGCCACCATCGTCGAAGAACTGTGGCTGCCGGGGCTGACCTTCAAGGGCCTGACGGCCGAGCGCCTGGTGGAATACAAGGGGCCGATGTATGGCCTGTTCGAATCGGAATTTGGCACGCGCATGATCCGTGCGACCGAAAAAATTCGCGCCGTGTGCGCCGACGACGGCGCCGCCGAGCTGCTGGGCATCGGCGCCGGCACGCCGCTGCTGTGTTCGGAGCGCGTCTCGTACACCTACGGCGACAAACCGGTCGAGCTGCGCCGCGGCCTGTACCTGACCAGTCATCATCACTATCACAACGAGCTTTCCTGACGGCCGGCAGCGCGTTTGTTGTGCTGGGCGTACACTTGTTGCGCCGAGCGCACGTTGTTGCCAGGAAATGTGGCATCGGGACAGGTGCAGATCAGTATTTTTGCCATATCCATATTTAGATATTGGTGCAGCACACAAAATCGGCGAAAATTGCAGGTTCAATATTTGTTGTTAGCTTAAGGGAGGTGTTGTTATGTCCGAAGCCGTGAAAGAGGCTCCAAAAAAAGAACGGCCAGAATTTCGTAACATCCACGTTACGCAACTGGCGAACTATCGTCTGCCACTGGCAGGCTTAGTCTCGATTTTGCACCGCATCAGCGGATTCATCATGTTTGGCTTGCTGCCTTTCGTGCTGTACCTGTTGCAGCAAAGTCTGCGCTCGGAAATGTCGTTCGCCTTTTACAAGGGCATCATCAGCAATCCGCTCGTCAAGCTGGTGCTGTTGGCGCTGGTGTGGTCGTACATGCAGCACTTTTGCGCCGGCGTGCGCCACCTGTTCATGGATATCCATGTGGGTATCGAAAAAGAGTCGGCGCGCCAATCGGCCGCTATTGTGCTGGCCGTGAGCTTGAGCCTGACCGCGCTGGTCGCACTGAAACTGTTTGGAGCATTCTGATGGCTAACAATAACGTCGGACCGAACCGCCTCGTCGTCGGCGCCCACTACGGTTTGCGCGACTGGCTGGCCCAGCGCGTGACCGCCATCGTGATGGTGATCTACACCTTCACCTTGTTGATCTCTTTTCTGACCGCCAGCAACTTCAGCTACGAAGGCTGGTCGGGTCTGTTTGCGCAGCAGTGGTTCAAGCTGTTTAGCGCCGTCACCTTCCTGGCGCTGATGTACCACGCCTGGGTGGGCATGCGCGACATCTGGATGGACTATGTGAAGCCGGTCGGCGTGCGCCTGACCTTGCAAATTGCCACACTGCTGTGGTTGATCGCTTGCGCCGTATGGTCGGTGCAGATACTCTGGAGTGTGTAATCGTGGCAGCTATCAAAACTGCAATTCCAACCCGTCGCTTTGACGCGGTGATCATTGGCGCCGGCGGCTCGGGCATGCGCGCGTCGCTGCAACTGGCCGAGGCCGGCCTGAACGTGGCGGTGTTGTCGAAAGTGTTTCCGACCCGCTCGCACACCGTCGCCGCACAAGGCGGCATCGGCGCCTCGCTGGGCAATATGGCCGAGGACAGCTGGTACTGGCATATGTTCGACACCGTCAAGGGTGGCGACTATCTGGGCGACCAGGATGCGATCGAATTCATGTGCCGCGAAGCGCCCAAAGTGGTCTACGAACTGGAACACTTCGGCATGCCGTTCGACCGCAACCCGGACGGCACGATTTATCAGCGTCCGTTCGGCGGACACACCGCCAACTTCGGTGAGAAAGCCGTGCAGCGCGCCTGCGCCGCGGCCGACCGCACCGGCCACGCGCTGCTGCACACGCTGTATCAGCGCAATGTGCGCGCACGCACCCATTTCTTCGTCGAGTGGATGGCGCTGGACCTGATCCGCGACGCCGAAGGCGACGTGATCGGCGTCGTCGCGCTGGAAATGGAAACGGGCGAATGCATGATCCTGGAAGCGAAGACCACCATCTTCGCCACCGGCGGCGCCGGACGTATTTTTGCCGCGTCGACGAATGCCTTCATCAACACCGGCGACGGCACCGGCATGGCGGCACGCGCCGGCCTGCCGCTGCAGGACATGGAGTTCTGGCAGTTCCACCCGACCGGCGTGGCCGGCGCGGGCGTGTTGATCACTGAAGGCGTGCGCGGCGAGGGCGGTATCCTCATCAACAGCCAGGGCGAGCGCTTCATGGAGCGTTACGCGCCCCAGTACAAGGATCTGGCGCCGCGCGACTTCGTGTCGCGTTCGATGGACCAGGAAATCAAGGAAGGTCGCGGTTGCGGTCCCAACAAGGACCACGTGCTGCTCGACTTGCGCCACATCGGTGCCGAGACGATCGCCAAGCGCCTGCCGTCGATTCTGGAAATCGGCCACAAGTTCGCCAACGTCGACGCGACCAAGGAACCGATTCCCGTCGTGCCGACGATTCACTACCAGATGGGCGGTATTCCGACCAATATCCACGGTCAGGTTGT
The DNA here is from genome assembly GCA_038207625.1 of Burkholderiales bacterium. Lineage (GTDB taxonomy): Bacteria > Pseudomonadota > Gammaproteobacteria > Burkholderiales > Burkholderiaceae_D > JBBQZO01. The sequence goes on along the minus strand of JBBQZO010000010.1, from coordinate 148,962 downwards.
CTCGCCGAAGGACGGCAACCCGGTCGCCGTGGTCAACGGCATGTACGCCATCGGCGAATGCGCCTGCGTGTCGGTGCACGGCGCGAACCGCCTGGGCACCAACTCGCTGCTCGACTTGCTGGTGTTCGGCCGCGCGGCCGGTAACCACGTCGTCGCCTCGAACCTGAAGCAAAAGAGCAACAAGCCGCTGCCGGCCGACGCGTCCGACTTTGCGATGGATCGCCTGTCGCGCCTGGAGCATTCGAAGGGCACGGAAAAAGTGCAGGGCGTCGCCAACGACATCCGCGCCGCGATGCAAAAATACTGCGGCGTGTTCCGCACCGACGCGCTGTTAAAGCAAGGCGTCGAGGCGATCATGGCGCTTGACGAGCGGCGCAAGCACGTGTCGTTCAAGGACAAGTCGAAGGTGTTCAACACCGCGCGCGTCGAAGCGCTGGAACTGGACAACCTGATCGAGACGGCCAAGGCAACCATCACCTCGGCGGTGGCACGCAAGGAATCGCGCGGCGCGCATGCGCACAGCGACTTCCCTGAGCGCGACGACGAGACCTGGATGAAGCACACCTTGTGGTTCTCGGAAGGTAACCGCCTTGAGTACAAGCCGGTGATCACCAAGCCGCTGACGGTGGACACCTTCAAGCCCAAGCCACGCACGTTCTAAGCACCATTATTTGAGGCGGACCAAGCGGTCCGCCCCGCAATAACCGAAAAAGGTTAGCTATGTCACGCACAATGAAATTCAAGATTTACCGCTACGATCCCGACCAGGATGCCAAGCCGTACATGCAGGACGTCACCGTCGAGTTGCAAGACACCGACAAGATGCTGCTCGACGCGCTGCAACGCATCAAGGCCGACGTGGACGACTCGCTGGCGCTGCGCCGCTCCTGCCGCGAAGGCGTGTGCGGTTCCGACGCGATGAACATCAACGGCAAGAACGGTCTGGCCTGCACCACCAACCTGAACGAACTGACCCAGCCGATCGTGTTGCGTCCGCTGGCCGGCCTGCCGGTCATCCGCGACCTGATCGTCGACATGACCCAGTTCTTCAAGCAGTACGATTCGATCAAGCCTTACCTGATCAACGAGTCGATCCCGCCTGAAAAAGAGCGTCTGCAAAGCCCGACCGAGCGCGAAGAACTCGACGGTCTGTACGAGTGCATCCTGTGCGCGTGCTGCTCGACGTCGTGCCCGTCGTTCTGGTGGAACCCGGACAAATTCGTCGGCCCGGCCGGTCTGTTGCAAGCCTACCGCTTCATCGCCGACAGCCGCGACGAAGCCACCGGCGACCGCCTCGACAATCTGGAAGATCCGTACCGTTTGTTCCGCTGCCATTCGATCATGAACTGCGTCGATGTCTGCCCGAAGGGTCTGAACCCGAACAAGGCGATCGGCAAGATCAAGGAATTGATGGTTCGCCGCGCAGTGTAAAAAATGCCAGTGCGGGGCCGGTGTCATGTGCGCCTCGCGCAGGTGCACCGACCCCGCCGGCCAGTGGCCGCAGCACCATTGATTTGGTGCGCGGCGGCCTTCGCAGTACCGTCCGGCCGATTTCGCGCCGGCGGAGTATAGTAAGACCTGACGATGGACTCAAGTGTGACTACGCACCAATCCGACCCGGCTAACCGCGCCCGCCTGCGCTGGCGTGCCCGCCGAGGTCTGCTCGAAAACGACCTGATACTGACGCGGTTTCTGGACGCGCACGAAGCGGAACTGACGGACGACGAAATCGACGCCTTCACCCGCCTGCTGGACCTGTCGGACAACGTGCTGATGGACCTGATCCTGGCACGCAAGGAAATCGACGGCGAACACGATTTGCCGCATGTGCGTGCACTGCTCGAGCGCCTGCGTTTGGCCTGACGCACGACCATCTGATCCAAGTTTTAGTAATTTAATTGTAGACTCGCCTCCCAAGAAGGAAGTGCCATGAACATCTCTGATACCAAAGCCACACTGTCATTCTCCGACGGCAGCCCCTCCATCGACATGCCGATTTACACCGGCACGGTCGGCCCGGACGTCATCGACATCCGCAAACTGTACGGCGCGACCGGCAAGTTCACCTATGACCCGGGCTTCATGTCCACGGCAGCGTGCAACTCGTCGATCACCTACATCGACGGCGACAAGGGCGAGCTGCTGTACCGCGGCTACCCGATCGAACAACTGGCGGTCAACTGCGACTTCCTCGAAACCTGCTTCCTGCTGCTGAACGGCGAACTGCCGAACGCCGACGAAAAGACCAAGTTCACCGAAACGGTGACCAAGCACACGATGGTGCACGAGCAGATGCAGTTCTTCTTCCGCGGCTTCCGTCGTGACGCGCATCCGATGTCGGTGCTGGTCGGTACCGTCGGCGCGCTGGCGTCGTTCTACCATGACTCGCTCGACATCAACGACCCGCATCACCGCGAAGTGTCGGCCATCCGCCTGATCGCCAAGATGCCGACGTTGGTCGCGATGTCGTACAAGTATTCGATCGGCCAGCCGTTCGTCTACCCGCGCAACGACCTGTCGTACAGCGCCAACTTCATGCGCATGATGTTCGGTAATCCGTGCGAAGAGTACAAGGTCAACGACGTGCTGGTGCGCGCGCTGGACCGCATCCTGATCCTGCACGCGGACCACGAGCAAAACGCCTCGACGTCGACGGTGCGCCTGTCCGGCTCGTCCGGCGCGAACCCGTTCGCCTGTATCGCGGCCGGTATCGCCTGCCTGTGGGGCCCGGCCCACGGCGGCGCCAACGAAGCGGCGCTGAACATGCTCAAGGAAATCGGCACGGTCGACAAGATCCCCGCTTTCATCGCGCAAGTGAAAGACAAGAACTCCGGCGTGAAGCTGATGGGTTTTGGTCACCGCGTCTACAAGAACTTCGACCCGCGCGCCAAACTGATGCGCGAAACCTGCTACGAAGTGCTGCAAGAACTGGGTCTGCAAGACGATCCGCTGTTCAAGCTGGCCATGGCGCTGGAAAAAATCGCGCTGGAAGACGAATACTTCGTGTCGCGTAAACTCTACCCGAACGTCGATTTCTACTCGGGCATCGTGCAATCGGCGCTGGGCATTCCTGTGTCGCTGTTCACCGGTATCTTCGCGATGGCACGCACCATCGGCTGGATCGCGCAATGGAACGAGATGATCTCCGACCCTGAGCAAAAGATCGGCCGTCCGCGCCAGCTGTTCGTTGGCTCGCCAACGCGCGACGTGAAGCCGATGGATCAACGCGGCTAAATCGCTGCACCTCCACAAAAAAAGCGCGCTTCGGCGCGCTTTTTTGTTGCCCGCGACAGTAAGGCTTGCCCGCCATGACGAATGCGTCACGCCAGCGGCGCCATGCCACGCGTCGCCTCACCGGCGCGGCGCCACAACGCCGTTTGCGCACCCTCTACGACTAATTCTGAACGCTGCCAACGCTCTCGCATGAGGCATTCTTCGGCCGCGTTTCGGAGACATATGGGAGCAGGGTAGGCTAGCGCGGGCGAAATACGCGGAATGCGTTGATTTAGCGACGTTTACTTGGCATACTTTAATGTATATTACGTCAATATTGACGCTGCCAAAATAGTTGGGCCTGATAAATGGCGACACCTGAAATGATCACGGCATGGACCGAGACAGAGCGACTTCTGCGCAATTCGTTTGTTCTGCTCGACGCTGAAGTGGCAAAGGAATTCGACTGTGACGTAAAGCAGATTCTCGAATTCCTCGATCATAATGAACTTGGCTTAGCCTTTGATTACTTGTTTTCGATTGTCCAAGAAGCTCAGTGGAATTCTGCACCGATCCTACAATCACTGGTAATTGCCGCTGAGAGCATGGGCCTTGCTGAAGAGGTCGGTCTGTTGAACAACCGCGTTAGCTCGTTACATAATCAGGAGCACGCGGCGTGACTCATGTGCCCAACACTGCAGTCAACTGGATTGCTCCCACGCTGCGCGTTCCGGCAGCCAGTTACTTTGAACGATTGGCGGTATACCCATGAACCTTGATGAAGCCCAGCGCGATATGCAGCGCGCCTACTACGATGGTGCGACCGGTTTGTTTGCCTCAGCAACGGCATGGCTTGCCGCCACGCTCGCGGCTTGGCTCAGCACGCCGGGCACCGCGATCGCTGTTCTGCTGTTCGGCGGCATGTTGATCTTTCCGGTGTCCGTGGTGTTGTCCAAGGCACTCGGTCGCAGCGGCTTTCACGCGAAAGACAACCCGCTCGGCGCACTGGTCTTAGGCAGTACAGTGTGGATGTTCCTGGCCATTCCGATCGCCTTTGGCGCCTCGCTGTACCGCGTTGAGTGGTTTTTTCCAGCAATGCTATTGACGATAGGTGGACGCTACCTCACTTTTTCGACGCTCTACGGCTTGCGTGTCTATTGGTTCTGTGGGGGTGTTCTCGCCGCAACGGGCGTCATCCTGGTCATGCTGCGACTCCCGATTCAGGCTGGCGCGTTAGCCGGTTCGGTCATCGAATACGGTTTTGGAATTGCCGTGTTTGCAATGGCACGCGCCCGTGCTGTCCACCAGAGCGCTGCGGCCGCTGGGGCCCGATTGCGGTCACAGGCCTGAGCTTAACTGAAAATAGACGACGCGCGTGAGGTTGGCGCATCCGAACAGCTAACGCGCTTTAGTCGCGGCGCTTTCCTGAGAGTCGTCGTAGGTCTGGTAATCGCAGCCGATTCTTGTTTTCGGCATCCTGGTGCGCGAAGGTCGCGTCGACGAGGTGCAGTTGCTGGGCTTGTCGGAGGAAAAATTGTCGTACATTCGACGCACCGCCTTCACGTGAAGTGCGCATCTACTGAGCGCATTCACGGTGCAGTGCGCGTGGCCGCAAGCGCGTTTGCTGGCGATGTAGTGACGCCTGTCGCGCCAACCACACTCGGTCCCATGATGAGCGGCTAGGCGGAGCCCATTCATGCATTTTTCAGCAGGAGAGCAACAGATGAAGAACAGTCGGGCGGCAGACACATCGTCGCATGCTTGTGATCGGGCGAACGCGTCCATGGGCAAGTATGCCTGCTGAGCCGATGCTGTCGTTGCACGATGAACTGCGTGCCTTCTATCAGCGCAGCGGCTTTGGCGCGCAGCTCGGCAAGCGGCCGCTGACGGTGCCCGTCTACACCGGCTGCATGTTGGTGCCGCTGCCCAATATCGAGACCCGTCGACGCTACCTGACCCAGCACGATCTGCACCATCTGGTCACCGGTTTTAGCGTCGGTCGGATCGGCGAAGGGGAGGTCAGCGCGTGGGAATTGGGTACCGGTTCGATGTTGTTTTCGCCGTTACTCGGTACCATGAATCTGATCGCCTTGTCGACCGGCCTGGTGCTTGAACCGCAGCGCATGTGGCGCGCTTTTCGACTTGGCTGCCGCAGTCGCAACGTGTACGCGCCGACTGGCCCGTCGGCGTTCGACACGACGCGCTGGGCCAGTCTCGCCGTGTTGCGCGCAGACTTGCTCAACGTGCCTCGGCGCGCAGTGCCGCTGTCATTGCGCGCCGTGGAATTTGGCTGCTACGCGGCGCTGGCGATGCTGGTGCATGCGCTGATCGCGCTCCCTGCGCTGATGGTTCGGGTGGTCACTGACATCGGCCTGGGCTACAGCGTGTTCGAGATCGTGAAGCCCAAGAAACGCGCCGATCTGTACTGACTGCGCTAACGTCGTTTGATGCGGTTGATGTGAGCGTGTCGCTGACGCTGCGCAAGGCACCGGCATTGCGCTAGCGAGCCGACGCGCCGGTAGCGCTGGCTCGCTGACGGTGCCGCGTTATGGCAGCACAATCTGCAGCACGACGGAACCGGACGTCACGTACAGTGCGCCGTTGGCATCAACGGTGATACCAAACGGTGAATTCAAGCCGCCTGGAAGCGCGCCTGTCACCACTCCTGGCAAATTGATGCGGCCTGCCACGATCGTGGCCACGCCCGATGGCGTAATCTTGCGCACGACATGGTTTTCGGTGTCGGCCACAAACAGGTTGCCCGCCTTGTCAAGCGCGATGGCAGCCGGCCAGCTCAACGCGACCACCGGGAAATGCGTGTCTGTTGGTCCATTCGAACACCATTGGCTCCCGACCAAGGTCGTTACGCTGTTGTCTTTCGCAATTTTTTGGACGCAGCCGCCCGCCGCGATCAACACGGCGCCGGCGGGATCGACCGCAATACCCTTCAGCGCATAGACCGGTGTGCCGATAGGGGGCACGGTAAGGGGGGCATCGGACCCTTCGATCAGCGTGACCACTCCGGACGGCGCCAGCTTGCGCGTGTTGGCGTCGGTTTTCAGGTAGACATTGCCGGAGCCGTCGACGGCCACGCCGGTCGCGTAGAAGAACTGATCATCGCGCCCGTCGCCAAAGCCTGTCGATGGTGTCAGCACGGTAGTGACCACGCCGGCGGGCGTGATCTTGCGCAGCCAGTGATGAAATTCGTCGGCCACATACAGATTGTTCGACGCGTCGATCGCGATCCCTGCCGGTGTGTTGAAGTCGGCGCTGGCGCCCGGGCCGATCGCGCCGGGTCCGGCGACGGTGCTGACGATGCCGTTGGCGCCGATCTTGCGCACCCGGTTGGCATCGCTTACATAGGCATTGCCTGCGGGGTCAAGTACCACCCCGATGGGGCGATAGAAGCGGGCGGCGGCCGCCGGGCCATCGATTGCGCCGAATTCACTGATCGAGCCGGCCATCACCTCCATGCCGCTCACGCTCAAATGGGCTGCGGCGCTGGTCACGCTACCCGCATTATTGCTGATGAGTACGCTCCACAGACTCTTTGCGTCAGCCAGGCGCGTGGAGGGCAGGGTCAAGTTTGACGCGGTCGCACCTGCGATTGGGCTGCCGTCGCGCAACCATTGATAGCTTAGCGGCTCGGTGCCGCGCGCGCTGACCGAAAACGTGGTCTGTCCGCCGGCAGTTCGCACCTGGTCGGCAACCTGAACGACGATGCTCGGCGCAACACCCGGCACCACCGGTGCTGGTGGGACAACCGGCACCACCGGCGCAGGTGGGACAACCGGCACGACCGGCGCAGGTGGGACAACCGGCACCACCGGTGCTGGTGGGACAACCGGCACGACCGGTGCAGGTGGGACAACCGGCACCACCGGAGACGGCGGCGCCACGGGCACCACTGGCGACACGGCGGGGACGATCGGAGCCGCAGGCGATCCCGGTGACAAGGGCACGACCGCGGGCGTTTGCGGTAGCAAGGCCGGCGGGACGACATCGGGCGGTGTCGGCTGGGGCGCCTGTGTTGGCGGCGCCGCAACCGGTTGCTGTGGCGCGGCGGCGCTGGCCGGCGGCATTGGCGCCATCGGCGCGCCAGGCGCGTTGGACGTGTTTCCTCCCCCACAGCCCGTCAGGAGCGCGGCGATGGCGGCGCTGCGCAGAATAAAATGGGGGCACGCAGGCTGACGCGCTGTCAGTTTTGTCATGGGATTTCTCTGAGGATGAATGGGCACTTCGGGGCGGGACGGCGCGGCAACGTTCCGCATGAAGCATTGGAAGGTATTGTCGTCGAAATATAGGCAAGTTTAGCAAATAATTTAACTTATTAATATTACTATTGTTCAATTTTTGACACGCTTTTCGATTCGCATTGCGAACTCGTGGGCGGCAATTGGCGATGCCGCTACTGTTCGAAATTTCAAGACAGCAACTATGTCTCAACACTCATTGTGATAATCCTATTGTCACGAGTTCAACTGGGATCTCGATCCCGGCCACGCCGCTCAGGCATGTGCCTCGCCCACTTGCGCCAATCGGAATGCCATCCTTTCCCGACAATGCCGCCCCATATCGAGCGACATGCTGCTGCCGGTTCTTGGCGTTGACGGTGCGGTAGGTAGAGGCGCAGGTTCACAAGTGGCTGGATGCACAAGGCAAGACGCAGTACGCCGACACGGCGCCAGCGACCGCTCCGGCAAAGGTGGTGGAGCTGAAAGGCGCCCGGCTGAGTAGCGGGTTTCATGCGCCGGGTTGGCAGGAACAAGATAGCGCGTCCAAACAACGCAACGCCCAGCAGCGCCAGGGTGAAGACGGCGGCCGCGCGGAGCATTCGGAGCCGGCGCCAGAGCCGGAGCGAGCACACTCCGGCGCGCAGCAATGTGCCACGGCCCGAAGCATTGTGGCGGGAATCAAGGTAAAACGTTGGTACCGGCACAATCGGATGACCGGATCGAAGGTGTTGATGGACGATACCGCGTGCGTTCTGTGTGGTCACCGGCTTAAGCGTCGGCCGTATCGGCGAAGGGGAGGTCAGCGCCTGGGAGTTGGGCACCGGCTCGATGCTGTCTTCGCCGCTGCTGGGGACGATGAATCTGATCGCCTTGTCGACCGGCCTGGTGCCTGAGCTGCGGCGCATGTGGCGCGCTTTCCGGCTGGGCTGCCGTCATCGCAACCTGTATGCGCCGACCGGCGCTTCGGCGTTCGACACGACACGCTACAAGTGGCTTTGCTCAACGTGCCCAGACGCGCCTAGCCTTTGCCGCTGCGCGGCGCCGAATTCGCTTGTTACGCGGCGCTGGCGATGCTGGTGCATGCGGCATTTGCGATCCCCGCGCTGATGGTGCGCGTGGTGACCGATCGCGGCCTGGGTTACAGCGTGGTCCAGGTCGTGAAGCCAAAAAAACGCGGCGATCTGTACTGAGCCCGTCCTCGCGGAAATCGTCCTGGGGCTCGGGCGGCTGTGCGGGGCGTCGGTCGATGCCGGTGCGCGCCGCTGAGCGCCAGCGAAACAGCCGACCATCGTGGCGTTCTGCACGTGGCAGGATATTGTCGCCTTGGATCCGTGTTGGCGTAACACGGCGCCAACGGTTGCGAACAAAGGTAGTGGCATTCGCGCCGTATGCTGCTCACGTGGCGAGCCACCTGAGCGGCGCTTGCGACGAACGTCGTAAATGCTGCCGGCCCAGGCGCTCCCATGAATTCGATGCTTGCAACGGCCGCCGATCAATGCCCTGTTGATCGCTCCCGGCAACCCGCTCGCCGCTGGCGCGTTCGCAAACGGGGCGTGTCGCGCCATCGTTTCATCCTTTAAGGCAGCACGATCTGCAGCACGACGGAACCGGTCGCCACGTACAGCGTGCCGCTGGCATCGACGGTGATGCCGAGCGGGTTGTCCAAGCCGCCGGGAAACGCGCCGGTCACGATGCCCGCAACGCCGAGCCGACCGGCCACGATGGTGGCCACGCCGTCCGGTGTGAGCTTGTAGATCACGTGGTTCGGGCTGTCCGCCACGAACAGGTTGCCGGCCTGGTCGCGCGCGATGGCGGCGGGGGCGTACAAGTTCAGCGGGATGAAGTTTTTGTCGCCCGCTCCGAGTGTGCAACTCGCGGAGCCTGCAATGGTGCTGCGCGCGCCACTGGGGGTGATCTTTGTGATGCATGCCCCACCGGTGGTAAACACCGTGCCGTCGGACGCAACGGCGATGCCTCGCAGCCAGTACACAGGGGTGCCTATGACGGGCTGGGTGAGCGGCGCGTCACGGCCTTCGAGCAGCGTCACCACGCCCGATGGTGCCAGCTTGCGCGTGTTGCGGCCGGTTTCCAGGTACAGATTGCCGGCACCGTCGACCGCCGCCCCAGTGGCATAAAAATATTCGTCGTCTCGGCCGTCGCCAAAGCCTGTCGACGGTGTCATCACGGTGGTGACGACACCGGCTGGCGTGACCTTGCGCAGCGAATGATTGAATTCATCGGCGACGTATAGATTGTCCGCCGTGTCCATGGCGATTCCGGCCGGACGGTTGAAGTGGGCTGTCGCGGACGGACCCGTCGCGCCGAATCCGGCGAAGGTGCTGACGATGCCGTCGGCGCCGATTTTGCGTATCGCCGCGCCATAGTAGTCGGCGACATACAGATTGCCCGCCGTACCGAACACCAGGCCGGCAGGGCGGTAAAAGCGGGCCGAGGCGGCTGGGCCGTCGGTCGCACCTTCTGTGCCGATTGAGCCGGCCAGCACGTCGATGCCGCTGACACGCAGGTGCGCCGTGGCGCTGCTGACGCTGCCCGTGCCATTGCTGACGACGACGCGCCAATTGCTCTTTGCGTCGCTCAAGTGCGCCGCTGGTAGCGTGAAGCTCGGCGCCGTGGCGCCGGCGATCGGGCTGCCGTCGCGCAGCCACTGATAGCTGAGCGGTGCGGTGCCGCGCGCGCTGACCGAAAACGTGGTCGCGGCGCCGACGACGGCTACCTGGTCTGAGATTTGAGCGACGATGGTCGGCGCCACGCCCGGCACCGTCGGCACGGTTGGCGGCGTCGGCACGACTGGTACCACTGGCGCAGGCGGAAGCGCAGGCGTAGCTGGAAGCGCCGGCGGCACCACAGGCGCAGGCGGCACCACAGGCGCTGGCGGCATCGTGGGCGTGGCCGGAATCACCGACGGCACCACGGGCGCCGCAGCGGGAAGCGGTGTGGCTGGCGTGACCGGCGTCAATGGCGCAGTGGAGGGCTCGGCTGCTGGTGCCAACGGCGTTGGCTGGGTGGTCGGCCCGACCGTCGGGGCTTCCGCTGGATTGGCCGGGGGCGACGTCGACGGCGTGGTCTGGGGCGCCGTGGGCACGACGGTTTCCGGCGGCGTTACGGCGACAGCTTGCGTCCCGCTTCCCGTTGGCTTGGCCGCGACGTCGGACGAATTGCCACCGCCGCCACAGCCGGCAAACAAAGCAGCCACCGCAGCCCCCAATACCATTTTGCGGGCTGGCGCATGCGCACGTGTCGAGGGTTTAGTCATGGAGTTTCCTTGAGGGAAGTGCGCGGAACGACGGGCGCACGCGCAGCGGTCAGCCGCAAGGGGCGTGCAAATATATCGTTCGAAACAGTCTACGCAATCTTGTCATAATATTCAATTGGCTAATTTAAATAATATTGCGCGCCGCCCCACAAGCTAGACGCTGTGCTGCGCACGTGGAGGGGGTGGTGATATGGAAGTCGCAAACGTATTGCTAAAGCAGACACCATAGTTAAATAGTAATTTCGATGTTTTCCATTTCATGAATTCGCTTACAATGTCGATTCCGCGCCACACCGTTTTACCTTATCCTCCAAAGTCAACACGATGAGTATGCAACTTCTCCCTGCCAATGCACTGAATTGCCGAACGATATGTTTGTGTTCGCTATGGGTGCTGACGGCCTTGCCGGCCCAGGCGCAGGTCTACAAGTGGGTCGATGCGAACGGTAAGACGCAGTACTCCGACACGGCGCCGGCGACGGCTCCGGCCAAGCTTGAAGAGTTAAAAGTCGCGCCTGTTTCAGAGAGCGGATTCCATGCGCAAAGTTGGCAGGAACAAGAGATCGCGTCCAAGCAACGCCGGGCGCTGCAGCGCCAGGCGGAGGAACGCAGCGACGCGACGCATTCGTCGCCGGACCGGACCAGTCCCGAGGCGCAAAAGTGCGCCACGGCGCGCAGCATTGTGGCGGGAATCAAGGAAAAGCACATGTACCGGAAAAATCTCGTGACCGGATCAAAGGTGCTGATGGACGATTCCGAGCGCGTGTTGTTCGAGCAGGACGTGAAAGCGCATTGTCACTGATCGCCAGTCAATGGCCGCGCCGACGCGCCGGCCGGTGCCGGCCTGCCGGCCCGTTTGCTCCTTGTGCTGCCCTTATTGGTACTGGTTCCAGTGCATCAGGCGCTCGTCGCTGGCTTCCTTGATCAGGTGGCGCGCACGCGTGCTGTCGCGCGCGGTGTGCGCGTCGCCCTGTTCGAGCGTCAGCGCCAGCGCCTGGATCGCCACCGGGTAGTCGCGCGCCGCCGCCAGTTCCAGCCAGCGGCGTGCGCTGTCCGCATCGACGCCCACCCCGAGTCCGGAGGCATACGCGTTCGACAGCAAAAACATCGCCTGCGCGTTGCCCAGCGCGCTCGCGCGTGCCAGCCAGCGCACCGCGTCATTCAAGTCGGCCGGTCCAGCCTCGCCGTATTTGGCCATGCGCGCAAGCATCAGTGCGGCCGTCGCATTGCCTTGCGCGGCCGCCAGGCGATACCAGCCCCAGGCGCGCTGCGGATTTTTCGCCAGCCCCAGCCGGGCGCCGTAGCAGGCTTCGCCAAGCAGGAAGGACGCTTGCGCGTCGCCCGCGGCGCCGGCCTGCGCGTACCAGTGCAGCGCGTGCGCGTACTCGCTAGGCGTCTGCGCCAGCGTGATGGCCAGTTCGCGCTGGGCGGTCGGCAAGCCTTGCTTGGCCCACACTTCAAGCTGCTTGCGCGCGTCGCGCTGCTGGCCGTGCTGGGCGCGCATGGCCAGCGCCTCGATCTGGGCATTGCTCGGCGCGGACGTCGGCTGGCTGCAAGCGCTGATGGCCATGCCGGCCAACAACGCGGTAATTGGTGTCAATAGTTGCATCGAGAATCAGTCCGGAAAAGCGCCGCCCGCCTTGCGTAGCGGGCGGCGCTGTCATGCTGGGGGAAGCCAAACCTGCTGCGCGCCGCCCACGTCAATCGGACGGCGCGCAGCGGCAAGCCTTACTTGCTCAGGTCGATCGCGTACTTGGCGAAGCCGCTGGCATCGAGCCCGCCTTCCGATTTCACGCGCGTCAGACCGGCCGCCTGTGCCACGGCCAGTTTGCCCGGCGTCGAACGCAGCACCACGTTGCCCACCGTGGCCACCTTGACGAAGCTCCAGCTGCGGCCGTTGCCGTTGGCCGCCAGCGTCACCTTGCCGGCTTTTTTCAGGTAGTTGCTGACGATGGCCTGGCTGGCATCGGGCGACTTGATGATGGTCTTGCTGCCGTCCAGGCCAGGGAAAGCGCCGCCGCCGCCGGCGCGGTAGTCATTGGTGGCGACGATGAAGTCGTCCGCCGCTGCGACCGGTTTGCCCAGATACGTCAGGTTGACGATGCGCGCGCCGACCGCTTGCGTGACGTCGATCTGGTAGCTCAGCGCATTGTTTTCGGCATAGAACACGTCGTAGTTGAAGATCAGCGAATACGACGGCACCAGGTCTTGCTCGCTGGCGTAGGCCGGGTCGATGCGGGCGAACAGGCTGGCCGATTTTTCCAGCCAGTTTTTCAGATCGGAACCCTTGATTTTGACTGCCTGCAAATTGTTATTGCTGTACAGGTAAAGGTCGCCCGGATTGCGCACCTGCAGGCCAACTGGCGCCGCCGCCGTGGCGCTCGGGGCGACGTCGGTGAAGTCGGTCGGGCCGTTGCGCCCGGCCTTGAACGGCGCGCTGCACGAGATCACGGGAATCGCCTTGTAGCTCGCCAGCGTGGCGTCGGTCGACGTGGCGATGACGTTTTTCACGTAGTCGATCTGGGCCTGGTTGACGATCTGGATCGCGCTCACGTCGCCGGCCAGCGCGAAGTAGGCCGACATGCCGAAGTCGGTGCTGGTGCCCAGCGGCTGCTGCGCATACGCGATGGTGGCCTTGTGCTCGGTGTCAACCAGGGCGGCGATGCTGGCGTCCGCGCCAACCAGGGTGGTGCCGTCGGTGTACTTGAAGCCGCGCGCCTCGACGGCCGTCTTGTCCTTCTGCACGACCCACTTGCCGCTGACGTATTTGAGCGTCATCTTGATGATGCCCAGGCGACGGCCCCAGCTTTGCGCCATCACCGTCGGCACGCCGCCAACTAAGCCGGCCACGCTGTCCACCTGCGCCGCAGGCAAGGCCGGTGCCGTCAGCGAAGGATCGATCTTCGGACCATTGACTTCCTTGGCGGCCGGGAAGATCAGGTGCGCATGACCGAGCATCAGCGCGTCGATACCGGTCGAGGCCAGGTACAGGCTGCCGTTTTCCATTTTCGGGCTGTACGGTGCGGCGTCCAGGCCGCCATGCGACAGGGCGACGACCAGATCGGCGCCTTTGCTGCGCAGTTCAGGCACGTATTTGGTGGCACTTTCCTGCACCCCGTTCACGTACACCTTGCCTTCGAGGTTTTTCGCGTCCCAGTCCATGATTTGCGGCGGCACGAAACCGAGGATGCCGACGTTGAAGGTGACGGTGATCGGTGTGCCGTCCGGGCGCGTGGCGGCGAACTGCTTGGCGATGACGGCATACGGATTGAAGATCGGTTTTTGCGAGCTGACCCCGTTCACGTTCGACAGCACCAGCGGGAACGACGGCGCGCCGCAGCTGACCGGTTTTTGCACGCCCGGCACGCCAAAATCGGTGTTCGAGATCTGGCTCAGGAAGCTCAAGCCGTAGTTGAATTCATGGTTGCCGACGCCGCCGCCATCGTATTTGAGGGCGTTCATGACCTTGTGCACGGCCAGCGTGGCGCCGCATCCGACCGGCGCGGCGACCGCCTGAAAGTCACCCAGCAAGGTGCCCTGGATCACGTCGCCGTCGTCGAGCAATACCGTGTTCGGGTTTTCCGCGCGCGCCGCGCTGATCAAGGTGGCGGTGCGGTCCAGTCCCAGGCTGGTGTCGGCGGTCAGTGCGTAGTAGTTGTAGCCGAGTACGTTCGCGTGGATGTCGGTTGTTTCAAGCAGCGCGACATTGACGACGGTGCCTTCAGGAATGGCGTTCGGATCGTTCTTTGAGGAGCAAGCGGCCAGCGTGGCGGCTGCCAGCGCGATCGGCAAAATTCTATTTAACATGGCGTGAAACCTGGTTGGGGGATGGGCAAACACGGAAACGGCGACGCTGCACGCAGCCGATGCGGGCTGCGGGCGCTGCCGAATTTCCACAAATTGAGGGAGGCAGTATCGCGCGTCAATATGTCAAGGTGATGACAATGACAAGCATAGCATTATTGCTAACATGATGAGGCAACAATGCGTTCAGCCTGTTTGTCTGGCGGCGCAAGTATGCAGCGACAGCTTGTTCAAGCGCAGGTGGGCTGTCGAACGCACGCCACGCGGTACGCCTTGCGTGGCCGCGATGTGGCCAGATCGGGCACAATGATTGTGCCGAGTACGTCCGCGCGCTGTGCGCGAATGCCGTGGCAAGCAGACTGCGTCGCAGGGCGCCACCGAAAACACGGGAGAAGTATGGAAGTTGAACTGAAGCTGCTGCTTACCGAGCATGCCGTCGAGGCGTTCCGGCGCCATCGCCTGCTGAAGGCCTACAGCAGCGCGCTGCCGCACGAGTTGACCCAGCACGACACGTATTTTGATACGCCGGACCAGCGCCTTCGGCACAGCGATGCGGGCTTGCGCGTGCGCCGGTCCGGCGCCAACTCGGTGCAGACGCTGAAAGCGGGCGGCGCCGTGCACGGCGGTTTGCATAGCCGCCACGAATGGGAGTCGCGCGTGAGCGGGCCGGGGCCGGACTTGGCTGAGCTGCGCCAGCAGGTCGAGCACAATAGTCCCTGGGGCCGGCTGCTGCGCTCGCCGGTGGTGGAGGATCGCCTGCTGCCGATCTTCAAGGTGCACGTCAAGCGCACCGTGTGGTTGCTGCGCCTGCCGCAGGGCGACCAGATCGAGTGCGCGCTCGACCTCGGTGATATCGACTGCGAGGGGCGCACGCTGCCCGTGTGCGAAATCGAACTCGAGCTCAAGCTCGGTGACCCGCTGCACCTGTTCGACTTTGCGCTGGCGCTGCTGGCCGATGTGCCCATGCACATCGGCCAGCTTAGCAAGGCCGAGCGCGGCTACGCCTTGTACGCGCCGCAAGCGCCGCAAGCCGTCAAGGCGACGCCGGTGGCGCTGACGCCGCGCATGGATGTTGAGCGCGCATTCGGCGCCATCGTCGTCAATTGCCTGGGCCAGGTGCAAGCGAACGCGGGCGCCGTGGTGCACGAACACGATGTCGAAAGCCTGCATCAGATGCGCGTCGGAGTGCGGCGTTTGCGCGCCGCACTCGGCCTGTTCGCCCCCGTGCTGGCCACGCCCGACGATCTGCAACAGGAACTGGCGTGGCTGACCGAACAGTTGGGTGCGGCGCGCGACTGGGACGTGCTGGCTGGCGTCACTTTGCCGGCGGTGATGGTGGCGGCGCCGCACGAAACGGGGCTCGATGCCTTGCTGCGCGAGGTGCGCCAGCGCGCCCACGCCAGCCACACGCTGGCCGCTGGCGCCGTCGATGCGACGCGCTATACCGGTTTGGTGCTGGGGTTCGCGCGCTGGGCGCAAGGCAATGGCTGGCGCGACGCGATGACGGCGTCGGCGCGGCGCAAGCTGACCCGGCCGGTGGCCAAGTTCGCCGGCGCGCTGATGCAACAGCGTCAGCGGCGCCTGCTTGAACGGGGCAAAAGCCTGCGCGACGCGGCGCCGGAAACGCGCCACCGGGTGCGCATCGCGGCCAAGAAAACCCGCTACGCGATCGAGTTTTTCCAGCCCTTGTATGGCGCAAAAAAGCTGGCGCGCTACGTGCAGGCGCTCACGCAGTTGCAGGACGAACTGGGCTGGTTAAATGATGCGGTCGTGGCCGATACGCTGTTGCGCCGCTTGCACGAGGAGCAGCCCGCGCTGGCCGCGTCGATCGGTTTTGTGCGCGGCTACCTGAGCGCGCGCGCCGAACACGACAACAAGCGCGTGGGCAAACTATGGGATCAATTGGCGCGCATGAAACTGGCCTGCTGACGCCGCCGCGCCTTGGATATCGCGCTGCCCATGGCCAAACTGCCGCATCTGGCCAAACTGCCGCACATGGCTAAACCGTGGTACACGGCCAAGAGGTCGCACATGGCCAAACCGCAGCACGTAGCCAAACTGCCGCACATGGCCAAACCGTTGTCCACGGCCAAGCGGTCGGACGCAAGGGCATGCTCGGCCGGTGCGCGACCTTAGTGTGCCTTCGACAGAATCAGCAACCATTTGCGCATCAGCAGCACTTCGACGTGGCCAGGCTCGATGCCGGTATCGCATTCGATGACCGGGTTGACCGCGTAATAGCGTTTGCGGAAATCGCGCGTGACCAACATTTCGCGGCGGCCCATGCGCAGCAGGAAAGAAGTCGGTGCGTATTCTAGGCCGAAACGTGAACCGTAACTGCTGTGCAATGTGCTCATGATGCTTTCCTTTGGATGGGCTCGCCGAGGCGGGAGCGCCGAGGCAGAAACGTTGAACGAGCACTGAGAATAGCATAACCACTGTATAAAACAACAGCTACTGTACAAATAAACAGTAAATCGCCAAAGTGTGGTTTTCTGACCAACTTGCGATCAGAAAGCGCCGGCAATTCAGGCGCACGCCGGCGGCAAACATTGGCAGCGCCGGCGCCGATTCGTCACGCGCAGCCGGGCGGGGCGCCGACCTGCACGGGCGGCGCACACGCGCATTGGCGCGGCGCGCCCGGGCCGGCTAGGTTTGCCCGCGTCGCTATATGACCCGCGATGGCGCGACGTGCGCTTGTTTATTCCTCGCGCGGGCAGGTCAAGATCTTCTGATGGATGCCGTTCTTCATCGAGTCCAGACCATCCGGCGAATGATTCGATTCGACCGTGATGCAGTACACGCCGTTGCCGGTGGTGACCTTGTAGATGCGCCGATCGGTCGTGCCGCCCTGGTCGGTGACCGATTCGATGCGCGGCGCTTCCCACAGCTTGGGCGGGGCGGTGGCCTTCTCCATGCCTGCCAGCAAGCGTGTTTGCGCGGTGTTGGCTGGCGGCGTGAGCTTGTGCAGCGATGTCGCGCGCAGGTCGCGGTCGATCTTGCCGACGTCGTGCCGGGCCCGCTGCAGGATGTCGTCGGCGCTCAACGCCGGCGGAGATGGCGCTTGCGGCAGCGGCGTGGCGGGCGCGGGCGTGGCCGTGTCAGCGCTTGGCGCCAGCGGCGCCGGCGGCACTAGCGTCATCGGGCGCGTCGGCGCGAGCGTCGGGGCGGGCGCGGGATGGGCGCGGCCAGGCGCGGGCGGACGCGCCGCTTGGGGCGGGCGGGCCGGTTCGGACGCGCGCGGCGTGAGTGCAAACCATTCAATGGGCACGCTGGTGTCGCGCGCCGACGGCGCGGGCGCGCGCGCGCGCGACGCTTGCCACGCCAGCAGCAGCGCCAGATGCGCCAGTACGGTCAGCGCCAGCGCGCTGGCGCGGGATCGCGGTGCTGGCAAAATGTAAAGTGTTTGCATGGGAAGGCAGATTATGCCATCCGGAAACTCCGCGCCGTCATTGATACATTAATTTACAACAAAGACATCAGAACACCAGCATCCGGTTCGCCTGCGCGCGCAACTCCGAGCGGAAGTCCGGATGGGCGATCGCGATCAGCGCCTCGGCGCGCTGCTTGGCCGACTTGCCGCGCAACTGCGCCACGCCATACTCGGTGACAACATAATTGACGTCGTTCTTGCTGGTCGACACGTGGGTGCCGGGCGAGAGCACCGGCACGATGCGCGAGATGCTGTCGTCCTTGGCGGTGGACGGCAGCACGATGAAAGCCTTGCCCCCGCGCGAGCGGTTGGCTGCGCGCACGAAGTCGGACTGCCCGCCGGTGCCCGAGTAAGGCACATGACCGATGCTTTCCGAGCCGCACTGGCCCAGCAAGTCCACCTGCAAGCTGGCGTTGATGGCCACCAGGTTGTCGTTCTGGCCGGCCAGATACGGGTCGTTGGTGTAGTTCACCGGATGCATCTCCAGCATCGGATTGTGGTGCATGAACTGGTACAGACGCTGCGAGCCGAGCGCGAAGGTGGCCACCATTTTGCCAGGCAGGAAAGTCTTCTTGCGGTTCGTCACGGCGCCCGCCTCAAGCAGCGTCAGGATGCCGTCGCCGATCATTTCGGTGTGGATGCCCAGGTCGTGCTTGCTGGTCAGTTGCATCACGACGGCGTCCGGAATGCCGCCGTAGCCGATCTGCAGCGTCGAACCGTCGGCGATCATGTCGGCCACGTACTTGCCGATCGCCTCCTGCACCGGGCCGATTTTGGGCAGGCCCACTTCGAGGATCGCCTCGCTGCTTTCGACCAGCGCGCTCACCTGCGAGATGTGCAGGTGGCACTGGCCGTGCGCGAACGGCACATTCGGGTTGACTTCCAGCACCACCGCGCGCGCCTTGGCCAACGCCGCCATCGTGTAATCGGTGCCCAGGCTAAGCGCGAAATAGCCGCGCTCGTCCATCGGCGAGGCCATCGAGAACACCACGTCGGCCGGCATGTGGTTCTGCTCGATCAGAGACGGGATTTCGGAGAAATAGTTGGGGATGAAGTCGGCCCAGCCGGCCTGGCCCGCAGCGCGCGAGGCGCCGCCGAAAAACAGCGCGACATGGCGCACGTGTTCAACGGTGGCCGGATCAAAGTAAGCGTACTTGCGCATCGCCAGGATCTGCCCGACCTTGATGTCGCGAAACTGGCGGCGCTGCTCCGACAAGGCCGTCAGCAGCGTCGGTGGCTCGCCCACGCCGGTGGGGACGATGACCATGTCGCCGTCGCGCAGAAAGGCAAGGGCGTCGCCGGCCGAGCAGCGTTTGGCCTGGTATTGCGCGTGAACTGATTGCATTGTTGTCTCCTGTATTGTTTGTGCCAGCCTAACGCGCCAAGCTGACCCGGTGCTTACTTCGGTTAAACTTGGGGTAATCCACCAACGAGGAACACCATGTATCTGACTTACTTTAACGGTAGCTGGGCTGAAGGTAACACACCACTGTTTGGCGCAATGGACCATAGCGTGTGGCTCGGCTCGTCCGTGTTCGACGGCGCGCGCGCGATTCGCGGCCAGATGCCGGACCTGCGCCCCCACCTGGCGCGCGTGATCCGCTCGGCCGAGCGGGTCGGTCTGCAATGCCCGCTCGACGTCGACCAGATGGAGGCGCTGGTGCGCGAAGGCGTGGCCAAGTTCCCGCCCGACGCCGAGCTGTATATCCGCCCGCTGGTGTTCGCCAGCGGCGGCTTCCTGATTCCCGACGCCGACGCGAGCAGCTTCGCGCTGACGCTGTTCGATCTGCCGATGCCGACCTTCGACGGTTTCTCGGCCTGCCTGTCGAGCCTGAAACGCCCTGACCCGTCGATGGCGCCCACCGACGCCAAGGCCTCGGCACTGTACGCCAACAGCACGCGCGCGATGCGCGAGGCGCAGCAGAAGGGATTCGACAACGCCGTCATGTGCGACAGCAGCGGCAATGTGTCCGAATTCGCCTCGTCGAACCTGTTTCTGGTCACCCCGGACGGCACCGTCGTGACGCCGGTAGCAAACGGCACCTTCCTGTCGGGCATCACGCGCGCACGCGTGATCGAACTGCTGGCCGAGGCCGGCGTGCCCGTGCTCGAGCGTTCGGTGCGCCCGGACGAGCTGGAGACGGCGCGCGAGATTTTCAACACCGGCAACTACGGCAAGGTCACGCCGTGCATCCGCTACGAAACGCGCACGCTGCCCGTCGGGCCGGTCGCCACGCTGGCGCGCGAGCGGTATTTCAAGTTCGCCGACCTGACGTAGTCGAGGCGGGCGGCGCCGCCTCGACCGGCGCGTCGCAGCCGATGCCGGCGGCGATGTAACGCCGCACAATGCGTGCGAACGCCGGCGTGGCCGCGTGCGGCAGCAGGCGCACATACTGCGCGGGGCGGCGCAGCATGCCGCACAGATAGCGCGCCTCGCCCGCATGCCACTCCAGCGCGCGGCACGGTCCCCGCCACTGCAGCAGGAATACGCGCGCGACCGGGCAGGTGGCCGACGCGCAGCACACGCCACAACCGTTGCAGGGCGCGCCCAGCGGCGGTTTGTCCGGCGCGCCCCGTTGCAGGAAGATGCGCTGCGGCTTCACTTCGATGGCGGGCGCGTGATCGGTTTCACCGCACCGCAGTCGGCGCCCAGCCATTTGCCATGGTTGGCGACGCTGGTCGTATGCGCCTTGCCTTCGATGGTCGAGGTGGCATCCATCTTGATGGAAAACGCCGTGTCGCCGGAAAAGGTGATCAGACCTTCGCCGCTCGACGGTGGCTTGGTGCAGCTGAAGCTGATTTTCATGCTGTTCGGGCCGGCGCTGCTCTGGCTGGACTTGCAATCGCCATGCTGCTGCATCGGCAGCGCGCTGTTGGCCGCCATCTCCGGCGTCATGCAGATCTTCATCGCGAATCCGCGACCCGTGGCACCGCCGCGGCTCATGCCCTGCTTGGCCAGCATATCGTCCATCATCTTGCGTTCGGCCGGCTGCATGGCGTCCATCTGCTTGCGCATTTGCGCCATGGCGCTGTCCATTTCGGCACCGCCCGACAACATCTCGGTGGTCATTTCCCACAAGCCCGGTTTCATGTGCTGCGCTGCGCAGGGCAGGGCGGTAGCGCCCACCAGGATGGCCAGTGCGCAGCTTGTCAGAGGTTGTTTCATGCTTGCTCCTTGTCAGATGGGTAGCCCGCTCAAGCATAAACCAAATTGCCTCGCGTGCAAGCATCGCGTACGATATTGACGCGGCACGCGCCGGTCAGCGATTCCAGAATCCGACACCCGGGCGCGGTCGTATGGCATACTTTTCAACTTTACTGCTTTGATAGGAATATACGTGAAACTGATTACCGCCCTCATGCTCAGCGCCGGCATCCTGTCGCCGGCTTTCGTGTTCGCCGCGCCGGTCGCGGCGGCGCCCGCGACCCAGAAAGCGGGCGCGCCAGCGGCGCCGGTGGCTGTGACGGCCGTCGAAGGGATCACCGAATACCGGCTCAGCAACGGCATGCGCGTGCTGCTGTTTCCCGACGCGAGCAAGCCGACCCTGACCACCAACATCATCTACATGGTCGGCTCGCGCCATGAAAGCTACGGCGAAACGGGGATGGCGCATTTGCTCGAGCATCTGCTGTTCAAGCCGAGCGCCAATTTCGGCATCAAGAAGGGCAGCAAGACGCCGGTCGAAGTGCTCAACGCGACCGGCGCGCAGTTCAACGGCACCACCTGGTACGACCGCACCAACTACTACGCGACCTTTCCGGCCAACGAAGAAAACCTGCGCCTGATGCTGGCGCTGGAAGCGGACCGGATGGTCAATGCGGCGATTGACCAGAATGACCTGTGGAACCCGAGTACCAAAAAAGGCGAAATGACGGTGGTGCGTAACGAGTTCGAGATGGGCCAGAGCGACCCGGTCGGCGTCACCAGCGAGCGCATCCAGTCGGTCGCGTATGACTGGCACAACTACGGCAAGTCGACCATCGGCGCGCGTTCGGACATTGAGCAGGTCAACATCGCCCACCTGCGCGCGTTCTACAAGAATTACTATCAGCCCGACAATGCGGTGCTGATGGTGGCCGGGCGCTTCGACCAGGCCAAGGTGCTCAAGCAGGTCAACGACTTGTTCGGCCGGATTGCGAAACCGAAGCGTGTGATCGCCCCGACCTACACCAGCGAGCCGGTGCAGGACGGCGAGCGCGCGGTGACGGTGCGCCGCAGCGGCGGCACCCAGTTCATCGGCGCCGGCTATCACGTCGCGCCGAGCGGCCATCCGGACGCGGTGGCGCTGGCGCTGCTGGGCCATATCCTGATCGACGCGCCCAGCGGACGGCTGCACAAGGCGCTGGTGGAAAGCAAGCTGGCGACCCGCCTCGACTTTGATCCAGTGAGTAATCTCGAGCCGGGTTTTCGCATCTTCGGCGCGCTGGTGGCCAAAGATGGTCAGCTCGACGCGACCCAGGAGGCGATGCTCAAGGTGCTGGAACACCTGAAGGACGAGCCGATCACCGAGGCCGAAGTGGCGCGCGCGCGTCAGGCGATGAACAAGCAGATCGAACTGGCCACCAATGACACGGCCCAGCTGACCATCGCGCTGACCGAATCGATGGCGGCGGGCGACTGGCGACTGTTCTTCGTCCAGCGCGATTTGCTGGCCAAGACCGATGCGGCGCAGGTGCAGGCGGTGGCCGAGAAATATCTAAAGGCGAGCAACCGCACGCTGGGACGCTTCATCCCGACCGACAGCGTCGATCGCAGCGACGTGCCGGGCACGCCCGATATCGGCGCCATCGTCAACAACTACAAGGGCCACGCGGTGGTGGCCCAGGGCGAAGCGTTCGACCCGAACCCGACCAATATCGAAGCGCGCACCCAGCGCTTCGTGCTGCCCAACGGCCTGAAAGGAGCACTGCTGCCCAAGAAAACCAAGGGCGGCGTGGTCAGCGTGACGCTGCAACTGCGCATGGGCAGCGAGCCGGCGCTGCGCGGCATGGCCCAGGTGGGCGGGTTCGCCGCCAGCATGCTCACGCGTGGCAGCGAGCGTCTGTCGCGCCAGGAAATCAAGGACGCGTTCGACAAGCTCAAGGCCCAGGTGACGATTGGCGGGGGCGCCGAACGGGTCAGCGCATCGGTGACGACGACGCGCGAGAATCTGGCCGCCACGCTCGACCTGCTGGCCGAAGTGCTCAAGAAGCCGGCCTATGCGCCACTCCAATTTGATGAACTGCAGCGCGAGGCGATGGGCCGCGCCGAGCAGGACATTCCCGAGCCGCAGCCGCAAGCGTTCAACGCCAGCCAGCGCCTGCTCGACGACACCCCGCTCGAGCATGTCCATCACGTGGCCAGCCTGCCCGAGAAACTGGCCAACACCAAGGCCGTCACGGTCGAGCAGGTGAGGGCCTTCCATAGCGCGTTCTACGGCACCAACAACGCCACGTTTGCGGCCGTCGGTGACTTCGATCCGGCGACCCTGAAGGCCCAGGTCGGCACGCTGTTTGGCAGCTGGAACGCCAACCAGGGTTATGTGCGCATTGCGCAAACCTTGAAACCGGTGAGCGCCCAGACGCTGACGCTGGCCACGCCCGACAAGGCCAACAGCGTGCTGGTCGCGCTGCACCCGATGCCGATGAAGGACGATGCGCCGGCCTATCCGGCGCTGTTGATGGCCAACCACATGCTCGGCGGCGGCGCCTTGCGCAGCCGGCTGGCCGACCGCATCCGCCAGAAGGAAGGGCTGTCCTACGGCGTGGGCTCGATGCTCGACGTGCCGGCCCAGGATCCCGCCGGCCTGTGGATGGCGTATGCCATCAGCGCGCCGCAAAACACGGCGAAAGTGGAGGCGGCGCTGCGCGAGGAGATCAACCGCGCGCTGGCAGATGGTTTCACCGAGGCCGAACTGGCCGAAGCGAAAAAAGGCTGGCGCCAGTCGGAAGAAGTTGACCGCACCGAGGACGCGCCGCTGGCGGCGCATCTGGCCAGCTATCTGTCGATCGATCGCACGATGGCCTACGACAAAAACCTGGAAGCGAAGGTCGCTGCGCTGACCGTCGCCCAGGTCAACGAGGCGCTGCGCCAGAACTTGAAGCCGAGCGTCATGTCGGTGATCAGCGCGGGCGACTTTGCCAAGGACGCCGCAGTCAAAAAATAAGCATCCGGGGGCGGGCGCCGTCTGGTGCCCGCGTCTGCGCTGCGCGCGCCGCAGATGGCGTTCAGGGAGGCGATGGCGATGAGTGTCGATTGGCATGGCAGTGTCATCACGCGGGCGACCCTGGTCGACCCGCGCTACAAAAACACCCAGAATGTGCGGCGTTTTCTGGTCCTTGCGTGCGGTGCGGATTTTAAATTCGACCGCCAGTTCATCGCGTGGATACGCGACGGGGCCAGCAAGAGCATGGGCGACGTCGTCGATGAATGGCTGCGACGACAGCGCTGAGGGATGCAGCGCTGGGGCGCTCGACGACGCTGAGATATATGGCGTCGTGATAAGCATCATCATGACACTTGATTAGCTAAATATAGCGCAGCGCAGCATACTGCGTCTGTCTCCTCCAACTTCCTCCAAGAATTGGATTGAACCCACTCATTGAAGTGGGTTTTTTTTCGCCAAAAATTTGCGCGACCTGGCGTGCGCGCCACGCCGCCGGCACCGCGCCTGGCGCGCCGTCGGTGCGGACGCGGCCAGGCCCCGGTCCTGCTGCACCTTGTGTCGTTCGGCCGAGGACCGCGCGGCTATTTCGCCATGTTCAAGAACGGAATCGGCGCGCCCGCATACATATTGGTGGGCAGCTGGCCGTTCCACTTGTTGGCCTTGATCTGCTCGACTTCGATGCGGCGCAGTTCGAGCACGTCCTTGCTCTGGGCCAGCGCCGAATTTTGCAAGCGCAGCGCGTCAGCCTGGGCGCGCGCGACGGTCAGGTTGGCGTAGGCCTGGCCGTCGGCGGTGGCGCGCGCGGCCGATGCTTCAGCCTCGGCGATGGCCACCTTCTGCTTCTGTTCCGCTTCCACCGTTTTGAGCTTGTTTTCCGCGCCCAGACGCAGCTGCTCCTGCGTGACTTTTTCGTTAATCGCGCTCATGTAGGAGGGCGAGAACGAGAAGTTGCGCATGTCGATGCTGATCACCTGGGCACCGTACAAAGCGAGCTTGGTGCGCAGCGCCGACGAGATGTCGGCCGACACCATGGCGCGCTTGGCGATCAGGTCCGGCGCGCTGTATTTGGCGGTGACGGCCTTGAACACCTCCTGGGTGGCGGTCTGCACGTAGGACAGCATATTGCCGTCGTGCGAATACTTTTCGAACACCTCCGAGACGCGGTCGGTGCTGATCGAGTAGCGCACTGTCATGCTGACCTTGACGGGCTGGGTGTCGGAGGTACTGCCTTCGGCGCCCTCGATATCGGCCTGCTCGGCGCGGATATTAAATACATGCAGCTTTTGCCACGGCGGCAGCACGGCCAGGCCTTCGCCTTCGATGCCGGTGATCTTGCCGAAGGTGGTGACGACGCCGCGAAAACCGGTGGGCACGGAATAGAACGGCCAAACGACGCTGATGGCGATCAGCGCCGCGATGCCCACGCTGGCCCGTTTCAACATCTTCTTGCCCTGTTCATTGTCAAGCATGGTGATTCCTTGGTTGGTCCCTCAGCGCCGGGACACATGGCGTGCAGTCGATGGTTTTATTGTAGGAATATGCCATGTTTGCCGCATCGGTAATCGATAAATAAAATCACCGCGCCGGGTGTGCGTGGCGCGCGCGTGACAAGTGCGCGGCGCAGCGCGGCAATTGATGCGCACGGCCCAGCTTGGGGGTACTATGTTTCCGGTAGCTCGATGTTTCAACTGACGGAGGAAGCATGTTCAATTTGCGGCGACGGTGGATGTCGGTGGCGCTGTGCGCCGGATTGTTTGCGCTGGGCGCGCCGGCGCAGGCCGAGGAGCGCGGCACGGCCGACGAGGCGGTGGCCTTGGTGCACAAGGCGGCCGCGTTCCTGAAGGCGAACGGCAAGGACAAGCTGGTCGATGAGGTCAACAGCCCGAAAGGGCAGTTCAAGGACCGCGACCTGTATCTGACGGTGTCGACGCTCAAGGGTGTCAATCTGGCGCACGGCACCAATCCCAAGATCCGCGGCGTCGACTTGATCGACGTGCGCGATTCGGACGGCAAGTACTTCGTGCGCGAGCGCGTCGAGCTGCTCAAGACCAAAAACAGCGGCTGGGTCAACTACAACTGGGTCAATCCGGCCAACCAGAAGATCGAGCACAAGTCGATGTACTTCGAACGCTTCGACGACGTGACGATTCAGTGCGGCATCTGGCACAACTAGCGGTGTGACGATGGGCGCGCGGCAGGCGGCTCGCGCCGCACGCGCTGCCAGTCGGCGCGCTGCCCGGCGCGCGCGGGAGCGCCCACGCCATCGCGAAGCGCGCACGCCATCGGGCGCGCGCTGCTAGCCGTCGACCGGCAGGGTCAGGATGAAGCGGGTGCCAACGCCGACCGTGCTGTCGACGTCGATCTTGCCGCCCAATACGCCGTAGACGATGTTATAGACGATGTTCAGACCCAGTCCCGAGCCGCCCTTGCCCAGCTTGGTGGTGAAGAAGGGGTCGTAGATGCGGCTCATGTTTTCGGGCGCGATGCCGGTGCCGTTGTCGCTGACGCTGACCTCGATCCAGGCGGCATCGATGGCGCGCGCGGCCAGCACGATGGCGCCTTCGCTGCGCCCTTCAAAGGCGTGGCTCACGCCGTTGTTGATCAGGTTGATCAACACCTGGCCGAACGGGCCCGGATAGCTGTTCATCATGATCGTGTCGGGAATCTCCTGGCGCACCGTGATGCCCGATTTCTTGAACGTCGGCAGCAGCACCAGCAGAATTTCACTGGTCAGGTCGAGCAGGCGGAACTGGCGCCGCTGCGACGTGGTGCGGTCGACGGCGACCTGCTTGAAGCTGGCCACCAGGTCGATCGCGCGGTGCAGATTGCGCAGTACGATCTCGCCGCCGGCGGCCACGTCCTCGACATACGCTTGCAGCGTCGAGCGCTTGACGCCCTCGGCGCTCGACTTGGTGAACGCGTGCGTCTGGTCGATCAGCGTACTCACGGCCAGCAGGCTGTTGCCGATCGGCGTGTTCAGTTCGTGCGCCACGCCTGCCACCAAGGCGCCGAGCGCGGCCAGTTTTTCGCTGCGTACCAGCTCGTCCTGGGCCACGCGCAGCGTCTCGAGCGAGCCGGCCAGCTCGTGGTTCGCTTCGACAATCTGGGCGGTGCGCACGTCGACCAGTTCCGCGAGCCGGTCGCGGTACTGGATCAGCTCGACCTCGTTCTTCTTGCGCTCGGTGATGTCGGTCGAGACGCCGCCCAGCGCCCAGCTGCGGCCGTCCTCGCCGATCAGGGGAAACTTCTCGGAGATGTAGGTGCGCATCGCGCCGGCGCTGTCGGGCACGCACTCCTCGTACGAGTAGGGCCGCCCCGTCTCGATTACCGCCAGGTCGTTGGCGCGCACGGCGCGCACCACGTCGGGCGTGAACAGATCGCTGTCGACGTGGCCCAGCGGATCGATGCTGCCCGGTGGCAGGATGTGGCGAAAGCGCTCGTTGATCAGCAGATAGCGTCCGTCCAGGTCCTTCACGTAGATGATCGACGACGATTGCTCGATGATGTTGTGCAGCAGCGACTGCGACAGGCGCAGCGCGGCGTCGCGCGTGGCGATGGTGCCGAGCATGGTGTTGAACGCCTCGGCCAGACGGCCCACCTCGTCGTGCGTCTTGACCGGCGCACGCAGGTCGTAACGCTGCTCACGCGTGACCCGGTCGGCCACCGCCGACAGGTCCAGCAGCGGACGGGTCACCAGCCGGCGCAGCGCCAGCGCATGCAGCAGGCCGCCCACCACCAGCGTGAGCATCACCACCGCCAGCACCAGGCCGTACTGGCGCAGGCGCGTGCCCAGCGGCGCGAGCGCATAGTCGACCTGCAGATAGCCGACCAGTTCGTGTTCGTAGCGCACCGGCGCGCTCATCGCCAGCACGTCGCCGTAGAAACGGTGCGATG
Source organism: Burkholderiales bacterium (assembly GCA_038207625.1). Lineage (GTDB taxonomy): Bacteria > Pseudomonadota > Gammaproteobacteria > Burkholderiales > Burkholderiaceae_D > JBBQZO01. The sequence continues at coordinate 120,964 of JBBQZO010000010.1, read as the reverse complement.
GCGCGTCGCTGCTGCCTTCCCAGGCGCACGGATGGCTGGTGCCGCGCGCATAGCGCGCGAACAGGCGCTGATGGCTGTCGAACAGACAGGCGCTGTGGATGTCGGGGCTGGCGCGCAGTGCTTCGAGGGTGCGGGTGGCGGCCGCCTGGTCGCCGAAATTGAGGTCCACGTCCAGATTCAGCGACACCAGCGCCATGCGCCCGGCCAGGTCGAGCACCAGTTGCGGACGCGCCACCAGCACATCGTACGAGGCCAGCGCCAGCAGCGCCGCCAGCATCGCCACGCCGGTGGTCAGCAGCGACACCAGCAGCAGCTTGCGCTGCAGCGCCAGGTCGCGCAGCGGCACGCGCGCGCCGCTCATTTGCCGCCGCCGACGACGCGCTCGGCCAGTGCCAGCACGCGCGGGTTCAAGCTCATGCCCGAGTGCTTGGTGGCGGCCAGGTTGACCTCGAAGCGGATGCTGCCGTCGACCAGCATCATGTTGATCATGCCGCCGTCGGCCAGGAAGGAGCTCGAGTCGCCGATGGTGAGGATGGCCAGATCGCGCAGGCGCGCCAGCAGCGCGCCTTGGCGCGCCCGTTCGGTGGGGCCGATGTACAGCGCGTGACAGGGGCCGGTCTCGTCGACGCGCGAGATGGTGCGCAATTCGAGCGGGTGGGCGCCCGCCGCGCGGCTGCGCAGCACGCGTGCGATGTCGTCGGCGTCCTGGCCGATCATGCAGATCACCAGCGGCCCGCCGGGCTCGACCAGCACCGAGGCCGGCCAGTTGGCATAGCGCGTGAAGTTAAGGATGTAGGCGGCCTTGATCTGATGTTCGGGCGCGCTCGCGTCGGCCGCGCCGGCGGGCGCGCAGGCAGCGCTGCACAGCAGCGCACACAGCTGGACGCGGGCCCACCGGCACGGGTGCCGCAGTGCATTCGGTCGCAAGCTCATGCTCGCCCGTCCTTTCACGGCAGTCCCGCTGGCCGGGGCGGCGCGCGGCGGGGTCGAGTTGGTGTTCGGGACGGCGGCGGCGCTGTCAGTCGGGCAGGCCGGCCGCGAAGCCGACCGCCCGTGCGTTGCACAGTGTGGCCATCCATCAGCGATTCTAGCCGAATCGCCGCGGCGTGCGCGCGTTTATTCGGGGGCCGCGCGGCGCACCCGGCACCGTCCGGTTCGACGTTGCGTTCTGTCGACACGCGGGCGTGGCCGGCGCCGATGGGTGCCAAAAGCTGCTTGTGGACAGTCGCGAACTAAGCAATACTGGACGCGGTAAATTTCAGCTTCCTGTCCGTGTCAGCGCTGCCGGCGTAGCAATAGGGGGTCTCTTTGGAGAATGGCAAAACACGACGCTCACTGGCCTTGGCCGCCGCCTGCACGGCGCTGGCCGGTCCGGCCATGGCCGACGAGGACACCGTGTTTGAGCTGAGCCTGGACCAGTTGCGCAACGTCAAGGTGCTCACCGCCACCAAAACGGCCACGCCGCTGCAGGCGACGCCGGCGGTGGTGAGTTTGATCACCGCCGACGACATCGCCCGTTACGGCTACCAGAGCGTGGCCGAGGCTCTGGCCCATGTGGCCGGATTGGTCGAGAGCGACGACCGGCTCAACCACAACTTTGGCGTGCGCGGCATCAACGCCGGCGCCCAGGCGGCCAGCCGCACCATCAAGATTTTGCTCGATGGCCAGCCGATCGCCTTTCGCAGCACCCAGCAACAGTTGATCGGCCTCGAATTTATACCGATGAGCATGATCGAGCGCATCGAGATCGTGCGCGGGCCCGTCTCGGTGCTGTATGGCGCCGACGCGCTGCTGGGCGCGGTCAACATCATCACCCGGCGCGACGGCAGCGAGCAGCGCGTGGCGCTCGATGTCGAGCGCGGCGCGGCCGGGCGCAGCAGCGAGCTGTTAGCCGGCAGCGGCAGCGTGCAGGGCGCCGGGCACTGGCTGGCCTGGGGCGTGCAGGCGGCGCAGCAGCAGCGCGGCGACCTGGCGCTGCCGCGCATTTCGCCCGACTACACTCGCTACGCCAAGGCGCCGGCGGCCAGCGACGACGGCGCCGATCCGCGCAGCGTCTATCTGCGCGGCGGCTGGCGCGGTGCGCAGGACGAACTCGACGGCAATCTGTTCTGGCAGCAGCAGGACAGCGACAATGTATTTGCCAGCCTGAACCCGCTGCTGGCCACGCCCAGCCACGTGGCGCTGCAGCAGGGTTTTGCGCGTGTCAACCTGAACCACACGCTGGACGCCCAGCACAGTGTGCGCGCCAGCGTCAGTTACGGCAGCGGCGCGCCCACCGGCGCCGACCGGGTGCGCACGGGGGCGTCCGATTATTATCTGCTGCGCAGCTTCGGCTACCGGGCGCTGGACGCCAGCGTCGAGTGGCTGTGGCAGCCCAGCGCCCAGTCGACGCTGTTGCTGGGCGTCGATCTGCTGCGCGACCATGAAACGCTCGAGTCGTTCCAGCGCCACAGTCTGGTCGACGGTTCCGATTTCCAGCTCAGCGAGCCGGCCGAGCAAGTGCTGCGCAATACCGGCGCCTACCTGCAATGGCAGTTTCCCCTGGCGAGCACCTGGCAGGGCATCGTCGGTGCGCGCCAGGACCACCATTCGGTGTACGGCGCGCAGAAGTCGTTTCGGGCCGGTCTGGTGGGCAGCCTGCCGGGCCAGTGGGGTGTCAAGCTGCTGGGCGGTACCGCCTTCCAGGCGCCCTCGGCCGAGCTGTTGTACCGCAGCGCCGTGCAACCGGGTGACGTGCGCGGCAATCCCCAGTTGGCGCCGCAAAAAGCCAACACCATCGAGCTGCAGCTGGCCACGCCGCCGGCGCCGCACTGGAACGCCACGCTGGCGCTGTACCACACCAGGGTGAGCGATCTGGTGACGCTCGAGCAGGCTTTTTTCAACCTGGTGGCGCGCAATACCAGCGACAGCAGCGTCAAAGGCGCCGAGCTGGAGCTGCGCTACCAGCGCGACTGGTTCAACGGCTACGCCAACCTGAGCCACGCCAGCACGGCGCGCGGCGTGAACCGCTACACGCTGGCGCCGCTGGCGCAGCGCCCGGACGGCGAGCTGTTCCCGCGCAATAGCGCCAACCTGGGCGCCAGCGTCAGCCTGGTCGGGCAACGCCTGCTGCTGGCGCTGGACCAGCGCTACGTGGGCGCGCGCCCGGCGGCGACGGCCAATGTGCTGCTGGCCAACCAGGATTACCAGCTGGCCGGCTACGTCGACGCGACGCTGACGGCGCGCTGGACGCTGGGCGCGCGCGCCCAGCTGCGCTTGCAGGTGCGCGACCTGTGGAACAGCCGCTACGTCGATCCCGGCGTGGGCGGGATCGACTATCCCTCGCTGGGGCGCCGCTATGGACTGCACTTTGACTATCGTTTCTAGGCTGCGCAGTCTGGGCCCGGGCGTGCTGCTGCTGGCGCTGCTGGGCGCTTGCGGGGGCGGGGGCGGGGGCGACGCCAGCAGCGCCCTGCCGGCCAATCCGATCAAGGCGATGCTGGACCCGGGCGCGCTCAATATCGGCTCGGTCGGCTGGCGCACCTCGACGCGCGACGCTTTTCTGCTGGCGGCGAAACAGGTCAACGACGCCGGCGGCGTGCTGGGCAAGCGCCTCAACGCCGTTGCGCTGGTGGCGCGCGACAATGCCGAGGCGCAGGACATGGGCCAGCAACTGCTCGACGCGGGCGTGCTGATCCTGAACGTGTCGACCTCGACCCGGGTACTCAATCTGCTGCCGCTGGCCAAGGCGAAAGGGGTGCCTATCCTGACCGAATCGAGCTCCTCGCCCGCGCTGACGACGATTGCCGATGACGACCTGATCTTTCGCGTCGGGGTGTCCGACGTGGACGCCACGCCGGTGCTGGCCAAGCTGGCGTTCGACGCCGGCAAGCGCCGCGCAGTGGTGCTGGTGAATGCCGGGGATGCCTTCGGGGCCGGCCTGAGCAGCCTGTTTACGCCCGCCTTCCAGGCGCTGGGCGGCCAGGTGGTGGGCATGGTGGAAATCCCGTTCGGCCTCAAGAGCGGCTTCGACCCTTACCTGACACAGGTGTATGACGCGCATCCCGACGTGATCCTGAATGGCATTCTGGCGGCCGACATTTCCGCCAACGTGGTCAACGAATCGCTGCCCTACAAGAGCGCCGCCTTGTGGCTGCTGCCGGGCACGGCGGCGGGCAACCAGACCTTTCTCGACAACCTGGCCGATCCGAGCCAGATCATCGGCGGCGTGCGCGGCGCGGCGGCGACCATCGGCGCCTACGACAATCCGTCCTACCAGCAGTTTCGCAGCATTTACCTGGCCCAGTATGGCGCCGAGCCGCAGGATTTCACCGCGCCCACCTACGACATCGTGATGCTGATGGCGCTGGCGATCGAGCGTGCCGGGACGCTCAACCACAGCAGCAGTCCGGCCCCGGGCATGATCCGCGACAGCCTGCGCGCCGTCATGAACGCACCCGGTGCGGTGGTGCGCCCGGAGGCGATCGGCGCGGCGCTGGCCTTGGTGCGCCAGGGCGCGGACGTCGACTACAGCGGCGCCTACGCAGCCGTCGACTGGGACAGTCACGGCGACATCGTCGGCCAGGTGCCGTTCACGGTGTTCAGGCTCGATACGCAGGCGCGCAGCTGGGATGCGTCGCAGCAGATCATCATCGGTTTGCCGCGCTAAGCGGCGCACGGGAGCCGGAGCGCCGCCATGCACCGCCAGACTAGCCATGTGGGCAGCGCCATCGCGCTGTGCCGCGCCACCCGGCGCGCGACGGTGTCGCGTGCGGCCTTGCTGACGAGTTTATTGGCGCTGTCACTGGCGCGCGCCGTCGCCGCCGACGGCCCCATCATCGGCATCTTCAACGAGCGTCCGCCCTATCTGATCGAAGCGCCCGACGGCAGCCCCGGCGGCCTGACCGGCGCTCCCGCCGCGCGCGCATTCAGGGCGGCCGGCATCGCGGTGCACTGGCGCCGGGTGCCGACCAACCGTCAACTGGCGCTGCTCAAGGAGGACAACGCCATGCACTGCGCGATCGGCTGGTTCCACACGAGCGAGCGCGAACAATTCGCCAAGTTCAGCAAACCGATTTATCGCGATAGCGACTGGGTCGCGCTGGCCCACGTGAGCTATGTCGCTGCGGCGGGCGGCACGCTCGATCAGGCTTTGCAAGAGCGCGGCACGCGGGTGCTGGTCAAGGACAAGTTCTCGTATGGCCGCGCGCTCGACGCGATGCTGGCGCGCCGCCGGCCCATCGTCGCGGTGTCGACCGCCACCATGCAGCAGATGGCGCAGGAGGTCGGCGCCGGCACGGTCGAGTTCATGTTTGCGTCGGACGAGGAGGCCCGCTACCTGATCGCGCATGCGGGCGCGCAGGCTAGCGCATTGCACGTGATCCACTTTCGCGACATGCCGCGCGGTGAAACGCGTCACATCATGTGCGGTAAGAATGTGCCCGACGCACTGATCGACAAACTGAATGCGACGATCGGCCTGCCGTCGTTCTGATGGGTAGCCTCACAGGCGGCGGCCGTTGGCCGGGATCAGCCACCAGCCCAGCTGTTGACGGATTTGCTCGGGCGCCAAGGGCGGCGCGTGCAGTGCACGCTGACGTGCCAGAAAAGAGCGCACCGCTTGTTTTTCCGGCTGGGTGGTACGGGTAATGCTGGTCATGATCGCCTCGCTGGGTAAGCTGGTGTCGCCAGTGAGCGGCTCATGCGAACCGGGGCTGGTCCGGCGCGCCCGCGCCGCTGCGACATGACCATGCTGCGCCACAGGGCGGCGCGTCGATGAGGCGATCAGCACGGGTTTGTCCCCGCTGTTGACGCTTTGCACCATGGCAATCAAATTGGCCGGCCGCACGGGCGGGACATCGGCTGGCGCGCAGCGCTTGCGGCGTGGCGCGCCCAGCGCCGCACGGGCGAAAAAAATGCCGCCCGGCATACACCGGACGGCATCTTGAGCATGGGTCGGCGCAGCGCGCCGACGCACGGCAGCGACTTACTTGAACTTGTCGCTGGCGCCCAGACGGAAAACGCATCCTGTGCCGTCAGCTAACTGGGTGTTGTAGCCTTCGGTCGGATAGCGCGGATCGTAAGGAGCGACGACGTCGAACAGATTGCTCACGTTGGCCGACAAGGTCAGGTCCTTGAAGCCGGTGTACGCATACGCCACGCCAACGGTGGTCATGCTCTTCACTTCGCAGCTGTTGTTGTAGTTCGAGACCTTCGGCAGACCGCCCAGCGAATACGCGCTCGCTGGCTGGCCCACGCCGTACTGGCAGTAAGGCGTGTCGTAGCTCACCGTGTTGTCGGAGCGGCGCAGCGGCGACACGGCCGAGGTGAAGTTGACCGTGCCCGTGAGCGAATGCACGCCCAGCGTCCAGTTGGTCGACAGCGACGCGCGGTGACGCGGCATGTCGCCCACGCTGGTGGCCCAGTCCGACAGACCGCCGTTGGAACCGACGACGTTGGCCGTCGCTTCGCCCGGCCGCTCGGTGCGCTTGAACGACAACATGTAGTCCCACTCAAGCTTGGTGTTGAGCTTGCCCATTTCGCCCAGCGAATTGCGCATCGCCACTTCCAGGTCGATGCCTTCGACTTCGGTGCTGCCCTGGTTGACGAAACTGCGGTTGATCTGGGTGATCGGACCGGAGTTGGCGATGGTCTTGCCGTTGGCGTCGACCAGCTGGTTGGCCGGATTGCTGTCGCGTATCACCAGGCCGGGGAACTGCTGTGGATGCTCGATGACGAACTGGGCGCCCAGCAAGGCCGTGTATGACGCCAGGGTGAGTGCTACTGCAACTACGCTACGCTTGAAAACGTGTTACTCAAAATCTCTCCGATACATACTGCATAAAAACATTACAAAAAAAGATGATCTATCAGGGCGAAAACGGCCGGCATTCTGGTCCGCGCGAAGGCCGGCGCGGGCTGCCTGATAGTTGCAATCAAACAAACATTCACTCGTCAGTTTTGCTGAGGGGGAACATAAAACCACGTTTGACGGGCAAACCCCCAATTTTTGTGTGCCATTGCGTGTGTATTTACAACAGTTTTTTGGCCGCTCTGGCGGCCGCGACCGGCGTTTCTGCATGACATTTGTCACCTCAAAACGCAGCCCTTTGTGGCTGGTGTCGCCTTGTCATCCGCACTACAATGGCGCCTTGTCACGCGCTCGGCCAGCGTGGCGGCACGGCCTGACCGACTCAAGGGGAATAAGAAAAGCATGGACAAATTAATGCGCATGATCAGGGAGCCGTGGCTGCCCGTGTGGGTGGGCAAGGGGCCGTATCTGTGGCTCGGTTCGCTATTTTTCATGGCCTGGAAATATCTGTACATCACGCCGTCCCTGACCGAGGTGCTGATGCTGGCGCTGACGGTGGCGCTGTTTTTTCCGATCTACCTGGCCAGCTACTGGCTGCGCGACCGGCGCGCGCTGCCCTGTATTGTCGGCACGCTGCTGCTTGGCATGCTGTGGGCGCCGTACAATTTCGGCGCATCCTCGTTCTTCATCTATGCCGCGGTGATGTGCGCGCGCATCAGCGACAAGCGCAAGGCCTACGCGATGTTGGCTGTGGTGCTCACTGCGGCGGGCGCGGTCTCGCTGTTGATTCCGTCGCCGTATTCGTTCAGCTTCCTGTTGCCGGCGCTGATTGTGGGTGGCCCGGTCGGCGTGGGCAGCATCATGGACGCCTCGCTGCGCCAGGCGCGCGCGCTGATCGTGCGCAAACAGGAGGAAGTCGAGTACATGGCCACCATCGCCGAGCGCGAACGCATCTCGCGCGACCTGCACGATCTGCTCGGGCACACGCTGTCGCTGATCACGCTCAAGGCCGAGCTGGCGGGCAAGCTGATCGGACGCGACGTGGCCGCCTGCACACGCGAAATCAAGGACATCGAAACGAGCGCGCGCCATGCGCTCAGCGAAGTGCGCGCGGCCGTCACCGGTTATCGCCAGACCGGCTTCGCGCATGAACTCGACAGCGCGCGTGCCGCGCTGGGCGCGGCCGACGTGGCGCTGACGGTGAACGTGCAGCCGTTCGCGTTCCCACCCACGGCGGAAAACGTGCTGGCGCTGGCGCTGCGCGAAGCGGTCACCAATATCGTGCGCCATGCCGGCGCCACCTGCTGCGAAGTGAGCGTCACGCTGGAAGCGGGCATGATCGTGTTTCGCATCCACGACAACGGCAACAAGCTTGCCGCCAACGCCGTCGTCGCGTCCGGCAATGGGCTGGCCGGCATGCGCGAGCGCGTCACCGCGCTGGGCGGCCAGCTGGTGGTGCGCTGCGAGCGCGGTCTGGCGCTGGAACTGACGCTGCCGATGGGCGTGCCGGCATGATCCGCGTGCTGCTGGCAGAAGACCAGGCGCTGCTGCTGGGCGCGCTGGCGGCGCTGCTGCGCCTCGAGCCCGACCTGGACGTGGTCGGGCAGGCGCGCAACGGGCGCGAGGCGCTCGAATTGTGCAGCACGCTGAAACCGGACATCGTGCTCACCGATATCGAGATGCCGTTGATGACGGGACTCGAGCTGGCCAGCGCGCTGGCCGAGCAGGGTGCCAGCACCAAGGTGATGATCGTGACGACGTTCGCGCGCACCGGCTATCTGCGCCGCGCGCTGGGCGCCGGGGTGCGCGGCTACCTGCTCAAGGACGCGCCGGCCGAGGCGCTGGCCGAGGCGATCCGCACCGTGCACGCGGGCGGGCGCGCGATCGCCCCCGAGCTGGCGCTGGAGAGCTGGAGCGGGGTGCAAGATCCGCTCAGCGAGCGCGAACGGCAAGTGCTGCGGCTGGCCGGCGAAGGCAAACGCAGCGCCGACATCGCGCTGCAGTTGCACCTGTCCGAAGGCACGGTGCGCAACTACCTGTCCGAAGCGATCAGCAAACTGAACGCCAACAACCGGGTCGAGGCGTTCCGGCTGGCGCGCGACGCCGGCTGGTTGTAGGCGATCTAGCCGGCGGCGCGCATCGCGTCGGCCAGATAGTCGAGAAAGCAGGCGATGCGCGCGGCCAGCTGGGTATTGCTGTAGTAGAGCGCGTGGACCGGCTGCAGTACCTCAACCGTGTCGGCCATCAGCAGTTGCACCAGCGCGCCGGCGCGGCGCTGATGCGCCGTCATGAAGTCGGCCAGGCAGACGATGCCCTGGCCGGCCAGCGCCAAGTGAAGCAGCGTTTCGCCGCTCGACGCGTGCAGGCTGGGCGCGATCGCCAGGCGCTCGCCCAGCGCGTGCCGCAGCGGCCAGTCGTTGAGCGCGCCGGGCTGGGTAAAACCCAGCAGCGCATGCTTGGCCAGTGCGGCCACCGTGCGCGGTTTGCCGTGGGTTTTCAGATAGGCGGGGCTGGCCAGCACGCGCAGCCGGTAGCGCCCCAGCGCGCGCGCGTGCAGCGTCGAATCATCCAACGTGCCGATGCGGATCGCCACATCGGTGCGCTGCTCGAGCAAGTCGATATTGAGGTCGTCGGTATTGAGTTCGAGTGCGATGGCCGGATAGCGCGCGCGAAAACCGTCCACCAGCGGCACAATCACATGCAGCATGAACGGCGCGGCCGCGTTGATACGCAGCCGTCCGGCCGGCTGCTGGCGACGCAGCGCGATCTGTTCTTCGGCCGCGTCGAGCGCGGCGATGATGGCGCGCGCCTGGGCCAGAAACAGCGCACCTTCCTCGGTCAGTTCGATGCGCCGCGTGGTACGGCGCAGCAGCGTCGTCTGCAGCTTTTCTTCGAGTCGCCCGAGCGCGCGGCTCACCCCCGACACGGTCAGTCCCAGTTGCGCCGCCGCGGCCGTCACCGAGCCCGTGTCGAGAACCGTGGTGTAAGCCAATAATTCGTCGAATGTTGTCTTCATTATTGAATTCTAATCAAATATCTTCTGCCCCGCACGGACTGTTTCAAAACGTCGGCAAGGACCACACTGGCGCCTTGTTCATTGCATCGACCTTTTGGAGTCCACCATGCCCATTGCCTTGTTTGCGTTGATGATCAGCGCGTTTGCCATCGGAACGACCGAGTTTGTCATCGTCGGCCTGCTGCCCACCATCGCGGCCGACCTGGGCGTGAGCCTGCCGTCGGCCGGCCTGCTGGTGAGCTTGTACGCGCTCGGCGTGGCGCTCGGCGCGCCGGTGCTGACGGCGCTGAGCGCGCGCGTGCCGCGCAAAAATTTGCTGCTGGCGTTGATGGTGTTGTTCACGCTGGGTAATTTGCTGGCCTGGCAGGCGCCCGGCTATACGACGCTGGTGCTGGCGCGCGTGTTGACCGGGCTGGCGCACGGGGTGTTCTTCTCGATCGCTTCGACCATCGCCACCGGCCTGGTGCCCAAGGACAAAGCGGCCAGCGCGATCGCGCTGATGTTCAGCGGCCTGACGGTGGCGCTGGTTACGGGTGTGCCGCTGGGAACCCTGATCGGGCAACAATTGGGCTGGCGCGCCAGCTTCCTGGGCGTCGCCGCGCTGGGCGTGCTGGCCTTTGTCGGCAGCCTGCTGTTTGTACCGAACAACATCGCGCGGGCACCGGCGAGCGCGCTGCGCGAGCAGTTCAAGGTGCTGGCCGAACCGCGCCTGCTGCTGGTGTATGCGATGACGGCGGTCGGCTACGGCGGCTCCTTCGTCGCCTTCACGTATCTGGCCGCGATTTTGCAGCAGGTATCCGGTTTCAAGGCTGGCGCGATCAGCCTGGTGATGCTGGTGTATGGACTCTCTGTTGCGGTGGGCAATATCTGGGGCGGCAGGCTGGCTGATCGCCTGGGCCCGATCGGCGCGCTGAAGCGCATCTTCGCTCTGCTGGCCTTGGTGTTATTGGTGCTGACCTTCAGCGCGCCCCATCCGCTACTGGTGGTGGCAACGGTGCTGGCCTGGGGCGCTGTTGCGTTTGGCAACGTGGCTGGCTTGCAGGTGTATGTGGTGCAACTGGCACAGCGCGTTGCGCCGCGCGCGGTCGATGTGGCGTCGGGACTGAACATTGCAGCGTTCAACCTGGGGATTGCCGGTGGTGCATGGGGTGGGGGACTGGTGGTGCGCCACTTGGGCGTCGTGCATACGCCGTGGATAGGCGCACTGGTGGTGCTGGGCGCGTGGGGCTTGACCGCCTGGAGCGGCGCGCTTGACCGCGCGCAATTGTCGGTCGCCACCGCCGCCTGCGCTGTGCCGTGAGGGGCGTTGCGCTGGCGGTGCTCGGTAAAACTCGCGCTGGGCAGCTAGATGCCGCGCCCGCTGATCAAGCGCAGCAGGATCATGATGATCGCCACGACCAGTAGAATATGGATGAAGCCACCGATGGTGTAGGACGTGACCAGACCCAGTACCCAGAGGATCAGAAGTACGACGGCGATGGTATAGAGCATGATAGGACCTCGTTGTGGTGGTAGTGCATGGAAGGCTAAACGCACTTGCGTCTCGCTTGAAACAGGGTGTTGCCCGGTGTGCCAAGGGGCCGCTGCGCTTTGGACATCACAACGGTGATTATCCATTTTTGTCAGCGCCATTTCTGTACGCTGACGCACACACCTGCGCAGAAATCAGTAGGCGCTCAGCGGCTTGTCATGTCCGTTGGCATGGGTCTGGGAGAGCCCTTCGTCGTCGGCCTTGCTGGTATTCCACGCGGCGCAGCCGGGCAGCCATCCCATGCTGCCGAGCAGGCCAACCAGGCCCACCAGGCAGGTGACGGTGCCGCCGGCCAGCAGGAAGATCACGTCCTGCGCCTGGACCGTCGAACCCGACTGGTCCGCACCGATCGGGCCGATCGCCGACAGTCCAAAGCCGGTCACGATGATGCCCCATACAATAATGCCGATCCAGCCGATCTTGTTCATGGTCATCTCCTTGACTGCTTTGAACCGCGTCCACCTGTCTGTGGCGTGCTGTGATTGTCGCTCCGCAAGCAGGGCGTTTCCGTTCGATAACGCACATATCTGCCAGCTTGTGCAAACTCACCCGCAACGCCGCGCGGCTGGCGCGCGCGCAACGACAAGACGGCGCACAGGGCGCCGTCTCGGGTCATACCAAGCGCACGCCGCACAGCGCGGCGCCCGTTGTCTACCTGGCGTTTACTCCCATGTCGCGTACAGCGTCACTTCGGAGAACGGCGTTTTCGCATCGAGCACCACGTAGTACCAGCGATTGGCCTGCGGCGAGGTCAAGGTCACGTATTCCTCGTTGCCCGGATAGGTCGACGCAAAATCGTACGCCGTCGGCAGCGGCCAGTGGTCGAGCGCGACATACAGGTTGGCGTCGCCGCTGCCCCCGCTGGTCATGATGCGCAGGTTCTTCGCATTCGCCGGCACCATGATCGTGGCGTAGCTGCGATAGGTCGAGCTGAGATGACGGATCGCGCAGTCCTTGGCCAGTTGGCTGGTGCTGGCGCAGGCCGGCAGTGTGCTCACCCAGGTGGGCGCAGGCGGCGTGCCGGCAGTGCTCGCCTTTTGCGCCCAGGCGGCAAAGTCGGCGTCATAGCCGGTGCCGATCTGCTGCATGTAGGCTTCATAGCCGGCGTAGTCGCCGCTGCGGAACTTGGCGAGCACGGCATTGATGTCGCCGCGATGTTCTTCGAACATGTAGCGGGTCGCCATGTAGCCCCAGCGATAGGCGCGGTTCTGGTAGTCGGTCATCGCATAGTTATTGCCGAAGATCTCGCTGAGCTGATAGCCGCCGGCCTTGACCATGTCGATGGCGGTCTGGTCATTGTTTTTCAGCGACAGGTATTCGGCCAGGCCTTCGATGTACCAGACGGTCGGTTGCGAGATGGCCGTGCCGAAATCGCCGTACATGTCGAAGCGGCTGTCGAGGTAGTGCACATACTCGTGTTCCAGATTCCACACCGAGAAGGTCGGACGCAGCCATGACGCTTCATGGGCGATGAAGCGGGCCTGGTTGTTCGGATCGGCCGGATTGCCTTCGAGCGACATGCCGCCGTTGTTGGTGGAAATGCCAAACAGCACGCCGGCGTACTTGCTGTAGTTGGTGTAGTCGCTAAACACCACCACTTCCAGGCTGGTGTTGAAATCGTTGGCCACCGGCGTGTAATTCGTTTGCATCATGCCGTGGAAATAGGTTTCTTCCTTGGCCAGCAGATCGCACGATGCCTGCATCTGGTCCTGCGTCATTTGCTGGGCGCGGATCTTGATGGTCGGGCTGCAGGTGTAATGCTTGCTGAGCACGATGTCCGACAGCTGCGACACAAAATTGCAGGTGCCGTAGTCGGCGCAATTGGCGTTGTCGTAGTAGGTCGTGGCCATGGCCGCGTTGATCCACAGATCGGCGCCGGGGCCGGTCATGGTGTTGTTGGCGAGGATGGTCTTGACCATCGGCTTGATGGTCGAGAACAGCGCCGGGAATTGCATGAAGCGGAAGGTTTCATTCTCCGCGTCGGTGAGCTGGTAGGCCCGCTCGGTGCCCAGCAGTACCGGTGTGGCGTTCTGAACGAAAGCAAACAGCGCCTGCGGATAGGACGCGTCGGTGGCCAGAATGGCGCGGCTGGCCGGCTTGAAGTTGGCGTAGAACATGGCCGTCAAGACACCCGTGAAGCCGTTCGCGGCGCCGTATTCAAACAAGGGCTGGGCCGCGTTCGGATTGGCCGGGGTTGGCGTATAGCGGATGATCAGGTTCTTGATGCTGGGCAGGTGATACGCCTCGTCGCTCATGTTGGTGACCAGGCGCAGCACTTCGTTGGCCGTGTTCGCGCCGTCCGTGTTGACCTTGAACAGCGTGTCGCCGTCGAGCAGCTGATGGATGGCGGGGCGCAGCGTTGTCAGGATGCTGGCCGGTACTTTTTGGGTCGACGCGTCGGACAGGAAATAACCGGCGCGCAAGTAGATCACCAGGTTGAGCAGCTTGATATTGCTGGCGTCGTAACGGGCCGCTTCGGTGACGAAACGCTCGGCCACGGCGGCATAATTGGCGGGCGAAAAAATGACACTATCTTGCGCCGCGCTGAGCGAGAACAGCGGATAGTGGCACTCGAAGTCCGGCAAATTGGCGACATAATCGGCCAGCGCGGCACCGCTGTAGCTGGCCATGACGTTCATGTCGCGGCACGGATCGTTGGCCGGCGCGGCGACCAGTTGCGCGCTCTTGAGCTGCAAACGGGAGTGGTTGGTCGAACGCAGCTGGCTCGCGCTGTTGGTGCTGGGCATCAGGTCCAGGCGCGGCTTGGTCGTTGGCGCCAGGTCGAACTTGATCTGCTCTGCGCTGGGCGGCAAGCTTTGCGGAATGCGCGGTGCGGGCGCTTCCTTGGCTTGACCGACCTGGTGCACGTGCGCGTTCGCCGGCTGCTCGGTGCCGGCCTGCGTCAGCGTGCTGATCAATCCTGCCATCAGTCCAACTGCGAGCAGATGTTTTCTTTTCATTGTCATTGGTTTTGTCTCCATCTATTTTTATCTGACGTGCTTCGACAGCACGATGCTGCGACGTCACGTCCCCGTGCGGCACTGCGCCTTGTTGCTGCGCGCCGCTGCATTGCCCGGTCCACTTGATGTGTCGTTATGCGTTGAACCGACAACGCCGTGCATGCCAACGACCTGGGCAAACGGGGGCGTGAGCGGAACGATGACAGCGCTTCGCGTGCGTTTGTTTTGGGACGTTAATGTGCAGTCGGTATATTACAAATATATTACAAACATTCAAGCAAGTATTGCTGAAATTCATGAATCTGGACGAAATACGCAGATTTGCTGTTGAAAAAAGCGTAAGCGACAGCGCATTTGACGGCCGGGATGCGCGCTGCGGATCGATGACCCGCTGAAGCGGCAAGCCGGCTGGCTCGATTGGCAACAAGTTGTGGTGCCTGCGTCGGCCCGCGTCGCATGGCACTGGTCAAGCAAGTGGCTTTGGAGTAGGCTTTTCTGGCAGCTACAACGAATTGCGAAACCGCCGCGCGCGCCGCGCAAAAACCCGCATAAACCATCTCCGGGAGTCCATCATGCATCAATTCATAGTAAGGATTTGCTTCGTCGTGCTGGCATCCTGCATGGCGGCGACCACACAGGCGGCCGATGCGGGGACCCCCGACGAGGCCGTTGCGATGGTGAAGAAGACCATTGCCTACCTGAAGGCGAACGGCATCGACAAGACGGTGGCCGAAGTGAACCGGCCCAAGGGGCAATTCACCGATCGAGACATGTATGTGACGATCGTCGACCTCAGCGGCAAGAGCCTGGCGCACGGCGCCAATCCGAAGATGGTGGGCAAGGATTTGAGCGAAATGCGCGACGCCGACGGCAACTACATCACGCGTCAGCGCAACGAGGTGCTCAAGGCGCATGAGGATGGCTGGATCAAATACCGCTGGCTCAATCCGGTCACCCAGAAGATCGAACCGAAGTCGCTGTATTTTGCCAAGGTCGACGCGTACGTCATCAGTTGCGGCGTCTACACGCGTTAGCCTGCCGTGACCGGCACAGACACCGTCAGGCGTGCGCTCGGCGCGCTGCTGCTTGGCGCTCTGGCGCGCCCGTGGATGGCCCCGCCGGCGCCGAGCGCGGCGCTCGTGCTGGTGCTGGCCGGAACGCTCGACACCAGCACTCGGCGCAGGGACGGGCGCTTGCACTAATCGACGGCGAAGCCTTGCGCCGTCTTGGCTAGCGGCTCGAATATCACAGCTATCGAGCCAAGCGCTGAGGCCATGTCGGAACAGGGGCAAGTCGATGGCGCGATACACCGGGTGGCCGATTATGCTCGCACCCATCCGAACATGATTCGCATCGAGCCGGCCTATTTTCCGCTTGTGTTCGCCGCCTATGCGCGGCGTGACGTCGCGCTGGGCACCGGCTGGACGGCGCTGCGTAACAGCCGTTACCGGGTCGAGTAACGCACCGGTGTCACCAAATGCGCGATTGAGCTGCCCAAGGTCGTCGAAGCGGCTCGCCTGTCGGCGCTCAGCAGCACCGCGCTCGGCCTGCGCAAGCTGCTGCGCGCACGCTCGGACATTGACATCGATGTCGACAGCGTGGTGCGCGCGCAGCTGACGCAGGCCGAGTTCAGCGATGGCGCGATCGGCGAACTGGCGCAGATGGCGCAGATACCTGCGCACGCTTTTCTGCACAAGAAGCACCGTGCGCTGGCGCTCAGACTGTCGGCGACGCTGGCCGAGCTCAAGCGCGAAGGCCTGGTCGACCAATACCGCCTCCAGGCGGCACGCTCCGGGCCGGACGACGCCGGCGCCGATCCGTTTTAGACGCCGCCTGCGCCAGCCCGGCCGGCCCGCGTCAGCGCGTTTTGCTCTGGCCCGGCGGCGGCGCCTGCGGCTTGCCGCGCGACTGCGCCAGCAATTGCACGCAGTTGTTATCGACCTTGCCCGGCCCGGTGCTGATCAGGGGAATCAGCGCGGCCGGCGCGGCCAGCGTCGCCAGTGCCAGCGCGCCGCCTGCGCGCAGCGCCAGCACGCCCTTGTCGATGCTCACGTCGGGGTGCTGGAACGGGCCGCGCACATACAGCGGCGCGCGCAGCGAGAACACCCGCATGCCGCGCGCATCGGGCTTGATGGTCAGTGCCAGTTGCTCGTCGGTCAGGTTGATCGTGCCGTCGACGTTGATCAGCGCGTCGTCCGTGTCGACGATGAACCGGCGGGTCTGCATCACGCCCTGATGCACTGCGAAATCGGTGACCATGCAGTTGAGCTTGATTTGTTTGTCGCCCAGCAGCTTGGCAATGATCACGTTGCCGATATTGAGGCCCATCTCTTCGAGCAGCAACTTGCTGATGCTGCCTTCGCTGATCTCGGTCTTCAGTTCGCCATTGGCCGCGCCGAGCAGACTGGCCACCGAATTGCCGCTGGCCGACAGCTTGGCGTCGCCCGTCAGTTCACCCGCGCTGGCCTTCATCTCTTGCAAGGTGGGGAACAATTGCTTCAGTTTCAGGTGGCGCGCGGCCAGCGCCAGTTCGGCCTTGATGGCGTTCTTGCCGGCCTGGCCGCTGCCGTCGAGTTTGACGTCCGCCGACAGCGTACCGCCGGCCGCCTGGAACGCCAGCGGGGTCAGACTGAGCACGCCGTCCTTCAAGTGCAGCTCGGCGCGCAATTGGCTGATCGGCAGCTCTGCCTTGCGCACGATGCGTTCGGCCCGATAGCTGACGTCGGCGTCCACGCTGGTCCAGCGCTCGGTCCGAAATTGCTCGACCGGCAGCACCTTGTTCGACGGTTGCATCGTCGAGGCGCCCCGATTGGCCTTGCTGGCGTTCGAGTCGGCGCCGATCAGCGCGCCCAGGTCGGCAAATTGCAGCAAGTTCGAGCTGACCTTGCCCGACAGCAGGCCGCGCGGCTGGCGCGAACGGTAGTCGAGCGTGCCCTCGATGTCGCTGGCGCCGACCCGACCATTGAAGCGCTCGTAGACCCAGTGACTGCCGGCGGCGCCCAGCGTGCCAATCAGGTGGCCCTCGGTGCGAAACGCCGGCGTCTCCGGCAGCGCCACGCCCGTCAGCGCATAGGTCTGGGCCATGCTGTTGCCCGACACCTTCAGGCGCAGGTCCAGCGCGGCCAGTTCGGTCGGTTTGGTCAGCGTACCGACGACGTTGATGTGGGTGTGCCCGACATGCAGGTCGGCCGTCAGCGGAAACGGCGTGTCCTGATGCTGCAGCGACAGCACCGCGCCGCTCTTGCCGCTGCCGCTGACCGGGTCGCCCTTGAACTTGCCTTTCAGGGTCCACGCCACGCCATACGTGGGGTCGGCGTCGACGGTGTCGACGTCGAGCACCACGTCGGCGCGCGTGAGTGCATCGGTCAGCGTCACGACGCCCTTGGAAAACACCACCCGTTCCAGTTCCAGTTGCCACGTCGAGGGCTTTTCGGGGTGCAGGAAGGTCCAGTTGTTGCTGCCGTCGGCGCGCCGCGTCAGGCGCACCGCCGGCGCGTCAAAACGCAGCTCGGGCACGACGATGTGGTGTTGCAGCAGACCGAACAGGCTGAGCGAAAACGCCATCGATTTCACGCTGGCCATCTCGTTCGTCGGCGCCGTCGGCCCGTCGCGCATCTGGACCGGGTCGCCGATGTGCACGTCGCGCGCGACCAGATGCGGCCACGGCAGAACGTCGCTCCAGTGATGCTGGGCCGGCGTGCGCGACTGGCGCTCCCAGCTCAGCGTGAGATCGCCCGCGATATGAAACGGGCGCCCCAGCGCCGCGCTGGTCTTGGCATCGAGCCAGGGACGGACCCGGTTCCAGTCAGTGTTGTGTAGCACCAGTAGCCCGCCCAGGGGCAGGCAGATCAGCAGGGCGCCGATACCGATGGCGTAGTGGATGCGACGTGCGCTCATGCGAACTGCCCGATCAAAAAAAGGAGTTGGTAGGAAATTGGGTGTCGGGCGCGACAGCGGCGCCCGTTGGCGGTTTCAGCATACACGCCCAGTGCCCAGTTCGGCGCGCGCGATTGGCCGGCTGCTATGTGCGTCAACGTACCGAAGTGAAACCGATTGCGCGCTATAACTACAGGCATCGCTGCTGCAACGCCTTGTTCAAGTTTGAAGGTCGCACTTTGATGGCAGCATTTTAACCAATCACAAGCGCTGCGCCGCTTGGCACACCGTCGGTGCGTTGCACCGGGCCGATGTCGAGCGCGCCAGCATCCTCATTTTCAGGAGAATTGAACATGGAACAAGTCAACAAATCACGCAGCCAAGGCATCGACATCGCCGCCATTCGCGCCGCCGCCGCCAATCTCGATGACGGCGCCGTCACCGAAGGCTACCAGGCCGACCGCAGCGCCGTGCTGGCCATGCTCAATGGCGCGCTGGCCACCGAGCTGGTGTGCGTGCTGCGCTACAAGCGCCACTATTTCTGTGCGACGGGTCTGCAAAACAGCGCCGCCAAGGCCGAGTTCCTGCAGCACGCGATCGAAGAGCAGGGGCATGCCGATCTGCTGGCCGAGCGCATCGTCCAGCTCAATGGCACGCCGGACTTCGATCCGGCCACGCTGACCGCGCGCAGCCACGCCGAGTACGACAGTTCGACCGACGTGCAGGCCATGATACGGGCCAACCTGATCGCCGAACGGGTGGCGATCGAATCGTATCGCCAGATGATCGCGCAAATCGGTGACAAGGATCCGACCACGCGCCAGATGTTGGTCGGCATTATGGCGGCCGAGGAAGAGCACGCCGACGACATGCGCGACCTGCTCAATTAAATCGAACATTTCACCACCAACCGGAGTTTGCCATGCTTGAATCAAATATCATGAGTACCCGCAGTAACCTGAACGGTAATATCGAGGCAGTCCAGAGCGACGCGCGTGCGCTGGTCAAGGACGCACAAGCGTTGTTTCAGGCCGCCGCCGAACTGACCGGTCAGAAGGCCGACGACATGCGCACACGTGCCATGGAAATGCTCGATCTGGCGCTGGGCAAGGCCCACGACGCGCAAATCCATGCGCTGGCCAAGGGACGCGAACTGGCCGGCACGGCCGACGTCTATGTCAAGGAAAATCCGTGGCGCGTGATCGCCGGCACAGCCGGTTTCGCGCTGCTGCTGGGCGTGATCCTCGGTCGCCGTTAATCCGGGCGCGTCGATGGCTCTCCCTCCCGCCGGCGGCGCGCACGGCCCGGGCCTGTTGGCCGGGCTGAGCAGCATGGCCAAGAGCGTCAGCGGCCTGCTGGTCGCGCGCGTCGAACTGGTTGCGCTCGAACTGTCCGAGGCGCGCAACCATCTGCTCGAACTGGTCGTCGTGTTCGTGCTGGCCGTGCTGGCCGGTGCGTTCGCGCTGGCCTACGGCACGGCCATGATCGTTGCGCTCAGCTGGGACACGCTGGGCTGGCGCATCTTGCTGATCCTGTTCCTGGTGTTTGCCGTGTGCGCCGTGGCGCTGGCCGTCAAGGCCAGGTCCATGCTCAGACAGGACAAGCTCGGTATGCCCGAGACGATGAATGAATTCAAGGCCGACCGCGAGATGTTGTTGTGAGCGGCCCCACACAGCAAGGAATATCGATGCCACCGTTGAACAAGCCGGCGCTGGCGGCGCGCAAGAGTGATTTGCTGCGCCGCGCCGAAGTGTATCGGATCGGCATCGTGCATGCCCAGGCGCAGGTGCGTCTGGCGGCACATCCGTCGGCCTTGCTGCACACCGCGCTGGCGCAGGCGCGCGCGCTGCTGCATGCACGCGCCGATGGGTGGCTTGCGCCGACCGGTTTGCAGCTTGACAGGGTGCTGCCGTATGCCTTCAGCGCGCTGGCCTGGACTGCACGGCGCAAGTTACTGAAACCGGTGCTGCTGGCAGGCCTCGCGCTGTCCGGCCTGGCCGCGCTGCTAACGCTGCGGCGCAAGCGGCGTGCGCCATGATCGCGGCGCGCGGCACCCGCCGGTGCCGCGCGCCCGACTGCGCTACACTGATCTCATCATCGCTAAGACTACCTATCTATGACCGCTCCGAATAAACTCAATCCCAACGGCCTGCGCATCGTGCTGGTGCTGCAAGGTGGCGGCGCGCTGGGCGCCTACCAGGCCGGCGTGTACCAGGCGCTGCACGAGCACAATCTGATACCCGACTGGATCGTTGGCACCTCGATTGGTGCCATCAACGGCGCGCTCATTGCCGGCAATCCCGAGGCCACCCGCATCGAACGGCTGCGCCAGTTCTGGCAGCGCGTGTCGCACTCTGACAATTTCAATATGGATCAGGTGAACGATACCGGGCGGCGCTCGAATATCTGGCTCACCACGCTCGACTCGATCATGCGCGGCATTCCGGGCTTCTTCGTGCCGCGCCTGTTCAGCGGCTTCGGCCTGGGCATGACGGTGGCGCCCGAGGCCGCCTCGTTCTACGACACCGTGCCCCTCAAGGAGACCTTGAACGAGTTGGTCGATTTCGATTACCTGAATGCGCCCGGCGGCATGCGCCTGACCGTCAACGCGGTCAAGGTCGATACGGGCGAACTGGCCCATTTCGACAATCGTGAACTGACCATGGAGGCCGATCATATCCGCGCCAGCGGCGCTTTGCCGCCGGCCTTTCCGCCGGTGCGCATCGACGGTGCGCTGTACTGGGACGGCGGCCTGTATTCCAACACGCCGCTCGAATCGGTGTTGGCCAATCTGGCCGAAGGCGACACGCTGTGCTTCATGGTCGATCTGTGGAGTCCTGACGGCAGCGAGCCGATCAGTCTGGACGAGGTGCAGACGCGCCAGA
Organism: Burkholderiales bacterium; assembly: GCA_038207625.1. Classification (GTDB taxonomy): domain Bacteria; phylum Pseudomonadota; class Gammaproteobacteria; order Burkholderiales; family Burkholderiaceae_D; genus JBBQZO01. Next base: position 99,906 of record JBBQZO010000010.1, on the reverse strand, counting down.
AGGATGTCACCTTCGCCTCGCGCTCCAAGCGCCACATCGACGACTACGTGACGACCCACCGCTTGCAGCACAAGCTGCGCGAACTGTACGCGCGCATGCCGCCCGAACAGCGCACCGCCGCCGACGAGGAAGAGTTGGCCAGCCTCGGTTGCGATGCGACGCTGCACATTGTGCGCGTGCCGTATGCCGGGCGCGACTGGCACATGGCGGCCAAGGACGTCAATTTTTCCAGCGGCTCGATCGCGTGGCGCTGGGACCAGGGCTACCGCGACGCGCAGCGCGCGCTCAAGCACGCCGGCTGGCTGAGCTTTGTGACCGAGGACACGGCAGTGGTGGTGCACGAACTGCCACCGCACGACGTGGCCGAGGTCGTCAACACGGCCAACGCCAGTTAGCGCGCCGCGGGCGGCGCCGCGGCCTTGTCGGCCTGCGCCATGTCATTCAGATAGGTTGCGTGCGCGTCTTTCAGACAGGCCGCGCGCGCCGCGACGGGACCCTTGCGGCAGATGATCTGGGCCTCTTGCTGGGCCGCGCCGATTTCCTTGTGCAGCGTGCGCAGGTGCGCCGCCGCTGTGGTGTCCTCGACATACCAGCGCGCCGGATCGCCGCGCGCCATTTCCGACGCCTGCTTGGTGGCGACGGCTGCGGTGGTGCTGTCGTCGCCGCTGACCTGAGGCTGAGGCTGCGCCTGAGGCTGAGCTGGGGTCTGGGGCGGCGCCGGCGTCTGAGCCTGGGCGCCGGCCATGGCCAGCAGCAGCGCGCTCAGCGCGATCTTCGATGCGAAATGGGTTGCTGCGTTCATCATGGACTCCATCGGTGTGCGGCGCGACGCCTGCTTAGGCATTGCCGCTTGCGGTGAGCAGCGCGCCCGGCGTGGTCAATCCGGTCGCGTTGTGCGGTGGACCGCTGGTGCCATCGTGCTGAAGGCGCCTGGCGGCAGTACGGAAAGCGCCCCAAGGGGCCAGGGATTATTCGCGGTAGACGCGCCCGTCGACCACGCGTACCCGGTCGCCCACGCGCAGATCGGCGGCACTGGCCTGGACCACCAGGCGCACGTCACCGTTCGGCAGGCGCACGGCAATCTGTACCATTTCACGGCCCGCCTGGGCCTGGGAATTCGATTCCACGTTATTGCCCACAACGGCGCCGCCGACCGCGCCGGCGACGGTGGCGGCAGTGCGCCCGCTGCCCCCGCCGATCTGGTTGCCCACCAGCGCACCGATCAGGCCGCCTACCACAGCGCCGCCACCACTGGTGCCGGTGGTGGGGTGAGTCAGCTCGATCGCGTCGATCACGCCGATGTTATTGGCCAGCGCGCCAGGGTTGTTGTAACTGGTGTTGTAAGCCTGTGGGGCGGGTCCCGCGCAGGCACTCAGAAGGGCCGCGGCGAGTACGCCGGCGGCGCTCATGATGGATACTGTTTTCATGCTGTCCTCCGTCTGGTTCGAAAATCGAGCGTAGGACAGATGCGCGGCACGGTCTGTGCGCTGTCGCACCTAATCGTCACGCGCGCGGCAAGCCGGCCTCAGATCTTGGTTTCGAGATAGGTGTACAGGTAGTTCGAGCCGCCGTTGATATTGCCCAGCAGTTGGGACGAGCCGAAAATGCCCGAGCGGTGCGACACGCCCACGCCGATATAAGTTTCCTTCAGGTGCTGCGAACCGAGCACATCACCCACGCTGAAATCGATCGACGGATCGAGGTAGTTGAGCAGTTTCGAGGTATCGCGTCCGCGCCGCGCCTGGTCGAGCGCTTCGACCAGCGGCACCCGGTTGGCCAGCGAGAAGCCGGCGCCCATGCCGAGCCGGGTGCGTACAATGCGGCTCCACGGGAAACCGTAGTAATACGCCTTGATGCTCGCGTCGAGCTGCCACGGATTGGGCTGCAGACCGCGATCGTCGTGACGCAGCAGTCCCACGTAGGCGACGAAGTCGAGCGGCCAGTTGTTGACGCGCTCGATCAGCGGACGCCCCACCACGATGCCGGCGATGCGGGTATTGTCGTCCGTCTTCGTCGAGGTACAGCGCAGCGTCGCCGCCGGCAGGAAATTGCAGTCCGTCGCGCTGCCGGCCAACAGCTTGATATGCAGCGGCAAGCCCGGTTCCGAATACGCCTTGTGGCTGCCGAAGTCATACGCCACACCCACCAGCGCGCTCGGTTGTGCCTTGTCCTCGACCACCGGGCTGTTGCGCACGCCCGCGTCGAGCAGGCTCACGCCCACGCCGCCCAACAAGCGCCAGCGTTCGGTGATTTCGTAATAGCCGTACAGGGCCAGCGAGTAATCGGTGCCTGCGCCTGGCCGGTAGGCCGGGCGCGCGGCAGTCGCCTCGCCAGGCAGCACGCCGTAGTAATAATTGTTCAGATTGGCGCTGCGGTGCGCCATCACGATGCTCGGACGCAAGTGAAACCGTCCGGAGGCCCAGTCGACGTTGTAGCCGAGCCGGTATTCGGTGCCGTGGCTGGTGTTGTTAATGTCGTGCAAAACTTCCGCGTCGACGCTGCCCCAGCCTGCGCGGTGGCGGTAGGCGGCGCCCATATCGATGCCAGGGTTGCGCTTGCTCATGCCCAGCAACACGGCCGGGGTCTGATCGTAGGGGTAACCCTCGAACCTATAGTCAAGGAACAGGTCAAATCCTGAACGAGGCTCATCGGTGAGTTTGATGCCGACGCGACTTGCGTGCAGAAATACGCGTTTGCCTTCATACATATACAGCGGCACCAGATCGAAGCCGGGTTTTGCGCCCTTGTAAGGCGTGTATGCGCTGCGCTGAATGGCGCCCAAGCCGGCGCTGCCGGGAATGGCCAGCAGGTCAACCAAGACATCGGTCGATGTGGCACTGGCGGCGAGCGGCAGCATAAGCAGGGAAAGCAGGGAAATGGGGAGTCGCATGATCAGGATCTGTGATGTGGAACTAGGCGAAATGACAAGGCCAAACGCGCTAGTTTACCGCATTGCAGTTGCTCGGGCGGTGCCGGCTGTTGTTTTGTTGGTCAACTGGGGGCGGCGCGATGTGTTTGCAGCGCCCCCCGCTGCGGGTTTATTTGTTTTCTGGAACGACGATGACGGTATCGCCAGTTTTGCCGGCTTTCCCAGCATCACCTTTGTCGCCGGCATTGCCTTTGTCGCCGGCGTTGCCTTTGTCGCCGTCATTGCCCTTGTCGCCGGACTGGCCTTTTTCGCCTGCGGCACCGGTCGCGCCGGTCGCGCCGGCCGGGCCAGGGGTGCCGGGAGCCGATTCGCTCGGGGCGACCAGCACCACTGGCGCAGGAACGTTGTTAACCACCGGGGTGGCGGCAGGACGGTCGCAGGCGGACAGGGCGAGGGCGGCAATGAGTGCGGCGAGATAGCTGATTTTCATGAGGTTGGACCTTTCTATGTGCTGCCAGCAAGGCGGCAGCCGGTGGGGGAGACGATGCGTCAGGTGGCGTATCGAAGACAACAGTAAGTGCTAACCGAACCAGCTTACGGCAAGCGCGTGTGTTGTTCCGTTCGCAAACGTACACAGTGACGTATCCATTTGCACAGGGCGTTTTGTATGCGCCTCAGAAAGAATTGGCCCGTGTTCGCTGGCGCACAGACCGGTGTGGCGTGGCAAGGCAAAGTTGGGTCCTGAGCTTGAGGCGGGGAGATGGGCGTCGAACGAGGCGTCAGACTAATTCCGACAAATAGACCATCGTTAATTGGAGTATTCAAAATGCTAGCAACGACACAACATCCATCTGAAGCGCAAGTCGACACCAGTGGCGAGCGCAAGGAACAGAATATGGCCGCGCCGGCAAACAATGGTCCGGCCCTGATCGAGCGTCCGGCGCCACCGGCGCCGGAACGCACACCTTTGTCGATGGCGCCGATCGAGCGGGTACGCTCGACATCAGCCACTTTGCGCCGGATTGAAAACATGCAAAAGCTGATCAATGAACTGGTCACCCACGAGATGCTGGCCGACGAAATTGCCTGGTTCCTGAAATTTTCGCCGTCCGGTGCACGCAAGTACATTCGCGACCTGCGTGATGCGGGCGTGATTGAACTGGCGCGCTACATCGAGGGCACCGCCACCTATCTGGGCAAGGCGGTCTACCAGATCACGCCCGATCCGCTGCGCGTGCAGGCCTTTCTGGCTGCCATCGTGCAGCCTAAGCGCGAAGGCGCGCCGGTGCGCAAGGAACGTCCCGGCGTGGGCGAGCAAAGCATGGCCGGTCCAGGACGCCACTTTCATATCCTGGCCGACGACACTCACTATGCGATTCGCGTCAACCGCAACCCGGTCGCGCGCGATCCGCTGGTGGCGGCACTGTTCGGCGCCGCTTCGGGTAAATGCAATAATATGTAACACGCCGGGCGGGCTCGCCTGCCCGGCGGCAAGTTCCGGCCTGCGCCGGAGCGCGCCGCGTCGCCGCGTTGGACGGCGCGCCCGTCGGGCGTTGCGCGCGAAGTGAGGCGCAACGCTGTGCCCCACAAAACAGGCCGCGCGATTGTCGGCCTGGTCGGCGCCGCCCGTGCCTGGCCCGTGCGCAGGCTGCCGTTTGTCGTACTTCTTATCGCCATCGTGGCGATGTCGGCGTTGATTGCGCGCCATCGAATTCAATTGAAATAGCGACAAGCAGCCCCATTTGTGTTGGTACGGGTCTGCCCGCCAGTGCGCCCGTCCGATTGATCGTTCAAAAAAGGAACCCCATGTTACCCACCGCCGCATCGCTAGAGCAGCACGCCGTACCGGATGTCGTTTTCAAGGCCCGCGTCTATGATCAGTGGAAAGATATCAGCAGTGCCGAGCTGTTCAAGGGGAAAACCGTGATCGTGTTTTCCTTGCCGGGCGCCTATACGCCCACCTGCTCGTCGACCCATCTGCCGCGCTACAACGAGCTCGCGTCCGTGTTCAAACAGAATGGCGTTGACGAGATCGTCTGCATGTCGGTCAACGATGCCTTCGTCATGAACGAATGGAAGGCCGGCCAGAATGCGGAGAACGTCACCGTGATACCGGACGGAAATGGTGATTTCAGCGGCGCGATGGGTTTGTTGGTCGATAAGCGCAACCTGGGTTTTGGCATGCGTTCATGGCGTTATTCGATGCTGGTCAAGGATGGCATCATCGACAAGATGTTCATCGAGCCGGACAAAGAAGGCGATCCGTTCGAAGTGTCCGACGCCGAAACCATGTTGCACTATATCAATGCGCAAGCCAAGATTCCGCCCGAGATCGTCGTGTTCTCCAAGCCCGGTTGCCCCCATTGCGCGCGCGCCAAGGCGGCCCTGAAGGCGCACGGTCTGGCGTTCTCCGATATGTCGCAGAGCCAGCACATCACCGGTAGCGTGCTGCGCGCCGTCTCGGGTGCCTCGACCTGGCCGCAAGTGTTTGTCGGCGGCAAGCTTGTCGGCAGCGCCGATGCGCTCGACGCGTGGCTGGCCCAGTCCGCCTGAGGCCCTGATCCCATGAAACTGTCCGTCCTTGACCAATCGCCCGCCACGCGGGGGCGCGCTCCCGCCGAGGCGATCACCGAATCGCTGGCGCTGGCGCGCCATTGCGAGGCGCTCGGCTATCACCGTTACTGGCTGTCGGAACACCACAACAGCAACAGCATCGTCGGCAGCGCGCCGGAAGTGCTGATGGCGGCGATTGCGGCGACCACCTCGCGCATCCGCGTCGGCAGTGCCGGCGTGATGCTGCCGCACTATTCGGCGCTGAAGGTGGCCGAGCAGTTTCGCGTGCTCGAAGCGCTCGCGCCCGGACGCATCGATCTGGGGCTGGGGCGCGCGCCCGGCAGCGACCGGCTCACCGCGCGCGCGCTGAACCCGCACGCCAGCGTCGATCCGGACGATTTCCCCCGTCAGATCGTCGATCTGCAGGACTGGCTGGCTGGTGCACGCATGCCGCCTGCGCATCCGTATCGCGCCATCACGGCCCAGCCGCAGGGGCCAAGCAATCCGGCCATGTGGATATTGGGCAGCTCCAATTATGGCGCTCAGCTGGCGGCGCATCTGGGCCTGCCGTACGCGTTCGCCTATTTTTTCAGTGACGGACAGGGCGTCGAGGAGGCGCTGGCGCTGTACCGCAACAACTATCGCCCCAGCGCGCTGCACCCGACGCCGCAGGCCACCATTTGCGTGTGGGCGCTGGCGGCCGACACCATGGAACAGGCCGAACGCCTGTTGATGACGCGCGAATACTGGCGCGTGGGCTTCGAGCAGGGCCGGCCGAGCGCGCTGGTGTCGCCCGACGACGCGGCCGCTTACCCGTACAGCGGGCCCGAGCGCGAGCGTATCGCCCAGTTGCGTGCCAACGCGCTGATCGGCACCGGCGCGCAGGTGGCCCAGCGCCTGCGCGAGCTGGGCCAGCGTCTTGAACTCGATGAAATCGTCGTCAACACCTGGGCCTTTGACGCCGAGGCGCGTCAGCATTCCTACCGCCTGCTGGCCGAGGCGATGCAACTGAACGGGGGCGCACTGTGAGCGCGCTGCTGTGGAGCGTGGCGCTGAGCGCGGCGCTGGCGCTGGCCTTGGCGCGCCAGCAGTTCTCGCGCCGTCTGGCCAAGGTGGCGCAAGCGAACCGGGGCAAACTGTGAGCGCATGGATGTTGATGGCGGCGCTGACGGCGACGCTGGTGCTGGGGCTGCGCTTTCCCAAATGGCGGCTCGGTCGCGTGCTGGCGCGTCCGATCCCGCCCGAATACCTTGCCATCCTGCGCCAGAACATCCCCGTCTACCAGTTCATGCCGGCCGAACTGCAGGCGCAGTTGCACCGGCTGGTCCAGCAGTTCTTGCATCAGAAAAAATTCGTCGGCTGCGAAGGCGTCGAGATCGACGATGAAATGCGCGTGACGATCGCCGGCCAGGCCTGCTTGCTGCTGCTGAACCGACCTAGCCGCGTGTTTCCGGCGCTGCACACGATCCTGGTCTACCCGACCGCCTTCATCGTACCGCGCACCGAATACGCGCCGGGCGGCGTGGTGATGCACACGCGCCAGGATTTGCTGGGCGAATCCTGGGAAGACGGCCGCGTGGTGCTGTCGTGGGACCATGTGCTGCGCGGCGCGCGCGACTGGACCGATGGCCACAACGTGGTGCTGCACGAGTTTGCGCATCAACTCGACAGCGAATCCGGACACACCAACGGCGCACCCTTTCTGGGCGATCCGGCCAGCTACCGCAACTGGTCCGACGTGCTGGCGCGCGCCTTTGCCGACCTGCAGTTCGACGCCAACTACCAGCAGGCGAGCGTGCTCGATCATTACGGCGCCAACAGTCCGGCCGAGTTCTTCGCGGTGGCCACCGAGACGTTTTTCGAAAAGCCGCAGCAGATGGCCGAGCAGCACGGCGAGCTGTTCGCCGAATTTCTCAAGTATTACCGGGTCGATCCGCGCGACTGGCTGCCTCCGCCCGCGCCGGCGCCGGCGCCCACACCCAATTACAGCGGGCACCTGCACCACTCCTGGCATTGAACGGTTCTGGATGTGGCGCCGCTTGGTTTGCCACGCCGGATCACGACAGCGTGACCGACGCGTATGCATTTACCAATGCTGCGACGGTATCGTCGTGTATGCTCAGCGTTCAGTTGTGAAACCCGACTCTGCGCAGCACGCGATGGTGTGTGGGCCGCAGCCGAACCAGCGCGTGGGGAGGGGGCGGCAGAATGTATATGAACCTATTTGGAAAGCACATGGGCATCTTATTTTCTCGCACGATGTTGTTGGCCTGTTGCGCGCTGAGCGCGCCGGTGATGGCGCAGTCCAGCGTGGTGCAGGCTTTGCAGAAGGAGGTCGTGGCGACCGAAACGGCGTTCGCCAAGTCGATGGCCGAGCATGATGTAGTCGCGTTCATGTCGTTCGTGTCGGACGAAGCGATCTTTTTGCAGCGTGACAATGCGCTGCATGGGCGCGATCAGATCGCCGCAGTGTGGAAGCCGTGGTTGGAGGCCAAGCAGGCGCCGTTCTCGTGGGCGCCCGAGCGGGTCGAGGTGCTCGATAGCGGCACACTGGCGATCAGCACGGGGCCGGTGCGCGACCCAAGCGGCAAACTCATTTCCACGTTCAGCTCGATCTGGCGACGCGAGGCAAGCGGCAAATGGCAGATTGTATTCGACAAGGGAAACAGCGTCTGCGCCTGCGCACGCTAGGCACCAGCCCGCAGCGGCTGTTCCTGCGACCACCCTGCGTTACCGGGGCGTGCTGGCGGCCGGTTTGCCGCCGTCAAAGCGCTGCGTCGGTCGCCGTCAAAGCGCCGCGTCGGTCGCCGTCAAAGCGCCGCATAAAGCGCTGCGTCGGTCGCCGTCAAAGCGCCGCATCGGTCGCCGTCAGCGCAAAACGACTGGCAGGGCGGACTCGCTCTGCTGGGGGGCAGCGCCACCAACGACGCGCCGTCTGATGCCGGCGCTGGCGCCGCAGCCGTGGCGCCAGCGCTGGGGACAGCGAAGCCAGTCCGCAGTTGCCGGCGCCGGTGTGCGCCCGCGCACGCTACAATGGCGCGCTCGACCGAACTGACTGAGGAGCACATCGTTATGATCACTATTCGCGAGCTCGATCACCTGGTACTGCGGGTCGTCAACCTTGACGCGATGCTGGCGTTCTATTGCACCGTCCTGGGCTGCACGATTGAGCGGCGCCTCGACACCATCGGCCTGGTGCAGCTGCGCGCAGGCCGCTCGCTGCTTGACCTGGTTCCCGTGGACGGCAAGTTGGGCCTGGCCGGCGGCGCCGCGCCCGGTCGCGAGGGGCGCAACCTGGACCATTTCTGCTTTCGCGTCGAGCCTTTCGATGAAACGGGCATACGCCGTCATCTGGCCGAACACGGCGTGGCAGCGGGACCGACCGACAGCCGTAATGGCGCCGAGGGCGAAGGCCCGTCGATCTACATCAGCGACCCTGAGGGCAATACCGTCGAGCTTAAAGGCCCGGCGCAATAAGCGAGCGCACGTGCGCGCACCGGCGCCTGGCGCGCGGCCGCGTCGCACCCCGGCTAGGCGCCAAAATCACCAACATCGGATGCTGACGGCGAGGCGCGTAGCGCCCGCGTCATGCGCCTAAGCCACCAATATTTTTTGCGTAGACCGCGTCGTGCCGTGCGGTTCGCCTGGCGCCCACAACGCCATCCTTGTGCGCGGGCGCCCAGCTCATTGGCGTGACCCACTCGCGCTGCTTGCGCTGCTTGCGCCGGTGGGCGGCGCATGATGAAGCGCGTGGCCGGCGCTAGTCCCAGCCGCTGCCGGCCCGCCGGCGCCCTTGCGCGCGGCTCAATTTCCACCAAAAGCCCCCCCCCAAAACATGTCGCTGCCAGTCAATTTGATGGCGGGATCGGCTTGGCCAGCGCGGCGCGTTCCCGCCTATTCTTCGTAGCGAAGTTGGGCGAGCGACCCGACTCACATAAAACGACAAGATACCCATACCGACTGCTTTGTCCGTCGCCGAACCTGCTTCGTCGGCGGGAGAATCAGCGTCCACGTCGCATCCCATGCGCCCGGACGAAGCCACCTTCGCTTTACGTCATTCTCACCCTAGGAGAAGTCATGGATGTTGTATCTGTCACACCCGCATGGATCGCCCATCCGCTGGCGCTATGCGGCGCTGCGCTGGGCCTGCTGCTGGCCGCGCCGGCCTATTGCGCCAACAGCGCCAACCTGATCGTCAACGGCAATGCCGAAAGCGCCACCTGCACCACCGACTGGCATGCCGCCACCAGCGTGCCCGGCTGGACCGTGACGAAGGGCACCCCGTCGGTGCTGTGCTACACGATCGGCAGCTTTTCCACGCCCGTCGCCGGCGGGGGCGCCAAGGCATTTTTTGGCGATGGACCTTACGGCGACGCGTCGATGGCGCAGACGGTGGACCTGTCCTCGGCCGCGGCGCAGATCGATGCCGGCGGCGTGAGCTACAACCTGTCGGGCTGGCTGGGCGGCTGGGGCGCCTTGAGCGGCGACGCCAAGGTCAGCGCGCGCTTTCTGGGCGCCAATGGGCAAACGCTGGCCACAGCCTTGCTGTCGGGCGACACGCCGGCCGCGCGCGCCAGCAAGAACGCCTTCCTGGCCAAGGCGGCTGGCGGCGCCGTACCGGCCGGCACCCGCTCGGCCGTGATCAGCGTCGACTTCACGATGGACACCAGCTCGTTCAACCAGGGTTACGCCGACAATTTGTCGCTCACGCTCAGTACGCCCGTCAGCGTCGCTGCGCTGGCGGCGCCGGCGTCGAAGGTGCCTGCGTTTGACCACGTGTTCATCATCATGATGGAAAACACCAGTTACGAAGCGATCGTCGGCAGCGCCAACGCGCCGTTCATCAACGCCCTGATCGGGCAGGGCACCTTGCTGAGCAACTACGTCGGCACGTACCACCCCAGCGACCAGAATTACCTGTCGATCGCCGGCGGCGACACCTTCGTTCAGGGTGCGGTCTACTTCCCCAACATCAAGGTCGCTGCGCCCCATCTGGGTGACCGTGTCGAGGCGCTCGGCAAGTCCTGGAAGGCGTACGAACAAGGCATGGGCACGCCGTGCAACCTCGTCAAGAGCACCTACTACAGCCCGGACGACGCGCCCTTCATCAACTTTAGCAACATCTCGCAGAACATCCCGCGCTGCCAGGCGCACTTGTTCGACACGACCCAGTTGACGGCCGACCTGGCGACGGCCGCCGGCACGCCCAATTTTGCGTGGATCGCCGCCGACGACTACTACGACGGCGAAGCATCCGGCCAGGGCAACGCGGCCAGCGTGAAGGTGCAGGACGGCTGGTTGCGTCAGACGATACAGCCGATACTCGATTCACCGGCCTGGAAAAACCAGCGTTCGCTGCTGATCCTGACCTGGGACGAGTCCTACCCGGACGCTAATTTGCGCAGCAATCGGGTCGCCACCGTGCTGCTCGGCTCGCAAGCGACGGTGCGCGCCGGCGCCGTGAGCAGCGCGCCGCACAACCACTACAGCGTCGCGCGCACCATCGAAGAGGCGCTCGGACTGGCCCCGCTGACGGCCAACGATCAGTACGCGCAGCCGATCAACGACGCCTTCGTCGCACCGCCACTGGCCGCTGGTGTGTCCAGCGTGGCGCGCGGCGCGGGCATCGGTTTTAACTATGCCGCGCCGGCCGGCGCGCAAAGCGCGAGCAACTGGGTTGGCGTGTATGCGCCCGCCACGCCGCCCGGCAGCACGGCGGCGCTGGTGTGGCAGTACGCGCCCGGCGTCAGCGGTTCCGTGAGCCTGTCGACGGCCAATCTGGTGGCCGGCAACTATCTGGCCTGGTATCTCAGTAACGACGGCTACGCGGCCATCGGCGCACCGGTGGGCTTTAGCGTGACGCCTTAGCGCGTCGGCGCTGCGGCGCCGGACCCGTCGCAGCGCAGCGCTCGAATCGGTACGCGCACGCACAATGGGTGGCCTCGGCCACCCATTGGTGCTGTTGCCGATACGTGCTTAGCGTGGGCGCATCAAGCCTGTTTGCGACGGCGCGCCAGCAGTCCCAGGCCAGCCAGTCCGGCCAACAACATGGCGTAGCTTTCCGGTTCTGGCACCGCGCTGACATCGATCGTCAGTTGGCCGAAAGCGGGGTTGGCGTTGAAGTCGAGTGGCGCCCAATCGAAGTTGGCCGGCACCAGGCTGGCGTTGGCGAAACTGGTGTACGGGTTGCCCGTGACGACATGCACGACGCCATGCTCGTCGGTGCCTTGATTGGGACCGCTCTGACCACCACCGATGTGAAAGGCGCCGTTGGCCACCGAGAAGTCGAAGTCGTTGACCTCGGTGCCGGCGTCGTACACATTGCCGGCCCCGCCCAGCGACAGGTTCAGCTGGCCGCCGCCGGCCAGACCGGACAAATCGATCTGCCGGGTGCTGTCATTGCCAATGAAGAAGTCGTTACTCAGAACCACCATCGCCGCATAGCTGAGGTAACGGTTGCTGCCATTCAGGTCGACATTGTGCAGTGTAAATGTGCTGGTCGTGCTGGGAAAACGCGGACCGCCCGGCAACACCGTTTGCACGCCGCCGACAGCCTGGCTGGCGAAATTGCTCGACAGCATGGCGGGATTGCCGTCTTCGGATGCGTGCTCGATCGCCGTCGAGGCGGCTGTGCCCACCGTAAAACTATTGAAGCTGCCATCGTGCAGGCCGAGCCACAGCGGCGCCACACCGACGCCGCCGGTCGGCGCCAGATTGGTGAAGGTGAAGGTGACATCGCTGGCGTGGGCGCTTAGTGCGAGCAAGCCCAGAGTGGCGGCAAGCAGAGGTTTCATTGCAGAGAGACGACGTTTCATTTCTACATTCCTTCCGTGTTGGAGTTGAGGGGGCCAAGCGCTCGAATAAGCAATTGGCACAGTTGGTCGGAATGCCAAGTCGCTTCCTTACGATTTTTTTAATGATATTGATGAAATAATTAAACTGCGTCGTCAGGCTCCGCGCGCGGACCTTCGCGGCGCGGAAGGCGGCGCTGCCGCGCAGGCCGGACACCGTGATTGACAATTGCATATTCGGCAAATATGATGAGTCGGCACGTTACGTGCCAACGCCCCCGCGCACCGCGCGTCCAATCGTGCCAGCGATGCCAAAGCGGGCATGCTGCGCCCGATCCAAACACATTCCGAGGACCAGATGGGAAAAACCAATATCGCCAGCGCGGCGCTGCTGTCGTGGGACGCTTATTGCGACAAGCCGCTCGAGCAGTCACTGCCGTCGATCTACCAGCATGTGGAGACGGCGTCGCGCAAAGCCTGCAACTGGTACTGGATCAGCATCCGCACCAAACGCCGGGCGTCGATCGGTGCGCGCACGGCCACGTTTTTGTTGCTGATCGCGGGAACGCTGCTGCCCATCCTGGCCGGCATGGTCGATGCGCAGATCGACCGGCTGCACTACACCCAGTTCGGGGTCGCCGCGCTCGCTTTCGGGGGCTTGCTGCAAGTGGCCGACCGGGTATTCGGCTGGTCCAGCGGCTGGCTGCGTTACGTCGTCACGGTCACGGCGATGGAAAACCTGACGCGCAACTTTGAACTTGAGTGGGCCCGCTACGTGCTCGACAAGGGCGGCAAGCTCGGTGAGGCCGATGTCAAGCCGCTGTTCGACCTGGCCAAGCAGCTGGAAGACAATATCGCCAAATTGCAGTCGGACGAGACCGATAAATGGGTGGCCGATTTCAACAGCAACATGGCCGTGCTGGGCGACCAGGTGAAGGCGCAGCGCGAGTCGTCGGACAAGGCGATGGAAGTGGCGCGCGTGGCGCTGAGCAACCAGCAAAGCGCGCTCAAGGCCAGTGCGGCGGCCGAGCAAAGCGGCGCGCTGGAAGTGAGCTTCGTGTTCAAGGCGGCGACGATGGCGCTCACGCTGGCGATCGACAGCGAAACGGGGCAGGCGTTCTTTGGAACCGTCTGGTCGCGGTTGAACATGTCGCCCGGGCAGCATGTGCTGCGCATTAAGACGGCGGACGTGTCAGGCGAGGTAATCGAGAAGGTTGTGCAGATTGTTGCTGGCCAGGTGAGCAAGCTGGAAGTCCACTTGCCACTCTAGCGGCGCGCCAGTTGCATGACCCAACGCGGTCTGGCACGCATTGCACGGGCGCTTCACGGACCGTTGGCCCGCGCTGCGCTGCGCTACTTAGCAGAATTTCGCGTTGCGCTTGCGCTGCTGGCGTGCGCTGGGTGTGATGCCCAACGGCGCCGCGTTGTACGGTACGCGCAGGCAGCATGCCTCGAGCATCGACAGCGACTCGCCACCGCGCGCGTTCGGGGTAGCCTGGTTGGCAAAGTTATCGCTCACGTTATTGAGCATGGTCCAGAGTGTTTTCAACATGGTGTTCACCTATTTTTCGATTCTTGAAACCAGTATACGCAACTTATGCTGCGTTGCGGCATATAAGCTACATTTTATTGCCTGATGTTAAGTATTCGCAAATCGTATAATCATGCCGGCATGCGAATGAGCGCCTCTGGCTGGCGCGACGATGCCGGTGGTATGCTTTCCCCAATTTAACGATCCGATTGTCGACCGTGACCGAGCAAACGCACGTCGAGGCCTTGTTTTTCGAGGGGAACGCCCTGATGGCGCAGGGCAAGGCCGACGCGGCCGAGGCCTGCTTCGTGCGCGCGCTGGCACTCGAGCCCGATGCCGGCGCCGTGCTGGCCAACCTGGCGTGGCTCAAAGATCAGGCTGGCCTGGGCGACGAGGCGGAGCGTTTCTATCGGCGCGCGCTCGCTGTGTTGCCAGAGAATCTGCAGATCCACTTCAATCTGGGCTTGCTGCTGAAAAAACAAAAACGTTTTGAGGCGGCGGAACTGTTGCTGCGCCGCGCTGTGCAACTGGCACCCGAGGCGCCGGCCGGGTGGTCCAATCTGGGCGTGCTGCTCGCCTGCATGCAGCGCGACGCCGAGGCCGAGCAGTGTTATCGGCGCGCTCTGGAACTGGACCCGGACCATGCGAAGGCAAGCTTCAACCTCAGTTACGTGCTGCTGCGTCAAGGCCGCTTTGCCGAAGGCTGGCAACGGCTGGAGGCGCGCGACGACTTTGCCCGCCTGGCCAGTCATTTCGCCTGTGCGCGCTGGGCCGGCCAGCCGCTGGCCGGTAAATCAATCGTGATCGGCTTCGAAGCAGGGCAGGGCGACATGATCCAGTTCTGCCGCTACAGCGCGGTGCTGGCGCAACTGGGCGCCGCGCGTATCACGCTGGTGTGCCATCCGGGTCTGACACAGTTGCTGCGCAGCTTGCCATCGGTCGATCGCGTGTACGGCTTCGATGAGGATGTCCCCAGCGGCGCCTGGGATTACTGGACCGTGCCCCTAAGCCTGCCGCACCTGTGCGGCACCGATGCCGCCACCATACCGGCCAAGTTGCCCTACCTGTCCGCCGAGCCGGCCCGCATGGCGCGCTGGGCTGCGCGCTTGCCGCAGGGACGCCTGCGGGTCGGGCTGGCATGGAAGGGCAATCCGAATTTCGAGAACGACGCCGAGCGCTCGCTGCCATCGCTGGACACGCTCGCGCCACTCGGTGCGCTGGCCGGCATCGACTGGATCAGCTTGCAAAAAGGCGCGGGCGAGGCGGACGCGTTGACGCCGCCGCCCGGGCTGGACCTGCTGGCGCTGGGCTCCGAGTTACACGACTTCGCCGACACGGCCGCCGTCATCGCCCAGCTGGACCTGGTGATCAGCGTCGACACGGCGGTTGCCCATCTGACCGGCGCGCTGGGCAAGCCTTGCTGGCTGTTGTTGCCCGGCTACCGCGCCGACTGGCGCTGGCTGACCGGGCGCACCGACAGCCCCTGGTATCCGGGGACGCTGCGGCTGTTTCGCCAGGCGCGTGGCGGCAACTGGGACCAGCCGGTCGATGCGCTCAAGCTGGCGCTGACGCAATGGCAGCGCGCACGGGCCGTAGCGTGATCCGGTGCGCCGTGCCCATGAAAAAAGGCGCCACACGGGCGCCTTTCTTGCAGCAGATCCGCACGCTTTAGGCGGCCAGACCCTTGCTGAGGATCTCGGCGACGAGCTCGTTGAGATCGCGATCGCCGGTTTTCGCCAGCGTTTGCAGTTGCAACACCAGCTCGCTGTTGAGTTTGACGGCGAACGGTACCAGGCCCAGCGCCTGATCGCGTTTGCGCTGTTCGCGCCGATCCACCGGTGCCGCTTCGGTCTTGCCCATTGCAGGTGCGCCTGGCGCGACCATCTTGCCCATCAGTTTTTTGGCGTCGCTCTTTGCCATTCCGGTCTTTTTCACTATGTATGCCTCAGTTGGTTCAAGACCGCCATTCTACGCAGTATCGGTGCGGCTCATCGAATTTGTTGCAAACGCACAGGACCGGCATGGCCGCGGCGGCGCCGGCGCGGCGTCACGCCGGCCCGCTGCGCTGGCTCAGTTGGGCCGCCTGGCTCTCCAGTTGGCGCGCCACGTTGCCGCACACCAGGTCGCACAGCGCATACACGGACGGATCGGCGATGCGGTAATACACGGCCGTGCCACGGCCCTCGCGCGCGACCAGCCCGTGCTTGGCCAGCGTCGATAAATGGCGCGACACGTTCGCCTGTGAGCAAGCGCACCGCTCGGCCAGTTCGCCCACATTGTGCTCGTTTTCGCGCAGACAATTGAGAATGCGCAGACGGGTCGGTTCGGCCAGCGCGGAAAAATAGTGCGCAACCTGAACCAGAGCTTGATCGGACATGCCTTCCATGATGGGGGGAACTCCTGCGACAAAGTAGCCATGATACCGCGCATGGAAAAAGCGCGGGCTGTTTTAATTACTATTTGCGTATATGCGCAAATAAGGATACTATCAAGACTACTTCGATGCAATCCCTTTTCTAGTTGGAGAATCTCCTCATGCCGCACCGTCCTTTTCGCCAGCTCCTTCCCTTGATGTTGGGCATGTTGTTAGGCGCGGCCGCCAGTGCCGCAAGCACCACCTTGGCCGTGGCGACAGTGCGCAGCAGCAGCAGCAGCAGCGCGCAAACGCTCAGCGCCGACGGTGTCGTCGAGGCGCTGCGCCAGAGCGTGTTGTCGTCCCAGGTGGCCGGCGCCATCGTCGGCCTGAACGTCAAGCCGGGCGACGCCGTCAAGGCGGACGCGGTCTTGCTGCGCATCGACGCGCGCGCCGCCGAGCAGGAGGCGCGTGCCGGTCGCGCCCAGGTCGAGGCGGCGCGCGCGGCCCAGAGCGTGGCGGCCAAAGACTATGCGCGCCAGCAGCAGCTGTTCGCGCGCCAGTACATCAGTGCGGCCCAGCTGGAACGGGCCGAGGCGCAGTTCAAGGCCGCCAGCGCGCAGTCCGCCGCGCAGATCGCCCAGGCCGGTGCGCTGCAGACGCAGTCGGGCTTTTACACGCTGCGCGCGCCGTACGCGGGGCTGGTCGCCGACGTGCCGGTGGTGCAAGGCGACATGGCCATGCCGGGCCGCCCGCTGGTGACGCTGTACGATCCAAGCGCGTTGCGCGTGACGGTGACGGTGCCGCAGCAGCGCGTGGCCGAACTGCTTGCCGGCCAGCCGGTGACGCTGACGTTTCCCGGCTTGCCGCAAGGCCAGCGCGTGCTCACCGCCATCAAGATGACGGTGCTGCCGGTGGCCGACGCGGGCACCCACACGGTGCAGCTGCGGCTCGATCTGGCGCCCAATGTGGCCGGCCTGACGCCGGGCATGTTCGCGCGCGCCAGCCTGCCGCTGCGCGCGGGGACGGGCGAGTCGGGCCGCCTGTATGTGCCGGCCACGGCGCTGGTGCGGCGCGCCGAGTTGGTCGGCCTGTACGTGCTCAATGCCCAGGGCAAGCCGGTGCTGCGCCAGGTGCGCGCCGGCGCGGCGCTGGGCAATGAGCAGGAAATCCTGAGTGGCGTGGGCGTGGGCGAGCAGGTGGCGCTCGACCCGATCGCCGCCGCGCAGCAACGCTAAGGGGCCCGCGCATGAAAACCACACTGGGCCTGTCCGGCCGTATCGCCGCGTACTTTCAGACGGCGCAAATCACCCCCTTGCTGGCGCTGGTTGCCGCGCTGCTCGGCGTGTTTGCGCTGATCATCACGCCGCGCGAGGAAGAGCCGCAAATCAATGTCACGATGGCCAACGTGCTGGTGGCGTTTCCCGGCGCCTCGGTCAAGGATGTCGAGCAGATGGTGGCCGTGCCGGCCGAGCAGGTGCTCAGCCAGATTGCCAATGTCGAACACGTGACGTCCGTGTCGCGCCCCGGCCTGGCGATCATCACCGTGCAGTTCGAGGTGGGTGTGCCGCGCAGCGAGGCGCTGGTGCGCCTGTACAACACGGTGCACAGCAATCGCGACTGGCTGCCCGCCAATCTGGGCACGCTTGAGCCGCTGGTCAAGCCCAAGGGCATCGACGATGTGCCGATCGTGTCGCTGACGTTGTGGAGCAAAAATCCCGCCGTCGGCGCGTTTGACCTCGAGCGCATCGCGCACAGTGTCGAGGGCGACCTGAAACGCGTCAAGGGCACGCGCGATGTGAGCACCATCGGCGGGCCGGGGCGCGCCATCAATATCGAACTCGACCCGACCAGTCTGGCCGCCAACGGCCTGAGCGTGGCGGAGCTGACGGCCAGCCTGCGTGCGGCCAATCTGGGCGCGCCGGTGGGCGAACTGGTGGCGGGCAACCGCACGGTGGCCATCGACGCCGGGCCGTTTCTGGACAATGCGCAGGCGGTGGGCGAACTGGTGGTGGGCGTCAAGTCGGCCAAGCCCGTGTTCCTGCAAGACGTGGCGCGCATCGTTGACGGCGCCTTGCCGCCGGCCCGCTATGTGTGGCACGGCGTGGCCGGCAAGGGCGCCGCCGACTACCCGGCGGTGACGATCGCGCTGACCAAAAAGCCAGGCCAGAACGCGGTCGAGGTGGCCGACGCGGTGCTGGCGCGCGCGGCACTGCTGCGCAACACCGTCATTCCGGAGGGCGTCGAAATGACGACCACGCGCAATTACGGCCAGAGCGCCGACGACAAGGCCAAGAAGCTGATCCAGAAACTGCTGTTTGCCACTGCCTCGGTGGTGGCGCTGGTGTTCCTGGCGTTGGGCCGGCGCGAGGCGGCCATCGTCGGCACGGCCGTGATCCTGACGCTGACGGTGACGCTGTTCGCCTCCTGGGCCTGGGGCTTCACGCTGAACCGGGTGTCGCTGTTCGCGCTGATTTTCTCGATTGGTATCCTGGTCGACGACGCCATCGTGGTGGTCGAAAACATCCACCGCCACCAGGCGCTGTTCCCCGGGCGCACGTTGGCCGAGATTATCCCCGGCGCGGTCGATGAAGTGGGCGGCCCGACCATCCTGGCCACGCTGACGGTGATCGCGGCGCTGCTGCCGATGGCCTTCGTCAGCGGTCTGATGGGACCGTACATGAGTCCGATTCCGATCAACGCCAGCATGGGCATGCTGCTGTCGCTGGCGATTGCCTTTGTCGTCACGCCGTGGCTGGCGCGCCTGTGGATGAAGGAAGGGCACCAGTCCGGCGCGGGCATGGCCGGCAAGTTGACGCCGCTGTTTGCGCGCGCCTTCCGCCCGTTTCTTGACGAGCGGCGCGGCCAGGCCAACCGGCGCAAGCTGGGGCTGGGCGTGGCGGCGCTGATCGCGCTGTCGGTGGCGCTGCCGGTGCTGGGGCTGGTGCAGCTGAAGATGCTGCCCTTCGATAACAAGTCGGAATTCCAGGTGATCGTCGACATGCCCGCCGGCACGCCCGTTGAGCAGACGGCGGCCGTGCTGCACGAGCTGGGCGGCTATCTGACCGGCGTACCCGAGGTGACTGATTACCAGGCCTATGCGGGCACGGCCGCGCCGATCAATTTCAACGGCCTGCTGCGTCAGTACTACCTGCGCAGCGGCGGCGAAGTGGGCGACCTGCAGGTCAATTTGAAGGACAAGCATCAGCGCGCCGCGCAAAGCCACGCGATCGCCGCGCGCGTGCGGCCCGCCTTGCAAGAGATCGGCCGGCGCTTCGGCGCCAACGTCAAGGTTGTCGAAGTGCCGCCCGGTCCGCCCGTGCAGGCGCCCATCGTCGCCGAGGTGTACGGACCGACCGACGCCGGGCGCCGCCAGGTGGCGCTGGCCGTGCGCAAGGTGTTCGAGCACAGCGCCGGCGTCGTCGATGTGGACGACAGCAGCATCGTCGACGCGCCGCGCAAAGTGCTGCTGGTTGACCGGCGCAAGGCGGCGCTGCTGGGCGTGCCGCAGGCGGCCATCGTGGCGACCTTGCAGGCCGGGCTGGCTGGCGAGGCGGTCACCTACCTGCACGACCAGAGCAAGTATCCGGTGGCGGCCAATGTGCATTTGGCGCCGTCCCGCCAGGGCGAGCTCGACACGCTGCTGGCGCTGGGCGTCAAGAGCGCGCAGGGCGCGCTGGTGCCGATCCGCGAACTGGTCACGGTCAGCGACACGCTGCGCGAACAGCCGCTGTTTCACAAGGACGGACTGGCGGTCAATTACGTGGTGGGCGACATGGCCGGGCGCGTCGACAGTCCGCTGTACGGCATGTTCGCCATGCGCGGCGCGATTGCCGACATCGTCACGCCGGGCGGCGGCAAGCTCGATGAATTCTTCATCCACGCGCCCAGCGATCCGTATCGCGGTTTCAGCCTGAAGTGGGACGGCGAATGGCAGGTCACGTACGAGACCTTCCGCGACATGGGCGCCGCCTACGCAGTCGGGCTGGTGCTGATCTACCTGCTGGTGGTGGCCCAGTTCGGCTCCTACCTGACGCCCCTGATCATCATGGCGCCGATCCCGCTGACGATCATCGGCGTCATGCCCGGCCACGCGCTGCTGGGCGCGCAGTACACGGCCACCAGCATGATCGGCATGATTGCGCTGGCCGGCATCATCGTGCGCAATTCGATCCTGCTGGTCGACTTCATCCACCTGCAACTGGCCACCGGCATGGCGTTTCGCGACGCGGTACTGAGCTCGGCCATCACGCGCGCCCAGCCGATCGCGCTGACCGGGCTGGCCGCGATGATGGGCGCCTTTTTCATCCTCGACGATCCGATTTTCAACGGACTGGCGATCTCGCTCATCTTCGGCATCTTTGTCTCCACCGTGCTCACGCTGGTGGTCATTCCGCTGCTGTATTTCAGCGCGTATCAACGCAAATATTCGATCACCCCAACCCAAGGAGCTGCATCATGACTAGCTGGCAAATGGTACGTATCATCGCAGGTTGCTTTATTTTGGTAAGCTTGGCGCTCGGTGTGCCCGGCAGCCCCGTGTTCGTCAACACCTGGTGGCTGGCCTTCACCGCTTTCGTGGGCGCCAATCTGCTGCAAAGCGGATTTACCAAATGGTGTCTGATGGAACGCATCATGCGTGCCGTCGGTTTTAAGCCCGACTAACCAGGAGTTTTTCATGCATCTAGTCTGTCCCGCCTGCGGCGCCACCAACCGGATCGCCGACGAGCGCCTGAACGACGAGCCGGTGTGCGGCAAATGCGCGCAGGCGCTGATGGCGCCCGTTCCGGTGGCGCTGGGCGACGCGGCGCTGCCCAAGTTTTTGGCCAGCACCGAGCTGCCGGTGCTGGTCGACTTCTGGGCCGCCTGGTGCGGGCCGTGCCGCGCGATGGCGCCGCAGTTCGAACAGGCGGCCCGGCTGGCGCCCGAGATCCGCTTCGTCAAAGTCGACAGCGACGCCGCGCCGCTGGCCAGTGCGCGCTTTGCCATCCGCAGCATTCCCAGCTTGCTGCTGTTTCAGGGCGGGCGCGAGATAGGTCGTCAGAGCGGCGTCATGCAGGCGCCGCAATTGCTGGCGTGGGCGCGCGGCTTGCTGCCGGCGCGCCGCTGACGCTAGCGGGCAGCACGCCCGCTGGCGCGAAACGCCGACGGCGACAGGCCGCTCCAGCGCCGGAAGCTGCGGCTGAAGTTGGACGTGTCCTGCACGCCCAGCCGCTCGGCGATCGCCTCGATGCTCGCGTCGGTATGCAGCAGGTGCCAGCGCGCCAGCTCACAGCGCACCTCGTCGAGGATGTCCTGGTAACAGCTGCCTTCGGCCTTGAGCTTGCGCATCAGGCTGCGCGTCGATAGCGCCATCTCGTCGGCCAGCACGGCCAGCGTCGGGTAATGCCCGTCGCAGCGCTGCAGGCGTGCGCGCAGGCGCGCACACAGCGGGCTGGCCGCCTGCTGCTGGCCCAGTTTGCGCTCGCAGTCCTGCCACGCGGCGGCAAACGCGTCGGCGTCGGCGGTCAGGCAGGCGCTGTCGAGCAGCGTGCTGGGCAGGCGTAGCACCAGGCGATCCGCATCGAAGTGGCACACGCCGGCCAACCCGCGTGCATACTGCGCGGCCCAAGTCGGGCGCGGCCACGGCAGGAAGTACTCGACGTCGGCGCACGGCTGGCCGCTCAGCGTTTGCAGCAGGCGCGCCAGCACCGTGACGATCGCCTCAAGCATGACCACGCGCGCCGGCCCCATGTCCAGCAATTCGACGACGACCAGATCGGTGTCGCGCTGGCGCACCGCCAGCTCAATGCGCACCGCGCCGATGCGCAGGCTGGCAAAGCGCGCCAGCACCGACACCGCCTGGCGCAGCGTGGCACTGGCCACGGCCGCGTAACCGACCGGCCCGTGCATGAATACTTGCGCCAGCAGGCCAAACTCGAGCCCGATGTCCGGGCGCGCAGTCAGCGCGATGGTGCGCGCAATCAGCGCCTGCATCTGCACCGCATCGACGAAAGCTTCATCCTTTTGCAGGCGTTCCATCGACAAACCGGCTTCCTGCAACGCCGCGTGCGCGTCGTGGCCGTGCGCGCGCAGCAGCGCATGCAGCAGCTTCGGATAGGTCGGATGGAACGCGGCCGGCGCTGGCGGGGCAGGTGGTGACATCGGGAGCACAATCACAGTGGGAATGCCCCCAGTGTGTCACAATATGACGATTCCTTGGCGTCTTTCGCGGTGTGCGACGCACCAGCATGCTGGCACGATGAAGGCTCCATTGATCCTTGCGAGCCCGACCATGACAGCAGCGTCCCCGACCATCCCGCCGAGCGCCTATCGCGACCCGAAACGCCATTCCTGGCTATTGTCCCTGCTGGTGCCGGCGCTGCTGGGCTGCGGCCCGCTGGTCTACCTGTGGCTGGCGCGCCCGTGGGTGCTGTGGCTGCCGCTGGTGTTTGTCTACACACTGCTGCCGCTGCTGGACTTGTGGCTGGGCGAGGATCGCAGCAATCCGCCCGAGTCGGCCGTCGCCGGGCTCGACGCCGACCCTTACTACCGGCGCATCACCTATGCGCTGGTGCCCATCCTGTGGGGCTGCATCGTGTTCGCCGCCTGGTTCGTGGCGCGCCACGCACTGCCCTGGTACAGCGTGCTGGCGGTGGTGCTGTCGACCGGGATCATGGGCGGCTTTTGCATCAACGTCGGCCACGAGCTGGGGCACAAACGCAGCGCACTCGAGCGCCTGCTGGCCAAGCTGGTGCTCGCGCCCACCGCCTACGGCCATTTCTACGTCGAGCACAATCGCGGCCACCATCGCGATGTCGCCACGCTGATCGATCCGGCCTCCTCGCGCATGGGCGAGAGCATCTATCGCTTCGTGCTGCGCGAAATGCCCGGTGCGCTGCGGCGCGCCTGGCTGCTCGAGCAGCAGCGCCTGGCCAAACTGGGACAGTCGAGCTGGAGCGTCGACAACGAGGTGCTGCAACCGCTGGCCGTGACGCTGGCGCTGTGGCTGGCGCTGGCCGTCTGGCTGGGACCGGCGATCCTGCTGTTTCTGGTGCCGATGGCGTTCTGGGCCAACTTCCAGCTGACGTCGGCCAACTACATCGAACACTACGGCCTGCTGCGCCAGACCGGGCCGAATGGCAAGGTTGAGATATGCCAGCCGCACCACTCGTGGAACAGCAATCACGCGCTGTCGAACTGGATCCTGTTTCACCTGCAGCGCCACTCCGACCATCACGCGCATGCCAGCCGGCGCTACCAGTGCCTGCGCCATTTTCCGCGCCTGCCAACGCTGCCCAGCGGCTATTTCGGCATGTTCATCATGGCCTATTTTCCACCGCTGTGGTTCGCGCTGATGGACCGGCGGCTGCTCGCGGCCGTCGATGGCGACGTGCGCCGGATAAACTTCCAGCCCGGCCAGCGCGCGCGCCTGATGCGCCGCTATGCGATGGCCGAGGCGCCCGCCGACAGGCAGGCAGCAGGCTGACCCGTTTCACCCGCTTGATCGTTTTCAAGCGCGCCAGAAGTTACTGTGAACTTGTCTGAAATTTATGTAGACATCATTGTCTATGTTGCGTACGATAGCTCGCTGTTGATGGGGCTTTTCTCGATATCACTCGAGAATTTCTCCGTACGAAAGACAATTCTTCACAGCGCGCCACGTAGATTGATTGTTCTACCTGGCGTGTGAATATTTCTGGCGAGACGATTTGATGAGCGCGCAAAACGACATTCCCAAACCCACCGCAGCCGAACTGGACTTGTTGCAGGTGCTCTGGCCGATGGGCGCCTGCACGGCCAAGCAGGTGCATCAGAAAATTCTGCTTGAGCGCCCCGACGTCAGCTACGCGACGGTACTGCGCCTGATGCAGATCATGCACGCGAAAGGCTTGCTGATCCGCGACGAGAACCAGCGTTCGCACATCTACGCGCCGGCCCAGGCGCAGGACAGCTTGCAGACGAGTTTGCTCAAGGATTTGATCCAGAAGGCGTTTTCCGGTTCGGCCAAGGCGCTGGTGCTGGCCGCGCTGCGCACCAACATCAGCAAGAAGGAGCGCGCCGAGATCGAACGCATCTTGCAGGACGATCAGCCATGAGCGCGCCCGCCGCGTCCTTGATCGGCGTGCTCGGCTGGACTCTGTTGCATTTTCTGTGGCAGGGCGCGGTGGTCGGCTGCGCCACGGCGCTGCTGCTCGCGCTGATGCGGCGCGCTAGTGCGGAGCAGCGCTATGCGCTGGCGTGTGCCGCGCTGGTGCTGTGTGTGGCGCTGCCGCTGCTGGAACTGGCGCAAGGCCTGGGGGCGCCGACCTCCGGCGACGGCTTGGCCGCGATGCTGGTGCCGCAGGCAATGGCCGGGGTAGGCACGGTGCTCACGCTTGGCCTTGGCCGCTCGCTGCACTGGATCGTGTGCGGCTGGGCCATTTGCGCGGCCATGCTGGCGCTGCGCATGGCGCTTGGTCTGGTGTGGGTAGGGCGGGTCGGGCGCGGCGAGATCGGCGTGGCCGACCCGCACTGGCAGGCCCGCGCGACGCACTTGGCGCAGCGCTTTGGCGTGGCCCGCGCGGTGACGGTGCGGGTGGTGGCCGATCTGGCCAGCCCGCTGACGGCCGGCCTGTGGCGCCCGCTGCTGCTGCTGCCCGCCAGCCTGGTTTGCGGCATGCCGCCCGAGCTGCTCGAAGCGTTGCTGGCGCATGAGATGGCGCACATCCGGCGCCACGATTACCTGATCAACCTGTTGCAAAACATGATCGAGATTGTGCTGTTCTATCATCCGGCGGTGTGGTGGATTTCCGGCCAGATCCGGCGCGAACGTGAACACATCGCCGACGATTTCGCGGCAAGAATACTGGGCGAACCGCGGCGCCTGGCTCTTGCTCTTTCTGAACTGGAAAAACTCCAGTTCTCATCGCACCACCTCGCCCAAGCGGCAAATGGAGGACACCTGATGTCACGCATTAAACGATTAGTACGCCCTGATACCGCGGCCCTGAACTGGAAAGCGGCCATTCCGATGTTTGGTCTGGCGCTGGCCTGCGTGGCCGTGCTCGCGCACGGCGCCGTGCCGACCGATCAGGAAGGCAAACAAGTGGTCAAGCCGTTGGCAGACTTTAGCAGCTGCGCCAAGCCGATCTGGCCGGCGGCCTCCCTGGCCAACAAGGAAACGGGCACGGTCACGCTGGAGTTTGTGGTCGATGCCGGCGGCGCGGTGCGCTCGTCCAAGGTGCATAAGTCGAGCGGCTTCGCCGCGCTTGACGAGGCGGCCCAGAATGGCATCGCACTATGCCATTTCAAGCCTGGCACGGTCGACGGCAAGGCCGCCGACATGCCAGTCAAGCTGCAGTACATCTGGACACTCAACTAAGCTGTAACTGGCCTTGCACGGCGCCGCCGGGTGCGGCCGCGCTGTGTCAGTGGGCGCCGGCCGCAGGCTCGGCCGGATAGATCAAATCGATCTGCTTGATGATCTGTTTGCCTAGCGTGGCGATGTTCTGGTAGCGCTCGTACAACTGCGCGACGCTGACCATTCTTTCGCACAGGCGCTTGCCGCGCGGCGCGGTGATCAAGGCATAGCGCGGATCGGTCCCGGCCGGCGCGTCCAGCGCGCGGTCCAGGTACTCCTGCAATTTAGCCTGGCGGTTCATCCAGCCACCCTGTGAGTAACGCATTTCCGGTATGGCGCGTTGATACAGGTCGACGATTTTTTCGAGCAGGACGGTGTTCTCGATGTCGGTCAGCTTGCCGCTCGATTTGAAGCCTTCGTAGCGACTCAGCTGGGGCGTGTAGATATAGTTGTTGTTGACGCTTTGGTAGGCGGCGTCGAACTTGTCCTGCTCGACCGGCGCGCCGGGGGCGAGCGCGGCCAGGTATTTGAAGTTGGCATCGTAGCCGTGGTAAGCCTTGACGATCTCGTCGACCTGGCGCACGTCGCTGGCCAGATCCTGCTTCAGGCCGAGCATAAATGCTTTTACCTGCTGTTGCTCGTGGTAGTGCTCGCCCAGGCTGTGCAGCCAGATGCTGACACTGACGGCAAACACGATGACAAGGATTTCCAGCGCGATCTCGCGCACCTTGTGCCAGATCCCGTGCTGCTTGTTGCCGACAATGGCAAACACGTTCTTGGTGTGCTTCGCGACTTCCTGATCTGCCATGCTTGCCTCGCATTGTTAAAATACCTAACTTCATCAATCGGCAATTATAACCGTGCCGTCCCCGCCTATGGGATGGGGCGCTGGCGCAGCAGCAGTTCCCAGGCCGGCACTGCCTGGCGCCAGAATTGATCGAGTGTGCCCGCGCGCAGATCCAGGCCGAGGCGGCGCGCGGCCGGCAGCAGCGCGCTCGGCAGCAACTGGTGTTGCGCGAGGCCGGCGTCAAACGCCTGTGCACCGTTTTGCTTGGACAGTTTCTCGCCGGCCCCGTTGGTGACCACCGGTACGTGCAGATAGTGCGGCGCCGTGATGCCCAGCAATTGTTGCAGGTACAACTGGCGCGGCGTCGAGTCGAGCAGGTCGGCGCCGCGCACCACGTGGGTGACGCCTTGCGCGTGATCGTCCACCACCACCGCCAGCTGATAGGCCCAGAAACCGTCGGCGCGCCGCACCACGAAGTCGCCCACCGCCTCGCTCAGGTTTTGCGACACGGGACCGTGCCAGCGGTCGACGAACGCGACCTGGTGTGGCGCCTGGTGCGGCACGCGCAGACGCAGTGCGCGCGCGTGCTTGCCGTCGGGCACGCCGTGGCGGCAGGTGCCGGGATACACGGGATGGGCGAGCTGGCCGGCGCTGTGCTGTGAGTCGACGATTTCCTTGCGCGTGCACGCGCAGGGATAGACCAGATCGCCCAGTCGCTCGAGCGCCGTCTGGTACAGCGCCAGTCGTTCGCTCTGGCGCACCACCGCGCCGTCCCAGTGCATGCCGCAACGCGCCAGCGCGCCCAGAATCGCATGCTCGGCGCCGGCGGCCAGGCGGGCCCCGTCGACGTCTTCGATGCGCACCAGCCAGCGCCCGTCATGCACCTTGGCGTCCAGATAGCTGGCCAGCGCGGCCACCAGCGAGCCCAGGTGCAAGGGGCCGCTCGGAGAGGGCGCAAAACGCCCGGCGTAGACGGTGTTTCGGAGCATGGAAGTGAGGTAGTGGGCGGCCACGTCAAAGGCCTGAACGGCAGTATCGCCAACTGTGGCGATGTCGTCAATCGCGCCGCGCATGGGCGGCACGTTTGGCGCGCACCTCTGGAATGGATCAATGGTTGAGCGCGGCGCGCCACGTAATCTGACCGTTAAACCCATTCATCGCGGCGATCGCGGCGTCTCCACGGGGAGGCCCCAGCGGCGTGGCATACACGCCCAGCGCGCGGCGATTCACTTTCTCCAGGAGACCTTCGATGAAACAATCCATGCTTGTCGTTGCGCTGACCGCAGCGCTGTTGTCGGCCGCACCGCTGACCAACGCCACCGTACTGCAATACGCGACCGTCATGAGCGGACCGGCCGAGTCGCCGCCGAATGCTTCGCCGGGCAATGGCACGGCCACGGTGATCATCGACGATGTGGCCAACACGATGTATTTGAGCATGTCATTTGCCGACCTGGTCGGCACCACCACGGCCTCGCATATCCATTGCTGCACGGCGCTGCCGCTGCTCGGTACGGCCTCGGTCGCCACCGCCTTGCCCACCTTTCCCGGCTTTCCACTCGGGGTCCATGTGGGCAGCTATGCGGCCAGCTTCAGTCTGCTCTCGGCGGCCACGTACAATCCGAGTTTCATCACCGCCAACGGCGGCACGACGGCCGGCGCTGAACTGGCACTGCTGGACGGGCTTGCCAGCGGACGCAGCTACCTCAATATTCATACGACGGCGGCCACTGGCGGCGAGATACGGGGCTTTCTGGCCCCGGTGCCGGAACCGGCCAGCTGGTTGATGCTAGGGGTCGGCTTGTTGGGCGTGAGCGCTTGGCGCGGGCGGCGCACCCGCGCTGTCGCGTCAGTCTGACGGGCTGCTTCGACAGGCATTCCCGACACGCCGCATCCGGGCGATGCGCGCGCTGCTCTGGCAGCTCGTGCCTTGCAAACGGCGCGCGCGCGGGTGACGCCGTGCTGTTTGGAGCGGCGCTGGCGCGATGCTTAGTGGGTGGTGCGTTTGCGGCCAGGCTTTGCGCGCTGCGCCGCGCGCGCCTCCCAAGCCGTCAGAGCCAGCCGGTAACGCGCCAGCGCGTCGTCGTACAGGTCGTAGACGCACGGCACGCATCCACTGCGGCAGCAGTCTTCCGGTTCCGGCATGTGTGGCTCGTCTGGCGCTGGATCGTTGTCGGGTGGGGATGCTGGCATCGACGTGGTGGCTTGGTTAACGTGCGCTGTTCATGCGCTATTGTAGGACGATGCGCCGAGGGAGGTAGGTGCCGCCGGATCGGTGGACATTTGTCGATGTCGAGCACCGCCGACGGGGCCGCTGCTCACGCGTAGCGCTGCTAGAGCGTGTAGGCGAGTTCGATCGATACGCTGCGGCGCGCCAGCGGCAAGTCGAACGGGATGTTGCCAGGCGCCAGGCTCGGTTCGCGCGCGTCACGGTCAAACAGATTGCGTACGGCCACGCGCACATCGCAGTGATCGGCGATTTTTTCGCGCCGCAGGTTCAGGTCCACCAGCACATAGTTGGCGACGGGCGCACGCAAGTCGCCGGCCTGGCGCTGCCGATCGGCCACGGCATTGACGGTGCCGCCCAGCATCCATTGGGGGGCCAGCGCCCAGTCGGCCCGGGCAAACAGGCGCCGGCGCGGCGCCACGCCGCTGTCCTGGCCGGTCGCGCCATCACGCGAGTGCTGCAAGGACAGGCTGCCGGACAGGCGCAATGCGCGGCTGGCGTCCCAGCGCGTCTCCAGCTCAAGCCCGTTGCCGATCTGGTCGCCCGCATTCTGATACGACTTGCCGCTGCTGGGGTCCGGATTGGGCGTGAGCCGGATGATGTCGTTCATTCTGTAATGGAACAGGTTCAGCGTCGCTTGCAGCGTCGTGGTGGCCTGCCATGCCAGCGCCACTTCGTCGGTCGCCATGGTCTCGGGACGAATGGTCGGATTGCCGATGTTGACCGGGTTGTTGCCGCTATATTGCTCGTTGAAGGCGGGCGCCCGAAACGCCTGGCCATGCATCAGCTTGATGACCAGGTTGTAGGCCGCATCCCACACCAGTGCCAGGCGGGGATTGGTGGTGCTGCCAAAGTCGGAATAATGGTCGGTGCGCACCCCGACCGTGAGCGTCCAGTCCTTGGTCAGACGCCATTCGTCCTGCAGGAAACCATATGCCAGATAACGCTTTTGCGGCTGCAGGAACAGCAGCGCCGGGTCGGCGCTGGCGTCCAGATAGCGCCCCAGCGGCATGACCACGGGACCCACGCCGGGCAGTGCGACGATGGCGAAGTTTTTCAGCTCGGCCGTGTAGTACAAATCCTCGATCCGGTAACCGCTGCCCACCCGCACCCGGTGTCCATCCCAGCCCGAGTAGAACGCCGACGCGCTGGCATGGGTCTGGCGCTCGTAATGGGACGGGTCGCCCAGCATGCCTTGCGGGAACGCGCCACCGAAGGCGCCGGGCGGATATAGCATATACGGGCGCTCGGCGCGAATCGCCTTGTCGTTCAAAAAGCCCAGTTGCGCCGACACATCCCAGTTCTTGGCCCAGTTGGCGTTGCGATAGCTCAGGTCCAGCTGCAGCTGCGTTTCCGGCGCGCGCGAGCTCGGGTCGAGCGACTCGGCCAGACCGGCGCCGCTGCCCGATTCGCGCCCCTGATAGGCACCGTGCAGGCGCCAGTCGCCAAGCGTGAGCGTGCTGCTCAGATCGACTTCCTTGCGCGCCAGCGTCAGCGGGCCGGGCGCGAGCGAGGCGTGGCTGCCAAACAGCGGGTCAAGCGCCGACTGGGCGTCCTTCTCGATCAGATTGTCGGCGCCGTCGCTGCGTCCGCGGTGCAGATAGAATGCGGCCTGCAGCGGGCCAAGGTAGCCGCCGTACTGGAGCCAGCCGTCGCGCGTGTTGGCACTGCCGGCGCGCAGGCCCAGCACAGTGCCGTTGATCTCGGCGGCGCTCTTGCTGACGATGTTGATCACGCCGGCAAACGCGTCGGCGCCGTACAGCGCCGAACCGGGCCCGCGTATGACTTCGACGCGCGCGATGTTCTCGATGGGGATGTTGCCGCTGACCACGGCCCGTCCGCCCGTCATCGCAAAATTGGTGCGCACCCCGTCAAGCAGCACCAGCACTTGCGGGTTGTACAGGCCGAAGCCGACACCGCGCACGCTGAAGATGGGGCTGTAGGCAAACGCGGCGACCGAGACATGAAAGCCGGGCACGCTTTCGAGCACCTGGTCGAGTCCGGTCGCGCCCATCGCGCGGATGTCCTCGGCCGTGATGACCGAGGCCACCGCCGGCGCGCGCGCCAGCGCCTGCTCGGCGCCGGTGGCGATGCTGACCTGCGACTTGTTGCCGTACACTAAGGCGAGCTCGTCTTCTTCGGTACTCTGGGCCAGCGCGGCTGATCCGTGCAGGGCCAGGACTGCGGCGCACAGCGCCAGCTGAAACGAAAACATGCGCATCGGTCGGTGCTCGGTCGTCAGAATAGCAGTGAGTGTATTCGCAACGGCAGCGGCTGTGAATTTCAAAATGGCAAGACGCGGTTTTCTGTGTCGTTTGAGCACACCCAACGCTTGCCGGAGCAATCGTCACGCCAACTGGTGGTATTTGCCTGGCCCGGCGGTATGGTTAATCCGGCTTGTCCAGAAACGCTTGAATTTCCGCCCGTTCGGTCGCGCTCACGTGGCCGCGCAGCGCCGCGAGGATCAGCTCCTTGCCCGAGCCGGAAAACGCCTTGTGGATCAGATCCTTGAGCAGATTGGTCTGCAGCGCCTCTTGCGCCTGGGCCGGCGCATACACATGGGCGCGGCTACGCTCGTCGCGCGTGAGCAAACCCTTGGCGTGCATCATTTGCAGCAAGCGCAGCACGGTCGCGTCGCTGATGTCGGGGCGCGCCTGCACGGCCGCCTGGTGTAGCGCTTTCGCGCTGGACGGGCCGATTTGCCACAGCAGGCGCAGCAGCTCAAGTTCGGCGGCGGTCGGCTTTGGCGGTGTGCTGGTGTCGGTCATGGCGGGCAGGGAGGCGGGAATGGATCTAGAATAAATGATCTAGACCGCGAAGTCGAGGTTTTTGTCGCCCTGCGCGCCGCGCCGGTGTGCATCGCGCGCTATGGAAATCGCACTTTCTCGACAAGTTTGTTTAGCCCGCGTGCCTGTTGCGTTACAATACCGCGTGCTCTTCTGAGAAACTTTTGTAAAGCATTCTGCCCGAAGTAAAGTCCTTCCCCACAACTTGATGTGCAATCCGCTAACCGGTCAGGCCGTGTCGCGGAAGGTTAGATTAACCCGCTAATCTCGCGAAACGCGAAGAAAGGTGAGCAATATGATGCAACAATATAGTGCCAACTCGTACCTGTTCGGCGGCAATGCGCCGTACGTCGAGGATCTGTACGAAGCGTACCTGAACAATCCGGGCTCGGTGCCGGACAACTGGCGCGCGTACTTTGATGCGATGCAAAACGTGCCCGCCGTCGATGGCAGCAACAAGCCCGACGTCGCCCATGCGCCCGTCGTGTCCTCGTTCGCCGAACGCGCCAAGGCCGGTCCGATCCGTGTTGTCGTCGCCTCGACCGACGCCGAAATGGGCCGCAAGCGCGTCGCCGTCACGCAGCTGATCGCCGCCTATCGCTACCTCGGTTCGCACTGGGCCAATCTGGACCCGCTGCAACGCCAGGAACGTCCAAGCATTCCGGAACTCGAACCGAGCTTCTACGGTTTCGCCGATGCCGACATGGACATCCAGTTCAACATCAGCAACACCTATTTCGGTGCCGAGACGGCCTCGCTGCGCGACCTGATCAACCTGCTGCGCGAAACCTACTGCCGTTCGATTGGCGCCGAGTTCATGTACATCGCCGACCCGGCCGAAAAGCGCTGGCTGCAGGAAAAGCTCGAGTCGATCCGCTCGACCCCGACCTTTTCGGCCGAAAAGAAAATCCACATTCTCGACCGCCTGACCGCCGCCGAAGGCCTGGAACGCTATCTGCACACCAAGTACGTGGGCGCCAAGCGCTTCTCGCTGGAAGGCTCCGAATCGTTCATCGCGTCGATGGATGAAACCATCCAGCGCGCCGGTGTCGCGGGCGTGCAGGAAATCGTCATCGGCATGGCCCACCGCGGCCGTCTGAACGTGCTGGTCAACACGCTGGGCAAGGCCCCGCAAGAGCTGTTCGAAGAATTCGAAGGCAAGCACGGCGACGATCTGCCGTCCGGCGACGTCAAGTACCACCAGGGCTTCTCGAGCGATATCTCGACCGCCGGCGGCCCGGTCCACCTGTCGCTGGCGTTCAACCCGTCGCACCTGGAAATCGTCAACCCGGTCGTCGAGGGTTCGGTCAAGGCGCGCATGGACCGCCGCGGCGACAAGGACGGCGCGCAAGTGCTGCCGATTCTGGTGCACGGCGACGCCGCTTTTGCCGGCCAGGGGGTAGTCATGGAAACGCTCAATCTGGCGCAGACCCGCGGCTACGGCACGGGCGGCACGGTGCACATCGTGATCAACAATCAGATCGGTTTCACCACGTCCGATCCACGCGACTCGCGTTCGACCTTGTACTGCTCGGACGTGGTCAAGATGATCGAAGCGCCGGTGCTGCACATCAACGGCGACGATCCTGAAGCGGTCGTGCTGGCGACCCAGATCGCGCTCGACTACCGCATGCTGTTCAAGAAGGACATCGTCCTTGACATCATCTGCTACCGCAAGCTTGGCCACAACGAGCAAGATACGCCGGCGCTGACCCAGCCGCTGATGTACAAGAAAATCGGCCAGCATCCGGGCACCCGCAAGCTGTACGCCGACAAACTGGCCGCGCAGGGCACCATTGCCGCCGACCAGGGCGACAAAATGGTCGCGACCTTCCGCGACGCGATGGACGCCGGCAAGCACACGGTCGATCCGGTCATCTCCAACTTCAAGAACAAGTACGCAGTCGACTGGCTGCCGTTCCTGAACCGCAAGTGGACCGACGTGGCCGACACGGCCGTGCCGATGACGGAACTGAAACGTCTGGCCACCCGCATCACGACCGTGCCGGACGACTTCAAGGTCCATCCGCTGGTTGAAAAAGTGCTGGCCGACCGCGCCAACATGGGCCGCGGCGAAGTTAATCTTGACTGGGGCATGGGCGAGCATCTGGCGTTCGCCACGCTGGTCGCCTCCGGTTACGCGATCCGCCTGTCCGGCCAGGACGCCGGCCGCGGCACCTTCGTGCATCGCCACGCGGTGCTGCACGATCAGAACCGCGAACGTTGGGATGCCGGTACGTACGTGCCGCTGTGCAATGTGTCCGACAACCAGGCGCCGTTCACGGTGATCGACTCGGTGCTGTCCGAAGAAGCCGTGCTGGCCTTCGAATACGGCTACTCGTCGGCTGAGCCGAATACGCTGACCATCTGGGAAGCGCAGTTCGGCGATTTCGCCAACGGCGCCCAGGTCGTCATCGACCAGTTCATCAGCTCCGGCGAAGTCAAGTGGGGCCGTGCCAACGGTCTGGTAATGATGCTGCCGCACGGTTACGAAGGCCAGGGTCCCGAGCACTCGTCGGCCCGTCCGGAACGCTTCCTGCAACTGTGCGCGGACAACAATATGCAAGTGGTGCAGCCGACGTCGGCCGCGCAGATCTTCCACTTGCTGCGTCGTCAGATGGTGCGCCAGTTCCGCAAGCCGTTGGTCATCCTGACGCCGAAATCGCTGCTGCGCAACAAGGATGCGGGCTCGCCGCTGTCCGAACTGGCCAAAGGCGCCTTCCACACCGTGATCGGTGAAGTGGACGACAAAATCGACGCGAAGAAAGTCAAGCGCGTGATCGCCTGCTCCGGCAAGGTCTACTACGATCTGGTCAACGCACGCAAAACGCGCGGCCAGACCGACACCGCCATCATCCGTATCGAGCAACTGTATCCGTTCCCGCACAAGTCGTTCGCGGCCGAACTGAAGAAGTTCCCGAACGCGACCGAAGTGGTGTGGGCGCAGGACGAGCCGCAAAATCAGGGACCTTGGTTCCAGATCCAGCACAACATCTTCGAAAGCATGGAAGCGGGTGGACGCCTCGCGTACGCCGGTCGCCCAGCGTCTGCCTCGCCGGCCGTCGGTTACTACGACAAGCATTACGCGCAGCAGAAAGATTTGCTCGAAACGGCGTTCGCCAAGCTCAAGGGCTTTGTGCTGACCAAATAATGATTGCAGCGCCGCGCCACGAGCGCGGCGCCACTAAATAAAAACACGGAGTTTTACATGGCACATATTGAAGTCAAGGTTCCTCAATTGTCGGAATCGGTCGCCGAAGCGACCATGCTGCAGTGGCACAAGAAGTTGGGCGAAGCGGTCGCCCGTGACGAAAATCTGATCGACATCGAAACCGACAAGGTCGTGCTCGAACTGCCGGCCCCGGTCGCCGGCGTCATCATCCAGATCGTCAAAGGCGACGGCAGCACCGTCGTCGCCGGCGAAGTGATCGCCATCATCGACACCGAAGGTTCGGTGAAAGTGAGCCCGATGGAAGTGACCAGTGCGCCGCCTGCCGGCCTGGCCGCCGTTGCTGCAACGAGCGTGTCGAGCTCGAAAGCGGACGTGGCCATGCCGGCCGCCGCCAAGCTGCTGGCCGATAACAACCTGTCGGTGGCGCAAGTTGCCGGCACCGGCAAGGACGGTCTCGTCACCAAGGGCGACGTGCTGGGCGCTGTCGCCGCCAAGCCGGCCGCACCGGCTCCGATGATGGCGCCGAGCGCGCCCGCCAAGCCAGCGCTGCAGCAAGTGAGCGCGCCGGCCGCGCCGAACCTGGGCGACCGTCCGGAAGAGCGCGTGCCGATGAGCCGCCTGCGCGCCCGTATCGCCGAGCGCCTGGTGATGTCGCAATCGACCAACGCGATTTTGACCACGTTCAATGAAGTGAACATGCAGCCGGTGATCGACCTGCGCAACAAGTTCAAGGACAAGTTCGAGAAAGAGCATGGCGTCAAGCTGGGCTTCATGTCCTTCTTCGTCAAGGCCGCCGTCGCCGCCTTGAAAAAATACCCGGTCATCAACGCCTCCGTCGATGGCAATGACATCGTCTACCACGGCTACTTCGACATCGGTATCGCGGTCGGTTCGCCACGCGGCCTGGTGGTGCCGATCTTGCGCAATGCCGACCAGATG
This sequence comes from Burkholderiales bacterium, assembly GCA_038207625.1. Taxonomy (GTDB): domain Bacteria; phylum Pseudomonadota; class Gammaproteobacteria; order Burkholderiales; family Burkholderiaceae_D; genus JBBQZO01. The sequence goes on along the minus strand of JBBQZO010000010.1, from coordinate 64,576 downwards.
TCGATCGCCGACATCGAAAAGAAAATCGGCGAATTCGGCGCCAAGGCCAAGGAAGGCAAGCTGACGCTGGACGATCTGACCGGCGGCACTTTCTCGATCTCCAACGGCGGCACCTTCGGCTCGATGCTGTCGACTCCGATCATCAACCCGCCGCAATCGGCCATTCTGGGCGTGCATGCGACCAAGGACCGCGCAGTCGTCGAAAACGGCCAGATCGTGATTCGCCCGATGAACTATCTGGCGATGTCCTACGATCACCGCATCATCGACGGGCGCGAAGCGGTGCTCGGTCTGGTGGCGATGAAGGAAACGCTGGAAGATCCGACCCGCCTGCTGCTCGACCTGTAAGCGTCATGCGCGCGGCCTGACGGTCAGCGCGTGCCAACACCTGCCTCCCGCGCGTGCGGGAGGCGGCGTTTTCTTGAGAAGGGATCACCATGATAGTCTCGGAAGAAGTCAAGCGTTTGCACGAGCTGCATCAGGCCGGTGCGCTCACCGATGCCGAATTCGAACAGGCCAAGGCCAAGGTGCTGGCGGCCGGCGTAGACCTGAACAAGCCGGCGCAGGACGCCGGCGGCGGGGCCGATCTGGTCAACGAATTTAACCGCCTGCGCCGTTCGCGCAGCGACCGCTGGTTAGGCGGCGTGTGTGGCGGCCTGGCGCGCGCCTCCGGCATGGAGTCGTGGATCTGGCGCCTGGTGTTTGTGCTGTTTACGCTGTCGTTCGGCTTCGGTCTGGTGATCTACCTTCTACTGTGGATTTTCGTCCCTGACGAATAATTTAGGAATCAAACAATGAGCACTGCAAAACAATTTGACGTCGTCGTCATCGGCGCCGGTCCCGGCGGCTACATCGCGGCCATCCGCGCGGCGCAACTGGGCTTTTCGGTCGCCTGCATCGACGAGTGGGCCAACGCCAAGGGCGGACCCGCACCGGGCGGCACCTGCACCAACGTCGGCTGCATCCCCTCCAAGGCGCTGCTGCAATCGTCCGAGCACTTCGAGCACGCCGGGCACAGCTTTGCCGAACACGGCATCGACGTCGCCGGCCTGAAGCTGAACCTGCCGCAAATGTTAAAGCGCAAGGACACCGTCGTCAAACAGAACAATGACGGCATTTTGTACCTGCTGAAAAAGAACAAGATCGCCTTCTTCCACGGTCGTGGCGCGTTCGCCGCCGCCACCGGCGAAGGCTATAGCGTCAGCGTCACCGGCGCCAACGCCGAGACGCTGCAAGCGAAGCACGTGGTCATCGCGACGGGCTCGAACGCGCGCGAACTGCCCGGCGCGGCCTTTGACGAGAAGCTGATTTTGTCGAACTCGGGCGCCTTGACCATCGACGCCGTGCCGGCCAAGCTGGGCGTGATCGGCGCTGGCGTGATCGGTCTGGAAATGGGCAGCGTGTGGCGCCGTCTGGGCGCCAAGGTCACCGTCCTTGAAGGCCTGCCGGTCCTGTTGGGCGCGGTCGATGAACAGATCGCCAAGGAAGCGGGCAAGCTGTTTGCCAAGCAGGGTCTGGCGATCGAGCTCGGTTGCAAGATCGGCACGATCAGCAAAGGCAAGAAGAACGTCACCGTCGAATACGTCGACGCCAAGGGCGACGCGCACAGCGAAACGTTTGACAAGTTGATCATCTCGATCGGGCGCGTGCCGAACACCAACGGTTTGAATGCCGAAGTGGTTGGCCTGACGCTCGACGAGCGCGGCTTCATCGCCGTCGACGACCATTGCCGCACCAATTTGCCCAACGTGTGGGCGGTGGGCGACGTGGTGCGCGGCCCGATGCTGGCGCACAAGGCCGAAGAAGAGGGCGTTGCCGTGGCCGAGCGTATCGCCGGCCAGCACGGTCACGTCAACTTCAACACCATCCCCTGGGTCATCTACACCTCGCCGGAAATCGCGTGGGTCGGCCAGACCGAACAGCAGTTGAAAGCGGCTGGCGTGGCCTACAAGGCGGGCACCTTCCCGTTCATGGCCAATGGCCGTGCACGCGCGCTGGGCGATACCTCGGGCATGGTCAAGTTCCTCGCCGACGCGACGACCGATGAAATCCTCGGCGTGCACATCGTCGGCCCGATGGCCTCCGAGCTGATCGCCGAAGCGGTGGTGGCGATGGAATTCAAGGCTTCCAGCGAAGACATCGCGCGCATTTGCCACGCCCATCCGTCGCTGTCGGAAGCGACCAAGGAGGCGGCACTGGCCGTCGACAAGCGCGCGCTGAACTTCTAAGTCGTGTTTTTGACCGGGCCGGCGCGCAGCGTCGGCCCGGCTTTCCCCTGCAACGTGCCGAACGCTGGCAAATGCATCCGCCAGCCTCGCACTGAATCCAATCGATGAACGTCCAGCAATTTTACGAACACACGCTCGCTGAGCGCGGTTTTCACTCCGATGCGGCGCAACAGCGCGCGGTCGACCGCCTGCAGCAGGCCTATGAGCAATGGGTGCATTTCAAGGGCCGCCGCTCGAGCACGTTTAAACGCCTGATCAACCGGCCTGACGTGCCGCGCGGCGTCTACATGTGGGGCGGCGTCGGGCGCGGCAAATCGTTTTTGATGGACAGCTTTTATTCGGTGGTGCCGCTGGTGCGCAAGACGCGCCTGCATTTTCACGAATTCATGCGCGATGTGCACCGCCAGCTCGACGAACTGAAGGGCGTGGCCGATCCGCTCGACGAGGTGGCGCGCCGCATCGCGAAGAAATACCGCCTGATCTGCTTCGACGAATTTCACGTCTCCGACATCGCCGACGCGATGATCCTGTACAACCTGCTCACGGCGCTGTTTGCCAACGGCGTGTCGTTCATCATGACGTCGAACTACGACCCGGACAAACTGTATCCGGACGGGCTGCACCGCGACCGCATGCTGCCCACCATCGCACTGCTCAAGGACAAGCTCGACGTGCTGAACGTCGACGCCGGCGTCGACTACCGCAAACGCGCGCTCGAGCAGGTCGAGATCTACCATTTTCCGCTGGGTGCCCAGGCCGATGCGCTGCTGCGCCACGCCTACGCCAGCATCGCCGAGAGCGCCGACGAAGACCCGCGCGTGCGCATCGAGTCGCGCGAGATCCGTTCGCTGCGGCGCGCCGGCGGCATCATCTGGTTCGATTTCGCCACGCTGTGCGGCGGGCCGCGCTCGCAAAACGATTACCTGGAAATCGCCAGCCGCTTCCACACCGTGATCTTGTCGGGTATTCCGGCGATGTCGGTGGCGATGTCGTCGGAGGCGCGCCGTTTCACCTGGCTGATCGACGTGTTTTACGATCACAAAGTCAAATTGCTGATGTCGGCCGAGGTTGCCCCTGAACAGCTGTACACCCAGGGCGTGCTGTCGAATGAATTCCAGCGCACCGTCTCGCGTATCATTGAGATGCAGTCGCGCGACTACATGGATGCGCAGCGGCGCGGCGCGGCCGATGCGCTCAGCTGACGCTGGCGCGCGGCATCCACTTGCACACTAAGGAAACACACGATATGGCAGTTCAGTTAGCCCAGTTTACCGCGCGCGCCGCAGCGTTGGCCGCGTTCGCCTGTCTGTCCGCCTGCAGCGGCACGCTGCTGGCAAACAAGCCAGTCGCGCTGGCGCCGCCGTCGCAATCGGTGGCCGCCGCGGACCAGGCGCTGGCCAGCGCGGCCGAGCAGCGCGCCGCGCTCGAGCAGCAATACTACGAGACGGAACTGGTCTGCGCCAAAAAATTCCTCGTCAATGCTTGCCTGGACCACGCCAAGGAAATCCGCCGGGCCGGCCTGGCTCAGGTGCGCGCGATCGAGGTCGAGGCCGGTCACTACAAGCGCCTGGCGGCGGTCGAGCAGCGCGACCGTGAGCTGGCGCAGGCCGAACTGGACGAGCAGGCCAAACAGGCCGCGCGCGCCGCCGAGCCGCCCAAGCCGGTCGCGCCACTGGTTGACACGCCCAAGCCGAAGCCGCACGCGGCGCAGGACCGGGTGGCCGACCACGCGGCCAAGTTGCAGCGCGCGGCGGTGCAGGAGCAGGGCGGGGCCGCCCGGCGCGCCGCGAACGCGCTCGCGTTCGCGCAGCGCGTGAAAGACTCCGAGCAGCGTCAGCGCGATGTCGCCGACAAGAAGGCGGCCAAGGCTGCCAAGGCAGCCAAGGCGATCGAGGATGAGAAGGCCGACAAGGCGCGCCAGGAGAATGAGCTCAAGGAACGCGCGGCGACCCACTAAACGTGCACGTGAGGCGCACCGGGGCGGCGCCGGGACAGGCCGGCGCGCCTGGCACTAGACGGCGCGCCCCATCTTCTGGACCGTGTAGTTGGGCACCTCGCGCGGCGGTTTGACCAGCCGCACGATGGCCATCGTGCAATTGTCGCCCTTGCCGTGCGCCCGCTCCGAGGCCTTGTTGATCAGCATTTCGGATGCCTGGCGTGGTGCGTTGCGGTAGGTCACCGCGGCCAGTTCGGCGTCGGTAAAGTAGTGCCACAGGCCGTCGGTGCACAACAGAAACACTTCACCGGCGCGCAATTTGTCCTGGCTGCCAATGGTGGCATACGGTTCCTTGTCGCGGTTGCCCAGCACGTTAAACAGCAGCTTGGAGCGGCGGTGGTTCTTGGCCGCTTCCTCGGGCAGCTTGTCGCTTTGCTGTAGATGCGCGATGTAATCGGCGTCGCTGGTGTGCAGCTTGCATTGGCTGTTCGTGAAATGGTACAGACGCGAATCGCCCACGTGCGCCCAGACCGCCTGATGGTTGGGCGTGAGCAGCAGCGCCACGAAGGTGCAGTGCGCCTCGACCTTGGCGGCCATGCCGTTGAGCTTGATGACCATGTGGGTTTCATGGACGATTTCGCGCAGCATGTCGGCCATCCGTTCGAGGCTCGGGTTGTCGCCCGGTGCAAACTGGTCGAACAGATGCTTGGCCGTGTGCAGCACTTGTTCCGGTCCGATCGCGTCGCCCTGGATGCCGTCGGCCAGCACGGCGAGCATATAGCCCGGCGCGCGGGCGCCGGCAAACAGTGCTGCGCGGTCGTTTTGCTGCGGCCGGCTGCCGATATGCTGCGCGGTGCCGGCCTCAATCTTGTATGAACTCATAAACGTACAGGGTTTCCTAACGGGCTAGACAAAGCCTCCCGGCCCGTTTAGCTTAATGTATATTGGCGGACAGGTCGGGGGTAGATTAAACTATGCACCGAGATGCTATTTAGTTGCAAGAGAAGACTATTGGTAGTGCAATACAGTTAGCGACGATTGTAGGCTGATAGTCGCCCGCCTTGACGAAACGATTGTAACAAATTTCAAGAATGCAATCTAATGACTGATGTACAAGAAATTCAGCGGCGCCTGATTGAACTCGACGTCGAACATCGCGACCTGGACGCCGTGATCGATATGTTAACATTGGACGGGCATCATGACCAACTGCAATTGCGTCGGCTGAAAAAGCGCAAGCTGCAACTGAAAGACCATATCACCCTGCTGAAAATGCAACTCGTGCCCGATGTTCCGGCCTGACCTGCGCCAGTTGCGCGGTAGCCTTACCCAGACTTCATTTTGAGCACTCCTATTCCGGCGTCCGACGATCTGGTCGGCATCACCGACCAGCCGGCGCCCCCCGCCGGCCTGCACGACGCAGAAATCGACAACTTGTTTTCCGCCGGCGGTCCGCTCGGCCCGGCCGTGGGCGGCTTTGCGCCGCGCCGTTCGCAAACCGAGATGGCCAAGGCAATCGCCCAAGCCATCGCGGGGCAGAAGACGCTGATCGCCGAGGCCGGTACCGGCACCGGCAAGACCTTCGCCTATCTGGTGCCGGCGCTGCTGTGGGGCGGCAAGACCATCGTCTCGACCGGCACCAAGAACTTGCAGGATCAGCTGTTCCTGCGCGACATCCCGACCGTGCGCGCCGCGCTGCGCGCGCCGGTGTCGATCGCGCTGCTCAAGGGGCGCTCGAACTATGTGTGCCACTACCATCTCGAGCGCACGCTGCAGAATGGCCGGCTGACGTCGCGCGACGACATCGGCCACCTGCGCGAAATTTCGCGCTTCATCAAAATGACCAATTCGGGCGACAAGGCCGAACTGGCCAAGGTGCCGGAAAACGCGCTGATCTGGAACCTGGTCACGTCCACCCGCGACACCTGCATGGGCGCCGAGTGCCAGTATTACCAGGATTGTTTTGTCATGAAGGCGCGCCGCGAAGCCCAGCAGGCCGACGTGGTGGTGGTCAACCATCACCTGTTCTTCGCCGATGTGGCGCTGAAGGACACCGGCGTGGCCGAATTGCTGCCGTCGGCCAACACCATCATCTTCGATGAGGCGCACCAGTTGCCCGACACGGCGACGCTGTTTTTCGGCCAGACGGTGTCGACCTCGCAAGTGCTTGAGCTGTGCCGCGACGTGCTGGCCGAAGGGCTGGCGCATGCGCGCGGCGGGCCCGACTGGGCCAAGGTGGTCACCGTGGTGGAAAAGGCCGCGCGCGACTTGCGCCTGACCTTCCCGCAGGACATCGTGCGCCTGTCGCTGGCCCAGATCGCGCCCTCGTCGGACTTTTTCAGCTCGCTGGCCACGCTCAAGGAGCGCCTGCAGGAGATGATCGCGGTGCTGGAAGACCAGGCCGCGCGCGCCGAAACCATCGAGGGCTGCCGCACCCGCGCCATCGAACTGGCGCAAGGGCTGGCCAACTGGAAGCTCGACCCCAAGGCCAAGCCGGTGCAGGGCGAGGAAGCAGTATTCTGGGTGGAGGCGTTTTCCAGCTCGCTGCAACTGCACCAGACGCCACTGTCGATCGCGCCGATCTTCAACAACCAGCGCGAAGGCGTGCCGCGCAGCTGGATCTTCACCTCGGCCACGCTGGCGGTCAAAAACGATTTTAAACATTTCGCCACCCAGATGGGGCTCACTGACGAGCCGGCCCAGACCTGGCCCAGTCCATTTAACTATGCCGAGCAGGGCTTGCTGTACGTGCCGCAGAATATGCCCATGCCCAACGCGCCCGGCTACACCGACGCGGTGATCGATTGCGCACTGCCGCTCATTGAAGCGGCGGGCGGGCGCACCTTCTTGCTGTGCACCACGATCCGCGCAGTGAACCGGGCCGCCGAACGCCTGCGCGCCGAATTCGACGAACGGGGCCTGAACTATCCGCTGTTCGTGCAGGGCGAGAAGGGGCGCACCGAGTTGTTGGATCAATTCCGTGCGGCCGGTAACGCGGTGCTGATCGGCAGCCAGAGTTTCTGGGAAGGTGTCGACGTGCGCGGCGACGCGCTGTCCCTGGTGATCATCGACAAGCTGCCGTTCGCGCCGCCCGACGATCCGGTGCTGGCCGCGCGCATTGAAGTGATGGAAAAGCAGGGCATGAACGGCTTCATGCACCATTCGCTGCCCGAGGCCATCATCAACTTGAAGCAGGGTGCCGGACGCCTGATCCGCGACGAAGGCGACCGCGGCGTGCTGGTCATCTGCGATCCGCGCCTGATCTCCAAGCCTTACGGCAAGCGCATCTGGCAAAGCCTGCCGCCGTTCAAGCGCACGCGCGAGCAGGCCGACGTGATCGCCTTTTTCGCGCCAGCCCCGGAATAGGCGGCGCCCCTGGCCGGCACCGGCTTAGATTGTTTCTCCTACTATTTCTGATCAAAAGCTGTTACGCTAGTTATCAATAATTAACTTTATGTTGCTAGGGCGCACTATGATGACACAAGAAATCCCGCTTTTAAAGCCAGTTTCTCCCTCATCGCGCCGTGCGTGCGCCAAGGCGGCCTGATGCGTCACCTCGACCCTCACGCGGTGCGCGCATCCCAGCATACGCCGCGCCGCGCCGGCACCCGGGTCGCCGCCATCGTTGCGGCACACCGCGCACCGGTCGCGCGCCGCGCGCACGCCGATCAGCATTACCACAGCCCTGAGCAGGCGATGGCGCTGGCGGTCACGCTGACCATGCACCAACAAGTCCATTTCGACGTCGAGCGCCATGCTGGTCCGCAAGGCCTGAACCCGCGCGTGCGTCAGGTTGGCGATGCGGGCGCGCTGCAGCGCTGCATCGACGCCGCCCTAGCGACGGCGCAGGGCGAGGCGGAGCAGGCACTGGCGCTGTGGGCCGGGCGCGCTGCGCTGCGCTACCGACGCGTGCTGGCGCCGCACGAGACACTGTGCAGCGCACCGCAGGCATTTGGTTTCGAGCGCAGTTGTCCGGACTGCAGCGCGGCGCGCGGCAGCGACTGCGCACTTTGCCTGTCAAGCGGCATCGTGCACGAGTGGGCCAGCGTGCAGGCGCGCGTCGAGCGCAGCGAACTCTTGCAGGTCGCCAGCGACGATGAGGTGGTGCGCGCGATGGTCGGCGAGCAGCTGGTGCGTCAGACGCTGCCCGACTTCGGCGCCTTGCTCGACGTGCAGCATGTGCTCACGCAGCAGGGCGTATGCAGCACCTACAGCCTGCGCCTGGACGTCACCCGCGCGCCCTTGCTGGCGGCCGAACATAGTTTCGACATCTACGGCGTCGGCCCGGCGCCACGCGTGCTCGATTTCAGCAAGCAGGCCAGCCGGCTGCTCGAAGATGAACTGGCCGAGCTGGTGCCGGGCGGCGCCGCGCCGTTTGGGCTTCAGCGCGACGACAGCGCTGCGACCAGCTCGCCGCGCCAGTTCGTCAAATCCCAGCTCAACGTGCTGCTTGCCAGGCAGGTGGCCGAACAACACCTGGCCGCCGGCGACCGGTAATCCCCCTTCCGAACAGGTTTCACACCGGGCGCCGCGCTAGCGTCGCCCGGCGCTGCTGCTTTGCGTGCCAAGCGCGCCCGATGCGCGTATCATCGGGCGCTTTGGGCGCGTCCGATCGCGTGCCGCGCGCAATGCGCCGGCTGCAGCGTCGGGCCAGCCTGTGCCGACCCCACACCTCAAGGAATTCTCGATGGCTTCAGTCAAGACCGCGCTACTCGTTACCACCCTGTGCAGTGCCTTGCTGGCCGCGTTTCCGGTCGGCGCGGCCGACAGCGCGCTCGCCTCCGCCGCGCAGGCTGGCGCGGCCGCACAGCCGGCCCGCCAATTGGCCGAGCTGGCCGAGCGCTACTACGATGCGCAGGTGCGCTTCGATCCGGTCAACGCCACGTTCGCGGGCGATAACCGGCATGACGACGAGCTGACGATGACGATCCGCCCGCAAGTGCGCGCGCGCCTGTACGGCATGCTGCATGGTGTGCATGGCGAGCTGATGGCGATCGACCGCAGCAAGCTGAGCTCGGACGACCTGATCACCTTCGACAGCCTGAACGCCGAGCTCAACGCCGCGCTGGCGCTCGAAGCGTTTCCCGATCACCTGCTGCCGCTGAACCAGATGGAAAGCATGCCGGTGTTGCTGGCCAACCTGGCCGGCGGCCAGAGCGCCCAGTCGATCGGCACGGTGGCGCAATACCAGGCCTTCCTCAAGCGCATTGGCCAGCTGCCCGAATGGATAGAGGTGGCGATCGCCAATATGCGCCAGGGCATGCGCGAGGGCGTCGTGCAGCCGACAGCGCTGATGCAGGCGACGCTGCCGCAGATTAAGGCGCTGTGCGCGGCCACCCCCGAGGCGAGCGAATTTTATGCGCCGATCAAGCACCTGCCGGCCGGTTTTTCCAGCGCCGACAAGGCCCGGCTGAGCGCCGCCTACCGCACCCTGATCGGCAGTGCCGTCCTGCCGTCGCTGCGCAAACTGGCCGCCTTCATCGACAAGGAATACCTGCCGGCCACACGCGCCAGCGCCGGCTGGGGCAGCCTGCCGAACGGCGCCGCATGGTACCGCGCCTGGGTTGCCTACCAGACGTCGAGCACGCTCACGCCCGAGCAGATCCACGCCATCGGCCTGCGCGAAATGGCCCGCAACGACGCCGAGCTGAACAAGCTGGCGCCGCGCCTGGGCTACAGCGGCGCACCGGCCGGCATGGGCAATTTCCTTGCTGCCCAGCCGAAATACCGTCCGTTCAAGACCGACGCGCAGGTGCTCGATGCGTATGCCAGCCTGAATCGTAAAATCATGCAGCGCCTGCCCGAGCTGTTCGCCACGATGCCCAAGGCGGCACTGGAAATTCGCGCCGAACCGGCGCTCACGCGCGACGCCGCGTCCGACCATTACAACGCGGCCGCCGCCGACGGCAGCCGTCCGGGCATCTTCTGGGCCGTCATTCCGGACCCGGGCGCGTATGCCAGCACGCGCATGACGTCGCTGTTTTTGCACGAGGGCCAGCCCGGTCACCATTTCCAGCTGTCCAAGCAGCAGGAACTGGCGATTCCCTTGTTCCGCAAGTTCGGCGCCAACAACGCCTACGTCGAAGGCTGGGCGCTGTATGCCGAAACGCTGGGCCGCGAGCTGGGTTTGTATGACGATCCGAACGCCTACGCAGGCTTTCTGATGCTCGACCAGCGCCGCGCCGCGCGGCTGGTGGTCGACACGGGACTGCACGCGCTGGGCTGGACGCGCGAGCAGACCATCGCCTTTCTGGTCGAGAAAGTGGGCGACACCGAGGCGAGCGCGCGCAATGCGACCGAGCGCTACATGGCGTGGCCGGGCCAGGCGCTCGGTTACAAGATCGGCGCCTTGAAGATTCTGGAATTGCGTCAGCGTGCCCAGGCCGCGCTGGGGCCCAAATTCAAGCTGGCCCAATTCCACGACACGATCCTGAAGAACGGTTCGGTGCCGCTGACACTGCTCGAGGCGAACGTCGAGCGCTGGATCGCCGAGCAGGCCAGGTAAACGCGGCGCGGCGCGCAGCGCTGCAAAAAGAAAGCCCTGCCGGCAGAACCGGGCAGGGCTTTTTCTTTGGAGGCGGCCCTCAGAGCTGCAGAACCGCGCAGTCCTTTTCTTGCGGAAGCGCCGCTCAGGCCGGCAGGATCACGACCTTGCCGGTGACCTTGCGCGCGGCCATGTCCGTCAAGGCCTGCCCCGTCTCGCCCAGCGCATAGCGGGCCGAGATCAGCGGACGGATCTTGCCCTCGGCCAGCCAGCCGAGCAGCTGGCGCATCGCCGCGCCGTTGGCCTTCGGTTCGCGCTTGGCGAACTCGCCCCAGAACACGCCGAGCAGCGCCGAGCCCTTGAGCAGCAACAGGTTCAGCGGCACGCTGGGGATCTCGCCGTTGGCAAAGCCGACCACCAGATAGCGCCCGCGCCAGCCGATCGAGCGCAAGGCCGGCTCGGTGTAGATGCCGCCGACCGGATCGTAAATCACATCCGGTCCCTTGCCGTCGGTGGCCGCCTTGATCGCCGCGCGCAGGTCGTCGCTGCTGTAGTTGATGGTGGCATCGGCGCCGTGCGCGCGGCACACCGCCAGCTTCGCCTCGCTCGACGCGGCGGCGATCACGCGCGCGCCCAGTGCCTTGCCGATCTCGATGGCGGCCAGTCCGACCCCGCCGGCCGCGCCCAGCACCAGCATGGTTTCACCGGCTTTCAGCGCGGCCCGGTCCACCACCGCGTGGTGCGAGGTGCCGTAGGTCAGCGTGATGGCGGCGGCTGTGTCGAAGTCCATGCCCGCTGGCATCGGCATCAGCGCCGCGGCCGGCACCAGCGCCAGTTGTGCAAACGCGCCCTGTGCGACGAAGCCAATCACCCGGTCCCCGGCCTTGTAGTGGGCCACGTCCGCACCGACGGCGCGCACCACGCCGGCCAGTTCGCAGCCCGGCGTGAACGGCAGGTCCGGCTTGAACTGGTACTTGCCCTGGACGATCAGCACGTCCGGGAAATTCACGCCGGCCGCGCGCACTTCCACCAGCACCTGGCCAGGCCCCGGCACCGGATCGGGCAATTCTTCCAGCACCAGGCTGTCGGGCAGCCCCCACGCTTTGCATACGACGGCTTTCATGTCTGTCTCCTGTTGTTATAAAAAAGTACGACCGTTTTGTTTTGTGATTATGCCCCAATTTGCGTCGGCCCGAACGTGAGAGCCGAGTTTGATGTCCGGCCCGGTGAAACGTGATACGGTCTAAGCTGAGCTCGCTAAGGTTGATTGACGGCAATGCGGCAATGCGCGCGGGAAGCTGAAGGACACGCTGGCGATCAGCCGGGGCGGCGGCGTCGGCGACGCGCACAACCAGCCAGCGGTGATCAAGCGCTTCATTCGCAATCTGACCGATGCTGCAGTGCTACCGGGAATCGCATGGCGACGATGCGTAGAAAATGTTCGCCGACCGGGCGAACTGGCGGACGCGTGGCGCTTGCAGGAAGGGTGGCAACTGCAGCCGCGGCGGCTGGGCGCTGGCGTGCTCGCTACGCTGCGCGGCAACAGTGCGCTGACTGGCACGCTGCGGCAGCCAGGTCAGCTCGATGCCGGGCGTCGCACCCAAGCTGCGTTGGTGGCTCTGCAGAAGAACGCCGTGGCAGCGTTTGACGGTGCGCTGTCCGAGGCGCGCGACCCACAGTGCGCACTGCGCGCATGTGCACCGAGCCGTTGCGCCGGCACGCGCGTCGTCGCCCGCTCCCGCGTTCAAGCGCTGGCCCGTCACGCTGTCGTAGGAGCGGCGTGGGCGCGCGCGTGCCGCGTGGCAAGGACACGCCGCGCCCCGCGTCGGCTGCGCCAAATTATCTTCTTGCCCAGTGCGCGGCGCGGCCACGGCATCGGGTAAAATTGCTGCATGAGAATTCTTATCAGTAACGATGATGGATACCTGGCGCCTGGCCTCGTGGCGCTGGCCGACGTGCTCGCGGCGATCGCCGATATCGTCGTGGTGGCGCCCGACAGCAACCGCTCCGGCGCATCGAACTCGCTGTCGCTGGACCGGCCGCTGACGGTGCAGCAGGGCGCCAACGGTTTCTACTTCGTCAACGGTACACCCACCGATTGCGTTCACGTGGCGCTGACCGGCATCCTCACCGAGAAGCCCGACCTGGTGGTGTCGGGCATCAATAACGGCCAGAACATGGGCGACGACACGCTGTACTCGGGCACGGTGGCGGCCGCCACCGAAGGGTATCTGTTTGGCATACCGGCGATCGCGTTTTCCCAGGTCCAGCATGGCTGGGCCCACCTTGATGCGGCGGCCCGGGTCGCGCGCGAGATCGTGCAGCGCCGATTCGAGCAGCTCAGTTCGCCCTATTTGCTGAACGTGAATATTCCGAACCTGCCTTACGAAAGCCTGCAAGGCCTGCGTGCCACCCGTCTGGGGCGGCGCCACCAGTCCGAGCCGGTGATCAAGTCGCTCGACCCGCGCGGGCGCGACATCTACTGGATCGGGCCGCCTGGCGCCACGCGCGACGCCGGCGAAGGCACCGATTTTCATGCCACCGCCCAGGGCTGCGTGTCGATCACGCCGCTGCAGATCGACCTGACCCACAAGAGCGGCCTGGCGCTGCTGGCGCAGGCGCTGGCATGAACGGCAAGCCGCGCAATTTTCCGCTGCCGCTGTCGGCGTTGAGCGAGGGCGCTCAGAACAAGCCGGCATCGAAGGCCCAGGTGCGGGTCGCCACGCCGCAGACGGCGACCCAGAACGCGGCCCGGCTCGCTGCCCAGAGCGGCTACAGCGCGCCGCGCAATACCGCCTCGCCGTCCAAATCGCACAGCTACGCGCTCGAACGCGCCCAGCCTGTGCCACTGGCGCCGCCGCGCCAGAATCCATTGGTGTCGGACGCGGTGCGGCGTGCCATGGTCGCGCGCGTGGCACGCGCCGGCGTGCAGGACACGCTGGTGCTGGCCGCGATGGAGGCGGTGCCGCGCCACCTGTTCATGGAGGAGGCGCTGGCCTCGCAGGCATACATCGACGCGTCCTTGCCGATCGGCCACCACCAGACCATTTCCCAGCCCTACATCGTGGCGCGCATGATCGAAGTGATGCGCAACGGTGGCAACCTCAAGCGCGTGCTGGAGATCGGCACCGGCTGCGGCTACCAGGCGGCGGTGTTGTCCTGCGTGGCCGCCGAAGTGTTTTCGATCGAGCGCATCAAGCCCTTGCACGAACTGGCGAAGAACAACTTGCGCGCGCTGCGCATCCCCAACCTGCGTCTGCACTACGGAGATGGTATGCTAGGGCTGCCGCAAGCGGCCCCGTTCGACGGCATCATCCTGGCCGCCGCCGGCCTGGAAGTGCCGCATGCGCTGCTCGAGCAGCTCACCATCGGCGGGCGCCTGCTGGCGCCGGTCGGCGCCCGGGTCCAGCAGCTGCACTTGATTACCCGCGTCGGCAAGGCCGAATGGACCAGCGCGACGCTGGAGGATTGTCATTTCGTCCCGCTGCGACCTGGCACCGTGTGAGCCGAGCTTGCCCAACGCCAAACTCCGAATGTCAGACACACACACAATATGAGCATGCATAAACCTAGTCATTTAATTCCCCTGATCCTGACGCTGTCCGTGCTTGCCGCTTGCAGCACGGCAACGCGGCAGGCGCCGGTGGTCGATCTCCTGCCGTCCGGCGCCGAGTCTAGCCGCGCGCCACTGAGCGCACCCACCGTCGCCGCCGAGGCGGTCAAGGATGCCGACCAACGCGGCATGTACACCGTCAAGAAAGGCGACACCCTGTTGCGCATCGCGCTAGACCATGGCCAGAACTATCGCGACCTGGTGACCTGGAACAATCTGCCCAACGCCGACGACATCAAGGTCGATCAGGTGCTGCGCGTGCAGCCGCCCGACGCCAAGGGCGTGAGCACGGGGGTGGTGCAAACCATGCCGGTGACGGGCGCGCCGTCCGACACGCGTGCGGCGGCGGCGCCGGCGCCAACGCTCGCGCTCAAGAAAGCCAGCAGTCCGCGCGGCGACAAGCGTCCGTATTCCGAGGCCGCGCTGGCCGAACTGCAAAAACCGGACAGCCAGAGCAAGCCCGATGCCAAGCCGGCTGAAGCGCTCGCCGCCGTGGCACCGGCGGTGCCGGCGCCGGCCCCGGCCCCGGCCGCCGCGCCATCGACGGGCGGCGACGACGAAAAGCTCAGCTGGATGTGGCCGTCCGACGGCAAGATCGTCGCCACCTTTGACGACGGCAAAAACAAGGGCATCGACATCGCCGGCAAGGCCGGGCAGCAAGTGATGGCCGCCGGCGCCGGCAAAGTCATGTATGCCGGCAGCGGCATCCGCGGATATGGTAATCTGGTGATCGTGAAGCATAGTAATAGTTTGCTGTCGGCCTACGCCCACAATCGCACCATCGTGGTCAAGGAAGGGCAGAGCGTCAACAAGGGCCAGTTGATCGCCGAAATGGGCGATTCAGATGCCGATTCGGTCAAGCTGCACTTTGAAATTCGACAGCAGGGCAAACCGGTTGATCCATCGAAGTTCCTGCCGAGCCGCTAGGCACAAACCATGACACACTCGCCGCAAGACCAACTGGAAGACGACTCGGCATCGGACGAGTTTGCCGACGAAGCGGGCGAGGACGCGCCGGTCGATGCCGTCGATGCGGCCGACGGCGTCGACGCCCCCGAGGTTAGCGCGGTACTGGAGAGTGTGGACGAACTGAAGAAGGTGCTGGCGGCCGAACTGTCGACCGACACCACCCAGCATTACCTCAATCAGATCGGCACCCGCGCGCTGTTGACGGCGCCCCAGGAGGTGCACTACGCCACGCTGGCCAAGGCCGGCAATTTTGAAGCGCGCCAGACCATGATCGAGCACAATCTGCGTCTGGTCGTGTCGATCGCGAAACATTACATCAACCGCGGCGTGGTGCTGCTCGACATGATCGAAGAGGGCAACATCGGCCTGATGCGCGCGATCGACAAGTTCGAGCCGGAGCGGGGCTTTCGCTTTTCCACCTACGCCACCTGGTGGATCCGCCAAAGCATCGAGCGCGCCATCATGAACCAGGCCCGCACGGTGCGTTTGCCGGTGCACATGGTGCGCGAGCTGAACCAGATCCTGCGCGCCAAATACCACCTCGAAGCCCAGCACCACAACGGCAAGGACGCCAGCGCCGAAGACATTGCCCACCTGGTCGGGCGCCCGGTCGAGGAGGTGCAGGACATCCTGGCGCTGTCCGAGCACGCCACCTCGCTGGACGCGCCGCTGGACAACGATCCCCAGTCCAGCCTGATGGACATGCTGCCCGGCGACAGCGACGACAGCCCCGACGCGCGCGCCGAACACCATGAAATGACGGTGCTGGTGCGCGACTGGCTCACCAAGCTGCCCGACAAGCAGCGCATCGTGATCCAGCGCCGCTTTGGCCTGGACAATGACGATCCGGCCACGCTGGAAACCCTGGCCGAGGAAATGGGCGTCACGCGCGAGCGGGTGCGCCAGATCCAGCAGGAAGCGCTGGTCAAGCTTAAACGCGCCATGGCAGCCCGTGGCGTGGTGCGCGATTCCTTGTTATGATGCGCCCGGGGCGCGCCGACGCACGCCCCGCCTGACGTCATCAAGCCGGCACACCCTGCCTCCCTGATCACCTTCTTTTTGCCTGCGGGCGGCCTTGTGCCGCCCCGTTAACATTGACCGCTATGCACGACACCATCATCGACATCGAATCCCTCGACGCGGACGCGCGCGGGGTGGGCCACCTGATCAACGAGGACGGCACGCCCGGCAAGGTGATTTTCGTCGAAGGCGCGCTGCCGGGCGAGCGCGTCAGTTTCGTGTCGTTCAAGAAGAAGAAGAACTGGGAAGCGGCGCGCATGACCGAATTGCACCGCGAGTCGTCCATGCGCGTTAGCCCGAAGTGCGTGCATTACGCCATCTGCGGCGGTTGTTCGATGCAGCATCTGGAGCCGTCGGCCCAGGTGGCGATGAAGCAGCGCGTGCTGGAAGACAACCTGTGGCACATCAGCAAGGTCAAGGCCGAGACGATGATGCGCCCGATGTACGGCCCCACCTGGGGTTACCGCTACCGCGCGCGCCTGTCGGTGCGCCACGTCAAAAAGAAGGACACGGTGCTGGTTGGCTTTCATGAGAAGAAATCGGCCTTCGTGGCCGACATGGATAGCTGCCTGATCTTGCCCCCGCACGTGTCGAAGATGCTGCTGCCGCTGCGCGCGCTGATCGGCGCGCTGTCGATCATGGAGCAGATGCCGCAAATCGAACTGGCCATCGGCGAAGACTTGACCGCGATGGTGCTGCGCATCATGGCGCCGCTGACGGGCGCCGACGAAACCCTGCTCAAAGCCTTCGCCGACGAATGGAACATCCAGTGGTGGCTGCAAACCAAGGGTCCGGAAACTGCTGTGCCGTTCTACCCGCTCGACAAGCCCTTGTACTACCTGCTGCCCGAGTTCGGTGTGAAGATGCCGTTCAAGCCGGTTGACTTCACCCAGGTCAACCACCACATCAACCGGGTGCTGGTGGCGAGCGCCTTGCGCCTGCTCGACGTGCAGCCGAACGATCGCGTGGCCGACCTGTTCTGTGGTCTGGGCAACTTCACGCTGCCGCTGGCGACCCTGGGGCGCGAAGTGGTCGGCATCGAAGGCAGCACCACGCTGACCGAGCGCGCGCTGGAAAACGCCAAGGCCAACGGCCTGTCCGACAAAACCAGTTTCTCGACCCGCAACCTGTTCGACGTGACCGTCGACGACCTGGTCGCGCTGGGCAAGTTCGACCGGATGCTGATCGATCCGCCGCGCGACGGCGCGATGGCGCTGTGCGCGGCGCTGGCCGGCCTGCGCGTGAGCCACCCTGAGATGCTGCCCCAGCGCATCGTCTACGTGTCCTGCAGCCCGTCCACGCTGGCGCGCGACGCCGGCACGCTGACCCATGAGGCCGGCTATGTGCTCAAGAAAGCGGGCGTGGTCAATATGTTCCCGCACACTTCGCACGTCGAGTCGATGGCCGTGTTCGAGCTGGCGCCACAGTAAGCTTGACCCGGGGCGCCGCGGCGTCCCGTTGGCAAACATCCAAGCGTAAAAAAGCCGACCCTCAGGTCGGCTTTTTTAACGTCCGGTGCAACGCGATGCTTAGTCGCGGCTGCCGCCGGCCAGGCCCAGCAGACTCAGCAAGCTGGTGAAGATGTTGTACACGTCGAGGTAGATGCGCAGCGTGGCCGAGATGTAGTTTGTTTCGCCGCCGTTGACGATCTGCTGCACGTCGTACAGGATGTAGGCCGAGAAGATGGCGATGGCCATCACCGAGATCACGATCGACACCAGCGCCATGCCCAGGAAGATATTTGCGATCGAGCCAAGGATGATCACCATCAGGCCGGCGAAGGCCCACTTGCCGACCATCGAAAAGTCGCGCTTGGAGACCGTCGCCACACTGGCCATCACGGCCAGGATGCAGGCGGTGCCGCCGAACGCGGTCATGATCAGACTGCCGCCGTTCGAGTAGCCCAGTGTGCGCGTGAGGATAGGCGTGAGCATCAGGCCCATGAAGAAGGTGAAACCCAGCAGTGCCAGCACGCCCAGGCCGCTATCCTTGGTTTTCTCGATCGCGTAGATGAAGCCGAAGGCGACCGCCATGAAGATCAGCAAGCCCATCATGCCGCCCAGCATCGGCAGGTGCAGCTGCACGCCGACCACGGCGCCCAGCACGGTGGGAATCATCGACAGCGCCAGCAGCCAATAGGTGTTGCGCAGCACGCGGTGGCGCGTGGCGGCGCTGGAGCCGGCCGGATTGTAGGTGGTGTTTAAGTTGCCGATCATGGTGCCTCCAAAGTAAAAATAAGGTACTGCGTTTCAAGTTAGCATAGCACGGCCATCGAAAAGCGCGCAGAATCACGCCAGCGGGCTGCAATATTGTCGGCGCTACTCTAGCATCGGACTGTCTTGCCGCGCAATATGGGTCAGATGGGGTGTTGTATGGTAAAATCAAAGGTTGATTGAGTCCTCAATTTCACGTTTTAAACCTTTCTTTTTATTGGAGTTTTTACAAATGGCAATCGAACGCACCCTGTCGATCATCAAACCAGACGCAGTTGCAAAAAACGTCATCGGACAAATCTACAGCCGTTTTGAAGGCGCTGGCCTGAAAATCGTCGCAGCACGCATGGCTCAATTGTCGCGCGAAGAAGCGGAAGGCTTCTACGCCGCTCACAAAGAGCGCGGTTTCTTCAAAGACCTGATCGACTTCATGATCTCCGGTCCTGTCATGATCCAGGCTCTGGAAGGCGAAAACGCCGTCCTGGCTCACCGCGACCTGATGGGCGCCACCGATCCGAAAAAAGCAGAAAAAGGCACCATCCGCGCCGATTTCGCTGATTCGATCGATGCCAACGCAGTGCACGGTTCCGACGCTGTCGACGCCGCCAAAGTTGAAATCGCTTACTTCTTCCCAGCAGCCTAAGCGACATGATTGACGCCCTTCGGGGCGTGGCAGCACCCCGTTCCCGCTGCGCTGTGCGCGCGGGAACGATTATTTAAACTGATGTGAACTGATTCGAACTGATTTGAGCATGCAATGAGCACGACCATGAACGCCACCCTCACCAACTTGCTGGATCTCGATCCCGCGCAGCTCATCGCCTATTGCGCCGAGTTGGGGGAGAAGCCGTTCCGCGCCAAGCAATTGCAGCGCTGGATACACCAATTTGGGGCCGCCGACTTCGATGCGATGACGGATCTGGCCAAGTCGCTGCGCGACAAGCTGGCCACCCGCGCCGAAGTGCGCGCGCCGGCCGTGATCAGCGATCACACCTCCACGGACGGCACACGCAAGTGGCTGGTCGACGTGGGCAACGGTAACGCCGTGGAAACCGTGTTCATTCCGGAAGAAAACCGCGGCACGCTGTGCATCTCGACCCAGGCCGGCTGCGCCGTCAACTGCCGCTTCTGCTCGACCGGCAAGCAAGGCTTCAACCGCAATCTGTCGGTGGGCGAGATCATTGGCCAACTGTGGATGGCCGAATTTGAATTGCGCCGCACCAAGGGCATCGAAGCGGGCCCGAAAGGCGAGCGCCAGATCACCAACGTGGTGATGATGGGCATGGGCGAGCCGCTGCTGAACTACGAGCCGACCGTCACGGCCTTAAAACTGATGCTCGACGATAACGCCTACGGCCTGTCGCGCCGCCGCGTGACCCTGTCGACGTCGGGCGTGGTGCCCAATATCGACAAACTGTCGCAGGACGCGCCGGTGGCGCTGGCCGTGTCGCTGCACGCGTCCAATGACGCGCTGCGCGACGGCCTGGTGCCGCTGAACAAAAAATACCCGCTGCGCGAGCTGATGGCCGCCTGCAAACGCTACCTCGAATTCGCCCCGCGCGACTTCGTTACGTTTGAATACTGCATGCTCGACGGCGTCAACGACAGCGACGAGCACGCGCGCGAACTGGTGGCACTGGTCCAGGATCGCCATACGGGCGTATCGTGCAAGTTCAACCTGATTCCATTTAATCCTTTCCCCGAGTCCGGTCTGCTGCGCTCGAAAAATCCGCGCATCAAGGCGTTTGCCCAGGTGCTGATGGATGCGGGCATCGTGACGACGATACGCAAGACGCGCGGCGATGACATCGACGCCGCCTGCGGACAGTTGGCCGGGGAAGTGCAGGACCGTACCAAGGTCGTGCAGCGCATGGAAAAAATGGCCGAGTACCAGCAGAAATTCGGCCCCAACTTCGGTCGCATTGTGGAGATACCTTCTTGAAAACAGGTCTGGCTCAGCGTGTCTGTGTTCGTCTGCTGTGGTGCGCGCTGTCGGGCGCACTGGTGGGCGCGATCGCCGGCTGTGCCGGCACCGGGGCCAGCGGCAAGCAGGAGCTGGCCACCGCCTCCGACGAGACGGCCAGCCAGAAGCGCGCCGGCATTCGCATGCAACTGGCGATCGGCTATTACGAGCGCGGCCAGTATGACGTTGCGCTCGACCAGATCAAGCTGGCGCTGGCGGCCGACCCGAGCATGGCGGACGGCTACGGCGTGCGTGCGCTGATTTACCTGAACATGAATGAACTGGACCTGGCCGAGGATAATTTTCAGCGCGCCTTGAAGCTGGCGCCGACCAATCCCGACCTGGCCAACAACTATGGCTCTTTCCTGTGCAGCAACGGCCGTCCCGCTCAGGGCATGCCGTACTTCGAGTCGGCCCTGAAGAACCGCGCCTACCAGTCGCCCGTCAAGGCGCTCAACAACGCCGGCTCGTGCGCGCTGAAACTGAAGAACAATGCCCTGGCCGAGCGCTATCTGCTGGAAGCGTTGAATCTGGACCCCGATATTGTCAGCACCAACGCCAACATGGCGCAGGTCTACTTTGAGCGGCGCGACTACACGCGCGCCGGTTTTTATATTAACCGCGTGAGAACGACTGCGAAGTTGGATTCCCTGAGCGCCGAAGTGCTATGGCTGGCGATCAAGGTCGAACGCAAGCTCGGCGAGAAGGATGGCGAAGCGATCATGGTGACCCAGTTGCGGCGCCACCATGCCGGCTCGCCCGAATTTGCGGCCTTCCAACGCGGTGCGTTTGATGAGTGAGACAGGAACAATAATGAGTGCAGAATGGGACGAATCGCAGGCACAGTCAGCCCGCCCCGGCGTGCCGGGCGCGCAACTGGCAGCTCAGCGTGAGGCGATGGGTCTGACGGTGACACAAATTGCCGAGCAACTCAAACTGGCGCCCCGTCAGGTGGTGGCGCTGGAGGCGGGCGACTACGCCGCGCTGCCCACCGCGGCCGTGGTGCGCGGTTTCGTGCGCGCCTACGCGAAGGTCGTCAAGCTCGACGCCGGCCCGCTGGTGGCGATGATCGCGCTGGACGCGCCCACCGGCGACGAGGCCAGTACACCGATCCGGCGCGACAAGCCCGCCTCGTTTTCCGAAGTGCGTTTTCCTACCAACGGCAAGCGCGCCTTCCCCTTGGGCTGGCTGATCGCCGCTGTGGTGCTGGCGGTGGGCGGCTTCGTCGCCTACCAGATGGGCGTGATTCCGGCGCACCTGCTGCAGCGCGCCGACCCGGGCGCCGCCAGCGCCTCGGCCAGCGCCGTCGCCAGCGCGCCGGCTGACAAGCCGGCCCTGGCGCCGCTCGACACCACGCTGGTCAAGGCCGACCAGCCGGTCGCCTCGGCGCCCGCCAGCGTCGTGCCCTTGATTTCGGTGGCGCCCGCGCCGGTGGCCAGTCAGCCAGCGGCAGCGGCAGCCGATGCGGCAGTTGCCCCGGCCGCGCCGGCGGCGGCAAACAACGCGTTGGTGGTCAATGTGCGCCAGGATTCGTGGATCGAACTGCGCCGCAGCGGCAGCAATGGCGCGCCGCTGATCGCGCGCCTGGTGCGCGGTGGCAGCACCGAAACGTTTGACATCACCGCCCCGGTGCTGCTGATCGTCGGCAAACCGAGCGCGGTCGATGTCACGCTGCGCGGCGAAGCGGTGGAACTGAAATCGATCGCCGGCGGCACCACTTCACGCGTCAATCTTAAATAATATGCCTTTTTCGAATCTCGCCATTCCGTCCGGTCCGATGATCCGGCGCGTTAGCCGCAGCGTGTTGGTCGCGCACGGCGCACGCCAGATCTGGGTCGGCGGCGACGCACCGGTGGTGGTGCAGTCGATGACCAATACCGATACCGCCGACGTGATCGGCACCGCAATCCAGGTCAAGGAGCTGGCGCGCGCCGGCTCCGAGATGGTGCGCATCACCGTCGACAAGCCCGAAGCGGCGGCGGCCGTGCCGCTGATCCGCGCACAGCTCGACAAGATGGAGATCGACGTGCCGCTGGTGGGCGACTTCCATTACAACGGCCACACGCTGCTGCGCGACTATCCCGAATGCGCGCAGGCGCTGTCGAAGTACCGCATCAATCCGGGCAATGTGGGGCAGGGCGCCAAGCGCGACAGCCAGTTCGCCCAGATGATTGAAATCGCCGCCAAGTACGACAAGCCGGTGCGCATCGGCGTCAACTGGGGCAGCCTGGATCAGACGCTGCTGGCGCGCATCATGGACGAAAACGCCACGCGCGCCCAGCCATGGAGCGCGCAGGCGGTGATGTACGAAGCCTTGATCACGTCGGCCATCGAAAACGCCTTGCGCGCTGAAGAGTTGGGCCTGCGCCGCGATCAGATTATCCTCTCGTGCAAAGTGTCCGGCGTGCAGGACCTGATCGCCGTGTACCGCGAACTGGCACGCCGCTGCGACTACCCGCTGCACCTCGGTCTGACCGAGGCGGGCATGGGCAGCAAGGGCATCGTCGCCTCGACGGCGGCGCTGTCGGTGCTGCTGCAAGAGGGCATCGGCGACACCATCCGCATTTCGCTCACGCCCGAGCCGGGCGGCGACCGCACCCGCGAAGTGGTGGTCGCGCAGGAGATTTTGCAAACCATGGGCCTGCGTAAATTCGCGCCGATGGTGATTGCCTGCCCGGGTTGCGGACGCACCACCTCGACGACGTTCCAGGAACTGGCCGACAACATTCAGACCTATTTGCGCGAGCAGATGCCCGAGTGGAAAAAATCCTATCCTGGCGTGGAAGCGATGAACGTGGCCGTGATGGGCTGCATCGTCAACGGCCCGGGCGAATCGAAGCACGCCAACATCGGCATCAGCCTGCCGGGCACGGGCGAGTCGCCCGCCGCGCCGGTGTTTGTCGACGGCCAGAAGACGGTGACGCTGCGCGGTGAGCGCATCGTCGAAGAGTTCCAGGCGATCGTGCTCGACTACGTGCAAAGCCATTACGGCAAGCACAGCGCCGCAGCGTAAGGCGCTTGCCAGCATCGCGTTTAAAAAAATCAGAACAGAAAAAACAGACCCATGTCCGACATTAAAAAAGCTGAAAAAATCACTGCCGTCAAAGGCATGAACGACATCCTGCCGGCCGATGCGCCGCTGTGGGAGTTGTTTGAAAACACCGCCCAGTCGGTCATGCAAAGCTACGGCTTTCAGCAGATCCGCACCCCGATCGTGGAAGACACGTCGCTGTTCAAACGCGCCATCGGCGCCGTCACCGACATCGTCGAAAAAGAGATGTATTCGTTCACCGATTCGATGAACGGCGACCTGTTGACGCTGCGCCCCGAGGGCACGGCCGGCGTGGTGCGCGCGGTGATCGAACACAATCTGGTCTACGAAGGCCCGAAGCGCCTGTGGTACAAGGGCCCGATGTTCCGCCACGAGCGTCCGCAGCGCGGCCGTTATCGCCAGTTCTTCCAGTTCGGCGCCGAAGCGGTCGGTTTCACCGGTCCGGATATCGACGCCGAAATGATCATGCTGTGCCGCCGCCTGTGGGATGACCTGGGCCTGGAAAACATCCGCCTTGAACTGAACTCGATCGGCGACGCCGCCGAGCGCCTGCGCCACCGTGCCGACCTGATCGCGTACTTTGAAAAGCATAGCGAGCTGCTCGATGCCGAAGCGACGCGCCGCCTGCACACCAATCCGCTGCGCATTCTGGACACCAAAAATCCGGCCATGCAGGATCTGGTCAACAACGCGCCCAAGCTGCTCGACTATCTGGAAGCGGAGTCGCTGGCCCACTTCGAAGGCGTGCAGAAAATTCTGCGCCATAACAATATCCCGTACACCATCAACACCCGTCTGGTGCGCGGCATCGATTACTACAACCGCACCGTGTTCGAGTGGATCACCGACGAACTGGGCGCGCAAGGCACTGTGTGCGCGGGCGGTCGTTACGATCCTTTGATCGCCATGTTCGGCGGCAAACCGACGCCGGCGGTCGGTTTCGCGATGGGCATCGAGCGCCTGATCGAGCTGATGAAGTCCGCCGGCGAACCGGGCACGGCCAACCAGTGCGACGTGTATATGGTCCATCAGGGCGAACAGGCGCAGCTGCAAGCGTTCGTGCTGGCCGAGCGAATTCGCGATGCCGGACTCGATGTTGTGCTACATTGCGCGGCTAGCAGCGGCGCCGGCAGCTTCAAGAACCAGATGAAGAAGGCCGACGCCAGCGGTGCCGCGTTCGCCGTGATCCTGGGCGAGGACGAAATCGCCCAGCACGTGGTGACCGTCAAGTCGCTGCGCGCCGAAGGCGCCGAGCAGGCATCGGTGCCGTTCGACGCCGTCGTCGACCATCTGGTGGACCAGATCGTCGGCGACGACCATGACCACGACCACGTGCATTATCACCACTGATCGCACTGTCCGACCAAGTAGCGCCGCTCCGTAGTTCGACCTATTAACCATTTACCTTTAAAACTCATGGCATACGATCTCGAAGAACAAGAACAACTGGCATCCCTGAAGGCGTTCTGGAACCAGTACGGCAATCTGACCAGCTGGGTGCTGATCGCCGCCCTGGCCAGCTATGCGGGCTACAATTTCTGGCGCTCGCATCAGGGCGAGCAGGCCGTCAAGGCCAGCACCTTGTACGAAGAGCAGCAAAAATCGGTCGCCGCCAAGGACAACGGCAAGGTGCAGCGCGCCGCCATCGATATGGAAAAAGACTACAGCGGCACCGCTTACGCGTCGATGAGCGCGCTGGTGGCCGCCAAGAGTGCGTTCGAAGCGAACGACCTGAAAACGGCCAAGCTGCAGTTGCAATGGGTGCAGGAACACGGCAACGACGAATTCAAGTCGCTTGCCAAGCTGCGTCTGGCCGGTGTGCTGCTCGACGAGAAAGCCTATGACGAAGCGATGAAGCTGCTGGCCGGCGAGTTCCTGCCCCAGTTCGCCGTCGACGTGGCCGATCGCAAGGGCGACATCCTGACGGCGCAAAACAAGCTCGTCGAAGCGCGCGCCGCCTACCAGTCTGCGCTGGACGCGGCAGACAAGAAACATCCCGCGCGCCAGCTGATTCAGTTGAAGCTCGATGCAATCGGTGGCGCGGCCCCGAAAGCGGCTGCCTGAGCCAGGCAGCATCGAACCGACCCGCCAGCGCACAGCGCGCGGCTGTCGTGACCGGCGCCGTGTGGCGCCGGATCCGCCTCACACTTCAAGATCAAGGTAATAGAAACTATGCGTATGACCGATAAGCTCGTTGGTTTGGGGATGCTCGCTCTGGTGGCAGGGTGCGCGTCGATGAATCCGTTCGCCTCCAAACCGAAGGGCAATCAACCGGCCGAACTGGTCGAACTGAAGTCCAGCCTGGCCGTGCGCAATGCCTGGACCTATGCGATCGGCAAGGGCGATCCGTATCTGCTCTCGCCGGCGCTGGTGGACGGTCAGCTGTACGTGGCCGGCGCCGACGGCGCGCTGGCGCGCCTGGACGCGGCCACCGGCCGCCAGGTGTGGCGCATCAAGACCGCCTCCAATATCAGTGCCGGTGTCGGCGCCGATGCCAGTACCGTCGTGGTGGGCGGCGTGAAAGGCATGCTGATGGCCTTCGATGCCGACGGCAAGGCGCTGTGGAACGCCCAGCTGTCGAGCGAGATTTTGTCCGCTCCCGTCATCGGCCAGGGCATGGTGGTGGCACGCAGCCTGGACAACCATATCGTCGCCTTCGACGCCAAGACGGGCGAGAAAAAATGGACCGCCTTGCGTCCTGTGCCGGCGCTGACGCTGCACAATGCGCCCGGCATGGCCATCAGTAACGGCATGGTGATCATCGCCCAGCCGGGCGGCAAATTGCTCTCGCTGTTGCTGACGACCGGCGCGCCGCGCTGGGAAGTGGCCGTGGGCGAGGCGCGCGGCGCCACCGAACTGGAACGCGTCACCGACATCGGTGGCGTGCCGGCGCTGTTTGAGCAGGATGTCTGCACCGTCTCCTACCAGGGCCGGGTCGGCTGCTTCGATGTTGCCAGCGGCAATGCGCGCTGGACCAAGGAGCTGTCGTCCGACGTGGGCGTGGGCGTGGACCAGCGCTTCGTGTTTAGCGCCGATGACAAGGGTGCCGTGTCTGCGTTTGCGCGCGACGGCGGCACCAGCGCATGGCGCAACGACAAGCTGGCGTATCGCCAGCTGTCGACCCCGATCTCGTATGGACGCACCGTCGCAGTGGGCGACTTGCAGGGTCAAATCCACTTCCTGTCGCGGGAAGATGGCGCATTTTTAGCTCGTGTTAAAACGGACGGCAGCCCGATCAAATCGGTACCGCTGGTCGCAGGCACGAATCTGGTATTTCAAACGCAAGCAGGGACAGTGACCGCACTCGCGGTCGAGTAACAACATGAAGCCGGTAATCGCACTCATCGGTCGACCCAACGTTGGGAAATCGACTCTATTCAATCGTCTCACCCGCTCGCGCGATGCGCTGGTGGCGGACTTGCCCGGACTGACGCGCGATCGTCACTACGGCGAGGGCCGCGTGGGTGAACGACCCTTCCTCGTCATTGACACGGGCGGCTTCGAGCCGGTCGCCAAGGAAGGGATCATGCATCAGATGGCGCTGCAGACCAAGCAGGCCGTCGCCGAAGCGGACGTCGTCATCTTCATCGTCGATGGTCGCCAGGGCTTGACCCCGCACGACAAGACCATCACGGACTTCCTGCGCAAGTCGGGCCGCAAGGTCCTGTTGGTGGTCAACAAGTCCGAAGGCATGAAATACACCGCCGTCGTGGCCGAGTTCTATGAACTGGGCATGGGTGATCCGCTGGCCATTTCGTCGGCGCACGGCGACGGCGTGTCGGACCTGGTCGAAGAGGCGCTCAACGCCGCTTTCGCGTCCCGTCCGGACGAGCCGGAAGAGCTGGAAAAAGCTTCGCGCGGCATCAAGATCGCCATCGTCGGACGCCCGAACGTGGGCAAGTCGACGCTGGTCAATACCTTGATCGGCGAGCAGCGCGTGATCGCGTTTGACATGCCGGGCACCACCCGCGACGCGATCGAGATTCCATTCGAGCGCGACGGCAAGGATTACACGCTGATCGACACGGCCGGTATCCGCCGGCGCGGCAAGGTGTTCGAAGCGATCGAGAAATTCTCGGTCGTCAAAACGCTGCAGTCGATCTCGGAAGCGAACGTCGTCGTGCTGCTGCTCGACGCGCAGCAGGACATCTCGGAGCAGGACGCGCACATCGCCGGCTTTATCCTCGAATCTGGCCGCGCGCTGGTGGTGGCGGTCAACAAGTGGGATGGCCTGCAATCGGACCAGCGCGACGAGATCAAGATCGACATCGACCGCAAGCTCGATTTCCTGTCGTTCGCCAAGACCCACTTCATCTCGGCCTTGAAGGCCAGCGGCATTGCGCCGTTGATGAAATCGGTCGATGCGGCGTACGCTGCGGCGATGTGCGACCTGTCCACGCCGAAGTTGACGCGCGCGCTGATCGAAGCGGTGGAGAAGCAGGAGCCGCGCCGCAAGGGCTCGATCCGTCCGAAGCTGCGCTATGCCCACCAGGGCGGCATGAACCCGCCTATCATCGTCATCCACGGCAATGCACTGGACGCCGTGGGCGATCCGTACAAGCGTTATCTGGAAAAGCATTTCCGCGACACCTTTAGCCTGATCGGCACACCTTTGCGGATAGAACTGCGTACCGGTAAGAATCCGTTCGCACGAAAACCGTAAATATTGCCCGTGCAGGCGACGGGGCGACGCAAAACAGGGTAGAGTAGCTTCAAGACATCATTCTCTTTGTGAGAATGATGTTATGGCACTTGAAATCGAGCGCATCGTCTCCAAATCTTGAAGTACAACAACATCACGGAGCTGTTATGAGCAACAAAGGGCAACTGTTACAAGACCCATTCCTCAATGCCTTGCGCAAAGAGCATGTCCCGGTGTCTATCTATCTCGTCAACGGGATCAAACTTCAAGGACACATTGAGTCCTTTGACCAGTACGTGGTTCTGCTGCGTAATACGGTCACCCAAATGGTCTACAAGCACGCCATCTCCACCGTCGTACCGGCGCGCGCCGTCAATCTCAGCCTTGACGCCGAAGCGGAGTAAGGCCGTGGGCGTATCGGCCCCGGCGCACGGGCGCGTGATCAGCTGCTGGAGCATCGCATGCGCGCCGCTTTAGTCGGCATCGATTTCGGTCAGAGCGATTTTAGCGCCAGCGTCGAGGAGCTGTCCTTGCTGGCCCGCTCGGCCGGCGCCGAACCGGTCACCATCATCACCGCCAAGCGTTCCTCACCGGACGCGGCGTATTTCGTTGGCAGCGGTAAGGCCGACGAGATCAAGGACGCCTGTGTCGATCACAGCATCGAAATCGTCATCTTCAACCACGCCCTGTCGCCCGCCCAGCA
Source organism: Burkholderiales bacterium (assembly GCA_038207625.1). Lineage (GTDB taxonomy): Bacteria > Pseudomonadota > Gammaproteobacteria > Burkholderiales > Burkholderiaceae_D > JBBQZO01. The sequence goes on along the minus strand of JBBQZO010000010.1, from coordinate 35,753 downwards.
ACGCAATCTGGAAAAGCGCCTGGAAGTGCGCGTGCTCGACCGCACCAGCCTGATCCTCGACATCTTCGCGCAACGCGCCAAGAGCCACGAGGGCAAGCTGCAGGTCGAGCTGGCCCAGTTGCAGCATCTGGCCACGCGCCTGATCCGCGGCTGGACCCACCTTGAACGCCAGAAGGGCGGTATCGGTTTGCGCGGCCCCGGCGAAACCCAGCTCGAGACCGACCGCCGCTTGATCGGCGACCGCGTCAAGGCGCTGCGCACCCGGCTCGAAAAACTGCATCGCCAGCGCGAGACCCAGCGTCGTTCGCGCGGGCGCAGCCACACTTTTTCCGTCTCGCTGGTCGGCTACACCAATGCCGGCAAGTCGACCCTGTTCAACGCGCTGACCAAGGCCGGCGTGTACGTGGCCGACCAGTTGTTCGCCACGCTCGACACCACCTCGCGCCGGGTTTACCTGGGCGGCGAAGTGGGCAACGCGGTCATCTCGGACACGGTCGGTTTCGTGCGCGAGCTGCCCCATCAGCTGGTGGCGGCGTTTCGCGCCACGCTCGAAGAAACCATCCACGCCGACCTGCTGCTGCATGTGGTCGATGCGGCCAGCCCGGTGCGCATGGAACAGATCGAACAAGTGAACCTGGTGCTCAAGGAAATCGGTGCCGATCACATCCCCCAGATCCTGGTGTGGAACAAGATCGACGCCGCCGGCCTCGAGCCCAGCACCGAGCGCGACGAAGTGGGCGCCATCAGTCGCGTGTTCGTCAGCGCCCAGAGCGGCGCCGGGCTCGATTTGCTGCGTGCGGCCATCGTCGAAGCGGCCAAGGCCACGCCGCACATGAGCCACCAGTTTGACCAGTCCGCAGACAGCGCCGCGGACGACGAGCAGGATGACGCCGACCTGGATTACGCGGCCCAGGCCGACCAGGATGACAGCATTTCAACCTCCACCAACGTCGGACCACAATAAGATGCTTGCCTCCCTATTCAAACGCATTGGCCTGAAGTTGTCGCTCAACGATCCTCGCTGGGGTCGCGACCCCAAGGGCGACAAACCGCAAGCCCAAGAAGGCAAAAAGCCGGGCGATGGCCCGCCTGACCTGGACCAGTTGTGGCGCGATTTCAACGCGCGCCTGAACCGCCTGTTCAGCCAGAAAAATCCGGCCGACACGGGCGGTGGCGGTGGCGGTTTTCGCCCCGACATGAAGGGCGCCGGCATCACCGTGGGCGTCGTCGCGGGCGCGGCCGTGCTGATTTGGCTGGCCAGCGGCTCGTTCATCGTGCAGGAAGGTCAGACCGGCATCGTGCTGACCTTCGGCAAAGTGAGCCACACGACGCCGGCCGGCTTCAACTGGCGCTGGCCGTACCCGTTCCAGTCCGACGAGATCGTCAACGTCTCCAAGGTGCGCACCGTCGAAGTCGGCTACCGTGCGTCGGTGAAGAACAAGCAGCCGCATGAGGCGCTGATGCTGACCGATGACGAGAACATCATCGACATCCAGTTCGCCGTGCAGTACACGCTGAAAGACCCGGTGGCCTGGCAGTTCAACAACCGCGAGCCGAGCGACATGCTGCTGCAAGTGGCGGAGACGTCGATCCGCGAAATCGTCGGCAAGAGCAAGATGGACTTCGTGCTCTACGAAGGACGCGAGAAGGTCGCCAACGACGTGCACATGCTGATGCAGCAGATCCTCGATCGCTACAATTCCGGCGCGCAGATCACCAACGTCACCATGCAGGGGGTGCAGCCGCCCGAGCAGGTGCAAGGCGCGTTCGACGATGCCGTCAAGGCTGGCCAGGATCGCGAGCGCCAGAAAAACGAAGGCCAGGCGTATGCCAACGACGTCATTCCGAAAGCGCGCGGTTCGGCGTTTCGGCTGATGCAGGAAGCCGAGGCGTATCGCTCGATGGTCACCGAAAACGCGCTCGGGAACGCCGCACGCTTTAACTCGGTGCTCACCGAATACCAGAAGGCGCCTGTCGTCACGCGTGACCGGATGTATCTGGAAACCATGCAGCAGATCTTCACCAGTGCCAGCAAGGTGATGGTCGACGCCAAGTCGGGCAGCAACTTGCTGTATCTCCCGCTCGACAAGCTGATCGCGCAGGCCGCCGCCAGCGACGCCATCGCCGCCAACGCGAAGGCCCAGGCCCAGGCGCCGGCACCGGCCGCGGCCGCGACCAGCGCGCTGCCCGAACCGATGCAGTCGGTCGAAATTCATCAACGCGACAGCCGTAGTCGCGAGACTTCACGCGACCGGGAGAGCCGCTAATGAACCGTATAGTAACTATCCTTGTCGTCGGCTTTATCGGCCTGATGATCCTGTCCTCGACCGTGTTCGTGGTCGACCAACGCAAATATGCGATCGTGTTCGCGCTGGGCGAAGTGAAGGAAGTGATCAAGGAGCCGGGCTTGCATTTCAAGCTGCCGGCACCGTTCCAGAACGTGCTGTATCTTGAAAAGCGCATCCTCACGATCGAGTCGGCCGAAGCGGACCGCTTCATCACGGCCGAGAAGAAGAACGTGCTGGTGGACGCCTTCGTGAAATGGCATATCACCGATCCGAAGCTGTATTTCGTGCGCTGTACCGGCGACGAAGCGTGCGCGCGCGACCGTATTTCGCTGATCGTCAAGGCGGCGCTGAACGATGAAATCACCAAGCGCACCGTGCGCGAAGTGATCTCGGGCGAGCGCGGCAAGGTGATGGTGGCGATCCACAACCGCGTCGTCGCCGAGGCCAAGCAGATTGGTGTGGAGATCATCGACGTGCGCCTGAAGCGCGTCGATTACGTCGATCAGATCAACAACTCGGTGTATGAGCGCATGAAGGCCGAACGGCTGCGCGTGGCCAACGAATTGCGCTCGACCGGTTCGGCCGAGTCGGAGAAGATCCGCGCCGACGCCGACAAGCAGCGCACCGTGATCCTGTCCGAAGCCTACCGCGAAGCCGAAACCATCCGCGGCGAGGGCGATGCCAAGGCCTCGCTGACGTACGCCAACGCGTTCGGCAAGAACCCGGAGTTCTACAAGTTCTACCGCAGCCTGGAAGCGTATCGCGCCACGTTCAAGAATCACGGCGACGTGATGGTGGTCGATTCGACATCGGATTTCTTCAAGTATTTCAAGAGTTCCGGTACCGGCGGCGCCGCGCCAGCCAAGAAGTAAGCATTCCGCCCGGCGCCCCGCGGCCCGTGCGCACGCCCCCTTTGCGGGGCGTCGCGTGGGCCGCGCGCAACGCCGTGGCGCGTTTTTCGACGTGATTGCCTCCCTCATCGCCCCGCTTTTCGGGTAAAATGCGTGGTTCGGCTATCGTGTTTTGCGCAGACCATTTGCGCCTCGTCATATTCTGACTCCAATCAACCTCCATTTCCCGTCCCCCCATGCCGAATTGGCTTCTGCCTGAAAATATTGCCGATATCTTGCCATCGGAAGCACGCAAGATCGAAGAACTGCGTCGCCTGATGCTCGATAACTTCCGCCTGTACGGTTACGAGCTGGTGATGCCGCCACTGCTCGAATACGTCGAGTCGCTGCTGACGGGCGCTGGCAAGGATACCGACCTGCGCACCTTCAAGCTCGTTGACCAGGTGTCCGGGCGCATGCTCGGCCTGCGCGCCGACATGACGATCCAGGTCGCGCGCATCGACGCCCACTTGCTCAACCGCGCCTCGGTGACGCGCCTGTGCTATGCCGGCAGCGTGCTCCATACCCGTCCGTCGGGTCTGCACGCGACGCGCGAGCCGCTGCAGATCGGCGCCGAGATCTACGGCCACGCCGGGCTGGAAGCGGACGCCGAGATCCAGGAACTGGCGCTGGCGTCGCTGAAACTGGCCGGCTTTGACAATGTGCGCCTCGACCTGGCCCACGTGGGCGTGCTGCGCGCCATCCTGGCCGACGATCCGACCGCCGCCAAGGACGAGAGCGCGCTGTACACGCTGCTGCGCGCCAAGGACACGCCGGGCCTGGAGGTGATCACCAAGACCTACCTGCCCGTCACGCGCGCAGCGCTGTTGGCCTTGCCCAATCTGTACGGCGACATCGAGGTGCTGGGGCGCGCGCGCGCCGTGCTGCCGGCCACGCCGGGCATCGCCAAGGCGCTCGCGGAACTGGCCGCGCTGGCCGCCGCTGCGCTGGGACGCGCCACCATCGCCATCGATCTGGCCGATCTGCGTGGCTACCAGTACGAAAGCGGCGCGATGTTCGCGCTGTACGTGCCCGGTTTGCCGAACGCGGTTGCCAACGGCGGACGCTACGACCATGTGGGCGAAGCATTCGGCCGGGCCCGCCCCGCGACCGGTTTTTCGCTCGACCTGCGCGAACTGGCCCGGCTGCTGCCCACGGCCGAGCGCAAACACTCGATCCGCGCGCCCTGGGGCAACGCCGTCGAGTTGAGCGAACGCATCGCCCAGCTGCGCAGCGAGGGTGAAGTGGTGATCCAGAGCTTGCCGGGTCACGACAATGAACAGGACGAATTCGAGTGCGACCGCGCGCTCGTGTTTGAAAACAGCAACTGGATTCTCAAAACTTTAGGCTAAGTGATGTCAAAGAAAAACACCGCAAAAAACGTCGTCGTCATCGGCACCCAATGGGGCGATGAAGGCAAGGGCAAAATCGTCGACTGGCTGACCGACCACGCGCAAGGCGTGGTGCGCTTCCAGGGCGGGCATAACGCCGGCCACACTTTGGTCATCGGCGGCAAGAAGACCGCGCTGCAGCTGATCCCGTCGGGCATCATGCGCGCCGGCGTGGCCTGCTACATCGGTAACGGTGTGGTGGTGTCGGTGCCGGACGTGCTGCGTGAAATCGACAAGCTCGAAGCGGTCGGCGTCGAAGTCGCTTCGCGTCTGATGATTTCCGAAGCTTCCCCCGTGATCCTGCCTTACCACAGCGCCCTCGATGCGGCCCGTGAAACGGCGCGCGGCGCGGCCAAGATCGGCACCACCGGCAAGGGCATCGGCCCGGCCTACGAAGACAAAGTGGCACGCCGCGCGATCCGCATCGCCGACCTGCTCAACGAAGGGCGTTTCGCCGAGAAGCTCAAAGACAATCTCGACTACCACAACTTCGTGCTGACGAACTACCTGAAGGCCCCGGCAGTCGACTACCAGAAGACCTACGACGATGCGCTGGGTACGGTTGCGCGTCTGAAACCGATGGTGGGCGACGTGTCGAGCGCGCTGTACGCGGCCTTCAAGGCCGGCGGCAACCTGCTGTTCGAAGGCGCGCAAGGCAGCTTGCTCGACGTCGACCACGGCACCTATCCGTTCGTGACCTCGTCGAACTGCGTGGCTGGCACTGCCGCCGCCGGTTCCGGCGTGGGCCCGAACATGCTGCACTACATCCTGGGCATCACCAAGGCCTACACGACGCGCGTGGGCTCCGGTCCGTTCCCGTCCGAACTGCCAACGGACGCCGGCGTGGGCCACCACCTGTCGTCGGTCGGCCACGAGTTCGGCACCGTCACTGGCCGGGCCCGTCGCTGCGGCTGGTTCGACGCCGCGCTGTTGCGCCGCTCGGTGCAGATCAACGGCGTGTCGGGCATGTGCCTGACCAAGCTCGACGTGCTCGACGGGATCACCTCGCTCAAGCTGTGCACCGGCTATGAACTGGACGGTCGCACGGTCGACATCTTCCCGGTCGGCGCCGAAGACGCCGGTCGTTGCGTGCCGATCTACGAAGAGATGCCAGGCTGGACCGAAAGCACCGTGGGCGCCAAGTCGCTCGCCGCGCTGCCGGCCAATGCACGCGCTTACATCAAGCGTATCGAAGAGTTGGTCGGCGTGCCGATCGACATGGTGTCGACCGGCCCGGATCGTGAAGAGACGATCGTGCTGCGCCACCCATTTGAATAAACCAACAAGACTGAGGAAGCAGCATGACCACTCCACCAACCACCGACACCGACCTGTGGGTCTCCTGGGACCAGTACAACCGCCTGGTCGAACGGCTGGCCTTGAAGGTCTACGAATCTGGCTGGAAATTTGACCAGGTGCTGTGCCTGGCGCGCGGTGGCGTGCGGCCGGGCGACGTGTTCTCGCGCATCTTCGACGTGCCGCTGGCGATCCTGTCGACCAGCTCCTACCGCGAAGAGTCGGGCACCGTGCGCGGCGACCTCGATATCGCCAAGTACATGACGATGACCAAGGGGCCGCTGGCCGGCAAGATCTTGCTGGTCGACGATCTGGTCGATTCCGGCGTGACGCTGGAAAAGGTCACCAAGCACCTGGAAGATAATTTTTCCGGCGTCACCGAAGTGCGCTCGGCCGTCATCTGGACCAAGGGTTGCTCGTCGATCCGCCCGGATTACTTCATGGAAGAGCTGGCGCACAATCCGTGGATACATCAGCCGTTCGAAGATTACGACGGCCTGCGCCCGCACCAGCTGGCCGCGTGGCTGAAAAAGTTCGAGCCGACCGCTTAACGGTCGACGCTGGCGCCGCCGCGCCGCCGCAAAAAAACCGCATCGCCCGCCCGGGCGCGGCGGTTTTTTTTATTGTGTCGCGCGCTATGCGCGCGTGTGGCAAATGACGTACATTCGACCGCCCGCGCCACGTATAGTATGCCCATGCCCATGCCCATGCCCATCCCATGCCCATGCCCGTCCCGATCCTATCCCGCCACCTCGGCGCCAACGGCGCGGCGATGCGCGGGGATGCATGTTAGGCTCGCTTGCACTTTTCCCTTTTCATTCTGACGCGGCGGCTGTGTGATTGATACCGATGATAATTCGTTCGTCGCCCTGTTCGTGGCGCACCCGATACCGATGTGGGTGTACGACAAGCAGACGCTGCGCTTTCTGGCGATCAACAGCGCGGCCGTTCAGCACTACGGTTACAGCGAGGACGAGTTTCTCGGCATGACGATCGGACAACTGCGCGCCCCGCCGGGCAAGGTCCGTCGAGGCGAGCCGCAGCGCCCGCCGCCGACGCGCGAGAACACCGGCTTGCGGCTGCACTTGAAAAAAGACGGCACGCTGATCGACGTCGACGTGAGCGCGCATCCGTTGTGGTTTCGCGAGCGCGCCTGCAAGTTCGTGATGGCCCATGACGTGTCCGGGCGCCTGCAGGCCGACGCCAGGGTAGTGCGCTTAAGCCGCATCTGCGCCGTTCTCTCGAGCATCAACTCGGCCATCGTGCGCACCCACGAGCGCGCCACGCTGTTTCGCGAAACCTGCCGCATTGCCACCGTCGAGGGCGAATTTCTTGGCGTGTGCATCGTCGCCATCGATCCCGTCAGCGGCGCCGGCAGCGTTGCCGCCCGCGCCGGGGTGGACTGTTCGCCGTTCGCGCTGCGCATCGTCGCTTCGCCCGAGGCCGACAGCGCCGGTGGCACGCCACCCTGGCACGCGCTGTGGCGGCGTGGTAGCGTGGTGTGCAACACGCTGGACATGGACACGCTGACGGTGGTGCGCAAGGGCCCCGACGTGGCGCCGGCCAGCGCCGCGATGGCCGTCTTCCCGCTGGTGGTGCGCGAGCGCGTGGTGGCCGTGCTGATGCTGCTGGCCGATGCGCCTGACTACTTCGATGCGGCCGAGTTGAAGTTGCTTGAGGAATTGGCCGCCGATGTTGCGTTTGCGCTGCTGTTCATCGAGCAGCAGCAGGAAAGCGCGCGCGTCACCAGCCGTCTGCGCGAGAGCGAGGCGGGCTTGCGGCGCGCCCAGATCATGAACCGCAGCGCCCACGTGATCAGCGCCTCGGATGGGGCCTTCGAGAGCTGGTCGGAGTCGCTGGGCCTGTTGATCGGGCTGGCGCCGGCCGCGCTGCCGACCAGCACGCGCGGCTGGATCGCGCTGGTGTATCCGGACGACCGGGCCGCGTTTCGCGCCGTCTGCAAGCAGGCCGGACGCAGCACGGAGCGCGTGACGGTCGACTACCGGGTGCGCCGATCCGATGGCGCGCTGGTGCAGCTGCGCCAGATCATGGAGCCCTTGCCCGAATCGGATGAAGCGCTGACCGGCACGCGCTGGTTCAACACCATCCAGGACGTCACCTTGCAAATGCAGCAGCAGGACCGGCTCGCGCGTCTTAGCCGCATCTACGCTGTCTCGAGCGGCATCAACGCGGCCATCGCGCGCATCCACACGCGCGAGGCGCTGTTTCAGGAAGCGTGCCGGGTGGCCGTCGAGATCGGCGCCTTCAGCATGGCCTGGATCGGCGTGCTCGATCCACAGACGCAGGACGGCAAGGTGGTCGCCGCCTGCGGCAGCGAGGCGCGCTATGTCGATCAGATCGTGCTCAGCGCCCGTCCGGACAGCCCGGCCAGCGGCCGTCCCGCCTGCACCGCCTTGCGTGAATCGCGTCCCGTGATCTGTAACGACATCGCCACCGACCCGGGACTGGCCGCGCTGGCGGTGAACATGCTCGCGCGCGGACATCGGGCGGTGGCCGCGCTGCCGCTGCTGCGCCATGGCCAGGCGTACGCGGTGATGGTGCTGTGTGTGCAGACGGTCGGCTTTTTCGACGCCGACGAAATCAAATTGCTCGGCGAAGTCGCCGACGATCTCGATTTCGCCTTGCAGTTCATCGACAACGCGGAGCGGCTCAGCTATCTGGCCTACTACGACGCGCTCACGGGCCTGGCCAACGCGCGCCTGTTTGAGGACCGGCTGGCCCAGATGCTCAACACCACCCGCACCGAACTGCACCGGGTCGGCGTGATCATGATTAACCTCGACCGCTTCGGGCGCCTCAACGACGCGCTGGGACGCCCGGCGGGCGATGCGATTTTGCAGCTGGTGGCGCAAAGGCTTGAACAGACGCTGCGGGGCCGGTACAGCCTGGCGCGCATCGGCGGCGCCAACTTCGCGATCGCCATCGGCGAGCTGCCGCATGGCGAAGATGCGGTGCTGCTGCTCGAACAACAGGTGTTTGCCGCGCTGGCCCAGGGATTTCGACTGGCGCAGCAGGAGGTGCGCATTTCGGCGCGCGCCGGACTGGCACTGTTTCCCGCCGACGGGGGCGATGCCGAAACGCTGTTCAAGCACGCCGAGGTGGCGCTGAAAAACGCCAAGGCCTCGGGCGACCGGTATCTGTACTATTCGCCGGCGATGAACGCGGCGCACGCGGCCAAGCTGGGGCTGGAGACGGAATTGCAGCGCGCGCTCGACGAGGGCGAGTTCGTCATCTACTATCAGCCGCGGGTGGACCTGCTCAGCGGGCGCATCGTCAGCGCCGAGGCGCTGATCCGCTGGCAGCACCCCGAGCGCGGGCTGGTGTTTCCGGGCACCTTCATCCCGCTGGCCGAGGAGATCGGCCTGATCGTGCCGATCGGCGACTGGGTGATCGACGCCGTGTATGCCCAGCAGGCCAGTTGGCAGCAGGCCCAGCTCGATATTGTGCCGGTGGCGGTGAACCTGTCGGCAGTCCAGTTTCACAAAGGCCGTGCGCTGCACAGCATCACCGCTGCGCTGGCGAACTACCGGCTGGCGGCCCGGCATGTCGAGTTTGAGCTGACCGAATCGATGGTGATGAATAATCCGGAGGAGGCGGCGCGCAACCTGATAGCGCTCAAAGAGCTGGGCATTCAACTGGCGCTGGACGATTTCGGCACCGGCTATTCCTCGCTGGCCTATCTGCAGCGTTTCCCTTTCGATATCGTCAAGATCGACCGCGCCTTCATCACCGATATCACCAGCAATCCCGGCAACGCGGCCATCGCCACGGCCGTGATCGCGATGGCGCACAGTTTGAACTTGCGGGTGGTGGCCGAGGGCGTGGAAACGGAGGGGCAGGTGCAGTTTCTGCGCAAGCAGGGCTGCGACGAGATCCAGGGTTTCTACTTCAGCGCGGCGGTGCCGGCGCAGCAGTTCGAGCGCATGCTGCGCGATAAAAAGCAATTGCAGCTGGCCCAGGATGGCGACGAGGACGGCGACGCCTTGCTGATCGTCGACGACGAACCGCACAATTTGTCGGCGCTGCGGCGCCTGCTGCGCCGCGAAGGCTATCGGGTGCTGGCGGCCACCAGCGGACAATCGGGGCTGGACATGCTGGCAGTGAACCGGGTGCAGGTGATCATTTCCGATCAGCGCATGCCGGGCATGTCGGGCACCGAATTTCTCCGTATCGCCAAGCAGCTGTACCCGGACACCGTCCGCATCATCCTGTCCGGCGATACCGATCTGGACGTCGTCACCGACAGCGTCAACCACGGCGCGGTGTTCAAGTTCATGAGCAAGCCGTGGGACGATGCCGAGCTGCGCGCAAGCATCCGCGACGCGTTTCGCCTGTACCGCAAGCGCAGCGCGCAAGCCTGAAACCCGATTGCTCATTGATGGTCCGCCGGCGCTTGCGCGGCGCGCACCGCAGCGGCGAAAAAAAACCGCGCACCGTTGCCGGTCGCGCGGTGTTGGTGCAGACAAACGTCAGGACTTGCGGCGCCGCGCCATGCATCCCAGCAAACCCAATCCGGCCAGCAGCATCGCGTAGCTTTCCGGTTCAGGCACGGCGGCCACGCCGATCGTCAGGTCGTTGGCGGTGATCCAGTGGGCAGTGTTCGTGCCGCTGGTCAGGGTCACGTTGGACAACGCGCCATTCGAGACGAAGCCCATGAAGCTGGACGTGGTGCTGTTGAGAATGCTTGCGCTGGTGGTCCCGCTCGCGTCGGTGGCCGTCAACAACATGGTGCCGCCGGCCAGAAACAGGCCGTTGACGTCGGAGCCGAAGAAGAAGCCGCCGACGCCGCGTACCGTCGGCGAAAAGCCGGAAAACGTGATCGTGTCGAGCCGGCTGTCGGTGGACAGCCAGTGGTCGGCGCCGGCGCCGGCGCCGTAGAACCCCGAATTCGGGCCGGCTGCCGCGGTATAGCTGTAGGCGCCCGCGTTGCGGGTAATCGGGCTGCCGATTGGGCTCAGTGCCAGGTCGTTGTAGTTGTCGACGCCAGGCGCGCTAATCGCGGCCAGATACGATGCCTGGGTCGTATACACGGTCACACCGGCCTGCGCGGCGGTTGCGCCAAATAGCAGAGTGACCAGCGAGACGGCGCGGAGAGAAAGGGACAGCGATTTCAAGGGGGACTCCTTCGTGCGTGGATGATAGAAATTGACCTGGCAGAACGACATGCGAGATCGATACTAACAGCGCGAAATTTACGTGTCAAAACATTATTTGATTTATGTTTTTTACAATTGTTGGTTGATTCGCTGGAGTTTATTTCCGTTAGGGTGTATGCGCGGATGCAAAAAAAACCGCGCGCCGTTGCCGGTCGCGCGGTTTTGGGGGGAACTGCAAACGTCAGGACTTGCGGCGGCGCGCCATGAAACCGAGCAGGCCCAGGCCGGCCAGCAGCATCGCATAGCTTTCCGGCTCGGGCACCGCCTCGATGCCGTTCGGGCCGCTCAGGGCGGGCACGGACGGCACTTTCAGTTTGGCCGCCAGGCCGAGCGTCAGATCGTTGGCGGTGAGCCAGATGGTCGGGTCGTCGCCCACCACGGTCAGCGTGACGGACTGCAGCGTGCCGCTCGAGACGAAGCCGAGAAAACTGGACTTGGTGGTGTCGAGCAGGGTGCTGCTGACGGTGCCGCTGGCATCGGTGGCCGTCAGCAGCATGGTCGCGCCGGGCACGTAGTAGCCATTGGTTTGCGAACCGAAGAAGAAGCCGCCCAAGCCGCGCACCGACGACGAAAAATGCGAAAACGTCAGCGTGGCATTGATGTCGGTGGCCGACAGATAGGAGTCGGTGCCGTCGCCCCCGGCGATCACTTGCGCGCCGGCGCTGCTGCTCACATTGTATTTGTAATAGCCGGCTGTGCGGTCGGTGCTGTCCCACACGGTGTTGGGGCGGAATTGCAGATCGTCGAAGGTGTCGACGCTGGCGGCGCGCACGGCGCTGTTGAACGCGGCCTGGCTGGTATAGGTAGTGATGTCGGCGCGGGCGCCGGACGCGAGCAGCAGCGCGACGGCGACCGACGCTGCTTTCAAGGTAAGGGTAGGGGTGTTCAAGATTGTCTCCAGATTGTTTGGGGGTGGGATGAAGCTGTGTCGGCCGCTCTAGATTTTTTAATATTATCTAAATATATTAACACGTCGGATTAGATCTGTGGCAATTTGTGTATGTTGGCGGGAAAATAGTTGCCGGGCACCGGAGCCGGGCCCGTGCCGGCCAACGACAGGCGCACGCCGAGGTCAAGGCGCGGGCAGGCCGGGGGCGCTGCCCGGTCATTGCTGGTCAGTTGCGCGGGCCATGCAACGCCAAGCCAGTGTGCGGCCGTCGCAACCCATGCGTGTCAGCGCGCGTCGGCCCGGCGATGGCGCTCGCTCGCCGCTGTTGTATCATGCGACACCGGCGCGCCAGGTGGCGCGGCGCCAGACTGCGGACCGATCATGACTAAAAATTTCCTGCAAACGTTCATCCTGCTGATCCTGGTCACCGATCCATTTGGCAACGTCCCGTTGTTCGTCGCCTCGCTGGCCAAGGTGGCGCAGGTGCGCCGCTGGCGCGTGGTGCTGCGCGAATGCCTGATCGCATTTGGCGTGCTGCTGCTGTTCATGTTCTTTGGCCGTCACATTCTGGCGGCGATGCAGTTGTCCGAGGTGTCGCTGCGCATCGGCGGCAGCGTGATCCTGTTCTTGATCGCCATGCGCATGGTGTTTCCGCAGCCGGGCGGTGCGCTCGGCGAGGGCGACGAGGCGGGCGAGCCGTTCATCGTGCCGCTGGCGATACCGGCGCTGGCCGGGCCGTCGGCGATGGCGACGGTGCTGCTGTTTTCGTCCAACAGCACCGGCGAAGTGATGGTGCACGTGGCCGCGCTGACGGCCGTGCTGGTGGTCTGGCTGGCGGTGTTTCTCAGTGCCGAACGCTTGCAGAAAGCGCTGGGCCCGCGCGTGATGACGGCCTTTGAACGCCTGATGGGATTGATACTGACGGCGATGGCCGTCGAGATGCTGCTCGCCGGCATCCGCGCCTTCCTGAAGTCCCTGTAAGCGCGCCGGCCAGCGCGCCGGCGCGCCGCCAGCTTGGCCTACAGGCCGGCGATGGCCGCGATGTTGTCGCTGCCGGGCGCGCCGAACAGCTGCTCTTTGAGCAGATGCAGCTGGTCGCGCACCTGTGCCGCCTTCTCGAACTCGAGGTTCTTGGCATGGTCGAGCATCAGTTTTTCCAGCCGCTTGATCTCCTTGCTGATCTGCTTCTCGCTCATCGATTCGAGCTTGGCCGCTTCCTGCGAGGTGGCCATTTCTTCGCGCGCCTGCTGCGGGCTGTAGACGCCGTCGATCAGCTCCTTGATGCTCTTCTTGATGCCCACCGGGGTGATGCCGTTGGCCAGATTGAAGGCGATCTGCTTGGCGCGTCGGCGCTCCGTTTCATCGATCGCGCGCCGCATCGAATCGGTGATCCGGTCGCCATACAGGATCGCCACGCCGTTGAGGTTACGGGCGGCGCGTCCGATGGTCTGGATCAGGCTGCGCTCGGAGCGCAAGAAGCCTTCCTTGTCGGCGTCCAGGATCGCCACCAGCGACACCTCGGGCAAGTCCAGGCCCTCGCGCAGCAGGTTGATCCCCACCAGCACGTCGAAGGTGCCCAGGCGCAGGTCGCGCAAAATCTCGACCCGCTCGACCGTCTCGATATCGCTGTGCAGATAGCGCACCTTGATCGCATGGTCGGACAGGTATTCGGTGAGTTGCTCGGCCATGCGCTTGGTCAGCGTTGTCACCAAGACGCGCTCGTTTTTTTTGACGCGGTCGACGATCTCCGACATCAGGTCGTCGACCTGGGTGCTGGCCGGCTTGACGATGATCATCGGGTCGACCAGGCCGGTGGGACGCACCACCTGCTCGACGATATTGTCCGAGTGGGTCTTTTCGTACTCGGCCGGGGTGGCCGAGACGAACACCGTCTGGCGCATCTTGCCTTCGAATTCCTCGAACTTGAGCGGACGATTGTCCAGCGCCGACGGCAGCCGGAAGCCGAAGTCGACCAGGTTGGTCTTGCGCGAGCGGTCGCCGTTGAACATCGCGTTGAGCTGGCCGATCAGCACGTGCGACTCATCTAAAAACATCAGCGCGTCCTTGGGCAGGTAGTCGACCAGCGTCGGCGGCGGCTCGCCCGGGGCGGCGCCTGACAGGTGGCGCGAGTAGTTCTCGATGCCCTTGGTGAATCCGATCTCGGCCATCATTTCCAGGTCGAAGCGGGTGCGCTGCTCGAGGCGCTGCTCTTCGACCAGCCGGTTCTCCTTGCGGAAAAATTCCAGCCGTTCGCGCAGTTCGTCCTTGATCGTTTCGATCGCGCGCAGCACCGTGCTGCGCGGGGTCACGTAGTGCGAGCCGGGGTAGACGGTAAAGCGCGGGATCTTCTGGCGCACCCGGCCCGTGAGCGGGTCGAACAGTTGCAGCGTGTCGATCTGGTCGTCGAACATCTCAAGGCGGATCGCCAGTTCGGCGTGCTCGGCGGGGAAGATGTCGATGGTGTCGCCGCGCACCCGGAAGGTGCCGCGCCCGAAGTCGACTTCGTTGCGGGTGTACTGCATCTGGATCAGGCGCGCGATCACGTCGCGCTGGCTGACCCGGTCCTTGACGCGCAGGTTCAGAATCATCTGGTGGTATTCGGCCGGGTTACCGATACCGTAGATGGCCGACACGGTGGCGACGATGACGACGTCGCGCCGCTCCATCAGCGACTTGGTGCAGGACAGGCGCATCTGCTCGATGTGCTCGTTGATCGACGAGTCCTTTTCGATGAACAGGTCGCGCTGCGGCACGTAGGCCTCGGGCTGGTAGTAATCGTAGTAACTGACGAAGTATTCGACCGCGTTTTGCGGGAAGAACTCGCGAAACTCGCTGTACAGCTGGGCCGCCAGCGTCTTGTTGGGCGCGAAGATGATGGCCGGACGGCCCATCTGGGCGATCACATTGGCCATCGTGTAGGTCTTGCCCGACCCGGTCACGCCCAGCAGCGTCTGGAACGACAGACCGTCGTTGATGCCCTCGACCAGGCCGGCGATGGCGCTCGGCTGATCGCCCGCCGGCAGGAAGGGCTGGTGCAGCTTGAACGGCGAATTGGGATACGTCACCACCGTGGGCGGCGTCTCTTTTTGGGGTATTTCAACCATGCGATCCTACCTTTGTTAGAATGGAGTCCCGCTTGCGACCCTGCTGCCGTATTTATAGGGGCGCTGTCTTTCAACCTGCTGTGAACTCGTTTTCAGCCGAAAATCAATGTTATCACGATGAACTCACCTGCCTCTGCCAGCATCTTCAGCGCCATCGACATGGCCCCGCGCGACCCGATCCTGGGTATCACCGAAGCGTTCAACGCCGACACCAACCCCGCCAAGATCAACCTGGGCGTGGGCGTCTATTATGACGACAATGGCAAAGTGCCGCTGCTGCAATGCGTGCAAAAGGCCGAGGCGATCCTGATGGCGCAAGCGGCGCCGCGTACCTACCTGCCGATCGACGGCCTGGCCGCCTACGACAAGGCGGTGCAAGAGCTGGTATTTGGGGCCGACAGCGCCGTCGTTCAAGAGCGCCGCGCGGTCACCGTGCAGGCCATCGGCGGCACCGGCGCACTGAAGATCGGCGCCGACTTCCTGAAGCGCTTCGCGCCCGGCGCGCAAGTGTACATCAGCGATCCGAGCTGGGAAAACCACCGCGCGCTGTTCGAAAGCGCCGGTTTCACGGTCAACAATTACAGCTACTACGACGCGGGTACGCACGGCGTCAACTTCGCCGCCATGCTGGCCGACCTGCAGGCCATGCCGCGCGGCTCGATCGTGCTGCTGCACGCCTGCTGCCACAACCCGACCGGCGCCGACCTGAGTTCGGCCCAATGGGATGAAGTCATTGCCACGGTCGCCGCGGGCGGCCTGATTCCTTTCCTCGACATGGCTTACCAGGGCTTTGCCGTCAGCGTCGCCGACGACGGCGCCGTGGTGCGTCGCTTCGCCGCCGCCGGCGGTCCGTTGCTGGTGTCGAACTCGTTCTCGAAATCGTTCTCGCTGTACGGCGAGCGCGTCGGTGCACTGAGCATCGTCGGCGCCACCGCCGACGAAGCGGCGCGCGTGCTCTCGCAAGTCAAGCGCGTGGTGCGCACCAACTACTCGAACCCGCCTACCCACGGCGGTAAAGTGGTCGCCACCGTGCTGACGTCGCCGGAACTGCGTCAGTTGTGGGACGACGAACTGGCCGGCATGCGCGTGCGCATCCGCGAAATGCGCGACACGTTCGTCGCCAAACTGAAGGCCAAGGCGCCAGCGCACGACTTCGATTTCGTGCGCCAGCAAGTGGGCATGTTCTCCTACTCGGGCCTGACCAAGGCGCAAGTGGACACCCTCAGCCGCGAGCATTCGATCTACGCCGTCGACACGGGCCGGATCTGCGTGGCCGCCTTGAATTCGCGCAATATCGATCTCGTCATTGACGCCATCGCGAAAGTGCTTTAAGATCTTGCTTCTTCGGATTGATCGGCAAGATTGATCTGAAAGGGCAGCAGGGAGTACGGCAGCAAAGCGCAGGGTAAGACGTCAGATACTTGACGAAGCGCAGAGCGAAGTATATAATGTTGCCTCTTTTCCCTGATAGCTCAGTTGGTAGAGCGACGGACTGTTAATCCGCAGGTCCCTGGTTCGAGTCCAGGTCGGGGAGCCAGAATTGCTAAAGCCCAGCCTTCACAGGTTGGGCTTTTTGCTGTGCGCGACCGTTTTTTGCCGCGTTGAGGTGGCATGCGGCGCTCGTGCAGACCCACGGCGCCATCAATCAACGCATGCGGGCGCCAGCGCCACGCTGGCGAACGAGCTCCGCATTACCCGAGTGCTTCGGTTTTTCGGCGCGCTTCGCGCCGGAGAAAATTTGTCCTGATCTGTCAATGTGGGGCAAAATTCGCTAGCCGACTTCATATCCACGTTGGCGGGCAGGGATGCCCGCAAGTCGTCCAGCACCGTATCGGTCGCGTCAAGCAATGAAAGGCCGTAGCCATGCGAAACACGTGCGTCGTCATCGCCAGCGATGGCTGTTTCGCGACCCGCCGTTTCGACGCGCGCCTTGGGCGTCAGGGGCAACGCGCCTTGTCGTTTTATCGCACGCCGCGGCGCGTGACGCCCAGGGATGCGCCAGCCGATCAGCAGTGATGATCGCGCCATGCGCCCCTTGTCGCCAGTGCAGTTTTACTCGACGAATCCGGTTCAGTCGGGCATGCTACGCAGAGGCCATCTGACCGATAGGGGAACGGCGCAAATCTGCGTCACCAACTCGTTGTCACGCATGGTAAATGACAAAAAATAGTAAAAATGGAAATCGACCCGTGCGCTCAACATGCATTGGTGAGGCGGACATGACAATGATGAAACATGAGATGGGCGATGCGCTGGTCAATCGGATACTGCTATGCGCGATGCTGATCGCCGGCATCAGCGGCCTGGTTCTGTTGCACGGGCACATTTTTCCCGCTTCCATGCTGGTCGATTGCGCGTCCGCGGGGTTGTTTGCCGCGTTGTTGCTGTGTCGGGCCAAAATTTCTACGCAGAATAAGCTCGTCTGGCTGGTGATGGTCGGCCTGATCATCGCGCTGACGGCCATCGTTCAAAATCCCTACGCGCCCGATGGTTATATGGTGATCGGCGGCGTGGTCGCGATCTCGTTTGCCAACTGGTCCGGTGTGCGCGCGCTGCTGATACCGGCGCTGGCGGTGGCGGCCTTGATGATCGTTACATTGCTGCTCAGCTTGAATATTATTTCGATCGACTCGCAGGCCACCCAGGCGCAAAACACACCGGAAGCCTGGCTGATCGTGGCGTTGACGATGGTGCTGTTAAGCATCGGTATCGGCGGTGCGATTCATGAACTCAAGACGCGCCTGTTCAAACATATCTTCTTGCTGGAAGCGGCCAATCAAAGGCTGGAGAGCTATGCGTTCAACGATGAGAATACCGGGCTGGGCAACGAACGCTATCTCGAGCAGCGCGTCGATGCCGACTTGGACGCGGGCACGAAAGGTTGCTTGCTGATGCTCAAGCTCACCGGGATGGACTTGTACCATGCCATCTACGGACACAAAAAACACGGCGAAGTATTGCAGAAGATCGCCAGAGCGCTGCAGGCCGGGCTGCGCGAGGCCGACGTTCTGGCAAAACTGAACGGGCCCCAGTTTGCGATCTGGTCGCCCGATTGCGCCGACAGCGATCGGCTGTACCGCGCCATCGAGCAGCGGCTCGAAGCGGACCTGACGCTGGCACGCTATGGCATCGTCGCGCGCGCGGTGGCCGTTGTCGCGCCGCACTACGGCGAAAAATACAGCGCGCTGATGAAGCATCTCCATCTGGTGATCAGCATGGCGCCCGGTGACGGGTTTTCCGGTTGCCTGCACTTCACCGCCGATATGGAGCGACAGATCAAGGCGCGGCTGGCGTTGAAAGAGCGGATCCGGCTGGCGCTCGACAGTGGCGGTTTTTATCCGGTGTATCAGGCAAAGGTGAACAGCCATACGCACACGATAGCCGGATTCGAGGGCCTGGCGCGCATGGTCGCCAGCGACGATGAGGTGCCACCCGGGCCGGGCATCTTTATTCCCGTCTTGCACGAGGAGGGCTGGATGGCCGAATTCGGGATGCTGATGCTGCGCCACGTGATTGCCGATATTCCGGAGTTCTCCCGTCGCTTCGGCGCCGATATCAAGATTGCCGCCAATGTCTCGCCGCCGCTATTTCTATTTCCGGAATTTGCCATCGAGCTGGCAGCGTTGCTGTCGCAGGCAAAGGTGGATCCGCGCGCCTTGATCATCGAAATTACCGAGGAGGTGTTTGCCAACGACATCGACATCGTCAAGAAGGTGTGCCGTGATTTACAGGAACTCGGTGTGCAAATCTCGCTCGACGATTTTGGCTCCGGTTTTTCTTCCTTGAGCTTTTTGCAGTCCATGAACTTTGACGAAATCAAGGTGGACCAGAGTTTTGTTCGCAACCTGGAGCGCGATGAAAAGAGCTTCTTGTTGCTATCGAGTATCTGTAAGCTGGGCGAAGACTTGCAGTGCCGGGTTGTCGTGGAAGGCGTTGAATCGGCCGCGCAACTTGGTTGGGTGGAACAGACCCATTGCGCCCAGATCCAGGGTTTTCTGTTTGCCCGGCCTCAAGCGGTGCGCGACATTGTCGCGGCCATCGACGCCGGCGGCATGGTGACGTCACCCGCTTGAGGTCGCTGTAGCGCCAGCCCGACGCGCATGCCCGGCCTTGAACCGCACGCCAAGGCCCGATGACTCGCCGCAGCGCCCGTTCGCCAGGCGTGGTTTCGATCGGCGCGCGCCTTATTCTGTCAGCGACTTGCCTCGTTGCTCAAAAACTGGCCGACATACCGTGCGCGCGGGCGTATCAGCGCACCGCTGGCCGCTTGCTCTGCCGCATGGGCGATCCAGCCCGCCGAACGGGCCAGCGCAAACAAGATGATGCCCGCCGAAGCGGGCCATCCGCAGGCAAGTTCCATCGCCGCCAGGGCGAGATCGGCGTTGGCCGGCGTGCCCAGCAAGGCGCCGGTCTGCCCGCAGAGCGCCAGCAGCAACCTTGCCTTCGGCGCGGCCGACTCGATGTGCGCCAAGCGTTGCAACAAGTAGCGCGCACGCGGATCGCCGTGCGGATACAGCGGATGTCCGTAGCCTTCCAGGCTGTAATCGGTGCCCGTGTAGTAGTTGGCGATGTAGTCTGACGGCGACGCCGCGCCGAGGGCGGCGGCCAGGATTGTTCTGGCGGCGGCGCTGCCGCCGCCGTGCTTGGGGCCCGACAGGGCGGCCAGGCCGGCGCACAGCGCACTGGCCAGGTCCGCGCCTGTCGAGGCCACGCAGCGCACGGCGAAGGTCGAGGTGTTCAACTCGTGATCGGCCAGCAGTACCAGCGCCGCGCGTATCAATTCGCTTTGGGCCGCATCGGCACCCCAGGCCAGCGCCACTTGCTCGTGCAGCGGGCGCGCGCTCGGCTCGACGTCGAGCAAGATGGCTGCCAGGGCGCGCATCAACGCCGGCCCCGACGCGACCATGTCGGCGGCCTCGCCAGCGCCGGCCTGCGGCGCGCCATGCGCCAGCACGGGCAGCAGTGCCATCGCGCGCGCCAGCGGCGCCATGCCGCGCGTCAGTGCGCGCGCCCGATCGAGCAAGCCGGCCGGCAACGGCGCGCCATCGGCGCAAAAGTAATCGTGCCGCGTGTCGTTCCACAACAGCCCGGCGGTCGTCTCCAGCGTCGCTTCGTCGGCCAATGTCAGCGCGTTGTGGCCGCGATAGAACAGCTGGCCATCGTCAATGCGCGAGATGCGCGTCTCCAGTACCGGCACGCCCCAATTCATCGCGGCGCTGGCCATGTGGCCGCCACGTTTGGCGTCGGCCTTGCGCGCGGCCAGGCGCAGTACCGCTTCGTGCGGATAGTGCTTGTTGCGCGCGCCCTGCGTGCTGGTCGGCGTCAGCAAACCCCTGCTTACATACGCGTACAGGGTCGCCAGGCTGATGCCGAGGATGCGCGCCGCTTCGGGCGCTGACAGGTCTTTATGCATGCCGCCATTGTATCTTTATGTTGATTGCAAGAATCAAGATTGACCGGCCCGATGGCGCCTGCCTAGACTGTTGCCATTCAATGCAGGAGCGCGTCATGCAAGCAGCCCACTATCGCACGTCCATGTTTCTACCGTTACGCCATGTACGCTTTCGCCGGCTCTGGCTGGCCAACTTGCTGTCCAACATGGGCGGCTGGGTGCAGGCCTTCGCGGCGGCGTGGCAAATGGCGCTGCTGTCTGAATCGGCCATGTTCACATCGCTGCTGCAAACGGCGAGCTGGGCGCCGCTGCTGTTGTGCGCGCTGCCGGCAGGGGTGCTGGCCGACGCGATGCACAGACCAAAGCTGCTGTTTCGTAGCAACGCCGTGATGGCGCTGACGGCGGGCACGATGGCGCTGCTGACCGTGGCGGGCTGGCAATCGGCTCCGCGCGTATTGCTGCTGACGTTCGTCATGGGGGCGGGCGTCGCGTTCACGCTGCCAGCGTGGCAGGCGTCGATGTCGGCGCTGGTGGCACCGGAGGAGCTCGCCGCCGTGGCTAGCTTGAACAACCTCAGTTTCAACCTGGCCGCGCTGGCGGGGCCCTGTCTGGGTGGGCTGCTGTTTCGATTTGCGGGAACGGCGCCGCTGTATCTCGTCAACGCCTTGTCGTATGGCGCCCTGTTATGGGTGTATCACCAATGGCAGGTACAGGAACCGCAGCCACGGCCCCGGTCGCAGCGATGGGGAGACTTGCTCAGCGGCCTCACTGCGACCTGGCGCGTGGCCCGCTATCGTCAACTGCTGCTGCATTCGGCCGCCATCTTTTGCGCCTCGACCGCGTTTGCCGCCTTGCTGCCCTCGCTGGTGCGCGATGTGCTGCGCGCCCAGGTGGACACCTTCGGCGTGCTGATGGCAGCGATGGGCGGCGGCGCCGTGCTCGCCTCGGCCGTACTGCCTCTGCTGCGCCGGCACGTAGCGCGCGCGCACTTGCTGGCTGGCGCATTGCTGCTCTACGCGGCGATGCTGGGCATGCTCGGGCAGGCGCAGACAGCGGCCACGCGGCTGCTGTGGATCGTCTGCGGCGGCATGGCCTGGTCGGCGATCGTCACCACACTCAACGGCGCGGCGCTGGGCGCGTTTCCCAGCGCCCAGCGCGCGCGCGCATTGTCGGTCTACATCTTCATGATCGCCGCTGGCCAGACGGCCGGCGGCGCGCTGTGGGGACTGGTGGCGCTGCGTTGTGGCGTCGCATCCGCGTTGACCTGGGCTGGCGTGCTGATGCTGGCCTGCGCTGCCGCTATCCTTATGTCGAGCAACTTTCTGGAGGACCAATGAGCGCGTTCAGCATCCGTACCCTGCAGCCTGGCGATGGCGATCGCCTGCTGGAATTTGAGCGCGCCAACCGCAACTGGTTCGAAACGCTGGTCGATCCCCGCGGCGACGCCTTTTATACGCGCGACGGCGTGCACGCGCATATCGCGCACTATCTCGCCGGCTATGCAAACGCCACCTGGCATCCCTGCGTGATCGTCGATCAGGCTGGCGCAATCATCGGGCGAGCCAACCTCAAGGATATCGACCTGGCAAGGGGACTGGCCGAAATCGGATATCGGATCGGGCAGCGCCACACCGGCAATGGCCTGGCGTCGCAGGCGGTGCGCTATCTCCGTGCCGTGGGTGCTGGGCAATGGGGACTGCAACGCCTGGAGGCGCGGGTCACCATCGACAACGCCGCGTCCGCGCGCGTGCTGGAAAAGTGCGGCTTCACGCGTGGCGCGCGCGTGCCCGCGATGGCGTTGGTCCAGCAGGTGATGACGGACGGATATCTGTTCCATTTGCAGCTCGCGCACCCGTGAGCGAACGGCCGGCAACGGTCCCTGCCGCTGGCAAATCACGTGTGCTGGCTCGCCCTGGTGTGGGGCGCGACGCCAAGTTGGCAATCGATGACTGTTTCATCGCGCGCCGTTTAGCCCCAGATGGCCGGCCTTGTCCGTGCCGCGTCGGCGCTTTTGGCGCACTGCCTGTCAATGGTGGGGGCGGCTTGTGATGGTTTTCCAGCGAGTGTGCAAATTGATATCTATTGCAAATGAATTAATTATGTTAAAGTCAATTTTTTTGTGGCCACGGCAATCGTTCGACATGCCAATTGCGGGCGGATTGGCTGCTCGGCACGCGCTATATCATTTAAAGGCTATCAACATGCACCAGAAACGCACTTTAGTCCTTGGCTTGGCAGTCGCTCTGTTGGCCGGTTGCGGCGGCGGAGGCTCCACTTCCAGCACCACAGGAGGTTTATTAGCCGGACCGCAAGTGACGCCAACGCCAACGCCAACGCCAACGCCAACGCCGGTGACGCCCGCTCAGTTCGCCACATATACGCTGACACCCGGCACGATCAGCGAAGTCTATGTCGTCGGCAGTCCTAAGACGCTGTCCTTGAAGGCGAAGCAGACGGTGCCGTTTACCGGCGTCGCCTATCTGGTGATGAACAATGACGTTGCCGCATTGCCGAACGCACCAAGCGTCACCGTCAACGCCGACGGCAGCCTCGATATTCTCATCACGCCGTCAGCGACCATCGCGGCCGCTCATTACACCGGCAATGTGACGGTCAACGTCTGCGCCGACACCAAGTGCGTCACTCAATTGGCCGGATCGCCGTTCAAAGTGCCTTACGATATCGACGTGCAGGCGTCGGCAAGCAGCTCGGGCGGATTCACGACGGGCAAATTGAGCGCGCTGGTCGGCGCACCCGACTGGGAGACCTTTCAAGGAAACGCCGCGCATACGGGCTTCGTGCCGGTCACGCTGACGCCGGCCAATTTCTCACCGCGCTGGAAGTGGAATGCCTCGACGATCCCAGGCTTGACGTCGAAAATTTCCCCGCTCACAGTCAGCGCCGGCCGCTTCTATTTCGCCACTGGCCTGGAGTGGAACAACAATCAGTATGGTCATGCGGTGTTTGCATTTAACGAGGACAACGCCGCGCAGATCTGGACCCATGAGTTCTCCGATCTGACCTATACCATGGCCAATCCACCGGCCGTGTCGAACGGAAAAGTGTACATTGCGGCGGGCGCGCAGTTTTCGTCCTACATGTTCGCCTTTGATGCGGTCAGCGGCAAACAGATTTTCCGTTCAGTGATGGCGGACCAGTACGCCAGCTACCAGGCGCCCACCGTATTGGGTGGCACCGTCTACACCAACGGCGGCGTCAACGGGGGCATGAATGCGTTTGACGCCACGGCGGGCACGGCGACGTTCTTTACCTTGCTGGGCAACCACGATCGCTGGACACCGGCGGTCGATGCCAACAACGCTTACGCGATGATGGACGGCAGATTGACGGTGATTAATCGCAGCACCGGCGCCAAGCTCGCGACCATTGTCATGCCCGGCGGGGCAATCGGGGCTGTGCCGACCGCGGGGGCGCCGGTGATCGCCTCGGCCAATACCGTGTATGGCATCAACAATCCTGGGCTGGACACGCCGGCCAGCGCCTTGATCAGTTTCGACATTGCCGCCCAGACGACGCGCTGGATCGCGCCCGGTGTGTATATGGGTAATCCCGCTTACCAGGGTGGTGTTGTGTACGCGCTCAACAACAAGTCCTTCAAGCTCGAGGCCCACGCGGAAAGCGACGGCAGCGTTGCGTGGTCCTGGGCGCCGCCGGCCGACCAGCATAAATTCATCAGCGACGTGCTACTGACGAACAACCTCGTTTTCGCCAGCACCGACATGACCACCTATGCGATCGATCGCGTCACCCACGCCGTCGTGTGGAGTTATCCTGCGGCAGGTACGCTGGCGCTGTCGGCCAACGGCATCTTGTATATCACGGCCGACTTTGGCATCGTCGCCATCAATCTGCACTAGCCGGTCGCTGACGCGCCACCTCGGTGCGTGACGGCGGCGCGGTCTACTTGGCGCCGCGTGGACAGATGGCCGTCATCATTTGTCCGATCAGCGTCTTGATCAGCGCCGCTTCGTCCGAGCTGATGCCGTCCGAGGCCGGCTGGCAGCGATCGGCATAGAACACGCCGTACTGGTTCTTTCCCTGCACCAGCGGCAGCAGCATGATCGAGCGCGTGTCGGGCAGCAATTGCTTGTGCCAGTCCGGCAGCAGGTCGCGGATGCTGGTGCTGCTGACGTCTTCGATCATCAAGTCGGCATTGTTCTCCATGGCCAGGTGAAAGATGTCACTGCTGGAAGCGAGTGGAAAGCAAAACCGGGTCTGGCGCTCCACGTGGCGTTCGCCCATTGTGACGATGGCCCGATAGCTGTTGCTGCGCACGTCACGCACGCAGGCGGCGGCAAAGCGAAAACCCATGCTGATGTACAAAGTCTCCACCACCAGCAAGATCAGCGCGCTGGGCTTGACGTTGCTAGAACCCATCATCTGGGTGGCCGCCTGGATCCCGTCTAGCAGCAGATCGCGCGCATTGAGCGGCTTGCCGCTGTCATGGCGCGCGCTGGTCAGAACGGTATGGGTGGCCATGGTGGCCAGCTTGAGTGCGTTGGGCAAAGTGCTGGGCGCGCGCAAGCCGGACGCGCCCGGGTCCTGGACGTTGGGCATCAGGTTGAGCGACGTGACCACCTGGCCGATCTCGCGCCCGACGACGGCGAACAACTGCGTCAGACGCGCCAGATCGAGCTGCAAGGCGCTGCCGTAGCGCGCCAGCAGGGCGGCACTGTGCGGCGAGCTGACGGCATCCTTGCTCTGCAGTACCAGACGCGCCGCTTCGGCGCTGAACGTCACCACCTGGCGCATCCATTCCTGGCGATTGCGCGATGGCTTGAGCGTGCCCGGCGGCAGGCGATCCTGGGCCTGCACCAGCAATTCCGAAAAATTCCATGAGCGCAGCACCGTCTCGGTCAGGAATTCATAGCTGCATCCCATCGTCTGGATGGCGGCCTGGACCGGATTGTCGGTCAGCGTCGTCAAGGCGCCGATCTGTTCGTACAGCGCGTGTTCGTGCGAGGCCATCAGCATGCGCCCGAGGTTGTGGAACAGCGCCGCGATCGAGGCCTCTTCGGCGCCTTGCAGACTGCTCTGGCGCGCCAGTTCGCGCCCGATCAGGCTGGCGCACAGTGCTTCGACCAGTTCGCTGCGGATCGCTTCGGCGTGTTCGGAGTTGGCCAGGTTGTCGACCAGCAGCAAGGCCAGCGCGGTCGTTTTGATGGTGTCCAGGCCGAGCAGAAAGATGGCGCGCGAAATCGTGGTGACGGGGGCATTCGTGGCGCTGCGGTAAAACACGGTGTTGGCCAGGCGCAGGATCTTCTGCGTCAGGCCCACATCGGCCAGTACGTAGTAGGTGATGTTCTGGGTCGCCTCGTCCTCCGACGAGGTCATTTCGACGACGCGGGCGATCGCCACGCCGAGCGACAGCAAATCGCCGTCGGTGCCAAAGCTGTCGATCAGGCGGGCGCGCGTTTTCGCCGTTTCCCGCGGATCGGGCAGGGCAGTGGGGGCGGATGGGCGAGCTGGCATCGGGGTTCCTTGGACGGACGAATTTGTTCGTGATGCGCGCAGCACCTGCGGGGCGGCGCGCCATCGTGGGGCGGACAAGGAAAACGGCAACGGCAGATAATTTGCCGCTGCAACAATGTTGCCTAAGTGCAACCTATCATAGTTAAATGATAGAGCAAGGAGGCTCCCTGTTCAAGGTCCATGTGCAGCGGTGTGGCCCCCGACGTTTGGCCGTGTGAAGCCGGGGCGACGAGGCCGGCACGGCTTGGCGCCGTGCCGCGCGCCGATGGCCTGGCGGCGGGCCGAACGGGGCGCGCAGCAGGACCTTGTCGAGCACACTTGCAATCTATGCATTGATCCCCCAGATTGTGGGCCTTATTTCCACTTTGAAAGTATGACCAGGCTGGCGGAATGGGCAGGGCAATCTGCTGCGGCACCGCGTGCGCGCAGGTTTGCCGTGTCTCGCCAGCAGTCGCGCACAGCATGCAAATGAATAAAACACACCTGGTCAAGCGCAGTGCACAGATCATTTTGTACTTGGCCGCAGGCTATCTGATACGCCAAAAGGGACTGTCCGGCGACCCGCTCTGGATTGCGGCCGGCTGGTTGCTGTCGGCATGGGTGGTGCTGCGCGTCGGCTTGGCCGTGCGCCGCGCCGTCGTGAAGGTGCGCGCCCGCACCGCCAATGGCGTCGACCTGGCCAGCCTGGACCGGCTGACTGTCGAGGCGATGCCGAGCTGGGTGCATGGCTACTACGCCATCGAGAAAAAAATCTATGCGGGATGCTGGCGTGCCCTGACGCGCCGCGCTGTGCCGGTGCGCGCCGGGTTCGGCGTCGCTGGCGGCCCGAACGGGCGCGCGATCGCGCTGCTGCTGTTGCTTGCCGCTGGCGCCGGCGCGGCCGCGCTGGCGTGGAGCGTGCAGGCGCTGGCGCTGTCGTTCTGGCCGCATCTGCTGGTCCAGGGCTGCGTCGCCGTCATCGGGCTGTACGCGGCGATCTGGGTGCTGGGCGATCGGCGCATGCTCGCTGAAACGGGCCACAGCATTGCCCCCGCCGCGCTGACGCTGGAATTGGGCATCCGCAGCGCGGCCGTCGTCGCGCTGGCCGCCATCGCCGAGTGCCGCGTGCCGGTGGGCGATTTCAAAGCGCATTGCGGCGCGCAGGGCATGGACGGTAGTCAACTCTGGCGTGTCGCGCCGGGCGAGGCGCCCAATGTCGTGCTGGTCTTGCGTGCCGACACCTTGCTCGACACGATGTGGTTCGGCTATCCGCGCAAGCTGAGCAAACGCTATATCGCCCTGTACGTGGATCAACCCCAGCAGTTCGCGCGCGCAATGGAGGCCGCATTGCGCGCATACGACAAGGCGAGCATGCAGGCCGCCAGCGCGTAGCGCACAGGCATGGCGGGCCGGCGCCGCTGTCGGATTTTCGGGTGGGCAAACGGGGCGAATCTGGCCGGCAAAAAAAGATGCAAAAACAGGGTCGCCAATTCTTGCTTGAGCGGATATAATGTTGCCTCTTTTCCCTGATAGCTCAGTTGGTAGAGCGACGGACTGTTAATCCGCAGGTCCCTGGTTCGAGTCCAGGTCGGGGAGCCAGAACATGTAGGTGTAGGAACAATGAGGGTTGCCCGCTTCGGCCGGCAGCCCTTTTTTGCATTCTGGAATTGCGTTTTTTCGTTTGGCATGCGGTTTCCTGGATGGAAACACTCGCGCTGCTCCACCGTTGCCGCGTGTGCTAGCTGGCGCCATGCTTTCAAGTGCGGGTGAATCCCGTAATCCGCCCGCCAGCAAGGCCGCTCCATGCGTTGGGCAGCGTACAGAGTCGCGCCCGAACATCCGCTAGACTTCCGGTTTCGTATAGTTGCGGAGGTGGTGCGATGAAAAACCCTTTCATGAGCATGTTTCTGAGTCCGGCGAACCGGATCGGCAACCAGATGGCCGGCGCGGCGCGCGCGCAGGCAACCGCGGCGCTAAAACGCGAGACGGTGAAGAACGTGAATCAATGGACCCGGATATGGGCGGACGGATTGCTCCCGCCAGTGCCCCCGGTACGCAAGAAGAAGGCGGCCCGTCGCAAATAGGGCGGCCCAGATGGCGGTGGACTAGGGTCCCGTCAAGTCCATCCGATTGAACTCTTCTTTTTAATCGATGGAACGATCGAACTGTTAATCCGCAGGTCGCTGGTTCGAGTTCAGGTCGGGGAGCCAGAATATGTAGTTGAATAGAATGAAGGGCTTGCATGCTTCGGTGTGCAGGCCCTTTTTTCTTGGGTACTCGGAATGGACGGGCGCGATCGCCGTTTCTGGACAAGAACTACTTACCTCGCATGACCGTGCGAGGCATCCTGAAAACTACCCTCCGCGAGCTTCGTTAAGTGATCCCGGAGTTCGGCCGGCCAACGTGCGATCAATTCGTCGCAGCGCGAGCGGTTTCCGCGCTGCGCGCGCCTGGCCTTGCAGAACCTTGGCGCGGCCATCGGCGCAATAGTGACAACAGGGGTACGTCCCCTATTATTCGCTGTTGTTGATTGGCCGAAATTTCCAAGAAACAGGGGGCTGCCCCCTATTATTACGAGATGGGCCAGCGCTAATTTCGCCCTATTGCCTGATAACAGGGGTACGTCCCCTATTATTCAATGTCGCCGGAGGAGAAGCAGGTGGCCAAGGCGGTGCTGGAGGCGATGATCGTCAAGAACCAGGTCAGCGGCGCCATCGCCGGCACGCTCGCGCGCGTCAGCCCGCCGGCGCGCAAGGAGCCGGCGGCCAAGGCCAAGAGGACACAACGCACCAACTGAGCCAACAGCGCCGATCCAGATCGGCAGTACGCAACTAAAAAAAGCCACTCGCATCCGGAACACCGGAGGGAATGGCTTTTCTTATTCAAATACAAGGGTTACGGCACCGCGATCGTCATGAAGTGCGGCAGATTAATTCGAGCCAGGCCCCTTATCTAAGCCAGGCCCCTTATCTATCCGCCTAAATTCCCCCAAGATAGCAGGAAAGTAGCCCATCGGAACTCTCAATGTCGAGAATGTCCATGAGCTGTTCTAACTCCATCCCGAAATGCTCACGCCCTTCTGTGTCTTCTTGCTCTACGCGTTCAAGCGCAAGTTGAAATTCTGTAAGCACCCATAGTTTCGTTGGATTGCTTTCTATCCCGCGAATCAGCCGATCTGCCAAATCGTCCAGCACTTTCGATAGCCGTTCGCGCTCCTGGGATGGATCGACCCCCGGTAGGGCGGCGAGTTTCGGCCCACTACGAAACGCCCGTAGCTGATCGACTTTTGTCGCATCGATAGCTAAGGGTTCATCAATGACTTCGGAAATTGGATTGTAGGTCATGATTCTAAGCACCTTTAACACACTTTAATTCAATCGAAATTAGGCTGTTGCGCCAGCGAGCCGCAGCCGAAGAACACTACTTAAATATCCGGTTGCCAGGGGGGAGACTTCCGTTAAGTATCGCGTATTGGAACAGCATCGCCTTTTCTTGGACGAGGACCTGATATGCCGAACCGTGAGTTTGTTCGACCATCTGAAGGTTCAATCCCGCGAGTGAACTTTGAGGGTAGCGACCATTCGGATCAACTGTTGTGCCATATTTCCATACATCGCCCGCATTGAGTGTGACCAAGCCACCTAGCACACTAGGGTACGGGCCAGTAACGCGCGCGACCAACGCATATTGAGTTTCTATCGGACCTGGCGCCAGAGCTTTGTCGACCAAATTATTGAGTTGCGTCCATGCCTTGTCAAGTCGTTCACCTGTGATTGCACCAAGCATTGCGCCGCCAGCAACACCACCCGCAACCATCCCGGGATTAGCAAGGGAACATGCTCCTAGCGTGTAAATATCGCAGCCAGCGGCAGCCAAGCCAGCAGAAGCACCTCCTACAACGGCACCCACTTTGGCGGATGTGCTTACTTCTGACGACCCAGACTTGCCACTCGATCCTCCATATGTCTTGCAGTCGCCGCCGCCAAGGTCGCCGCACCCCATTGGATCCCGCCCATCAGGATCTATGTAACGATATGGGTTGTTGTTCGCGTAGACGTAGCGGTTGAAGCTGCCACCGGTGTTCGCATCGGTGGTGACGGGATCAATGGACAGGTAACGTCCGCCCGACGCGCACTTACCGTAACACCGGCCGTTTTCCCTAGTCCATTCAAGGACTTGGCGGCATTTTTACCAGGCCAATTGTACCTAAAGAGCGAATTTTTCCTAGACGCGAGTTTGGCCCTCGCGCGTGCGCGAGGCAAGCGTTATTTTGCTTAGTTGCCAATCTTGGCTGCGTCTGGATCAGCTCATGTCCGAATGTCGGCACTGACCCCGTTGCCCTGACCCCGTTGCCCTCTGACCCCGTTGCCCTTGTTTTTGAGGCTCGCCGAAGGCGTGCGTAATGTGTGCAGCTTTAAACGGGGTGCGGGGCCTCCTGCGACGTGCGTAGTGGGTGCCCGAACTGGCTGGCGACGGTCGCAACGGGACCGCGTGCGTTTCTGAGAAACAGGGTGGATTTTGTTGCTGAGATCGTCGGCCGCTGATGACCGCCCGGCGCAAAAAAAAACCACCTGCGCCGGAAATTCCAGCGGGTGGTTTTTTGTCAAACTTCCGATCACAGATTAATTCGAGCCTGGCCCCTTATCCGCCTTTCGTAACAACAACGGCACATCATTCAAGTCACGCACATCACCTTTGACATACCGAAGACTAAACGCCCCAATTTCTAGTGGCCACCGCTCGTCATACGTGTAGCCTTCTAGCGTATCGAGGAGACCATCTTTAACATAAAGCAAAAAACCAACACCACCAGAAACCCCTGGGAGATCGCCAACAACATCCCCAAACGTGACATCAAGTCCCGCTGTTCTCGGTGCAGTCTCGGGCACCTCGAACGTGGTGTAAAAACCAACTCCCGTAAATTCGCGCGTGGCGACCGTACACACTTCAAGCTGATGTCGAAGCTGTAAGAGCGTTGGATAGTCGCCGGTTAGAATTTTTTCTACAACGGCGCGTTCAATTGGAAAAAGTGATTGTGTCATGGTTTGAATACCGTCCCAATCTTAACTGCCCCGTCTACAACGCTTCCTCGAACCGTTACTGTTTCAGTGCCCACTTTAACGACCTTTTCAAAAACACCGCTCACGCCGTGTGTTGCCGCCGTTGCGGCTTTTTGTATCTCAACGAATGCGTTCTCACGAGAACCGAATTGCGTAACTATCGCACCTAAATTGTGCTTCTCCACGAAGATATGGTTAAGCTTATTGACATCCAATATCGCTGTGCCGGCCTTTGCTTCCGTTGCGACAAGGGATGCAGCCCTTAGCTCCTTCCCGAGCATCCCAATCATGCCAAAGCCTGCCTCGCGCGTCAGCGGCTCAGTCAAAAGGCGTACCGGATCGGATTCCAATATGTCAGTAACTACCTCGCCGATTGTGGGCCTGCCTGGTGCCGCGAGCCGACCAACTGAGCCGCTTGCCGCAGCAAGACTGCCGTATACGATCCTTGTGCACTGGGTTCGCCAACTGCACTCTGACTCTCGCCCGTCTGGATCGATGTATTTATAGGGATTGTTATTGGCGTAGACGTAGCGGTTGAAGCTGCCGCCGGTGTTGGCGTCGGTGGTGACGGGATCAATGGACAGGTAACGTCCGCCCGACGCGCACTTACCGTAACACCGGCCGTTTTCCCTAGTCCATTCAAGGACTTGGCGACATTTTTACCAGACGAATTGTACCTAAAGAGCGAATTTTTCCTAGACGCGAGTTTGGCCCTCGCGCGCGCGCGAGGCAAGCGTTATTTTGCTTAGTTGCCAATCTTGGTTCGCGGGCCGGCGGCGCATGCGCCGGTGGGAAAGAAGCGACGCAATCAAATCGGACCGGACTTCTCGATTGAGCGGCATTTCCTAGCAACAGGGGTCTGTCCCCTATTATTGTCCCCTATTATTGCACAAGTGCGGTTGGGCCGAAAAAATCCTACGACGCCAATGTGGAAAAGTCGGCTCGATCTAGCCAAAATCGTACGACAGGAAATCGGCTAAAGATGCGACAAGAACGAGGCGCGCAACACCAGTTGAGCCAACAGCGCCGATCCAGATCGGCAGTACGCAATTAAAAAAAGCCACTCGCATCCGGGGCACCGGAGGGAGTGGCTTTTTTTATTCAAATACAAGGACTACGGCATCGCGATAAGACTTGGCTAGTCAAGATTAATTCGACCCAGGCCCCTTATCCACGAGTTATCCCTTGGAAGTGAGTGGTTACGTTCTCATCCTCATACTTAGAAACCAAATCAGCAAACGCACTGTCGCCGCTCGCCAGAGCATCCAGCAAGTTTTTTGCATCTGCTTGAATCTGGGGAATTATCGGCGAATTGTCGGGTAAGGCAAGAATCTGGCTAAGCCTAGTTCGCCCGCTCTTTTTGTTTCCGGCTAAACAGTTCGCGATCGCAAAATCAAGTGCAATGTTTGGTCGAAAGAAATCACCTTTTGGTTCGAACTCACGTAGAAATGCATCTGGGTCAAACATTTTTCCCAGGTATGGAATATTTTCATGAAGGATGGGATCAATAATCTCTCGTATGGTTGCCGCGCTGTCACTGCCAATTGCAACCTTTGCGTCTCCGCGACCATCGAAAGATATTCGATCACTGTAGTT
The DNA here is from genome assembly GCA_038207625.1 of Burkholderiales bacterium. Classification (GTDB taxonomy): domain Bacteria; phylum Pseudomonadota; class Gammaproteobacteria; order Burkholderiales; family Burkholderiaceae_D; genus JBBQZO01. Next base: position 3,198 of record JBBQZO010000010.1, on the reverse strand, counting down.
TAGCGATATATTCGACATCGCAGGACTGAACAGTGGCACTACCATACGCCACATGTAAAAGACCCCCTTAACCGTTGTTTTCTCAAACAAGAAGCCTCGTACGAGATGCCGGGTAGGACGCACAATTACCTTTCCTCTGATTCCTTCCGTGCCATCCACGACCTGAGCAACAGAGATAGCAAATTTCGATAGCAAATTTGACATTTTCAATCTCCTCGCTCGCCAGGTGGTTGCGGGTAGATGGCCATGATTGTAGGGCGCGGCATGAGTCCTGGAAATCGCGCATTAATCTCTAAAACGCGTTTATCGGTAAGTCGTGCCGAACCTGTTTTTAGATCATAAATCGCAACTGGTGCAGTGCGATTATTACCCAAAATTACATCAGTCCGAATGCTGCCACTTACACCGTATTCGACGAGGCCTTTAAAATCGAAACTTTGCTCCGCAACCAAGTCTGGCCTTCCTGAATTTCGCACCAATTCGGCAAATATTGTATGAACCTTTGTTCCGTACACAGGTCCTTTCCCGTCCCCTGCAATTGCCATAGCAATCAACGCCATTGCATTCAAATCATTTGTCGCCTCGTCAATATACGCATTCCCAGTCATTACCGCCGAGTTTGGTTTTGGTTTAGCGCCGTTACCGGCATCCGACATACTTGTGCGGCATTCAACTCCACACTGTTTGCTCTGCTGGCCGGGTTCACGCCCAACGATTGGATCATCGTATTCCCATGAACCTCTGGCACGGCGGCCGTCCGGGTCGATATATTTGTACGGATTGTTGTTGGCGTAGACGTAGCGGTTGAAGCTGCCGCCCGTATTCGCATCGGTAGTGACAGGATCAATGGACAGGTAACGTCCGCCCGACGCGCACTTACCGTAACACCGGCCGTTTTCCCTAGTCCATTCAATGACTTGGCAGCATTTTTACCAGGCGAATTGTACCTAAAGAGCGAATTTTTCCTAGACGCGAGTTTGGCCCTCGCGCGCGCGCGAGGCAAGCGTTTTTTTAGTTGCCAATCTTAACCGCGGCCGGATCAGCTCGTGTCCGAATGTCGGCACTGACCCCGTTGCCCGTGCCCGTGCCCGTGATATGCCGCGACCAGAAGCGCGTAGTAGGCCAGCTGGGTTGCTGTGGACACTGGATATAGATCAAACCCTTTTTACGTCAATATGGACAAGCCGGCGCCCCGCACTTTCGCACCGAATGCAGGCAGGTCTGTCACACGCTCAAGCAATGCCAAGTCAGTTCGATCATAGCGCCCGATAATTCTGACACTCGCGGACAAAAAATAGACGTCCATAGATTTTTTTTCACGAAGACTTGCGACAACGATTTCTCTAAATTCTGGATCATTCGCATTCATTAATCGGAGCGGCGCAGGGCGATTGCAGATCACCCCATCCACAGCCAACGATTCATAAAAATCTAAGAACTTGCGTTCGCCTTCCAAATACTCATCCAGCGCGCCTGCATCGACTGCGACCCCGTAGCATAACGTCTTGCTCGTGTCCGCCTCGTCGTCGGTTAACCAGTGGTCAAATAGGGATACGTTTACAGCCACATATCCATTCGACGAAGGATCAACCTCGCCGATCTCAACCTCCGGGAAATAGGCATCAAGCGGTCTAGTTAAACTGTGTTTCATGCTTACCCAACCTCCTACTTTCGAAGTACAACACCATCAGAACTGAGCGTCGCTACGCGATTCCCGGCACGATCCACAAGTTTAAAAGCACTACCACCATGCGAATTGCCCCCGGCGCGGTCCGGCGTTATCTGATAGCCCGATTTCTGATCCTGGAATCTAACTTCGCCTTCAACCTTGACGCGACGGTCAAATTTCGCCATGTCAAGCTGATCGCCTTTCTCAAGCTTTTCATTGGGCTTTCGATACTTATCTTGTCCGTGATCTTGGTCATCTGGCGGCGTCGGCGACGGCGCTGCTGTGCCACTACCAAAGACTGCTTTCCACACCTTTTGCCCAGGGCCGGACTGTGAGGACGACTGTACCGGCGAATTGAACGGATCACCCGCAAACGGATCGCGGTGGCCTGTGATTGTGACCGACGGCGTATTCGGCGTTGGTAGTGGTGGCGGCGGCAGCGGAAACGGAATCTGAGGATCCCTACCGTCTGGATCCACAAACATATACGGGTTGTTGTTCGCGTAGACGTAGCGGTTGAAGCTGCCGCCCGTATTCGCATCGGTAGTGACAGGATCAATGGACAGGTAACGTCCGCTCGACGCGCACTTACCGTAATACCGGCCGTTTTCCCTAGTCCATTCAAGGACTTGGCAGCATTTTTACCAGGCGAATTGTACCTAAAGAGCGAATTTTTCCTAGACGCGAGTTTGGCCCTCGCGCACGCGCGAGGCAAGCGTTATTTTGTTTAGTTGCCAATCTTGGCGTGCGGGCCGGCGGCGCATGCGCGGTCAAGGGCGCGCAGCGGCGCAGCGGACCCTTGACGGCCGCGGGCAAAGACACGCTCACACATGCGGTGCGAGGCGGGTGTTTGCCTTGCACCGCTTGGAGACGCGGGGTTGGGTTTGAACTTGGCGCGCTTATTGGGTTGGGGAGCCCCTTGGGGGCGGACGGGAGGACGGCGCGACGTGCGGGGCGGAGCAGCGCAGCGCGACCCCGCACGGCGTGACGGCCGTGGGCGGGCGGGGCTAAACCACCTGACTGCCGGCGCAGCGCGGCGGCAAGCGACGCAGGAGCGCGCTTCCTTCACCTGACTGGCCGCACCCCGTGTGGTGGACGCGCGCAGCGCCTGGCCGAGACCGTGCGCGCAGCGCACCGGACAGGCCTCGCAGCCGTGCAGGGGCCCCCGGAGCGGCTGTGCTTTTGCGTGGTCCTTGACCCGACTGACGGCGGCGCGCGGCCGCAAGCGAGGCACGAGCGCGCATCGTTGGCCAAACTCGATTCAAGCGTTGAAGTTGTTGGCCGCGAAGCGGCTGGAGATACCGCGCAGCGGCTGGATAGTCGTTGCGTCAGCGTGTCCGGCGCCGGCGGCGGTCGCGTCCCACCGGCGTCCAGCCTGGCGCGCGGATTGCACGACGGCATGCCGCGCGCCAGGCAGGTTAGCGGGTCCACGGCTCGCAAAGCGCCGACGTGTCCGCGAGTCCGGCGCCAGCACGACGCCGGCGTGTCCAGCGCTCGAACAGCGCCGGCGTGTCCGCAGTTCAGCGCGG